>NZ_BAAAWD010000022.1:0-283022 GCF_039534895.1 Streptosporangium longisporum | reverse complement strand
ATTGTTGGATAGTACAGGTAGCCAATGGAGTGACGTCCCCCGGCTTACCGAGCAGTCGCTTGCCTGAGGAAGGGGTGCTCAGCCGGGCTCGCCCCAGCCGTCGTCACGGGCCTTGGACAGCTCGGCCTCCATCTCCTCCAGGTCCCGCATGAAGCCCGCGAACCCCCTCGGGCCCAGGCGGCGCCAGACGAGCAGCTGCAGGGAGAGCGTCTCCTCGTCCAGCTCGGTCCTGGCGGGCTCCACGGGAGCAGAGGGCTCCTCGGCCGGGGAGAGCCGTGCGATCGGCGAGACCTCCCGGCGCGGCTCGGACTCCCGCGACCTGGACTCCCTCGACCGGGAATCCCGTGACCTGGGCTCCGGGGGGCGCGGACTCCCCTACGGCGCGGTGACGGCACCTGCCGCATCCGCCGGTCGGCGGCCTGCAGCTCCTCGACGGTCAGGCGGACACCGTGCTCACGCTCCAGCAGCCGCAGGTGCGGTTCGTCGCGCAGCCTCTGCTCCCCGGCGCGCCGGGCGCGGCGGGCGGCCAGCTCGTCGTGGACGTGCGTGCCGGGAACCTGGTGCGGCGCGTCGGCCGGACGTCGAGTCATCGTGGGTTCGCCTCCGTCAGGCGGCTCCTTGTCTGGAACCTCTGTTAAAAAACGACGCCCAGGACCCCGCAAAGGTTGTCGATCCTCTCTCCGGAAGCCCGGATCGTCCGCCGGAGGCCGCGATAGGGAAGGGAGCCGGGCCCTTTTCGTGTCCCGGACGGCCTTGACGCGGTCTCGATGTGAGAATAATTTTCATCCAATTGACCAGTGGTGAAAGGAATGCCTGTGGCCGCAGGTGCGCTCGGACGCATCCGGACCGAGACCCCGGCGCTGCCCGAGGCGTTGCGCCGGGTGGGGGAGGCGATCCTGGCCGATCCGGCCGCGGCGGCCCGCTCCACGATCATCACGCTGGCCGAGCGGAGCGGCAGCTCGCCCGCCACCGTCACCCGCTTCTGCCGGGTGTTCGGCTTCGCCGGGTACGCGGGGCTGCGGGTCGCGCTGGCCACCGAGGACGGCCGGGCCGCGCAGGCCAACTGGGACATGGGGGGTGGGCCACGAGATCGGCCCCACCGACCCGCTCGACGCGGCGATCGGGGTGATGGCCGCCGCCGACTCCCGGCTCATCCAGGAGACCGCGGCGCAGCTCGACGCGGGCACCGTCACCACGGTCGCCGAGGCCGTCGTCGCGGCCCGCCGCGTCCTCATCTTCGGCGTCTCCACCAGCGGCGCGGTGGCCGGGATGGCGGGCGGGCGGCTGCGCCGGATCCGGATCCCCTGCTGGAGCCACGCCGACGCGCACGAGGCGCTCGCCGACGCCGCGCTGCTGGGCGAGGGCGACGTCGCGATCGGCATCTCCCACCAGGGCCGTACGCGCGAGGTGCTGGAGTCCCTCGCCGAGGCGGGCGACAGGGGAGCGCTGACCGTGGCGGTCACCTCCTTCGCCCGCTCCCCGCTGGCGGAGCTGGCCGACCTGGTGCTGACCACGGCCAGCCGCGAGACCACCTTCCGGCTGGGCGGCCTGGCCGCCGTCCACTCCCAGCTGTTCGTCCTCGACGCGGTCTACGTCGCGGTCGCGCAGCGCACCTACGAGCAGACCAACGAGGCGTTCGAGCGGACGATCCGGGCTCTGGAGAGCCATCGCGTCGAGAGGAACTGAGCGTGGACGGCACAGCGGGCGACGGCACGGCGGACGGCACGGCTGACGGCGCCGTGGGCGACGGCACGGGACACGACGGCAGGGTGCGCGACGGCACGGGGGGACGTCGGGGCCGCCGACTACGTCGACCGGGTGAAGGCCCTCGTCGACGAGGTCTCCCGGACCCAGACGGACGCGGTGGGACGGGCGGCCGAGCTCATGGTCGCCTGCCTGCTCGACGACGGCGTGATCCAGGCGTTCGGCTCGGGACACTCCGAGGCGATCGCCATGGAGATCGCCGGCCGCGCGGGCGGACTGGTGCCCAGCAACCGCCTGGCCCTGCGCGACGTCGTGCTGTACGGCGAGGCCCCGGTCGCCACCCTGCTCGGGCCGGCCGGTGAGCTGGAGCGCGACCCGTCGGTCGCCCGGAGGATCTACGACCTGGCGCCCGTCCACCCCCGGGACGTGTTCGTGCTGATCTCCAGCTCGGGGGTGAACGGCTCGGTGGTCGAGCTCGCCTCGATCGTCAAGGAGCGGGGGCACGGCCTGATCGCCCTGACCTCGGTGCGGCACAGCACCGCGATGACCTCCCGCCACCCCTCGGGCCGCAAACTGCTCGACCTCGCCGACGTCGTGCTCGACAACCGCGCCCCGTACGGCGACGCGGTCCTGCCGTTGCCGGGCGGCGGCACGTTCGGGGCGGTCTCCACGATCACCTCGGCACTGCTGGCCCAGATGGTCGTGGCCGAGGTGGTACGGGGCCTGACCCGGGCGGGCCGGACCCCGCCGATCTACCGCTCCGCCAACGTGACCGGAGGCGACGAGCACAACCGCCTCCTCGAGAACCGCTACGCCGGACGGATCCGGCGAGGTGCCTGACCATCGCCTTCCACTCCCAGGAGGTAACTGATGACCCAGTTGTCCAGGCGTGAGCTCCTGCGCGGCGCGGCCCTGGCCGGTCTCGCCCTGCCGGCCCTGTCCGCGTGCGCCACCCCGGCCGGGAACGGCGCCGCGTCCTCTACCCCCGCCGCCGGGGCCACCAGCGCGGCCAACCCCCTCGGCTTCGCCGGGAACAGGCCCCTGGAGATCTGGATCTTCGACGGCGGGTTCGGCGACGCCTACGCCCGCGACGTCCACGAGCGGATCCTCACGGCGAAACACCCCGACCTGGAGATCAAGCACAACGCGACCAAGGAGGTCGCCAAGACCCTCCAGCCGCGCTTCGCCGGGGGGAACCCGCCGGAGGTCGTCAACAACTCCGGCGCGGGCGCCATGGACTTCGGCGCCCTGGTCCAGGACGGCCAGCTCGCCGACCTCACGCCGCTGTACGACGCGCCGAGCTGGGACGACCCCGCGGTGAAGGTGCGCGACACCATCGACCCCGCCGCCATCGAGCTGGGCAGCTACGACGGCAGGCCGTACGTCCTCAACTACGCCAACACCGTCTGGGGCATCTGGTACTCGCGCACGCTCTTCGAGGCCGAGGGCTGGCAGGTCCCCAGGACCTGGGACGACTTCCTGGCCCTGTGCGAGACCATCAGGAAGGCGGGCAGGACGGCCCCCTTCACCTACGCGGGCAAGCACCCGTTCTACATCTACGAGGCCATCCTCACGCTCGCCGCGAAGATCGGCGGCAAGGACGTGCTCAAGAACATCGACAACCTCCAGGAGGGCGCCTGGAAGGCCGAGCCGGTCAGGCAGGCCGCCGGGGCGTTCGCCGAGCTCGGGTCGAAGTACCTGCTCCAGGGCACCGCCGGGCTCGACCACGTGCAGACCCAGACCGCCCAGAACAGGGGCCAGGTCGCGATGCTGCCCTGCGGCTCCTGGCTGGAGAACGAGCAGAAGGACTCCACCCCCGGCGGCTTCGACTACGCCATGTTCCCGCTGCCCGACTTCGGCTCCTCCGACGCCCTGCCGTACGGCACCCTGCACGCCCAGCCGGGCGAGGAGTACATCGTCCCGGCCAGGTCGGCCAACCCCCGCGCGGGCCTGGAGTACATGCGCGCCATGCTCTCCAAGGAGGGGGCGGGCGGGTTCATGGAGATGGTCTCCACGCTCACCGTCGTCAAGGGGGCCGACCAGGGCCGCACGCTCAAGCCGGGCCTGAAGAGCGCCTCGACCGCGCTGGCCGCCGCGGGCGACAACGCCGTCTGGTTCCTGTTCCGCAAGTGGTACGCCGAGCTGCACGACGAGGTGGCCGCGGCCTCCGGGCAGCTCATGTCCGGCAAGCTGTCCGTCACCGAGTGGGCGGACCGCGCGCAGCGGAAGGCGGACGCGGTCAAGGCGGACTCCTCGGTGAAGAAGTTCCGCCGGTGACGGCGGGCACCCGGTGGCACACCGGCCCCGTACGGGGCCGGTCGTGAACCACGGCACGACGGCGACGGCGACGACGACGGTGACGGCGACGGCGGCGGTGACGGCCGCGCGGGGCGGCGCGGCGGCCGGGGGACGGCGGGGCCGGTCATGAACCACGGCAGGACACGGTTCGTCGCCGGTTTCCTCGCGGCCCCGGTGGCGCTCTACCTGATCTACGTGATCGCGCCCTACGCGCAGGCCTTCTCCATCGCGTTCACCGACTGGCGCGGGGTGAACGCGACCCCGCGGTTCGTGGGAGCGGAGAACTTCCGGCGGCTGCTGGACGACGACGTGTTCTGGACGGCGGTCGGCCACAACCTGCTCCTGCTGGTCCTGCTGCCGGTCCTCACGCTCGGGATCGCCCTGTTCTTCGCGTTCCTGCTGAACGCGGGCGGTCGGGGCGGCACCGCGGGCGTGCGGGGGTCGAGGTTCTACCGGGTGGTGTTCTTCTTCCCCCAGGTGCTGGCCGTCGCCGTGGTCGCCGTGCTGTTCCAGCAGGTCTTCCGGCCCGACCGCAGCGGCATGCTCAACGCGCCGCTCATCGCACTCGGACTCGAACCGATCGGCTTCCTGTCCAGCACCGACGTGGCGTTCTGGTCGATCCTCGCCGTGCTGGTCTGGCAGGCGGTCGGCTTCTACGTCGTGCTGTTCTCCGCGGGCATCGCCTCCATCCCGCGCGAGCTGTTCGAGGCGGCGGCGATCGACGGCGCCCAGGGAGCGCCGCTGTTCCTGCGGGTCACGCTGCCGCTGCTGTGGGACACCGTCCAGGTCGGCTGGGTCTACCTCGGCATCGCCGCCCTCGACGTCTTCGCCGTCGTGTGGGTGATGACGGCCGAGCACGGCGGGCCCGACCACTCCACCACCGTGATGGCCGCCGAGATCTACCGCACCGCCTTCCAGTACTTCAAGTTCGGCTACGCCTCGGCGATGGGCGTGGTGCTGTTCTTCTTCACCATCGGGTTCGCGATCCTGGCCCTGCGCCTGTCGCGACGTGAGCGGATCGAGTTCTGATGGCGGACGCCGTGATCCCCCGCAGCCGGGCGTACGCCCGCGAGGAACGCCGCAGGCGCCTGGGCCCGCTGTCGGCGCTGACGCACGTCGCGCTCCTGGCGTGGACCGTCCTGGTCGTGGTGCCCATCGTGTGGACGTTCCTGGCGTCGGTGAAGAGCGAGGACGAGATCTTCGGGGACGCCTGGTCGCTGCCGGCCACGCTCCGCCTGGACAACTGGGCCCGCGCCTGGGAACAGGCGCACATCGGCCAGTACATGATCAACAGCGTCGTGGTGGTGGCCTTCGGCACGCTCGGCACGATGCTGCTCGGTTCCATGGCCGCGTACGTGCTGGCCCGCTACCGCTTCCGCGGCAACCGGGCCGTCTACCTGCTGTTCGTCTCCGGGCTGGCCTTCCCGGTCTACCTGGCGCTGACCCCGCTGTTCTTCGTGGTGCAGAACATGGGGGCGGTCCCGGTCATCGGCCCGTACATCGGGCTGAACACGCACGGCGGGCTGGTGCTGGTCTACATCGCCTACTCGCTGCCCTTCACGGTGTTCTTCCTGGCCGCGTTCTTCAGGACGCTGCCCGGCGCGGTGGCCGAGGCGGCCTTCGTGGACGGGGCCTCGCACGCCCGGGTGTTCTTCCAGGTCATGCTGCCGATGGCCAAGCCGGGCATCGTCAGCGTGACCATCTTCAACGTGCTCGGCCAGTGGAACCAGTACCAGCTCCCCCTGGTGCTGCTCACCTCCGACCGGGAGAAATGGGTGCTCACCCAGGGCATCGCCGACATCTCCACGGCCGCCGGCTACGACGCCGACTGGGCGGCCCTGTTCGCCGCGCTGAGCATGGCCATCCTGCCGATGCTGATCGTGTACACCCTCTTCCAGAGCCAGATCCAGAAGGGCCTCACCGCGGGCGCGCTCAAGTGACGCGTCCCGGCCAGGGGGCCGGGACGACGGCCCGCGTACCTGCGTCGCGGGCCGTCGCGGGCCGGTCCGGGCCGTCGCTATCGTGTGGCGCATGCACCGCACCCGCCTGTACGCCGTCATCATCGACGCCCCCCGACAGGAGGCGTCCCGGGCCGCCGGGTTCTGGGCCGCCGTGCTCGGGAGCACGCCCCGGCCGGTGCCGGACGAGCCGCAGTTCACCGACCTGCCGGAGGCGGTCCCCGGCCTGACCGTGGCGGTGCAGGCGGTCGACGACACGGCCCGCTACCACCTCGACATCGAGACCGACGACGTGGACGCCGAGACCGAACGCCTGCTGGCCCTCGGGGCGACCGAGGTCGACCGCTGGCTGGAGTGCCGCATCCTGCGGGCGCCCGGCGGGCACCTCCTGTGCGTCGTACCCGTGCACAGCGACCCCGGCTTCTTCGCCGCGCACGCCCGCACGATAACCCCGTGACCCCCGTGACCCCGTGACCCTCGCGACCCCGCGTGCCCGGGTTCTCAGACGAGCAGCAGCGACTTGCCGACCGTGCGACGTTCGGCGAGGGAGACGTGCGCGTCCCTCGCCCGCTCCAGCGGGAAGGTCGCGCCGATGTGCGGCCGGATCCTTCCCTCGGCGGCCAGCGTGAGCGCCTCCGCGAGCAGTTCCCGCACCAGGAGCGGGTCGGGCGGCCCGGCCATCAGGATGTTGGTCGCCCGGACCCGTCGCTCCTCGGCCAGCCACGGGTCGATCTCGAGCAACCCGCCCTCGGCGGTGCCGTAGGTGAGGAACCGGCCGCCGTCGGCCACCGTCTCGAACGTCGCCCTGCCGAGCTCACCGCCCGCACCGTCGAAGGCGAGGTCGACCCCGGCACCGCCGGTCACCTCGCGCACCCGGTCCCCCCAGCCCGCGAGCGAGTAGTCGACGGCGGCCTCCGCCCCCAGCTCGCGGGCCAGCGCCAGCTTGCGCTCGCCCCGGGCCGCCGCGACGACCCGGGCGCCGGCGTCGCGCGCCAGCTGCACCAGCAGCGACCCGGCACCGCCCGCGGCGGAGGCCACCAGCACCCACTCGTCCTTCCCGATCTCCGCCCTGCGGGCGAGGTTCAGCGCGGTGACGCCGTCGTGCAGCACGGCCGCCGCCTCGGCGGACCCCAGGGCGCCGGGCACCTCCATGACCTCCTCGACATCGGCGACGATCCGCTCGGCGTAACCGGTGGAGGCACTGGCGACCACGCGCCGCCCGGCCCAGCCGGGATCCACGCCCTCGCCGACGGAGAGCACCCGTCCGGCACCACCGTGACCGGGAACGTACGGGAGCGTCCGGGGGAAGAAGTCCTGTCCCCAGCCTCCGCGCAGCAGCGTGTCGAGGTAGATGACGTCGGCGACCTCCAGCGCCACCACGACCTGTCCCGGGCCGGCGACCGGCTCGGGGACCTCCTCGGGCACCAGTACCTCGGGACCGCCGAACTCCCGTACCTGAATCGCGCGCATCATGACCAGCCTTTCCCTCGTGGTCGATCTCGTGCGCACAGCCTGAACCCTCAAGTTAAGTCGAGGTCAAATCAGGCGGCCTGTCCCCGGGGAGTCGGCGCTCAGCGGGCCTGGAGGTTCTTGAGGGCCTCGCGGCGGCTCAGCCCGCTGATACCGGTGTGGTCGACGTACCGGACGACCTCGCCGGGGTTGGTCTTGGCGTACTCGCGCAGGGCCCAGCCGATCGCCTTGCGCGCGAAGAAGTCGTTGTCCGACAGGCTCGGCTCGATGCAGGCGTACAGCAGGCCGGTGTCGGTGGCGGCCTTGAAGCGGTTCTGGCAGAGGATCGCGGTGCGGCGCTTCCACAGGTCGGTGCCGCGGGCCCAGCGGAGCATCAGCGGGCGCATGACGTCGGGGTAGGCGGCGAGCAGCCCGCCGATCCGGTGGACGGCGAGGTCGTCGACGTAGTCCCACCACGCCCCGCTGACGATCATCTCCTCGTACATCGGCAGCGTGTCCGTGGTCTGGAAGGCCCGGTAGAGGCGGAAGCCGGTCAGCTCGATCGCCGCGTAGCGCTCCTCGCGGTACTCGGCCCCCCGCCACAGCGCCAGCGTCGCCTCCTGCCAGGCGTACGACACCTCGACCGGATACTCGGCGAAGACCCGCCGCAGCGCGGCGCGGCGGGGAGCGGCCTGCACACCGAGGAAGGGCATCGCCGACTTCATGTAGGCCTGCATGATCGGGGCCTTGGCGGGGTCGGCCACGTCGGTGAGCGCCATGCGCACGGCTTTCTGCAGAATCTCCACGCTCGCACACCACTTCCGTTCACTTCGCGGACGCTTGATTCTCACAGGCCGTACGGGTCGCCGCGCCGGGTTCGCCGACGCGGTCACACCTTCTGGCTGCTCCGCTCGCCGGTCCCCAGGCCGTCGAACAGGACGGTGATGTAGTGCTCGGCCAGGCTCGTGGTGTTGAGGCGGCCTCCGGGACGGAACCAGCGCACCGCGACCCAGATGGTGTCGCGGATCATACGGTAGGTGAGCTTGGGGTCGACGTCGGCGCGGAACAGCCCGGAGGCCTGGCCGAGCTTGATCTGCTCCACCCACATCCGCTCGACCTCGTCCTCGGCCCTGACCAGGTAGTCGAAGCGGTCGCCGGGCAGGGAGCGCAGGTAGTTCCAGTCGTTCTGCATGACGGTGATCGCGGCGCGGTGCGGCTCCAGGGTGCTGAATCCGATGCGCACCATCTCTGAGAGGATCGTGCGGGAATCTCCGCCGGCCTCCAGGGCGGCACGGTAGCGGCCCACCAGGTCGTCGAGGAAGGTGGTCAGCACCTCGTCGACGATCGTCTCCTTGGAGTCGAAGTGGTGGTAGAGGCTGCCGGACAGGATGCCGGCCTCCTTGGCGATCTCCCGGACGCTGGTCGCCTGGAAGCCCTTGCGGGCGAAGAGCTCGGCGGCGAGCTTGACGAGGTGGTCGCGCCGCTCGGACGCGGGGCCGGATGCGGCCGTCCGCTTGGTCGCGCCCGGGCGCTTGACCGGGGTCGTGGTCGCGCCGCCGGCGTTCTTTCGCGTGTTCACGCCCCCCATTATGAGCCCTTGCGCAATCGCTTGTTCACCTGAACGCGCCAGCTCATCCCGGTTCCCTTGTGCGGCCAAGCGTTTGCTGCAACGGCTGCCGGGCGAACGACGCAGGGGCAGGGCGACGGCCGTGGTTCCCCGCTCGCCCGTGGATTCACGGTGAGGCGGCCCGGACGGCGACGCGGGCGAGCCCAGGTTCACGACCCTGGGCGTCCGGTGCCGTTCCCACATCGAAGACCCATGGTCAACCCCCTAGCAATTAGGAAACTTTCCTATTAGATTTGCGCCCAAGCCGCCGTGGGAGCGCTTTCCCGGCGGGTCGGGCAACGTGGTGTCTGACGCGTCCTCGGCAGGGAACACCGGCCGGTCGTCAGGCGAGGAGGGTGAATGAAGCGCGGCCCAGAGCTGCTCCGTCTGGCGGAGACGGTCGTCTTTCCCGGCTTCGAGGGCAGGACGCCGCCCGACTGGCTCCGTCGCCGGCTCGGTGAGGGGCTGACCGGCGTGGTGCTCTTCTCCCGGAACATCGCCACCCCCGCGCAGGTCGCCGATCTCACCGCCGCGCTCCGCGAGGAGAACCCCCAGCTCCTCGTCGGCATCGACGAGGAGTCCGGCGAGGTCACCCGCCTGGAGGCCGTGGACGGCAGCACCCGGCCGGGCAACTTCGCCCTCGGCGTGGCCGACGACCCCGCCCTCACCGAGGAGATCGCCGCCGACCTGGGCCGCGACCTGGCCGCGGCGGGGGTCAACCTCAACTTCGCCCCCTCGGCGGACGTGAACTCCAACCCCGACAACCCGGTCATCGGGCTGCGTTCCTTCGGCGCCGACCCCGACCTGGTGGCCCGGCACACCGCCGCCTGGATCCGGGGCATGCAGTCGGCGGGGGTGGCCGCGTGCGCCAAGCACTTCCCCGGCCACGGCGACACCTCGGTCGACTCCCACCACGGCGTGCCGCTCGTCACCGCCACCGCCGAGGAGCTGCGCGACGTGGCGCTGCGCCCCTTCCGGGCGGCCGTCGCCCAGGGGGTACGCACGATCATGACCGGCCACCTCCTGGTCGGCGCCCTGGACCCCGCGATGCCCGCCACGCTCAGCCGGCCGATCCTGCACGGCCTGCTCAGGGACGAGCTGGGCTTCGACGGCGTCGTCGTCACCGACGGCATCGAGATGGCCGCGGTCTCCCGCTCGTACGGGATCGGTGGCGCCTCGGTCCTCGCCGTCGCCGCGGGCGCCGACGCGATCTGCGTGGGCGGCGAGCACGCCGACGAGGAGACCGCGATCGCGGTCCGCGACGCCATCGTGGACGCCGTGATCGAGGGCCGGCTCGACGAGGAGCGGCTGGCCGACGCGGCCCGCAGGGTCTGCGAGCTCGCCCTCTGGACCACCTCCGCGGCGCGCCGGATCTCCGCGAACCCCGCGGAGGGCGCGCGCACCGCTTCCGGACCGCCGATCGGCCTGGCCGCCGCACGACGGGCCCTGCGGGTGACCCGCCGTTCCGCGGCCGCGGCGCTCCCGCTCGCCTCCCCGCCGCACGTCGTCGAGCTGGCCCCCGAGATGAACCTCGCCATCGAGAAGGACACCCCCTGGGGGGTCGGCGAGCCGCTCGGCAAGCTGCTGGCCGGGACCACGGTCACCCGGCTGGAGGCCGCCACCGCCACCGGCGGGGCGATCGAGGCCGCGCTCGTCGCCGCGACCGGGCGTCCGCTGGTCGTCGTGGTCCGTGACGCCCACCGCCACGCCTGGCAGACCGACGCGCTCCGCCACCTCCTGGCCGCCCGCGCCGACGCCGTCGTGGTGGAGATGGGCCTGCCCGGCCGCTCCGACCTCGGCGCGGTCCACATCGCCACCCACGGAGCCGCCCGCGTCTGCGGCCAGGCCGCCGCCGAGCTCCTGGCCGGGGAGCCGGTCGCCGTCTGACCTCGGGGCCGGTGATTCTGTCGGGGCGGGCTGCTTGAATCGCCGCATGGATGCGGCGAGGTTGCTGGCGGACCAGCGAGAGATCGAAGGGGCCGATCTGGCGGGGCTCTCACTCGGCGGGCACCTGGCCGAGGACGGTCCCTACGTCTTCACGGAGTGCGACCTCACCGGTGCCGACCTCGCCGGGGCGTCGCTGGTGGAGGCCGCCTTCGAGGGGTGCGTGCTGGAGGGCGCCGACTTCCGCCGGGCCGATCTGGACGGGGCCCGTTTCTCCGGTGGCGGGGGAGCCGGCCTGCGGTTCGGCGGTGCCGACCTCGTCGACGCGGTCTTCGGCGACGTCGACCTGTCGGGCGCGGTCTTCGAGTCGGCCCTGCTCACCGACGCCTCCTTCACCGGCTGCCGCATGATCGGTGCCGTGCTCTCCACCTGCCGGGGCACCGGTTACCGGTTCGACGGCTGCAACCTGACGCTGGCCGAGCTGGTGGGCTGCTCGTTCCGGGGCCTGCACCTGCGGGGCGTCCGCCTGGACGACGCCAACCTGTCGGGCTGCGACTTCACCAAGGCCACATTCGAGGACTGCCGCCTGATCGGCGCCCGTACCGTCGAGACGGTCTTCGCCGGTGCCGACCTGCGCGGCGCCGACCTGGGCGAGGTCGACGACACCCGGCTCCGGTCGCTGCGCGGAGCGGTCGTCAGCCCCGTCCAGGCCGCCGCCATCCTCGCCCTGCGCGGCCTGACCGTGAACTGACGGGCCGGGGGCTCGCCCCCCGCACCGGCCGCGAGGATGACGGGCGCTCGGGCGCCCGGCCCTGGAGGTCGGCGAGGAGATCCGCGGCGGAGCCGGAGGCGGGGTCCGTACGCGACGACGGGTCGCCCCGCGTGCCCGGCCTTCGCGTACGCGGGCCGTCAGCGCGGCCGGGCCCGGAACGACCTGCGGTAGGCGCCGGGCGTCGTGCCCAGGGCGGTGAGGAAGCGCCTGCGGAGGTTGGTGGCCGAGGACAGGCCGACGCGGCGGGCGACGGCGTCCAGGGGGAGGTCCGAGGACTCCAGCAGGTCCCGGGCCGTGGCGATCCGCTGGGCGAGCAGCCACCGTCCCGGGCTGGTGCCGAGCTGTCCGGCGAACCGCCGGGTGAGGGTACGCGCCGAGACGCCCGCCTGCGCGGCCATGCTCTCGGTGCTCAGCGGCTCGCCGAGCCTGGCGGTGACCCACTCCAGCAACGGCGCGAGCGTGCCGTCGATCTGCGCGGGGTGCGGCGGTGCCGAGTACTGCAGCTGCCCGCCCTCGCGGTGGGGCGGCATGACCATGGTCCGCGCGATGTGCGCGGCGTAGCGGGCGCCCTGGTCGCCTCGGACCAGGTGCATGCACAGGTCGATGCCCGCCCCGGCGCCGGCGCTGGTGGCCACGTCACCGTGGTCCACGTACAGCACGTCGGGGTCGACCCGGACGCGCGGGAAGCGCGCGGCGAGCTCGCCGGCCAGCCCCCAGTGGGTGGTCGCCTCCCGCCCGTCCAGCAGGCCGGCGTGCGCCAGCGCGAAGGCGCCCGAGCAGATGCTGACCAGGCGCGCTCCACGGGAGTGCGCGCGGTGCAGGGCCCGGACGACCACGGGGGAGGGCGGCTCCCGGGCGGGCAGCCAGCCGGGGACGATCACGGTGTCGGCCCGGTCGAGCGCCTCCAGCCCGCCGGTCACGAGCATGTCGTACCCGGCGAGCGTCGCGACCGGGCCGGGGTGCTCGGCGCACACGCCGAAGGCGTACCGCGTCGGCAGTCCCGCCCGCTCGATCCCGAAGACCTGGGCCGCACAGGCGAGTTCGAAGGTCGACTGTGGTGGGCGGACGAGCGCCGCCACGCGATGCATGGCGGGAAAGTACCGCATGATGTCATTTTTGACACTCGGCGGGACGGCGGACGGCCGACAGGCTGGTGCCATGACGACAGAACGGAAGACGACAGGACCGAAGACGGCGGGACACGGCACGTCCGGCTATGTGTGGGCCGCTCTCCAGGACGCCCCGGTTCGTGAGCTCTTTCCCGGCATCCGGGCGCGGCCGCTGTGGACGGGCGACGACGGCGCGAAGGCCGCCGTGCTGGAGATGGACGCGAACACGTGCTGGCAGGGGGTCGACGTCCACGAACCGGGGCCCGAGGAGGTCTTCGTGGTCTCCGGCGTCTTCAACGACGGCGACCGGGACCATCCGGCCGGCTCCTTCATCCACGCCCCCGCGGGCTCCTCGCACGTCCCGCAGACGACGACGGGGTGCACGCTCTTCCTCTTCTACCCGCAAGGGTAGGCCACCCGGCACCACCGCGCCGTCCCTTTGTCCCGGCTCCCGGGGGGCGGGCGGTCGCCGGGGAACAGCCCTAAGTAAGGTGTCTCCTATTACTTTGGTGCTGACAGAGGGAGATGTTCCGGTGGGAGCTTCCGCGGTGTACGTGACCTGGGCCGACCCCGAGAAGGTGGACGACGAGCAGGAGATCGCCGTCGCCGCCTGGGCCGAGGTAGGGATCACCGGACGGGTGGAGCGATGGGACGACCCCGGGGTCGACTGGGCCGCGTTCGACGCCGTCGTGGTCCGTACCCCCTGGGACTACGTGGACCGGAGGGCGGAGTTCCTCGCCTGGGCCCGGCGCGTCGAGTCGGTCACCCGGTTGCTCAACCCGGCCGGCGTGCTGGAGCGCAACACCGACAAGACCTACCTGCGGGAGCTGGACGCGCCGATCATCCCCACCTACTGGGGCGTGCCGGGCGAGGCCGTGGACTTCCCGGACTTCGACGAGTACGTGGTCAAGCCGTCGATCTCGGTGGGGGCCCGCGACACCATCAGGACCGGTGACCGCGCGGAGGCCGAGGCGCACATCGCCCGGCTGACCGGCGCGGGGCGGACCGCGATGATCCAGCCGTACCTGGACATGGTGGAGACCGAGGGGGAGACCTCGCTGCTCTACTTCGGCGGCCGGTTCAGCCACGCCGTCCGGCGCAACCCGATGCTGGGAGGCGAGGCCAGCAAGCCGGGACAGGGGACCGACGACCACGGCCGGTTCCGCGACCCCGAGCCGGACCAGGTCGCGCTGGCCGAGCGGGTGCTCGCCGGATACCCGGCCCTGCTGTACGCCCGGGTCGACCTGGTCCGCCTGGCCGACGGCGCCCCGGCCCTGATCGAGCTGGAGCTGACCGAGCCCTACCTGTTCCTGCGGTACGCGCCCGACGCCCCCGGCAACCTGGCCCGCGCTCTGGCCGAGGCGCTCTGACCGCCCGCGGCCCGCGTCACCCCGCCAGGCCGTGCACGTGCTCCAGGCCGAGCGGTGACGGCGGCGGCAACGGGACGGCCGGGTCGGCGCGGTCGGCGCGGAAGGAGTGGAGCAGGTAGGCCACCAGCCGCCGGGACGCCGCCGACGCCGCCTCGGCGGAGTCGGCGGTGATCCCGTTGTTGGCCATGAGCAGCAGCGTGAGGTCCGTGTGGTCGAAGTCGGCGCGCAGGTGACCGGACTCCTTGGCCCGCCGGGTCAGCTCGGCGAACCCGTGTTCGGCGCGGGCGCGCTCCCGCCCGAAGTCGGCCGCTCCGGGGAACGCCCGCAGGAACGCCGCGGTGAACCCCCGGTCGACGGCCTGCATGGCGCACACCCTCTCGATGACCGTACGGAATCCGCGCCACGGATCGGGGTCGGCGAGGGCGTCGTCGACGACCGACGCGCACGCGGTGAACCGGTCGGCGAAGACCTCCGTGACCAGCGACTCCCGGGTGGGGAAGTGCCGGTAGAGCGTGGCCGTCCCGACGCCGGCCCGGCGGGCGATCGCGGTCATCGGCACGTCGAGCCCGCGCGTGGCGAAGGCCTCACCGGCGGCCGCGACGATGCGGTCGCGGTTGTGGCGCGCGTCCGCCCGCAGGCCACCCGCCTGGGCGGGCACGGTGCCTGAGGCGCGCGGTATCCGAGAGGAACGAGAAGGCATGTGTCTCACATCATCGCTAAGTGGGCTACCCCGTCCGTTTGGACCATAGCCTGACCGCACCGGGAGTTCTTCCCCAGGTGACGAGGGTGGATCCGTTCGGCCGCGCGGGGTGCGGAGCGGCGGGTCCGGAGAATGCCGGTGGACACCGGCGGATCGGACGGCGACTCGGATGACGACGGCGAGCGAGATGCGCGCGGCCCTGTACGACAGGTACGGGCCCCCGGAGGTGCTGTACGAGGGCACCGTGCCCACACCGGTCGCCGGGCCGGGGGAGGTGCTGGTGCGCGTCCACGCCTCCACCGTGAACGGGGGCGAGCTCATGGGGAGGGCGGGGAAGATACGGCCCGTGACGGGACTGCCGCCGGGACGGGGCTTCCCGAAGCGCACCGGGATCGACTTCGCCGGTGAGGTCGCGGCCCTGGGGTCGGCCATGTCCGGTCTCGCCGTGGGCGACCGGGTGTGGGGGGGCGTTGCCGCGCGGGGTCTTCGGGAGCAGCGCCGAGTTCGTGGTCGTCCGTCCCCGGCAGCTGGCCCACGCGCCGGCCGGGCTCGATCTGGTCCAGGCCGCGGCGCTGCCCGCGGGCACGACGGCGATCACCGCGCTGAGGGACAGGGCCCGCCTCAGGGAGGGGGAGCGGCTGCTGGTGCGCGGTGCCGCCGGCGGGATCGGCAGCGTCGCCGTCCAGCTCGGCCGGGCCTACGGCGCGCGCGTCACCGGGCTCGCCGGCGCGCGGAACCTCGACCTGGTACGGGATCTCGGTGCCGACGAGGCCCTCGACTACGCGACCACCGGCCCGGCCGACCTGGGGCCGTTCGACGTGATCTTCGACAGCGCGGGCACCGACCTCGGTGCCTACCGGCGTCTCCTGGCACCGGGGGGACGCATGGTGGCGATCACTTTCGACACCCGGAACATCGTCTCGTCCCTGTCGTACGTCATCGCCTCCGTCGTGTTCGGTTCCCGCAGGGTGCGGTTCTTCAGTGGCAACCCCACCCACCGGCTCTTCGCCGACCTGACGGGATACGTGGAGAGCGGGGCGCTGCGGCCGGTGGTGGACACCGTGCACCCGCTCGCCGGCATCGCCGGGGCGCACCGCGCGCTGGAGGCCGGTGGCGTCCGCGGGAAACACGTCGTCCGGATCGTGTGAGGACGTGCCGGGCGCGGCGCGCGGCCCGTGGGGGAACGGGACGCGCGCCGCCCCCGGTCAGTTCGGCAGCACCACCGCGAGCGGCGAGACCCCCGCGGCGCGCAGCGCGCCGGGGAGCTTCCCGGCCCAGGCGTGCTCGTGCGCGTCCAGGCCGCCGGGGTTGGCGACCGTGAACCGGACCGCGCCGCCGGTGGCGGCCTGCTCGGTCCAGACGGCGCCGAAGCCCTTCAGCACCGAGGCGACCCGGTCACGGCCGGACGCCGCGACGGTGACGCGGATCGGCGACTCGCGGTCCGGGACGGCCGCCGCCGCCTTGGAGGCGTCGGGTGCCGGGGCCCGCGACGACCGGGCCGAGGCCGACGGCAGGTCGGCGGTGATCGCGTTGGCGACGATCTTCGCCGTGCCGTCGGTGAAGGCCCGGAAGTTCGGCTCGGCGGCGAACAGCACCGCGTGACCGGCGCCGACCGGTTCGGCGACCGACGCCGCCGTCCCGGCGAGCTCCTCGGCGCCCAGCGCGAAGCCGGACAGGAACCACTCGGGCGAGCCCGCGGCCGGGTAGGAGGTCAGCACGTGTGCCGGGTTCGCGGCCCGCATGATCAGGTCGTAGGCGTAGAACTGCATGACGTCCGGGCCGACGCCACGGCTCAGCGGCCCCTGGGCCACGGTGGTGCGCAGCAGCGAGCCGGGGACGTCCGAGGTCGGCTCGGCCAGCGTCACACCGGAGATCCCGGCCAGTACGGCGAGCTGGGTGCCGCCGGACCAGCCGACGTAGCGCCCCCCGGCGCCGACCCAGTCGCGCAGCGCGGCGCGGCCGGTCTCGCCGAGGGTGGTGCTCGCGGCGTTCGCCGGGCCGTCCGGCACGAGCAGCACGTCCAGCCCGGCCAGGCCGCCCGCGGCCACGTCGGCCGGGGTGAGCACCCGGTAGGGCAGCTTCCAGTCGCGGTCCAGGCGGTGGCGGAGCCAGCCGGAGGACTCGGCGGCGTTCTGCGCGGTGCCGCCGGACAGCTGCAGGACGCCGATCGCGCGGGAGGTGGTGACCCGCGCCGAGGGGGCGTCCACCGCCCGCACCGGCGTGGCGAGGGGGAGCAGGGCCCGGCCGGAGGAGCCGCCGGAGACGTTGCCGAGCAGCGGCAGGCTCCACGCGGTCACGTCGTAGAAGTAGGGGAACGGCGTGTAGGTGTCCTCGTTCAGCATGGCCTGGATCCAGTGCTTCTGGCCCTGGGCCATCGGGATCCAGTAGGTGCCCCTGGGCAGCGTGGTCCTGGCCTCGGCCCTGCCGTAGGGCTTGAAGTCACCGACCGTCAGCGGCCTGGCCAGCCTGAACACCTGGACGTCCATCCGCTGGAGACGCCGTACGACGAGGTCGGTCTCGGCCTTCTTGGCAGGGTCGTCCGCGCGCAGGAAGTAGTGGCGCACCTTCCGGTCGGGCACCTGGGTGATGACCTCGTTGCCCGGGTTGTAGACCTGGTTCGGCTCCAGTCTTCCTTCGAGGCCCTGCTTGAACGCCTCGGCGTACATGCCGTGCCAGGTGGTGAGGATCTCGGTCTTCTTCGCCGCCGCGGCCGAGAGCGAGACCCACTGGGTGAGCCACTGCTCGAAGGTACGGGCGGCGATCGGGGAGGCGTTGCCCTTCTCGAACGTCATGCCCGCGGCGTTGAAGCCGGTGGTCGGGACCGTGTCGCCGTAGCCCATGTAGAACATGTCGTAGACGTCGCGGTTGAAGAACGGGATGCCGCGCCTGGTGAACTCGCCGATCATCGCGGCGCCGTAGGTGTTGTTGATCCAGTCGATCGTCGGCTCGGCGATGTCGTGGTAGAACGGGTCGGCGTTCGGCGGGAAGAAGTACTCGGTGCCGCCCATCTCGTGGGCGTCGATGAAGAGCTGCGGGGGGTACTTCCGCATCAGCTCGATCTTGCCGTCGGTCTCCGGCTGGGTCCGCGCGAACCAGTCGCGGTTCATGTCGAAGGAGTAGGCGTTCCGCCGGGTGTCGGCCTCGCGGCCGTCGGGGTTCTGGGTCGGCAGGATCACCACGACGGCGTTGTCCAGGATGCGCCTGGCCGCGCAGTCGTCCCGTCCGGCCAGGTCGTGCAGGGTCTTCAGGGCGGCGTCGGTGCCGCTCTCCTCGCCGCCGTGCACGTTCCCGGCGACCCACAGGATCGCGGGCGTGTTCCTGGCCAGGACCCTCGCCGCGCCCGCGGGGGTGAGCGGGTTGCGCAGCAGCTTTATCGAGGTCTCGATCGCGCGCAGGTTGCGGATGTTGTGCGGGGTGCCGACGACGGCGTACTTCAGGGGGCGCCCCTCGGAGCTGGTGGCCAGGGTGCCGGAGACGACCCGGTCACTGGCCCTGTCGATCGCGCCGAGCAGGGTGTCGGACTCGGCCGAGGTGACCTCGCGCTCGCCGAGGTCGAAGCCGAGCACGCTCCTGGGGGTGGGGACCCTGCCGTGATAGGCGGGGGGAGTCCCGGTGGCGTCGCAGGCGGGCGCGGGGGGTGCGGCGGGGGTGGGATCCGCGTGGGCGGCCCCTGAGGGGAGGGTGGTGGCGACGGCCAGGACGGCCGTCGCCACCACCGTGAAACGCTTCAGCATGAGGTAAAGCTGACACCTGAAAAGGGGCACGGCAAGGTAAAAGTTTTACGCTCGTGTTACGGGTGGTACGCGGGCAAGGGCCGGCCCGTGCGTGACCTGCCTGCGGCTACGCGTGGCCGGAGATGCCGCCGTCCACCGGGATCACGGCCCCGGTCAGGTAGGCGCCCGCCCGTGAGGACAGGAAGATCGCGGTGCCCGCCATGTCCTCGGGGCTGCCGATCCGGCCCAGCGGGACATGGGACGCCACGGCCGCGCGCATCGCCGGGTCGTCGAGGGCGAACGCCATCATCTTCGACTCGAACGGCCCCGGCGCGATCGCGTTGACCGTGATCGACTCCTTGGCGAGCCGCTGGGACAGGTGGCGGGTGAGCATGTGCACGGCGGCCTTGGCGGCCGAGTAGGCGTAGTTCTCCATCGAGGGCACCCGGATGCCGTCCACCGAGCCGATGTTGATCACTCTGGCCGGGTCCTGCGGGGTCGCCGCGGCGCGCAGCATCGGCAGGAACCGCTGGGTCAGGTGGAACACGCCCTTGACGTTGATCCCCCAGAGCTTGTCGAACGCCTGCCCGGGGTACTCCTCCAGCGGTGCCCCCCAGGTCGCCCCGGCATTGTTGACCAGCACGTCCAGGCGGGACTCGCGCCCGGAGACCGCCTCGAACAGCGCGGACGCCCCGTCCTCGGTGGACAGGTCGGCCGGTACGGCGACGCATCCCAGTTCGGCGGCGGTCTTCTCGACCTCGGCCGCCTTGCGGGAGGAGATGTACACCGTGGCCCCCGCGTCGACGAACCCGGCCGCGATCATCCGGCCGATTCCACGGGAGCCGCCGGTGACGACGACGGTCTTGCCTTCCACGGAGAACAGAGTCATGTTCGGTAGCATGCCGCACGCCCCGCGACCCCGTCCATACCGACCGGTCGGTTCCTGACGGGACCGGCTTTTCCCGACCTTCGTGCCGGTACGGGAGAAACGTCCTGAAAAATAAAGCCGGAGAATAAAAATAGAATGAAACAATCTTCCAACGCTCATTGACAGGAGCTGTTCGGATGGTGTGCCTTCGTTGTCAGGGATCATCGACGCGAAGGCGAGGCACACCATGGCCGGAACGGGTGCGCGGGTGGCGGCACTGGGTCTGGCGCTCGCGGTGTCGATCCTCCCGCCGATCCAGGCGCCGGTCCCCGCCCACGCCTCGGCCGCGCATCCCCGGGAGGCGCCGGCCGCCGACCGGGAGGTGACCGGCCGGACCGTGGCCTCGGAGACGGCGACGACCGTCACGACGGCGAAGAAGGCCGGGGCGGCGGGAGGCGACCGGACCGCGGGGTTGGCCGACCGGGCCGATCGAGCCGAGCGGGCCGAACGGGACGGGGCGACCGGCCGGAGGACCCCGGCACCCGCGCCGGCCAGGAGGGTCGTCCGGATGGGCGCCACCCAGAGCGTGGACTCGATGAACCCGTTCCTGGCGGTCAGGCTGATCTCCACGGCGATCCACCGCTGGACCTACGGCCAGCTCACCATGCCCGACCCCGCGACCCTCGCCCCCGCCCCCGACCTGGCCGAGTCGTGGAAGACCTCGGCGGACCGGCTGACCTGGACGTTCACCATGCGCGCCGGCGCCACCTGGTCGGACGGGCGGCCCGTCACCGCCCACGACGCCGCGTGGACCTTCAACAAGATCATGACCGACGACGCGGCCAAGACGGCGAACGGCCCCGCCGTGGAGAACTTCGACACCGTCACCGCGGCCGACGACCGGACCCTGGTCATCAGGACCGGGAAGCCGCAGGCGTCCATGCTGGAGCTGCCGATCCCGATCATGCCCAGGCACGTCTGGGAGGGTGTCGGCGACGTCGGCACGTTCGAGAACGAGACCTACCCGGCCGTCGGCAACGGCCCTTACATCCCCGTCGAGCACCGGAAGAACGCGTACGTGAAGCTGAGGGCCAACCCGTCGTACTGGCGCGGCGCCCCCGCGATCGACGAGCTGCACGTCGTCTTCTACGAGAACCCCGAGGCGGCGCTCGCCGGTCTGAAGAAGGGCGACATCGACTGGATCGGCAGGCTGGCGCCCCCGCAGTTCCAGGCCCTCACCGGCCACCCCGACATCGTGCAGTGGAACACCCCCGGCCGCCGGGCCGCCTACCTGCAGCTCAACCCGGGGGCCGAGACCTCCGGCGGCGAGCCGATCGGCGACGGCCACCCCGCCCTCAAGGACGCCCGGGTGCGCCGGGCCGTCCACCACGCGATCGACAAGCAGGCCCTCGTCCGGCAGGTGCAGAACGGGCTGGCCGTACCGGCCGACGGCTCGATCGTCCCGCCGATGTACCGGGAGTTCTTCTGGCGGGCCGAGGGCGACGACGCCGTCACCTTCGACCCGGCCGAGGCCGGGCGCATCCTCGACGAGGCCGGGTACGCCAGGGGGGCCGACGGGATCAGGACCATGCCCGGTGGCGGGCGCAGGCTGGAGATGCGCTTCAGCGTCCGCACCGAGGAGCCCGTCGAGGAGAAGATCGCCCAGTACCTGACCGGCTGGCTCCGCGACATCGGCATCCTGCTGACCGTCCGCAGGATCGACGCCAACAGGTACACCGAGGAGACCGGGAGCACGGCACTGTACGACATCGCGATCAGCGGCTGGTCGGTCAACCCGGATCCGGAGGAGGTGCTGGCCACCCACCTGTGCGGCCGCAGGCCCACCGCGAGCGGCCAGGGCGGCGGCACCGAGTCGTTCTTCTGCGACGACGAGTTCGAGCGGCTGTACAGGGCACAGCTGGCCGAGCTCGACCGGGCCGAACGCGTGAGACTGATCAAACGGATGCAGCGGCGCCTCTACACCGAGGCCCCGGTCATCGCGCTCTACTACCCCAACAACCTGGAGGGCTACCGCAGGGACAGGATCGCCTCCATCACCCCCCTCCCCAAGGACAGGGGCCTGCTGTACGGCGCCAGCGGCTACTGGCCGGTCTACTCCCTGCGGGCGGTGGAGCGTCCCGCGGCCCCCGCGGGGAGCGGCACGGGCACCGGTACCGCCGTGGCCGTGGCGGCGATCGCCGCGCTGGCCCTCGGCGCCGGGGGAGTCCTGCTCGCCAGGCGCCGCCGCGCCCGCGCCGACGACCGCGAGTGACGCCCGTGCGAATCCCGACCCCCTCGCCGCGGACCCCGTCGCGAACCCCGGCGTGGGCCTGCCCGCGCACCCTCGCGCGACAGTGGGGCAGCGGCTCCGACGAACAGGACCGACAAGGCGAACAGGAAAGACATGACGGGAAGGACGGCCGCCGGAGGCTGGCGCGCTACGCGCTGGTCAAGATCGGCGGGGCGCTGCTCAGCATCGCGCTGGTGATCGTCGCCACCTTCTTCCTGTTCCGCCTGATCCCCGGCGACCCCACCATCGCCTACACCCGCGACGTGCCGGTCACCCCCGAGCAGCTCGACCTGCTCCGCCGCCGGATGGGGCTGGACCGGCCGCTGGGCGAGCAGTTCCTCGACTTCGTGCTGCGCACCCTGCGGCTGGACCTGGGCACCTCGTACGAGTACCGGCGGCCGGTCACCGAGCTGATCGGCGAGCGGATGGGTCCCACGCTGCTGCTGGTGGGCACCGGGCTGGCCGTCGCGGTGAGCCTGGGCATGTGGCAGGGCACCAGGGCCGCCTGGCGGCACGGCGGCCGGTTCGACCGCTTCTCCACCGCGACCGCGCTGACCCTGTGGTCGGTGCCGACCTTCTGGCTGGGACTGCTGCTGCTCATGGTCTTCGCCGCGGGGGCGGGCCCGCTGCCCGGCCTGTTCCCGACCCGGGGCATGCAGGACGTCGACGCGCCCGGCGGGCCGATGTACCTGCTGCACGTCGCCCACCACCTGGTGCTGCCCTGCCTCACCCTGGTCGCCGTGGTCTACGCGCAGTACCTGCTGGTCATGCGGTCGTCGCTGCTGGAGGAGATCGGCCAGGACTACGTGACCACGGCCCGCGCCAAGGGACTGCGCGACGACGACGTCCGGCGCCGCCACGCCGTGCCGAACGCGCTGCTGCCCACGGTGACGCTGGTCTTCATGCAGATCGGGTTCGTGGTGAGCGGCGCGGTCTCGGTGGAGTTCGTCTACTCCTGGCCCGGTCTGGGCCTGCTGTTCGTCGAGGCCATCAAGGGACCCGACTACGCGGTCATGCAGGGCACCTTCATGCTCGTCTGCGTCGCGGTGATCGTCATGAACACGCTGGCCGACGTGGCCTACCACGTCCTGGACCCGAGGGTGAGGTCGGCATGAGAGCGGATGCGACAGGCCCGTCCGGCACGGTGACCCGGCGCGGCGTCGCCCGTACCCGCCGCCGCGCCGCCCTGGCCCGGTTCTGCCGCGCGTACGCCGCGAACCGGTCCGGGCTGTACGGGGCGGCGATCCTGCTGGCGGCCGTCACGGCGGCCCTGGTGACACCGCTGGTCACCGACGCGGCGGGGATGGACGTCACCGGGGCCACGGGCACCGCGATGGCGCCGCCGAGCGCGGAGTTCCCGCTGGGCACCGACGAGTCGGGCCGCTCGGTCCTGCTCATGCTGCTGTGGGGCTCGCGGGTCTCGCTGCTCATCGGGTTCATGTCCGCCCTGCTCAGCATGGTGATCGGCACGGTCTTCGGGATCGCCGCCGGACACTTCCGCGGCCCGGTGGGGGCCGTGCTGATGCGCGTCACCGACTGGTTCCTGGTGCTCCCCTCGCTGGTCCTGGCCATGGTGCTCGCGGCCGTCCTCGGCGGCGGCGCGTCCACGATCGTCCTGGCGATCGGGGTGACCTCCTGGGCCTCCACGGCGCGGCTGATCCGGGCCCAGACGCTGGCGGTCGAGGCCAGACCGTACATCGAGAGGTCCAGGGCCCTGGGGGCCGGGCACTGGCACGTCATGACCCGGCACGTGCTGCCGAACGTCGCCCCGCTGGTGCTGGCCAACACCACCCTGACGGTGGCCGGCGCCATCGTCGCCGAGTCCACCCTGGCCTTCCTGGGCGCGGGCTCGGGCCAGGTCTCCTGGGGCGGCATGCTGCGCGGCTCCTACGACTGGGGGGCGGCCACCTCCGGCGCCTGGTGGTACGTGCTGCCGCCGGGCCTGTGCATCGTCGCGGTGGTGCTGGCCTTCACCCTGTGCGGGCGTGCCCTGGAGGCCGTGCTCAACCCGCGGCTGCGGGGGGTGGCCCGGTGAGCCTGCTCGAACTGCACGACGTGTCGGTGACCTACCGGGGGACGGCCGGGGACGTGCCCGCCGTACGGGGCGTCTCGCTCGGGCTGGAGGCCGGTGAGGCGCTCGGCGTGGCCGGGGAGTCGGGGTCGGGCAAGTCGACGCTGGCCATGTCCCTGCTGCGGCTGCTGCCCCGGGACGCGCGGGTGTCCGGGCGGATCCTGCTGGAGGGCGAGGACGTGCTCGGCATGAGCTGGGGACGGCTGCGCGCCGTCCGGTGGGCGTCGGCCTCGGTGGTCTTCCAGGGTGCCCAGCACGCGCTGAACCCGGTGCGGCGGATCGGGGACCAGATCGCCGAGCCGCTGCTCGTGCACGGCGCGGCGACCCGGGACGGGGCTCGGCGCAGGACGGCGGAGCTGCTGGAACAGGTCGGCCTGCCCGCCTGGCGGGCGCGCGGCTACCCGCACGAGCTGTCCGGGGGGCAGCGCCAGCGCGTGATGATCGCCATGGCGCTCGCCTGCTCGCCGCGCCTGATCGTCGCCGACGAGCCGACCACCGCCCTGGACGTGATGATCCAGGCGCAGGTGCTCACGCTGATCCGCTCGCTCGTCGCCGAGCACGGCATCGGCCTGATGATGATCTCTCACGACCTGTCGGTGCTGGCGGCGACGTGCGACCGGCTGGCGATCATGTACGCGGGACGCGTGGTCGAGTCGGGCCCGGCGCGGCAGGTCTTCCGCGACGCCGCGCACCCCTACGGCCGGGCACTGGCCGAGGCGTTCCCCGTCGTCGGCGACACCGCCTCCCGCAGGGCGCCCCGCGGGCTGGGCGGCGACCCGCCCGACCCGGCGCACCTGCCCGCCGGGTGCTCCTTCCATCCCCGCTGCCCGGTCGCGCT
The DNA here is from genome assembly GCF_039534895.1 of Streptosporangium longisporum. NCBI lineage: Bacteria > Bacillati > Actinomycetota > Actinomycetes > Streptosporangiales > Streptosporangiaceae > Streptosporangium > Streptosporangium longisporum. Next base: position 258,392 of record NZ_BAAAWD010000022.1, on the reverse strand, counting down.
GGCCTCGTGCGCGTCGGAACCGGTCGAGCTCCGATCGCTGACCGCGCAGGTCCCCGGCCCGCCGCACGTCGCGGCCTGCGTACACGTCGGCGAGGAGGCCCGATGACCCTGCTGGAGGCGCGGGACCTGCGCGTGGAGTTCGTCTCGCGCGGGCGCCGGGCGCGCGCGGTGGACGGGGTCAACCTCTCCGTGGCCGAGGGGGAGATCGTCGCGCTGGTCGGCGAGTCCGGCTGCGGCAAGACGACGCTGGCCCGCACCCTGCTCGGCCTGGAGCGGCCCGTCTCCGGCTCGGTCCGCTACGGCGGCACCCCGCTGGCCTACTCCTCGCGGGCCCTGAAGGCCTACCGGCGCGAGGTGCAGCTCGTGCTCCAGGATCCCACCGGGGCGCTCAACCCCCGGCACACCGTCTACGAGGCGGTGGCCGAGGGGCCGCGCATCCACCGCCTGCCCGACGAGGGCGAGCGGGTCGCGTCGGCGCTGTCGCGGGCCGGGCTGCGTCCCCCCGAACGGTTCTTCGGCCGCCACCCGCACGAGCTGTCGGGCGGGCAGCGCCAGCGCGTCGTCATCGCCGGGGCGCTGGCGCTGGAGCCCAGGGTGCTGGTCGCCGACGAGCCGGTGGCCTCGCTGGACGCCTCGGTGCGCGGCGAGATCCTCGCCCTGCTGCTGCGCCTGCGCGCCGAGCTGGGGCTGTCCGCCCTGGTCGTCACCCACGACCTCGGGCTGGCCTGGAACATCGCCGACCGGGTGGCCGTGATGTACCTGGGCAGGATCGTCGAGTCGGGGCCCGTGGAGCACGTCCTCACCGCGCCGTCGCACCCCTACACCCGGGCGCTGCTGTCGGTCCTGCCGGACTCGCCGGCACCGGTGGTGCTCGGCGGGGAGCCGCCGGACGCGACCCGCGTCCCGCCGGGCTGCCGCTTCCACCCGCGCTGCCAGGTGCTGGCGTCGGGCGCGGCGGCCGCGGCGGGGGTCGACGGGCTCTGCGTGTCCCGGCCGCTGCCGGTCCTGCCGTCCTCGCCCGGCGCCCACGTGGCCTGCCACCACGCCGAGGCCACCATGCTCACAGGCCGGGCAGACGACCGTTCCTGAACAGGTCGACGAAGAGCCCGTGGTCGGCCCTGGCCCGCGCCCCGTAGGCGTGCGCGAAGTCGACGAGCGTGCGGGTGAACCCCTCGGCGTCGCCGCCGATCACGGCCACGATCGCGTCCTCGGTGGAGAAGTCGACCAGGTCGTGGCTGGACTCGTCGTCGGCCACCGAGTGCATCCGGGCCACCGCCCGGCCCAGGTCGCCGATCACCGAGGCGAGCTCGTCGGGCTCGTTGACGTCCCCCCAGTCCAGGTCGGCCGAGTACGGGGAGACCTCGGCGACGAGCTGGCCGACGCCGTTCAGCGTGGTGTAGCCGAGCCAGGGGTCGGCGTACGCCTGCAGGGCCCGCTGCGACTCGGCGGTGCGGTGGCCCTGGTGCTCGAAGTGGCCGTGCACCTTCTCGTCGGCGATGTGCCGCGCCACGGCCGGGACCTGCGCCTGCTTCATGTAGAGGATGACGTCGTTCTCCAGCGCCTGGGTGTGGCCCTCCAGCAGCATGTTGTACGACGGCAGCCCGGCCGAGCCGATCCCCACACCGGTGCGGAGCGCGAAGTCCTTGATCCTGTGCTCGATCTCCGAGGTGGCCGGCAGCGTCGTCAGGTAGTCCAGGAAGGCCGCCTCCACGGCCCGGCGGGTGTCGGCGTCCACCGGGTAGCGGCCGTCCATCACGGCGAACCTGCGGTCGAAGTTCTCGACGGTGGTCTCCAGGTCCAGCAGCGCCACCCGGGTGTGCAGCCGGGCGTGCTGCAGCACCCGGTGGAGCACGCCGGTCGTGGTGTCCAGGGTCAGCGAGCCGATGGCGTCGTCCCCGCCGTGCGAGACGGCGGTCAGCTCGGCGAGGTAGGAGGCGGCGAAGCCGGTCACCAGGCCGGTGATGACCTCGTCCGACAGCGCCTTGGCGTACCCGATGAGCGCGACGCTGGCCACGAACCGCCGCAGGTCCCAGATGTAGGGGCCGACGTAGGCCTCGTCGAAGTCGTTGACGTTGAAGACCAGCACGCCCGAGGCGTTCATGTACGTGCCGAAGTTCTCCGCGTGCAGGTCGCCGTGGATCCAGACCCGGCGGGTCGGCCCGTCCAGGAAGGCGTCGTCGGCGAACGCGCCGGTCATGTCCGCGTAGAACAGGGCGGCGCTGCCCCGGTAGAAGGCGAAGGGGGAGGCGGCCATCTTGCGGAACTTGCGCCGGAAGGCGGCCGGGTCGCGCCTCATGGAGTCGCCGAACTCGGTGACCAGGACGTCGAGAATGTGCGCCGAGCGCCCATCGGTGTTCATGGTGCGCACCGTAGGCGGTGGGACCGGGCCCGTGCCAGTCCCGGCGCGTCACGAATGTGGAACGTGCCAGGGCGAGGGCCCCGTGCCGCGGATCCGGGCGCGTCCGCCGGGGCGTCGACAACCGCGCCCGGCGATCATAGGGTCGAAGGCGCAAGGACCGTGCGGCCGGTCGCCGAGGTCGGCGAGGCCGCGGAGACCGTGGAGGCTGTGGAGGCGGGCATGGCGGTGCTGCAGGGCAAGGCGGCCGTGGTCACCGGGGGGTCCCGGGGCATCGGCCGGGCGATCGTGGAGCGTCTCGCCCGCGACGGGGCGGACGTGGTCTTCGGGTACGCGAGCGACGCCGCGGCCGCGGCCGACGTGGAGCGGACGGTCAAGGAGGCGGGCGGCAGTGCCCGCGCCGTCCAGGTCGACCTCGCCGAGCCGGGCGCCGCCGAGCGGCTGATGGGGACCGCGGGGGAACTCCTCGGCGGCCTGGACATCCTGGTCAACAACGCCGCGCCGTACCTCCCGCCGACCCCCCTCGCCGAGACCACCGAGGAGCAGTACGACCACGCCATGACGGTCAACGCCAAGGCGCCCTTCCTGACCATCCGCCACGCCGCCCGGCACATGCGCGACGGCGGGCGCATCGTCAACATCTCCACCGTCAACACGGTCAGGGCCGCTCCGGGCAGCGCCTCCTACGTGGCGAGCAAGGGCGCCCTGGAACAGCTCACCGCGGTCGCGGCCCGCGAGCTGGGCGGGCGGGGCATCACCGTCAACACGGTCTCCCCGGGCGCCACCGACACCGACCTGCTGCGCTCCAGCAACCCCGAGAAGGTGCTGGGCCAGATGGCCGCGATGACCCCGCTCGGCCGGCTGGGCACCCCCTCGGACATCGCCGACGTCGTGGCCTTCCTGGCGGGTCCGGACGGCCGCTGGCTGACCGGCCAGAACGTCCGCGCCGACGGCGGCCTCATCTGACGGCGGCCTCATCTGACGGCGGCCTCATCCGACGGCGGGAACGGCACCGCGGATCAGCGGGGCGTGCCGGCCGGGGCCGCCGGCACGTCCCGGCTCCCGTAGTCCTTCAGGGTGATGGCGTTCGCCGTCTTCCGGATGCCCTTGGCGATCAGGCCCTTCCAGGGGACGTAGGGCAGGAGCCGGTAGTTCTGGTTGACGAACCAGGCCATGAACCGGCTGTCGGGGACCATCCACTTCCCCACCCCCTCTCCCGCCTTCTGGCAACCCTTCGCGTACTCGCGCACGGCCTCCTCGTAGCGGGCGAACCCCACGCGGTGGTTGCCCCCGGCGGCGGCCAGCTCCCCGGCGAGGACGTAGGCGCCGATCATGGACAGGCCGGTGCCCATGCCCGACAGCGGCGAGGCGCAGCAGGCCGCGTCCCCGAGCAGCGTCGTCCGGCCCCGCGACCAGGTGTCCATGTGCACCTGGCTGATCGAGTCGAAGTAGAAGTCCCCGGCGTCCTTCATCGCCTCCAGCAGCCGGGGCGTCTCCCAGCCGACCCCGGCGAACGCCTCGGCGAGGATCCTCTTCTGCCCTTCGACGTCGCGGCGGTCGTAGCTCAGCTCGGGGGAGGCGAAGTGGAACGTCGCCTTGGCCTCGGTGTTGCCCCGTGCGCTGTACATGCCGACGAGCTTGCCGGGGGTGTTGTGGACGAGGCCGGTGTGGTCGAGGTCCAGGTGGTTGGCGGTGGTGAAGATCGCGCAGTACAGGCCCATCTCCCTCACGAACCGCTCCTCGGGGCCGAACACCAGCGCCCGGACGTTGGAGTGCAGGCCGTCGGCCCCCACGACCAGGTCGAACGTGCGCGGTGCGCTCCGCTCGAAGGTGACCCGGACGCTCGTGCCGTCGTCGTCGATCGCGGTGACGGAGTCGTCGAAGATGTACTCGACGTGCTCGCGGGTGTGCTCGTACAGGATGCGTCCCAGGTCGCCGCGCAGGATCTCCAGGTCGCCGCTGAAGACGTCGGCGGGCATGTCGGCGAGTCTCCTGCCGGTCTCGTCGACGTACGTCATCGCGCCCATGTGCGTCTGCTCGCGCCGGATGTCGTCCAGGATTCCCATCCGGTCGAGCACTGTGAGGTGCGCCTCGCCACGGAAGTCGACCGCGTACCCGCCGTCGCGGACGCCCGGGGCACGCTCCACGACCGTCGGGGTGAAGCCGTGGCGGTGCAGCCAGTAGGCCAGCGCCGGACCGGCGACGCCGGCCCCCGAGATCAGGATGTCGGTGTTCTTGAGGTTCTTCGGGTTCTGCGGGCTCTTCGGGCGGGGTGTGGTGTGCATGGGACGAGCGTGTCGAAGGGCGCTCACCGCCCGCTCACCGCCGGCTCACCGCCCTCGACGCCGGCCCGCGAACCGGTGAGCGGGCATCGGCGCCCGCGCGCCGGCGGGCGGGTGCGGGCCGTGTGCGAGCCGGTGTGCGGGCGCTTTTCGGGTGTGAGCCGGTGTGCGGGCGCTCGTCGGGTGTGAGCCGGTGGCCGGTGCGGGCTCGTGCGGGTGCCGGTCAGCGTGGCGCGACCGGATCGCGGACGGCCAGGCCGCCGATCGGTGACGCCCGGACGACCGCCTCGGGGACACCGGCCAGGCGGAGCGCGTCCACCCCCGGCAGCCGCGAGCCCTCACGGTGGGCGTCGTCGTACCGCGTCCCGCCCAGCGCGGCCCGCGCGGCGGCGGCCGTACCGGAGACCTCGGGGTCGTCCTCGACGGCGATCCCGCGCAGGGCCACGGCCGCGCCGAGCAGCAGCGCGGCGGTCCGGGCGTCGCCCTGCTGCACGGCGATGCCCGCGAGGGCCTCGACCGGCCGGGCGCCCTCGGTGATCGCTCCCGTCTCCACCGCGACCCCGAGCGCCCGCAGGTGCAGGGCGCGGGCCTCCTCCAGGTCGCCCGCGGCCTCGGCGATCCTGCCGAGCCCGAGGAGCGCGCCCGCCCGGTTCCCCGCGCTCCTCACCCAGCCCGTCTCGAACCGTTCGAGGGCCTGCTCGTACAGCGCCCGCGCCCCGGCCAGGTCGCCCTCCAGCCGCGCGATGTCGCCGAGACCGCGCAACGCCGCGGCCAGGTAGGTGAGGCTGCCCGCGTGACGGGCGATCCCGGCGGCCCGCTCGTAGTCGGCGCGCGCCTTGCGCAGGCCGGTGCCGGCCGGGTCCTTCCCGATCCGCACCGCCTGGACGTGGTGGTCGGCCCGGCTGCAGAGCATGTCCGGGACGTCCTCGGCGGAGCCGAGCCGCTCGGTCAGGACGAGGGCCTCGTCGGTCAGGACGATCGCCTTCCCGGGATCGCCGCTCAGGGCGGCCAGACCGGCCAGCGCGTCCAGGGCCAGCGATGTCCCCCACCGGTCGCCCAGCGAGCGGAAGGCCTCGGCGGCCGAGGTGAACTCGTCCTCGGCCGCCGCCATCTCCCCGGCGCCGAGCAGCGGGTATCCCGACAGCAGGTGCGTCACGGCCCTCTCCCAGGGATCGTCGCTCGTCCGCCCGCGATCGATCAGCGACAGGGCGGCGCTCGGGTCCCCCGCCCCGGAAGTGATCATCGGCCAGAGGAGGGTGACGATCGGGTGGCGGTGCGGCCGGGCGGGATCGGCCACGATCGCCTCGGCCGTCGCCCGGTGACGCTCCCACGCCTGCCGGCCGGCCTCCCCGGACGCCGCCGCCAGCGCGCAGAGCACGTACTCCTCCCCGCGGTCCGGGGGCGGGTCGTCGCCGACCAGGTCCAGCAGGGCCGCCGCCGGTGCCGCCGCCAGGCCGCGCATGCCCCGCATCCACAGGTACGGCGACAGCCGGGCGAGCAGTTCGAGGGCGATCCCGGACTCCCCGGCCTCGACGGCCCGGCGCAGCGCGGCCTGGAGGTCGGCGTGCTCGGTGACCAGCGTCTCCAGCCACCGGAGCTGCTCCGAGCGCAGCAGGTGCGGGCCCGCGGCCCGCGCCAGTGCCAGGAAGTGCCCGGCGTGCGCGCGCCGCAGCGCCTCGGTCTCCCCGGCCTCCTCCAGCCGCTCGGCACAGTACGCGTGGATGGTGTCGAGCATCCGGTAGCGTCCGCCGCCGGCCTCCACCAGCGACCTGTCGGCCAGGGAGTCCAGCAGGTCCTCGGCGTCGGGCACCCCGCAGACCCGCGCCGCCGTCGCGGCGCTCGCGCCTCCGGCGAAGACCGTCAGGCGCCTGGCCATCGTCCTCTCGGGCTCCGACAGCAGGTCCCAGCTCCACTCCACGACCGCGCGCAGCGTGCGGTGCCTGGCGTCGGCCGTACGGCTGCCCCGTGACAGCAGGCGGAACCGGTCGTCCAGGCGGGCGGCGAGCTCGGCGAGCTCGTACGTGCGGGCCCTGGCGGCGGCCAGCTCGATGGCCAGCGGCAGCCCGTCGAGACCGAGGCAGATCCGCCGCACGTGCTCGGCCGCGGCCTCGTCCAGGACGAGACCGGGCCGTACGGCCGAGACCCGGTCGGTGAACAGCCGCGCGGCCGGGAGGGGGCCGAGCGGCCGGACCGGCCACAGGTTCTCGCCGGTGATGCCGAGCGGCTCCCGGCTGGTCGCCAGGACGCGCAGCCGCGGGCAGCCGGCGAGCAGCCGGGCGACCAGGTCCGCGACCGCCCCGACGACGTGCTCGCAGTTGTCCAGGACGAGCAGCGACGGCCTTGCGGCCAGCGCCGCGACCAGCCTGGCGGCGGGCTCGGCCGCGCCCGCCGGGGCGAGCAGCCCGCCCTCGCGCAGGCCGAGCGCGCCGAGCAGGACATGCGGCACCTGCCGCCCGTCGCGTACCGCCGCCAGCTCGACGAAGCAGACGTCCGGCAGCCCGCTCGCGACCTCGATCGACAGCCTGGTCTTGCCGGCCCCGCCGGGGCCGAGAAGGGTGACCAGGCGCGCGGTCCGAAGCCGCGCGGCGACCTCGGCGAGGTCCTCGGCGCGGCCCACGAAGCTGGTGAGCTGCGCCGGCGGGACGGGCGGTTCGTACGGTCTCTCGCCCCGCAGCAGCTCGCCGTGGAGGTCCGCGAGCTCGGCGGAGGGGTCGGCGCCGAGCTCGCCGGCCAGCAGCAGCCGCGTCTCCTCGAAGACGATCAGGGCCTCGGCCTGCCTGCCGCCCGCCTGCAGGGCCCGCATGAGCAGGCCGCGGAGCCGCTCCCGCAGCGGGTGCAGGGCGGTCAGTTCCTGAAGCTCCGGGACGGCGGCCCGGTGCTCGCCCCGCCGCAGGTCGGCCTCGATCCGGTCCTCCAGGGCGCCGAGCCTGCGCTCCTCCAGCCGCAGGGCCAGGGCCCGCACCGAGGAGGCGTCCGCGGCGTCGGCGAGCGCGGGTCCCCGCCACAGCTCCAGGCCCTCCCGCAGCAGCGCGGCGGCCCGCGCCGGGTCGCCGTCGCGCAGGGCGGCCCGTCCCTCGTCGGCCAGCAGCTCGAAACGGCGGGCGTCGAGCTCGCCGGGATCGACGGTGAGCCGGTAGCCGGACGGGACCGCCTCGATCCCGGCATGCCCGGCATGCCCGTCCAGCACCTGGCGCAGGCGCGACACCTGCGACTGCAGGGCGTGCGCCGCCCCGCCCGGCTGCCGCTCGCCGTACAGGTCGTCCACCAGGAGGTCGGCCGGCACGGTCTCACCGGCGCGGGCGAGCAGCAGGGTCAGCAGCGCCCGCCGGGCGGGTCCGCCGACGCGGACCTCGCCGCCGTCGTCGTCCCACACCCGCGTCGTCCCCAGGATTTCGAACCGCATGGGGCAATTGTCTTCCCTGGCGCGGCCTCGCGTGTTCTTTCGGGACCGGGGGGGACGGGTGCGCGGCGTCGTCCGTCCGCCCGCGTGTCCGTGCGTCCGTGTGTTCACGCGGCCGGGGACGGCGTGGCCGGGGACGGTGCTTCGCGAACGCCTGGGGTCTTCACGCACATGAGCGCGTGTCCGCGCGGCCGGGGACGGCGTGGCCGGGGAGGTGGTGCAGAGGCGTCCCGGCGGGTCCGGGCCCGCCGGGTGCGCCTCCGTGAGGGGAAGCGCGCCCTGGCGGGCGTGGGGGACCCGCCAGGACGCGTTCCGCTCCGGCGCGGCGGCGGAGGACCCCGGCGAGGGATGGGGTCCTCGGCCGCTAGTCGCGCGCGGAGTCTGTGGCGGTGAAGGCGCGGACCGCCTGGTCCGCCTCCTCCTCCGTGAGGTCGTCGCCGGGTGCGGGGGACCGGTAGTGCCGTGAGATGAGCCGGGCCGCGCCCACCGGGTCGTCCGCCGGATGGGTCGACTCGTGGCCGTCCTCGTTCCAGACGAACATCCCGTTCTTGCACCAGACGGTCAGCTCGGTCAGTACCGATAACACCGACATGCCGCTGGCGTTGCTCTGGTAGGTGTGCGTGAATCCCTGACGGTGCAACGCGTAGCGCAGGAGACGCGTCGCCTCGCGGGCATCGCGCAAGGGCAGATGTGGCGTACCCGTGCGGGCCGACAGCATCGGCCTCCACCCCCTCGCTGACCTTTCGATGGATTTGTACCAACGATTGGATGATGCGGGTCTTGGGAGGTTGGGTCAAGGGGCTGTTCCCCGCTAGAACCAGATCGTCTAGTTTTGTTGGCACAAAGGGGACTTAATGGCGCGGTCAACGCTGTATCAACTGGTGGCCTCCGACCTCCGGAGAACCATCTACTCCGGTGCGCTCGGGCCGGGAGATCAGCTGCCGACCGAGGCGGAACTCATGACCACCCACCAGGTGAGCCGCAACACCGTGCGGCTGGCCCTCGGCGAGCTGGTGAACGAGGGCCTGGTCACCCGCACCCCGCGCCGGGGCACCGTGGTGCGCGAACGCCGCCCGCTGCTCATGCACCCCCAGCGCGAGTTGCAGCCCCGGCCCGAGCGGGTCCGGGCGGACGGGGAGTACCGGGAGGCCTTCGCCTGGGCCGTCTCCCAGGAGGGGCGCGTGCCCAGCCAGGAGATCGAGGTCTCCATCGTGGAGCCGCCCGAGGAGATCGCCAGCAGGCTGGAGCTCGCCGACGAGGAGCTCGCCGTGGTCCGCCGCAGGCTGCGCTTCGTGGACGGCCAGCCGTACAACACCAACGACTCCTACTTCCCGCTCACGCTGGTCGCCGGCTCGGAGATCGCCCGGCCCGGGGACATCGTGCGGGGGGCCAACAAGGTCCTCGAGGAGCTCGGCCACCGGCAGGTGCGGGTGGTGGACGACATCTGGGCGCGGATGCCCAACAGCGCCGAGACCGAGCGGCTCCAGCTCCAGCTGGGCACGCCGGTCGTCGTCTACGTCCGGGTCGGCTACGACGAGGAGGACACCCCCGTCCGGGTGGCGATGTCCGTCCTGCCGGCGGACAAGCACCTGATCAGGTACGAGCTGGAAAGCCGTTGACGTCTCCGTGACCGCCCGCACGGGCCGGCCCTGGCTCCGCCCGCGACGCGGGCGACCACCGGGCCGCGTCCGACGGGCGCCCGGACACCACCCGTCCCTCCCCGGGCTCCTCCCCCTCCCCGCGATCCCGCCGGACCGCATGGCGCTTCCCGCGGCCCGCTCGCGCCTCACGATCCCGCGGCCTCCCGCCTTCCCGGGCACCCCGGCCCCCGGACCTCCCGGACCCCCCGCGGCCTTCCCGGGCTCCCTGGCCTCCCCGGGCTCCCCGCGCTCCCCGGCCTTCGAGCCCCCCACGGCCTTTCCGGCCCCCGGACCCCCAGCGGCCTCTCCGGGCCCCGCGCCCTGCGCGATCTCCGCGATCTCCCCGATCGCCCCGAGTCCCTAGGCATCCGCCTGGTCCGGCACGGACTCCGTGCGTCGTCGTACGGGCACGCTCCGTGTCATCTCGTGTACCGACCGCAACGAAGGGAAGAACCATGCACTCGAACACCGCCGGTCTCACCACCGCGCGTCCGCTCACGCTGCGCCGGGCCACCGGCGGCGACCTCGACGGGGTGCTCGCGCTCCTCGCCGAGACCGCCGCCTGGCTGAACCGCCGTGGCGTACGGCAGTGGCCCGCCGGGGGCTTCCCCGCCGGCCGCATCGCCCCGCTGATCGACGCGGGGACCCTCTACCTGCTGGAGGGCCAGGACGGGCCCGCCGCCACCCTCGCGCTGGACGGTCACGCCGACCCCGAGTTCTGGGCCCCCGCCGACGACCCGGGCGCGGCGCTCTACGTCCACAAGCTGGCGGTGGCGCGCGACCACTCCGGCAGGGGGCTCGGGGAGGCCCTCCTGGACTGGGCGGGCCTGCGGGTCCTGTCCTTGGGAAAGAGATGGCTCCGGCTTGACTGCTCCAAGGACAACCCGGGCCTGCAGGGCTACTATCGGGGGCAGCGTTTCACGCACCTCCGCACGGTCGACCTGCCGCACCGCGCGTCCGGCGCCCTGTTCCAGCGGCCGGGAGGTCTGCGTGGTCGCGCGTCCGGTCTGGAGCTGCCCTTCTCGGACCGTCGCGGGGCACCCGTCCCCGAGCACGTCTGAACCGGGGCGGTACAGGACAAAGGCATCGGATAGCCTCCATTCATGACCGGATCCTTGCTTGAGGTGATCACGCTCAACGTGCGTGACGCCGTCGCGGCCGAAGCCGGCGGCGCCGACCGTCTGGAGGTCGTCGCGGACATGGCCTCCGACGGTCTCACCCCGGCGGCGGAGACGGTCGCGGCGATCGCCAAGGAGTCCGCGCTGCCGCAGATGGTCATGCTGCGCGGGGAGGCCTCGTTCCTGGCCACGCCCGAGTCGCTGAAGGCCCTGAGCCGTGAGGCCAGGGCCCTGGCGGACGCGGGCGCGGCCGGGTTCGTGTTCGGTTTCCTGGACGGGTCGGGGGCGGTCGACCTGGCCGCCACCGAGGCGCTCATCCACGCGGTGGCGCCGCTGCCGTGGACCTTCCACCGGGCGGTGGACCACGCGGCCGACACCCAGGCGAGCTGGCGGGCCGTCCGCCTGCTGCCCAACCTCGCCACCGTCCTCACCGCGGGCGCCCCCGGCGGCATCGGGTACGGGCTGTCGACGATCAAGACCCGGTGCGAGGCCGGCGACGGCCCGCTGATCATGGCGGGCGGCGGGCTCCGCCCGCGCTACGTCAGGACGCTCCTGGAGTACGGCGTGCGCGCCTTCCACGTCGGCAGCGCCGTGCGGGCCTCCTGGTCCGACCCGGTCGAGGTCCGGCGGGTCCGCGAGTGGCGCGCCATGATCGACTAACCCTCCGTCCCTCCCGCGCCCGGATCCGTCCCTCCCGCGCCCGGATCCGTCCCTCCCGCGCCAGGACCGGAGGGCCGGACGTCGCCCAGGACCAGGTCGGCGCGGCGCAGGGCCGCGATCATCGTCGTGATCGTGGCGGGCTCGTCCATCACGCCCCCACCCGCGTCGCGACGCTCCTGCCAGGCCCGTACCCGGCGGGCGTACTCCCCGTGGCGGGACAGGTGGAAGGCGTAGACCGCGGCGTACCGGCTGACCAGGTGGGAGGGGTGCATGTCCCAGCCCTGCGGGAAGCCGTGCGCCAGGGAGTGCCCGACCAGCCGCGCGTGGCGCCGCCACAGCCCGCGTACCGCCGGGCCGTCGTCCGAGGCCGGGGTCGCGGCCAGCGAGCCGTCCGACAGCTCCACCCCGGTCCCGGCGAAGACGGTCTGCATGACGTGCCGGGCGTGGTCGCACGCGGGGTGGTCCAGCCGCTGCTCGTGCGGGGGCAGCCCGCAGCTCGCGGTGTAGTCGAAGACGCCGAAGTGCGCCGCGGCCAGCCTGCCGTCCAGGGCGGTGACCAGCCCGGCGTCGAGGAACCGTACCGTCTGCGGCGCCTCCACCTGGATCTCGAACCGCAACCGTCCCCGGTCCAGGCCCAGCCCGTCCTCCAGCGCCCCCAGGCAGTCGGCGAACTGGTGCAGGTACGCCCTCATCAGGACCTTGGGGAAGGTGACCGTGAACCCCTTCGGTAGGTGCCCGGCCCGCTCCATGACACCGGTGAGGAGACCGTCCAGGGTCCGCAGGGAGCGGACCGGGTCGCCGTCGGCGAACGACTTCACCCGGAGCCCCCAGCGGCGGGGGAGCGTCCCGTCCGCGTCCATGGCCGCGATCGCCCCGGCGGCGGCCGAGACGTGGCCGTCCTCCTCGCCGGGACGCACCCCGTAGCCGTCCTCGAAGTCGACGCGCAGGTCCTCGACGGGCTCGCGGCCCAGCTTGGCGGCCACCCTCGCGTGCACCTCCCCGGCGAGGTCCCCGGCGGACGGCCCGGCGGCGCCGCCCGGCACCGGGCCGATGGCCGCATCGAGGACCGGATCGACGACCGGGCCGAGGATCGCCGCCAGCTCGCCCTGCGGCAGGTGCCGCCGGAACAGCTCCAGCGCGGCCTGACCCCAGGCGCGCACCGTCCCGGCGCCGAACCGGTCGGCCGGGACGTAGACGGTGTGCACCGGCTGCCACCCGGCGGGCCGGTACGGGTACAGCGCGCGCTGCTCGCGGTGGACCCGCTCGAAGTCCGGGATAAGGGCGGACGGGTCGGCGAGCGTGACGCGCATGCTGGTGCTCCTCCTGGTCGTACCGACGGTCACCGGCCGTAGGCGGTCCGCATGGCGGCGAGCCCGAGGAGCTTGACCCGCTCGCCCCGGTCGAGGGACCTGGCCAGCGCGGTCTCGGCGGCCTCGATGGCCAGCCAGTGCTCGTAGGTGACCGGTGAGACGTCCCGCGCGGCCAGCAGGTCGTCCAGGTCCGCGCGGCGTACCGGCTCGCGGTCGGCCAGATCGGCCAGCAGGGTGCGGACCGTCTCGGCGGCGTCGGACTTGTTGGTGCCGATCACGCCGGTCGGGCCGCGCTTGAGCCAGCCCGCGACGTACTCGCGGTCGCGGACCCGCCCGGCCTCGTTCGGCACGGTCATGGTGGTCTCGGAGAAGGGGACGCCGGGCAGCGGGACGCTGCGGTACCCGACCGAGCGCAGCACCATGCCCACCGGAAGGGTCTCGAACTCGCCGGTGCCGGTCACCCGGCCGTCCACCAGCCGGGTCCGCTCCAGCCTGAGGGCCTCCACCCGCCCGTCGCCCAGGATCTCCACCGGGCGCATCCAGAACCGCACCTCCACCCGGCGGGGACGGCCGGCCGGAGCGCGACCGGCCCAGCCCTGCAGCACCTCGACGTTCCCCCGGATCTGCCGGGACGCCGCCGAGACGTCCGCGGCGCACTCGTCGCGCCGCACCCGCACGTCGGCGTTGGCCAGCTCGCCCAGCTCCCGCAGCTCCTTGAGGGTGAACTTGGCGTGCTCGGGCCCGCGGCGGCCGATCATGTGGACGACCTTCACCTCGCTGGCCGCCAGCCGGGACAGCACGTCCTCGGGGACGTCGGTGGCGCGCAGCTCGTCGGCGGTCTTGGCCAGGACGCGCACCACGTCGACCGCCACGTTGCCCACGCCGATCACCGCGACCTCGGGGCTGTCCAGGACGAACCGGTCGGCGGGCATGTCGGGGTGGCCGCAGTACCAGTTGACGAAGTCGGTGGCGGCCACGCTGCCGGGCAGGTCCTCGCCGGGGATGCCCATCCTGCGGTCCAGCATCGCGCCGGTGCAGTAGACCACGGCGTCGTAGCAGTCGAGCAGGTCGGCCACGTCGACGTCCTTGCCGAGCTCCACGCCGCCGAGGAAGCGCACCTGCGGCATCTCCAGCACCCCGCGCAGGTACCCCGCGATCGACTTGATCGAGGTGTGGTCGGGGGCGACGCCGTACCGCACCAGCCCGTACGGCGTGGGGAGCCGTTCCAGCACGTCCACCTCGAGGGGCACGACGGCCTGTTTGATCAGCGCCTCGGCCGTGTAGATCCCGGCGGGCCCTGACCCGATGATCGCGACTCGCAGTGACACATCGCCTCCTCGGCGTTGGATGTCATGAACGCGATTCCCCGTCCGATTCTGTATCACCGCGGGGCCGGGCTGCCAGCCTCGCGCGCAGTGCGTTCTCGTCGATCTTCCCGCCGGCGGTGACGGGCGGCGAGCCCCCGCCGCGATCACCCGCCCGGACGCCCTGTGGACGGGCGGCGGACGGCGTCGCGAGGCCCTGACCGCGCGGGGGAGAGGTCCGGGGAGGAAGGGGCGCCAGGACGACTTGACCAAGCGTCCGCTTTCTTTGTGAAACTTGGCCTGCTTTAGGTGTTACCGCAGGTCAGATATACTTCCCATGGCCACGAGCAAACATGATCGGGGGATCAGTGGCTTTGGTTGAACATGACTCCGTCCTTGACTTCGCGGCCGGGGACCGCCGGGATCGCCTCATTCTCCGGCACATCGTCCTCTCGCTCTTCGCGGGGATGCTGCTCGGCGGCGTCGGGGCCCTCCTGCTCTCCGGGCCCGAAGTTGTGCACACCCTTTACAACCCCTACGCCTACATCCTGCTCGTCGTCGTCATCGGGCGGACCGCGGTCGGATTCGGGTGGGCGGTCCTGTCCGGCATGCTGGCCACCTTCGGGACCATCCTGTCGCTGCTGCTCGCCACCGGTTTCCGCTCGGGGACCTGGTCGATGAGCCTCGGAGGCGACGGCACCGCGGTGAACCTCATGATCGCCAAGCTCGTGGCGATCGGTGTCCTGTCCTACCTCGCCAAACGCCGTGACCGCTGGGGGGACCTGGCGGCGGGCGGGGCGGCCGGGCTGGCCCTGCTCAGCGGCATCGACAGGGCGCTGCCCGGCGCGGCGGACCACGTCCCCGGCTTCCTGCCGTGGGACGCCCTGATCATGACCGCCCTGGTGGGTGGGATGATCCTCTCCCTGGGCCGTGGCTGCGACCGGTTCTGCTCCGGTGCGGTCGCGCTGGTCCTCGGGGCCTCGTACTTCGTCTTCCTGGCCGGTCTCTGATTCCTGGCCGGTCTCTGAGGCGGCTCCCGGCGCGGTCCCGCCGGACGGGTCCCCGGAGCCCGTCCCGGAAGCGGACCTTCACGGTGGATCCCGGCCCCGGCTCCGTCGCGGCCCCGCAACGATCCCCTGGCGGTCAGGGAAGGGGCCCGGATGCCGCCGACCGCCGACAATGGGCTTGCGGTACTCGATAGCCTGTAGAACACCGATTCCCGCTAGCTAGGAGTAGCCGTGCTGCTGCGCATGTCGTCGCTGTTTCTTCGAACGCTGAGGGACGACCCGGCAGACGCGGAAGTCCCGAGCCACAAGCTGCTCGTCCGCGCCGGATACGTCCGCCGCGTCGCGCCCGGCGTCTACTCCTGGCTGCCGCTCGGCAAGAGGGTCCTGGAGAACGTCACCCGCGTCGTGCGCGAGGAGATGGACCGGATGGGCGGGCAGGAGGTGCTCTTCCCCGCGCTGCTGCCCCGCGAGTACTACGAGGCCACCGGCCGCTGGACCGAGTACGGCGACACGCTCTTCCGCCTCAAGGACCGCAAGGGCGCCGACTACCTGCTCGGCCCCACCCACGAGGAGATGTTCACCGACATGGTCAAGGGGGAGTACTCCTCCTACAAGGACTACCCGGTGACCCTCTACCAGATCCAGACGAAGTACCGCGACGAGGCCCGTCCCCGCGCCGGCATCCTGCGCGGCCGCGAGTTCGTCATGAAGGACTCCTACTCCTTCGACCTCGACGACGAGGGCCTCAAGCGCTCCTACGAGCGCCACCGCGAGGCCTACATCGCCACCTTCGACCGGCTCGGCATCACGTACAAGATCTGCTTCGCCACCTCCGGCGCGATGGGCGGGTCGGCCTCCGAGGAGTTCCTCGCCCCCGCCGAGACCGGTGAGGACACCTTCGTGGCCTGCCACGCGTGCGGGTACGCGGCCAACGCCGAGGCCGTCGTGACCCCCGCACCGGCCGCCGAGGACGCCGGGGCGGCCGACCGGCCCGCCATGCGGGTGCTCGACACCCCCGGCACCCCGACCATCGAGTCGCTGGTCGAGTACGTCAACACCCACCACGGCCTGGGCATCACCGCCGCCCAGACGCTCAAGAACATCGTGGTCAAGGTGACCGTCCCCGGTTCCGGCAAGACCGAGACCCTGATCGTCGGCGTGCCCGGGGACCGGGAGATCGACTTCAAGCGGCTGGAGGCCTCCCTGGCCCCCGGCGAGCCTGCCATCTTCGAGGCCGAGGACTTCGCCAGGCACCCCGGCCTGGTCCGCGGCTACATCGGCCCGCAGGTCCTGAAGGATCTCGGCATCCGCTACCTGGTCGACCCCCGCGTGGTCGACGGCACCGCCTGGGTGACCGGCGCCAACGAGCCCGGCAGGCACGCCGCGGACGTCGTCGCCGGCCGTGACTTCACGGCCGACGGCACCATCGAGGCCGCCGAGGTCCGCGAGGGCGACGCCTGCCCGGTCTGCGGCTCGGGCCTGTCCATCGACCGCGGCATCGAGATCGGCCACATCTTCCAGCTCGGCCGCAAGTACGCCGACGCCGCCAGGCTCGACGCCCTCGGCCCCGACGGCAAGCCGATCCGGATCACCACGGGCTCCTACGGCATCGGCGTCTCCCGGGCCGTGGCCGTGCTGGTCGAGCAGCGCCACGACGAGCTCGGCCTGCTGTGGCCGCGTGAGATCGCCCCCGCCGACGTCCACGTCGTCGGCACCGGCAAGGACGGCCAGGTCGAGGCCGCCGTCAAGATCGCCGAGGAGCTCCAGGGACGCGGCCTGCGCGTCCTGGTGGACGACCGGGCCGGTGTCTCGCCGGGCGTGAAGTTCAAGGACGCGGAGCTGCTCGGCATGCCGACGATCCTGATCGTCGGCCGCGGCCTGACCCAGGGCGTGGTGGAGCTGCGCGACCGCGCCACCGGCGTCAAGGAGGAGATCCCGCTCACCGAGGCCGTCGACCGCGTCGTGGCGGCCTGCCAGGAGTGACCCCGCGGGCCGGGGACGGGCGGGCGTGGGCACGCCCCCGTGCCCGGTCGCGTGCCCGGCCGTGTGCCCCGGGCCCGTCGTGACCGCGGCCGGAAATCCGGCATATGAACGCCGAAGGGGCGGCTCCCCGCGCGGGGAGCCGCCCCTTCGGCGTCGGTGCGCCGAATCGTTCGTGTGCCGGACCCGTTCGCGTACCGGGCGGTCGTTGTCGTGCCCGGCCGCGGTGTTCGCGGGCCCGTCAGTAATGGTGGTGATGGCGGGAACGGCCACCGATCGTCTTGCCCACGTGGAACCCGCCCGGCAGGTTGACGGTCACGTACTTGCGACCGTCAGGGGTTCTCGTGACGTGGAATCTGCGGTTGCCGAAACTCTGCCCCACCCCTCGCGGGGACAGGTCGATCCGGAAGGGACCGACTTTGATCGACTTCCTGTAACCCCAGCCCATTGTTCCCCCTCGATCTCGTGATCTGTAAGGAGAACGACCCGCGTCCGCCGTGGGTTCCCGCAAGGACGGATCAGCGCTTGGAACCGCCGCTCAGCGTCTTGCGCCAGTGGAAGCCGCCGGGCAGGTTGACGGTGAGCGTGCGCCGTCCGTCGGCCGTCTTGGTGACCCGGAAACCGCGGCCTCCGACGCTGTGTCCCACTCCACTCCGCGAAAGGTTAAGACGGAACGGACCGAACTTCATGGATTTTCGGTATCCCCAGCCCATTGTTTCCTCCTCGACGTGTTCGCGACGATTGAGCTACCCGGTATTCCCCGGTCAAACGTGACCGGAAGCCGTCGCGGCGACCGTCACGGGCCGGTTCTCCCTTTCGCTCCGCGCTGACCAGCGCCTTTCTCTCCGTCACCGGAAATCATGCTTTTTCCGGAAAGGCGGCTGATCGGAGGGGCGAGGGCCGCCACGGGGTCAGGAGGGGGCGCCGGGGGTGCGGAGGGCACCGGGGACGACGGGGACGCGCCTCCGGGTCCGGACGGCATGCCGGGGAACGCGTCGATCTCCGGGCGGAGGCTGTAGGACCGGGTGGCGCACTCCTGCATGGCCAGCGCCGCCATCGTGCGCAGGGCCGTGTCCGCGGAGGCCGCCAGCTCCAGGTAGGCGCCGGTCACGCCCCGCTCGACCAGCACGGCCAGCTCCACCGCCTGGGCCGCGGTGGAGGGGGTGACCGGGAGCTCGTAGGCCGCGTTCGGCTCGGCGGGCGTGCCCCCCGCGGCGACGATCATGGAGCGGAGGCGGTCACGCCGGGCGCGGTGGGCGTTGTAGGCCGCGGTCGTCGCGGCGCGCAGGCCGCCGGTGGTCCTGGCCGCGATGACCCCGTAGGCGTACACGGCGGCGTACTCGGCCGCCAGGGCGGCCTCCAGCCCCCGCTCGGCCCGCCGCGCCGCGCCCGCCCCGGACTCGCCCGCCCCGGACGCGCCGGTCCCGGACGCACCGGCCCTCACGACGTCCTCCCGTCACTCCGGGTCACTCCGCGGGGCGCGCTCACAGCGACCTCGGCAGGGCCACGGCGTGCGCGGCCTCGCAGGCGCCCATGGAGGCGATCAGCTGGGCCAGCGGGGGCGAGGCCCCGGCGATCTGCCGGACCCGTGAGGCCGCGGCTTTGCGCTCCAAGTCGCGCAGGGACCGCAGCGAGGCCCTGCCGCCCCGGGCGGGGCCGCCGGACGGCGTGGGCGACGCCCCCGGCGGCGACGCGGCGGCGGAGGGAGCGGCCGGGGGCGTCCGGTCGGCGGGTGGCAGGCGGCGGCGGAGCTCGGCCAGGTGGGCCTCGTGCCGCTGCCGGAAGGGCGTCAGCCGCTCCGAGGCGGCCGAGGCGTACAGCGCCACGGCCCGTTCCTTGCCCGCGATCAGCTCCCGCAGCAGCACCGTCTCGGGATCGGGCGGCACCGGCCTCCCGGTCGCGGGCCCCGCGGCCTTCTCGGCCGCGCATCCCGCCGTCACCGCGACGGTCACCCCCAGGGCGCCGCCCCGCAGCAGGACGCGCCGGGAGACGGAACGCACGGACGACCTCCGGTTCTCTGTCGGCTTCTGTGTCGGCGGCTGAGGCACCTAGCATCGTACGGGCAGCCGGGAGATTGGAATAATGGCACTCACCTCGCTTCTCGGGCGGCTGCGCCACACCGAGTGGCGCTGTTTCTACGCCCTGGTGTGGATAGGCTGGTTAATCGCATGGGCGAGGTCCGCCCGGCTGAGATCGTGACAATGGGAGGTCGGCATGGGCAGCGCCACATCCCGCGACCGCCTGATGAAGCTTCTGGAACCTGTCGCCGAAGCCGAAGGGCTCGACCTGGAGGACGTCACGGTCACCCCGGCGGGCAAGCGGCGGCTGCTGCGCGTCGTCGTCGACCGTGACGGAGGCGTCAGCCTCGACGACGTCGCGGAGGTCAGCCTCGCGGTCTCCGCGGCGCTGGACGCCGACGACGCGATGGGGGCCACCCCGTACGTGCTGGAGGTCTCCTCTCCGGGGGTCGACCGCCCCCTCACCGAGCCGCGCCACTGGCGCCGCGCGGTGAAGCGGCTGGTCAAGGCCGACCTGAAGGACGGCACCGTGGCGGAGGGCCGGATCGTCGCCACCGACGAGACCGGCGTGGAGCTGGACGTCGGCGGCGCACCGCGCCGCATCGACTATGAAGACCTGACCCGAGGACGGGTTCAGGTGGAATTCCGCCGGCTCGACGACGCCGAAGACGACGGCGAAGACGGCGACGAGGGCTAAGGGGGAAGCCTCGTGGACATCGACATGAGCGTCCTGCGCAGCCTGGAGCGGGAGAAGGACATCTCCTTCGACCTGGTCGTCAAGGCGATCGAGGACGCGCTGCTGATCGCGTATTTCCGGAGCGAAGGCGCGGCCGCCAAGGCGCGGGCCGAGCTCGACCGCAAGTCCGGGCACGTGACCATCTTCGCCGCCGAGCTCGACGGCGAGAGCGGGGAGGTGCTCAGGGAGTTCGACGACACCCCGGGCAACTTCAGCCGCATCGCCGCGACCACCGCCAAGCAGGTCATCCTGCAGCAGCTGCGCGACGCCGAGGACGAGATCAACTTCGGCGAGTTCGCCAGCCGCGAGGGCGAGCTGGTGGCCGGGGTCATCCAGCAGGGCAAGGACCCCAGGGTGGTCCTGGTCGACCTGGGCAAGATCGAGGCCGTGCTGCCGCACAGCGAGCAGGTCCCAGGCGAGGAGTACGTGCACGGCGACCGGCTGCGCTGCTACGTGGTGCAGGTCAAGAAGGGCCACAAGGGCCCCTCGGTCACCCTGTCGCGCACCCATCCGGGCCTGGTGAAGAAGCTGTTCGCGCTGGAGGTGCCCGAGATCGCCGACGGCACCGTCGAGATCGCGGCCGTGGCGCGCGAGGCCGGCCACCGCACCAAGCTCGCGGTCCGGTCCCGGCGGCCCGGGGTGAACGCCAAGGGCGCCTGCATCGGCCCGATGGGCTCACGGGTACGGAACGTGATGACGGAGTTGCACGGCGAGAAGATCGACATCATCGACTGGTCGGAGGATCCCGCGGAATTCGTGGGGAATGCGCTTTCTCCGGCTCGTGTTACCCATGTAGAGGTGATCGACTTCGACGGCCGCGCCGCGCGCGTGACCGTGCCGGACTACCAGCTCTCCCTGGCCATCGGCAAGGAAGGGCAGAACGCCCGGCTGGCCGCCCGCCTCACCGGCTGGCGCATCGACATCCGTCCCGACACCCAGCCGGGGGACGCGGCCGGTTCCGCAGATGCGTCCACACGGTAAGCTGGAATATGGTGGCCAGGCTGCCCCACTGAGAACGTGTGTGGGGTGCCGGGTTCGCACGGTTTCCTCCGAGCTGCTCCGCCTGGTGGTGGTCGAGGGCGTTATCGTCCCTGACCTGCGACGACGGCTCCAGGGGCGTGGTGCTTCACTGCATCCAACCCTGAGCTGTCTCGAACTCGCAGAGCGTCGCCGAGCGTTTCCGCGCGCGTTTCGCGTCGCGGTCCCGCTCGACCTGTCGCGGCTGCGCGGCCACCTGGAAGGGCAAGCAGGCTGAAAGGATGCGGGTGAGATGGTTACCGACTGTCATGTAGAACGCCGATTTGATGGGCTGGTCAGATAGCTATGAGCGCCTGATGAGCATGCGGCGATGAGTACGTCAACGTAACGACGGTCCGGCGGCACCGCCTCCCGGGCCGAGACAAGGGAGTGCAGTGGCGAAGGTCCGGGTATACGAGCTCGCCAAGGAGTTCGGTGTGGAGAGCAAGGTCGTGATGGCCAAGCTCCAGGAGATGGGCGAGTTCGTGCGTTCGGCGTCCTCGACCATCGAAGCGCCGGTGGTCCGCAGGCTCACGGAAGCTCTGGGCGGTCCCAGCAAGGGATCGTCCGACAGGGGCAGAGGCCCCAGGCCGCCTCAGGCGGCTCCTCGGCCGGGTGACGGCCAGCCCAACGGCGCCCCTTCGGCGTCGACATCCATCCCCAAGCCGGGACCGGCACCCAGGCCGGGTCCCCGTCCTGGCCCGGCGCCGGCCCGTCCCGCGGCGCCCGCGCCGCAGCAGGCGCCGCCGGTCGTGCCCGAGGCCCAGCAGCCTCCGGCTCCGCCCGCGCCGCCGAGGCAGCAGCCTCCGCAGGTGCAGGCGCCGCGTTTCGAGGCGCCCCGTGCCGAGCCCGGCCGTCCGGCGGCCTCCGGCCCCGGTCCCAAGCCGGGCCCTCGGCCCGCTCCGCGTCCCGGTCCGGCCGCGCGCCCCGAGGCTCGTCCGGAGGGTCGTCCCACCGGTGGTCCCGGTGGGGCGCCGTCGGGTCCCAGGCCCGGTGCCGGTGCTCCCGGTGCGGGTCCCGGCCCCAAGCCGGGTCCGCGTCCGGGCCCGCGTGGCCCGCGTCCCGGTAACAACCCGTTCTCGTCCAACGCCAGCGGCATGGGCCAGGCCCGTCCGCCGCGTCCGGGCGGCCCCGGTGGTCCCGGGGGTCCCGGCCGTGACGGCGGCCCCGGCGACAGGGGCCCGCGTCCCGGTCCCCGTGAGGACCGCGGTCCTCGCCAGGACCGCGACAACGCCGGTCCCCGTCCGCCCGGCGCCCGTTCCGGCCCGCCCGGAACCGGTGGCCCGCGTCCGGGTCCCG
Organism: Streptosporangium longisporum; assembly: GCF_039534895.1. Taxonomy (NCBI): domain Bacteria; kingdom Bacillati; phylum Actinomycetota; class Actinomycetes; order Streptosporangiales; family Streptosporangiaceae; genus Streptosporangium; species Streptosporangium longisporum. Next base: position 236,265 of record NZ_BAAAWD010000022.1, on the reverse strand, counting down.
GTGCGGGCGGCCCGCGTCCCGGTGGCGGCTCCGGTGGTCCCGGTGGCCCGCGTCCGGGTGGGCCGCGTCCCAGCCCGATGATGATGCCCCAGGGCCGGCCCGCCGGTCCCGGCGGCGGTGGCGGCGCAGGCCGTCCCGGCGGCGGTGCGGGTGCCGGTCGTCCCGGTGGCGGCGCAGGCCGTCCCGGCGGCGGTGGCGGTCGTCCCGGTGGCGGTGGCGGCGGTTTCGCCGGCCGTCCGGGCGGCGGTGGCGGCGCAGGCCGTCCCGGCACTGGAACCGGTGGTCCCGGTGGCGGTGGCGGCGGTTTCGCCGGTCGTCCCGGTGGCGGTGGCCGTGGCCGCGGTGGAGGCACCGCGGGAGCGTTCGGCCGTCCGGGAGGACGCCCGACCCGCGGTCGCAAGTCCAAGCGTCAGAGGCGCCAGGAGTTCGACAACATGCAGGCCCCGGCGATCGGTGGCGTGCAGGCTCCCCGCGGCAACGGGCAGACGATCCGCCTGTCGCGCGGCGCCTCGCTGTCGGACTTCGCCGACAAGATCGGCGCGATCCCGGCCTCCCTGGTGCAGATCATGCTGCACCTGGGCGAGATGGTGACCGCGACCCAGTCGGTCAACGAGGAGACGCTGCAGCTCCTCGCCGCCGAGCTCGACTACAACCTCCTCGTGGTCAGCCCCGAGGAGGAGGACCGCGAGCTGCTGGAGACCTTCGACATCGAGTTCGGCGAGGACGAGGGCGACGAGTCCGACCTGGTCGCGCGCCCGCCGGTGGTGACCGTCATGGGTCACGTCGACCACGGCAAGACCAAGCTGCTCGACGCCATCCGCAACACCAACGAGGTGGCGCGGGAGGCCGGTGGCATCACCCAGCACATCGGTGCCTACCAGATCGGCACCGAGCACGAGGGTGAGGACCGCAAGATCACCTTCATCGACACCCCGGGCCACGAGGCGTTCACCGCCATGCGTGCCCGCGGTGCCAAGGTGACCGACATCGCCGTCCTGGTCGTCGCGGCCGACGACGGCGTGAAGCCGCAGACCGTCGAGGCGCTCAACCACGCCCAGGCGGCCGACGTGCCGATCGTCGTCGCGGTCAACAAGGTGGACAAGGAGGGCGCCGACCCGGGCAAGGTCCGTGCCCAGCTCACCGAGTACGGCCTCGTCGCCGAGGAGTACGGCGGCACCACGATGTTCGTCGACATCTCCGCCAAGAACGGGACCGGCATCGAGAACCTGCTCGAGGCCATCCTGCTCACCGCGGACGCCGAGCTCGACCTGCGGGCCAACGCCACGATGGACGCCCAGGGCGTCGCGATCGAGGCGCACCTGGACAAGGGCCGCGGCCCGGTCGCGACCGTCCTGGTCCAGCGCGGCACGCTCCGCGTCGGCGACTCGATCGTCTGTGGCGAGGCCTTCGGCCGCGTCCGGGCGATGCTCGACGACAAGGGCGAGGCGATCCTGGAGGCCGACCCGTCCCGTCCGGTGATGGTCCTGGGCCTGACCGCGGTGCCGGGAGCCGGTGACAACTTCATCGTCGTCACCGACGACCGGATGGCGCGTCAGATCGCCCAGCAGCGCGCCGCGCGCAAGCGCATCGCGGACATGGCCCGCTCCGGCCGCCGCCGCACCCTCGAAGAGCTCTTCAGCGAGATGGAGAAGGGCCAGATCGACGAGCTCAAGCTCATCATCAAGGGTGACGTCTCCGGTTCCGTGGAGGCCCTGGAGGACGCGCTGCTCAAGATCGACGTCGGCGACGAGGTGCGCCTGCGGGTGCTCCACCGCGCCGTCGGTGCGATCACCGAGTACGACGTCAACCTGGCGGTCGCCGACGACAACGCCGTCATCATCGGCTTCAACGTGCGCCCCGAGGTCAGGGCGCGCGACCTGGCCGAGCGCGAGGGCGTCGACATCCGGTACTACTCGGTCATCTACCAGGCGATCGAGGAGATCGAGGCGGCCCTGAAGGGCATGCTCAAGCCGGAGTTCGAAGAGGTCCAGATGGGCACCGCCGAGGTCCGCGAGGTCTTCAAGGTGCCGAAGATCGGCAACGTCGCCGGTTCGCTGGTCCGTTCGGGCACCATCGTCCGCAACAGCAAGGCCCGGATCATCCGCGGCGGGGTCGTCATCTCCGACAACCTCACCGTCTCCTCGCTGCGCCGTTTCAAGGACGACGCGACCGAGGTCCGCGAAGGGTTCGAGTGCGGTATCGGTGTCGGCTACAGCGACATCAAGATCGATGACGTCATCGAGACCTTCGAGATGCGGGAGAAGCCGCGCGCCTGATGCCATCGGTACGGCGGGAAGGCCGCCCGGCCGGTCACGGACCCGAGAAGGGTCCGCGACCGGCGGGCGGCCCCCGCCCCCGGCGGCACGACGGTGATCGTGGCGGTGAGCAACCATGTACGTAGGTGCCCTGACATTGGACATCCTGCTCGGCGACGTCCACTCGCTGAAGCAGAAGCGCTCGGTGGTACGTCCCATCGTCGCCGAGGTGCAACGGCGGTTCCCGGGTGTGGCCGTCGCGGAGACCGGTCATCTCGACCTGCACCGCCGCACCGAGATCGGGATCGCGGTCGTCTCCTCCACCGCCGCCAACGCCGGCGCCGTGCTGGACGACTGTGAGCGGCTGATCGCCTTTCATCCGGAGATCGAGCTGCTGTCCGCCCGGCACCGGCTCTACAACGAGGACGAGGACTAGATACGGGGACGGCCGGCCGGCGAGAGGGCATCCCCCTCGCCCCGGTCTCCCCGTGAGAAGGGGGGAGCTATGGACGCCGCACGCGCGCGTAAGATCGCCGATCGGATCCAGCAGGTCGTCGCGGAGATGCTGGAGCGGCGGATCAAGGACCCCAGGCTGGGGTTCGTGACCGTGACCGACACGCGGATCACCAACGACCTGAGCGACGCCACGGTGTTCTACACCGTTTTCGGCTCCGAGGCCGAGCGGGCGGACTCCGCCGCGGCGCTGGAGAGCGCCAAGGGGCTCATCCGCTCGGAGGTGGGCCGCCAGACCGGGCTGCGCCACACGCCGACGCTGACGTTCACCCATGACCCGCTCCCCGACAGCGCCCGCCACCTGGAGGACCTGCTCGCCGAGGCCAAGGCCAGGGACGTGGAGATCGCCAAGCGGGCCGAGGGCGCCCGGCACGCCGGGGACGCCGACCCCTACCGCAAGCCCGAGGACAGGGACGGCGAGGACGACGACCTCGACGGCGCCGACGACGACGCCACCGGCGTCCCCGACGCCGCCGATGTCGCCGGGCCCTCCGAGCGCGCGGGACACTCCGCGACGTGACGCACCACCCGCACGACGACGGCCCGGTGTCCGGCCGCGACTGGGACCGGGCCGTCGAGATCGTCTCGTCCGCCGACGAGATCGCGCTCGCCTGCCACATCTCGCCCGACGGCGACGCGCTCGGCTCCACGCTGGCCGTGGGGCTCGCGCTGCGCGCCGCCGGCAAGCGGGTCGTCGCCTCCTTCGGCGACCGGCGCTTCAGCGTGCCGAGGCTGCTGCGCTTCCTGCCCGGCCAGGACCTGCTGGTCGACCCCGCGCGCTACCCGGCCGCCCCCGAGGTGATGATCACCTTCGACGTCCCCAGCGTCGAGCGCCTCGGCACGCTGGCGGCCGGCACCGCCAGGGCGGGCCGGTTGATCGTGCTCGACCACCACCCCTCCAACACCGGCTTCGGCACGCTCAACCTGGTCGACCCCGGCGCCGCGGCCACCGCGATGCTCGCCGAGGAACTGATCCACCGCCTCGGCCTGCCGCTGTCGCGGGACATCGCGACCTGCCTGTACGTCGGGCTCGTCACCGACACCGGCTCGTTCCGGCACTCCTCCACCACCCCCGAGGCGCACGCCATGGCCGCCCGGCTGCTGGCCACCGGCGTCGACCCCGAGCGGATCGCCCGCGAGGTGTGGGACCGTTCCCCGTTCGGTTACCTGGGGGTGCTCGGCCTGGCCCTGGAGCGCGCCAGGCTGGAGCCCGAGGTGGGCGGCGGCCTGGTCTGGACGTTCGTCACCCGGGCCGACCGGGAGGCCCACGGGCTGTCGTACGACGAGCTGGAGGGGATCATCGACGTGGTCCGGCGCACCGACGCGGCCGACGTCAGCGCGATCCTCAAGGAGGACGACGACGGCGCCTGGCAGGTCTCCACCCGCTCCAAGGGCGGGGTCGACGTCTCGCGCGTCTGCGCCGCGCTCGGTGGCGGCGGGCACGCCAAGGCCGCGGGTTTCACCTCCCACCTGCCCGTCGAGGAGACGATCGCGGGCCTGCGGGCCCAGCTGTAGACCCCTGTCGGCACGCCTGTTAAGGATTCCCATGAGCACGAGCACGGCTCGCGCCAAGCGCACCCCCCCGCCGAGCGGGCTGATCATCGTCGACAAGCCCGCGGGCTGGACCTCCCACGACGTCGTGGCCAAGCTCCGCGGCATCGCGGGCACCCGCAAGGTCGGCCACGCCGGAACCCTGGACCCGATGGCCACCGGGGTGCTGGTGGTCGGCGTGGAGAAGGCGACCCGGCTGCTCGGCCACCTCGCCCTCACCGAGAAGGGCTACGACGCCACCATCCGGTTGGGCGAGTCCACCAACACCGACGACGCCGAGGGCGAGACCGTCGCCACGGCCTCGGCCGCGGGGGTCGACGAGGCCGATCTCCGCAAGGGTGTCGCCGCCCTGACCGGCCCGATCATGCAGACCCCGCCGCAGGTCAGCGCGATCAAGGTGAACGGCGAGCGGGCCTACAAGCGGGCCCGGGCGGGGGAGGAGGTCGCCCTCGTCGCCCGGCCGGTGACCGTCTCGGAGTTCGAGATCACCGCGATCCGCCGGCACGGGGACCTCGTCGACGTCGACGCCTCGGTCTCCTGCTCCAGCGGCACCTACATCCGCGCGCTCGCCCGCGACCTGGGGGCCGCACTGGGGGTCGGCGGCCACCTGACCGCGCTGCGCCGTACCCGGGTGGGGCCCTACGCCCTGCCGGCGGCCCGCACCCTGGAGCGGCTCGCCGCCGAGTGCGTGATCCTGCCGATGGCCGACGCGGTCGCCGCGGCCTTCCCGCGCCGGGACGTGACCGCCGAGGAGGCGGCCTCGATCGCGCACGGCGGCAGGCTGCCCGCGCTGGGCCTGGGCCAGGGCCCGATCGGGGTCTTCGCCCCCGACGGCACGCTGGTGGCGCTGGCGGAGGAGCGCGGCGGGATCTCCAGGTCGCTGGCGGTCTTCGTGCCGTGACGTCCCGTCCCGGCCCGGTGGGGACGGGGTTCGCGGGTGCCAAGGACCTCCCCGATTGGGGAGGAGGTCCGTGAGCATGGCAGGCTTTAGGGGTCGATCCGCTACACGGGGAAACTACAAGGGGAAGAGGCTGCGGTGCGAGGCTGGCACGGATTGGACGACGTGCCCGAAGACTGGGGCAGGTCCGTCATCACGATCGGCGTCTTCGACGGCGTGCACCGCGGGCATCAGCAGATGGTGGCGCGTGCCGTCGCGATGGCCGCCGATCTGGGGCTGCCCTCGGTGGTGGTGACCTTCGACCCGCACCCCGAGGAGGTGGTGCGGCCGGGCACGCACCCCCCGCGGCTCACCACGGCCAGGCACCGCACCGAGCTCCTCACCGCGCTGGGCGTGGACGCGGTCTGCGTCCTGCCGTTCACGCTGGAGTTCTCCCAGATGACCCCGGACGAGTTCGTCCAGACCGTGCTGGTGGACCGGCTGCACGCGGCCGGGGTCGTGGTGGGGGAGAACTTCCGCTTCGGCCACAACGCCTCCGGCGACGTGGAGACGCTGCGCACCCTCGGCGAGAAGTACGACTTCGTGGCCGAGGGGGTCCCGCTGGTCAGCGACGGGGAGACGATCTCCTCCACGCTGATCCGCGAGCAGATCGCCTCCGGTGACATGGAGGCGGTCACCCTGACGCTCGGCCGTCCCCACCGGGTCGAGGGGGTGGTCGTCCGCGGCTACCAGCGCGGCCGGCAGCTGGGCTTCCCCACGGCCAACCTGGAGTCGCCGGAGTTCACCGCGATCCCGGCCGACGGCGTCTACGCGGGCTGGCTGCAGGGCGTCTCGACCGGCAACCTGCCGGCCGCCTACGGCGGCGAGCGCTGGCCCGCGGCGATCTCGGTGGGCACCAACCCGACCTTCGAGGGCGTGCCGCGCACCGTGGAGGCGTACGCGCTCGACCGCGACGACCTGGATCTCTACGGCGCGCACATGGCCGTGGACTTCGGCCCCAGGCTGCGCGGCAACACCAGGTTCGACTCGATCGAGGCCCTCGTCGAGCAGATCCACGCCGACGTGGAGAGGGTCCGGGACCTGACGAGCTGAACCCGGCCCCTCCCTTTCGTCCCCCGCCGTCTCCCCCTTCCCGCCCGGCCCGGCCGGGATGTGCGAGGGCATCGGAACCGGTGGTAACCTGGCATGTCAGCTCTGTGACCGGTGGTATGGCCACCCCGGCGCTGATCTCGCCACGGCGACTGTAGGCACGCACGGTCGTTCGGGGAGCCGGAAATCGCGCGTGCCCGCAGAGGTTCAAGGAGAAAAGTGTCGCTCGACACCGCCGCAAAGAAGCAGATCATCGGTGACTACGCCAAGGGTGAGACCGACACCGGTTCCCCCGAGGTGCAGATCGCGCTGCTGAGCAAGCGCATTAGCGAGCTCACCGAGCACCTGAAGGTGCACAAGCACGACCACCACAGCCGCCGTGGCCTGCTGCTGCTCGTCGGCCGCCGCCGCCGGCTGCTGAAGTACCTGCAGAGCAAGGACATCCAGCGCTACCGTTCGCTCATCGAGCGTCTCGGCCTGCGCCGATAGCCTGACGGGGGAGCGGCGTCCACGCCGCTCCCCCCTCTCATCGGGTCCGTTCGTCGGCGCGTCGCGCAGGAAAGACACCGGCCCGGTGAGCAAACTGAATAGCCGAGAAAGTGCCCCGCGTCCGCAAGCAAGCGCGCCCCACGGCGTCGGAGGGCCGGTCCTCGGTAGTGGCCCCCGGTCATCATGGCGCGAAGCCATACGGAACCGGGCGCTTCGATCGAAGACCGGCGCTGCACCTACGGGGAGCCGGCAACACGACGAACCAGGCGCGACACGTGCGTCTGGCCGGACGCGGGCGACCGATCCCAAGGAGGTCCCCCGTGGAGGGTGTCCACAGCAGCGAAGCCGTCATCGACAACGGCTCATTCGGCACGCGTACCATCCGGTTCGAGACCGGGCGGCTCGCGCGCCAGGCGGCGGGTTCCGCCGTCGTCTACCTCGACGACGACACGATGGTCCTGTCCGCGACCACCGCGTCCAAGAATCCCCGCGAGAACCTCGACTTCTTCCCCCTCACGGTGGACGTCGAGGAGCGGATGTACGCCGCGGGCCGCATCCCGGGCTCGTTCTTCCGGCGTGAGGGCCGTCCCTCCGAGGACGCCATCCTCACCTGCCGCCTGATCGACCGCCCGTTGCGTCCCTCGTTCGTCAAGGGCCTGCGCAACGAGATCCAGGTGGTCGCCACCGTCATGGCGCTCCACCCCGAGCACCTGTACGACGTCGTGGCGATCAACGCCGCGTCGCTGTCCACCCAGCTCGCGGGCCTGCCGTTCTCCGGCCCGATCGGCGGCGTGCGCGTCGCCCTGATCGAGGGCCAGTGGGTCGCCTTCCCGACCAACACCGAGCTGGGCAGCGCCACCTTCGACATGGTGGTGGCGGGCCGCGTCCTGGACGACGGCGACGTCGCGATCATGATGGTCGAGGCCGAGTCCACCCGCGACACGCTCAAGCTCGTCGCCGAGGGCGCGGTCGCCCCCACCGAGGAGACCGTGGCCCAGGGCCTGGAGGCCGCCAAGCCGTTCATCAAGGTGCTCTGCGAGGCGCAGGCCAAGATCGCCAAGGTCGCCGCCAAGGAGACCGCCGAGTACCCGCTCTTCCTCGACTACCAGGACGACGCCCTGGAGGCCGTGAACGGCGCGGTCAGGAGCGAGCTCGCCGCCGCGCTGACCATCGCCGGCAAGCAGGAGCGCGAGACCGAGATCGACCGGGTCAGGACGCTGCTGCTGGAGAAGGCCGGCTCCGACTTCGAGGGCCGCGAGAAGGAGCTCGCCGCGGCGTTCCGGTCGCTGACCAAGAAGCTCATGCGCGAGCGGGTCATCTCCGAGGGCGTCCGCATCGACGGCCGCGGCGTCAAGGACATCCGGCAGCTCAGCGCCGAGGTCCACATCGTCCCCCGGGTGCACGGCTCGGCCCTGTTCGAGCGCGGCGAGACCCAGATCCTGGGCATCACCACGCTCAACATGCTCCGGATGGAGCAGATGATCGACACGCTCAACCCGGAGCGCACCAAGCGCTACATGCACAACTACAACTTCCCGCCGTACTCCACCGGTGAGACCGGCCGGGTGGGCTCGCCCAAGCGCCGCGAGATCGGCCACGGCGCGCTCGCCGAGCGGGCGCTGCTGCCGGTGCTGCCGCTGCGCGAGGAGTTCCCGTACGCGATCCGCCAGGTCTCCGAGGCGCTGAGCTCCAACGGCTCGACCTCGATGGGCTCGGTCTGCGCCTCGACGATGTCGCTGCTGGACGCGGGCGTCCCGCTCAAGGGCATCGTCGCGGGCATCGCGATGGGCCTGATCAACGAGGGCGACCAGTACGTCACACTGACCGACATCCTCGGTGCCGAGGACGCCATGGGCGACATGGACTTCAAGGTCGCCGGCACCAAGGACGTCATCACCGCGCTCCAGCTCGACACCAAGCTGGACGGCATCCCCGCCTCGGTGCTCTCGGCCGCGCTGAGGCAGGCCAAGGGCGCCCGGCTGGCGATCATCGACGTGATGCAGGAGGCCATCGACTCCCCGGCGGAGATGAACGCGACGGCCCCGCGCATCATCACGATCAAGATCCCGGTGGACAAGATCGGAGAGGTCATCGGCCCGAAGGGCAAGATGATCAACCAGATCCAGGACGACACCGGCGCCGAGATCACCCTGGAGGACGACGGCACCATCTACATCGGTGCCACCGACGGCCCGTCCGCCGAGGCGGCCAGGTCGGCGATCAACGCCATCGCGAACCCGCACATGCCGGAGGTCGGCGAGCGCTACCTGGGCACGGTCGTCAAGATCGCCGCCTTCGGTGCCTTCATCTCCCTCATGCCGGGCAAGGACGGCCTCCTGCACGTCTCCCAGATCCGCAAGCTGCACGGCGGCAAGCGCATCGAGAACGTCGAGGACGTCATGAACGTCGGCGAGAAGGTCCAGGTGGAGATCGCCGAGATCGACGCGCGCGGCAAGCTCTCCCTGGTGCCCGTCGAGGTCATCGAGAAGGAGTCGACGGCCGGTGCCGACACCGACGACGACTCCGGCGACGACGACTCCCCGGCGGCGGCCCCCGCGGCCGAGGCGTCCGGCGAGAGCCGCCCGCCCCGCGAGGAGCGGTCGCGTGACGACCGGCCCCGCGAGGAGCGGCCGCGCCGCACCCGTACCCGCAGCAGCAGTGGCAGTGGTGGCGGTGGCGGCAACCGCAACGGTGGCGGCGGAGGGGAAGACCGCAACTCGTGATCACCACCACTCTGCACCCCGGCAGGGACGGCGCCGGGGTCGTGAAGCGCACCGTCCTCCCCGGTGGGCTGCGGGTGGTGACCGAGTCCATGCCGACCGTGCGTTCCGTCGCGGTCGGCATGTGGGTCGGCATCGGATCGAGAGACGAGTCCCCCCAGCACATGGGGTCCTCCCACTTCCTCGAGCACCTGCTGTTCAAGGGCACGCCCACCAGGGACGCGCTGGAGATCTCCGCGGCCATCGAGGGGATCGGCGGTGAGATCAACGCCTTCACCGCCAAGGAGTACACCTGCTACTACGCGCGGGTCCTCGACGAGGACCTGCGGGTGGCGATCGACGTGCTCGCCGACGTGGTGACCTCCTCGATCATCACCCCCGAGGACGTCGAGGCCGAGCGTGGCGTGATCCTGGAGGAGATCGCCATGCACGACGACGACCCCTCCGACGTGGTGCACGAGCAGTTCTCCGCCGAGCTGTACGGCGACACGCCCGTCGGCCGGCCCATCCTGGGCACCGTGGAGTCCATCACCGCGGTCACCCGGGACCGGATCGCCGAGTACTACCGGCGCTACTACCTGCCCACCCACACGGTGGTGTCGGTGGCCGGGAACGTCGACCACGAGCGGGTCGTCGCCCTGGTCGCGGCGGCCTACGAGCGGGCCGGGGCCCTGGGCGGGGAGGCCTCGCCGGTGCCGCCGAGGCTGACCGGGCCCGGCGTCGAGAGCCGGTCGGGCACGCGGGTGGTGCACCGGCAGACCGAGCAGGCCAACCTGGTCCTCGGCACGACCGCGCTGACCCGCACCGACGAGCGCCGGTTCGCGCTCGGCGTGCTCAACGCGGCCCTGGGCGGCGGCATGTCCTCGCGCCTGTTCCAGGAGATCAGGGAGAAGAGGGGCCTGGCCTACTCGACCTACTCCTACACCTCCTCCCTGGCCGACACCGGCCAGTTCGGCATCTACGTCGGCTGCCTGCCGTCCAAGATCGACGACGTGCTGAAGATCTGCCGCGAGGAGGTGCAGCGGGTGCTCGCCGACGGCATCACCGAGGAGGAGATCGTCCGCGGCAAGGGCCAGATGCGCGGCGGCCTGGTGCTCGGCCTGGAGGACACCGGTTCCCGGATGTCCAGGATCGGCAAGGGGGAGCTGGTCTTCGACGAGCTCCTGTCGGTCGACGACCTGCTCGCCAGGATCGACGCGGTGACCCCGGAGCAGCTCACCGAGGTCGCCCAGGACGTGCTCACCCGCCCGATGACCCTCGCGGTCATCGGCCCGTACGACGAGGACAAGGACTTCGGCGCGGTCCTGACCGGCTGAGGTTCGTTCCCCATGAGGCGGCCCCGGCGCTCCCGCGCCGGGGCCGTCCGCCGTCCGGGAGCCTTCCCGGTGGGCGGACCGGCCGGTCCTTCGGCGCCTCGGCCTCGGGCCGCCGTCCGGGGTTCTCTCGCGGTGGCCGGGGCCTGCCGGGTGCCGTCGCGCTCGCCCCCGCCGCGGGCCGTTCGCCGTCCGGGGCCCTTCGGTATATTGGCCCGGTGATCAGGGTCGGAGTTCTCGGCGCCCGCGGGCGCGTCGGTGTCGAAGTGTGCAAGGCCGTCGAGGCGGCGGGCGATCTGGAGCTGGTCGCGGCCGTCGACCAGGGCGACCCGATCGAGCGCCTGGAGGGTGCCGAGGTGGTGGTCGACTTCACCCACCCCGACGTCGTCATGGACAACCTCGAATGGTGCATCTCGCACGGCGTCCACCCGGTGGTCGGCACCACCGGCTTCGACGCCGGCCGGCTGGCGACCGTGCGGGGCTGGCTGGACGCCCACCCCGGGGTCAACGCGCTGATCGCCCCGAACTTCGGCATCGCGGCCGTGCTCATGATGCACTTCGCCCAGCAGGCCGCCCGCTACTTCGAGTCCGCGGAGATCGTCGAGCTGCACCACCCGAACAAGGCCGACGCACCCTCCGGCACCGCCCGCCGCACGGCCGAACTGGTCGCCGAGGCCCGGCGCAAGGCAGGCTCGGCGCCGATGCCCGACGCGACCAGCACCGAGCTGGACGGGGCCCGCGGCGCCGACGTGGACGGGGTCCGCGTGCACGCGGTGCGGCTGGCCGGGCTCATCGCCCACCAGGAGGTGATCCTGGGCGGCGACGGCGAGATCCTCACCATCCGCCACGACACCATGAACCGCTCGTCGTTCACCCCGGGCGTGCTCCTGGGCGTGCGCCGCGTCCGCGAGCTCCCCGGCCTCACCGTCGGCCTGGAGCACCTCCTCGACCTGTAGGCGCGCCGTGCGGGTCCCCGCCCGCCGGGGCGGGGACCCGCACGCTCAGGGGACGGTGTGGGTCTTGGCGACGGCGATCCTGGAGTCGGTGAGGAACAGCTCCTGTGGCGGCGGGACGTACCCGGGAAGGCCGGCCATGTCCCCGGGGAGCGAGCTGACGTCCGTCACCCGCAGCCGGATCGGCCCCTTTCCGGCGGCGAAGGTCAGGGACGCCTCGACGCCCTGCGATCCGGGCGCGTGGAAGACGAAGCCCGCCCCCAGGTCCCTCGACGAGCCCTCCGGCACGGTACGGCCCGCCACGGTCAGCGAGCGCGGCTTCGCCGTGTCACCGGCCACGCGCAACCCGATCAGAGCGGCCCCGCGCTCGGAGCGGATCAGCACGCGCACGGTCCGCACCCCCGCCCCGGTCGTGTCCTCGATCACCTTCAGCGAAGGGGCCGGCAGCGGGGCGGCCTTCGCGGGGGCGATGAGCTCCGGTGTCTCCCACACCTCGGGGAACGGCCGCGCGCCCGTGGCCACGCCGCCGTACCGGCGGGCCCACCGGTCGGGTGAGGTGGAGGTCACCCAGACGGCCTTGCCGGTGTCGGCGTCCAGCCCGTAGCCCAGGTTGGTCTTCCTGGGGTGGTCCTTGTCGACCCTTTCGAGCTGCAGGCCCACGCCCACCAGGGCGACCGAGACGACCAGCGCCGCCAGCGGGACCAGCGGGGCACGCCGGCGCGGCCAGATCATCTCGGCCAGCGGCAGGACGAGACCGCCGAACAGGATCGCCTGCGGCATGACGGCGTAGCCCGCGTACGACAGTCCCATCGACAGGGCGGTCCACGCGCCCGGCGCCAGGATGAGCGCGGCCGGGAGCAGACCGGCGGTCAGGGCCACGACGCGCCACCGCGGGGGAAGGTACAGGGCGGTCAGGGCGCCCAGCGCGGCCCCCAGGACGGGCCAGGTCAGCACGTGCGACGATCCCGGCGACAGCACGCCCAGGGCGGCACCCAGCAGGGCGGGCCAGACCAGCATGCCCAGCGCGAGCGCGGACGGGCCGAGCCGGCGGCGTAGCGGCACGTACCAGACCAGCAGGGCCGTGGACGCGATCGCGAACACGGCCAGCCAGAACGCCTCGGGACGGTACGGCGTCGTGGTCGCGGTCCCGCTGAGCTCGGGCCGGATCGTCACGAGCGCGTCCCAGAACACGATGCCCGCGCCCACGCCGAGCGTGAGCGGGAGCAGGGCCGACACGGACGCCAGCAGCGTCCTGCGCAGCGTGACCACGCCCCGGCGGCGGGCCAGCAGGACCAGCGCCACCGTCGCCACGAGGGCGAGACCGCCCACCACGGACGCCGCCCAGGCCGGGTAGCGGACCAGGACGTCGGGGGGGACGTTGAAGTAGACCAGCTCCTGCCCGGTCTGCAGCCGCGTCAGGTCGGCCTGGCCGAACGCCCGCGCGAGCGCCAGCGTGTTGTCCCCCATCTGCTGCAGCGTCGGCAGGTCGACGTGGGCCGGGTCGTCGAGGACGCTGTGGTAGTAGGTGCCCTCGTTGGCGTAGGCGGAGTCGAACACCGACATCCCGGCCGGTTTGAAGGCGGTGAAGTCGGTGTCGTTCGGCAGGATCTCCATGAGCTCGGCGAAGGCCGAGTCGGCCACCGGGTGGGGGGCCGCCGATCCGAAGAGCGAGATGAGGCCGGAGTTGGGCCTGGTGGTCCGGAACATCAGGACGGGACCCTTCGCCCCGCGCGCCTCGTTGTTGATCACCACGCTCCGGCCCTTGGCGAGCGGGTGCCCGGCGACGAACGCCTCCGCGCCCAGGAGCCCGACCTCCTCGGCGTCGGTGATGAGGAGCACGACGTCGTTGCGCGGCCGGGTCCCGTCGGCGATCAGCGCGCGGGCCGTCTCCAGCGCGCTCGCAGTACCGGATCCGTCGTCGTTGGCGCCAGGCCCCTGCGGGACCGAGTCGTAGTGCGCCGTCACGAAGACCCGTCCGGTGGGGGCGGTGCCGGGGATGACGGCCACGATGTTGAAGACGCGGCCGGCGATGACGGACGGGGTCTCCAGCGTCCGCGGCGCCATGCCCGTGGCCTCGTGCACCTGGGGTTGCAGGCCCATCCGCCGTAGCTCGCCGACGAGGTAGTCGCGCACCCGCGCGTGCTCGGCCGTGCCGACCGGGTGCGGCCTGGTCGCGAAGCGCTCGATGTGGGAGAAGGCCCGCTGGGCGCTGAAGGTCCGCGCCGGGGCGTCGGACGGGCTCGCCGAGGGGGGGTTAAGGTCCACGACCGTCCAGGCGGAGACCAGGAGCAGCACTCCCAGGGCCACGAGCCCGGCGACCAGGGACCGCCGGCCCGCTAAGGCGGGGACGTCCTCTTCCGCGGGCGGGGTTCTCTTTCCGATCGTCATCATCGCCGTTGCTCCCGTGCTCTCACATCCCGCACCTCATTGCCGGCGGCGCCGGAGACGACTACAAGGAGGGGCCGTCACATGAATTGCCGCAAAAGATCTTCATATGCGTGTGAATCACGATCTGAGGTGGTCTTCGTTGCCAGAAAAGAGGGCTTCAACGGAGGAACCGGACGGAAGGGAGGGAAAGACCTCGGCCGGATCGTCGGGACCGAGGTCGCGGAGGGGACGGCGTGGCGTTCGGGGGGTACGGCCGGTGCTTCCGGGTCCCCTCATCATGCCCGTCCCGGAGGGTCCCGGCGAGACCCGCGCCGCGCGTCCTCGGACGACCCGTGGGATCCCGGCGAGCGCCGCGCCGCGCGCCCGGAAACCTGTGGGATCCGGCCGGTACGCGGGGCTATCCTTCGGCTCATGACAGGTACTCGACCCTCGACGTCCGAGGTCCGCTGGGCGCGGCGGGAGGAGCTGGCCGGGCTGGTCGCGGTGGAGCTCGCGGCCGACGGCCTCTTCGCCCGGGTCGGGATCACCTTCCCGCCCGGAAGCACGATGATCGAGGGGGCCGGCGACCCCTCCCGGGTGCTCGTCGCGGGCGAACCCCCGATCGGGTTCGCCCTGTTCGGGACGGTCGACGGGCAGGTCCACCTGGACCAGCTGGCCGTCCACCCCGACCACGGGCGCAGGGGAGCCGGGGGACGCCTGGTGGAGGCCCTGTGCACCCACGCCGCGGCGACCGGCCACACCGCGGTGACGCTGACGACCTACCGCGACGTGCCCTGGAACGCCCCCTGGTACGCCCGGCGCGGCTTCTCGGTGCTGGACGCCGGGCACTGGGGGCCGGAGCTGGCGGAGCTGGTACGCCACGAGCGGGAGCTGGGCATCGAGGTCGCCCCCCGCGTGGTGATGCGCCGCACGGTGTGAGCCGTCCCTCCCGCACCGGGCCGTCGGGCGCGCGGCCGGGGAGCTCCCCGGCCTGTCAGAGGGCCAGGCCGACGGTCAGCAACAGGCCGTACACGAGCTGGAAGCGGCCGGTCTGCTGGAGCGTCGTGATGAGCGCCGGGCCGACCGCGCCCGCGCGGACGTCCCGCACCGGGGCGAGGGCGAGGGGGGCGGCGAGCAGGGCCAGCGCGGCGAACGGCCGCCACGGCACCAGGGCGACCGCGATCACCAGGGGCAGCACCAGGCAGAGGGTGTACAGGACGCGGGTGCGCCGGTCGCCGAGGACCACGGCCATGGTGCGCTTGCCCACCGGGCCGTCGGTCACCAGGTCGCGCAGGTTGTTGACCACCAGCATCGCGCAGGCCAGCAGACCCACCGGGACGGCCGCGGCCACCGCGAGCCAGGGCAGGCGTTCGAGCTGCACGTAGGTGGTGCCCGCCACGGCCACCAGCCCGAAGAACACGAACACCGAGATCTCGCCGAGCGCGCGGTACCCGTACGGGCGCGAGCCGCCGGTGTAGAACCAGGCGGCGGCGATCGAGGCCGCGCCGACCAGCAGCAACCACCACGCGCCGGTCGCCACGACCAGCGCCAGCCCGGCCACCGCGGCGGCCAGGAAGCAGAGCAGCGCCGCGACCAGGACCTGCCGGGCGGACGCCGCGCCCGAGCCGACCAGCCGCATCGGGCCGACCCGTTCGGCGTCGGTGCCGCGTACCCCGTCGCTGTGGTCGTTGGCGTAGTTGACGCCCACCTGCAGGGCCAGCGCCACGAACAGGGCCACCAGCGCCCGCCACCACACCCCGCCGTCGTACCCGACGGCGACCCCGGTGCCGACGGCGACCGGGACGACGGCGGCGGGAAGGGTGCGCGGGCGTGCTCCGGCGATCCACTGGCTCGGGGTGGCCATGGGGGTACGGCGTTCCTCTCCGGTTCTAGCTGATGTCGGTCGCCAGGCGGATCATCCGCACCGTACGGCCCATGTCGATGACCCGCTCCGCGCCGTCGGCGCCCCACCCGGCGGACTCCAGGAAGCCCAGGACCGCGTGGTTGTCGGCGAAGACCCAGGTCACGATGGTGTGGTAGCCGTCGTCACGCAGGTAGTCGACCGTGGCGTTGAGCAACCGGCTGCCGTGCCCGCGCCGGACGTGGTCGGGGTCGATCAGGAAGGTGAGCATCTCACCGGCGATGGTCGGGTCGAGGTCGGGATCCTCGGCGGGGGCGTGCGAGGCCAGGCCCGCGACCTTCTCGGCGCCCCGCATCGCCGCCATGGCCTCGATGCCGCCGGGGCCGAGGGCGGGAAAGGCGTCGGTGTCCAGGACGACCTGCTCCACGGCCACCAGCACGCGGTGCCGGGAGCTGGGCGGGGAGGTGATCGCGTCCTCCCACTGCTGCCGCCACATGTTCTCGGCCGCCGGGCTCGTCATCTGCTCCAGCGGTCCTTCGGGAAGGAACTCCCGGTAGCCGTACTTCCAGGCGCGGATCTGGGTGCCCGTCACCGCGGCGACATCCTCGTGCCGAGCCGCCCGCACGCCTACGTCTGCCATCTCGGCCCGCTCCTTATCTGCCGTCTGCCGTCGCCTCGGAACGCGCTGTCTCGCAGATCTCGTGCCACGCGAGCGGGCATCAGGCGGGTGGATCCGTGAGGCAGGCTCTTACACCGTATCGGGGAATCCGACTCAGAGATGACGTGAACCCGGCTCCGTCTGCCGACGAGCCCGATATGCCCGTGTCTTCGTACGGTTGCCGCAGACCTTCATGGAACACCATGACCGGGAACGGTTCTTGGAGGAGTCGACGAACGCCCACTGGCAGGTGCTCTCGGTGCAGACCTTCAGGCGTGGCCACATGCCGGCGGCGTGGGTGTCCATCACGGCGGCGACGATCCGGGCGAGCCCGCCGGGCACCCCGGTCTCGACCGGTTCGAGCACCGGCCCGGCCGGGCCGAGCACGACCTGGAGCGGGAGCCCGGCGAACCGGAGCGGGAACCCGGGGGGCGGGCCGCCGGCGTCGTGACCGGTTCCGGCAGGGGTCTCTCCCGCGTCGGCGTCGTGGGTGGTGCCGGCGTCGCTGTCGGGGGCGGGGGGAAGGTCCCGGGCCGAGGGGCGGTCGTGGTTGTGGCGGAGCGCCTCGCGCAGGCCCTCGCGGAGCTCGACGGCCCGTGCCAGATCCGTTCCGCCGGCCGCGTCCCCGGGCCCGATCAGGCCGCGCCGGTCGAGCCAGGCGGTGAGGGCGTCCGGGGAGGGGATCGACTCGGTGCCGGTCTCGACGTCGTACGTGTTCACGAAGTCGATCACCAGGCCGGAGGGATTGTCCATGTCGTCGCTCACCTCTTCACAACCACTGTATGCCATTAGGGGGTTGTGTTCACGACAACACCGTCATAACGTGATAGCCGGTTTCATGATGGGAGATCCGCATGTGGTACCTGGCCTATGTCGCCTTCAGGGAGAGCCGCAGGCAGGAGTCGTACCGGAGGAGAAAAAATGATCATGAGGACGTGGAGGGGCTGGACGCGCGCCGAGGACGCCGCCGCCTATGAGAAGTACCTGCTGGCCACCGGCTACGTGGGGTACACCTCCACCGCGGGCAACCGCGGGGTGTGCTTCACCCGCCGCGACGTGGGGGGCAGGAGCGAGTTCCTGCTGACCTCGCTCTGGGAGTCCTGGGAGGCGATCCGCGCTTTCGCCGGTGAGGACCCGTCGCGCGCCGTCTTCTACGACGAGGACGACCGCTTCCTGGTCGAGCGAGAGCTCGTTGTCACCCACCACGAGGTCTTCGCCGCCTCCTGAGCTGTTTCCCCGTGAGTCTTCTGCCTCTTGCCGCTGAGCCGTTCCTCATGGGCTGTTTCTTCGGGGTGTGTCGGAAGGCGCGTTCCCGGGGACCCCGATGCCTTCGGGGGCGGGCATCGATCCCCGGGCCGTCCGGGCATCACCCGCGGCTCGTCCGCGGTTCGTCGGTGGTCCGTCGGTGGTTCGTCGGTGGTTCGTCCGTGGCTCGTTCGCGGATCCGTCGGTGCCGCGTTCGCCGTCCGTCCGTGGTGGTCCGTCGTGAGCGGTCAGGACCCGTTCAACGCGGTCGCCAGCCTGCGGACGCCCTCGACCAGCTCGGCCGTGTGCACGGGAGCGGAGTGGGTGATCCTGATGCGCGGCCCGGGAGGCTCGGCCGGGTAGTGGACGCGCCCGGGACCCACCAGGACGCCCGCCCTCCTGGCCGCCTCCACCAGCGCGTCCTCGTCCCGGTCGGCGGGGAGCCGCAACCACAGGTGCAGGCCGCCACGGGGGACCAGGTGGAGTTCGGCCTCGGGCATCCGGGCGGACAGGGCCGCGACGACCGTGTTCCTGCGCAGCGTCAGCTCGGTCTCCAGGGTGGCCAGGTGACGCCGCCAGGCGGGCGAGCTGACGAACTCCAGGGCCGTCTCCTGGAGGAGCCTGGCCACGAAGAACGACTCCACCAGCTGGTTCGCCCTCAACCGGTGGGCCGCGGGCCCGCGGGCCACGACCCCGGCGACCCGCATGCTGGGCGAGAGCGGCTTGGTCAGCGAGTTGATGTGCACCACCGTGCCGTGGACGTCCAGCGCGGCCATCGGCGGCGGCGTGGACGGTGAGGCGAAGTAGCGGGCGTAGTCGTCCTCGATCACGAACGCGCCGGCCGCGCGGGCGATCGCCAGCACCTGCTCACGCCGCTCCAGGGACAGCGTCGCGCCGGTGGGGTTGTGCAGGGTCGGCTGGCAGAAGAAGACCCGCGCACCGGTCACCGCGAACGCCTCGGCGAGCAGGTCGGGCCGGACCCCGTCGCGGTCCATGGGGACGGCCGTCGCCCGCAGCCCGGCGGCCCGTGCCGCGGCCCGCGCGCCCGGGTAGGTGGGCGTCTCCACCAGGATCGGGGTGTTCGGGGCGGCCAGGGCGCGGAAGGCGTGGGTGAGCGCGGCCTGCCCGCCGCTGACGACGAGGACGTCGGACGGGGTGACGTCGCCGCCCACCTCCTGGGCGAACCACCTGCGCAGTTCGGGCAGCCCGGCCTGCGGGGGCATCGCCCAGACGTCGGGGCGCCGGAGTGCCCGCGAGGCGGCTGCCGACAGGGCTCTGGACGGGCGCAGGGCCGGGTTGAGATAGCCGCCGGTGAGCGGGACGACTCCTTCGGGCGGAGGGGCGAGCAGGGACGCGACCGCGCTGTCGTCCACCACCCGGTCGCCGAGGGCCACCGTCTGCCACGACATGTCGGCGCCGTCGTCACCGCTTGCGACGGCCGGTGTGACGGCGGGTGCGACATAGGCGCCGCTGCCGGGTCTGGTGACCACCCGTCCCTCCGCGGCGAGCCTGCCGATCGCCCGCGACACGGTCACCGGGCTCACCCCGTGCAGCCGGACCAGCTCGCGGCTCGACAGCAACCGGTCGCCGGGGCGCAGGCGCCCGATCTCCTCGCGGAGCATGGCGGCCAATCGGACGATACTGCTATCGTCATTCATGAGGGATAAGAGTAGCGCTATCGTTCCGGATCCAGTAGCGGTCGACGAGGGCACCGGTGCCAGGGCCGGGGCCAGGGCCGGGGCCAGCGCCGGGGCCGGGGCCAGCGCCGATGGCGGTGGCGGTGGTGTGACGTCGCCCGGCGCGGCGGGCCGGGGCGGGGTGCGGCCGGGGACGGCCCGGCGCGGGACCGTGCTGGCCGGGCTCGGGGTGCTCACGTTCTCGGGGTCGTTCCCGGCCACGGTCTTCGCGATGGAGGGCTTCGACCCCTATCTGGTGGCCATCGGCCGAGCCGTCATCGCCCTGGTCGCGGCGGTCGCGTTCCTCCTCGTGGCCCGGGTGCCGCTGCTGCCGCCCAGGTCGCAGCTCCGGTCCTACGTGGTCATCGCGGGCGGCGTGGTGTTCGGCTTCCCGATCTTCAGCGGGGTGGCGCTCGACGCCGGAGCCTCCACCTCGCACGCCGCCGTGGTGATCGGCCTGCTGCCCGCCGCCACCGCCGCGTGCGCCGTGCTGCGTGCCGGAGAGCGGCCCAGAGCGCTGTTCTGGGTCTCCTGCGGCCTGGGCGCCGCCGCGATCACGGTCTTCACCCTCAGCATGGGCGGGGGGCATGTCAGCTGGGCCGACGTCCTGCTCGTCGGCGCGTTGCTCTCGGCCGCGGCCGGCTACACCGAGGGCGGGCGCCTGGCCCGGGAGACCCCCGGCTGGCAGGTGGTCTCCCGCGCCCTCGTCGTCGCCGCCCCGCTGACCGTACCGATCACCGTGGTGCTGGCGCTGACCACCGAGATGCGACCCGACGCCGCCTCGCTGACCGGGCTGGCGTACGCGGGCCTGATCTCGATGTTCCTCGGTTTCATCCCCTGGTACGCCGGGCTGGCCATGGGCGGGATCGCCCGCGCCGGGCAGACCCAGCTCGCGCAGCCGCTGCTGACCCTGCTGTGGGCCTGGCTCCTGCTCGACGAGCGATTCGGCCTCGCCACGGTCGTGGCGGCCCTGGCCGTACTGGCGTGCGTCGCGCTGACCCAGCGGACGCGCACCTGAGCGACGGGCCGCCGTTGCCCCTCTCGCCCGTACAGGTTGCCCGCCACGTCCGTACGGCCACCCTCCGTCGTCCCCTCCGTGCCCATACCGCGTGTCCACCCCCGATTCCTCGAAAGACGTGACATCGAGGCGCAGGCTCCGAGGGAAGCCGTCATGATGCCCGGCCGACGGGAGGGCGCCCCTGGGGTTTTCCGCAGGTACCTGCTGTGGAGCCCGCCGGCCGGACGGGCGGCCCGCCCCATGGGACGGGAGGCGTCCCGTCCATAGCGTCTTCCCATGATCCTTCATCGACGCGCGCCGCTCCCGGCGGCCGTCCTGCCCTCCCTGCTCAGCGTTCTGTCCGTGCTCTCGATGCTCTCGGTGCTGTCGGTGTCCCCGGCCGCCGACGTCGCGGGCCTGCCAGGGCACACGGTCACGTCCGAAGAGGACCCGCGGCGGCGCAAGGTCGTCACCGAGGAGGACCCGCTGCGGCGCATGGTCGCCACGAAGGCGGCGACGGCCGCGCTGCTGCGGGTGGACGACGGCACCCGTACCCGGACGAGCGCCGCCGGGGTCCGCGACCTGAGGACGAGGCGCCCCGCCACCCCGAACGGCCACTTCCGCATCGGCAGCGTCACCAAGACCTTCGTCGCGACCGTGATCCTGCAACTGGCCGACGAGGGCCGGCTGAGGCTCGACGACCCGGTAGGACGCCATCTGCCGGGCCTCGTGCCGAACGGCGACGCGATCACGATCCGGCACCTGCTCAACCACACCAGCGGCCTGTACGACTACATGAGCGAGGAGGGCCTCTCCACCAACCGGTGGCGGGGCGCGGACCGGTTCCGGCCCTACGGCCCCCGGCGGCTGCTCGCGGTCGCCCTCGCCAAGCCGCCGTACTTCACGACGCCCGGGAGCTCCTGGCACTACTCCAACACCAACTACGTCGTCGCCGGGATGCTGATCGAGAAGGTGACCGGCCGGTCGTACGGGAAGGAGGTGGAGCGGCGCATCCTGCGTCCGCTGAAGCTGACCCGCACCTTCGTCCCGGGTGACGCGCCCGGCCTGCCGGTGCCGCACGCGCACGGCTACGAGGCGCTGCCCTCGGGCAAGGTGGTGGACGCCACCCGGATGAACCCGTCCCTGGACTGGGCGGCAGGAGAGATGATCTCGACGGCGGGCGACCTCAACACGTTCCTCGCCGCGCTCCTCGGCGGCAGGCTGACCAGCGCGGCGATGCTGGAGCAGATGCGCACCACCGTCGACACCGGTGCAGGCTTCGCGTACGGCCTGGGCCTGCAGCGGTACACGCTGCCGTGCGGCAGGACGGTCTGGGGGCACAGCGGCGAGCTGATCGGTTACCTGACCTTCTCCTTCCGCGTCGACGACGGGCGCGTGATGACGCTCTCCGTCAATCCGTACGTCCGCCCGGTCTCGACGGAGGAGATCTTCTCGATCGCCTCCGGCGTCCACTGCCAGGGCGGCTGAGCAGGGGACGACGCACGCTCCCCGGGCCTTTGGGCGGTCTTCCCCTCGTTCCCGGAGCAGAGGAACGGACATTCCATGGCGAGCCGGCCGGGGGACCCTGTTGCTCGACCTCCCGCCACCGGACAATAGGTTGGAACACTGACTTCCGCTCCCGCGGGCCGGTACGACCCGGTGGCGGGGCGGGAGCCCTCCGATGACGTAGGGAGACGGGTCGTGGGCGTGAGCCTCGCGGTGGGAGACAAGGTCGAGGACTTCGAGCTTCTCGACGAGACGGGCACGCCGAGGCGGCTCAGCGAGTTCCTCGCCAAGGGACCGGTGGTGCTCTTCTTCTATCCGGCGGCGATGACCTCCGGATGCACGGCCGAGAGCTGCCACTTCCGTGACATGGCGGCCGACTTCGCGGAGGTGGGTGCCACCAGGATCGGCATCAGCCGCGACACGGTCGAGCGGCAGGCGAGGTTTGCCCGGACCAACGAGCTGGGCTTTCCCCTGCTCTCCGACCCGGACGGAACGGTCGCCCGGCAGCTCGGCGCCCGCCGCACCATCGCGGTCGGCCCCTTCCTCACCCGCCGGATGACCTTCGTCATCGACGTGGACCACCGCATCCTGGAGGTCGTCCACAGCGAGACCTCCATGCAGTCCCACGCCGACCGGGCCCTGGAGGTCCTCCGCTCCCGTCCTCGCCCGTAATCGTTCATTCGTCCGGGAGACCGTGGCCTTGAGCTGTCGGCCACTTCTCCGGAGGGGACACGTAGGTTCCGCGGTAGGGGACCGTGAAGACCCAGCCCTGATCGCGCAGGAACGCGACAGCGTGCCGGACGGTGGCCTTGGCGACGCCGTACTCCCGCATGAGCAGTTTCTCGCTGGGAATGCGCCGATTGACCTTGATCCTGCCGTCCTGGATCATGCGGGCGGCCTCCGCGGCGATCTCCTCGTAGATCGGAGTCCTCCGTCGGCGAAGGGGAATTCCTGCGGGACCGACGAAAGTCCCCTTGCCCTGGATGGTGTGTACGAGGCCTCGGGCGCGAAGTTCCCGGCACACATGGCGGGCCGTGGTACGCGCGATGCCGTACTCGGCCTCGAACTCCGCCTCGCTCGGAACGGGTTGCCCGGGAACGAGATCGCCATCGGCGATATGACGCTGCACGATGTCGGCCACCTGCCTGTACAGGGGCACCGGTCCATCTCTGTCCAACACGGGTCACACGGTAGACGCGCCGATACGACCGGTTGTGGAAAATCTGTGAACGTCTTTGCTATTCCTGAGGCCATTTCTCCTCAGGGGAGACATAACTCCCGCGTTGCGGCACGGTGTAGATCCATCCTTGATCGCGAAGAAGACCGACGGCGCGGCGTACGGTCTCCCGGGCCACGTCGTACTGCTGCATGAGCATCGTCTCGCTCGGAATCGGACGGCGCTGCCGGAGGGAACCGCTGCGGACTCGCTCGGCGATATCCTCCGCTATCTGCTGATACATGGGCGTTCTACGGGGTTGACGAATTCCTTCGTCGGGCGGGCCCACGAATGTTCCTTCACCTTGAACGGTGTAAACGAGCCCCTCGTCTCGCAATATTTGAACCGCTCGCCTCGCGGTCGTCCGTGCCACGCCGAATTCGCTTCTGATGTCGGTCTCGCTGGGAACGGCATGTCCTGACGGAAGGTCGGCATCCGTGATCCGCCGGCGGATGATCTCTGCGATCTGAAGGTACAGGTGGGTGTCTCCGTCGTGATCGAGCACATTCAAAATATAGGCGAACAGCTACGGACCAGGTCATAACAGGACGTCTGGAACGACGAAAAGCGATTTTGGTTTTGACGAGAAGAGACGACTAGACGTATCGTCAACGTGTGAGTGCGCGGGAGGTGGGAGCACGCGTGGTGATCGGAGTGCCGGTCGAACGGCATCACGGGCACCACGTTGCGCCGTTGCGGCACAGGCACCAGTCCGTCGACTGGCGGCCCGAGCGGCCGAGGGCCGGCCGGTTGCGGATCAAGGAGCACACCTGTGACTGCCGGCCCGTCTTCTACGAGCTCTGTCAGGCGGGCGGGCTGATGTTCGTACGGCGAACGGAACGGACGAGAAGGGAAGTGGTCGTGCACGAGTCGCCCTGGACGATCGCCCGGCGAACACAGGATCTGTGGCTTCGGCTCCTGGAGGGCGCCGCCCACTGACGTCGGTGTGCCGGTTGGGGGAACCCTTCAACCGGCACACCCGAGCTCCCGACCTTCCTGAGGGGCCATGACGATCCGGGAAGGTCGGGCGGCGGTTCCGCACAGTTCGGAGGGGATCGGTGCGGAACCGCCGAACGACGCCCGGCAGGCTTCCCTTCCCACACGCCTGCCGGGCTCTTTCTCCTAAGAACGTGCCGTATCGCCGGAGAAGTCATGGCGAAGCCAGGGGATCGCCGCGCGACCCGAGCCTGAGGACCGTCACGAGGTGAGCTTGAGGTGGAACTCCTCGACGGTCTCCCCGCGGGAGGGGGAGAACCCGCTGTCCTCGCCGTAGACGCTGAAACCGCACTTCTGCAGGACCTGCAGGGATCCCAGGTTGTCCTTCGCGACCCGGGCGAACAGCGGCCGTGCCGGATGGCGGGTGAGGAACTCCGTGACCGCCCTGGACGCGATGCCGCGTCCCCAGTGCTCCGGAGCGATCCAGTAGGTGATCTCGAGCTCGTCGGCCGGGCCGTACGTCAGCACGTGACCCACGACCTCACCGTCGAGCAGGATCGTCTCGTTGACGCTGTCGTCGTCGAGGATCCGCCCCCAGCGGGCGGTGAAGGCGTCCAGATCCGCGGGATCCTTCGCGGTGAACGCCGCCATCCGGTTGGCCTCCGGATCCAGCTGGTGCCGGTAGAACGCCTGGAGGTCGTCCTGGATCGTGTCACGCAGTACGAGATCGCTCACGCCGTGCCCTTCTCACCGTGCGGCCGGCCTCGAACCCGGAAGGCGTCCGAGGCGGAGACAAACGCCCGGCACACAGTAGGGACGGGCACCGACAAACGAGCGACGGCCAGGGCCACGGAGCGCGCACCGGGCGACGTCCGGACCGGGAAGCCCATCATGATCTGGGACGACGGCCCGTTCCGGCGGCGCGTGATCCCTGTCTCACGCCCTGGGAGAGAGATCATCACCCTGCCATAATCGGCCCATGGGAAAGAGCTACGAGCGGATGGACGGCAGGCTGCGTACCTTCATCGAGGCGCAGCACATCTTCTTCACCGCGACGTCGCCACTGGACGGCGACGGCACCATCAACCTTTCGCCCAAGGGCCTGAACGGCTCGTTCGCCGTGCTCGACGAGCTCACCGTGGCCTACCTCGACTTCGCCGGCAGCAACGCCGAGACGATCGCCCACCTGCGCGAGAACGGCCGTATCACCCTGATGTGGTGCGCCTTCGACGGCCCTCCCAACATCGTGCGCGTGCACGGCCGGGGAGAGCCGGTCTTCCGCGACGACGCGCGCTGGGCCGAGCTGATGAGCCACTTCCCGGGCATCGACCCGACCCTGCACGGCCTGCGCGCGATCATCGTCGTGACCGCGGAGAAGATCCGCGACACCTGCGGGTACGCCGTCCCGTTCATGACGTACGAAGAGGACCGCCCGCTGCACGCGTCGCGCTTCGCGCGAGAGACCGACGAGTCGCTCGACGAGTACTTCCAGAAGAAGGATCACGTCGCGTCCAGCATCGACGGTCTTCCGGGGCTGCCCCTGCCGCTGCCGCCACTTCCGCGCACCGCGTGACACCCGGCCGGTGAGGCGGTCACCACGACGGGTCCGCCGACAGGACCGTCAGGGGTGAGCGGCCCCGAGCCGGGTGCGGCGGAGGACGGACGTGGCCTCCGCTCTTCACCCGCCGCGCGTACGCCGTGATCCGGAACCCGGGTCGTCCGCGGAGGACGCGGGGAACGCGGGGGACGGGTCGTAGGGGACGCGGCGCCAGGTGGTGTCGGTGACGATCAGGTGGTCGAGGAAGCGCAGGCCGACGGTCTCGGCGGCGTCGCGGAGGCGGTCGGTGACGGCCAGGTCGGCGGGGCTGGGGTCGAGGGAGCCGCTGGGGTGGTTGTGCGCCAGGCCGAAGGAGGAGCCTCCGGAGCTGAGGACGACGCTCATGATCTCCCGGACCGGGGCGGGGGCGTGGTCGCTGCCCCCCTCGCTGACGATCGCCGTACGGGTCACCGCGCCGCTCGGATCGCAGACCACGGCCACCACCCGCTCGTGGCCGAGGCCGCGCAGCAGGGGGGCGACCACGGCGGCCAGGTCTCCGGAGCAGGTGACGCGGCGGCGTTCCGGCTCCGACTGGGCCTGCCGCACCAGGTGGAAGGCGGCGATGACCCGGGCGGCCTTCGCCGGGCCGATGCCCGGGACCCGCATCAGCCGGTGGGCGTCGGAGCGGGCCAGGCCGTGCAGGTCGCCGCAGTGGGCGATCAGGTGGGAGGCCAGCTCCACGGCGTTGGTGCCACGGCTGCCGGAGCCGATCAGCAGGGCGAGCAGCTCACGGTCGGCCAGCGCGGTGGCGCCACCGGCGAGGAGGCGCTCCCGGGGCTGGTCACCTGCGGGCATGTCCTTGACGCGCATCGGCACCTCCGGCTCGGAAAACCAGCTCGGTTCTACCAGGGCGCGCCGACATTCCGGCCGGGTCCGCGACGGGGTCTCCCGGGGGAATGAAGGGTTCGGGCATGGCGGAAGGCCCGGATCGTGCGAGGGCCGCGGGAACGACCTCTGAGGGACAGGGCTCAGGGGTGCAGGGGGTGGCTGTAGACCAGGCGGAAGCGGTCGCCCGGGATGACGATGTCGCTGGTCTCCACCGGTCGGTCCCCGGCCCAGTGGGTGCGCTCGACGTGCAGGACGTGGACCCCGGCCGGCAGGGCGAGGGCGTCGCTCTCGGCGGGCTGCGGGACGCGGGTGTAGACCTGCTCGACGATGTCGGTGATCTTGACGCCCTGGGCGGACAGGCGGGCGACCAGGCCGCGCGGGACCTCCTCGGCGGGCTCGGCGAACTCGGCGGGCTCGTAGGAGGTGGCGAGCTGGACCGGCCTGCCGTCACCGCGGAAGACGTAGCGGGTCCGGACGACCGGTGCGGACTCGTCCAGCCGCAGGCGGTGCGCGATGTCGGGGGTGGCGTCGGCCGGCTCGGTCCGCCAGTCCCAGGTGGCCCGGGTGCCCTGGGACTGGATGTCGGCGCCGAAGGGGGTGTGGTGGTCGTGGAAACGCCAGCGGTGCAGCGGGAGCAGCACCGGCCGTTCCCGGACGTAGTGGCCCGAGCCGACGCGGCCGACGATCAGGCCCTCGGCGGCGAGCACCCGCAGCGCGTGCCGGGCCGCGGTCTCTCCCACGCCGTATCTCCGGGTCAGCTGGGCACGGGAGGGGACGGGGGCACCGGGGGGAAGGGAGCCGTCGACGATCTGGCGC
Source organism: Streptosporangium longisporum (assembly GCF_039534895.1). Lineage (NCBI taxonomy): Bacteria > Bacillati > Actinomycetota > Actinomycetes > Streptosporangiales > Streptosporangiaceae > Streptosporangium > Streptosporangium longisporum. The sequence goes on along the minus strand of NZ_BAAAWD010000022.1, from coordinate 208,781 downwards.
CGGATGTCGGCGACGACGCGCAGGTAGACAGGATCGGAGCTTGCCACGTGTCCATCCCTGGGTTCTGGGGTTGTCCCATCCTGTCGTATTCAAGGCGCAACGCAGGGTAATGGTAACGATTTGGAACCCCAACTTTGCGGGACGGCTCCCAGAAGTGCCCGAAAATATCTCAGAGACCGTGTAACGCCCGCGTAAGAAGCGCCGATTCAACGGTAGAGGTCGTCGATGTGTGTACCCCCGAGCACATATCGGCGGCCTCTTCTCATGTCCCGGAGGCATTCCGGGCCCGTTCCGGGGACCATCGGCCCCGCAAAAACGGTCAAAGCACCTCTCCGCTATCATACAAGGCATGAAACTCCGGGCGCCACGCCCGCGTGCGCGGTGAGGGCGATCGGCCTCGTCCGACCCCGCTTCTCGGGCGCCGCCGGGGAGGGATCCGTCCCGGCGGGCCGGATCCGCCCTGACGCGACCGGGGTCGTCACGGTGGCGGCGCATATCCGCGTGTACGGTGTGCAGCAGGCCGGTGGGCGGGATGTTCGCTCTTGTGCCCATCGGTGGACGGAGGTCAGGCGGGGTGGCGGGGTCCACCGTTTCGACGGATCCGGGTACCGTTCGGTCTATGGCAGCGCCAACTGGAACCTCCGACGCCCCCTTCGGCCGCATGCTGACCGCGATGGTCACGCCGTTCACCCACGACGGATCGGTCGACTACGACGCAGCACGGCGGCTGGCCGCCTACCTGGTGGACGAGCAGCGCAATGACGGTATCGTCGTGAGCGGTACGACGGGTGAGTCCCCGACGACCGGGGACGACGAGAAGGAGCGCCTCCTGCGCGCCGTCGTCGAGGCGGTCGGCGACCGCGCCACGGTCGTCGCCGGGGCAGGGACCAACGACACCCGGCACAGCGTCGAGCTGGCCCGCACCGCCGAGCGCGCCGGGGCCCACGGCCTGCTGCTGGTGACGCCGTACTACAGCAAGCCTCCCCAGGAGGGGATCTACCGCCACTTCGTGACGGTGGCGGACGCCACGGCCCTGCCGGTCATGCTCTACGACATCCCCGGGCGCAGCGGCGTGCCGATCCACAGCGGGACGCTCGCCCGGCTGGCCCGGCACGAGCGGATCGTCGCGGTGAAGGACGCCAAGGGCGACCTGTACGAGGGGTCGCAGGTCATCGCCTCCACCGGCCTGGCCTACTACTCCGGGGACGACGCGTTCAACCTGCCGTGGCTGTCGGTGGGGGCCGTGGGGTGCGTCAGCGTGATCGGCCACGTCGTGGGGGCGGAGATCGCCGCCATGATCGAGGCGTACCGTGCCGGGGACGTCGCGGGCGCGCTCGCGATCCACCGGCGGCTGCTCCCGGTGATCTCGGGGATCATGATGCAGGCCGGTGGCGCGATCATGGCGAAGGCGGCGCTGGGCATGGTGGGGCGGCCCGTGGGGCCGGTGAGACCTCCCCTGGCGGAGGCGACCGGCGAGCAGCTGACGAGGCTGCGTGAAGACTTGATCGCGGGCGGTGTGAAGCCGTCCGACGAAGTTGTCACCTGAAATGCAGCAGAGCGGCCTTCATCGGCCGCATCCGGGAGGAACAAGAGTTTGCGAGAGAGAAGACACGTCGGTCCGCTGGGGGACGGGGTGCTCGGCGAGGGAGTAGTCCTGCTGCCCGCGGGGACCGTCGCCACCTGTGAGACCCCTGAGAGAGGTGTGGCCTGATGAGTCACCCCCATCCCGAGCTCGGGCCGCCGCCCGTGCTGCCCGAGGGCGCCCTGCGCATCGTCGCACTGGGCGGTCTCGGTGAGATCGGCCGCAACATGGCCGTGTTCGAGTTCGAGGGCCGGTTGCTGATCGTCGACTGCGGGGTGCTGTTCCCCGAGCCCGACCAGCCCGGCATCGACCTGATCCTGCCCGACTTCGAGTACATCCGGGGCCGCCTGGACGACATCGAGGCCGTGGTCCTGACCCACGCGCACGAGGACCACATCGGTGCCGTGCCGTACCTGCTGCGCGAGCGCCGCAACATCCCCGTCGTGGGCTCCAGGCTGACGCTGGCGCTGATCGAGGCCAAGCTCACCGAGCACCGGATCCAGCCGGTCAAGCGGGAGGTGGTGGAGGGCGAGCGGCACCGGTTCGGGCCGTTCGAGTGCGAGTTTCTCGCGGTCAACCACTCCATCCCGGACGCGCTGGCCGTCGCGATCAGGACGCCCGCGGGCATCGTCCTGCACACCGGTGACTTCCGGATGGACCAGCTGCCCAGCGACGGGCGCCTGACCGACCTGGGTGGGTTCGCCAGGCTCGGCGCCGAGGGCGTCGACCTGCTGATGTCCGACTCGACCAACGCCGAGGTGCCGGGATTCGTCACCAGCGAGCGGGAGATCGCGCCGGTCATCGACGAGGTCGTCCGCACCGCGGGCAAGCGGGTGATCGTGGCGAGCTTCGCCTCGCACATCCACCGCGTCCAGCAGGTCATCGACGCCGCCGAGAGGCACGGCCGCAAGGTCGCGCTGGTCGGCCGTTCGATGGTGCGCAACATGGGCGTCGCCCGCGACCTGGGCTACCTGAGGGTCTCGCCGGGCCTGATCGTCGACTCCAAGGAGATCGAGGGCTGGCCGCCGGAGGACGTGGTGCTGATCTGCACCGGGTCCCAGGGCGAGCCGATGGCGGCGCTGTCGAGGATGGCCAACCGCGACCACCCGATCCGGATCGCCGAGGGCGACACGGTCCTGCTGGCCTCCTCGCTGGTGCCGGGCAACGAGACCGCGGTCAACAACGTGATCAACGGGTTGTCGCGCTGGGGCGCCCGGGTGGTGCACAAGGGCAACGCCAAGGTGCACGTCTCCGGGCACGCCGCCGCGGGTGAGCTGCTGTACGTGCTCAACCTGACCCGGCCGTCCAACTTCATGCCGGTGCACGGCGAGTGGCGTCACCTGCGGGCGCACGCCAAGCTCGCCGCGCTGACCGGGGTGCCCGACGACCACATCGTGATCGCCGAGGACGGCGTCGTGGTGGACCTGGTCGACGGCCGCGCCAAGATCGTGGGCGCTGTCCCGGCCGGGTACGTCTACGTGGACGGCACCTCGGTGGGCGACGTCACCGACTTCGCGCTGAAGGACCGTCGCATCCTGGGCGAGGAGGGCTTCATCTCCGTCGTCATCGTGATCGACACCGCCACCGGCAAGCTCACCGGGGGACCGGAGATCCACGCCAGGGGGTCGGGCATCGACCCGGCCATGTTCGACGACATCCTGCCGCAGGTCGAAAGGGCCCTGCAGGAGAACGCGGCCGACGGGGTGGTGGACATCCAGCAGGTCCGCAGGGTGGTCCGCAGGACCGTGGGGCGCTGGGTGAGCGACACCTACCGCCGCCGTCCGATGATCATCCCGGTCGTCATCGAGGTCTGACGCCTCCCTCCGTGCGGCGGCCGGTCCGGCCGCCGCACGGAAGCGCGTGCCGACGAGTCGTGGGGAGTCGTCAGCACAGGCCGGGGAGCGAGCAGACCCTGGCGGCCATCCTCTCGGCGTCCTTCAGCGGCCGGGTGAAGTCGGAGCCGCGCACCCTGCCGTACTCGCCCGCCAGCGTGTAGATCGCCAGCGCCCGGTCCCGGCGTACGACGACGGTCCGCTGCCCGCCGACGGCGGGCCGCACGCCCCCGGCGTCGTAGCCCTGGACGGAGATCCGCGCGGCCCGGTCCCCGGCGCGGACCGGATCGACCCTGGTCTTGACGACCATTCCCTCGGTCCTGACCCGCGCGCACCTGCCGGCGTGGGCCAGCAGCCCGGCCATCGCCCGGCGCGCGGAGCCGGCCGAGCGGTAGATCACCAGCTGCTCGGCGGAACGGTGCTCCGGGGCCTCGTGGACGACCGCCCGCGCGGCCACCCGGCCGGTGTCGGCGGGACGGCGCGGACCGCACAGCTCGACCTCCAGGGGGCCGCGCACCCCGTCGCGGATCGTCCACTTCTCCTCCCCGGGGTACCTCACCGGCCCGCGGGCCCGTGCCTCGTGCAGCAGGAAGTTCCTCGGGATCCGTACCGCCCCGGTGTCGCCCGTGTCCTGCCCGGTGAGGCCGGCCGTCGCCACGGGCCCGGTGCCGCCGGAGGCCTGTGCCGTCCCGCCGGTGCCCGCGCCCGCTCCCGTACCGGCCAGGGCGGTCCCGCCCATCGAGAGGGCCGCCAGAGCCGTGCCCGCCGCCGCCAGGCGGATCGCCGTCCGTGTGCTACCGGTCATGGTCGACCTTTCCTTCCGTGCCGGAGGATGCCATGCCCGTGAGACCCGCGTTCCGCGGGAAAGGTTCGGCGGAAGGACGATTTCCCGAGGAACGCGGGTCTTGCGGGCTCTCGGCCGATGCGCGGGCAGGGGTGTCGTTGTATGCTCAAAGCGTTCTATGTAGCAGCCTCTAATTTCATGTAATAGAACAATGGAGGGTCGATGGAGGTACGTCACGCCACGGCGCCCGACCAGATCGCCGGGGCGAGCACCGACTGGCTACGCCGCCGCTTCCTGGCGGAGCAGCTCTTCGTGCCCGGCGAGGTCCGCCTGCTCTACTCGCACGAGGACCGCATCGTGGTCGGCGGCGCCATGCCGCAGGACGGGCCGCTGAGACTGCACACCCCCGACCCGCTGCGGTCGGAGTACTTCCTGGAGCGCCGGGAGCTCGGCGTGGTCAACGTGGGCGGGCCGGGCACGGTGACCGTGGACGGCACCGCGTACCCGCTGGCCCCCAAGGAGTGCGTCTACGTCGGCAGGGGCGCCCGCGAGGTGGAGTTCGAGGGCGACGCGTTCTACCTGGTCTCCACGCCCGCGCACGCCACGTTCCCGACCGTCGCGGCGACCCTGGACGACGCCGAGCCGGTGCGGCTGGGCGGCCGGGACGGCTCCAACGAGCGCACGATCTACAAGTACGTCCACGCCAAGGGCATCCGGAGCTGCCAGCTGGTGCTCGGCGTGACCGTGCTGGAGCCCGGCAGCATGTGGAACACCATGCCCTGCCACACCCACGAACGCAGGACCGAGGTCTACCTCTACTTCGACCTGCCACCGGGCGAGCGGGTGATCCACCTGATGGGACGGCCCGACGAGACGCGCAACCTGGTGGTCGCCGACCGGCAGGCGGTCGTCTCCCCGTCCTGGTCGGTGCACTGCGGCTTCGGCACGAAGAGCTACTCGTTCGTCTGGGCCATGGGCGGGGAGAACCAGGCCTTCGAGGACATGGAGCAGGTCGAGATCGGCGAGATGCGCTGATGTTCTCACTGGAGGGCAGGACCGCGCTCGTCACCGGCGCGCGGACCGGGATCGGGCGCGCGCTCGCGGTGGGCCTGGCCGCGGCCGGGGCCGACATCGTGCTGCACGGCCGTGACGACGACCTCGACGAGGTCGAGGCCGAGGTGCGCAAGACCGGCAGGCAGGCCTCCCGGTGGATCCTCGACCTGTCCGACCCCGGAGCCGTCCCCGAGGCGGCCGCGCGGCTGGGCCCGGTCGACGTGCTGGTGAACAACGCCGGGATCATCCGCAGGGCCCCGGCCTCCGAACACCCCTACGAGTCCTTCCGGGAGGTGCTGGACGTCAACCTCGACGCGGTCTTCCTGCTCAGCCAGGCCCTGGGGACGCGGATGCTCGCCCGGGGCTCCGGGAAGATCATCATGATCGCCTCCATGCTCTCCTACCAGGGGGGCGTCAACGTGGCCGGCTACACCTCGGCCAAGCACGGCGTCGCCGGGCTCACCAAGGCGCTGGCCTGCGAGTGGGCGGGCTCGGGGGTGCAGGTCAACGCGATCGCTCCCGGCTACATCAGGACGGGCAACACCGAGCGGCTCTGGGACGACCCCGCGCGCGAGGCGGAGATCAGATCCCGCATCCCGGCAGGTCGCTGGGGGACGCCCGAGGACCTGGTGGGCGCCGCCGTCTTCCTGGCGTCCGCGGCCTCCGACTACGTCAACGGCCACCTGCTCGCGGTCGACGGAGGCTGGTTGGCACGCTGACCAGTAGGCTCACGATCGTGGTCAGGGAAGGCAGTTCCATCGACAAGGCGCTGGCGGTGCTGGAGGCGATCGCCGAGCACCATCGCGTGACCGACATAGCCGCGGCGACGGGAGTGTCCAAGTCGACCGTCCATCGGATCCTGCAGTCGCTGGTCGAGTGGGGGTTCGCGCGGCCGGACGGGCGCGGGGGCTACGAGCCGGGCCCCCGGATCCTCACCCTGGCGGGCCGGGTCATGAACCGTTTCGACCCGGCCCGCCAGGCCTCCGGCGCGCTCAACGCGCTGCACGAGCGGATCGGCTACACCACGCACTTCGCGATCCGCAGCGGGGACGAGGCGGTGTACGTCGACAAGCTGGAGGGGCGGCGGCCCTACCAGATGCCCTCGCGCGTCGGGATGAGCCTGCGCCTGCACTGCACCGCGATCGGCAAGGCGGTGCTGGCGCAGTTGAGCGCCGACGAGGTCCGCGCGATCTGCGCCCGCGCCGGGATGCCGGCCGCGACCGCCAAGACGCTGGCGACACCCGAGGCCCTGCTCGCCGACCTGAAGCTGGTGCGCTCCCGCGGCTACTCGGTCGACGACGAGGAGAACCTGCCGGGCATCCTGTGCGTCGGAGCCCCGGTCTTCGACCACACCGGCCAGGTGCTCGGCGGCATCTCCATCTCGGCCCTGGCGATGGACGTCAGCATGGCCGACGTCGAGCGGTTCGCGCCCGACGTGGTCTCGGCCGCCCGCGACGTCTCCGCGGCCCTGGGGGCCCCTGCCTCGCCCGTGTTCAACGGCTGATCCGATCCTGGCCGGTCCCCGGCGGCCGGTCCGCCCGGCGGGGTCCCGGACCCGTCTCCGGGGCCCGGCCCGTCTTCTGGGGCGAGGGCCCGTCCCCGGGGTCCCTGTCCGCCCGGTGGGGCTCCAGGGGCCGTTCCCGGGCCCACGGCACCTCTGCGGGGCCCCGCGGACCGTTACCGGGGTGCCCGGGCCGTCGATCGTCCGTGCCGGTTCCTGCCGGTTCCTGCCGTGCCCGTCGGCTCCTCACCTGTCCCGGTCACCCGTCCGGCTGGCCGGGGGTGGGCCACGCGCTCGGCTTGTCCCATGTAATGGGATGTGATGTCATGTAGTGCAACATCCTATCGACCGTGGGAGATCGGCATGCCTAACATCACCGTGGAACTCCTGTCCGGCCGGACCCTCGACCAGCGTCGCGAGTTCGTGGCCGCGCTGACCGAGGCGGCCGTGGACATCCTGAAGGCCCGCAGGGAGGCGGTCCGCATCGTCTTCACCGAGATCGAGAAGTCCGACGTGGCCAACGCAGGCGTCCTGGAGTCCGACAAATAGCCCGACGGCCCGATCCCCGGGCGTGGCGGACCTCAGGTCCGCCACGCCCGGGGAGGGCCCGGAGTCGTCGGTGTCAGCCGGCCGCGCGGGCCCGCTCCTGCTCCTGGTCCGGCTCGGGGTCGGTGGACAGGGAGTCGACCAGCACGTCGCGGTCCTCGCGGTTCTCCGGCTTGAGCAGCCCGATCGCCACGTACAGCACCAGTGAGGTCACCAGGGGCACGCCCACCACCATCGCGGTGTCCTTGGACTCGATGATCCACTTGACGTACGCCCAGACGCTCAGGCCCGCGGCCCAGGAGACGATGGCGGCGGTCGGCCCGCTCCTGCGGAACCAGGGCAGCATGCCCAGCATCAGCGGGATGGAGATCGGTCCCATCGTCGCCGCGACCAGGTCGACGACGATCTTCAGGACCACGCCCTGTCCCTCGGTGGAGATCGCGATCGCCATGCTGATCAGCACGAAGGTGAACGTGGTCACCCGGGCGAAGGTCAGCTGGGCGTGCGCCGACAGGTCGCGCACCTTGCGGACCAGCACCGGGGCGATGTCCCTGGTGATGACCGAGGAGATCACGTTGGCGTCGGAGGCCACCATGGCCATGGTGTGCGAGAAGAAACCGGCGAGGACCAGGCCGATCACGCCCTGCGGCAGCAGCGTCTGCGCCAGCCGTACGTAGGCCTCCTCGGCGTTGGCCAGGCCCGGCACGATGAGCGGGGCGGCGAACATCGGGATGAACAGGATCAGCGGCCAGACCAGCCACAGCGCGCTGGACAGCAGGGCCGAGCGCTTGGCGGCCGAGCCCGAGGGGGAGGCCATGTAGCGCTGGGCCAGGTTCCACATGCCGCCGTTGTACTCGAAGGTCTTGATGAAGAGCAGGGCGAGGAAGAACGTCGTGGTGTACGGCCCGGAGAACGGGTCGCCGTGGCCCGGCGGCAGCTTGTCCCACATGGTCCACAGGGTGGCGACGCCGTCCAGGTGGGCCATGATCGCGACGAACATGGCGATGCCCGCCACGCCCTGGATGACGAACTGCCCGAAGTCGGTGAGCACGTCCGCCCACAGGCCGCCCGCGGTGATGTAGACCAGCGTGACGGCCCCGGTGATCAGGATGCCCCACAGGATGGGGATGCCGGCGAAGCCCTTGAGCAGGATGGCGATCGCCACCCACTTGGCCGCGATGTCCACCACCTTCAGCAGCGCGCCGCTGTAGGCCAGCACCTGCTGGGTGGGCAGGTTGTAGCGCCGGGCGAGGTACTCCAGGGGGGAGACCACGCCGTGCTTGGAGCGGAGCCGGTTCCACCGGGCCGCCCAGACGAAGGCGCCGATGCCGACGCCGATGCCGATCGTCAGCGCCCACCAGACGTACATGGCGAGCCCGTAGTTGTACGCGACGGCCGCGAACGCCACGAACATGATCGCGCTGTAGCCCGACATGTGGTGCGAGATGCCTGACAGCCACCAGGGGATACGTCCCCCGGCGGTGAAGAAGTCGGCCACGTTCTTGATGCGCTTCTTCGACCACACGCCGATGGCGATCATGACAAGGAAGTACGCGCCCAGAACGGACCAGTCGAGTGCGGACATATGTCTCCTCCCAACGCCCTATTGGTGAGGAGGTTCTACTACATGAAACGTAATGTCAATACATAGAATGGATGGCGCTTTCCGTGAGGTGATTGTCGGGTTATGGGTAGTTCATCACTGTTCACGGTGTATCGACCGATCCTGTGAAGGGCGGGGCCGCCTCCCGCGGCTTCCGGCGCGTCGTCGCGCAATTCACCACCCGTCTCGTTAACCTCCCTAACATGGCCACCCGTACGTCTAAAGGCGCCTCAGGAAAGCCCTCCGGCAGAGGATCCTCCGGCCGTTCGGGCGCCTCCTCGTCCCGTACGACCTCCGCCCGGCGGGGGCCCGCCACCCGGGCGAGGAGCGCGGCACCGACCCGGAGCACGGCGTCCCGCGGTTCCGCGTCCCGTCCTCCCTCGCCGCGGCACGATCCGATCAGCTGGCTCCTCACCCTGGTCGGCAGGCTGTTCATGGGCGTCTGGATGCTGGTGGCCGGCGGCATCGGCGGCGCGGCACGGGCCCTGGGGCAGAACGCGCGCGAGCTCGACCCCGTCCACCGCCGCGACGGCCTCGGCCTGGCCGTGTTCTCCGGGGCGATCGTGCTGGCCTCCATGACCTGGCGGCTGAGCACCGGGACGGTCTCCACCGTGGTCGACGGGGTCATGCGCGGGATCTTCGGGTCCCTGGCCTGGCTGATCCCGATCCTGCTGGTGCTGCTCGCCTGGCGGCTGATGCGCCACCCCGACCAGAACGCCGACACCGGCCGGATGATCATCGGCTGGTCGGCGCTCACCGTCGGCGTGCTCGGCATCGTGCACCTCGTCCACGACACGCCGTACCCCTCGGGGGGCGGCACGGACGGCATGGACAAGGTGTCGGCCGCCGGGGGCATGGTCGGCTTCATCGTCTCGGCGCCCCCGGCGAGCATCCTGCCCGCCTTCATCACCGTGCCGCTGCTGCTGATCCTGTCGGGCTTCGGCGTGCTGGTGATCACCGCCACCCCGGTGCACCGGGTCCCGGAGCGGCTGTCGGAGATCCGGCACATGCTCTTTCAGCGCGACCTGCCCCCGATGCCGCGGGTGCCCGGCAAGCGCCCGGCCACGCGCAAGAGGTCCGCGGCCGGGGGCGGCGGGCCGGGGGAGCCTGCGGAGCCCGGGGCCCCGGGGGATCACGTCAAGCCCTACGACACGCCCGTGATCGCCGAGACGCCGGGCAGGCCGGGGCACTCCCCGGAGATCGTGCCCGGCCTGGCCGAGGAGGCGGGCCAGCCCGAGGCCGAGAACCCGCTGGTCAGGGTCGATCCGCCCGAGCCGACCCCGGCGCCGCGCAAGGTCGAGCAGCTCGTGCTGTCCCCGCAGGCCGGGCCCTACACGCTGCCCGAGTCGCAGTTGCTGCGTCCCGGCACCGCGCCCAAGCCGCAGACCAAGGCCAACACCATCGTGGTCAACGCGCTGACCAGCGTGATGGAGCAGTTCGCGATCGACGCCCAGGTGATCGGTTTCACCCGGGGGCCGACGGTGACGCGCTACGAGATCGAGCTCGGCCCGGCGGTCAAGGTCGAGAAGGTCACCGCGCTCACCAAGAACATCGCCTACGCCGTCAAGTCGGCCGACGTGCGGATCCTGTCCCCGATCCCCGGCAAGTCCGCGATCGGGGTGGAGATCCCCAACACCGACAAGGACCTCGTCTCGCTCGGCGACATCCTGCGCTCCCCGGTCGCCCAGGCCGACCACCACCCGATGATCGTCGGGCTCGGCAAGGACGTCGAGGGGCGCACGATAGTGGCCAACCTCGCCAAGATGCCGCACCTGCTCATCGCGGGCGCCACCGGCGCCGGGAAGTCGGTCTGCGTCAACGGCCTGATCACCTCGATCCTGATGCGCGCCACGCCCGACGAGGTGCGCATGGTCCTGGTCGACCCCAAACGCGTCGAGCTCAGCGTGTACGAGGGCATCCCCCACCTCATCACGCCGATCATCACCAACCCCAAGAAGGCCGCCGAGGCGCTGGAGTGGGTCGTCGGCGAGATGGACCGCCGCTACGACGACCTGGCGGCCAGCGGCTTCCGGCACGTCGACGACTTCAACAAGGCGGTGCGCACCGGGAAGCTGGTGCCGCCCCCGGGCAGCGAGCGCGTCTACCAGCCCTACCCGTACCTGCTGGTCATCGTCGACGAGCTCGCCGACCTGATGATGGTCGCCCCGCGCGACGTCGAGGACTCCATCGTCCGCATCACCCAGCTGGCCCGTGCCGCGGGCATCCACCTGGTCATCGCCACCCAACGGCCCAGCGTGGACGTCGTCACCGGCCTGATCAAGGCCAACGTGCCCTCCCGGCTGGCGTTCGCCACCTCCTCGCTGGCCGACTCCCGGGTCATCCTGGACCAGCCGGGCGCCGAGAAGCTGGTCGGCCAGGGAGACTCCCTCTTCCTGCCGATGGGCGCCAGCAAGCCCATGCGGCTGCAGAACGCCTTCGTCTCCGAGAAGGAGATCGGCGAGATCGTCGGGCACTGCAAGGTCCAGATGGCGGCCGAGTACCGCGAGGACGTGGCCGCCTCGACGGCGGTCAAGAAGGAGATCGACGAGGACATCGGCGACGACCTCGACCTGCTGGTCGCCGCGGCCGAGCTGATCGTGACCACCCAGTTCGGCTCGACCTCGATGCTCCAGCGCAAGCTCCGGGTGGGCTTCGCCAAGGCGGGCCGGCTGATGGACCTGCTGGAGAGCAGGAACGTGGTCGGGCCGAGCGAGGGCTCCAAGGCGCGGGAGGTCATGGTCAAACCCGACGAACTCCCCGGCCTGCTGGCGGACCTGCGCGGACAATGACCCCCCTGCCTGTGGCGTTCTCCCCGGTTACTGATTGAATGGGGGTCACTACGCAGCGTCGGGGGGCGGGGGGCGTGCGCCATGGGCATTGGCAGCGATCTGGCGGATGCACGGCGGTCCATGGGGATGACCGTCGGGCAGCTGAGCGCGCGGACACGGATCCGCGAGGTGCTGATCCAGGCGATCGAGCGGAACGACTTCTCCCAGTGCGGGGGTGACTTCTACGCGCGGGGCCACATCAGGAACATCGCCAAGGTCGTCGGGCTCGACCCGGAGGCGGTGGTGCACCGCTACGACGAGCAGCACGGGGGCGTGGCGCTCCCGGTACGGGCCTCCACGGTCTTCCAGGCCGACATGCCGTTGAAGATCCGCGAGCGCCGCTCGCCGAACTGGACGACGGCCATGGCCCTGGCCCTGGGCATCGTGGTGATCTTCGGCGTGGTGCGCACCATGGAGGGGGGCGACACCCCGATCGCGGACATCCGCTCCGCCCCGGTGCCGGCAGCCTCGGCCCCGCCGCCGTCCTCCGCGGCGCCGGGCTCGCCGCGCCGGGCCGCGTCGCTGGCGAAGGAGAAGCGGAGCGACACGGTCGTCCTGCAGGTGAAGGCCAGGCGCACCTGCTGGCTCGACGTGGAGGACGCGGCCGGCCGGAAGATCTTCTCCGGGACGCTCAAGGCCGGGAAGACCACGACCTGGAAGACCAAGGACAAGGTGAGGGTCGTCTTCGACGACGCCGGGGCCGTCTCGCTGAAGGTGAACGGCAAGACCATGGGCACCCCGGGCAAGCGGGGGCAGACCGTCGACCGGTCCTACTCCGCGCCGGCCGCGAACCGGCGCTAGCCGCATCCGGCCGGCGCCCGACGCGAACCGGCGCCGGCCCCCGGTGCGCGACGGCCGGGGCCGGTGACGGTGCCGAAAGCGGCGGGACCGGCCCGCAGGGACGGGTCCGCCGGCGGGATCCGGACGGCCGCGACGACCTGTGCGGGGGTGCCGGAATGGGGGGAGGTGCATCGGGTGGTGGCCAACTCCCGATACCGTAGTGTTCACCATGTCATCCCGCCGAACCGCATCGCTGATCACACTTGGCTGCGCCCGCAACGAGGTCGACTCCGAGGAACTCGCCGCTCGTCTTGAGGCTGCCGGCTGGCAGCTGGACGACGACGAGCCCGACGTCGTCGTCGTCAACACGTGCGGCTTCATCGACTCAGCGAAAAAGGACTCCATCGACACGCTGCTCGCCGCGGCCGACTCCGGGGCCAAGGTGGTCGCCGCGGGCTGCATGGCGGAACGCTACGGGGACCAGCTCGCCGACGCGCTGCCCGAGGCCTCGGCCGTGGTCTCCTTCGACGACTACACCGATATCGGCGCGCGCCTGGACGACGTGCTGGCGGGCAGGCCGCTCGTCCCGCACACGCCGCGCGACCGCAGGACCCTGTTGCCCATCTCGCCCGTGGACCGTGCCGCGGCCCCCAGGACCGCCATTCCCGGCCACGGCGAGCTTCCCCGGGGTGTCGCCCCCGCCAGTGGTCCCCGGCCGCTCCGCAAGCGTCTGGGCGACGGGCCGGTGGCCTCGCTGAAGCTGGCCTCCGGCTGCGACCGGCGCTGCACGTTCTGCGCCATCCCGGCCTTCCGCGGGGCGTACGTCTCGCGCGGCGCCGAGGAGCTGCTGGGCGAGGCCGCCTGGCTGGCCTCGGAAGGCGTCAAGGAGCTGGTGCTGGTCAGCGAGAACTCCACCTCCTACGGCAAGGACCTGGGGGACCTGCGGGCGCTGGAGAAGCTGCTGCCCTCCCTGGCCGCGACCGACGGGATCGAGCGGGTCCGGGTCAGCTACCTGCAGCCCGCAGAGCTCCGCCCGGGGCTGCTGGAGATCATCTCCTCCACCGAGGGCGTCGCCCCCTACTTCGACCTGTCCTTCCAGCACGCCTCCGGCACGGTGCTGCGCCGGATGCGCCGTTTCGGCGACCCGGCGCGCTTCCTGGACCTGCTGGCGTCGATCCGCCGCCTCGCCCCCGAGGCGGGCGTGCGGTCCAACTTCATCGTGGGCTTCCCCGGCGAGACCGAGGAGGAGTTCGCCGAGCTGACCGGCTTCCTTCAGGAGGCCAGGCTCGACGTCGTCGGCGTCTTCGGCTACTCCGACGAGGACGGCACCGAGGCGGCCACGCTCCCGGGCAAGCTCGACCAGGAGGTCGTCGACGCCCGCCTGGCCGCCCTCACCGAGCTGGCCGAGGAGCTGATGGCCCAGCGGGCCGAGGAGCGGATCGGCACCGAGGTCGACGTCCTGATCGAGGAGGACCTCGGCGACGGCGGCTACGAGGGCCGTGCCGCGCACCAGGGCCCCGAGGTGGACGGCTCGGTGACGGTCCAGGGCATCGGGCTGGTGCCCGGGCAGATCGTCCGGGCGGTCGTGGTCGACTCGGAGGGGGTCGACCTGATCGCCCGTATCAAGGCGGCCTCGTGAGCGCGCCGCCGGGCCGGGAGGGCGTATGACCAACACGCCAGAGACCGGCACCGATTCGACCGCGGCGTCCGCGCGCCCCCCGGTGAGCGCGTGGAACATCGCCAACGTCGTGACGGTGATACGGCTGGCGTTGGTCCCGTTCTTCGTGGCCTGCCTGTTCCTGCCCGGATCGGGCTGGCGGGCCGCCGCGCTGGTGGTCTTCGTGGTGGCCTCGTTCACCGACCTGCTCGACGGTGAGCTGGCCCGCCGCTACGGGTTGATCACCGACTTCGGGAAGATCGCCGACCCGATCGCCGACAAGGCGCTCATCGGCGCCGCGCTGATCGGCCTCTCGGTGCTGGGGGAGCTGCCCTGGTGGGTCACCGTGGTGATCCTGGGCCGGGAGCTGGGGGTCACCGCGCTGAGGTTCGCGGTCATCCGGCACGGCGTCATCCCGGCCAGCTACGGCGGGAAGGTCAAGACCGTCCTGCAGATCGGCGCGATCGTCTGCTACATCTGGCCCGGGGTGCCCGACCTGGTCCGCTGGGTCGTGATGGGCGCGGCGGCCCTGGTCACCGTGGTCACCGGCGTCGACTACGTGATCCGGGCGATCAAGCTGCGCCAGGTCGCGAAACGGGCGAGGGCCGTATGAGCGGCGAGGACGAGGTGGGCGGGCGACTGCTCGCGAGCACCTCGGTGATCTCCCTGCTCGTCCGCCGGGGCGAGACGGTGGCGGTGGCCGAGTCGCTGACCGCAGGGCTGATCGGCGCGGCCCTCACCGCCCCGCCCGGGGCCTCCGCGGCCTTCGTGGGCGGGGTCGTCTCCTACGCCACCGAACTCAAGCACCGCCTGCTGGGCGTCCCCGCCGATCTTCTGGAGCGCGAGGGGGCCGTGCATCCGCACGTCGCCGCCGCCATGGCGGAGGGGGTGCGCCTGCTGACCGGCTCCACGTACGGCCTGGCCGCCACCGGGGTGGCCGGACCCGACCCGCAGGACGGCAAAGCTCCCGGTACCGTCCACCTGGCCGTTAGCGGTCCCGATGGGCGGGTATGGCACCGGGATCCACGACCGACCGGGACGCGTGAGCACATCCGGGAGGCGACGGTGAACGAGGCTGTGGACCTTCTCAGAGGTGTGCTGGAGGCGAACGTGGGGGAACATTCCGGGTGATTACCGCGTTACGTCCCCAGCGAACATGCTCCGCTTGGTCTGCCGCGGCATCGGTTGATACAGGTACGGTGGAACCGTGAGTGAGGTAAAGGTCAAGCGATGATGACGGCGAGGAGTATGTACCAAGGGTCGCGTTCGAAGAACGGGCGGCACGAACCGATTGCGCGGAGTGTCGTGAAGACATCCGCGCCGGGGAGGGAGCGACAGATGGTCCTGCTGCGTCAGCTGCTCGGTGACGTGCTGCGGCGGCTGAGGGTGCGGCAGAGTCGCACCCTGCGTGAGGTGTCCACACTGGCTCGTGTTTCTCTCGGCTATCTGTCCGAGGTGGAGCGTGGCCAGAAGGAGGCCTCGTCGGAGCTGCTCGCGTCGATCTGCGGTGCCTTGGGCGTGCCGCTTTCACAGGTGCTCCGTGAGGTTTCCGACCAGTTCGCATTGGCCGAGCTTCAGCACGCTCCGGTGCTGGCGGGCGATGTCCCCGAGCGGGAGCGTCTGCCGATTCCCGAGACCGTGCCCGAGTCCGTTTTCCCCGAGGTCAACGACATGGTCGCCGCCTAGCCGGTCGGCCGTTCCGGCTGGCAGTGACGACACCAGACGATGAGCCGCTCCTGCGGCTCCGCCCCCATCTCCCCACGACTGATCCGATGCCCGCAGCGTAGGCACGGCCGTCCGGCCCTGCCGTAGACCCAGGTGCCCCGTCCCGGACGGGAGTCGCCGGTGGTCGTCCTGTCCGGGCGATCCCTGTTGCCGTCCATCAGCCTCCGCGCGAGCGACACGATCGCTCCCAGATCCTCGACCGCCCCCACCGGCCTCCAGGGCGACACCCCGGCCAGGAAGAGCGTTTCGGCGCGGTAGATGGTGCCGATCCCCGCAAGGTTGCGCTGATCGAGCAGGGCGACCCCGATGCTCGTCTCCGGCCGCCGTGCCAGCCGTCGCAGCACCTCGGCCTCGTCCCAGTCGGCTCCGAGCAGGTCCGGTCCGAGATGGCCGACGAGCCGATCCTCCTGCCCGGTCGCGACCAGGTCGACCATGCCCAGCCGTACCCCCGCCGCCTGCCAGGTGTCGTTGGCCAGCACCAGCCGGACCACGTCACCACGGGGCAGCCCGCGCCCGGCCGGCGAGACCTGCCAGCTCCCCTCCATCCGCAGGTGGGTGTGGACGGTCAGATCCCCCTCGACCCTGGTGAGCAGGTGCTTGCCGCGCGCGACGGTCTCCAGCACCGTGCGGCCGGTCAGGTCGGCCGTGGCGTACCGCGGCACGCGGAAGTCCGAGCGGACCAGGACCCTCCCGTCGAGCGCCCGGCCGAGCCGTACGGCGGCGCGGTGGACGACGTCACCCTCGGGCACGGTCCCCGCCGCGGGCCGTGAGGCGGATCGGCGGACGCGGCACGCTCAGCCCCAGGCCGCGGGGTCGGCGGACAGGCTGCGGACCCGCTCGGGCAGTGCCCCGGTGGCGACGTTCTCGAGCGTGACCTCCTCCAAGATGGCCCGCTCGCTGGCGCGCAGGGCGATCCAGACCTGCTGCAGGGACTCGGCGGGGCCTCGGTAGCCGACGTGCTCGGGGCGTTCCCCCCGGACGTTGGCCAGCGGGCCGTCGACGGCGCGGATCACGTCGGCGAGGCTGATCTCGGCGGGCGGGCGGGCCAGCACGTAGCCCCCCTCGGGGCCGCGCTGGCCGCGGACCAGCCCGGCCCTGCGCATCTGGAGCAGGATGTTCTCGAGGTACTTCGGGGGCATGTCCTGCTCCTTGGCCAGCTCGCCCACCGTGGTGGGGCCGTCACCCGCGGCGGCGAGTTCGGCGGCGGCACGGAGGGCATAGTCGACACGAGCGGATAGGCGCATGTAACCGATTATCCCGCCTGCTATTGGTTCCTTACGCGCGCGGGGCCCCGTGAGGTGTCGCGCCGCCTGTCACCCTGGGTCACGACGGGCCCCCGCGGTGACGCGCGGTCACCGGCGCGGCCGTGCGCGACGCGCCCGCGGGGTGCCCTCGCGACGGCCCGGCCCGATGGGCGGACGGGCGGCCCGCGTTCGGTCCCCGGGCGTGCCGCCGGTGAAGCGGCAGGTCAGCGCCTCGCGGGGGGAGTGCTCCGGGACGGTACGGCCGGCCCGTGACGGCCCCGGCGACGGGGTGGCCCGGCGTGGCGGGGCCCGTCCGGTGGGAGCCGGCCCGCCTTCCGCCGGGGCCGCGCTTCGCAGCGGATATTACGGATATTTCGGGAATGTCGGGAGTTGGGGCGTCCCGATCGGAGTGCGAGGGGCGCGTAAGCCCCCGGTCGGCCCGTCGCCCGGGGGCGACCCGGTCCCCTGCTCGGCGCCGAGATCCTCCGATCCCCGGGGGTCGCCGTCCCGGTGGGCCGGCCGCTGTCCCGGTGGGCGGGCGCGACGCGGCATGGGCTCGGGACGCCGCCGGGACGCGGCTGGGCTCCGGGGGCTCGGGCGGGCGGGCGGGCGTGGCGCGGGCGCGCCCGGGGTCGGCCGGGCTAAACTACAGGAAGCCTTATTAATGAATGGGACAGCTATTCGCGGGCGAATGTGATTACCACGGGGAAACGGCGAGCAAGAGAGCATGCACATGGAGCGACGTCCTGGCGTGCCCAGGCTGTTGAGGGAGATCAACGACAGGGCCGCCCTGGAGTTGCTGCTCGCCTCCGGTCCCCTGACACGGGGGCAGATCGGCGAGCTCACCGGCCTGTCCAAGGTGACGGCGTCGCAGACGCTCGCCCGGCTGGAGGGGCGCGGCCTGGTGGAGGTCGCCGGGGAACAGGCGGGTGGCCGCGGGCCCAATGCGGCGCTTTACGGGATCATTTCCTCTTCCGCCTATGTGGCGGGCCTGGACGTCGGCCCGGAATTCGTCACCACCGCCATCGCCGATATCCACGGTGAGATCGTGGCCGAGGTGCGGGTCGCGCCGGACGGGCACGATGACCCGGTGGCCCTCGTGCACAGCTCGGTGGTCAAGGCCTGCCGGTCGGCGAAGGTGGCGCTGTCCAAGCTGCGCTCGGTCGTCATCGGCACCCCCGGCGTGGTCGACCCCCGTACCGGTGACGTGCGGTTCTCCTTCGACCTGCCCGGCTGGCACGAGGGCATCCACGAGGCGCTCGCCCGTGACCTGCGGCGCGACATCAGGATCGAGAACGACGTGAACCTCGTCGCCATCGCCGAGCGCACCCTGGGCGCGGCCCGCGAGGCCGACGACTTCGTGCTCCTGTGGGTGGGCCGGGGCATCGGCCTCGGTGTCGTGCTCGGCGGGCGCCTGCACCGCGGCCGCTCCGGCAGCGCGGGGGAGATCGGCTACCTGCCGGTGCCCGGCGTGCCGCTGGCCGAGGACGTACGGGCCGTGCCGGGCAGGTTGCCCTCGCTCGCCGGGGGCCTGCAGTCCCTGGTCAGCGCCGAGGCCGTGGCCGAGCTCGCCGGGACGTACGGGTTCGAGGGCGACAGCGCCGCCGAGTGCGTGGCGGCGGCGGTCGCGGCGGGGGAGCGCGGAGAGGCCCTGATCAACGAGATCGCCGGGCGGCTGGCCCTGGGCGTGGCGTCGGTGTGCGTCGTGCTCGACCCCGGCCTCGTGGTGCTCGCCGGAGAGGTCAGCACGGCCGGGGGTGACGCGCTCACCTCCAGGATCGAGGAGGCGGTGGCGCGCAGCTGCCCGATCAGGCCGCAGGTGGTGGCCAGCGAGGTCACCGGCAACCCGGTGCTGCGCGGGGCCGTCATCGCCGCCCTGGAACAGGCCAGGGAAGAGATCTTCGCCTCCTGAGGCCCGCCCTTCGGGACGTGTCCCGGCCGTCGTTTTCCTCGGTGGAACACGGCCGCCGTCTTCCCGGTGAGAGACGGCCGCCCTTCCCCGGATGGACGCGGTCGCCGTTCCCCGATGGACACAGCCGCCGTTCCCGGATGGACGCGGCCGTTCCCCGATGGGACGCGGCCGGACCGGGGCCGGGAACCCGGGTTGAGGCCGTCCCGATCGTCCGGTGACCCGTCGTCGCTTGTCTCGCGCGTTCTCCGTCTGTAGCATTCGAGGTGCACAAATAAACAAGAAAGTTTCCTAATAATTGCTTGCCGGGGCCACGTGCCCCGGTGCCTGCCCGGGGAAGCCGCCTGCGAGGGAGACGGACAGGATGTCGTACGGCCCCTTCGACCTGCGGGGGATCCCGCTGGCGCTGCACCTGAACGGCCCGGTCGACGTCCCGGCGCTGCTGGGCGCGTGCGCGGCCGTGGGCCGGCTGCACCCGGTGCTCGGCCGGGTCAGGGTCACCCGTACCGAGACGACGCCCGAACGCTACCCCGGGCTGGCCGAGGCCGAGGCCGCGCGCCCGTTCGACCTGGACCGCGGCCCGCTCGCCCGGTTCACCCTCGTGACCGTGGGACCCGGGCGCGTCCGGCTGCTCTTCGTGGCGCACCCGGCGGTGTTCGACGCCGCCTCCAAGGACGTCCTGCTCAGGGAGCTGGCCGACGTCTACTTCTCGCAGGCCGCCCCGCCCTGCGCCGCGGTCCCGTCACGGCGGCCCGCTCCCTCCCGCGCGGACGTCCCGTCCGGTACGGACGCGTCCGGGGACGCCGAGGCGTTCTGGGCGGAGCGCGACCGCGAACCCGCCGAGCCCGTCCTGCCCGGCCTGCGGGCCGTCCCGGACGGCACCGGCCCCGGAGAGATCGTGGAGATGGTGCTCGGCGCCGCGGAGTCGGGCGCGCTGACCGAGGCAGCCGCGACCCTGGGCGCGACCAGGTTCGAGCTGCTGCTGGCGGCCCTGGGCGCGCTGCTGCGCCACTACGGCACCGCGGCCTCACCGCTCGCCCTCGACCTCGGCACCCGTACCCCTCGGACGCGCGAGCGCATCGGGCCGTTCACGGCGCGGGTGCCGTTCGTCCCGCATCCCGGGCCCGAGGAGGAGTTCCCGGCGCACGTGCGCGCGGTCCGGGCCGAGCTGCGGGCCATGTACCGCTTCCGGCACGCGCCGCCCGAGCCGTCCCGCGCGCCGGTGCTGCTCAGCTACCGCAGGCGGGCGGAGGTCCCGGAGTTCGCCGGGGTGGCGGCGGGGGTGGAGTGGACGGTCTTCAACGGGACCTCCCGCGGCGCGTTGCACGTCCAGGCGGTGGACGCCGGGCGGAGCCTCACCCTGGGACTGCGCTTCAACCCCGCGGCGATCGATCGCGAGGACGTCTCCGGGATCGCCGGGGACCTGCGGGCGCTGCTGCGCGCCGTCCCGGCCGCGCCCCGCTCCCGGATCGCGGACCTGACGCGGACGTCCGCCCCCGTCGCGGAGAGCGTCCCGGGATGACCGGCACGGCCGGAGCGCCCGCCCCGGAGGCCGGGTCCCGCGGCCGCGGGGCAGGACGGGAGCGGGACGCCGGAGGGGAGGGCGGCCTCAGACGCCGAGGAGCTCGGCCGCGGCCTGGGCGTTGGCGCGGGCGGCGCCGTAGGTGGCCAGGTAGGTGACGCCCTCGGGACGCCAGATCGGCAGGCCCATCTCAACCACCGTGGCGTCGGGGCGGGCGGCCAGCAGCGCGGAGACCACCGACTTGCTGGTCTCGTAGCGGTGGGCGTCCTTGACGACCACGACCAGGGAGCGGCCCGAGGCGCGCTCCAGGATGGCCTGCACGTCGGCGGCCTCCGGCTTGACCCGCAGCACCTCCGCCTGCGGAAGCAGCGGCGTGAAGCCCCAGGGCACGTCGCCGACCGCGATGGTCGGCGGGGTGTCCACCTCGACCACCAGCGGGTCGACCAGCGGGGACGCCGAACCGGTGAGGCTGACCGCGCGGCGGGCGGCGGTCAGGCCGATCACCTCCTGCTCGGCCTCACCGGTGCGCGGCGTGCCGAACCAGGCGCGCAGCGCGGCCACCCGCTCGGCGGCGGCCTCCAGCCGGGCCACGGGCAGCCGCCCGTCCAGGACGGCGGCGACGATCTCGTCCACGATCCGGCGGACGTCGTTCTCGTCGGGGATCGGGCCGAGGCAGAGCAGGTCGGCGCCGGCGGTCAGCGAGAGCACCGCGCCGCCCGCCAGGCCGTAGGTGTCGGTGACGGCCCTCATGTCCAGGGCGTCGGTGACGATCACGCCGTCGTAGGCCAGCTCGCCGCGCAGCAGGCCGGTCAGCGCGGCCGGGGAGAGCGTCGCGGGCAGGTCGCCGGTCAGGGCGGGGACGCGTACGTGGGCGGTCATCACGGACCTGGTCCCGGCGCCGATCGCGGCGCGGAAGGGGACGAGCTCGCGCTCGCGCAGCAGGTCCACCGAGGCGTCGACGAGCGGGACCTCTAGGTGGGAGTCCTGCCGGGTCGCGCCGTGACCGGGGAAGTGCTTGACGCAGGCGGCCACCCCGGCCGACTGCAGGCCGTCGACCGCGGCCACGGTGTGCCGGGCCACCAGCGCGGTCTCGGCCCCGAACGAGCGGGTGCCGATCACCGGGTTGTCCTCGGCGGTGTTGACGTCCGCCGACGGGGCCATGTCCAGGTTGACGCCGCAGCGCGCCAGGTCGTCGCCGATGGACCGGTAGACGCGGCGGGTGAGCTCGACGTCGTCCACCGCGCCGAGGGCGGCGTTGCCCGGGTACGGGCTGCCCACGTGGTAGGCGAGCCTGGTGACGTCGCCGCCCTCCTCGTCCAGCGAGACGACCGGGTCGGCGGCTTCACGCAGGCGGGCGGTGAGGGCGGAGAGCTGCGCGGCGTCGGCGACGTTGAAGCCGAAGAGCGTGACGCCGCCGAGACCGTTCTCCAGCTCCCGCAGGACCCACTCGGGTGCCTCGGTGCCCTGGAACGCGGCGAGCAGGGTGCCGGACGCCAGGCGGCGCAGCCCTCGGTCTCCACGGTCCGCGATGAGCTCAGACATGGCGGTAGGGGTTCCTAACCTGTGATGGGGAGGATGACGGACAGTGCGTGGCAGGCAGGGGTGGGGCCGGCGCGGCCCGCGTCTCGTGAACGCGGGCCGCGCCGGCGCCTGCGGGGATCAGCCCTTGACGGCGCCCGCGACGAGGCCGGAGACCATCCGCCGCTGCACCAGGAGGAAGAACACGATGACCGGGATGGTCATCAGGGTGGAGGCGGCCATGATGCCGCCCCAGTCCACCGATCGCTGGCTGACGAAGAAGCGCAACGCCACCGGCATGGTGTAGCTGCCCTGGTCGCCGATCAGCGTCAGCGCGAACACGAACTCGTTCCACGCGGTGATGAACGAGAAGATGCTCGTCGCCACCAGCCCGGGGGCCACCAGCGGGAACAGCACCCGCCAGAAGGTGGAGAAGCGGCTCGCGCCGTCGATCCAGGCGGCCTCCTCCAGCTCCTTGGGCACCGCCGCGACGAAGGTGCGCAGCATCCAGATGGCGAACGGCAGCGTCATCGCCACGTTCACCACGACGAGGCCGAGGAGCTGGTCGTACAGCCCGGCCCGCCGGACCATCAGGAACAGCGGGATGAGCAGTGCCTCGCCGGGGACCATCTGCACGATGAGCAGCAGGATCAGGAACGAGGTCCGCCCGCGGAAGCGGAAGCGGGCCACCGCGGTGGCCGCCAGCAGGGCGAAGACCGCGCCGATGAGCACGGTGCCGAGGGCCACGATGGAGCTGTTGAGCAGGTAGCGCCAGATGGAGTGGCCCGCGATGCCCTCGGTGAAGACCCGCTGCACGTGCTCCAGCGTGGGGTCGGTGGGGAACGGGATGAAGTCCGTCGTGAAGATCTGCTCGCGGCTCTTGAAGGCCGTGGACACCATCCAGTAGACGGGGAACACGGCGAACAGGAACACCGCGACGGCCGCGGTGTTGAGCGCGAACCGCCCGCGCCGCTTGCGCTTCTTCGGGGTCCTGCTCGTCACCGGCCGCAGGCGCGGGGCCTCGTGGGTGGTGGTCATCGGACGTCCTCCGTCTTCACGATCTGGCGGACGTAGAAGAAGGTGATGACGAGCAGGATCAGCGTCAGCACCACCGCGACGGCCGCACCCATGCCCATCTTGGGCGGCGCGCTGAACGCCTGGGTGAAGGCGAAGAGCGACAGGTTGAACGCCTCCCGGTTGGACGTGCCCCCGGCCAGGACGAACAGCTGGGTGAAGACCTTGAAGTCCCAGATCACCGAGAGCACCGTCAGCACCGCGAAGACCGGCTTGAGCAGCGGGAAGGTGATCTGCCAGAAGATCCGCCACGGGCGGGCGCCGTCGACCCTGGCCGCCTCGTACAGCTCCTGGGAGATGCTCTTGAGCCCGGCGAGCACCGAGACCGCGATGAACGGGAACGACGCCCAGACCACCGCGATGATGAGCACCATGTAGATGGTGAACGCGTCGTTCAGCCAGGGCTCGCCGGTCCAGTCCGAGCGGCCGAACAGCAGCGAGGACAGCCAGTCGGGCAGCGCGTTGAGCGCCCAGTTGATGACGCCCGACTCGGCGTCGAACAGCCAGCGCCAGATGATCGCGGTGGCGATCTGCGGGGTGGCCCAGGCCGCCATGATGCCGACGATCAGGAAGGTCGACATCTTCTTGCCCAGGTTGTGCAGGAGCAGGCCGACCACCGTGCCGAGGATCAGGGTGAGCGCCACGGTGACGACCGCGAAGACGACGGTGTTGCGGAGCGAGGTCCAGAACAGCTCGGACTCGAAGAGCCTGGTGTAGTTCTCCATGCCGACCGACTCGGCCGGTACGCCCCGGATCTGCCGCAGCCCCACGTTCTGGAAGGACATGACGACCATCTGGAACAGCGGGTAGAGCAGCAGTCCGGCGATGACCAGCAGGCCGGGTACGAGCAGCGCGTAGGGAAGGACCCAGGTGGGCAGTCCCTTGGACCGGCGCGGGGGCGTGGTGCCTCGGTGCCCCCGCGCCGGGACGGGGCGTGAGCCCCCGTCCCGGGCGATGGTTGAGGTGTTCGCCATGGCTACTGGTTCAGGATCTCTTCGAGTTCCTTGTTGGCGTCGGCCAGCGCGGTGTCGACGTCCTTCTTGCCCTCGATGACCGAGCGGGCCGCGCTCTGCAGGACGGCCTTGGTGTCGTTGGCCTCGGCCCAGTTGGTGTCGTTCGGGAAGCCCTTGGCGACCTTGAAGGTCTCGGCGAACGGCGCCTGCACCGGGTCGGACGCGTACTCGCTCAGCGCCTCGGGGTAGAGCGGCAGCAGGCCGCCCTCCTTGGCGTAGCGGGTGCCGAACTCCTTGCCGGCGGCGAGCTTGACGTACTCTGCCGACAGCTCGACGTTCTTGGTGTCCTTCCAGATGGCGATGTCGTTGCCGCCCTGGAACGCGGGGGCCGGGCCGCTGCCGTCCTTGGCCGGGAGCGAGAAGAAGGCCATCTTCTTCTCGTCGACCTTGCCGCCGCTCTGCTCGGTGATGGTGGTGATGTCCCAGCCGCCGGTCACGTACATGCCGACCTTGCCGTTGGCGAAGCGGGTCGCGATGTCCACCGAGTTCTGGGTGAGCGCGGACTTGCGCGAGACGCCGTGCTTGGTCACCAGGTCGGTGTAGTACTGGAAGCCCTCCTTGAAGCCGGGCTCGGTCAGCTTGCCGACCCACTTGCCGCCCTCGGACGCGGCGAAGTCGCCACCGGCCGACCAGACGAACGGGGAGAGCGACATGTTGGCGTCGGAGCCGCCGTTGAAGGCGAAGCCGTCGACGTCCTTGCCCTTCTCGGCGACGATCTTCTTGCCCGCCGCGACGAGGTCGTCCCAGTTCTTGGGGATCTCGATCTTGAGGTCCTCGAACCAGTCCTTGCGGTAGAGGACGGCGCGGGTGCCGCCGCCCCACGGGGCGGCGTAGATCTTGCCGTCCACGGTCTCGTAGCCCCAGAGGTTCTGCGGGATCTGCTGGAAGTCGGGGGTGGCCTTGACGACGTCGGTCATGTCGACGAGCGCGTCCTGCGCGACCCAGGCGGCGACCTGGTCGTTGCCGAACTCGGTGACGTCGGGGCCCTCGCCGCCGGCGAGCGCCGCGGTCCACTTGGCCTGCGCGTCGGGCCAGGGCACCCACTGGAGCTTGACGTCGGCGCCGGTGGTCTCCTTGAACTTGGCGTTCAGGTCGGCCATCAGCTTGTTCTGCTTCTCGTCCGGAGCGCCGAGGCGCCAGACGGTCAGGGTCTGGCCCGCGAACTTGGGACCGGAGGCGGCGGGCGCCGACGCCGCGCCGGTACCGGCGGCGGGGGCGGGCTCGCTGCTGCCACACGCGGCGAGGCCCAGGGCGAGGGCGGCGGTGGTTGCCGTCGTGGTGGCGATTCTCGCGAACTTCACTGGAGTTCTCCCTTTCAGGCTTTCGCCGGGGTTTGCGCTCATCTTTTATGGCCGGGGTCCCCCGAGACCCTCCGCACTGTGCATTCGACTGGGAGCGGCCGGAACTGTCGTGACCCGCGGTTCCGATCACTTGCCTGCGGGCCGGCTGGGGCTAAACTAACAAGAAACTTTCTTAAAAGAAACGATCGTTAGCGGATCGTGACGGGGAGGGAAACCTTGTCCACACGCCCGGGGACGCCCCGGTTGCTGCGCCAGCTCAACGACCGCGCCGCACTGGAACTCCTGCTGGCCGGCGGCCCGTTGACCAGGGCCGAACTGGGAGAACACACCGGGCTCTCCAAGGTGACCGCGGGGCAGTTGCTCGCACGTCTGGAGGAGCGCGCCCTCGTCACGGTGGTCGGCGAACAGGCCGGCGGGCGCGGCCCCAACGCCGCGCTCTACGGGGTGGTGCCCTCGTGCGCGTACGTGGTCGGGCTGGACGTCCTGCCCGGCCGGATCGCCGCCGGGATCGCCGACATCACCGGCACCCTGGTCGCCGAGGTCTCGGCCGAGTTCGGCGAGCACGACGACCCGGTACGGCTGGTGCGCGGCGCGGTCGGCCGGGCCTGCGCGTCCGCGGGCGTCGGCGCCGAGCGGCTGCGCGCCTTCGTGATCGGCACCCGGGGCGTCGTCGACCCCTCCACGGGCGACCTGCGCTTCTCCCTGGACCTGCCCTCCTGGCACAACGGGGTGCTGGCCGAGCTCCGCCGCGGCCTCGGCCTCCCGGTCACGATCGAGAACGACGTGAACCTGGCCGCGCTGGCCGAGCGCGCGCACGGCGCGGCCCGCGACGCCGACGACTTCGTGCTGGTGTGGGCCGGGGTCGGCCAGGGACTCGGCGTCATGCTGGGCGGACGGCTGCACCGCGGCTTCACCGGAGGCGCGGGCGAGATCGGCTGGCTCCCGGTGCCCGGCGAGCCGCTCCCCACCGACGTGAGCGAGCCCCAGTCGGGGTCGTTCCAGCGCCTGGTCGGCGGCGACGCCGTGGCCGGGCTGGCCGGCGCGCACGGCATCGGCTCCGCCCTTACCAGGGACGCGGCCGGCTCGCCGGGCGAGTACGTCCGCGCGGCCGTCGAGGAGGGCGCCGAGGCGTTCCTGGACGAGCTGGCCGGGCGGCTGGCGGTCGGCGTCGCCGCGGTCACCGTGATCCTGGACCCCGGCCTGATCGTGCTCAGCGGCGACGTCGGCAGGGCCGGGGGAGAGGCGCTCGCCGCCCGGGTGCAGGAGTGCGTGGCCCGGGTCTGCCCCAGCCGGCCCAGGGTCGTGGTCTCGCGGGTCGAGGGCAACCCCGTGCTGCGCGGCGCCCTGGTCTCGGCCCTGCAGCAGGCTCGGGAGCAGGTCTTCTCCGACACGGTGTGAGAATTGCCGTCATGCGTGACATCGTTCTGATCTCCGATGCCCGAGTCGCCGCGATCCCGGTCGAGGAGTCCGGCGAGCGGCTGGTCGACGTACGCGGGCGGCTGCGGACCGACGACCGGCTCGCCGACCCCGCGGGAGCCTTCGCCCACCTGCGGCTCGGGCTGCTGACCCGGCTGGAGGCGGCGCAGGCGCAGCTGCCCGCGGGGTACCGGCTGCTGGTCGTGGAGGGCTACCGGCCCCCGGCCACACAGAAGGAGATCTTCGACGGGTACTCGGCCGAGCTCAAGGCCCTGTACCCGGGCCTGTCACCCGAACGGCTGCGGGCGGCGGCGAGCCGCTACGTCTCGCCCGTCGAGATCGCCCCGCACACGGCCGGGGCCGCGGTGGACCTGACCCTGTGCACCGAGGACGGGACCGAGCTCGACATGGGCACCCCGCTCAACGCCACCCCCGAGCAGAGCGGCGGCGCCTGCTACACCGACGCCCCGGGCCTGTCCCCCGAGGCCCGCCACCACCGCAAGCTCCTGGGCACCGCCCTGGAGACGGCCGGGCTGGTCAACTACCCCACCGAGTGGTGGCACTGGTCCTACGGCGACCGCTACTGGGCCATGACCGTCGGCGCCCCGGCCGCCCTCTACGGTCCCCACGCCCTGTGACCTCTTCGTACGGTCCTCCGGCGGTCACGGGATCGCGTTGATCAGCGAGTACGGCATTGTCCCGCCCCGGGACTTTCCTCTCGGGGAGGCTGAGAGGTGATTCGCGGCGCGCCTGCCGCACTCGGGACACGCCTCACCCGGCAGGGCCGGGAACGGCCGGTGGGCAGGATGTTCACGATCGCGTCCACGGTATCTACCGCGTGGCACTGTCATCCCGCGATGAGGTGGATCCGGACGGTGTTGTCATAGGGGATGACGAGGGTTCGGCTGCTCCCGGGGATCCACGCGGCGGGCACGAGGAACAGTCGGGCGTTGGATTCGACGAGCAGACGCAATCCCCGGTAGCGGAAGCGGTAGGGCTCCTTCTCGGAGGCGGCCGCGGTCAGCACCGTCTCGGCCACTCCGGCGGGGACGTCACGCAGGGCTTCCTTGGCGTACAGGACGACCTCCGGCCGCGACCCGAGCGAATCGACGTCGTCCAGGGCACGGCCCTTGCCGTAGGCGGCGGCGAAGCTGCTGACCGTCCAGAAGCAGGAGGCCACCACGATGACGGCGACCCATGCCAGCGCATACCTGCTGATCCGGGTCACGGCGGGCGACTCCAGCCAGACGGCCAGGTCGCCGTCAGGCGGAACGGTCGTGGGTTCCTCGGTTCGAGGGGGAGGGGGTTCTTCGGCCGGTGTGGTGGGTTTCTCGGTTCGGGGAGGCGCGGGTTCCTCGGCCGGGATGGCAGGTGCGGATGGAGCGGCGGGCGGGACATCCGAGGAGGCGCGTCGCCGGGCCCAGCGGACACCGACGACGCGGAGCAGCCAGAAGCCGTAGGAGATCGCGACGGCACCGCCCGTGAGGGACACCGGGGTCGTGGCGATCGCCTCGGTGCGCGCCACTTGCCGGATCCAGAGGCCGACGACACCCCTCGTGAGCGCCAGCAGCCCAGCGAGGACCAGGAAGAGGCCCGCCCAGCCGGTGATGGCGTCACGGTCCGGCGACGACTGCAGATACCGGAGCGCGGTGTGGACCGCGATGATCAGGAGACCGACGATCGCGAGAACGATGAGCGGCGGAAAGGCGACTTCGACGCCGAAGAGCAGCATCTCCTGCAAAGAGAGATCGACCATCTCCAGGTAGACGCCGAAATAGCCGAAGCGAGCCGTCGTCGCCACATAGCCGAAGTAGAACAGCAGTGTGGTCATCGCGGTGGTAGGCGCTATGACGTTGGCCACGGCCCACAGGCGTTCCTGAGTCCGGCTCTCCCACAGTGGCGCCGCGGGTTCGGATTCAGGGGCCTGGGTCACGTCTCGCTCTCGGTGGGGATCCCCTGCGGAGACGAGTCCTCCGTCGGGAAGTTCTCGGTGGGCGGATCCTGCTTCTCCCCGGTGTCGGGGGTCTCCTCCGGAGTCGCGGTGCCGGGGGTGTTCTCCGGAGTCGCGGTGTCGGGGGTGTTCTCCGGAGTCGCGGTGTCGGGGGTGTTCTCGGTGTCCGCCTGGAAGAGCGCGGGATATGTCATGTAGACGATCGCGGTGACGGGGTGTTGGGCGGACGGGGAGTATCCGCTGCCGAGCAAGGAGCAGGGCCGGGGAATCTTCGAGGTGCATTGCGCCACCACTTCGATGCCGAGGTGCGCCGTCTCGGCGCCGAGGCCGGACGGTCTGTCGAGGTGGATGTTGCACCCGTGTCGTGGTGAGACCGACGCGGGCTCCAATGTGATCCCGGGCGAGCAGGGATTCACCGGGTCCGTCAGGCCGACGGAGTCGTCGTTCCACGGACCTCCGGCCGCGGGTGTCTCGCACGGCTGATCAGAGATCTTCGCCTGCGTGCTTCCCTGCATCCTCACTGATCGAATCTGTACGGGAATGTCGGCATTGGCGTTGACCATTACCATGCAGCCGCCCGTCGCGAAAAATCTACCCTCGCTGTCCTTGTCCTGCGGATAAACGTTGTTCAGGGTCGGACCGGGAATTCGGGCTGTGCCGGATCCCCCGGATCCACGGCCCCCTTCTCCGTCGCCGGGTGAGCGCGAAGATCGGGATGGCTCCGAAGCCGGGGAGGATCCCCCAGGCCCGGAGGATTCCGCGGGCCCGGGGGATTCCGGCGATTCCCGGGATTTCGGATGGCCCGAGGAGGTGTTGGCGGCCGGACCCGACGACGGGCCGGAGGGGGTGTCCGTGACGGCCCGGACGATGCCGTATCCGCCGACGACGACCAGTAGCACGGCCAGCGTGGCGAGAATGACGTGCGTTCTTCTGCGTACCGCCATTGCCAATCACCTCTTTCCGTGGATGATATGGAGTTCCCTTTGTCGAAGGAAGGGATTCATTCTGTTTCTTTGATGTTGACCATGATTGGTTTTCCTTGATTCTTTCTTGTGGTGATATGACAGGTTTATAGTCATTTGTCGGTATTGGGGTAGTCGTGGGGGGTGTCGAGATATTCGATTGATCGGCATATCGGGCATGTAATGATCTGCTCTCGCCACGTGGGAATCACGGTGTGGTGCCGAGACGATCCCTGATGCTCGCCGTGGGACAGGATGAGAGCGGCCGAGGTCGTCCCGCGTCTTGTGGAACCGCGGCCCCGCCTCCCACGGGCGTCCGCCCCCGCGGGGACGTGCGGGACAATCGGGGCCATGCGGTTCGGTGTCCTGGGCCCCCTGCAGGTGCGGTCCCCCACCGGGGAGGAGATCTCCGTGGGCGGGCCCCGGCCGCGTGCCCTGCTCGTGCTGCTGCTGCTCGACGCGGGCCGCGTGGTCGGCCTCCGGCGCCTGATCGACGGCCTGTACGGGGACGATCCCCCCGCGGCCGCCGCCAACGCGGTGCAGGCCCAGGTCTCCCGGCTCCGCCGCAGCCTGCCCGCGGAGGTGATCGAGTTCCACGGGACCGGGTACCGGCTCGCGGCCGACCCCGACGACGTCGACGCCCACCGGTTCGAACGGCTGGCCCGGGAGGGGCGGCGGCTGCTGGCGCAGGGCCGTCACGCGGTCGCGGCGGATTCGCTGCGGGAGGCGCTCGGCCTGTGGCGCGGACCCGCGCTGGCCGACCTGCCCCACGGGCGGGCCCGGGCGGCCCGGCTGGAGGAGCTCCGGCTGGCGGCGACGGAGGACCTCGCCGAGGCGGAGTCGGCCCTTCCCGGAGGCGGTTCGGTGGCCGAGCTGCAGCGGCTGGTGACCGCGCATCCGCTGCGGGAACGACTCAGGGGGCAGCTCATGCTCGCCCTGCGGGCGGCCGGGCGGCAGGCCGAGGCACTGGCCGTGTTCGAGGAGACCAGGCGGCTGCTCGCCGAGGAGTTCGGCGCCGATCCCTCCCCCGAGCTCGCCGCGATCCACCTGGCCGTCCTGCGCGCCGAGCGGCCCGCGCCGCCACGGCGAGGGCTCGCGGCCCAGCTCACCAGCTTCGTGGGACGCGAACGCGAGCTGGAACGGATCGACGCGCTGCACGGCTCGCGGCTGATCACGATCACCGGGCCCGGCGGCACGGGCAAGACCCGGCTGGCGATCGAGGCGGCCGGGCGCGGGCGGCGCGAGGTGTGCTTCGTCGACCTCTCCCCCCTCGACGGCTCCGTGCCGTCCGGCGGCCCGGGTTCGTCCGGCGGGCACGTCCCGCCCGGTGGTGGCGGTGACCGGGTGGCCAGGGTGGTGCTCGGCGCGCTCGGGCTGCGCGAGCCCGGGTTCCACCCGCCGCGCCCGGCCGACCTCACCGAGCACCTGGTCGCGGCGCTCGCCGGGCAGGAACTGCTGCTGGTCCTCGACAACTGCGAGCACGTGAACGACGACGCCGCCCTCCTGGTCCGCAGGCTGCTCGGGGAGTGCCCCGGGCTGGCCGTCCTGGCCACCGGACGCGAGCCGCTCGGCATCACCGGCGAGACGCTGGTGCCGCTGGCACCGCTGGAGACCCCGCCCCCGGACTCCTCGCCCTCCGAGGCCCTGGCCTGCCCGGCCGTGCGGCTGTTCGCCGACCGGGCGGCGGCCGTACGGCCGGGGTTCGAGGTACGGCCGGCCAACGTGGAGACGGTCGTCCGGATCTGCGCCACGCTGGACGGGCTGCCGCTGGCCATCGAGCTGGCGGCCGCGCGGCTGCGCTCCTTCACCGTCGAGGAGATCGCCACGCGGCTGACGGAGCACGGCCGGTTCCGGCTGCTGTCGCGCGGCGACCCCACGGCCGCGGCCCGGCACCGGACCCTGCGCGCGGTGGTGGAGTGGAGCTGGGACCTCCTGGCGCCCGGCGAGCAGGTGCTGGCCAGGCGGTTCTCCGTGTTCGCCGGGGGCGCGTCCCTGGAGGCGGTCGAGGCGGTCTGCGAGGTGGAGGACGCCGCCGGGCTGCTGGCCGACCTGGTGGACAGGTCGCTGGTCGGGACGGACGGCGACCGCTACCGGATGCTCGACACGATCAGGTTGTTCTGCGCCGGACGGCTGGCCGAGGCCGGGGAGGAGGACCGCGTGCGCGGCGGCCACGCCCGCCACCTCCTCGACCTGGCCGAGCGCGCCGATCCTCACCTGCGCCGGGCCGGGCAGCTCCGGTGGCTGGCCAGGCTCTCGGCCGAGCACGCCGACCTGACGGCCGCGCTGCGCTGGGCCGTGCGCTCCGACAGGGAGACGGGGCTGCGGCTGGTCGCCGCGCTGGCGGCGTACTGGTGGCTGGGCGGCCGTCGCGGCGACGCGGGGGAGGCGGCGGCCGAGCTGCTGGAGGCGACCGGCCGTCCTCTCGCCGGGCTGGAGGAGGAGTACGTCATGTGCGTGGCGCACGCCGTGCCGCGGGCGCTTCCCGAGCACTGGGAACGGGCCGGGGAGATCATGCGGTCGCGGGACCGGCCGCTGCGGTACCCCTTCGTCCAGGCGCTGTGGGGCATGTCCGCCGGGCCGCCGGAGTCGGTGCCGCCTGCCGGGCCCGAGATCGACCGGCTGTTCGGTTCCGATCCCTGGGGCCTGGCCCTGGCCGGGCTGGGCCACGCCCTGCTGAAGGTGCTCGGCGGCGACCCGGCCGGGGGTGAGCGGGACCTGACGGAGGTGCTGGCCCGCTTCAGGGCCCTGGGGGAGCGCTGGGGGACGGCCCAGGGGTTCGACTGGCTGGCCCTGGTCGCGGGGTGGCGCGGGGAGTGGGAGCGTGCCCGGGACCTGTGGCGGCAGGCGCTGGAGCCGCTGGAGGAGCTCGGTGCCGTCGAGGAGATCGCGGACGTGCTGGGGCGCCGGGCCGAGGCGTTGGCGCGCGAGGGCGATCTCGTCGCCGCCGCCGCCGACCACCGGCGGGCCGGGGACCTCGCCAGGAAGGCGGGCCTGCCGGGGGTGCCCGCCGTGACGCAGCTGGGGCTGGGGGAGATCGCGCGGTTCGAGGGGGATCTCGTCGAGGCCCGCCGCAGGATCGGCCTGGCGATCGAGGGGACGGAGCCCGGGGCCTTCGGCGCGGAGTCGGTACGGACGCGCGCGCTCACCGCGCTGGGACGGCTGGCCGAGGCCGAGGGCGACCTCGCCGGTGCCCTGCTCCACCATCACCGGGCGGCGGCCCGCGCGTGCGGGTCGCCCCTGGCGATGGACCTGGCCGGCGCCGTCGAGGGCCTGGCGGGAGCCGTCCTGCTCGAAGGGGCAGGGGCGCGGACGGAGACGCGGACGGAGACGGAGACGGGGACGGAGGCGCGGGCACAGGCGGGGACGCGGGCGGCGCTGCTGCTCGGCATGGCGGTGGCGGTGCGCGGGACGGTCGTGGCCGGTGACCGCGATGTCGCCCGGGTCGCCGCGGGCGCCCGCGACCTCGCCGGAGCGGAGACGTTCGCGTCGGCGTACGCCAGGGGTGCCGCGATGCGACGCGAGGAGGTGCTCGCGGAGTTCGCGAAGCCCGTGGAGCCCCGGTACTGACGGGACCCGGCATGGGGGGGCGTCCGGCCGTCAGCCGACGGTAGGCGATCCGTCAGCGCCTCCCTGGAAGCTCGTGGCCATGAAGAACACCACCGTCCTCATCTCCGGCGCCAGTATCGCCGGGCCCGCGCTCGCCTACTGGCTGAGCCGCTCCGGCCACGCCGTCACCGTCGTGGAGAAGGCGCCCGCGCTCCGTCCCGGCGGCCAGGCCGTCGACTTCAAGGGCGAGACCCACCGCGTCGTGCTGGAGCGGATGGGAATCCTCGACGAGGTGCGGCGGCGGCAGACCGGCGGGACCGACCAGAGCATCGTCGACGCGAACGGCAGGCCGCTGGCGACCCTGCCCGCCGCGTTCACCGGCGGCGACGTCGAGATCCTCCGCGGTGACCTCTCCGCCCTGCTGTACGAGCGGACCGAGGCGGACTGCGAGTACGTCTTCGGCGACTCCGTCACCTCGCTGACCGACACGGCGGGCGGCGTGCACGTCACCTTCGAGCGCGGCGCGCCGCGTACCTTCGACCTCGTGGTGGGCGCCGACGGCATCCACTCCACCGTGCGCAGGCTGGCCTTCGGCCCCGAGTCCGACTACGTGCGCTTCCTCGGGTACCACTACGCGCTGGCCGACCTCGGCGTCGATCTCGGTGCCGGGATGTACAACGAGCCCGGCCGGATGGCGGCGCTCGGCGGGCCCAAGTCGCCCGTGTTCCTCGTCTTCACCTCCGGACGGCTCGACCACGACCGCTACGACACCGAGCAGCACAAACGCATCCTGACCGACGCCTACCGCGGCATGGGCTGGCGGGTTCCCGAGATCGTGGCCGCGCTGCCGGAGGCGCGCGACGTCCACCTCGACTCGATCAGCCGGGTCGAGATCGATCATTACGTCGAGGGCCGGACGGTGCTGCTCGGCGACGCCGCCTACGGCAACACCCTGGGCGGTTTCGGCACCGGCCTGGCCATGGTGGGTGCGTACGTGCTGGCCGGGGAGCTGGCGGAGGCCGACGGCGACCACCGGGCGGCGTTCCGCGCGTACCAGGAGACCATGCGCGGTTACGCCAAGGTGGCCGGGCGGGGCGGCGCCGGTCCCTTTCTCGCCCCGGCGACGCGGCGGGGGATCCGGATGCGGAACCGGCTGTTCAGGAGCCGGTTCCTGCTGTGGGCGATGCTCAGGATGACGGACATGTTCGCCACGGACATCAGGCTCAAGGACTACCCGGCGCTCGTCGGTACCTCCGCCGCGCCGTGAGGAACGGCGGCCCCGGACCCGCCGCGAGCGGGCGGGACCGGCCGTTCGTCACGACCGGCCGGGCGTGCAGGAGGATGAGGCCGCGCGTTCGGGCTCCTCGGGGTCGGCCGGGACGTGCAGGAGGGCGAGGAGGCGGCGGCGGAGGTCGCCGAAACCGGGGACGTCGACGGTGCGGGGACGGCCGAGATCGACTTCGATCTCCTCGGCGATGCGGCCTCGGTCCAGCACCAGGAGCCGGTCGGCGAGCAGGATCGCCTCCTCCACGTCGTGCGTCACCAGCAGGGCGGCGAAGCCGTGCCTGGCGCGGAGCCTGCCGAACAGGGCCTGCATCTTCAGCCTGGTCAGCGCGTCGAGCGCGCCGAACGGCTCGTCGAGCAGCAGCAGGTCCGGCTCGCGGACCAGGGCCCGGGCGAACGCCACGCGCTGGGCCTGCCCGCCGGACAGCTCCGACGGCCAGGCGCCGCCCCGGTCGGCCAGCCCGACCTCCCCGAGCGCCGTCGCCGCGCGCTCCCGGGCGTCCCGGCCGCGCACCCCCAGCGCCACGTTGTCGGCCACCCGCTTCCACGGCAGCAGCCGGTGCTCCTGGAACACCACGGCCTTGGACCCGGAGGTGGTGAACTCGCCGGACGCCTCCCCGTCGAGTCCGGCCA
Source organism: Streptosporangium longisporum (assembly GCF_039534895.1). Classification (NCBI taxonomy): domain Bacteria; kingdom Bacillati; phylum Actinomycetota; class Actinomycetes; order Streptosporangiales; family Streptosporangiaceae; genus Streptosporangium; species Streptosporangium longisporum. Next base: position 173,517 of record NZ_BAAAWD010000022.1, on the reverse strand, counting down.
GGATCCGCAGGAGCGTGCTCTTGCCCGACCCGCTCTCCCCGAGCAGGGCGACGACCTCGCCCCGCCCGATCCGCAGGTCGACGCCGTCCAGGACCGTCGTGCCGCCGAAGACCCGGCGTACCCCGGTGGCGGTTACGACGCCTGCAGGCCGCGTCGCCATGACAGCGTCCTCCTTTCCGCGGTGCGCAACGCCAGGTCGGACAGCAGGCCGAGGACCGCGTACACGACCAGGCCCAGCACGACGATCTCGGTCTGGCTGAAGTCGCGGGCCTCCATCATCATGAAGCCCAGCCCGCTCTGCCCGTTGACCTGCTCGCCGACGACGAGGCTGAGCCAGCCCGCGGCGAACGCCAGCCGCAGGCCGAGGAACAGGGACGGCATCGCGCCGGGGAGCACGACGTGCCGGATCCGCTCAAGGTGGGTGAGGCCGCAGGTCCGGGCGGCCTCGACCAGCCTCTCGTCGATGTCGCGGATTCCCGCGTAGGTGTTGAGATAGATCGGGAAGAACGCGCCCAGTGCGACCAGGGACACCTTCAGCGACTCCCCGATGCCCACCCAGATGATGAGCAGCGGGACGAGCCCGAGATGCGGCAGCATCCGGGCGGCCTGGATGGGCGGGTCCACCAGGTCGTCGCCGTTCCTGAGCAGCCCGGCGACCGCGCCCAGGACGAGGGCGAGCGAGCCCCCGATGAGCAGCCCGAGGGCGGCCCGCTGCACCGACTCCAGCAGGTGCGCGCCGAGGGACCCGTCCAGGGACAGCCGCCAGGCCGCCTCCGCGACCACGCTCGGCGCGGGAAGCTTGTCGGGCGGGAGGACACCGGCCTGCGCGGCGCCCTCCCACGCGGCGACGAGCGCGATCGGGGTGATCAGCCGCCGTGGTCTGAACGTCACTTCAGGACGTCCGAGAAGGCCGGGTCGACGAGGCTCTTCACGTCGACCTTGCCGGGGATGAGCGCGAGCTCGGTGAACCCGTTCGCGATCTGCTGCAGCTCGTCGCCGATCGTGGCGTCCACCGGCGCGAGCGGCTGGGCGCTGCGGGCCAGGGCGCGGCGGGCGACGTCCTCGGAGATCTTCAGCTCGGGGGCGAGGATCTTCACGCGCTCCTCGGGGTTGGCGATGCCCCAGTCGGTGACCTCGCGGTAGACCTTCAGGTAGGCGCGGACCAGGTCGGGCTTGTTCTTCAGGGCCTCGGGGGACACCAGCAGGTACTCGCGGTTGTTGGCCAGGCCGGTGGCGTCGGCGAGGACCTTCACACCCGGCCGCTCGGCGAGGGAGAAGTACGGGTCCCAGATGATCCAGGCGTCGACCTGGTCGTTGTCGAACGCGGGACGTGCCTCGGCCGGCTTGAGGTACTGCACCTGGATGTCGGTGATCTTCATGTCGTTGGCCTCGAGCAGCTTGACCAGCAGCCAGTTGACGTTCGAGCCCTTGTTGAGCGCGACCTTCTTGCCCTTGAGGTCCTTGAAGGAGGTGAAGCCCCTGTCCTCCTTGACCAGGACGGCCTCGCCCTTGGGCACCGGCTCGGAGGTGGCGATGATCTTGAACTTGGTGCCGCCGGCCGCGGCGAAGATCGGCGGGGCCTCGCCGGTCTGGCCGATGTCGATGGCGCCGGCCTTGAACGCCTCGGTGAGCGCGGGACCGCTTTCGAACAGCGACCAGGTGGCGTTCTCGGCCAGACCCCTGGCCTTGAGCAGGCTCTGCCCGCCGAACCGCTGGTAGCCGACGCGCAGCTGCTCCTTGTCGGCCTTCGCCTCACCTCCCCCGCAGGCGGTGAGGTTGCCGACGAGGGCGAGGATGCCGAGAAGGGCGATGACGCGGCGCACGGGGGGACTCCTTGAGTGGAACATGACGAGCGCCCGCAAGTATCCCTAAATTCCTACCTTTTGTATAGGTTTAGTGGGGATCGGGGCCGCATGTCATGAGCGCGGGACCCGCCCGGTACGGGTCACCGCGCGGGCGGGCCCTCCTCCAGGAAGGACACCCGCCGCAGCAGGGGCAGGCCGGGGCCGGTGCCGATCAGCGTGCCCGCGTGCCCGGTCAGCACGGTGCAGCCGCCCGCGTCGCACAGGTCGGTCCATCCGGCCGGGGACGCCACCGGCAGCCGGGTACGGATCCGGCCGGCGCTGTCGGCCAGGTACAGCCGGCCGTTCATCGCGGTCAGCGCCACCGCCCCGGTGCCGGGCTCGACCAGGCTCCAGGTGGAGGACTCCGCGTCGAGCAGCCACAGGCCGTCCGCGGCGGCGGCGAACAGCTCGCCGTTCACCATGCCCAGGCCGGCCCCGCCGCGCGGTGCGCCGGCGAGGGTGATCCAGCCGCGTCCGGGCTCGTGCCGGACGAGCCGGTCGTCGGCGGTGAGCCCGTACAGGCCGATCGGGTGGGTGACGGTGGCCTCCCTGGGGGTGGCCAGGGCGACCAGCGCGGGACCGGTGCCCCCGCCGGTGTCCCCGCCGGTGTCCTGGGGGAAGGCCGCGCGCCAGCGCAGGTTCTGGCCGGAGACCGCGCGGGTGAGCAGCGAGCCGTCCGGGGCGGCGCCGTACAGCAGGGAGTCGAACACGGTCAGCGCGCGCACGCTCGTCGCGTCGCCGAGCGGTCTCCAGCCGCCCGTGCGCACCGCCGTGCGGTCCAGCACGTCTAGTCGGGTGATCTGTCACCGCTGTGGTCGTGCCGGTGTGCTGCCAGCTGACGTGTCGGAGGCGGTGAGACCGTCCGACGGCACTCTTGTAGGCCCGCGACGCCCATGGTGGCTCACTGTCGCCCTGTGCGTAGCGTGCAGTGCCGCAGTCGGCTGGTGCCATGATTTCCGCCGGCTAGTGCGGTCCGTGCTCGTCGCGCTTCGCTGCGTTTACGCGTCCTCTCGACGATACGTCGCAGGCGTCGTGTCTCGTCCTCTTCGAGCGCGTCTGCGCCGACACGCTGTCCTCGTGCCAGCGGTCCCTCGAACGCCCAGTGCTCCGTGAAGTCACTGCAGGTGCTATTTTGGATGTAGATCTTGGCCGCTGTGCTTAACAAGATATGATGTCACCTGTCGTGTGCCTACTCAGGTGCCGCGACATCGCATCGCGGAAGCGTCGGCGCTCTACGATCACTCGTGTAAACGTTCACCTCTCGGCCGAGACTCACGCGCGCTGGACACATCTCTGACCGTGAGGTCATTGCGATGATCGTGTTTAGGCTTGCCTTAGTCGAGACGTAAGTGAGCGCGCGTCGACAGGGTTCGTGCTATGATCGTTTATGTTGTGCAATAGTCCACGCAAAATTATGTGTCGTGCGTGAGCTGTATGGCGTGACGTGGCCACTCAGCAGTGTGTTGCCGGAGGCGGTACTTACGCTGTATCAGGTGCTGCGCGCACCTGGCAATTGGTACGATACTCCATCGACGTCGTCGTCTTTGCTGCTCTCTCGAGCCGTACGTGTCACTCTTTTAGTTATGCTAGTGGCTCGCCTCGACCACTAGCGAGCCGTAGCCGACAGTCAGTGCTCGTGCCCCTCGTGACTCGGCCAGGGCCGCGCAGTAGTCAGACGGTCGTCAGCGGCGGGCCCAGCCAGCGGATCATGCCCTCCTCACCGAAGTCGCTCGGGTCGGCGAGTGCGTGCCTGTCCATCTCGGGCTGCCTAGCCTCCTCTCGCACGACGCGATGGCATCGCGCTGCCGCGGCCCGGGTCGGCTCCTCGAGTCCAGTAGCATGACAGCCCGCATGTCGCGCTCAGGCTGTACGTCTGCCAGGTCGGAGCACGGGATCGCCAGCAGGATGCGGCGCCGCGCGGCGCCGACCCGGCGACAGGCTACGCTATCGAGCGATCAGCCGGTCAGACACTTGGCGAACGCCGAATACCTGTCACGGTCGTCGCGGTGAAGCCCAACGAGCACGCGTCTTTGCGCTGACATGATGCGAGTCGGACCAGGACGCGGGGCACGCTCCAGCGTCCACAGCGGGCCGGTGAACGCCGCGTCGAGCACGGGCAGGCCCGTGGCCACGTCCTCGACCAGCACCGAGCCGCGCAGCGGGGCACGGGAGCCGCGGGCCAGGTGGAAGCGGAGCGCGCCGCCCTGCACGCAGGACGTCGACTCGGCGTAGGCGTGGACGGTCATCGGTCGTCTCCGGCGTGCGGCCCGCGGGCCCGGTGCTCGGTCCCGGTCCTGTGCTCGGGCGCGGTCACGCTCCCGGTCGTGGTTCCGGTCACGGTCGCGGTCGTGGGACGGGCGTCCGGCCGGCCGGTCCCGGATCGCGGAGGGGCGCTCGGCGGGAAGGCGCTCAACCGACCGGCTCCAGTACCTCGCGGAACGCCGCCTCGACCAGCAGGGACTCCAGGTCCAGCAGGTAGCGCTCCATGGCCGGGCGCGGCAGGTGACGGGTGTCGGCGGTGAGCGAGACGCCCAGCCCGCCGGGCTCGCCGGTCACGTGCAGGCAGAACCGGCAGTTGAGCCGTTCCTGGCTGAGCGGCCAGGTGAGGGTCGTCTCCTCCAGTGCCCGCCGCACCGTCGGTTCGTCCGGGGAGGCGTCCACCCGGTCGGCGAAGCGCATGTCGTTGAAGCAGCAGTAGGGGTGGATCGTCGCCCCCCGCTCCCGGCCGACCCGCCCGGCGATCCGGTCCCGGTCGCGGGGGTCGTGGTAGGCGGATCGGTAGGCGCGCAGCGCGGCGGGCCGGGCGGCGCGCAGCAGGTCGGTGAAACCGCCCCCGTGCAGGTCCAGCACGAACAGTCCCTCCTGGGAGAGCGTGGTGACCGCGGTGGCGGTGTCGCCGCGGAACCGGTTGCCCACGATCGGCAGCATCGCGCACACGTCGTGGCCGGTCACGCTCCCGGCCAGCGCGGAGGCGGCGGTCAGCAGCACGGTCGAGGTGCTGGTGCCGTACACGGCCGCGATCCGCTGCACGGCCAGGTCCATCGCCCGGGAGACGAGCCGGGCCCGCCAGATCGGGGGGCCGGGGGGTCCAGGAGGTGTGGCCACCCGACGGTCGAACATCGTCGGCGGGATGCGCCGGTACCCGCTCTCCCAGTGCTCGGCGGCGGCGTCCGCGACCTTCCGGCCCGCCTCCGAGCACTGCCAGCGGGCCAGGTCCAGCGGGGAGGGCGGCGGGGGCCCCGCCAGGGAGCCGCGCAGCAGGAGCAGCCGCAGGTCCCTGACGGCCGCCTCGGCGCCCAGGCCGTCGGCGGCCAGGTGGCAGAAGACGAGCACGATGTGGGCGACCTCGCCGTTCTCGACGACGAGCCCCACCCTGAGCGGCCACTCGCGTTCGTAGTCGAAGGCGGTCTCCGCCAGCACGTCGCGCAGCCGCTCGGGGTCGCCGTCCGAGACCGTGACCGGGACGGCGCCCGCGGTCGCGAGCACCTGCCACGGCTCCGCGCCGCCGGCCCCCGCGCCGCCCGGCCACCCGTGATCCGTCCCGGGCGTCCCGTGCGGGGCCCGGCCCAGCCGGGTCCGCAGCGATCCGTGCCGCTCGACCAGCGCGCCCAGCACCTCGGCGGCCCGCGCCACGGTCAGCGGCCGGGCCCGGCGGGGCACGGCGAGCACGCGGCCGAAGTTGAAGTAGCGGTCGTCCGGCGCCGTCTTCCGGATCGTGTCCCAGATGGCCCGCTGCCCCCAGGTCAGCGGTGCCGTGTCCGGCCGGCTCCCCGAGAACCGGATCTCCATGTCGTCTCCCCGTTCAGGAATGAGGATCAGGGGTGCGCGCCCCGTGCCTCGTTGATGTGGCGTTCCAGGGCGTCCAGGTCGTCGAGCAGGTCGAGCCCGTCACCCGACAGGTCGATCTCCACGCCGAACTCGGTCTCCACCGCGTCGATCAGCCGCATCTGCGCCAGGGACGTGAACCCCAGCGCGGACAGCGGGACCGTGGTGGTCAGCGCCTCCCCGGCCGTGACCGCGCCGTCGGACGCCGAGGCCACCATCGCCGCCAGTCGTTCCCTGACCATCGCCAACCCCTCTCGTTGCGTCCCGTACGGCGTTCGCCGGGACTGCGGTCCGGCCGCCCGGCGGCCGGAAGGCTCGGGTGCCGCTCCTCGTGGCGGCCCACGACGCGGCGCCCCCTATCGGTTCCCGGTCTCCACCAGGTGTTCGGCCTCCTCGTCGGAGAGCCCGGCGAGTTCGGCGACGAGCAGTTCCTCCACCGCGGCCGCGAGCCCGGCCACGGTGCTCCGCGCGAACAGGGTACGGATCGGCACGTCCACCTCGACGGCGGCGCGGATCCTGGCGACGGCTCGGGTGGCCAGCAGCGAGTGCCCGCCGAGGGCGAAGAAGTCGTCGAAGGCGCCGACCCCCTCGATGCCCAGCACCTCGCCGAAGATCTCGGCGACCAGTTCCTCGGCGTCGCCGCGCGGGGCGGTCCTGGTCAGCGGCCCGAGCTCGGGCGCGGGCAGCGCGGCCCGGTCGAGCTTGCCGTTCGCGGTCAGCGGCAGGCCCGGCAGGCTCACCCAGAGCGCGGGGACCATGTGGGCGGGCAGCGTGGCGGCCAGCCGTGCGGCGAGTTCCTCACCGGTGGGTGCGTCCTCGCCGACGACGTAGCCGACCAGCGTCTCCCGGTGGACGGCCACCGCGGCCTGGCCGACGCCGGGACAGGTCAGCAGCCGCGCCTCGATCTCGCCCGGCTCGATCCGGAAACCGCGGACCTTGACCTGGTCGTCGAGGCGGCCGAGGAACTCCAGTCGCCCGTCGGCCCGCCAGCGCGCCCGGTCGCCGGTCCGGTAGATCCGCTCCCCGCCGAGCACGGTGAAGCGCTCGGCGGTCAGGTCCGGCCTGTCGAGGTAGCCGACGGCCACCCCGGCCCCGCCGACGCACAGCTCGCCCGGCGCCCCCGGCGGCACCGCCTCGCCGCCGTCCAGGATCAGGACGGAGGTGTCGCCGATCGGGGTGCCGATCGGCGGGCGTCCGGGGGAGCCGTCCAGCTCGGCGGTGGTCGCGATGATCGTCGTCTCGGTCGGGCCGTAGGTGTTGACCAGCCGGACCCGGTCGCCGAAGCGCTCCCGCCAGCGGGTCACGGCCGCCTCGTGCACCTGCTCGCCGCCGAGGATCACCAGGCGCAGGGACGGCGGCCAGCCGATCTCGTCGATCTCGTCCACCAGCGCGTGCCAGTACGCGGTGGGCAGGTCGAGCACGGTGACCCCGCCGAGATGGTCGGGCAGGCTGACGCCGCCGTCGGGCAGCAGCTCCAGCCGGGCCCCGGAGGCCAGGGTCGGGTAGATCTCCTCGGCGTGGGTGTCGAAGCTCAGCGAGGCGAACTGGACGACCCGGTCGTCCGGGCGCAGGCCGTACGCCTCGCGCATCCAGGCGACGCGGGCGGCCAGGTTGCGGTGCGAGACCACGACGCCCTTGGGGGTTCCGGTGGAGCCCGACGTGTAGATCACGTAGGCGGCGTCGTCCGGCGCGCTCCGGCCGCTCAGAGGGACGGGGCCGCTCACGGGAGCGGAAGCGGGAGCGGCGACGTTCAAGGGAGCGGTGGCGGGGGTGTCGACGTGGGCGAGCCGGGCGGTGCCGGGCAGCCGGTGGGCCAGGGCGGCCGAGGTGAGGACCAGGCGGGCGGCACTGTCGTCCAGCACGAAGGCGAGCCGCTCGGCCGGATGGTCCGGATCGAGCGGCAGGTACGCCGCCCCGGCCCGCCAGGTCGCGAGCAGCGCCGCCACCACGTCGGGCGACCTGTCCAGGCAGACGCCGACCACGTCACCGGGGACGACCCCGCGCTCGCGCAGCAGCGCGGCCAGCTCGCCGGCGCGGGCGTCCAGGCGGGCGTAGTCGAGCGTGACGTCCCCGCACCCGATCGCGACCGCGTCCGGCCGGGCGCGCACGGCCGTCGCGAACAGGTCGGGGACGAGGGGGGGCGACCGGCCCGGCCGGGCCCCGGGACAGGCGCGCGAGCAGGGCGTCGTCGTCCGCGGTGCGCAGCGGCAGCGCCGAGACGCGCTCGCCGGACGCCGCGGGCAGCGCGGTGAGCAGCAGGCGGAACCGGGCCGCCATCGCCTCGACCGTGGCCCGTTCGAAGAGTTCGGCGTCGTAGACGAAGGTGATCAGCAGTTCGTGCGCGTCCTGCCACGCCTCCAGCATGAGTTCGAGCTTGGCCTGCCGCATGCCGTGCTCGAACACGCTCGTGGTCAGGCCGGTGAAGGTGTCGCGGGTCCGGCCGGAGTCCTGGCTGTGCAGGATGAGCATGGTCTGGAACAACGGCGTGCGGGTGAGGTCGCGTTCGATCCTGAGCGCGGCCACCAGCTCCTCGAACGGCACGCCCCGGTGGGAGAAGGCGTCCAGGACCTCGTCCCGGGCCGCGCCGAGCAGGTCGGTGAAGACGGGGTCGGCCGACAGGTCACCGCGCAGCACCAGGGTGTCGCTGAGGTACCCGACGACCGCTTCGAGCCCCATCCGGTCCCGGCCCGCATCGGCCGTGCCGACCAGGATGTCCTTCTGGCCGGTGTGCCGCGCGAGCAGCACCTGGTAGGCGGCGAGCAGCACCATGAACACGGTGGCGCCGTGCTCCCTGCCCAGCCGCGTCAGGGCGGCGGCCTCGGCCGCGTCCAGCCGGACCTCCACCACGTCGCCGCGCCTGGCGGTCCCCGGGGTACGGGGCCGGTCGACCGGCAGCTCCAGCGGGGCCGGGTCGGCCAGGTGCTCGCGCCAGTGGCCGATCAGGCCCTCCAGGTCGCGCCCGCGCTGCCAGAGGGCGACGTCGCCGAACTGCAGGGGGACCGGGGGCAGGGCGGTGTCACCGGAGTACAGGCGCGCGACCTCGTCCAGGATCAGGTTGAGCGACCAGCCGTCGCCCAGGATGTGGTGGAGCACGACGCACAGCACGTGGTCGTCCTCGGCGACCTCGATCAGCGTGACACGCAGGGGCGGCCTGCCGGCGAGCTCCAGGGGCGTGTTGGTCAGCGCCGCGACCAGCTCCAGCGCCCGGGCCTCGGCGGACGGCACGGTCCCGGTGCCGGTGCCGGCGGACACCTCGTCGACGGTCACCGGGCCCGGCGGGTCGACGACTACGACCGGCACGCCGTCCACCTCGGGGAAGCGGGTGCGCAGGCTCTCGTGCCGGGCGACCACGCCGGACAGGGCCCCGGCCAAGGCGTCCCGGTCCAGCGGCCCGCGCAACCGCCTGACCAGGCACATGTTGTACGACGCGTCGTCCGGGTCGAGCCGGTTGAGGAACCAGAGGCGCTCCTGGCCGTGCGAGAGCGGCGGGACCGTCCCCTCGGGGCGGGGACGTGTCCCGGCCGTCGCGCCGGTGCCCGATCCGGTGACCGGCGCCTCGGATCCTTCCCGCGTCCCGTCCGGCGATCCTTCCAGCCACTCCGCGAGCCCCGCGACCGTCGGGTGCGTGAACACCTCCCTGACCGGCACCTCGCGCCCGGACAGCGCCGTCAGCCGCGCGGTGACCATGGTCGCCAGCAGCGAGTGCCCGCCCAGGGAGAAGAAGTCGTCGTACGCGCCGACCCCGTCCGTGCCGAGCACCTCGGCGAAGACCCGGGCGACCGTCCGCTCGGCGGGGGTGCGGGGAGCGGTCGCGTCCCGCTCGGGCGCGTGGTCCACCTCCGGGAGCGCCTTGCGGTCGACCTTCCCGTTGGGGGTCAGCGGCAGCGCCTCCACCTCGGCGAACACGCCGGGAACCATGTAGCCGGGCAGCTGGAGGGCGGCGTGCTCGCGAAGGCCGCCGAGCGCCTCGCCGTCTGCGGACGGACCCGCACCCGGGCGGTCCGGCGCGGCCGGGACGACGAAGGCCACCAGCCGGTCCCCGCGCACCGCGACGACCGACTGCCGCACGCCGGGGTGGGCGTCCAGCACGGCCTCGATCTCGCCCAGCTCGATGCGGTGACCGCGCAGCTTGATCTGGCCGTCGGTACGGCCGAGGAACTCCAGGGCGCCGTCGGCCCGGTGGCGGACGCGGTCTCCCGTCCGGTAGTGCCGCGAGCCGTCCGGGCCGGGGACGAAGCGCTCGGCGGTCAGGGCCGGGCGGCCCAGGTAGCCGGTGGCGACCCCGGCGCCCCCGATGAGCAGTTCCCCGGCCACGCCGATCGGGCACGGCCCGCCGGAGGCGTCCGCGACGTGCACGACGGTGTTGGCGATCGGGTGACCGATGACGATCTCGGCCGGGTCCTCGGGGACCTCCCAGGCCGTCGACCAGATGGTGGTCTCGGTCGGCCCGTAGACGTTGACGAGCCGGTCCAGGCGGGGGCGCAGCTCGCGGGCGAGCCGCGCGGGGAGCGGTTCGCCGCCGGTCAGCCCCGTCACGCGCGGCAGGTCCCCGGTGAGCAGGACCCGCCACCCCGAGGGCGTCGCCTGGACGTGGGTGACGCCCTCGTCCCGTACCAGGCGGGCGAGCCGGGCGCCGTCGCGGGCCGTCTCGGCGTCGGCGACGACCACCCTGCCGCCCGTCACCAGCGGCAGGTACAGCTCCAGGGCGGAGATGTCGAACGAGAGCGACGTCAGCGCCAGCCACACGTCCCCGGGCGAGGACCGCACCAGCGCGCGCATCGCCAGCAGGAAGTTGGTCAGCGCGCGGTGGGGCACCACCACGCCCTTGGGGCGCCCGGTGGAGCCCGAGGTGTAGAGCACGTACGCGGTGTCGCCGGGCAGCGGCCGGTCCGCAGGCCGGGGCGCGGTCGCGGCGCCGGCCGGGGGAAGGTCGTCCAGCCCGGTCAGCACGAGGACCGCGGCGGAGTCCTCGATCACGTACGAGACGCGGGCCTCGGGGTAGTCGGGGTCGACGGGCAGGTAGGCCGCGCCGCTCATCGCCACCCCCAGCAGCGCGACGAGCATGTCGGCGCCGCGTTCCATCCGGACCGCGACCAGCGAGCCGCGCCCGATCCCGGCCGCGCGCAACCTCCCGGCCAGCTCGGCCGCGCGCCCGGCCAGCTCCGCGTACGTCAGCCCGGCGCGCCCGGCCCGTACCGCGACCGCGCCGGGGGTGGCCGCGGTCTGCTCCAGCAGCAGGTCGACCAGCGTCACCTCCGGCAGCTCGGCCGCGGTGTCGTTCCACCGCCGCAGCAGGGCGAGCTCGGCGTCCGGCAGCATCGGCAGGGCGCTCACCGGCGAGCCGGGATCGGCCACGACGGCGGCGAGCAGCTCCTGGAAGCGGGCGACCAGGCGTTCCACGGTCTCGTGGTCGAACAGGTCGGTGCTGTAGATGACCACGCCGGTCAGCAGGCCGGCGGCGTCGGGGTAGATGTCCATCGACAGGTCGAGCCGGGCCCGGGACCAGCCGTTGGGGAAGGGGACGGCCTCCAGGCCGGGCAGCGGGTCGGCCTCGTCGCCGTGGGTGTGCAGGGCGAACAGCGTCTGGAACAGCGGGGTGCGGCTGAGGTCCCGTTCCACGTCGAGGTCGGCCACCAGGCGCTCGAACGGGACCTCCTGCCGCGAGAGCCCGTCCAGCACGACCCGGCGGGTGCGCCTGAGCAGCTCGTCGAAGGCCGGGTCGCCGGACAGGTCGCAGCGCAGGGCCAGCGTGGTCGAGAGGAAACCGATCATGTTCTCCAGCTCGGTACGGCCGCGGCCCGCCGAGGGGATGCCCACGCAGAAGTCGCTCTGCCCGGTGTGCCGGTGGAGCAGCACCTGGTAGGCGGAGAACAGCACCATGAAGGGCGTGCAGCGGGCGCGGCGGGCCAGGGCGCCGATCGCGGCGGCCGTCTCGGGCTCGATGCGGAACTCGACCTCGGCACCGGCCCCGCTCCGCCGGGCGGGACGGGGCCGGTCCGTCGGCAGTTCCAGGACCGGCACCCCGGACAGCCGCTCGGTCCACCAGCGCAGGTCGTCCTCGGAGACGCGCAGGGAACGCGCGTACTCGCCGTACTGCAGCGGCGCCTCGGGCAGCGGGGCGGTACCCCGGCTGCCGTAGTGGGCGGCGACCTCGGACCGGAGCACGTTCAGCGACCAGCCGTCGCCGTTGATGTGGTGCAGGACCACGCAGAGCACGTGCTCGCCGGGGCCGAGCTCGATCAGCGAGACCCGGAACGGCGGTGCCGCGGCCAGGTCGAAGGCCGTGTTGGACAGGGCGGAGACCAGCGTGGCGGCCTCGGCGTCGTCCCGGGCGCGCAGGCGCTCGACGGTGACCGGAGCGGGCGGCTCGACGATCGCCACCGGCCGCCCGTCCACCTCGGCGAAGCGGGTCCGCAGGCTCTCGTGCCGGGCCGACACCGCGGTGAACGCCGCCTCCAGGGCGTTCCTGTCAAGACGACCTTTCAATCTGTAAACATAGGAGGTGTTGTAGCCGGAGTCCTCCGGATCGAGCCGGTGCAGGAACCAGAGCCGCCGCTGACCGTGCGACAGGGGGTATTCGGTCCCCGGCTGGCCGGTCGGAACGGTCTCTGATGGGAACACTCTGGGGCTCCTCTACCGGCCGCGGGTCCATGACGCACGCGATCGCACGGGGAATGAGATAGAAAGGCCCGCTCCGTGCATATATGCCCAGTTGGGCGGGCGCAGCGAAAGGCCTCTTTCTGGAAAGAAACCTTTCAGTTAGTTCTGGGTCGTCAGTGTTACACCTCCCTGTCGGGGGCGCAAGGCCCTCTTTCAGGACGATTTCGTCACGCTGTCGAACCTCGCCGGAGGGCTTGCGCGGCTGTTGCGATCATGTAAGACTGACGCTCGCTTTTGAATAGTAAAGATTCTTTCCTGTAGCGCCTTCGGCGCCCTCGCGCTTCGAGCGCATATACATCCGATCTTTAGTGGGAGGTTCACCCGGTGAACCTGACCGTCTCCCAGCTGCTCCACGACCGGGCCCTCGCCGACCCCGACGGGGCCGCGATGATCGTGCACGGCTCGGATCCGCTCACCTACGGCCGATGGCACGAGCGCTCCACCGAACTCGCGAACCGCCTGGTCGGACGCGGTGTGGGCCGGGGCGACCGGGTGGGGCTGGTCTTCGGCGCCGCCGACTGGACCGACTACGCGGTGGCGTTCTGCGGGGTCCTGGCGGCCGGCGCCGTGGCCGTACCGCTCTCCGACCGCCTCGCCCCCGGTGACCTGCGCTTCATGCTGGACAACTGCGGCGCGGCCGGGGTCGTGCACGGCGCCGGGCTCACCGTGCCCGGCGTCGGCTGGAGCGCCACGATCGAGGACCTGCGGGCCGAAACGTCCTATGAGAAGGCCGCTCCCGAACCTCCGGCACCCGGCGACCCGGCCCAGATCCTCTACACCTCCGGCACCACCGGCCGTCCCAAGGGGGTCACGGCCACCCATGCCAATCTGGCCTACGGCTGCGGGGGCAGGCGCCGTCCGTTCGCGCACTCCCGGCACCTGGCGCACGCCTTCCCGATCGGCACCAACGCCGGGCAGACCATGCTGGTCAACGCGCTGGACGCGCATCCGGCCGTGGTGACGCTGCCGCGCTTCACCCCGGGGCGCTTCGCCGCGCTGATCGAGTCCTACCGCGCCGGGACGGTCTTCCTGGTCCCCGCGATGGCCATCGAACTGATCAACGCGGGGGTGGGGGAGCGGCACGACCTGTCCAGCGTGCTGCTGCTCGGCTCGGCCGCCGCGCCGCTGCCCTCGGCCGTCGCGACGGCCCTCACCGCCACCTTCCCCAACGCGACGATCACCAACTACTACACCTCGACCGAGGCCGCACCGGCCCAGACGGTCATGATGTTCGACCCCGACCGTCCCGGGAGCGTCGGCCGCGCCATCGCCGGGGGACGGGTCAGGATCGCCACCCCCGAGGGCGAGCCGCTGCCCGCGGGGGAGGTCGGGGAGGTCTGGATGCGCTCCCCGGCCGCACCGCGCGCCTACTACGGCGACCCCGGGAGCACGACCTTCCGCGACGGCTGGGTGCGGATGGGCGATCTGGGCCGGATCGACGACGAGGGGTACCTGTACCTCGTCGACAGGGAGAGCGACGTGGTGAAGTCGGGGGCCTTCAAGGTCTCCACGATCCACGTCGAGGAGGCCGTCCACGCGCATCCGGCCGTGATCGAGGCCGCCGCGTTCGGGGTGCCGCACCCGGTGCTCGGAACCGTCGTCGCCGTCGCCCTCGCCGTCAGGGAGCCGCTCGCCCCCGAGGAACTGCGGATCTTCCTCAAGGACCGCCTGGCCCCGCACGAAGTGCCCGCGCACGTCCTGACGGTCGACGCGCTGCCGCGCAACGACGGCGGCAAGGTCGACAAGAGGGCCCTGCGCGGGAGGGTGGAGAGCACATGAGGCCCGCTTCCGTACCCGGGAGCGCCGCCGGGACCGTGCCCGGGAGCGCGTCCGCGCCGATGTCCGTGCCCGATCCCGTGTCCCGTCCCGTGTCCGGGTCCGCTCCCGAACCCGTGTCCGGGGGCATGCCCGAGGTCACGTTCACCCAGCAGGGCATGTGGGTGACCGAGCAGGCGGGCGGCGGGGGCGCCGCGTACCACATGCCGTTGCTCGTCCACCTCGACGGCGACCTGGACACCGGGGCGCTGCTGGCCGCCTGCACGGCGGTGGCGGACCGGCACCCGATGCTGGGCGACGTGGTGGCCGAGGTGGACGGCGAGCTGCGGCTCGTACCCGGCGCCGAGGTTCCGGTACGCCACGTGCGGGACGCGGGTCCCGCCCGGGGGAACGCGGACCCGGCCGGAGCGGAGGGCGAGCGTCCCACCGGGGAGAGGGACGCGGGTGCCACCCTCGGGGAGGAGACGTGGGAGCGGGCCGTGCGCGAGGAGATCCTGCGCCCGTTCGACCTGGACACCGGGCCGCTGGCCAGGTTCACCCTGTTCCGCACCGGCCCCCGCCGGCACCTGCTCGTCTTCGTCGCCCACCACCTGGTCTTCGACGGCGGCTCCAAGGACGTCCTGGTCCGCGACCTGGCGGCCTTCTACAACGGGGAGACGCCGCTCCCGCTGCCCAGGGCCGACCACGGCCGCGCCGAACGCGACCGGGTGGCCGCCCTGCTGCCGGACGCGCGGGAGTTCTGGAAGCCCCGCTGGCGCGATCCGGGCGAGACCGTCGTGCTGGGCCGGCCGCTGAGGTCCCGGCGGGCGGGCGAGGGCCGGGTCCTGAGGTTCACCCTCGGCGCGCCGGTCACCGCGGTCCCCGGCCTGACCGGGTTCGAGGTGCTGCTCGCCGCGCTGCACACCCTGCTCCTCGGCTACGGCAACGCGGCGGTGACCACCGCCGTGGACCTGTCCACCCGTCCCGTCGAGGCCGCGGACCACGTGGGACCGTTCGTCAACGAGCTCCCGGTCGCCTCCGCCCCCTCACCCCGGCAGACCTTCCGCGCGTTCGCCACCGCGCTCCGCGGCGAGCTGCGGGAGATCTACCGGTTCCGTCAGGTGCCGTTCTCCCGGGCGATGCCCCGGGTACGGCCGCACGCCGCGCTGGTGCCCGTCTCGGTCAGCTACCGGACCCGCCGCGAGGCCGGCCCGGTCTTCACCGGCCTGGACGCCACGGTGGAGTGGACCGCCTTCAACCACGCGGTCCGCGGCGCGCTGCACCTGCAGTGCGTGGCCGCGCCCGGCGGGCTGGAGATCAGCATGCGGTACGACCCCGAGACGGTTCCCGACGCCGCCCGGGTGGCCGGCGACCTGCGGCTCGTCCTGGAACGCGCCACCCGCCACCCCGACCTGTCACTGCACGACATCCTGGAGAACGAGATGGGTTCCGTCACCACGCTGACCGACCAGATACGCGAGATCTGGGAGGAGGTCCTGGGCATCTCGCCGATCGACGACCACGACGACATCTTCGACCTGGGCGGTCACTCGCTGACCATCACGCAGATCATCGCCCGCATGCGCAAGCGCCTGGACATCGAGGTCTCCCTGGACGCCTTCTTCGACACCCCGACGATCGCCGGGATCGTGGACTCCCTCGGCGATGACTGAGACCACCGCGGCCACCGACGCCACCGCCGTCCCCTCGACCGCCACCGGCACGGCGACCGGCGCGACCGGCGCGAGCACGGGCCCCGCCGGGCCCCGCCTCTCCCGCCTGGCCGACGAGGACCTGCGCCTGCTGCTGACGATCCGGCACTTCGAGCTGAAGCTCCTGGAGCTGTACGCCAGGGGCGACCTCAACGGCACCACGCACACCTGCCTCGGCCAGGAGTACGTCCCGGTCGCGCTGCGGCCCCTGCTCGGCGCGGCCGACCACGTCTTCAGCAACCACCGGGGGCACGGCCACTACCTGGCCCGCTTCCGCGACCCGCACGGCCTGCTCGCCGAGATCATGGGCAGGCAGGGCGCGATCTGCGGCGGCGTGGGCGGCAGCCAGCACATCCGGCGCGACCGCTACCTGTCCACCGGCGTGCAGGGCGAGAGCATGCCGGTCGCCGCGGGGGTGGCGCTGCACCTCAAGCGCGCCGAGCCCGGCGCCCTGGCCTGCGTGCACATCGGCGACGGCACCTGGGGCGAGGGTGCGGTCTACGAGGCGCTGAACCTCGCCGCGCTCTGGCGGCTCCCGCTGCTGGTCGTGGTGGAGAACAACGGGGTGGCCCAGTCCACCCCGACCGCGTCGCAGATGGCGGGTACGGTGGCCGGGCGCGCGGCCGCGTTCGGCGTCCCGCACCGCCTGGTCGTCTCCGCCGACGTCAACGAGATCCGCATGGCGCTGGAGGCCGACGTCGCGCGGGTGCGCGAGGGCGTCCCGCTGGTGGTCGAGTTCGTCACCCATCGCCTCGGGCCGCACAGCAAGGGCGACGACGTCCGCCCGGCCGAGATCGTACGGGCAGCCAGGGAGAGCGACTGGTACGGCCGCTACGCCCACGACCACCCCGAGCACTTCCACCGGTTCGACGAGACGGTCAGGGCCGAGATCCAGGCCGTCGCCGACGAGGTCGCGGCCCGGCCGCCGTCCCGCGGGGAGGGACCGTGCGCGTAGCCGAGAACCTCAACGCGGCCCTGCACGACCTGCTGGAGGACGACCCCACGGCCTACCTGCTCGGCGAGGACGTCCTGGACCCGTACGGCGGCGCCTTCAAGATCACCAAGGGATTGTCCACCCGGTTCCCCGGGCGCGTGATCGGCACCCCGATCAGCGAAGGCGCGCTGACCGGCGTCGCGGCGGGCCTGGCGCTGACCGGCAACACGGCCGTGGCCGAGATCATGTTCGGCGACTTCGTGACGCTCGCCTTCGACCAGCTGTGCAACTTCGCCAGCAAGTCCGTGTCGATGTACGGCGAGCGGGTGCCGCTGCGGATGGTGGTGCGCTGCCCGACCGGGGGAGGCCGTGGCTACGGCCCCACGCACAGCCAGAGCCTGCAGAAGCACTTCATCGGCATGCCCGGCCTCTCGCTGTACGAGATGTCCCCCTTCCACGACAACCGCGCGGTGTTCGCGGCGATGCTGGAGGCGGGCGAGCCCTGCGTGTTCTTCGAGGACAAGGTCCTCTACACCCGGCAGATGGGACGGGTCGACCCGCTGTTCGCGGTGCGCCGTGACGGCGACCTGGCCGTGGTGGACGTCCGGGACGCCGGTGAGCGTCCCGACTGCGTGGTCATCGCCCCCGGCGGGATGGCCCACCGGGCGCTGGGCGCGATGCGCTCCCTGATGATGGAGCAGGAGATCGTCATCCGGCTGCTGGTGCCCTCCCGGCTCTACCCGCTGGACGCGGACGCGCTGCTGCCCCACCTGACCGACGTCGTGGTGGTCGCCGAGGAGAGCACCCCCGGGGGCACCTGGGGCAGCGAGGTCGCCCACCTGCTGCACGCCCGCCTGTGGGGACGCCTGCGCGGGCCCGTCCGCCTGGTCCACTCGCGCGACGCGGTGATCCCCACCGCGGCGCACCTGGAGGACGAGGTCCTGGCCGGGGAGTCCACGATCCACCACGCCGTACGGGAGGCCCTGCGTGGCTGACATCCGCGTCCCCAAGCTCAACGACAACGACACCGAGTACCTGGTCGTCGCCTGGCTGGTGGGGGACGGCAAGCCCGTCGCGGCCGGGGAGGCGATCGCCGTGCTGGAGACCTCCAAGGCCGCCGACGAGCTGGAGGCGCCCGAGGCGGGGTACCTGCACCACGCCGCCGCCCTCGACACCTGGGTCGCCCCGGGATCGCTCCTGGCCCGCGTCACCGCCGAGGCGGCCCCGCCGCCCGCCCCGGCGCCCGGCGCTTCTGGCGCGGTGCCCACGGCTTCCGGTACGTCCGGCGCGGTGTCAGGTACGGCGTCCGTCGCTTCCGGTCCGGCGGTGCCCGGGGACTTCTGGGAGGACGGGGGAGACGGCGGATCCGGCGAGTCCCGGGACGCGGCCGGGCACCGGGAGACTCCGGCCGTCGAGCCGGTCGTCACCGACCCCGCCCGCGCCGCCATGGACGACCTCGGGGTCTCCGAGGCCGAGGTCGCCTCGCTGGGCCTGGCCGTCGTCCGCCGGACCGACGTGGAGGCCCTGGCCGCCCGCCGCGCCGACGCGCAGGCGCCGTCGGCCCACCGTGACGACGCGCAGGCGCCGGCCGGACCCCGTACCGGATCCGCGTCGTCCGAGACGGCCGCGACCTCGGCGACCTCGGCGACCTCGGCGACCTCCGCGACCTCCGCGACCTCCGCGGCCCCGGAGGGCGGGGCCGGGCCGCAGGCGGACACGCACCGCCTGTCGCGGGTGCAGCGCGCCGTCGCGCGCGCCGTCACCGTCTCGCACGACACGATCCCCGCCGCCTACACCGCGGTGAAGTTCGACGTGGGCCCGCTGCTGGAGCGCGCCAAGGGGCTGACCCGGGAGGTCCGCAGGCCGGTCGGCCTGGCCGAGCTGTTCGTCCAGGCCGTGGCCGCCCTGCACCCGGCGTTCCCGCTCTTCTTCTCCTCGCTCGACGGGGACCGGGTGCGCCCCGCCGACGCCCCGCGCGTCGGCGTGACGTTCGACATGGGCGAGGGCCTGTACGTGCCGGTCGTCCACGACACGAGCTCGCTCAAGGCGATCGCCGACACGCTCATGCGCCACCGGCTCGCCGCCGTCGAGGGCGACTTCCGGGAGAGGGACCTCACCGGCGCCACCATCGCCGTCACCCTGCACACCGAGGCCGACGTCGTCCTGGCGATCCCCTTCATCTTCCCCGGTACGGTCTGCGCGCTCGCGATCACCTCGCCGCAGCGCGAACCGGCCTTCACCGAGGACGGCACGGTGACGTCGAGGACCGTCGCCTGCATCGGCCTCGCCTACGACCACCGACTGATCAACGGCCGGGACGCCGCGCTCTTCCTCGCGGCCCTCCGGATGGAGCTGAACGCATGACCGAGACCACGCTGTCGGACGCGAAGAAGGCGCTGCTCGCCCAGCGGCTCCGGCGCAGGGGGGAGGCGCGGGCCGTCGTCGCCCGCGCGCCCGGAACCGTCCCGCCCCTGTCGCACGCCCAGGAACGCCTGTGGTTCCTGGAGCAGTACCGGCCGGGCACCACCGTCTACACCGTGCCCGTCGCGGTGCGGCTGCGCGGGACCCTGGACGCGGACGCGCTGCGCCGCGCGCTGGACGAGGTCGTCGCACGCCACGAGGCCCTGCGGATGCGTTTCCTCACCACCGAGGACGGCACCCCCGAGCTGGTCGTGGACGATCCCCGCCCCGCCGAGCTGCGCGTCGTCGAGGCGGCCGGTGTCGACGAGGCGATCGAGCTGTTCGACGCCGACCTGGCCGTCCCCTTCGACCTGGAGCACGGCCCGCTCCTGCGCGCCGTGCTGGCGCGGATCGCGCCCGAGGACCACGTCCTGCTTCTGGCCGCCCACCACACCGTCATCGACGGCTGGTCCAGCGACCTGATCATCCGCGAGCTGCTCGCCCTGCACGACGGCGACCTTCTGCCGCCCGTGCCGGTCGGCTACGGCGACTACGCCCTGTGGCAGCGGGGCCGCGACCACACCCGCGAGATCGCCCACTGGCGCGACCGGCTGGCCGGGCTGCCCGCCCTGGAGCTGCCCGCCGACCGGCCGCGACCGGCCGAGCAGCGCCACGAGGGCGCCGCGCTCGACGTCCGGATCGACGCCGACCTCACCCGGCGGCTGACCGAGCTGGGTGCCGCGGCCGGGGCCACGCCGTACATGACGCTGCTGGCCGCCTTCCAGGTCCTGCTGTACCGCTACTCCGGGCAGACGGACTTCGCGGTCGGCTCCCCGGTCGCCGGGCGCGGGCTGCCCGAGCTGGACGGGGTCGCCGGCATGTTCGTCAACACCCTCGTCCTGCGCGCCGACCTGGCCGACGACCCGCCGTTCACCACCTTCCTGGACCGCACCCGCGAGGCCGCGCTGGACGCCTTCGCGCACCAGGAGCTCCCGTTCGACCGGCTGGTCACCGAGCTGAACGTGACCCGCGACGTGAGCAGGTCCCCGCTGGCGCAGGTCACGTTCGCGCTGCAGAACTTCAAGGCGGGCCAGGAGGACGGGCGCGTCTCCTACCTGACGCTCCCGGCCAGGACCACCCGGTTCGACCTGGGCCTGTACCTGTTCGAGAGCCCGGACGGGCTGATCGGCCACCTCTCCTACGGCACCGCCCTGTTCGACGCCGGGACCGTGGAACTGATGGCCGCGCGCTTCGAGACGCTGCTGCGCTCGATCGTGGCCGACCCGCGGGCACGGGTGGGGGAGCTGTCGCTGCTCTCCGCCGAGGAGCGCGAGCTGGTCCTGGGTTTCGCGAAGGGACCGGCCGTGAGGCCGTCCGGCCACGGGCTGCTGCACGACCTGGTCACCGCGCAGGCCGCGCTGACCCCCGGCGCGACGGCCGTGGTCCACGAGGTCTCGCCCTCCGCGGGCACCGCGTCCGCCGGCGCGTCCTCCCCGGCCGGTGGCTCGCTGACCTACGCCGAGCTGGACGAGCGCTCCACCCGGATCGCCGCCCTGCTGAGGAACCACCACGGCGTGGGCCCGGACACCAGGGTCGGCGTCTTCCTGGAGCAGTCCACCGACCTGGCGGCTGCCGTCATCGGCGTGCTGAAGGCCGGTGGCGCCTACGTGCCCCTCGACCCCAAGCAGCCGCGCGACCGGCTGGCGTACATGCTCGCCGACGCCGGGGCCGTCGCCGTCCTGACCACCTCGGCCCTGCGCGACGTCGTGTCCGACGTGCCCGGGGTGCGTGCCGTCCTGCTGGACGCCGAACCGCTGGAGGAGACCGGGTTCGCGCCGCCCGCCCTCTCCCCGGACCACCTCGCGTACGTGATCTACACCTCGGGGACCACCGGGCGGCCGAAGGGCGTCGGCGTGCAGCACCGGCAGGTGCTCACCTACCTCGCCGGGGTCGGGGAGCGCTTCGCGGTCGAGCCCGGCGCGGTGTACACGCTGCTGCAGTCGCTCTCGTTCGACTTCGGGGTGACGATCTTCTACCTGTCGCTCATGACCGGCGGCGAGCTGCACCTGGCCGATCCGCAGGCCCCCGTCGAGGAGCTCGCCGGGCTGCTGAACCGCACCGACTACCTGAAGATGACCCCCTCCCACCTGGCCTCGCTGCTGGCCGGGGTGGACGAGCCGGCCGAGGTGCTCCCGCGCAGGCTGCTCATCCTCGGCGGCGAGGCCTCCCGGTGGAGCTGGGCCCGCGAGCTGGCCGCGTACACCCCGGTGGTCAACCACTACGGCCCCACCGAGGCCACGGTCGGCATCTCCACCCACGTCGTCACCGGCGAGGACGAGCGGTCGTCGAACCTGCCGATCGGCAGGCCGCTGCCGGGAGCCGCGGTCTACGTGCTCGACGAGCACCGGCGGCCGGTCCCGCCCGGCATGACCGGGGAGATCTACCTCGGCGGCGACCGGCTCGCCCGCGGCTACCTCGGACGGCCCGGCCTGACGGCCGAGCGGTTCCTGCCCGACCCCTACGGCGAGCCCGGCGCCCGCATGTACCGGACGGGTGACCTCGGCCGCTGGCTGCCCTCGGGTGACCTGTGCTTCCTCGGCCGCCGCGACCTCCAGGTGAAGGTCAGGGGCTACCGGGTGGAGCTGCCGGAGATCGAGTCGGTGCTCGCCGGGCAGCCGGAGATCGCCCAGGCCGTCGTCGAGCTGCGCGCCGACCGGCTGGTCGCCTACGTCGTCGCCGAGCACGCCGGGGAGCAGGTCGCCGTGGGCGAGCTGCGGGCCCGGCTCGGCGAGCACCTGCCCGAGTACATGATCCCGGGACGGTTCGTCTGGCTGGACGAGCTGCCCCTGAAGTCGCACGGCAAGGTCGACCGGGCGAGCCTGCCCGAACCCGACGAGGCGCGTCCCGACCAGGAGGCCGGCTTCGTCCCGCCGGAGACGCCCCTGGAGGAGGCCGTCGCCGAGGTGTGGGCGACGGTCCTCGGGCTGGCCCAGGTCGGCGTGCTGGACGACTTCTTCGATCTGGGCGGGCACTCGCTGCTCGCCGCGCAGGTGGTCGCCCGCCTGCGGAAGGTCATCCCCGACGGCGGGCGCCAGGTCACCATCCTGGACCTGTTCAAGCACCGCACCGTCCGCGCGCTCGCGCGGCTCGTCGAGGCGGGCGACGACGGCCCGCGCATGCTCCTGCACCGGCTCACCCCGGCCCGCGCCGCCACCTCGACCCTGGTCTGCGTCCCGTACGGGGGAGGCAGCGCGGCCATCTACCAGCCGCTGGCCGACACGCTGCCGAAGAACTGGGCGCTGCACGCGGTCGCCGTCCCCGGCCAGGAGATGGGCCTGATCGAGGAGACCCGGCCCGTGGCGGAGGTCGCGCAGGGATGCGTCGAGGAGATCCTCAAGGACGTCCGGGGACCGCTGACCCTGTACGGGCACTGCGGGCTCGGCGTCATGCTGACCGTGGAGATCGCCCGGCGCCTGGAGGCCGCGGGACGACCGGTCGAGGCCATCTACCTGGGCGGCATCTTCCCGTTCGCGCGACCCTCGTCGGTGCTGGCCAGATTGTCGAACCTGACCGACCGCCTCCGCAGCGACCAGGTCTGGGCCAACGCCCTGCAGGCCGCCGGTCTCGACGTGGAGGACCTGGAACGCGACCAGCTCAAGCTGATGATCGACAACCGCCGCAAGGGGACGAAGGAGGCCGAGCGCTACTTCACCCGCCTCTTCGAGGAGGGGGTCGAGCCGCTGCGGGCGCCGATCATCTCCGTGGCGGGCGACCGCGACCCGGCCACCGAGTTCTACCAGGAGCGCTACCGCGAGTGGCACCTGCTGACCGACGCGACGGCCGTGGTCGTCCTCGACGAGGCCGGACACTTTTTCCTGAAATATCGGGCGGAGGAGCTGGCCGACATCGTCACCGGCACCCACCGGGCCATCGCCTCCGGCGACACGGCGAAGCTGGCCCGTACCGACCGGTCCACCTGGTGGCTCGGCGGCGTCTCCACCCAGGACGCCGTCGCGGAGATCTCCCCGGTGACGATGGCGCCCGCGGCCATCGGCGCGGGACCGCTCGTGCCCGCGGCCGTTCCCCCCGGTACGGGACCGGCCGCGGGCGCCTCCACCGGCACGGGCGGGGCGCCACCGGGGACGGGACACCCGGTCACGACGGGCCCCCCGGCGCGGTCCGGCCCGCCGCCCAGCATGAAGCGGTTCGCCGCCGTGGCGGCCGGGCAGCTCGTCTCGATCATCGGGTCGTCGCTGACCGAGTTTGCCATCCCGCTGTGGATCTACATCACCACCGACTCGCTGGCCAGGTTCGCCCTGTTCTCCGTGCTCGCGCTGGTCCCCGGCATGCTGGTGTCCCCCCTGGCCGGAGCCCTCGTCGACCGCTACGACCGGCGCAGGGTCATGCTCGCCGGAGACGTCGGCGCGTTCGGCACCCAGCTGGTGCTGGGCGTCCTGCTGTGGACCGGCAACCTGCAGATCTGGCACGTCTACCCGCTCCTGGTCGTGCTGTCGATCGCGCTGACCTTCCAGCGACTCGCCTACAACTCCGCCATCCCGCAGCTGGTCCCCAAGCGCTTCCTCGGCCACGCCAACGGCGTGGTCCAGATGGTCACCGGCACCGCCCAGCTGGTCGTCCCGCTGGTCGCGGTCGGCCTGATGTCGGTGATCGGCCTGGAGGGCATCCTCGTCCTGGACGTCGTCTCGTACGCCTTCGCCATCGGGGTGCTGCTGTTCGTCCGCTTCCCGCAGACCATGGCGTGGAGGCGCAGGGAGTCGCTGGTCGCCGAGATGATCGAGGGCTGGAAATTCTCCTGGGGCAACCGCGGATTCCGCGGCATGCTCTTCTTCTTCGCGGTGCTGAACATCTTCCTGTCCCCGCTGTTCCTGCTCATCTCGCCGCTGGTCCTGGGGTTCGCCACGCTGGAGGACGTCGGCCGGATCTCCTTCTTCGGCGGCCTGGGGGTCTTCCTCGGCGGCCTGACCATGACCGTCTGGGGAGGACCGCGCCGGCGCAGACTGCGCGGCGTCATGCTCTCCACCCTCGCCCTGAGCGTGTTCTGCCTGGTCACCGGCCTGCAGCAGAACCTGATCCTGATCGCGGCCGGTGCCTTCGGGATGTCGTTCTGGCTGACCATGCTCAACGGCGTCTACGCCACGATCATCCAGGTCAAGGTGCCGCAGCGCTTCCACGGCCGGGTCATCGCGCTCAACACGCTCATCGCCTGGTCCACCCTGCCCATCGGCTTCGGACTGGTCGCGCCGTACGGCAGCGCCCTGTTCGAGCCGCTGCTGGTCCCCGGCGGGCCGCTGTCCGACACGGTCGGCCTCGTGCTGGGCACCGGCGAGGGCCGGGGCGTCGGTCTGATGTACGTGCTGTTCGCGGTCGCCATCGCGATCACCGCGCTGGTCGCGATGCGGACCCGGACGCTGTCCCGGTTCGACGTGGACGTCCCCGACGCGCTCCCGGACGACCTGGTCGGCTTCCAGGCCATCCAGAGGCGCCAGGAGCGGGAGCGCGACAGCGAGGTGGTCACCGTCGGGAGCTGAGGCGGTGGTCCTGAGGGCGGCGGCTGTCGTGAGGCAGCTGTCGTGAGGACGGCGGTCATGGGAGCGGTGGACGTGAGGCGCCTGTTGTGAGGATGGCTATCGTGAGGCGGCTGTCGTGAGGACGTCGGAGAGGCGGGGAGGGCAGGTGGTCCCGTGACCACCTGCCCCCTATGCCCGAAGGCGCAACCCCCTGGGGGTCGGATGGAACCCCGCCGACTCCAGGGCCGCGCCCAGCGGGGAGTCGTTGATGGCGGTGCCGTCCGCGCGCTCGACGGTCAGCTTCCCGAGGGCGCCGTCGCGCACCGCGAGCGCGAGGGCGTCGACGGCCGGTTGCAGGCGGTCGTCGGCGGAGAAGGAGAGCAGGGTCTTGCCACCGCGCTCGACGTAGAGGATCAGGTGCCCGTCGACGAGCACGACCAGGGACCCGGCCTTCCTGCCCGGCTTGTGGGACGCCTGCTCGGGACGGGCCGGCCACGGCAGGGCCGCCCCGTAGGGGTTGGCGGGATCGGCCGCCGCCAGCACCACCGCCCGCCGGACGTCCCCTGAGGACCGCTCCGTTCTCCGCGTCTCCCACGGGGCGGGTGCCGGGGCCGCACCCCACGGCTCGGGCTCGGGCGCCGGGCCCCGCTGCTCGGAGGGAGAGGCGGCGCGCATCCGGTCCACGGCACCGGGAAGGGCGAACTGGGCGCCGCCCAGACCCTCCACGAAGTACCCCCTGCGGCACCTGCCGCTCTCCTCGAAGGCGCGGAGAACCTGGTAGACGGCGGCGAAGCCGCCCGGCAGCCGCTCGGCCGTCACCGCGCCCCTGGTCACCACGCCGTGCCGTTCCAGCAGCACCTCCGCCTGGGCGTGAGCGCGCTGGGTGCCCTCCGGCGACAGAGCGGGCAGTGCCCACCAGCGACCGCTCACCGTGGGCGGGCCGCTCCTGGTCGGCAGCACCGCGCGCCTGCGCCGGGTCGGGGCCGGGCGATGTGCCGGACGCCCCGTGCCGAGCGTGGACCGCAGCGGGGCCAGGGTGTCCCCGGTGATGCGGCCCGACCACACCAGGTCCCACACGGCGGCCGAGAGCGTCCGGTCGTCCGGCACGGAACCGTCGAGCAGCGTGCCGACCCGGTTGGTCAGCTCGCGGAAGAACAGCGCACCCCCACCACCCAGCACCTCCAGCACGGCCTCGTGCACCGGGGTCAGCGTGATGTCGGCCGGGGCGGGCATCAGCAGCGGCGCGGTGTCGGCGAAGTAGAGCGACACCCACCCGTCACCGCCCGGCAGGGACCCTTGCCCGGCCCAGATCACCTCGCCGGAGGCGGTCAGCTCGTCCAGCAGAGACGGATCGTAGCCGGGCACCCGCGCGGGCAGGATCAGTGTCTCCAGCGCCGACGCGGGCACCGCCGCGCCCTGCAACTGCTCGATCGCGCCCACCAGCGCGTCGATCGGCGGCTTGCCGCGCTGCGGGGAGCCGGTGATGCCGTGCCAGGCGGGGGAGAAGGCGGCCAGCGTCTCCGCCGGGACCGGCTCCACCTCCTTGCGAAGCCTGGCCAGCGACCTGCGGCGCAGCGTCCGCAGCACCCCGGCGTCGCACCACTCCTCGCCCCGGCCGCCCGGCCGGAACTCCCCGCTGACCACCCGCCCGGAGGCGGCCAGCCTGCGCAGCGCGTCGACGACGACCGCCGGGCCGAGGCCGAACCGGGTCGCCGCCGTACTCGCCGGGAAGGAGGCGCGGGTGCGGGCGTGCCGGGCGAGCAGGTCGCCCAGCGGGTCGTCGACCGGCTCCAGGAAGGCGTGCGGCACCCCCACCGGCAGCGGCACGCCGAGCGCGTCGCGCAGCCGGGCGGCGTCCTCGATAGCGGCCCACCGCTCCTGCCCGGCCACCCGCACCCTGATCGCCCGGCGGGAGGCCTCCAGCTCGGCCAGCCACGCGGGGTCGCCCTCGCGCACGCTCACGTCCTCGGCCAGCAGGGGCCCGTGGGAGCGGAGCAGGTCGGCCAGGTCCTCGGCGTCGCGCAGCGGGCGATCCAGCCGGGCCAGCTCCCGTTCGGTGTCGGCGATCACGTCGGGGTCGAGCAGCTCACGCAGGTCCGCCTGGCCCAGCAGCTCGGCCAGCAGGCTCGTGTCGAGCGCGAGCGCCTGGGCGCGACGCTCGGCCAGCGGGGCGTCCCCCTCGTACATGAACGCGCCGATGTAGTTGAACAGCAGCGACGCGGCGAACGGGGAGGCCTTCTCGGTCTCGACCTCCACCAGCCGGATCCGCCGCGCCTCGACGTCGCGCATCAGCCGGACCAGCCCCGGCACATCGAAGACGTCCTGGAGGCATTCGCGCATCGTCTCCAGCACCACCGGGAACGACCCGTACCGGCCGGCCACCCCGAGCAGGTGGGACGCGCGCTGCCGCTGCTGCCAGAGCGGCGACCGCCTGCCCGGCGTACGACGCGGCAGCAGCAGGGAGCGCCCGGCGCACTCGCGGAACCGCGCCGCGAACAGCGCCGAACCGCCCAGCTCCTCGGTGACGATCCGCTCGATCTCGTCCGCGTCGAAGATCGCGATGTCCGAGGGGGGATCGGAGAGCGTGTCGGGGATGCGCAGCACGATCCCGTCGTCGGAGTGCACCGCCTGCACGTCGACGCCGTAGCGCTCGCGCAGCCTCCGCCCGATCGCCAGCGCCCACGGCGCGTGCACCCGCGCCCCGTACGGGGAGTGGACCACCACCCGCCAGTCGCCCAGCTCGTCGTGGAACCGCTCGACCACCAGCGTCCGGTCGTCGGGCACGTACCCCGTCGCCTGCCGCTGCTCGGCCAGGTAGGCGAGCAGGTTGGCCGCGGCGAACTCGTCCAGCCCGGCCGCCCTGATCCTCCCCAGGGCGTCGTCCCGGGTGAGGTCCTCGGCGCCGCGCTTCCCCGCCCGCGCCTTCCCGGAGCCGACCTTGGCGGTGGTCGCGGTGGTCGCGGTCGTGGCAGCGGTGGTGCCGCCCGTCGCGGTGGCGGCCGCGGTGGTGGCCGCGTTGCCGGTCGCGGTGCCGGTCTCGGCTCCGGCGCCGTTCCCGGTGCCCGTGCCCGCGGTGTCCGTGTTGCCGGTGCCTGCCGTGCGCGTGCCCGTGGTGCCGGTGCCCGCGGTGCCCGTGTCCGTGGTGCCCGTGCCTGCCGTGCGCGTGCCCGCGGTGCCCGCCGTGTCCGCGCCCGCCGTGGACATCTCGCGGAGGAACGCGCCGATGGCCCTGCCCAGCTCGGCCGGGCGGCCCGCGGTGTCACCGTGCCAGAACGGGAGCTTGCCGGGCTGTCCCGGAGCGGGCGTGACCAGCACCCGGTCGGCGGTGATCTCCTCGATCCGCCAGGAGGTCGCGCCCAGCACGAACACGTCCCCGGCGCGCGACTCGTAGACCATCTCCTCGTCCAGTTCGCCCACCCGGGAGGCCTTCTCCCCGACCAGGAAGACACCGAACAGGCCGCGGTCGGGGATCGTGCCGCCGTTGGTGACCGCCAGCCGCTGAGCCCCCGGACGGCCCCGCAGGGTGCCGGTCACCCTGTCCCAGACGATGCGCGGGCGCAGCTCGGCGAACTCCTCGCTCGGGTAGCGCCCGGCGAGCATGTCGAGCGTGGCCTCCAGCGCGCTCCTGGGCAGCGTCCGGTAGGGGGCGGCCCGGCGCACGACCTCCTCGAGCTCGTCGACCGTCCACTCGTCCAGCGCGGTCATCGCCACGATCTGCTGGGCGAGGACGTCGAGCGGGTTGCGCGGATAGCGGAGGTCCTCGATCTCGCCGCTCCGCATCCGCTCGGCCACCACGGCCGTCTGGACCAGGTCGCCCCGGTACTTGGGAAAGATCACACCGCGTGAGACGGCTCCCACCTGGTGCCCGGCCCGGCCGATCCGCTGCAGGCCGCTCGCCACGCTCGGCGGGGCCCCCACGCAGGCCACCAGGTCCACCGCGCCCATGTCGATGCCCAGCTCCAGGCTGGAGGTCGCGACCACGGCGGGCAGCCGGCCGGACTTGAGCGCCTCCTCGATCTGCGAGCGCTCCTCCTTCGACACCGACCCGTGGTGGGCCCGGACGATCTCCGGAACGACCCCCTTGGCCGCCCCGGCCTGCGCCATCATGGCCGCCGGAGTGGAGGTGGAGGCCGGCGGGGACCCCGCGGCCGGACGCGCGGGCCTCGCCGTCCCGTCCGCCCTTCCGCGACCCGCCTTTCCACGGCCCGCCTCTTCGGGATCGGACCGGTCGTGACCGGCCCGTCCAGGGCCGGTCCCTCCGGGTGCGGTCCGGTCGGGGTGGTCCCGCCCGGCGTCCTCGGCGTCCTCGGCGTCCTGTTCCGTGCCCCCGGACCGTCGCTCCCACGCCAGCTCGTTGAGGCGGGTGCAGAGCCGCTCGGCCAGTCTGCGCGAGTTGGCGAACACGATCGTGGAGCGGTGGTCCTCGATCAGGTCGAGGAGCCGCTCCTCCACGTGCGGCCAGATCGACCGCCTGGCGGGGGTCTCGGTCATCCAGCGGTCATCGTCCTGGGGCGGCGGGGCGGGGGCGGTGTCGAGCTCGGTCATGTCCTCGATCGGGACGACCACCTCGACCTCGATCCGCTTCTCGGAGGGCGGCTGGACCACGGTCGCCGGGCGCGAACCACCCAGGAAGGCGGCCACCTCGCTCACCGGCCGCACGGTCGCGGACAGGCCGATACGCTGCGCGGGCCGGTCGAGCAGGGCGTCGAGCCGCTCCAGGCTGAGGGCCAGGTGCGCGCCGCGCTTGGTCGCCGCCACCGCGTGCACCTCGTCGACGATGACCGTCTCCACGCCGCGCAGTGCCTCGCGAGCCTGGCTGGTGAGCAGCAGGAACAGCGACTCGGGGGTGGTGATCAGGATGTCGGACGGTTTGGTCGCGAACCGGCGCCGCTCCTCGGCCGGGGTGTCTCCGGAGCGGATCGACACCGAGATCCGCGGCACCGGGAGACCGAGCCTCCGCGCGGTCTGCTCCATCCCGGCCAGCGGCGCCCTGAGGTTGCGCTCGACGTCGACCGCCAGGGCCTTGAGCGGGGACACGTACAGGACCCGGCAGAGCCTGGGAGGCTCGCCGTCCCCGCGCGGGCGCCGCCCGCCACCGGCCCGTACGCCGTTCGCCCGCTCGCCGCCGGTGGGATCACCGGCGGCCCCGTCACCCGTCCGCCCGGTGCCGGTCCTGCCGGTGAGGGGTCGCTCTTCACCCGTCCGCGCGGCGGCCTGCCCGGCATCGGCCTGCGCGGCGTCGGTGGCCGAGTGTTCGGCCGCCAGCCGGTCGAGCGACCACAGGAACGCGGCCAGCGTCTTGCCGGAACCGGTGGGCGCGACCACCAGGGTGTTGTCGCCCCGGGCGATCGCCGACCAGGCCCCCTCCTGGGCGGCGGTCGGCGCGGCGAACGCCCCGGTGAACCACTCCCTGGTCATCGGGGTGAAGTGCCCGAGCGCCCCGTCCGTCCCGCTGGTCTCGCTCATCGACTGCCCCCTACCTCCCGGCTCGGCCGACCTGCCGGGTCCGTCATCCATACTGCCCGGCCCCACCGACAGAATCCCCCCCGCCGACCAGGCCGGGAAGGTGACCGGCGGGCCGGTCCGCGACCTGCGGGCGGGGACGCCATGATCCGACGGACCCACCGCGAGACCACACCGGACCTCGGCGGATCTCCGGAGGCCCGGATCCCCGAAGGCCCGCCGAGGTCCCGCGAATCCCGGGCGGCTCCGACCGATCCCGACCGATCCCGAAGAAGCCCCGGCAGGCCTCCGGTGGATCCTCGGCGGGCTCGCGACGGATCTCGGCGGGTCTCCGGCGTGGTCCCTGAGGAGTCCTGTGGTTCCCCCGGACCCCGTGAAGCCCGGCCGAACCTCGAAGGGGGAGCGCGGGCCCTCCCGGCATCCCGTACGGACTCCGCGGTGCCCGTGCCCGTGCCGGTTCGCCGTCCCGATCCCGTCCGCCGGCCGAGGCGTCGTCCCGGTCGCGTGACGTCCGGGATAGGTTGGCCCCCTGTCGTCACGGACATGACCCTGACGGACGTACAACGCATTGAGTGGTGAGCCAGCGGTGAGCATCGACCATCAGGCCGTCCGGGCGGCACGCGAGCAGATCAAGGCGCAGCATCTCAGGGCGCACCGGCCGCCGAGCAGCGCGAGGGGGCTGCATCACTTCGCGCTGGTCTCCTCCGACGTCGAGGCGACCATCACGTTCTACCAGGACCTCCTGGAGTTCCCGCTCACGGAGATCATCGAGAACCGTGACTACCCGGGCTCGAACCACTTCTTCTTCGACATCGGCAACGGCAACCTCCTGGCCTTCTTCGACTTCCCCGGCCTGGACCTCGGGCCCTACCGGGAGGTTCTCGGCGGGCTCCACCACATCGCCATCTCGGTGGACCCCTCCACCTGGGAGCGCCTGTGCGGCAAGCTGGAGGCGGCGGGCATACCGCACCAGGTCGAGAGCGGCGCCTCCGTCTACTTCGCCGACCCCGACGGGGCACGGCTGGAGCTGCTAGCCGACCCGCTGGGGGAGATGTACGGCTCCCGCGTGCTCTGAGCCCTCCGGCGCCGGGCCGGACCGCGCCCGTGCCCTTCGCCGGCGCGCCGGTACGGGACCCGGCATCCCCGGCCCGGACGCATACTTGGGGGCATGCGCCTGTCGGATTTCTGGAAGCGGATGAAGCTGCACTTCGGGGACCAGTACGCCGAGTCGTGGGCCCAGGACTACATCATCGCCGACCTGGGGGGCCGGACCGTGATCCAGGCGCTGGCCGAGGGTGTCGGGGCCAAGGAGGTCTGGCACGCCGTGTGCGGGGTCACCGACGTCTCCCCGCGCCTGCGCTGAGAGGGACCCGGCGGGGTGCCGGTCCCGTTCAGGACGCATCCGGCCCCGCGGACGGGCCCAGAAGCCTCCCCACCGCCTCGGCCGTGCGCGAGGGGTCGTCGACGCTCTGCTGACCGTCCGGCGACCACACGAACAGCCAGCCGTCCCTGGCGGGGGTGGCGAAGACGATCGTCTGCCTGCCGTTGTCCGGATGCCACACCCACAGCACCGGGGTGGCGCCCCCGAGGGTGCGGCTCGCCAGCCCTCGCCGCCTGAGCTCGGCGGCCAGGGAGTCGAGATGGACTAGGCGTTGCTGCGTGAACGCGTCGGGCACGTCGGGCACCTCGGATCGTTTCTCTCAGGATCACTCCAGGTCAGCCCGGTGACAACAAGGGCATGACAATTCCCGTGAATGTCTCCGCCAGGAGGGGACGCGGCGCTCGCCGCCGGGACGGCGAGGCCCTGACGGCGAGGTCCGGCGCCCCGGGCACCGGGCCCGAAGACGACCGGGGACGTACGGGGAGGGGCCATGCCGCTCCCGCCGCGCGGGTCGTCGTCGGCGGGGACGGCCGGGGGCGGGGGCCGTGATCCGGACCCGCCTCGCGCACACCGGCCCGGTGGACGCCGGCCCGGCGGACAGCGGCCCGGCGGGTCCCGCGCTCGCCGCGAACCGTCGTCCAGGGCTTCTCGCGGTGGTCGTCGCGGGGCGTACCGGGGCTTCCGCGACGCGTGGTGCCGACGGGCAGCGATCGAACAATCGTTCGGCTATATTGAACAGGCCGAGACTCCTGGCGTGCCCTCCCGAAATTGTCGGCGGCACCCCGTAGCTTGCTGGCAACCGATCCAACCCGCGACCCTCCAGGGGGGCTCCCATGGCAGCTAACGACCGCGAGAAGGCGCTCGAGACCGCGCTCGCTCAGATCGAGCGGCAGTTCGGCAAGGGCTCCATCATGCGCCTGGGCGACGAGACCCGGGCGCCCATCGAGGTGATCCCCACCGGCTCCATCGCGCTGGACGTGGCCCTCGGCATCGGCGGCTTCCCACGCGGCCGCATCGTCGAGGTCTACGGTCCCGAGTCCTCGGGAAAGACCACCGTCGCCCTGCACGCGGTGGCCAACGCCCAGCGCGCCGGCGGCATCGCCGCGTTCATCGACGCCGAGCACGCGCTCGACCCGGAGTACGCCCAGAAGCTGGGCGTCGACACCGACGCTCTCCTCGTCTCCCAGCCCGACACGGGTGAGCAGGCGCTGGAGATCGCCGACATGCTGATCCGGTCCGGCGCCGTCGACCTGCTGGTCATCGACTCGGTCGCGGCCCTGGTGCCCAAGGCCGAGATCGAGGGCGAGATGGGCGACAGCCACGTCGGCCTCCAGGCCCGCCTGATGTCCCAGGCGCTGCGCAAGGTCGCCGGTGCGCTCAACAACACCGGCACCACCGCGATCTTCATCAACCAGCTCCGCGAGAAGATCGGCGTCATGTTCGGCTCGCCCGAGACCACGACCGGTGGAAAGGCGCTGAAGTTCTACGCCTCGGTCCGTCTCGACATCCGCCGCATCGAGACGCTCAAGGACGGCACCGAGGCGGTCGGCAACCGCACCCGGGTGAAGGTCGTCAAGAACAAGGTGGCCCCGCCCTTCCGGGTGGCCGACTTCGACATCCTGTACGGCGTCGGCATCTCCCGCGAGGGTGGCCTGATCGACATGGGTGTCGAGCACGGTTTCGTCCGGAAGTCCGGCGCTTGGTACACCTACGAGGGTGACCAGCTCGGTCAGGGCAAGGAGAACGCGCGGAACTTCCTCAAGACCCACCCCGACATGTCCAACGAGATCGAGAAGAAGATCAAGGAGAAGCTCGGTGTCGGCCCGCGCGTCGACAGCCCGGCGACCCCGGCTCCGGCTCCGGCCGCTGCCGCCGCCCCGTCTTCGGCTCCCTCCGGCCGGAGTGCCGCCCCGGCCCCGGTCGCGGCCGGAGCCGGAGCCGGCAGGGGGGCCAAGGCAGCCGCCACCCCCAAGCCGGGTGACGCCTGACCCGGGCCTGACCGATGACGACGGGACCTGACTCCGGTCCGGCCGACGCGGCCGGGCCGAGAGACTGGGGCGCCTGGCCGGACGTGACCCGGGACGCCTCGTCGCCCGGGAGAGGACGCGGGCGGGACGGCGACCCGCCCGCGTCCGAGAGTCCCTGGGACGGCGACCCGTCCTCCTCAGGACGCCCGGGACGCCCGGCACGGCGCCGTGGCGGCGGCTCGTCCGCCTCCGGGCGCGGGCGATGGGCCGGTTCGCCCGGCTCGGAGACCGATCGGCAGGACGGCTCGGACGCCTCTCCGAGTGGCTGGGAGGCCGATTCTCCTCCTTCTCCGGACGCGTTCGGCGAAGACGGCGGTTTCGGCGATTCCGAGAACGGCCCGTCGGGCGGGAAACGTCGCGGTTCACGCGGTGCCTCGCGCCGTGGTGAACGCGACGGTGAGCGTACCGGTGGGGAAAAAGGCCGTTGGGGCGGCGGAGGGTGGGGCGGGCGACGCTCCTCGGGAGGTCGATCCTCGGGGCTTTTCCCGGACACCTCGGCTCGTGGGGCCGGTGGGGCGGACGATGACGCGACCGGCGGATCCGATGCCACCGGATGGGGCACGGCAGGTCCGGGCGACCCGCGTTCGGGCACCGCGGATTCGGGCCCCAGGGGTTCGGGTGCCCGGAGTTCGGGTGCCTGGGGTTCGGGCTCCACGGGATTCGGCGACAGGACGCCGGCGAGCCGCAGGACCGACGCCGATCCGCAGGCGGTGGCCCGGGGGATCTGCCTGCGGCTGCTGACCATGGCACCGCGTACCCGGGCCCAGCTCGCGGAGGCGCTGCGCAAGCGCGAGGTGCCCCAGGAGGCGGCGGACGCCGTGCTGGACCGATTCTCCGAGGTCGGGCTCATCGACGACGAGGCGTTCGCCGCCGCCTGGGTGAGTTCGCGCCATGCCGGTCGCGGCCTGGCCCGCAGGGCGCTCGCCTCCGAGCTCCGTCACCGGGGCGTGGACGAGGAGACCGTGAAGGACGCGGTGGAGCAGCTCGACCCCGAGCAGGAGGCCGAGACCGCCCGCGCCCTGGTGCGGCGCAAGCTCTCCTCCATGCGTTCCCTGGAGCCCGCGGTGAGGACCCGCAGGCTGGCGGGGATGCTCGCCCGAAAAGGGTACGGCCCCGGGCTGGTGTTCCGCGTGATCCGCGAAGTGCTGGAGGAGGCGGAGACGGAGGCGTCCTCGTTCCCGGAGGAGCCGGACTATCCCCTCGATTAGTTCAAAGCGCCTTGACAGCCGGTCTTTGCTTGCTCGTTACCTCTCTGACGCTTAATCTCAACGCAGTGAGGAGTTACTCCGTGCAGTACGGATTGTCATAGCGGTTTATTACGGACGAGCAGGCTTGGCGGATGGGAACGCGACGACGGAACCGGTGGGAAAAACCGGGTGCCGTTTTCCCGCGGGTTCATCGTCGTTTCGATGGTGCCGAGGCTTGAGCTTTCCGTGCCGTGCGTGTGACCCCTCGTGTGCCTGATATTTGCGACGCGAGGAAGGTGAGGCGCGCATGGATCCGGTCGTGGTCGTCATGTTGACGGTGGCGGTTGTGGCTCTTGCCGTGATGACAGCCGTGCTTGTCGTGTTGCTGCGTCGCATCGGTGGAGCCGGGGCCGCGCCGAAGCGTCCCACCCCCGAGCAGGAGGCCGAGGTCGAGGCCGAGCTGGAGGAGGCCAGGCGTCAGGCCGCCGGGATCCGGGCCAAGGCCGAGGACGACGCCGGAGAGCTGCTGCGCAGGTCGGAGATGGCGGTCGAGGCCGCGGCCGAGATGCGCAAGGAGGCCGAGGCCGAGGGCAAGGTCCTGAAGTACGAGCTCAAGGAGCTCCGGGCCGACCTCGAACGCCGGGAGAACCGGCTGGCCGAGCGGGAGCAGCGTCTCGACGAGGAGGCCAGGCGGCAGGCCGAGCGGGCCCGTAAGCTCGCCGAGACCGAGACCGAGCTGGCCGACCGGCGTGAGGACCTGGAAAGGGTCGCCGAGGAGCGCAGGGCCGTCCTGGAGCGGGTGGCGGGGCTCACCGGCGAGCAGGCCAGGGCCGAGCTGGTCCGGGAGATCGAGAACCAGGCGAAGCGCGAGGCCGCGCTGATCGTCAGGGAGATCGAGGGGGAGGCCCGCAGGGAGGGCGAGAAGCGGGCCACCAAGATCGTCACTCTGGCGGTCCAGCGGGTGGCCACCGAGCAGACCGCCGAGTCCGTGGTGAGCGTCCTGCACCTGCCGGGTGACGAGATGAAGGGCCGCATCATCGGCCGTGAGGGCCGCAACATCCGCGCCTTCGAGTCGACCACGGGCGTCAATCTGATCATCGACGACACGCCGGAAGCCGTGCTGCTCTCCTGCTTCGACCCGGTCCGCCGCGAGACCGCGCGGCTCACCCTGGAGAAGCTCGTCCTCGACGGCCGCATCCACCCCCAGCGCATCGAGGAGGCGCACGAGCGCAGCAAGGCCGAGGTCCAGGAGCTCTGCGTGCGCGCCGGTGAGGACGCCCTGGTGGAGCTCGGCATCACCGACATGCATCCCGAGCTGGTGACCCTCCTCGGCCAGCTCCGCTACCGCACCTCCTACGGGCAGAACGTCCTCGGCCACCTCATCGAGTCCGCGCACATCGCCGGGATCATGGCGGCCGAGCTGCGGCTCGACACCACGCTGCTCAAGCGTTGCACCCTCCTGCACGACATCGGCAAGGCCCTCACCCACGAGGTCGAGGGCAGCCACGCCCTGATCGGCGCCGAGATCGCCAGGCGGTACGGGGAACACGAGGACGTCGTGCACGCCATCGAGGCCCACCACAACGAGGTCGAGGTCAAGACCGTCGAGGCCGTCCTCACCCAGGCCGCCGATGCGATCAGCGGGAGCAGGCCGGGTGCCCGCCGGGAGTCGCTGGAGGCCTACGTCAAGCGGCTGGAGAGGCTGGAGGAGATCGCGACCTCCTACGAGGGCGTCGAGAAGGTCTTCGCGATGCAGGCCGGTCGCGAGATCAGGGTCATGGTGAAGCCCGACGCGGTCGACGACATCCAGGCCCAGGTGATCGCCCGCGACGTCGCCAAGCAGGTCGAGGAGGAGCTCACCTACCCCGGCCAGATCCGCATCACGGTCGTCCGCGAGTCACGGGCCACCGAGTTCGCCCGCTGACCCCGCCGGACCGCCCTCGCGACACCGCCGATCCGTGCCCCGGTCGCCCACCGGGCGCGGGCCGGGAACAGCCCTCTCCCGGGTGCGGATCGGGGGGACGGGGAGCGGAAGGTCGCGGGAGCGGGACGTTGTGCGGAGGCGCGAGGAGCGGGGCGCCGTGCGGGGGTACGGGAAGCGGAGGCGCGATGAGCGGGTGTCGTGCCGGGATCCGCGGGCCCGTGCCCGGCCGCCCCTCAGAGGTGGAAGATCTGCTGGTAGAAGGCGAGCTCGGTGGCCAGGGCCGCGCTGCGGGTCTCGGCACGGCGGAAACCGTGCGCCTCGCCCTCGAACGTCAGGTACGTGCACGGGACGCCGCGCTCGGCCAGCGCGTCGGCGAAGGCCTGTGACTGCTCCGGGGGGACCACCGGGTCCGACAGGCCCTGCATCAGCAGCATGGGGCAGCTCACCCCCGCCACCAGGGCGAGGGGCTCGCGTGAGGCGTACAGGACCGGGTCCTGAGGCCCGATGAGCCAGTCGACGTAACGCGACTCGAAGTCGTGGGTGGTCGCGCTGAACGCGGCGAGCGAGCTGACCCCGTAGTAGGAGACGCCGCCGGCGAACGCGTCGGACCCGCAGCAGGCCGCCATAACCGTCCAGCCGCCCGCGCTGCCGCCCCGGATCGCGATCCGCGCCGGGTCGGCCAGCCCCTCACCGGCCAGCCACTCGGCCGCGGCGATCGAGTCCTCGACGTCCACCACGCCCCACTGCCCGCGCAGCCGCTCGCGGTAGGCGCGGCCGTAACCGGTGGAACCGCCGTAGTTGAGGTCGAGCACGCCGATGCCCCGGCTGGTGAAGAACACCTTCTCCAGGTCGAGCGCGCCCATGCTGTGCCCGGTCGGCCCGCCGTGCACGAACACGACGTACGGGGCGGGGCCCTCGCCGCGCGCCTCGGGGTTGGCCGGGGGATAGAGGAACGCGTGCGCCTCCCGCCCGAACCGGCCCGGGATCTCCACGGCCCGGACGGAGGGCAGGTAGGCCGGAGCGGGTATCTCGCCGGCGTCGCGGCGAAGCTCCTGGGTCTGTCCGGTCGAGATGTCGACCCGGACGATCGACCGGGGCAGCGCAGGGCCGTACCCGATGCCGACCACGGCCCGCCCGTCGGTGGCCAGCACCGCGTCCCAGCCGTCGTAGGGCACGCCCAGGTCCGTCAGCGTCCCGCCGACCGGGTCCAGGACACCCAGCCGCAGGTCGCCGCGCCCGTGCAGGATCGCGAGGCTCCCGTCGGCCAGCGGCGCGTACGGCATGGCGCCGAGCTGCCAGAGCGGGCCCGCGAACTCCTGGTCGGCGCGGTGGAGCGGCCGGGGCCTTCCACCGTGGATCTCGGTCAGGTAGAGGTTCCACCAGCCCGAGGAGTCGGAGACCAGGTAGAGGTTGCGCTCGTCACGCCAGTGCGGGGCGAGCACCGACTCCTCGGGGCCACCCGCCACCGTCCAGCAGGTGCCGTCGGCCAGCCGGCAGACCCGCAGCTCGGTGCCGTTCCACGGCATCCGGGGATGGTCCCAGCAGACGAAGGCCAGGTGCTCGCCGTCGGGGGAGAGCGCAGGGAAGGCGTAGAAGTCGTTCCCGGTGATCCACTCGCGGGGCTCGTCCCCACCGGCCCCCGATCCGGCCGGTGAGCCGGTGGCCGGGTCGCCGGTCGAGCCGCCGGTCGAGCCGCCGGTCGAGCCGCCGGCCGGGTCGGTGGTCGCGCCGGTGGTTGAGCCGGTCAGCGGGCCGGTCAGTGGGACGGACACGATGGACCGGCTCACCCGGTCGCCGTCGTGCCGCTCCCGGACGCACCAGACCTGCCCGTCGTGGACGACCAGGTCGGCGTAGCGCAGCGCCGAGGGCCGCTCGGGCTCGGGGGTGAGCGGCCGGGGCTCGCCGCCGGTGGGCAGCAGGTAGAGCCGCTGGTCGGTGAAGTTCGCGAACACCACGCCCTGGCCGGGCACCACCGCGTACGACCGTCCGCCGTACTCGTGGACCCGGGTCCTGGCGCTCCACGGGGCGCTCAGCAGCTCGCGCCGCACACCGCCGGCGTCCCGGTGCACGATGGTGGTCCGCCCGCCCTCGGCGGGACGGTCTTCGGTCCACCAGACCTCCTCGCCGAGCACCGTCGGGAATCCGAGGCGCAGACCGGAGCGGGCGACGTCGGAGGTGGAGACCGGTGAGGGCCAGGTGGCGTACGGCAGGACGACCTGCTCGGGGGACATGGCGACATCCTGCCCGATAACCGGCCGCGTGTCGCCGATATCACGTCCGCGTCCCACCTCGGGTGTCGCCGATGCCCGGCGCGACGAGAGAGATGGGAGGGGATGAAGGGGTTAAGGTGATCGGCCCGGAACATCCGGACACCGGCAAGAAGTGTGCGTTCCAAGGGGCCCCGGGACCACCGGGCCCACCGCGTCCACAAGGTCCACCAGGTCCACCGGGCCCACCGCGTCCACAAGGTCCACCAGGTCCACTGGGTCCACAAGGTCTACCAGGTCCACCAGGTCCACAAGGTCGCCGCGCGTCCCGTTCCGGAACGCGCGGCGACCGTCCATGTGTGACCGTCGCGCTCGTGACCGTCGCATCGTGAGGCATCACACGCGACCGCCACGCGACGTGTCACATGTGTGAGCGGCCTCATGCACGACCGTCAGCGACCGCCACACGCGCGACCTTCACACACGCGACCGTCACACGCACGACCGCCACACGCACGACCGCCACACGCGCGGCCGTCACACGCGCGAGGGGGCGGCCACCCGGATCCGGTGACCGCCCCCTCGCGTGTGCTTCCCGCCCCGCCGGACAGTCCTGCCCCGCTAGGGAACGGGGGTCCTCACCGGCTCGGCCACGGTGGACGCGTCGGGAGGCGCGATCGGCTGGACGATCGACTTCCGGCTGCGCCGGCTCCGCTTCTCCAGCCAGGTGGCGATGGCGCCCACCGCCACGTTGATGATGATGTAGATGATCGCGATGACGATCACCGCGGGGATGATGTTGTTGAAGTTGGAGGGCAGCACGCGCGCCCCCGCGTTCAGCAGGTCCTCGAACGCCACGATGAAGCCGAGGGCGGTGTCCTTCAGGAGCACCACCAGCTGGGCGACGATCGCCGGCATCATGGCCGTGACCGCCTGCGGCAGCAGGATCATCCGCATCACCTGGCTGCGGCGCAGGCCGATCGCCAGCGCGGCCTCGCTCTGTCCCCGGGGGATGGACAGGATGCCGGCCCGTACGATCTCCGCCAGCACCGAGCCGTTGTACAGGACGAGGCCGACCACCACGGCGGCGAACGGCGTCACGGTGAGCCCGAAGACCGCGCTCCCGCCGAACATCACCGCGAAGATCATGATCAGCAGGGGGATGGCCCGGAAGAACTCGACCACCGCGCCGGCCGCGATGCGGATCCACGCGTGCTCGGAGAGCCTGCCGATACCGAAGACGAAGCCGAACGGCACCGCGATCACGGCGGCCACCAGGGCCGCGCTGAGCGTGTTCACCAGACCCGGCAGGATCAGGTTGATCCACACGTCACCGCGGAGGAACGGCGTCCACAGGTCGGCGTTGAGCTGGTTCTTCTCGCCGAGCTTGGTCACCATCCAGTACAGCGCGAGCAGCACGAGCACGATGACCAGCACCGTGAGCGCGGTGTTGCGCGTCCGGGCCTTGGGTCCGGGGATGTCGTACAGGACGCTGACCCGCTCGGAGCTCGCGGCCAGCTTGCGCGCCTGGCGCCGCTCGGTGGCGGTCGTGGTCATCGGACCACCGCCAGGCGCTTGGCGAGCCAGCCGAACAGCAGTCCGGTCGGCAGGGTCAGGATCAGGAAGCCCAGCGCGAATCCGGCGAAGATCTGCACGACCGCGTCACCGTGCGCCTCGAACAACGTCTTCATCGTCAGGGACGCCTCGCCCACCCCGATCGCCGCGGCGATCGTGGTGTTCTTGATCAGTGCTATCAGGATGCTGCCCAGGGGGGCGATCACGGCGCGGAACGCCTGGGGCAGCACGATCAATCTCAGGTTCTGGCTGAATGTGAGCCCGATGGCCCGCGCCGCCTCCGCCTGGCCGACCGGCACCGTGTTGATGCCGGACCGGATCGCCTCGCAGACGAACGCCGCCGTGTAGGCGGACAGCCCGATGATGGAGAGCCACATGTAGTTGGTGGACAGGCTCTCGGAGAACGAGACGTTCAGGACCAGGCCGAGCCCGAGCCCGCAGAACACGATGACCAGGGTCAGCGGGGTGTTGCGCAGGATGTTCACGTACGCCGTGCCGATCCCGCGCAGGATGGGCAGCGGGCTGACCCGCATCCCCGCCAGGACGGTGCCGAGCACGAGCGCCACCAGCCCGCTGGCGACGGCGAGGCGGATCGTCAACCAGAAAGCGTCCCGGATCATCGGGAATTCATCGAAGAGTGCCTGCACTCATCCCTCCAGTGCCACAGGCCGGGGCGGCGCGCGCCCCGGCCGAAACGTGGCCGATCAGTAACGCTCGACGGCCGGGGGGGTGGTGAAGAACTTTCCGAACTCGCCGAAGTTGGCCTCGACGGCCTTCTTCCAGCTGCCGTCGGAGAACATCTTCTCCACGGCCGTGTTGACCTTGTCGCGGGTCTCCTTGTCGTCCACCTTCAGGCCGATGCCGTACTTCTCCTCGGAGAAGGGCTTGCCGACGAGGCGGAACTTGCCGGGGGCCTGGGCGGCGAAGCCGGCCAGGATCGTCGCGTCCGTGGAGATCGCGTCGACCTGCTTGTTCTCCAGCAGCGGCAGGCAGGCGCCGTAGCCCTGCTGCTCGGTGAGGTACTGGGCCTTCCACTCGGCGCCGAACTTGTCGGCCAGGCGCTTGGGCGAGGAGGAGCCCTGGGCGCCGCAGACCTTCTTGGCCTTGAGGTCCTCGACACTGTTGATCGTGGTGTCGTCGGCGCGGGTCAGGATGTCCTGTCCGGTGACGAGGTACGGACCGGCGAAGGAGACCTTCTTCTTGCGGTCGTCGGTGATCGAGTAGGTCGCGATCACGGCGTTGACCTGGCCCTGCTGGATGAAGGACTCACGGTTGGCCGAGATGGCCTCCTTGAACTCGATCTTGTCCGCCGCATAGCCGAGTTCCTTGGCGATGTACCGGGCGACGTCGACGTCGAAGCCCTTGAAGGAGCCGTCGGGCTGCTTCTGGCCGAGGCCGGGCTGGTCGACCTTGATTCCCACCACGAACTTGTCGCTGGCACCGCCGCTGTCACCGCACGCGGTCAGACCGGCCATCGCCGCAGCGGCTGCGATCACCACGGCTCCAATACGCCGTACACGCATTCTTGCTACCTCGTCTTTCATCAGGGTTGAGCAGAGCCGTCAGTGGGTGAGGATCTTGGAGAGGAAGTCCTTCGCCCGGTCGGTCCGGGGGGTGGTGAAGAACTCCTCGGGGGTGTTCTCCTCCACGATCTGACCCTCGGCCATGAACACCACGCGGTTCGCCGCGCGGCGGGCGAAGCCCATCTCGTGGGTGACGACCATCATCGTCATGCCCTCCTGGGCAAGACCGATCATGACATCGAGCACTTCCTGGACCATCTCCGGGTCCAGCGCCGAGGTCGGCTCGTCGAACAGGATCATCTTGGGGTCCATGGCCAGGGCGCGGGCGATGGCCACGCGCTGCTGCTGGCCTCCGGACAGCTGCGCCGG
Organism: Streptosporangium longisporum; assembly: GCF_039534895.1. Classification (NCBI taxonomy): domain Bacteria; kingdom Bacillati; phylum Actinomycetota; class Actinomycetes; order Streptosporangiales; family Streptosporangiaceae; genus Streptosporangium; species Streptosporangium longisporum. The sequence goes on along the minus strand of NZ_BAAAWD010000022.1, from coordinate 131,203 downwards.
GTACTTCGACGCCTGGGCGCCGATGCCGACCCGCTCCAGCAGCTCCATGCCACGTCGCTGGGCCTGGGCGGCGGGGATGCCGCGGACCTTGATCGGCCCGAGCGTGACGTTCTCGAGGATCGTCTTGTGGGCGAACAGGTTGAAGGACTGGAACACCATGCCGACCTCGGACCTGAGCCTGGCCAGGGTCTTCCCCTCCACCGCGAGCGGCTGCCCGTCGAAGGTGATGGTGCCCTCGTCGATGTTCTCCAGTCTGTTGATCGTCCTGCAGAGCGTCGACTTGCCGCCGCCCGAGGGACCGATGACGACGAGGACCTCGCCGCGGGAGATCGTCAGATTGATGTCCCGAAGGACGTGCAGGCTGCCGAAGTGCTTGTTGACGCCTTCGAGCACGACCAGGGGGGTCTTGTCCCCGTTCTCCGTCATGGGGGACAACGTAATTCTGTGAAGGGCACCTCGGGCTAACCCTGCGGTACCGATCAGATCACGGCCTTCTCACGCCTCGGTCAGGGTACGCCGCCCAGCGTGGTGAGGTCCAGAGCGACGGTGTAGGGAATCGGCCGTCCCGGCGGCCCTGCGGACCGCGACGCGGCGGACCGCCCGGTACGGCACCGCTCCCACCGGCGGCGTCGTCCCGTACCGGAGCGTAATGTGTGACGCGTCACATCGTTCACGGACCGCGACCGGTCGCCCGCGCACGGTCACGCGGGCGAAGGTGCGTACCCGAAGGTCCGGTGAGCGCCTACCCTTGTCGTGAGATGACTGCCACTGTGGAGAGCGCCCGCACGTACGAGGTCCGTACCTACGGGTGCCAGATGAACGTGCACGACTCCGAGCGCCTCTCGGGCCTGCTGGAGAACGCCGGATACGTCCCGGCCGCGCAGGGCGAGACGGCCGACGTGGTCGTGTTCAACACCTGTGCCGTACGGGAGAACGCCGACAACAAGCTCTACGGCAACCTCGGGCACCTGCGCCCCTCGAAGGTGGGCAACCCCGGCATGCAGATCGCCGTGGGCGGCTGCCTGGCGCAGAAGGACCAGGGGGAGATCGTCCGCAGGGCGCCCTGGGTGGACGTGGTGTTCGGCACCCACAACATCGGCTCCCTGCCGGTGCTGCTGGAGCGGGCGCGCGTGCAGCAGGAGGCCCAGGTCGAGATCAAGGAATCCCTGGAGACCTTCCCGAGCACGCTGCCCACCAAGCGCGAGTCGGCCTACGCCGCCTGGGTGTCGGTCTCGGTCGGGTGCAACAACACCTGCACGTTCTGCATCGTGCCCGCCCTGCGCGGCAAGGAGAAGGACCGCCGTCCCGGCGACGTCCTGGCCGAGGTGCGCACCCTGGTCGACCAGGGCGTGCTGGAGATCACCCTGCTGGGCCAGAACGTCAACACCTACGGTGTGGAGTTCGGCGACCGGCTGGCCTTCGGCAAGCTGCTGCGGGCCTGCGGCGGCATCGAGGGCCTGGAGCGGGTCCGCTTCACCAGCCCGCACCCGGCGGCCTTCACCGACGACGTGATCGCGGCCATGGCCGAGACCCCCAACGTGATGCACCAGCTCCACATGCCGCTGCAGTCGGGGTCGGACCGCGTCCTGAAGGCGATGCGCCGCTCCTACCGCGCCGATCGCTTCCTCGGCATCATCGAGCGGGTCCGCGCGGCCATGCCGGACGCGGCGATCTCCACCGACATCATCGTCGGCTTCCCCGGCGAGACCGAGGAGGACTTCCAGGGCACCCTGGACGTGGTGCGCGCCTCCCGCTTCGCCAACGCCTTCACCTTCCAGTACTCGATCCGTCCCGGCACCCCGGCGGCCACCATGGACCACCAGGTCCCCAAGGAGGTCGTGCAGGAACGCTACGAGCGGCTCGTGGCCCTGCAGACCGAGATCTCCTGGGCGGAGAACAAGAGGCAGGTCGGCCGGACGCTCGAGGTGCTGGTGGCCGAGGGCGAGGGACGCAAGGACGAGGCGACCCACCGCATGTCCGGGCGGGCCCCGGACAACCGGCTCGTGCACTTCGCCCCGGGCGCCGAGATCCCGCGCCCCGGCGACGTGGTGAGCGCCCGGGTGACGTACGCGGCCCCGCACCACCTGGTCGCCGACGGCCCCGTCCTGGGGCTGCGCCGCACCCGGGCGGGCGACGCCTGGCAGGCCCGGCAGGACGCCCCGGCCGGTCCCGGCCCCGGGGTCATGCTCGGCATGCCCTCGATCGGCCGTCCCGCTCCGCTCCCGCAGACGTCGGGCTGCTCGGTCTCCTGAGATTTTTTCGCACGGGTCTCCCGGGTCGCGTACCGGCCCGGGAGCATCCGGCACGCCCGTGATCGAAGCGGCCGGGATCGCAGAAGGGAACGGCGATCCCGGCTGTCTCACGGCTCCCGCAGGGCAGGACGTCCACGGCGCTGCCGCCCATGTCGTAACAGATGATATTTCGTGATTCATCAGTGATTGATGTGCGAGCATTTCTCTGCTGTGGCTACTGTGGTTCGGCACCCTCGGAAGCCGTGGAGGTTTCCCCCCGAGAACCGCAGGGAGTTTTCCCATGCACGTCCCTCCATCGTCCGGCCCGCACGGGGACTCCCCGGGCACTCCCGGAGAGCCGGAGATCCTCACCGGCCCCGCGGACGAGCCGAAGAAGCCCCGGAGATCCCGGAAGTCCCCCCGGAGGAACGGCGCGGCCATCGCCGTCTTCTCCGTCCTCGCCGTCGCCCTGCTGGGCGGGGGCGCCGCCTTCGCCCTGCTGAACGGCACCGGCGACGGCGGCGCGCCGGGACGCTCGCCCGACAGCGCCCAGCAGGCATCCCGAAGCCCCGCGGACGAGCCCGGGCAGGCCCGGGAACCGTCCCGGCCCGCGCAGCAGGAGCCCGGCGGTACCGACGACGCCGGAGACGCCACCGGCGCCGATGACGCCGGCACCGCTTCCGGGGGCGACGACACGTCCACCGGCTCCGGCGGATCGGACGCGGGCGAGCCGGACTCCGGCACCGATCCCGACTCCGCCGCGGGCACCCCGTCGCGGGAGAGGCCGGCCAAGGACGCTCCGGCCAAGCAGCGGCAGAACGCCCCGGCGTCACCCCCCGCCCAGGAGAACCCCTGGTCGGACGGCGACACCGGCTACGTGCACCCCCAGGGACCCGCCGGTCGCTGACCCGGACCCGCGCACGCCGTGGCCGGGCCCGCGAACGCCGTGGCGGCCCCCGGCTCCGCACCCGCGGAGGCCATGACACCGGGCGCGCCGTTCACCCGCCGGGCGTGCTGGGCGTCCGCCGGGCCCGCGCCCGCGCGCGCCGGGCGTCCGCCGGACACCGTTAGTCTGGCCGGATGCTCGTCGCCGTGGCCGTGTGCCCGCATCCTCCGCTGCTCGTCCCGGCGCTGGCCGGAGCCGCCGCCGCGGAACTCGACGACCTCAGGGCGGCCTGCGCGGCCGCGGTGGGGTCGCTGCGCGACGCCGGGGCCGACGCGATCACGGTGGTGGGCGGCGCGAGCGGGACCGCGGCGTACGGCGCGGACGCCGCGGGCGGCCTCGCCCCCTGGGGCGCCGACGTCCGGACCGGCGAGGGAGAGCCCGTCCTGCCGCTCTCGCTGACGATCGGCCGATGGCTCCTGGAGCGGGAGCGCATGGAGGCGACGGGGTTCCAGGCGGTCGCCTTCGACGCCCCCTTGCGGGAGTGCGCGGCCCTGGGCCGGCGGCTCGCGGACGAGGCCGGGCGGACGGCGCTGCTCGTCATGGCCGACGGCTCGGCCCGCCTCACCGAGAAGTCCCCCGGCCACCTCGACCCCCGCGCCGAGCCGTACAACCGCATGATCGTCGAGGCGCTCGCCCGCGCCGAGGCGCCGGAGCTCGACGCCGCCGAGGCCGCGGAGCTCTGGGTGCAGGGCCGCGCGGCCCTGCAGGTGCTCCGCGGCCTCGGAAAAGGCCTGCGCGCCGAGGTCCTCTACGACGACGCGCCGTACGGCGTCGGCTACTTCGTCGCCCGCTGGACGGTGTGATCCCGGCTCAGCGGCCGTTCCCGTCCCGTCCGGGGGACGGGCTCGGCGACGGCTTCTTCTTCCCGGGGGCCGGGCTCGACGTGGAGCCGCCCTTGGGATCGGGGCTCCGCTCCGGCCGGCGGTAGGTCTGGTCGCAGTTCTCCCAGTGGCTGAAGTCCCGGTTCTGGCTCCACAGCCGCCGGGCCGCCTGGATGTTCCACTCCGGGTCGAACGCCCGCAACGGGCTGCCGCCGAGCTCGGCCAGCCTCCGGTCGGAGATCTGGAAGACGCCCCAGTTACGTGTGCCGTCGACGTTGGGCAGCGAGTAGTACTGGTCGAGGAACGACATGCACTTGGCGATGCCGACCGCGCGGTCGGGCTCCTCGGGGAAGACCTCCTTGATCCTGCCCTCGACCTTCGCCGGTGACCAGCGGATCATCTTCACGGTGTTCTGGTACAGCATGCGCTTGGTTGCGTCGTCGACCAGGCCGTTGGGCTCCATCCCCGCCAGCACCTGGAACGCCACCACGTGCCGGAGGGTCCCCGGCCCGAAGTCGGCGTCGATCTGCACCAGCCCGCCCGCCTTCAGCAGGATCCTCTGCAGTTCCCGGACGCACTCGTCGTGCTCTCCCAGCGCCATGATCGGCGGGCAGGCCCGGGAGAGCAGCAGGCGCCCGTCCTCCGGCGCCGCCGAGGGGGCCGGGGTGGTGGGGCCCGGCGCCGCGGCCGTCGTGCTCATGAACGCCGCCGTGCCGACCGCGGCCGCGCCGGAACAGCTCAGCGCGACCACCGCCACGGTGAGCCAGCGCCGTACGAAGGGGATGGAGGAGAACCGGGCCGGGCCGACCGGCCGCTTCTCCGGCTGGTCCGCCGGACGCCTCTCCTGCTCGTCCGAAGGCGGCGCGGGCGCCGGGGGATCGTCCCGCACCGGCTCGCCCCCCGTGGCGGTCGGTTCCTCCTCGGAGGACGGACCGGCGGGCGGACCGGCTGACGGACCGGCGGGCTCCGCGACGGCCGCGTCCCTGGGGACGGTCGGCGCCCCCTCGGCCTTGGCCCACGCCTGTGCCGCCTCCGCGCGTATCCAGCGGCGATGAAGTTCGAGCAGTTCGTCGGAGTGGGCCCCGCATACCTTGGCTATGCGCTCCACCGTGCCGAAGTCGGCCGGCAACCCTTTCCCGGAACAGTAACGGTGAATCGCCGAGCTGCTGATTCCCGCTCGTTTCGCGAGCGCCTCATAGCTCCGCCCCGTCCGCTCCTTCATGCCCCGTAGATAACCGGCGAACTCCTCAAGATCACGTTCGGTCACCGAGTGCCCCCTGTGGCGGTCTACCCACGGCGGCATCCCACCACAACGTCCCGCGAGTCCGCCACAACCGCAGTTCAGAGGGTGTTTTCTCATCCCGCCGTCCCTACCTCCGCGTTCCGTCTTGACGACGGGACCGGCAGGTCAGGATTCTTGATGCCACACCGTACCGCACGACCGGGAGAAGGGTTCGGCGGAGAATGGCCGGTCACGCTCGCGGGAAATGAGCGATCCGGCCGACCGTGCAAAGCATCCGGCCCGTGAGGGATGGGGCGGCCTCGGCATTCCATCCTGAAGCTTTCATCATCGGAAGTCGAAACCTGCTGCAGCGTCGTCCCCGCCCCCAGCGCGGTGACGACGACAGGGGAGAGCAGGATTCGATGGGTTCCCGGCCATCGCCGTCGTCGACGGCGGGGTCCGGACGGATGCGCGGCCACATTCTCCGGCGACGGCGTGATACGGCCGGGGGATGGGCGCGGTGTTCGCGTCCATCCCCTCCCACCTTTCTGTCCCATCCCCTCCCACCTTCTTCCTTTGGGTCCGTCTCCGGCCTCCTTCCGGTCCGTCTCCGGATCCGCGCGGACGGGCCGGGGCACCCTCGGTGGCACGAGCCCGGCCGCGTTGTCCGCAAACGCGGACGCGGAGATCGGAGATCCGGGATCGGGAGGGCCACGGAAGCGGGGAGAATGTCGTCCGTCGTGGCTACGGTGGCGTGAACGTGTGGCCGAGGGGCGGGCACGACCGGCACACGCAGTGACACCAAGGGACACGGGAGGCGCGAGAGCGATGGCGGGAACCGTGGCGTCGACCGTGGCGTTCGGAAGCCTCCCCACGCCGCTGGGGGACATGGTCGTCGCCGTGACCGAGGAGGGGGTGGCGGGCACCGGCTGGGGTGATCCGTCCCGTCTCAGGGCCGGCCTGCTGGACCGTCTGGGGCTGGCGGAGACGGACGACCCCGGCAGGACCGCGGCCGTCCTGGACCAGCTGGGCGACTACTACGCCGAGCGGCTGCGGGTCTTCGACGTCCCGCTGGACTGGCGGCTGACCTCGCCGGTGCAGCGCAGGGTGCTCGGCACCCTGTACGAGACCGTTCCCTACGGCCGGGCGGTGACCTACGGCGAGCTGGCCGCCCGCAGCGGGACGGGTGTCCCGGCGCGGGCCATCGGGTCGATCATGGGTGCCAACCCGATCCCCCTCATCGTGCCCTGCCACCGGGTGGTCGCGGGCAACGGGCTCGGCGGGTTCAGCGCGGGTGAGGGTGTGGAGTCCAAACGCCGGCTGCTCACCCTGGAGGGGTACCTGCAGCCGATGCTCGACTGGGACTGATCCCGGCCCGCGGCCGGCCGTCCCTGCGTGCCGGTCCGGTCGCCGACGGGGCCGTATGGGGCCGCCGGCCCGGGGGCGGGGGGCCTGTCGCCCTCCGCGCGTCCGGGGAGTTGGCACACTTGCCCTGTGCCTCAGCTACCCGTCATCGCCGTCGTCGGCCCGACCGCGGCCGGTAAATCCGACCTGGCCGTGGACCTCGCCCTCGAACTCGGGGGCGAGGTGATCAACACCGACTCCATGCAGCTCTACCGGGGAATGGACATCGGGACGGCCAAGCTCCCCGTGGCGGAGCGCCGTGGCGTGCCGCACCACCTGCTGGACGTCTGGGACGTGACCACGACGGCCAGCGTGGCCGAGTACCAGGCGCTGGTCCGCCCGCTGATCGACGGGCTGCGGGCCGCCGGGACGGTGCCGATCCTGGTGGGCGGTTCCGGGCTGTACGTGCGGGCCGCCCTGGACGACCTGGAGTTCCCCGGCACCGACCCGCGCGTCCGTGCCCGGCTGGAGGAGGAACTGGCCCTGCACGGCCCGGACCCCCTCTACCGGCGGCTCCGCGAACGCGACCCGAAGGCGGCCGGGACGATCCTGCCCGGCAACGGCCGCAGGATCGTCCGCGCCCTGGAGGTCATCGAGATCTCCGGCCGGCCGTTCTCGGCCACGATGCCGTCGTACGACGCCGTCTACGACAGCGTCCAGCTCGGCGTGGAGGTGCCCAGGGACGTGCTGGACGCCCGGGTCGAGGCGCGGGTCGAGCGCATGTGGCGGGACGGGCTGGTGGCCGAGGTCAGGGAGCTCGCCGCGCGCGGGCTCGCCGAGGGGCGTACGGCCAGCCGGGCTCTGGGGTACGCGCAGGTGCTGCGCTTCCTCGGCGGCGAGTGCACCGAGGAGGAGGCCATGCAGGAGACGATCAGGGCCACGCGCAGGTTCGTCCGCCGCCAGGAGTCGTGGTTCCGCCGCGATCCCCGGGTGATCTGGCTGCCCCAGCGCGAACCCGATCTCCTGCGCCGCGCGCTCGCCGCGATCCACCGGGGCGACGGGGACGAAGGGACCCCGTAAGGCCGGGAAGGCCCCGTGGATCCCCGCGGCCCCGTGGATCCCTGCGGGTCCGGGGGATCCCTGCGGGGCCGGGGGAGCCCTGCGGGGCCGAAGATCCTCGATCCCGGAAGGGCCGAGGAGCCCGGGGAGGTGGAGCGTTTCCGGTGCGGGGGAGGGCTCCCGATAGAGTCGGGGCATGCGATTCGCGAAGGGGCACGGCACCGAGAACGACTTCGTCATCCTCCCGGATCCGGACGGTGAGCTGGAGTTGTCCGCCGCGTTCGTGGCGGCGGTGTGCGACCGCCGCGCCGGGATCGGCGCGGACGGCGTGCTCCGCGTGACGCGGACGAAGCTCAGCCCGGAGGTCGCCGCCCAGGCCGGCGAGGCCGAGTGGTTCATGGACTACCGCAACGCCGACGGCGGCAAGGCCGAGATGTGCGGCAACGGGACACGGGTCTTCGCCCGCTACCTCGTCGACGCGGGGCTGGCCGAGCCCGGGGAGTTCGCCGTCGCCACCCGGGGCGGGGTCCGGCGCGTACGGCTGGCGGAGACCGGTGACGTGACCGTGGACATGGGCCCGCCCCGCGTGCTGGGCACCAGCCGGGCGACCGTGGCCGGCCGCGGGTACGAGGGCCTCCACGTCGACATGGGCAACCCGCACCTTGCATGCGTCATCGGCGACCCGGTGGCGCAGCTCGACCTGAGCGGCGCTCCCGCGTTCGACCCCGAGGTGTTCCCCGCCGGGGTCAACGTCGAGCTGCTCAACCCGGTCGGGACGCGCAGGGTCGTCATGCGGGTCTTCGAACGCGGGTCGGGGGAGACGCGCTCCTGCGGCACCGGAGCCGTCGCCTCGGCCGTGGCGGCCGCGCGGCTGGCCGGTGAGAGCACCGGCACCTGGGCGGTCGAGGTGCTCGGCGGCACCGTCACCGTCACCCTCGACGAGGACACCAGCTACCTGGCCGGGCCCGCCGTCCTGGTCGCGTCCGGCGAGCTCACGCTCTGACCCTGCTTCGAAGCGTCCGAAGCGTCCGAAGCGTCCGGAGCGTCCGGAGCGTCCGGGCCGCTCGGGCCGTCCGGGTCGCTCGGATCGCCGGTGCCGCTCCGGCCGCCGGTGGCGCTCCGGCCGTGACGGCGGGTCCTGGCCGGATGTGGCCGCGGGTCGCGCGCACGGGTCGCGCGCACCGGCCGTACGGGACCGTTGCGAGGGACCGCGTCGCGCGCCCGGCGGGTCCTTTCGGCTCCCGGGAACGCCATGTCGTTTGGGGCATCCTCCCCGACCTGGCAGACTGACGTCCCATGGACGTGGACATCTGGGCCTGGGTGGGCGACACCCAGCGGCAACTGCACGAAGCAGGTAACACCGGTCTGGCCATGGCGATCGGAGATGTTCCCGCGCAGGCCCTGGAGGGCCGGTACGCGCAGCTCGACGTGCTCGCGCCCGCGATCGCGCAGCAGGCGGAGAACCTGCAACTGCCCTGGCTGGAGTTCTACGCCCGCTACTGGCACCTGATCGGCCGCGTGGGCGACCGGGCGCAGGGAGCGGTCGCGCTCGCCGACGCCGAGACGCTTGCCGAGTTCACCGCGCGTGACGACGTCCGCGAGTGCCCGGCCACCCCCGGCGCCGTCGTGGCGCTGGCCATCGCCCAGGCGAACACCGACGGGCCGGGGTACGCCACCGAGCGGCTGACCGCGCTGTCGGCGCTGGACGTCGAGCCCGCCTCCCCGGCGTTCTCCGCCGTGGCCGAGCACCAGGTGGCCGCACTGATCGACGCGGGCCGCGCCCAGGAGGCCGTCCTGCACGCCGAGACCGCCGTGGAGACACTGGGCGGCGCGGGACGCGAGGCGAGCTGGGAGCTGGGAGCGGCCTCGGCCCGCGCGCTGCTCGCCGCCGGTCGCGCCGAGGACGCGCTGACCGCGCTCGACGCCGCGGCCGGTTTCAAGCCCGACGACCCGGTGGCCAAGGCCCACCGCGAAGGCGTGCTCCGCGCGCTCGTGCTCGCCACCCTCGGCCGGGTGCAGGAGGCCGTCGACGCGCTGCCCGACCTCGACGTGGTCGGCGACCACCCCCGCGTCTGGGTCGAGTGGTCGCACGCCATCCGCCTGCTGGCCGGGTCCGCCCAGATCACCAACACCTGGCAGCTGGGCCGGGTGCTCAAGCAGTGGATCGACTACTTCGCCATGATGGGCGGCTACCGGGCCAGGGTCGAGCTGGCGCTCATCGCCGGTCACCTGGCCGTCGCCCGCCAGGGGATCTGGCAGGCCCGGCTCCTGGCCGACCTGGCCGACTCGGCGGCCGGGGAGCTCAAGAGCCCCGGTGACGTGGCCGAGCGGATCGCCGCGCTGCGCGCCGCCGCCGACGAGGCCACCCCGCTCCCGGCCCCGGGACCGGAGGCGGAGCTGGTCGGCTACTTCGACGCCGCGGACGGCTTCAACGCCGACCCCGAGCGCTGGGTGGGCTGGCTGACCCCGCTGTCCGGCCGGGACCTGGAGGCGACCCGGCGCCACACCACCACGCTGGGCTTCCTCGGTTACCCGGCCAGGGGCGCCGACATCTACTGGACCATGCTGGTCGAGTCCGGCGACATCGAGAACGCCGACCCGCAGGACTCCACGTACCTCAGCAGCCTGCTCATCGAGGCCCGCCAGGACGAGCGCCTGGAGCAGATGGCCGAGCGGCTCCCGGCCGGGCAGCGCCACATGGCCCTGGGCCGCCTGCACACCGCGCGGGAGCGCTGGGAGCAGGCCGCGGCCGAGGGCGAGGCCGCCGCCGCCGAGGGGATGGGCATCGAGGCCGCCCGGCTGTGGTCCGCGGCCGTGCAGCAGCTCGGCGACAACGCCAAGGGCGCGGCCATCCTGCGCGACCGCATCGACTCCGAGGACATCGAGCAGCAGGACGTCTGGCGGATGGTCGTCATGGCCTCGGCCGGCGAGGACTGGGAGACCGTGCGCCTGGGTGCCGCCAAGATCGGCATGCCGATCCAGTCCACCGAGGGGCCGATCGAGGAGGAGATGGGCCTGGTGCGCATCATCCTTCCCGCCCCCGACGGCAGCCAGCGCCAGGTGCTGAGCGTGCGCACCGGTCCCGCGACCGCGCGCCTGGCCATCCCGCAGCCTCCCGGCATGGAGTACAACGCCGGTGACCTGGTCGTGTTCGAGCCGCAGCTGCTGGAGCCGATCCCGGAGACGCCCGAGGAGCAGGAGAACTTCGTCCCGCCCTTCGCCGCGGTCAGCATGCTCCGTCCCGGTGGCTACACCAGCTGGTTCTTTGACGGCGCCGCCCCCAGTCAGGCCGACTGGACGGAGTTCAACGAGGTCCTGGCCGAGCGCGGCTGGCCGATGTGGGTCTACAGCGACGACGACTACACCGTCACCCACCCGACCTCGGGCGAGCCGCTGCCCGGCGTGTTCGGCTGGATCGCGGTGCCGCCGGACGTCAGCCCGGTCGAGGTCGACGCGCTGCTGGACGACGCGACCGAGCGCTGGGTGCACCCGCTGGCCTGGCTCGACCTGGCCAGGACCGTCGACGTCGAGGTGGAGCGGCACGAGCGGATCACCAAGGAGTACGGGCTGTAGGACGCGTCCCGGCTCCGAGCCGCGGAACGCGCGTCCTTGTGTCCGACCGGTGTCCGAACCGCCCGTGAGGGGTCCCCTCGCGGGCGGTCCGCCGTAAGCCTCTAGAATCTCGTTCTACACATCGGGCGGGCGAGGGAGGAGCGGAATGCTGGAACGGTTCCGGCTGGACGGCAAGGTCGCGATCGTCACCGGCGCCTCCTCGGGCCTGGGCGTGGCGTTCGCGAGAGGGCTGGCCGAGGCGGGCGCGGACATCGCGATCGGCGCGCGCCGCAAGGACCGCCTGGAGGAGACCCGCGCCCTGGTCGAGGAGACCGGCAGGCGGTGCCTGGCCGTCGTCACCGACGTGACCAGCCCGCAGGACTGCGAGGCCCTGGTCTCCGCGGCGGTCTCCGAGCTGGGCGCGGTGGACATCCTGATCAACAACGCCGGTGTGGGCGCCGCGGTCCCGGCGCTGCGGGAGACCCCCGAGCAGTTCCGCCAGGTCGTGGAGGTCAACCTGCACGGCACCTACTGGATGGCCCAGGCCTGTGCCCGGGTCATGAGGCCGGGCTCCTCGATCGTCAACGTCGGCAGCGTCCTGGGGGAGACGACCGCGGGTCTGCCGCAGGCCGCCTACAGCGCCTCCAAGGCGGGGGTCGTCGGCCTCACCCGCGACCTCGCCCAGCAGTGGACGGGCCGCCGGGGCATCCGGGTCAACTGCGTCGAGCCGGGGTTCTTCGCCTCGGAGATGACCGAGCAGTACGCCGAGGGGTATCTGGCCCTGCAGCTGGAGCACCGGGTGCTGATGAAGCGCGCCGGCGACCCGGCCGAGCTCGTCGCCGCCGCGATCTTCCTCGCCTCGGACGCCGCCTCGTACGTCACCGGTGCGGTGATCCCGGTCGACGGCGGGATCCTGATCACCTGACCGGACGCCCGTGCCGGGCGTCGGCCGCCCGGCCCGGGGCCACCGCCGCGAAGGCGCCCGTACCGGTCCACGGCAGGGCGCTCGCGGCGACGGCGAGCCCGGCCGTGGCACGTGCGAGACGGGGATGACGCGCCGAGATCTCACGCATGTTGATCCTCTCCGTGTCCGGTCGCTCACCGAAAGTGAGCGTTCTTTGCCATTGGAGCACCCTCGCTTTGGACGGTCGATAGGGGTACTGCGTGAAACTCCGTGCGTCGGCGTGTTCGGCTCCCGGCGCACCATCGGTGTCACGGCAGGTCAGGACGAAGATGCGGGAAAGAGATGAATGGGGTGGAGAATGGCTTCGGCGCCTTGGAAGAGCGCTTGAGGCTTTTACGATTAAGAGCTGGAATCTTGGATAATTTGCCACTTCAGAGATGGTGAACGCGGTGAGGGGTGGCATGGTGCGGGCTGCGCTGGCACGGGGTGTGGCCGTCGCGACGGTAGGGTTCGTGATCGCGGGCTGCGGCCCGGCACCCGGTGGGTCGGACGGTGGGGCGGGCTCCTCCGGAGACGGGAAGACCGCGTCCGCCACCCTCAAGGACCTGAAGAAGCTCCAGGTCAAGGGCCGCGCCCCGATGACCGGATACGACCGAGACAAGTTCGGCCCCGCATGGTCGGACGTCGACGGCAACGGCTGCGACACCCGCAACGACATCCTCATCCGCGACCTGAAGGAAGAGGTCTTCAAGAAGGGCGAGGACGGCTGCGTCGTGCAGTCCGGCGTCCTGGAGGACCCCTACAGCGGCAAGACCATAAAGTTCGAACGCGGGACCAGGAGCAGCATGGCGGTGCAGATCGACCATGTGATCGCGCTCGCCGACGCCTGGCAGAAGGGCGCCCAGCAGCTGAGCGCGTCCAAGCGCAAGGAACTGGCCAACGACCCGTTGAACCTGATGGCCGTGGACGGTCCGCTGAACGGCCAGAAGGGAGCCGGGGACGCGGCCACCTGGCTGCCGCCGCGCCGTGCCTACCGGTGCCCCTATGTCGAGCGCCAGATCCGGGTGAAGATCAAGTACGACCTCTGGGTGACGTCCGCGGAGAAGGACGCCATGGAGGGCGTGCTCAAGTCCTGCTGAGGCGGACGGACCGACCGCCCGCGACCGGGCCCGCGCGTTCAGGGGGCGGCTCGCCCCGGATCCTGGCGCGGTTCTGGGCCCGGGTCCCGGCCCGATCCCTCCGGACGCCCGGCATCCTCGGCCCGTCCTGCGTCCTCGGCCCGTCCTGCGTCCTCGGCCCGTCCTGCGTCCTCGGCCCGTCCTGCGTCCTCGGCCCGTCCTGCGTCCTCGGTTCGCTTGACGTTCTCGGTCCGCTCGGTGGTTTCGGCCCGTCCGGGCTCTTCGGCCCGCTCGGTTTCTTCCGTACGCCCCGCCGCTTCGGCGCGTTCGGCCCGCCGGGTGCGTTCGGTCGTGCCGGTCTGCTCGGCCATGATTGCCCGGTGCTCATCGGCGGCGGCCTTGTACAGGTGGTCGACGGCCCGGAGCCGGTGACTCTCCGCGTCGCCGCTCCCCGACGCCGCGGCCCGTTCGTGGCCCGCGGCCGCGTCCCTGTGCGCTCGCGCGGCGGACCGGTAGCCGGCCACCGCGCGCTCTCCGGCCTGGTCGGCGCGAGAGCGCGCCTGCCGCAGCCGGGCGTCGGCGTGGGCCAGCCGTTCACCGGCGTCGGGCGCGGGAGCGGACGCGTCGCCGGAGAGCTCGTCCCGGCGCCGGGCGGCCTGCCCGCCCCGCTCGGAGGCCTGCTCGACGCGCTCGCGGGCGCGCTCGCTCCGTTCGTCCCGGTCACGCCGATCGCCGGAACCGGCGGCCGGTTCGTCACGGGGACGGGGATCGGGGTCGTCACCGGTCCCGGAAGCACTGGCCATGCCATCATGCTTTCCGCTCAGGCCCCCCGTAACCCGCGCCGGGGGGCCCACGCGCCGTGCGGGCCGGGCGCGCGGGCCCGCGCGCCCGATCCTGCCTCACCCCAGGGGCGTGAGGTCGTCACAGGCCAGCCGTACCGCGGCGCGCACCGCGACATGGGTGTCCAGCCGGGCCTGCAGGGTGTGCAGGCGGTCGTGCATCTCGGCCAGCCTCGCGCAGGTCGTCCGGGTGCGGTGGTGCAGCGTCTCCAGGCGCGCCGCCGCCTCCCTCCTCAGCCGCGCCGACCTCTCCAGGGCCGGATGCGGCACGTGGTCGGCGTACGCGGACCTCGTGGTGCCCGAGACCCGCCCGGTCCGCGCGACCTCACCCGAGAGCGCCGGTGCGCTCCGGGCGGGTGCCACGTCGTCCCCGGCAACGGGGACGACGGGGACGACGGGAGAGACCGGGCCTGCCGGGGCGGGACTCTCCGGGCCGTGCCCCTCCGGGGGAGCGGCGGCCGGTGGGACGGCTGAGCCGGCCCGGGTGTCGGGTGTCTCCGGCAGGACGGCCGGGACCTGCACGCCGGGGCCCCGTCGCGCACGGCGCCCGGTGCCGACGCGGCGCACGGTGGGGACGTGCCGCGGGGAGAGCGACAGGACACCGGAGAGGTCACCCAGGCTGAAGGCGGTCACCAGGCCCGGCTGGCCGGGCTCCTGGGCCCCCCACAGGACGGTGAGCAGCCGGACGATGGACGGGGAGGGGACGATGAACAGCTCTCCCCCGGTCGAGCGGAGGCTCTGGTGCACCCGCTCCAGCGCCCGGGCCCCGCTGACGTCGCAGAACAACAGCTCGCCGGCGTCCACCAGGATGTGCCGCGCACCCTCCAGCATCAGGGACTCCAGCTCCGACTCCAGGAGCCGGTAGTTGAAGGCGTCCATCTCACCCAGCACGGCTACGAGGGCCGTGTCACCGTACTGATGAATGACATAGACAGACATGTCCATACAGTGGCCATACCCTTCACGGGGGTTTTCACGGCTCCGCCGACAATTCTACGGTCCCCAGTATGAATGGGGCCCGGCTGGATAGAGGCCGAACGTGGCAGCTTCGAACGGACGTGACCTGGTTGTCGTCGCCGCGTCGGCGGGCGGTGTGGAGGCGCTGCGCGCCCTGACGGCGGAACTTCCCGCCGACCTCGCCGCCGCCGTGCTGGTGGTGCTCCACCTGCCCGCGCGCGGCGAGAGCGCGCTCGCCGGCATCCTGGACCGGGCCGGGCCGCTGCCCGTCACCGCGGCCCGGGACGGGGAGGTGCTGCTGCACGGCCGTGTCCACGTGGCGCCTCCCGACCGCCACCTTCTGGTCAAGGACGGGGTGATCAGGCTGGTACGCGGCCCCCGCTACAACGGGCACCGGCCGGCCGCCGACCCGCTGTTCCTCAGCGCGGCGCTGGAGGGAGGCCCGCGCACGCTCGCCGTCGTGCTGAGCGGCACGCTCGACGACGGGGCGAGGGGGAGCTCGGTGGTGGAGCGCCACGGTGGCGCGGTCGCCGTCCAGGACCCGGGGGAGAGCACGTTCGACGGCATGCCCCGGGCGGCCCTGGCCGCGACCCGGAACGCGGAGAGCCTCCCCGTGCGGGAGATCGCCGGATGGCTCGTGCGGCAGAGCCGTACCCCGGTCACCGGGGACTTCGTCAGGGACGAAAGCGTCGAGCAGGAGGTCTCCCGGTACATGCTCGCCGCCGGGAGCGAGGCGCACGAGGGGGAGCTCACCGCGCTGAGCTGCCCCGAGTGCGGCGGCCCGGTGTACGAGACGGCGACGGGACCCGAGATGTACTACGGGTGCCGGGTGGGCCACGCCTGGACCTCGAAGGGGCTGGCGGCGGGCCAGGCCGAGGCCGTGGAGCGGGCCCTGTGGACGGCGATCCTGCGGCTGGAGGAGCGGTTGCGCCTGCTCGGCCGCATGGCCGAGCGCGCCGAGTCGCGGGGGAGTAACCACTCCGCGCGGCGGCTGCGGCAGGACGCCGAGGAGACCGGGCAGGCGCTGGAGACGATGCGCATGCTCCAGGGCCGCATCGACAGTGCCGGTGACGACCTTGTTTCACACGGCAACGCGTGACGGGCCTAGGCTGACATCGTGATGCCCGGTGACGAACGTGAATTCGACGATCTGCTCGCCATGCTCAAGGAAACGCGCGGCTTCGACTTCACGGGGTACAAGCGCACCACCCTCATGCGGCGTATCAGCAGGCGCCTGGAGGCGCTCAAACTTCATGATTACGGCGAGTATCGGGACTACCTGGAACTGGAGCCCGAGGAGTTCAACCGGCTCTTCGACAGCTTGCTGATCAACGTCACCGCCTTCTTCCGCGATCCGGCCGCCTGGCAGACGCTCCGCGAGAGCGTGATCCCGGCCCTGCTGGCGAGCAAGGGGCCGGGGGCGGGGATCCGGGTGTGGAGCGCGGGCTGCGCCACGGGCGAGGAGGCGTACAGCCTCGCGATGGTGCTGGCCGAGGAGCTCGGCGTCGACGAGTTCCGTGAGCGGGTGAAGATCTACGCCACCGACCTGGACCAGAAGGCCCTGCAGACGGCGCGCGCGGCCGTCTACTCCGAGCGCCAGCTGGCCGAGCTGCCGGACGGGATGCGCGAGACCTACTTCGAGCCGGTGGAGGCCGGGTTCGCGTTCCGGCGCGACCTGCGCCGTCAGCTGATCTTCGGCCGCAACGACCTCACCCGCGACGCGCCGATCTCCCGGGTCGACCTGCTGCTGGCCCGCAACACGCTGATGTACTTCAACGGCGAGACCCAGCTCAGCATCGTCCGGCGGTTCCACTTCGCGCTCGCCGACCCCGGCTACCTCTTCCTGGGCAAGGCCGAGATGCTGCTCAACCACGGTGACAGGTTCGAGCCGGTGGACCTCAGGATGCGGCTGTTCAAGAAGATCGGCGTCGCCCCGGCCACCGACCGCGCCACCTGGTCGGCCGGTGGCGCCTCGCAGGCCCGCCCGTACGTGCGGCACACGGTGCTGCAGGCGGCGGCGCTGGCCACCGGCCCGGTCGCGCAGATCGCGCTCGACCGCTCCCGCAACCTCGCGCTGGCCAACACCCGCGCCGAGCTGCTCTTCAACCTCAACGCGCGCGACATCGGCCGTCCCTTCCAGGACCTGGAGGTGTCCTACCGGCCGGTCGAGCTCCGCTCGGTGATCGAGCAGGTGGAGCAGGACCTGCGCGTCGCCGAGCTGCAGGACGTGGCCTGGCACCGGCCGAACGCACCCGAGACCAGCTTCTTCGACATCGCCGTCGTCCCCCTCATGGACCCGGACGGCGACCTGGTGGGCGTGGGCGTCAACTTCCACGACGTGACGCGCTACCGGCAGCTCCGCGACCGGCTGGAGCAGACCAACAGGGAGCTGGAGCACGCCTACGAGGAACTTCAGTCGACCAACGAGGAACTGGAGACCACCAACGAGGAACTTCAGTCCACGAACGAGGAGCTGGAGACCACCAACGAGGAGCTCCAGTCCACCAACGAGGAGCTGGAGACGATGAACGAGGAGCTGCAGTCGACCAACGACGAGCTCCAGCAGATCAACGACACCCTGAACGCGCGCAGCGAAGAGCTCAGGCGGGCCACCGTCCTGGTCTCCTCGGTGGTGCGCAGCCTCGGCGACGCCGTGGCCGTGGTCGACACCGAGCTGCGGGTGCTGGTCTGGAGCCCGGGGGCCGAGGAGCTGTGGGGGCTGCGCGCCGACGAGGCGATCGGCTGCCGGCTGGCCGCCCTGGACATCGGCCTGCCGGTCGAGGAGATCCTCTCCCGGATGCAGCGCACCCTGGAGGAGACACCGGTCCCGGGGAACGGGAACGGGAACGGCCGTCCCGAGACCGTCGTCCTGGACGGCGTGAACCGCAGGGGCAGGCCCGCCCGGATCGGGGTCGTGCTCTCCCCGCTGAGCACCGACGACCAGGCGCCGCACGGCGTGATCATGGTGATGAACCTTCTCCGGCAGGAGCCGGGCTGACCGGCCGCTCCCCGGCGTTCCAGGCCCGCTTCCCGGCGTTCCAGGCCCGGTCCCCGGCGTTCCAGGTCGGGTTCCCGGCGTTCCAGGCCCGGCTCCCGGCGTTCCAGGTCGGGTCCCCGGCGTTTCAGGCCCGCAGGGACAGCACCACCTCCGCCCCGCCCTGCGCGGAGGCGCGCAGCGAGAGCGAGCCGCCCGCGGACTCGGCCGTACGGCGGGCGATGTCCAGGCCCAGCCCGGTCGAGTCGGCCCCGCTCTCGCCGCGCCTGGACGGGTCGGACGTGGCGAAGCCCGGACCGGCGTCGGAGACGGTCAGCAGCGCGCCGCCGTCGGCGGCCTCCAGCCGTACGGAGAACGAGACCCCCTCCGGGGTGTGCGCGAAGACGTTGCCGAGCAGCGCGTCCACGCAGGCGGCCAGCTCGTCCTCGGCGATCCCGACCGGGAGCGGTCCGGGCGCCAGGTCGAGGGTGAAGTGCCGCGACTGGTCCTCGGCCAGCACCGACCAGAACGCGACCCTGGCGCCGGTCACCGCCGCCGCGTCGCACTCGGCCCGGCCCCGCGCCCGCCGCCTGGCCTCGGTGATCACCGAGGTCACGGCGCGTTCCAGGGCGTCCACCCGGGCCTCGATCCTGGCCGACTCCTCCGGGTCGGCCAGCGACTCGGCCTCCAGCCTCAGCCCGGTCAGCGGGGTCCGCAGCCGGTGGGACAGGTCGGCGACGCTCTCGCGCTCCTCGGCCAGCAGGCCGGTGATCCGCTCGGCCAGGTGGTTGAGGGCGACACCGACCGCGTGCACCTCGGGCGGGCCGTCGGGCACGGTCCTGGCCGACAGGTCGCCGGAGGCGAGCCGGTGCGACACCCCCGCCAGCGCGGTGATCGGCCGGATCACCGCGCGGGCCAGCCGGTCGCCGACCAGGACGCCCAGCACGACCAGGGCCAGACCGAGCGCGGCCAGCCCGGCCCAGACCTGGAACACCCCCCTGGTCAGCCGGTCGTCGTCCAGGAAGACGCGGACCACCGCCGTACCGCCGGGTGCGACCCCCTGGACGGCGACCAGGATCTCCCGTCCGCCGGGCGCGGCGGCGGTGACGCTGCGGCCGAGCGAGGCCAGCTCCACGGCGGCGGAGCGCGGCGCGGGCACGCCGACCACCCGGCCGTCGGGCAGGAAGACGGTGACCGGGTGCGCGGCCTGCTCGACGGTGAGCCACAGGGTCTCGGCGTCCACCGCGCCGACCGCCACCGCCACCGACTGGGCCTCGCTCTCGGCCTCGCCGACCGCCGCGCCCGCCGCCACCGTTCGGACCAGCAGCGCCAGCGGGACCAGCAGCGCGATCAGCACCAGGGAGGTGGTCGCCGCGACCAGCAGGGTCAGCCAGCGCCTCATGCCGGAGCGGCCAGCCGCACGCCGACACCCCTGACCGTGTGCAGGTAGCGGGGCTCCTGGGAGGTCTCGCCCAGCTTGCGGCGCAGCCACGACAGGTGGACGTCCACGGTCTTGTCGGCGCCCCCGTAGGGGATCTGCCAGACGTGGGTGAGCAGCTCCCGCTTGGTGACGACCTCGCCGGGCCGGGCGGCCAGGTAGTGGAGCAGGTCGAACTCCCGCGGGCTGAGGTCCAGCGCCGTCCCGTCCAGGGTCGCCTCCCGGGAGCGCGGGTCGATCCGCAGCCCCCCGACGGTGACCGAGCTGTCGGCCCGGTCCTCGCCCGCGGCGCGCCGCAGCACCGCCCGGATCCGGGCGTCGAGCTGGGCCGCGCTGAACGGCTTGACCACGTAGTCGTCGGCGCCCGCGTCCAGCAGCCTGACCATCTCCGCGTCACCGTCGCGCGCGGTCGCCACGATCACCGGGACCCGGCTCACCGCGCGCAGCATCCGCAGCAGGTCGGCCCCGTCCAGGTCGGGCAGGCCGAGGTCGAGCACGACCAGGTCGGGACGTTCCTCGACGGCCAGCCGCAGGCCGTCGAGGGCGGCCGGGGCGGACGACACGGCGTGACCGCGGTCGCGCAGGCCCCGGGTGAGGGAGGTGCGGATCGCGGCGTCGTCCTCGATGAGCAGCACGTTCGACATTTGCCGCCACGTTAGCCTCCTTCCGGGCGGCACCGGAAGCCGGTTATCGGCCCCTTAACCTCCTCTTATCGCGGGAGGTGGCAGGCTGGGCGCATGCGCAGGCGTCTCCTACTGGCCGTGACCGGCTGGCTGGTCACCGGCCTCCTCGCCGTCGGGGCGGGGGTGGCCGTGATCGACCGGCTGGGCGAACCGCTGACGGACACCGGCCTGCGACCGCTGTCGGCCGCCGAGGTGGACGAGGCGCTCGCCCTGGCCTCCTCCCGGCCCGACGCCCTCCCCGCCCCGGCGGGGACCTCCGGCACCCCCTCGGGGACGGTCCCCGCGACCCCGCCCGCCCGTACCGCGACCCCCGGCCCCCGGGGCGTTCCCACACCGGCCGTTCCCGAGCCGACCGTCACGGTGACCGTCACCCCCGGGCCCGCCGCCTCCACCGCGCCTCCCGCGCCCGTGGGAAAGAGCGGCGTGATCGACACGGTGGGCGGACGGATCATCGCCCGGTGCCAGGACGGCCTGGTCACGCTCCGGTCGTGGAGCCCGGCCCAGGGATTCCAGGCCGACGACGTCGAACGCGGCCCCGCGAGCCGGGCCCACGCCGAGTTCGAGTCGGAGGAGCGGGAGCTCAAGGTCGAGGTGTACTGCTCGGCCGACGGCTCTCCCGCCCACCGCGTCCGCGGCTGACCCGCCTCCGGACGCTCAGCCGCCGTCGCCGCAGCCGGCCTTCGTCCCCTCCTTCTCCTTCGCCTCCATCTCCTCCACACCGGGTGCCTCGTCGGCCACGCCGACCGAGAGCTGGGCGGTGGAGGCGACCAGGCTCCCCACGGGGGATCCCGCGGCCTTGGCGTCCACCACGATCCCGCGCTCGCCGAGCAGCTCGTACGTCTCGGCGTCGAAGATCAGCTCGTACCGGACGCCGTCCAGGCCGACCCGGCCCACGCCGACGCCCTCCCGTCCGGCCGCGTCCGGCGCCCGCCCGGTGGCCTCGACCCCGGGGATGGTGCCCACCGCCTTGAACAGCGCCGCCCGCTGCGCCGGGGGCATGTAGGTCTCCCGGAGCATGTCGCCCGCCGCGGTGAACGCCGCCCCGTCCTTCGACTTCCCGCCCCGGTCCCCGGTGTAGAGGTGGGCGCGCATCCCCTCGGGGTCGGTGGGCAGCCTCCTCAGCGCGGCGTGGTCGGTACGCGCGTGGTCGGGAATACCCCCGCAGCTCGGCAGCGGCATCGTCCTCACGCCGGTCTCCTCGTGGGCCGACGGGGGAACGGGCCAGCCCGGGTAGGCCCTGGGCTCCAGGTGTTCGATCCGCAGCACCCCGTCCCTCGTCCCGTCGGCGGAGAGCCAGATGGTCCGCCTGGCCCGGTAGAGGTAGCGGGTCTGTTCGGTGGTCCGTCCCGTCTCCGCGTTCACCGCCCCCCCGCCGAACGCGCCGTGCATCGTCTCCGACTCGACCCTGACGAACTGGTCGTCGCGGGGCGCGAGGTCGGTCCTGGACGCGGCCCGCGCGGCCCGGTCGAGCACCTCGCTCGCGGAGACGACGGTGAAGCGGGGCATCGCCGCCACCGTCTCGCCACCCGTCTTCCCGCCTGTGCCCGCCACGGTCTCCCGCCCCGCCCCCTGCCCCGCGCTCACGCCCGGTGCCGGGGTGTCGCCCGGGGCCCCGGTCAGGACGATCGCGGTCGCCCCCGCGGCCACCGCGAGCGCCCCGGCCAGCACCCTCGCGTACGGGCCGCGCCAGGCCGGCCGGCGTACCGGAGGGCGCCCCGCCCGCGGTCCCCGCGCGTCCCGCGGTCCCGCGGCGAGCAGCCGCCCGCGGGCCGCCAGCCTGGCCTCGGCGTCGTACGGCGCCACCTCGGGCCGGAGGGCGGCCACCAGCTCGATCTCGTCCTCGTTCATGACTGCGACTCCAGAAGGCGGCGGACCTTGGTCCGGGTGCGGGAGAGACGGGACCTGACGGTCCCGATCGGGATGCCGAGCGCCTGCGCGGCCTCCTCGTAGCTCAGGTCGGCCCAGGCCACCAGGAGCAGCAGGTCCCGCTCGGCGGAACCGAGCCGGGCCAGGGCGGCGGCCAGCGCGGGCCGCAGGCGGCCGGCGGTGACGCGTTCGGCACTGCGCTCCTCGAACTCGGCCGCGCGCTCGGGGGCCTGCCGGGCGAGCGCCCGCAGCCTGCGGGTCTCGGCCCTGCGGTGGCCGGAGACCAGGTTGGAGGCGATCCCGTACAGCCAGGGCCTGGCGTCGGGACGGCCCGGGTCGTACCGGCCGCGCTTGCGGAAGGCCACCAGGAACGTCTCGGCGGTCACGTCGTCGGCCGTGGTCACGTCACCGAGCCGCCGCGCCACGTACCGGTGGATCTCGTCGGCGTGCCGGTCGAAGAGCCCGGCGAACCTGTCGGGGTCCGACAGCGACTCCCCGATCAGCGTCGCGTCGTCGGGGGGCGGGGACCCGGGGACCGCGAACGCGGAGGCCGGGGACTCGGGAGGCGCGAACCCGGAAGGCGCGAGCGTGGAGGGCGGGGACTCGGAGGGCGGGGACTCGGGAGGCGCCCACGCCCGTTGCGGGAGGCTCAGTGTCACCACCCGTTCCGTACGGTCGTCATCGGGAATCCCTTCCGGAGCGCGTCCGCGCTCCCACCCCTACTCCGCCGACCGTCCCGGACGGGTTCCACCCTTCGGCCTGGTACGTCGCCCCCGCCCTGGCACCACTAGGATCCCCCTTCAGAAAACGGGCGCAAAGGGAGAGACGATGAGTGCTCAGAAGGCCGCGGGCAACCGGAGGCCACTGCTGAAGGGGTCGATCCTGGTGGTCGTCCTGCTGGTGATCTCCGCGTTCCTCCTCAGCGCGTGCTCCCGGGTGAGCACCCAGCCCGACGAGGTCGTCCTGCACTACGCCGGCGGCACGTTCGAGGCCATCAAGTTCGAGAAGTGCATCAACCCCTCCAGCGGCGCCACGCTGCTCGGCCCCGGCGACCGGGGCTTCTCCTACCCGTTCGGCCAGCGGACCTTCGACTTCTCCGGGGCCGACGACGCCGAGTCCAAGCCGCTGTCCGTGGTCTCCAAGGACAACGTCGAGATGACGGTCTCCGGGGTGGCGACGTTCACGCTGAACACCGACTGCAGGACGCTGCAGACCTTCCACGAGAAGATCGGGCTGAAGTTCGGCGCCTACCACGAGGACGGGGAGTCCTCCGGCTGGCGGCGGATGCTCAACATCTACCTGCGGGTGCCGCTGGACCGGGCCATGGACGCCGCCTCGCAGGAGTTCGAGTGGCGGGGACTGTTCAACGACCCCAAGGTGAAGCAGTCGTGGGAGGCGCGGGTGGGCGAGCTCGCCCGGGAGTTCATCAAGGAGACCTCCGGCGGCGACTACTTCTGCAACCAGAACTACGCGGGCAGCGGGCAGTGCGGGGACATCTCCCTGACCATCCAGAAGCCCGAGCCGCCGGACGTGCTGGTCGACGCCCTGGCCTCCGAGCAGGCGGCCAAGGCCGAGAACGTCGCGCAGACCCAGCGCAACGCCAAGGTCCGCACCGAGATCGAGTCGATCAAGGACCTGGTCAAGGTCCTGGGCCCGCAGGGGGCCGTGCTCTGGCAGGCCATCCAGAAGGGCCAGGTCAGCGTGGTCCCGGTGCCGCAGGGCAGCAACCTCAACATCACCCCGCCGCAGGGACGCTAGGGACCGCACCGGGGGCCGTCAGGGACCGTCGGGAACTGTCAGAGATACGGCACACCGGCTCCGCGCGGAGACGTCGAGGACGTCGAGGACCGGCCCCCCGCGCCTCAGCCGGTCCCGCCGTCACCGGGCGAGCCAGGGGAGCCGGGGGAGCCGACGGGGCTGGCAGGGCCGGCGGGGCCCAGCTCCGCGCCGAACCCGGCGGCCATCGCGCGCATGTCCCCGGCGAGGCCCTCCAGGTCGAGGGCGGAGATCCGCTCGGCGGGCCCGGACACCGACAGCGCGGCGACCGTCCGCGACCCGTCCCGCACGCCCACCGCCAGGCAGTGCACGCCGAGCTCCTCCTCGCCCAGGTCCATCGCGTACCCGCACGCCCGCACGCGCTTCAGCTCCGCGAGCATCCCGGGCAGGTCGGTGATCGTGTTCTCGGTCCGGCGGGGCATGCCGGTCCGCTCGATCAGCGACGCCACCTCGGCGTCGGGCCGGTCGGCCATCAGCGCCTTGCCCACCGCGGTGCTGTGCGGCAGCACCCTCCTGCCGACCTCGGCGAACATCCGCAGCCTCCTCGGTGAGGGCACCTGGGCGACGTAGACCACGAAGTCGCCCTCCATCACCGCCAGGTTGGCCGTCTCGCCCGACAGCTCGACCAGCTTCGCCAGGTACGGCTGCGCCCACACCGCGACCATGCGCTCGGCCACCCCGCCGAGCCGGACCAGCGCCCCGCCCAGGGCGTAGCGGCGGTCAGACTCCTGGCGCACGTACCCCCGGGCCAGCAGCGTGCGCAGCAACCGGTGGATCGTCCCGTACGGCAGGCCGGTCCTGGCCGCGATCTCCGAGAGCCCGGCCTCCCCGCCCCGCTCGGCCAGCGCCTCCAGCACGTCCAGGGCCCGGTCGACCGACTGCACCGCGCTCACGGCACCCCCGCGAGCCCGCGCAGGGAGGCGTCGAGCACCTGGGCGGTGTGCGCCGTCGGGACGGGGGCGGCCCCCCGGCGGCGGATCGCCGAGGCGATCTGCATGGTGCAGCCGGGATTGGCCGAGACCAGCAGGTCGGCACCGGTCTCCAGCACCCGCCCGGCCTTGCGGTCGCCCAGCTCCTCGGCCGTCTCCGGCCGGAAGATGTTGTACGTCCCGGCCGACCCGCAGCAGATCGCCGACTCGGCGATCTCCCTCAGCTCCAGGCCGGGGATGCCCGCCAGCAGGGCACGCGGCTGGGACCGTACCCCCTGGGCGTGGGCCAGGTGGCAGGCGTCGTGGTAGGCCACGGTGAGCCGGAGCGGATGCCGCTCGGCCACCGGCCCCAGCTCGGCCAGGTACTCGGCCAGGTCCACGGTCCTGATCGCCCGAGCCCGGTCGGCCCACCCGTCGCCGCCCGGTCCGGCCGCCTCCTGGAGGATCTCGGCGTAGCCCTTCATCGTCGATCCGCAACCGGCGGCGTTGACCACGATCGTGTCGACCCCGGCCCGCTCGAAGGCGGCGATCGTGCGCCTGGCCAGCCGCAGCGCCTGCCGGTCCCGCCCCGAGTGCAGCGACAGCGCCCCGCAGCACCCCTGGGAGCGGGGGATCACCACGTCGCAGCCCTCCATCGCGAGCACCCGGGCGGTGGCCGCGTTGACCTGCGGGAAGAACTCCCCCTGGACGCATCCGGTGAGCATGCCGACCGTGGCCCTGCGCCGTCCCCGCGCCGTGACCCTGGACGGCAGCCGTACCCGGGCGGCGGGTGGCGGGGCCAGCTCGGCCATGGCCGCCAGCGACGGGTTGATCCGCCGGAGCCGGGGGGCCGCGGCGCGGCGCAGTCCGGCGCTGAGCCGCAGCGGCAGCCGCATCGCCCGCAGCCGCCGCGGATAGGGGAAGAGCTGGAAGACCAGCGCCCGCAGTGCCCGGTCGTCCGGCTCGCGCACGTGCGTCCGCTCCACCTCGGCCCGGGTCTGCTCGATCAGCCGGTCGTAGCGGACCCCGGACGGGCAGGCCGGCACGCACGCCATGCAGCCCAGGCACGCGTCGAAGTGCCCGGCCATCTCCGGCGTCAGCGGGGTGCCCTCCACGTGCTGTTTCATCAGGTGGATCCGGCCGCGCGGGGAGTCCATCTCCTCGCCCCACAGGACGTACGTCGGGCACGAGGGCAGGCAGAACCCGCAGTGCACGCAGTCGTTGATGAGCTCCGGGTCCATCAGATCCCTCCCACGAACCGGCCGGGGGACATCCTCCGGCCGGGGTCGAACCGTTCCTTGACCCTGCGCATCAGCGGCAGCGCGCCCGAGGGACCCCACCGGTCGACCCCCCGGGCGATCTCCTGTGGCGCGGCCAGCACGGTGAGCCCGCCGCCGAGCCGCCCCAGGTCCTCGCGCACGCCCGTGACGAACCCGGCGAACTCCGCCTCGCCCGTCTCCGGGGGAAGGGCCGCCTGCAGGACCGCCGAGGCCACCGAGCCGCGCACGCTCACCGGCAGCCCGCGCGCGGCGACCGCGTGCAGCGCCGGGTAGGCGGCGGCGGGCGGCACCCGCAGCTCGACGAGCACCTCCTCACCCGGCGGCTCCGCCCACCAGGCCGGGGCGTCGGAGGAGACCCACGCGCTCCCGTACGCCTCCATCGACGCGCGCAGCGCCTCGGCGCGGGCCCCGGCGGCGACCCCCTCGACCAGCACGCAGACGACCGGCGCGCCACCGGCGTCACCACCGGCGTCCGGCCAGTCCAGCTCGATCGCGCTCGGCTCGGCCTGGGAGGCCGCGAGCTCGGCCACCAGCGCGGGCAGCGCGGCGGCGGGCGGGGCGACACCGGCCCAGCGCCGGTCCGCCGGAAGCGGGTGCAGGCGGAAGACCGCCTCGGTGATGACGCCGAGCGTGCCGTAGGAGCCGGTGAAGAGCTTGCCGAGGTCGTAGCCGGCGACGTTCTTGACGACGGTGCCGCCCGAGACGGCGACCGTGCCGTCGGCGAGCACGACGGTGACGCCGATCAGCAGGTCGCGGGCGGTGCCGTGGCGGAACCTGCGGGGACCGGCGTCCGCGGTGGCGAGCGTGCCGCCCACCGTCCCGCCGACGACGCCGTCGCGCCGGACGCCGTCCAGGGCCAGTTCCTGCCCGGCGCGCGAGAGCGCGGTGGCCAGCGCGTCCAGCGACAGCCCCGCGCCGGTCCGGGCCACCAGGTCGCCGAAGGAGTGCTCGACGCCGGACCCGTCGCCGAGCAGCAGGCAGCAGGTGTCGAGCAGCAGGTCGCAGCGTTCCGGGGGAGCGCCCCGGTCGAGCCGGGTGCCCTCGCCCGCCGGTACCACGGCCAGGTCGTGCGCGGCCGAGACGCGCATCAGCGCGGAGACCTCCGCGGTGCTCTCCGGCAGGGCCACCCAGCGCGGCCGTACGCCACCTACCGCGTCGTCCGGGCCCGCCTTCCTGATCGTCACGCCCGTCGCGTCGAGCGCGTCCAGCGCCTCCGAGGTCTCCGGGGCGTGCGGGGCGTGCGGCGATGTCTCCGCGGGTGTTCCCGCGGGTGTCCTTCGCGGTGATCCCATCAGAACTGCTCCGCCCGTCCGGACTCCACCAGCGGGTGCACGCCCTTGCGGACCCCGGGGACCTCGCCGCAGAGCCGGGGGGTCGGGAAGATCTTGCCCGGGTTCGACAGGCCGCGCGGGTCGAAGGCGCAGCGCACCCGCTGCATGGTGTCGAGGTCGTCCTCCGAGAACATCTTCGTCATGTATCGGGCTTTGTCCACACCGACGCCGTGCTCGCCGGTGATGGAACCGCCGTGCTCGATGCACAGGTCGAGGATCCGTCCCGAGACGGTCTCGGCCCGCTCGGCCGCGCCGGGCTCGGCGTCGTCGAAGAGCACCAGCGGGTGCAGGTTGCCGTCACCGGCGTGGAAGACGTTCGCCACCCGGATGCCGTACTCGGCCGAGAGGGCGTCGATACCGGCCAGCACGCCGGGCAGCGCGGTGCGGGGGACGACGCCGTCCTGCACGATGTAGGCGGGGCTGATCCGGCCCACCGCGGCGAACGCCGACTTGCGGCCCCGCCAGATCGCGGCCCGTTCCACCGCGTCGTCGGCCACCCGCAGCTCGAACGCGCCGCTGTCCCGGCAGATCCGCAGGACCTCGGCGAACTGGTGGGCGACCTCCTCGGCGGGACCGTCCAGCTCCACGATGAGCACCGCACCGGCGCCCCCGGGGTAGGCGCACGCCACGGCCGCCTCGGCGGCCTCGACGGCGAGCGCGTCCATCATCTCGATCGCGGCCGGTACGATGCCGCCGCCGATGATCGCCGACACCGCCCGCCCGCCCCCCTCGATGTCGGTGAACGCCGCGAGCAGCGTCGTGACGGCCTCCGGGAGGCGGCTCAGCCGCACCACGACCTTGGTCGCGATGCCGAGGGTGCCCTCGGAGCCGACGAACGCGCCCAGCAGGTCGTAGCCGGGGTCGGTGTCGGAGAGCTCGACGAGGTCGCCGTCGGGGGTGACGATCTCCAGGCCGATCACGTGGTTGACGGTGAAGCCGTACTTCAGGCAGTGCGCGCCCCCGGAGTTCTCCGCCACGTTCCCGCCGATCGTGCAGACCTGCTGGCTGGAGGGGTCGGGCGCGTAGTAGCGGCCCAGGTCGCGGACCGCCTCGGTGATCGCCAGGTTGGTGACCCCCGGCTCCACCGTGGCCCGCCGGTTCGGCAGGTCGATCGAGAGGATCCGCCGCATCTTCGAGGTCACGACCAGCACCCCGTCGGACCGGGGCAGCGCCCCGCCCGACAGGCCGGTCCCGGCGCCCCTGGCCACGAACGGCAGGCCGTACTCGTTGCAGATCCGCACCACGGCGGCCACCTGCTCGGCGCTGCCCGGGAGCACCACCACGCCCGGGGTGACCCGGTGGTGGGTCAGCCCGTCGCACTCGTAGGTGCGCAGCCGCACCGGGTCCGTGATCACCGAAGCGGTGCCGAGGAGCTCGGTGAACCTGCGGACCGGCTCGTCCAGGGCCGCCGGGGTCATGGTCCGCGCCGCCGGTGTCGTCCGTGTGGTCGGCGTGGTCGGCGTGGTCGGCGTCGCGGGTGTCGCTGGTGTCGTCGGCATCGTCTCTCCTCCGGCATGGGGCGGGACCCGGGAGCGGGGCCGTCGCGGTCGCCGCCCGGCCCCCGCCGGACGGCCGGGGCGCTCATCCCCGTCTCGAATTCTCGCGCCGCGCGTGCGCGCCCGCACCACGGCCGGGCTCCCCGAGTTCCCTGAGTTCCATGGGCTCCCTGAGTTCCGTGGGTTCCGGGGTCCCGGGGCCCTCGTCCGCAGAGCCCGCGGAGCTCGCGGAGCTGGCGGGCCGGGGCTCGGAGGGGGCCCGCTGCAGGGACCGGCAGTCGGCCGACGGCGCGCTCCGTCCGGCGCCGCGGGCGGAGCGGCCCAGGCGCAGATGCAGCCGGCCCTTGATCATCGTGATGAGGACGCCCCTGGCCCAGCCCTCCTCCGCGGTCCTGCGGGCGTAGAACTCCCGCGTCGACCGGGTGTCCAGCATGTCGAGCAGGACGATGTGGTGACCCCACGGGATCGGCCGCCCCGTCCTGGGCACCGAGTCCGGCCAGGCCGCCGCGAAGGCCCTCATGTAGAGCAGGTTGGTCCGCGAGTACCCCATGGCCTCCGGGAACGCGGCGCGCAGGTCGGCCGAGAGGCGGGGCGCGATCCGCCTGCCCCACTCCTCGTCCGGCTGCCGGTCGAGGAGGTGGCGCCCGATCCGCCAGTACTGCCGGATCAGTTCCGCGTCGGTGGTGAGCAGGGCCACCCGCCCCCGGCTGCCGGCGATCTCGCGCTTGACGGCGTCGAGCAACGCTCCGTAGTCGCCGCGGTCCGTTTCCTCGCCGTTCCTGTCATCGGTCATGCACGCAAAGTATCCACTGGTCCGGGGTGCCGCACCCGTGGTCGCCGGTCGTCCGGAGTGAGGAATCCCGCCCCGGGGATGAGGATTCCTCACCGTCGGATCGGTCATGTCACGGCATACGTGCATAAGCAGGGAGGGTGAGGAACTCGGCGAACTCGTCGTCGAGCGCGACCTCCTTGAACAGGGCGGTGGCCTGGCCGTAGCGGACCTCGTCGTATCCCGGCTCCGCCGCGATCCCGGCGAGCTCCTCGTCGATGATCCGCTCCACCAGCTCCCTGGTCACCACGGCCCCGGTGTCGGACAGCTCGATGCCGTTGTGGATCCACTGCCAGATCTGGGAGCGGGAGATCTCGGCGGTGGCGGCGTCCTCCATCAGGTTGTGGATCGCCACCGCGCCCAGCCCGCCCATCCAGGCGGCCAGGTAGCGCAGCGCCACGTCCACGTTGTTGCGCAGCCCGGCCTCGGTGATGTCGCCGGGGGTCTTGGAGACCGCGAGCAGGTCGGCGGCGGAGACGCTGACGTCCTCGCGCAGCCGGTCGAGCTGGTTGGGCCGGTCCCCCAGGACCGCGTCGAAGACGTCGCGGCAGACGGGCACCAGGTCGGGGTGTGCCACCCAGGAGCCGTCGAAGCCGTCGCCGGACTCGCGGGTCTTGTCCGCGGTGACCTTCTCCAGCGCGACCCGGTTGACCTCGGGGTCGCGGCGCGAGGGGATGAAGGCGGCCATCCCGCCGATGGCGTGGGCGCCGCGCCGGTGACAGGTGCTGACCAGCAGCTCGGTGTAGGCACGCATGAACGGGGCGGTCATCGTCACCGCGTTCCGCTCGGGCAGCAGGAACTCCCGGCCGCGGGTGCGGAACTTCTTGATCACGCTGAACAGGTAGTCCCAGCGGCCCGCGTTCAGGCCCGCGGAGTGGTCGCGCAGCTCGTAGAGGATCTCCTCCATCTCGAACGCGGCCGGGTAGGTCTCGATGAGCACCGTCGCCCGGATCGTGCCCTGGGGGATGCCCAGCAGGTCCTGCGCGCGGACGAAGACGTCGTTCCAGAGGCGGGCCTCCAGGTGCGACTCGATCTTGGGCAGGTAGAAGTACGGGCCCTTGCCCTTGGCCGTCTGCCGCTGCGCCGAGTGGAAGAAATAGAGGCCGAAGTCGACCAGGGAGGCCGACAGCGGGGCGCCGTCCAGGGTGAGGTGCTTCTCGTCCAGGTGCCACCCGCGGGGACGGACCACGATGGTGGCCAGCTCGGTGTCGGGCTTGAGGGCGTAGCTCTTCTCCCCGGCGGTGAAGTCGATCGTCCGGTCGAGTGCGTCGCGCAGGTTGAGCTGGCCGCCGATGGTGTTCTCCCAGGTGGGGGAGTTGGCGTCCTCGAAGTCGGCCAGCCAGACCTTGGCGCCGGAGTTCAGCGCGTTGATCGTCATCTTCCGGTCGACCGGGCCGGTGATCTCCACGCGGCGGTCCACCAGGCCGGGCGCGGGCGGGGCGACGCGCCACTCGGACTCGCGCACGTGCCGGGTCGAGGGCAGGAAGTCGAGGGTGGCGCCCGCCGAGAGCTCGGCCTGCCTGGCCCGGCGGGCTTCGAGCAGCTCCAGCCGCCGGCCGTCGAACTCGCGCTGGAGGGTGGCCAGGAAGGCCAGCGCCTCCGGTGTGAGGATCTCGTCGAAGCGGTCCCGCTGGGGGCCGCCGATCTCAACGCCGTTCATGAACCCTCTTTCCGTGTCTTCCCTATTTTCCACATCGCGGAAAAGCAATTCTGAAACGTGGAAACCAGGGTACGTGACCGCTCGCGAGCCGGTCAAAGGCGGGGGCGGCCTCAGGGCAGAGCCCGGGGATACCCCGATGTTCACGGGCGTCCGGCCCCGGCAGAGTTGGGCCGGTCGGATCGGTGCCCTCGGCGGAACGAGGGGGCGGACGGCGCGAGGGGGAGGCGAAGACCTCCCGGAAAGTCGAGGATTGAGCCCATGAAGAGGAACACGCTCGTCGCCGGAGCGCTCCTGGGGTCGGTGTTCATGCTCTCCGGATGCGAATTCGGCCTGGACTTCCGCGAGCGCGGGCAGGACGTCGTCTCCTACGACGTGGCGGACGCTGTGAAGGCCCTGAACGTCGACTCCGGCTCCGGCGACATCGTGGTGACCGCCTCGGACCGCTCCGGCGTCCGGGTGACCGAGACCCTCCACTGGCGCGGTGACAGGCCGGTCACCGAGCACCCCGTGAACGACGGCACGCTCAGCCTGCGCTACCGGTGCGACGGGCACAACTGCTCGGTCGACTACAAGGTCGAGGTCCCGCGCGCCGTGTCCGCCGACCTCGACACCGGTTCGGGCACCATCACGCTGCGCGGGCTGGCCGGGCAGGTGAAGGCGGTGACCGGCTCCGGCGACATCGAGGCGGTGGACCTGGGCTCCAAGCGCCTCACCGCCGAGGCCGGATCCGGGGAGGTCGAGGCGGGGTTCACCGTCGCGCCCGACCTGGTGGAGATCGAGAGCGGCTCGGGCGACGTCGTGACCCGCGTCCCCGCCGGTGGCTACAACGTGACCACCGAGACCGGCTCGGGCGACAGGACCGTCGAGGTGACCAGGGACCCCTCCTCGCCCCGGAAGATCACGATCAAGACCGGCTCGGGTGACGCCCGGGTCCTGCTCCCCTGAGAGCGGGCACACCCCCCGGCCCCTCCCACCGGCCGGGACGAGGCGACGGATAACCAGGTGATGAGGGAGAGGTTCTCGTGGCACCATCCTGGGGAAGAGACCCGGGGTGTTCGGGCGTTCACTCATATGGGCGTTCCTCACAGGGAAGAACGCCCACGGAACGACCATATGAACGGAGCGACGACATAGACACTCGTGAGCCGCTGGACATCGACCGATTCGACGATCTCCTCGACACCGGAGAGCTGGACCTGGCCGACCGCCAGGCTCTGCGCCGGGTGGCGGGCCTTTCCACGGAACTGGAAGACGTCACAGAGGTCGAGTACCGCCAGCTGAGGCTTGAGCGGGTCGTCCTGGTCGGCGTCTGGACCTCCGGTACGGCGATCGACGCCGAGAACTCCCTCCTGGAGCTCAAGCTTCTTGCCGAGACCGCGGGTTCAGAGGTTCTGGAGGGCGTCATCCAGCGCCGCCAGAAGCCCGACACTGCGACCTACATCGGTTCCGGCAAGGCCCAGGAACTCGCCGACATCGTCTCCGCCACCGGCGCCGACACGGTGGTGTGCGACGGGGAGCTGAGCCCCGGCCAGCTCCGCCAGCTCGAGGAGATCGTCAAGGTCAAGGTCATCGACCGGACCATGCTGATCCTCGACATCTTCGCCCAGCACGCCAAGAGCCGCGAGGGCAAGGCGCAGGTCGAGCTCGCGCAGCTCAACTACCTGCTGCCGCGCCTGCGAGGCTGGGGTGGCAACCTGTCCCGTCAGGTCGGCGGCCGTGCGGCCGGCGGTGTCGGCATGGGCGGTCGTGGTCCCGGTGAGACCAAGATCGAGCTGGACCGCCGGCGGATCCGCGAGCGGATGGCCAAGCTGCGCCGCCAGATCGGCGGCATGACCACCGCCCGCGAGACCAAGCGGTCGAGGCGCACACAGCGCGAGGTCCCCGCCGTAGCCATCGCCGGGTACACCAACGCCGGCAAGTCCTCGCTGCTGAACCGGCTGACCGGCGCCGGGGTGCTGGTGGAGGACGCCCTGTTCGCCACCCTGGACCCGACGGTCCGCCGGGCGCACACGCCCGACGGCCGCCTGTTCACGCTGGCCGACACCGTCGGATTCGTCCGGCACCTGCCGCACCAGCTCGTGGAGGCGTTCCGCTCGACCCTGGAGGAGGTCGGCGACGCCGACCTGATCCTGCACGTGGTCGACGGCTCGCACCCCGACCCCGAGTCGCAGCTCGCCGCGGTACGCGAGGTGGTCGGCGACATCGAGGGCGCGGGCGACATCCCGGAGATCGTGGTCATCAACAAGGCCGACGCCGCCGACCCGGTGGTGCTGGCCCGGCTGACCGCGCGGGAGAGGCACACCGTGGTGGTCTCGGCGCGTACCGGCGCCGGGATCGAGGAGCTGCGGGCCGTGATCGAGCGCGAGCTGCCCAGGTTCGACCAGGAGGTCACGCTGCTGGTGCCGTACGACCGCGGCGACCTGATCTCCCGTGCGCACCAGGAGGGCGAGGTGCTCGACGTCCAGCACACCGGGGACGGCACCGTCCTGCACGCCAGGGTGCTGCCCGGCCTCTTCGCCGAGCTGGAGAGGATCGCCAAGCCGGTGGAGACCGTCGCCTGACCGCGCCGGGGGCCGCGTGCCCCCGGCGCGCAGGCGCAGCGGGCCGTGCCCGGTGGCCGGCGGCGGGCCCGACGCCGTCGGCGGGCCGGGTGCGACCTTGCGGCCGGCGTTCCCCCCTGCCTCACCGCACCACCGCGCGGACCGGTGCCGGAACCTGTTCCGGCGTCAGGTGACGCGCTGGAACATCACCAGCGCCACGTCGTCCTCCCGGGCGCCGAAGCGCTCGATCAGGCGGTCGCAGAAGATCTCCAGGTCCTCCTGGAGGTCTTCGGCCAGCCTTCGTACGATCTCCAGGCTCTCGTCGAGCAGCTTGTCGCGGTCCTCGATGAGCCCGTCGGTGAACATCAGCACCGAGCCGCCCGCGGGCACGTGGACCCGGTCGACCCGGTAGGTCTCCTGGGCCACGCCCAGCAGCAGGTTGCCCAGACGGTGGTAGTGGGCACGGCCGCCGTCGATGAACAGGGGCGGGATGTGACCGGCGTTGGAGATCTCCATCTCCCCGGTCGCCGGGTCGAGCAGGAGCAGGCACACCGTGGCGGTCATGCCGGGGTGGTAGCGCCGCAGCACCTCGTTGAGCAGCGCCATCGACGCGCCCAGGTCCGAGGTGCCGATGACCGAGGCGCGCAGCGCGTGGCGCAGCTCCGCCATGACGGTGGCGGCCAGCAGGGAGTGCCCCTGGACGTCGCCGATGGCGATGAGCACCCGGTGGCCCATCCGCAGGACCTCGTAGAAGTCGCCGCCCACCTCGACGTTGTCGACCGCGGGCTGGTAGCGCCAGCCGATGGCGAGCCCGCCGATCTCGGGGATGCGGGCCGGCAGCAGGCTCCGCTGCAGGGTGAGGGCGATGGCGTGCTCCTCGGCGTAGGCCCGCAGCGCGTCCACGGCCAGGGCGAGGGCCTGGCCGAGCTGGCGCAGCACGTTGGCCTCGTCGGAGTCCAGCGGCGGCACCCCCTCCACACCCAGGTAGACCGGCGGCCTGCCCAGCTTGGTCCGGCACACCACGGCCGAGACGTCGCCGCCGATCTTCGCGTCCGGCATCAGCTCCAGCCACTCGTCGGTGGGGACGGTGAAGACCTCGGTCCCGGCGGCGTTGCCCAGGGACATCGCGCTCAGCCGGGACAGCGTGTCCGGCGCCGCGACCTTCGTCACGACGAGGCCGTCCGGGGGCAGTGCGGCGAACCTGCGGGTCCGGCCGTCCGGCGGCAGGGCGAGCGTGCCCGCCTGCCGCCCCAGGATGCGGGCGGTCCCCTCGACGGCCGTGGTCAGCAGCTCGTCGAACGTCTCGGCGGAGTTCATCGAGAGCGTGACCTCGGTGAGGGCGGCCAGCCGCTCGGCCATCGTCTCGGCGCGCTTGCGGGCGCGGTAGTAGCGCAGCGTCGCCGCGACCGTGGCGGCGAACTCGTCCGGCTCGACCGGTTCGGCCAGGTAGGCGTCGGCGCCGCGTTCGAGGCCCTGGGCCCGGTCGGCGGGGGTGATCGCCGCCCCGGAGATCTGGATGACCGGGATCGAGGAGGTGGACGCGTCCGCCTTGATCTGTTCGCAGACCTCGTACCCGCTGATGTCGGGGAGCCGCACGTCCAGCACGACCAGGTCCGGCTGGAGCTCCCTGACCTTGACGAGCGCCTCCATGCCGCCGGTCGCCTGCACGACCCGGTGCCCCGAACGGCGCAGCCAGCTGGACAGGATGTACAGCTTGGTCGGCGTGTCGTCCACGACCAGTACCGTCGCCCCGTCCTCAGCCACCGGCCCGCCCCAGAACGCCCTCGATCGCCCCC
Source organism: Streptosporangium longisporum (assembly GCF_039534895.1). Classification (NCBI taxonomy): domain Bacteria; kingdom Bacillati; phylum Actinomycetota; class Actinomycetes; order Streptosporangiales; family Streptosporangiaceae; genus Streptosporangium; species Streptosporangium longisporum. The sequence continues at coordinate 95,633 of NZ_BAAAWD010000022.1, read as the reverse complement.
AGCAGGATGTCACGGCGGAGCCCCTGCTTGGAGACCACCATGCGCGTCCCCTCGGGCACCTGGTACGACGTGGCGACGGTCACGATGATGACCGGCACCCTGCTCAGCCGCTCGTCGTCGCACATCCGCGCCATCAGCGCGCTGCCGTCCAGCCGGGGCATCAGCAGGTCGACCAGCGCGAGGTCGGGCGGGTGCCCGGCCATCACCTCCAGGGCCGCCAGCCCGTCGGCGGCCTCGTCGATGTGCTCGGCGACGCCGGTGAGCATCCGCCGCACCGTGGCGCGGAACTCCTCGTCGTCGTCCACGACGAGCACCCGGCCGACCACGGGCGTGCCGCCGTGCCGGTAGGGCAGCCTGAGCGTCGCCATGGTCCCGGAGCCGGGGACGCTGGTCAGGTGCAGCGTGCCGCCGAGCGCCTCGGCCAGCCGCCGGGCGTACGGCAGGCCCAGCCCGGTTCCCTTGGTGCGCACCTGGATCGGCCCGGGGACCTGGAAGAACTCCTCGAAGATGCGCTCCTGGTGCTCCTCGGGCACGCCGATCCCGTTGTCGGTCACGGTGAAGACCACGTTGTGGGTGGCGGCGTCGAGCACGGCCTCCAGCCTGACCTCGCCCCGTTCGGTGAACTTCAGCGCGTTGGAGAGCAGGTTGCGCAGGATGCGGGTGAGCATCACCTCGTCCACCAGCATCTCCCGGGGCGCCCGCGAGACCTCCACGGTGAGCTCCACCGCGTCGTTGCCGGTGGTGGGGTGCAGGGTCATCCGCAGCCGCTCGGCCAGCGCCATCAGGTCGACCAGGGACGGCTGGGGGACGAGCCTGCCGGCCTCGGCCTTGGCCATGTCGAGCAGCTCGCTGACCAGCGCCAGCAGGGTCTGCGCGGAGGAGCCGATCAGGCCGATCTGGTGGAGCTGCTCCTCGGCCAGGGGCTCCCCGCCGGGACCGACCAGCAGGCGGACCAGGCCGATGATCGAGTTGAGCGGGGTGCGCAGCTCGTGGCTGACCGTGGCCCAGAACCTGTTCTTCGCCTCGCCCGCGGCCCGCAGCTGGGCGGACTTCTCGTCCAGCTCGGCGTACAGCGCCACGACGCCGCGGTTGGTCTCCTCCAGCTCCTCCGAGAGCTGGTTGTACAGCGCCAGCACGCCCTGGTTGGTCTCCTGCAGCTCGGTGTTGAGCTGCAGCACCTCCTGCAGGGTCTCGGCGAGCTCGCGGTTCTGCCGGCGCAGCTCCTCCAGGGCCGTGGTGGGCGTCCCGGTGGCGAGGCCGGCGCGTATCTCCTCCGCCGACCGCTTCGGCTTCCGGCCCTGGGGAAGCCGCTTGACCATGCTGATCCGTCCCTCGGCCGGGTCGAGCTCGATGAGGTCGACCAGGCGCCCCGCGAGCGTGACGCCGTCGGCGGGACGGAACCCGGCCGTGGCGGAGAACTCGATCGTGACGGTCAGGGCGTCCTGCCCCAGCCGGAAGGCGAACGAGGCGCCGGTGCCGGCCTCCAGCAGCTCCCTGCCGATCTCGCTCAGCGCGGTGGCCACCCGGATCTGGTCCTGGGCCTCCAGGCCGACGCTCTCGGCCACCTCGCGGCCGAGCTTGCGCATGGCGAAGACGTCCTGGTCGTCCTTCACAAGGATGCGTATCAACTCGTCCCCGTTCATACGCCCGGCCTGACGGCGACCACGCAGGCGTCGTCCCTGCGGGTCCCGGCCTCGCGCAGCAGCGTTCCCGCCACGACGGAGGGCAACCGTGTGACCAGTCCGGGAAGGGTGGTGATGTCCCAGCGCTCGGACAGGCCGTCGGAGTGCAGCACGACCACCCCGCGCGTGGGCACGGGGTACTCGTACTGGCGCAGCGTCCTGGCCTTGTGACCGGCGATGCCCGGCACCGAGATCATGCCCTGCCGGCCGTCGCCGTGGACGATCCACGCGGAGACGTTGCCCAGGCCGGCGAAGCTCACCGTGCCCGCGGCCCCGTCGACGCGGGCCACGGCGACCGCGCCGCCCCTGGTGTGGCCGAGGCCGAGGTGGATGCGTTCCAGGACGGTGACCGGGGGCAGGCCGGAGTGCAGCAGGAAGAGCCGTACCGCCTCGGTGGAGGCCTGGGCGGCCGCGGGGCCGTGACCGAGGCCGTCGCAGAGCATCACGGTCGTCACCGGCCCCTCCTCGGTGATCACGAAGGCGTCGCCGCAGACGGTCTCCTCGCCGATCGGGCGGGTCAGGCCGCTCACCCGGGACGGGGGCTGCTCGGCGCCCTGGGCGGTGAAGTACATGCCGAGGACGGTGCCGCGGCCGAGCATGGAGTGCACCTCGTACCCGCTGGCCATCCGGGCGATGCCGCCCAGCCCGATGCCCAGGGTGCCCGTCGTGGAGTAGCCGTCGCGCAGGGCCCGCGAGACGTCGCGCATCCCGGGCCCGCGGTCGATCGCGAGGACCTCGACCGCCGAGTCCACCTCCAGGTGCGGGCGCACCAGCATGACCCCCTCGACGGCGTGCTTGACCAGGTTGGAGGCGGCCTCGCTGACCGCGACCGCCACCCTCCCGGTGTCCTCCTCGCCGAACCCCCTGCTCTCGGCGAGCGCCACCGCGCTGCGGCGGAGCGCGCCGATCGCGCTGGCGTCCTCGGCCCGGACCCAGACGTCGTGCCGTGAACGGATCAGCGTGCCCATTTCGTCACCGTGATCAACGTGCCCTCACCGGGAGCCGATTTCAGCTCGAACTCGTCCATCAGGCGGCGTGACCCGCTCAGGCCCAGGCCCAGGCCGCCACCGGTGGTCCAGCCGTCGGTCAGCGCCTGCTCGACGTCCGGGATGCCGGGCCCGTGGTCGCTGAAGGTCATCCGCAGCCCCTGGCGCATCCCCTTGTGGACGACCTCGACCCGCACCTGGCCGCCTCCGGCGTAGACCAGGGCGTTGCGGGCCAGCTCGCTGGCCGCGGTCACCACCTTGGTCTGGTCGACCAGTGAGAGCCCCACCTTCACGGCGACGGTCCTGACGTGCTGGCGGACCAGCACGACATCGCCGTTGACGTTGATGGGGAGGTCCTCCGCGTTCGTCACAGGGAGGCCGCCGCTGTCTTGGAGCCCTCGATCTGGTTCAGCATCGCGACGCCCTTCTCCAGGTTCAGCGCGGTACGCACCCCGCCGAGGGAGAGACCGAGCTCGACGAGGGTGATCGCCACCGCGGGCCGCATGCCCACGACGATCGTCTCGGCGTCGAGCATCCGGGAGATCGCCGCGATCGTGGCCAGCATCCGGCCGATGAAGGAGTCGACGATCTCCACGGCGGTGATGTCGATGATCACTCCGCGCGCGCCGGTCTCGACGACCCTCTCCGACAGGTCCTCCTGGAGCGCGAGCACGCTCAGGTCCTGCAGGTCGATCTGGATGGAGACGATCAGGATGTCGCCGAGCTTGAGAATGGGAACGCGGTCCATCAGTCCTCCACCGTCCGTACGGCGATGCGGGCCGTGCCGCCCTTCTTGGTGAAGGTGACGCCGCTCGCGCGCAGCGTGTGGGCCAGCGCGTCGGCGAGGGTGGCCTTGGTCACGATGTCGCCGAACTCGATGCCCAGCGTGACGATGGTGTGGGCGATCTGGGGACGGATGCCGGAGATGACGCACTCGGCGCCCATCAGCCGGGCCGCGACCACGGTCTTGAGCAGGTGCTGGGCGACCTCGGTGTCCACGGCGGGCACCCCGGTGATGTCGATCACCGCGTGCTCCGAACCGGTGTCGACGAGCGTCTGCAGCAGCTTCTCCATGACGACCTGGGTCCTGGCCGAGTCGAGCGTGCCGACCAGCGGCACCGCGACGATGCCCTCCCACAGCTTGACCACCGGGGTGGAGAGCTCCAGCAGCTGCTCCGCCTGGTCGATGATGATCTTCTCCCTGGCCGACGCGTAGCTCTCCATGGTGAAGAGCCCGAGGTCGTCGATTACCCGGGAGAACCAGATGAAACCTCGCATGCTCTCGGGGGAGCCGTCCTCCTCGACGGTCTCGTAGAGGGCCTCCTTGAGGCCGAACACCATGACTGCGGTCTCGGTCGGGGTGAACCCCTGGCGGGCGCGCGTACGGGAGAGTTCGGCCAGCAGGCCGCGCAGGTCGCTGAGGTCACCCGAGTCCGCGAACGAACGGCGCACCGCCTCGTAGAGCTCGCGGAGCTGGTCGGTCAGTTCACCGCGATCCGCCTGGCTCCCCATCGACGAACCTGCGATCTCGAGCCAGCGCTTGAAGACGCGCTCCTGATGCTCCTGGAAAAGTTCTTCGATGCGACGCCGTCCGGCGTCCGCGGGGACGGACACGACAACTCCCTGCCTGGGTACCTGTAGACAACTCGTTCGAAGGCTACAGGGAGCGTTCCGTGCGTGGTCGCCTCCGCAGGGGCAGGGAGGGGGGTTCGGACGTTCGCCGGGCCCGTATCACATCCGCCGCGTACCGGTGCCGCCCGGCGTCTTCGTCCCGTGCCGGTCCGCACCGCTCCGGGGCGGTGCGGGGGGTCTCGTATCGACATTCAGCCTAGAGAGGTCGGCGCGGGAGTTTCAATGGCCCGACTTGCGCCGGAGGGGGGATGTGGGCTGCACTGTGGGAGCCGTAAAACGTACAAACTGCGCAAAGGCGACAGTGGTCGGCTCAGGTCTGGATTGCTACCATAAGGCAAATCCCGCGAGATGTTATGACGCAAGTTGCTCCGGTGACTACTGTTACGCAGGATCAGGAAGTAGTCTGAGCTGTGGAAAGGTGCTCAACGCCGGGTCAGGTCGCCATGCTCGCGGGTGAGGCGCGGTCGCGGCGAGGTGGCGTTCTTCCCAATTAGCCTGTACAGCGGGCTGACTTGTGAAATAACGTAACTGAACTGAAATCGCCCGATCATGATCCTGGCGATACTGTCGCCGCACCACAAGGTATGCGGATGAGAGCAGGAGACCCCCGATGCCGTCCGGATTCACAGCGGGCTCGAAGGGTACGGTGCCCGGCAGCGTCCGGGGTGGTCGGCCCCGCCCGGGTGCGGCCCAGCACCGGGTGTCCTCCCCCGAAGACAAGGCGGTGATGCGATGACCGTCCGCCTTCTGACCAACATCGGCCGGCTCTGGACCGGGAACGATGTGTTCAGCAACGCGGCGATCCTGGTGCACAACGACCGGATCGCCTGGATCGGCCGCGCAGCGGAGCTTCCGCAGAGCGTGCCCGGTGTCGTCGACGACATCGTCGACGTCGACCACGTCGAGAACCTGGGCGGTGCCCTGGTCACCCCGGGCCTGATCGACGCGCACACCCATCCGGTCTACGCGGGCAACCGCTACGCCGAGATGGCGATGCGCTCCGGTGGTTCCACCCCCTCCGCCATCACCGCGGCGGGCGGCGGCATCGGCTCCACCGTCACGGTCACCCGGGGGACCGACCCCTGGACGCTCTGCAACGGCGTCCGCGAGCGGCTCCGCGAATGGCTGCTCAACGGCACCACCACCGTCGAGGCCAAGACCGGCTACCACCTCACCCGCGACGGGGAGCTGGCCGACGTCCGGCTCCTGCGCGAGCTGGAGAAGGAGCCGATGATGCCGCGGGTGCACGTGACCTTCATGGCCGCGCACGTGGTCCCGCCCGAGTACTTCGGACGCCAGCGCGACTACGTCGAGGCCGTGGGCGCCTGGTGCGCCGACGCCGCAGCGGCCGGTGCCAACGGCGTCGACGTCTACTGCGACGAGGGCCACTTCACCGCCGAGGAGGCCCGCTGGGTCCTGGCCTCCGGGCGCAACGTGGGCCTGCTGCCCCGCGTGCACGCCGGTGCCTACTCCCGCCGGGGTGCGGTGCAGCTCGCCGCCGAGCTCGGCTGCGCCTCCGCCGACCTGCTCCACCACACCAGCGACGAGGACATCGCCATGCTGGCCCGCTACGGCGTCCCCGCCGTGGTGTGCCCGGGAACGGCCCTGCAGCGCGGCAGCCTGCCCCCGGTCCGCCGGATGCTCGCCCAGGGGGTCACCGTGGCCCTCGGCAGCGACCACAACCCGGGCCACTGCGGCATCACCTCGATGTCGCTGGTCATCAGCCTCGCCGTGGCGGCCTTCGGCATGAGCGTCGGCGACGCCCTGCGCGCCGCGACGCTCGGGGGCGCCACGGTCCTCGGCGCCCCGGACCGCGGTGTCCTCGCCCCCGGGCGTCTGGCCGACGTCCAGTGGGACGCCGACCACGAGGGCGCCTTCGCCTGGGCCTTCGGTCTCAAGCCCCGCAAGGTCTGGCGCGGCGGCATCCCCGTCCAGTAGTCCTCCCTTCTTCCCGTCTTCCCCGTCCCGGGGGCCGCACCCGGCCCCCGTTCCCCCCGGAGTGACCGCTTCCCGGTAACGTCGGGACATGTCCCCATCTGTCGCTGTCGTCACGGATTCCACCGCCTACCTCCCCAGTCAGGAGACCTCCCGTCTGGGGATCACGGTGGTGCCCCTCCAGGTGGTGGTGGGCGGCAGGCCGTTCGACGACATGGCGCAGATCGACGGCGTGAGCGTGGCCGAGGCGCTCGGCCAGTGGGTGCCGGTGACGACCTCCAGGCCCGCGCCGCACCGGTTCGCGGAGGCCTACGGCGAGGCGGCGGCCCGGGGGGCGACCGCCGTCGTCTCCGTCCACCTGTCGGCGGAGATGTCGGGTACGGCCGAGGCCGCCCGCGCCGGGGCCGAGGACTCCCCGATCCCGGTCGACGTCGTCGACAGCCGCTCCATCGCCATGGGCCTGGGATTCCCCGTCCTGGCCGCGGCCCGTGCCGCCGCCGCGGGCGCGACGCGCCAGGAGGTCGTGGACGCCGCCCGCCGCACCGCGGAGTCGGCCCGCAGCTTCTTCTACGTCGACACCCTGGAACACCTGCGCAGGGGAGGCCGGATCGGGGCGGCGGCCACCCTCCTGGGGTCGGCGCTGATGATCAAGCCGATCCTGCACATCTCCGACGGCACGATCGTCCCCCTGGAGAAGGTCCGTACCTCGGCCCGCGCCATCGGCCGCCTCGAGGACCTGGCGATCACGGCGGCCGGTGACGCCCCGGTGGCGATCGCCGTCCAGCACCTCGGTGCCGCGGCCCGGGCCGAGACGCTGGCCGCGCGCCTGTCCCGCCGCCTCCCCGCCCTGACCGGCCTCACCGTCGTCGAGGTCGGGCCGGTCATCGGCGCCCACGTGGGCCCCGGCATGCTCGGCATCACCGTCTCGCCGTCTTAGTGCTGATCCCCGTCCTGGTCCGGGCCTTGGTTCCCGTTCTGGTCCCCCGTCTGGTCCTCGCCATCCTGCTCCACGTCCTGGTCCCTGCCCTGCTCCGCGCCCCGGTCTCTGCCCTGGTCTCTGTCCCGGTCTCTGCACTGGTCCACGACCCGGTCCGGCCCTGGCCCCGTCCTAGTTCCCTGCCGCAGACCTCGCCGTCCTGCTCCCCGTGCCGGTCCCCGTCGACGGCATCGGGCCGTCGGCTCTGCCGGTCTGCCCGTCGTCCCGAGGCCGCTCGCCGGTTATCCCCAGAACTCCGTTCGGTACGGCGGCCTCCCGCACCGTCGCCGTAGCGTCCTGCGGGTGCGGACCACAGGCCAGAACATCGAGCGGTCCCGGGCCGAGTCGCGGCTGCGGACGCTGACGGGGCGGGGATCACCCGGCCCCGCTCTCCCACGCCACATCCCCGACCCCTCGTCCCCTCCGCCCCGGCCGGTCGACCGGCTTCAATCGGCTGCGCGCACCGAGCCGCCCCCGCCCTTCCGGCCGGTCGAGCCGTTCTCCCCCTCCCGGCAGGCCGCTCCGCCCGGCCCCGGTCCCTCGCACCGGATGCCGTACGAGAACGTCCCTGACAGGCAGGCCCCCGCGAGCGGGACGGCACTCCGGTACGAGGACGTCCCTGACGGGCAGACCCCCTCGAACGGGACGACACTCCGGGCGGACGCGCACCGGCCCGCCCCCGAGATCCCGTCCGCGGCCCGGACGAGCTGGGCGCCCGTCCCGCCCTCCTTCGAAGCGCTCAGGAAGGCCGTCGCCACCCAGGCGCCGGCACTCGGTCCCGGCCGGACGGGGTTGCGGCTGCTGCTCCTCGTCGCGGCGGTGGCCGCCCTCGCGGGCGGTGTCCATGCCTGGTGGTCCCGGCCGGAGCCCGAACCCCTGGCACCACCGGTGCCGGTCTCGGGCGCCCCGCTGCGGCCCCCCACCGCGCCGCGGGCACCGTCCGCCCCGGTCGCGGAGCTGACCGTCCACGTGACCGGGAAGGTCCGTCGTCCCGGCGTGATCACACTGCCCGCCGGTTCCCGGGTCGCCGACGCGGTCCGGGAGGCCGGAGGCGTCCGCGGGTCGGCGACCACGGGCTCGCTCAACCTGGCGCGCAGGCTCGTGGACGGCGAGCAGATCGTCGTCGGCGCTCCCGGCCCCGCGGCCCCGGTGACCGGGCCGCCTCCCGGGGCCCCGATGGACCCCGCCTCCGCCGTGATCGACCTGAACGCGGCCACGCCCGAGCAGCTCGAACTGCTCCCGGGCGTGGGTGAGGTGCTCGCCCGGCGCATCACCGAGTACCGGGACGCCCACGGAGGCTTCCGGACCGTCGAGGAGCTCCGCGACGTGAGCGGCATCGGCGACCGCAAGTACGCGGAGATGCGGGACAGGGTCCGGGTATGAGCCGCCGATCCCGTACAGCTTCCCTGCTCCGCTCGGTACCCCGCTCGGTACCTCGGTTGATGCCCCGTTCCGTTCTCCGGCTCGTTCCTCGGTCGGCGTCTCGGTGGGCGCCTCGGTCCACGCCTCGGTCCACGCCTCGGTCCACGCCTCGGTCGGCGCCTTGGTCCGCGACCGCCATGGCCGCCGCCACGACGAGCGCGACCACCGCGATCACCCCGACCACCGTCACGCCCGGGGGGTCGGGCGAGGGGCGAACGCACTTCCCGTACGGCGTGCACCTGGTCCTGCCCGCCGCAGCCTCCTGGGTGACCGCCCTCGTCCTGCTGGGCCTTTCGGCCTCGGCCGGAGCCGCGGTGGCGGTTCTCCTGGCCGGGGGAGCCCTGGCCGTGGCCGTCCTGGCCCGAACCGGCAGGACGACGGGCTCGCGGAACGCACTGATCGCGGTCCTGGGGTGCGCGGCCGCGGTGGCGGGATCGGTGGCCTTCCGGGTGCACGCGGCCGGTACGGGGCCGGTGGCCGAGCTCGCCGCACGGCACGCGTCGGCCGTCGCGGAGGTGGTGACGACCGACGACCCCCGGGAGCTGCCGAGGTCCGCGGGCCTGTTCCGGCGGGAGAGCTTCGTGGTGCCGGCCCGGGTCGAGGCGGTCGGGACGGGCGAGCGCAGGGTGAGCCTGAGGGCCTCGGTGCTGCTGTTCGTCTCCGGCGCCGAATGGCGGTCGCTGCTGCCCGGTCAGCGGGTCGAACTCAGGGGACGCTTCGCCCCGGCCGATCCCGGTGAGCTGCTCGCCGCGGTGGTGCTGGTCAGGGGAGCGCCACGGCCGCTGGCCGGGCCGTCGTGGGAGCAGCGCGCCGCCGGGGCGCTCAGGGCGGGGCTGCGGGAGGCGGCCGACGTGCTGCCGCCGGCACAGCGCGGGCTGCTGCCCGGTCTGGTGGTCGGTGACGTGTCCCGGATGGAGGAGCAGGTCAAGGCCGACTTCAGGACGGCCGGCCTCAGTCACCTGCTGGCCGTCTCAGGGGCGAACCTCGCCGTCGTGGCCGGGGCGGCGGTCGCGCTCGCCAGGGTGGCGAGGCTGCCCCTCGCGGCGCGGGCGGTGCTGGCGCTGACGGCCATGGTCGCCTTCGCGGTCGTCGCCCGGCCCTCGCCCAGCGTGCTCAGGGCGCTCCTGATGGGCGGGGTCGCCGCCGTCGCCCTGGGGACGGGGCGTTCCCGCGACGGTGTCGCCGCCCTGTCGGCGACGGTCCTCGCCCTGGTCTTCTTCGTGCCCGACCTGGCCCGGTCCTACGGCTTCGCCCTGTCGGTCCTCGCAACGGCGGGCATCCTGGTCCTGGCGCCGCGCTGGCGTGACCGGCTCTCGGCCCGCATGCCCCGATGGCTCGCCGAGGCGACCGCGGTGGCCGCCGCGGCGCAGGTGGCCGTCACCCCCGTGCTGGTCCTGATGTCGGGGCAGCTCTCGCCGGTGGCCGTGCCGGCCAACCTGCTCGCCGGTCCCGCCGTCGCCCCGGCCACCCTGATCGGCTTCGTGGTCGCGCTGGTCGCCCCCCTGCACCTGGAGGCGGCCAGGCTGCTGGTGCGGCCCGCCGGGCTCGCCACCGGATGGATCATCGGGGTGGCGGAGCGCGCCGCCGCCCTTCCGCTGGGCGCGATCCCGTGGCCGGGCGGGATCACCGGGCTGATCCTGCTGGCGGTCGCCGTCCCGCTCGCCGTGCCGATCCTCCGGGGCGGGAGGTCCCGCCGGATCGCCCTCGCGGCCGGCACCGGGCTGGCCCTCACCGCGACCGTGGTCACACCGATCGTGGCACCCTGGCCGCCTCGTGACTGGTTGCTGGTGGCCTGCGACGTCGGCCAGGGGGACGCCCTGCTGGTGGCCGCCGGACCCGGGCGGGCCGTGGTGGTGGACGCGGGGCCCGACGCGGTGGGAATGGACCGCTGTCTTCGTTCCATGGGGGTCGGCCAGGTGCCCCTGGTCATCCTCACCCATCCGCACCTCGATCACGTGGGAGGGCTCGACGGCGTCTTCCGCGGACGCCGGGTCGGGGCGGTGGTGGTGACCCCGCACAGTACGGCGGAGGGAGAAGCGGAGGGAGAAGAGGCGAGGTTGAGCGACGGGCTCGCCCGCCGCCGGGTGCCGGAGTGGGCGGCTCGGCCAGGCGCGAGCTGGCGGTTCGGGCCCTCCGAGCTCACCGTCATCGGCCCGGCCGCCGAGGGGGCTTCGCCCGGCGGGGGAGAGGGGTCGGCCGTCAACAACGCGAGTGTCGTGGTGTACGTCCGCTGGGCCGCGGGGGCGGCCCTGCTCAGCGGTGACATCGAGACCGAGGCCCAGGCGGAGCTGCTCCGGCGCGGCCTGCCGCCCGCCGAGATCTTCAAGGTCCCGCACCACGGGTCGGGCAGGTACGACCCCGCCTTCTTCGCCGCCGCCGGGGCCCGTGCCGCGCTGATCAGCGTGGGGGAGGGCAACGACTACGGACATCCGGCCCCCTCGGCCCTGGCCGCGCTGCTCCGGCTCGGCATGCGCGTCTACCGGACGGACCTGTCGGGAGATCTGGCGGTGGTGGTCCGCGACGGGGCGCTGGCGGTCGTCGTCCGGGGCCGGGAGGCTCCGGCGGCAGGGGCCCGAGCCCTGCGGGCGGCTCCGGTCTCTGCACCTCCGTCTGCACCTCCGTCTGCACCTCCGTCTCCACCTACGCCGCCTCCTGCTCCTGTGAGGACTTTTGAGCCCGCCGTCCCCGCCGTCCCCGCAGGTGTCGCGAAGAGGCGCGCCCTCGGCCGCCGATCACGCGAGGAACCGTTTGACAGCGTCTCCGTACGATGTACGGTATGTCGTACGATTCATGGCGTGTCACCGGACGCCGCCTTGCGGAGCGGTAGCGGACGCAAAGGCCCGGCGGGGCGTTCTCGACGAAGGAGCAGACGATGACGGAAACCCAGGAAAACCAGGAATCCCAGGAATCCCCGTTCGGCAGCGGTGCCTACACCCCGACCGCCGAAGACCGGGAGAGCGTCGAGGCGTGGTTCGCCGTGTACGACGCGCACAGTGCGAAGGTCGACGTCGAGCGGATGGCGGACATGGCGATGTTCCCGCTCAACGTGGTGACCGACGGCCCCGACGGTGACGGCCTGGCCGATCGGTGGACGAGGGAGCGGTTCACGAGCACGATGGCCGAGGTGATGGGCGGGGGAGAGCAGGGCGACATCGAGATGCGGTCGGTCCGCACGCCCCACTTCCTGACCGCGAACCTGGTCGTCGTGATCACCGATGCGACGGTGACGATGAACGGTGAGACGCACGGGATGCGCTACGCGGACCTGCTGGTGAAGTCGGGCGGCCAGTGGGTCTTCCAGACCATGGTGCAGGGCGGATGGGCCGACGCCTGGAAGGAGGCACCGGCGAGCGCCTGATCGGCGCCGGCCGCCGCGGTCTTCGGGTCTGAGCGAATGGGCCCTGATCGGCGCCGGCCGGCATGGTCTTCGGGTCTGGGTGAAGGTGCCCTGGCCGGCATGGTCCTCGAATCCGAGTGAACCGGCACGGTCCTCGAACCCGGGTGAAAGGGCCCTGGCCAGGGTGACGGGGTCCCTGGCCAGGGTGGCGCGGGTCAGGCCTCGGTGCGGCCCGATGGGGGAGTGCGGATCAGGCCCGGGGACCGGCCGGGCGGCGGAACTCGGTGTCCACGTCGGCGGCGTAGACCGACCTGCTGCAGCGCGCGCAGCGGTACATGATCGGACCCTCGTCGAGGGTCGTTCCGCAGCGGGGGCAGGCGTGGCGGCGAATAGTGGAGTTTGTCATGGTTCTCACCTCCTTCGGTGTTCTCAGGTTGCCCCGGGGCACCTGCATTCCGATTGCGAACGGCTTGACGCGATGACCGGTCGCCACGAATACATGGCATGCTGCTCGGCATGGCGGCAACCGATCCGGCACCCGTGATCCTGATACTCGGCGACGAGGAACTGCTGGCCGACCGCGCGGTCGCCGAGGTGACCTCGGCGGCCCGGGCGGCCGACCCGACCGCCGAGGTGCACGACCTGCCCGGTGCCAAGGTGGAGCCCGGAGAGCTGACCCGTATGACGTCGCCCTCGCTGTTCGGCGACAGGTCCGTGGTGGTCATCCGCTCGGCCCAGGACCTCGTCAAGGACGTCATCACCGAGGTCGTCTCCTACGCGGCCCACCCGGCCGAGGAGACCGTACTGGTCCTCGTCCATCCCGGCGGGGTCAAGGGGAAGGCGCTGGTCGACGGGGTCAAGAAGGCCGGGGCGCGGGTGGTCCCGGTCGTCAAGATGACCAAGCCGGCCGAGCGGCTGGCGTTCGTCAAGGCGGAGCTGAAGCGGGCCGGGCGCACCATCGGGGCCGACGCCGCCGCCGCGCTCCTCGACGCGGTCGGCAACGACCTGCGCGAGCTCGCCGCCGCCTGCAACCAGCTCGCCTTCGACACTCCCGGCAAGACGATCGACGAGGCCGCCGTCGCGCGCTACCACCGTGGCAGGGCTGAGGTGAGCGGGTTCACCGTGGCCGACTCGGCGGTCGAGGGACGCCTGGGCGACGCCCTGGAGCAGCTGCGCTGGGCGCTGTCGACCGGGACGGCCCCGGTGCTGCTGGTGAGCGCGCTCGCCGGGGGGCTGCGTTCGCTGGCGAAGGTGGGAGGCGCCCCCCGCAACCTCCGGGGCGCCCAGCTCGCCGGTCGCCTCGGCATGCCGCCCTGGAAGATCGAGCGGGTCCAGCGGCAGCTGAACGGCTGGGGGCCGGAAGGGCTCGCCCGCGCAATCCAGGCCGCCACCACCGCCGACGCGCAGGTGAAGGGCGGCGGCGCCGACCCCGCGTACGCGCTGGAGCACATGATCCAGACCGTGGTCGCCAACCGCACCGGACGCTAGACGTCCCTTCGCGGGAACCGAATTATCGCGGGAACGCAAAAACGCCACACCCCGGGCGGGGTGCGGCGTCCGCGGATCCTGGGACTACTTGGCGGCCGTCGACAGGGCGGCGGCGCGCTGGGCGATCGCCGACTTGCGGTTGGCGGCCTGGTTCTTGTGGATGACGCCCTTGCTGGCGGCCTTGTCCAGCTGGCGGGCGGCGGCGCGCTGAAGCGTGACCGCCTCATCGAGGTTGCCCTGGTCGGCGGCCTCGCGGAACTTGCGGATGGCCGTCTTCAGGGAAGACTTGACAGCCTTGTTGCGCAGCCGGGCCTTCTCGTTCTGCCGGTTGCGCTTGATCTGGGACTTGATGTTCGCCACGAAGAAGCCTCGGTGAATGTCGTCGGATGGGGCGCGCGGGCAGAGAGGGCGCGCCACACGCAGTTGACTAGGCTACCAACTGCCGAGGTCGCCGCTCAAATCGACAGGCCAGGCAGAAGGATGCCTGATCAGTTTAGCGTGTGGTGACGGCGGCTCGGACCACGATCTGCATGATCCTCACGGTCTGAACCAGAACCTGTCGTACTCCGACCAGTCCTCCTTGGTGGCCGCGAAGTCCACGTAGAGCGCCAGCCCGAACCGCTCGCGCGGTTTCCCGTGCGCGGTCAGCCCCAGCCGGGCGCCCCTGGCCGCCTTCTCGACGCTCTCGGCGGCGTCGGCCCAGGGGACGCCGTGGTCGTGGTAGGCCGGGGCGCCGATCAGCAGCGTCTTGTCCGCGGGGACGAGCCCCAGTGCCAGAGAGGTCTGCCGGACGACGTAGCCGCCGTAGACGGCCGGGTAGGGGAGGTAGGAGTCGTAGGTCATGATCGCCACCTGGTCGACGAGCCTGGTCACCTGCCCGAAGTAGTCGGGGGACCAGTACTTGTCGCGGCCCGTGACGGCCCGCGCGGCCGGGCGGACGAGCGGGAACGGCTCGATCTGCGGGGTCGAGGTGGACAGCGGGCCGTCGCCCACGATCGGGCGGGTCCTGGTCAGCAGGTCGAGGAACTCGGCGTCGCCGTCGCCGATCGGCTCGAAGTTGTAGTGGACGCCGTCGAAGCCGAGCGCCATGATCGCCCGCGTGCCGTCCAGCACGCGCTGCCTGGTGGCGGCGTCGTCGAGGTCCAGGACGCCGTCGACCTTCTGTCCCAGCCAGGCCGACACCCTGACCTTGGGCGACTCCTCGCGCCACCATTTGAGGAACTCGGCCGCCTTCGGGTGCTTGGCGGCGGGGAGCGTCCCGTCACCGTCGAACGGGCCGGAGTGGACGTACACGTCCTTGATGCCGGTCCTGCGGAGCCTGCCGGCGAGCGCCCGCACGTCCTCGGCCGTCTTGCGGCCGTCGACCCAGGCGTGGCCGAGCCAGAGGGCGTCGTGACCGGTGGTCTTGGCCCAGCGGGCCGGGGTCCCGGTAAACTGCAGGGTGAGGGTGGCCACGGCCACCCCGGGAAGCGCAAGGAGCAGGGCCGCCACCGTAGCGAGGAACCGCAGGCCGCGCCGTGCTCTGGTCCGGGCAATCACCCGGACATGTCACCATGGAAGACGGCTGGCATGCCAGCCGTATGATCGTCATCAATCTGTTGAAACGGACCCCGGTGCGCATTCAGCCTGGCCAGACCGACCCCGCTGTGCTCCGCAACTTCTGCATCATCGCCCATATCGACCATGGCAAGTCGACCCTGGCCGATCGCATGCTGCAGATCACCGGGGTGGTCGACGCCCGTTCCATGCGGGCCCAGTATCTCGACCGGATGGACATCGAGCGCGAGCGCGGCATCACGATCAAGTCGCAGGCGGTCAGGCTGCCGTGGAAGGTCGGCGAGACCGACTACGTGCTCAACATGATCGACACTCCCGGGCACGTCGACTTCACCTACGAGGTCTCCCGGTCCCTGCAGGCGTGCGAGGGCGCGATCCTGCTGGTCGACGCCGCGCAGGGGATCGAGGCGCAGACCCTGGCCAACCTCTACCTGGCCATGAACAACGACATGACGATCATCCCGGTGCTCAACAAGATCGACCTTCCCGCGGCCCAGCCGGAGAAGTACGCCGCGGAGATCTGCCACCTCATCGGCTGCGAGCCCGAGGACGTGCTGCGGGTCTCCGGCAAGACCGGTGTGGGCGTCCGGGAGCTGCTGGACCACGTGGTCGACAAGGTCCCGGCCCCGGTCGGCGACGCCGACGCCCCCGCCCGTGCGCTGATCTTCGACTCGGTGTACGACACCTACCGCGGCGTGATCACCTACGTCCGGGTCATGGACGGCCACCTGGGCAAGCGCGAGCGCATCCTGATGATGTCCACCACCGCGGCCCACGAGACGCTGGAGATCGGCGTCATCTCGCCCGAGCCGAAGATCGCCGACCAGGGGCTGGGCGTCGGCGAGGTGGGTTACCTGATCACCGGCGTGAAGGACGTCCGCCAGTCCCGGGTCGGTGACACGGTGACCTCGGTGACGCGACCGGCGCTGAAGGCGCTCAGCGGCTACGAGCACCCCAAGCCCATGGTCTTCTCGGGCCTGTACCCGATCGACGGGGACGACTACCCCGAGCTCCGCGAGGCCCTGGACAAGCTCCAGCTCAACGACGCCGCCCTGGACTACGAGCCGGAGACCTCCGCGGCGCTGGGCTTCGGCTTCCGCTGCGGCTTCCTCGGGCTGCTCCACATGGAGATCGTCCGCGAGCGGCTGGAGCGAGAGTTCAACCTCTCGCTCATCTCCACCGCGCCCAACGTGGTCTACCGGGTGATCATGGAGGACGGCAAGGAGGTCGTCGTCACCAACCCCTCGGAGTTCCCCACCGGCAAGGTGGAGAAGGTCTACGAGCCGATGGTGAAGACGACCGTGCTGGTCCCCTCGGAGTTCATCGGCGCGATCATGGAGCTCTGCCAGAACCGCCGGGGCAACCTGCAGGGGATGGACTACCTCTCCGAGGACAGGGTCGAGATCCGCTACACCATGCCGCTCGGCGAGATCATCTTCGACTTCTTCGACCAGCTCAAGTCCCGCACCCGCGGGTACGCCTCGCTGGACTACGAGCCCTCGGGCGAGCAGGAGTCCGACCTGGTCAAGGTCGACATCCTTCTCCAGGGCGAGGCCGTCGACGCCTTCAGTGCCATCGTGCACCGGGACAAGTCATACGCGTACGGGGTCGAGATGGCCAAGAAGCTGCGCGAGCTCATCCCCAGGCAGCAGTTCGAGGTGCCCATCCAGGCGGCCATCGGTGCCCGGGTCATCGCCCGGGAGAACATCCGCGCCATCCGCAAGGACGTCCTCGCCAAGTGCTACGGCGGCGACATCTCCCGTAAGCGCAAGCTGCTGGAGAAGCAGAAGGAGGGCAAGAAGCGGATGAAGATGGTCGGCCGCGTCGAGGTCCCCCAGGAGGCGTTCGTGGCCGCGCTCTCCACCGAGTCCTCCACGCCCAAGAAGTGAGCGGCGGGGCCTTCTCCTCCGGTGAGCCCGGGAAGCGGGCGCGGTAGGTCTCCGCGTCCGGGACGTGGGCGGGCGGACAGGCCCGTGCCCGGAACGCGGAGGGCGGGACCGCCGGTGGTCCGGTGACCCGGATCCGATGCGGCCCCGCCCGTACGTGAGATCGCTACGTGAGGATCGCTCAGCGCAGGACGCGGTAGAGCGCGGTGGTGAGCGACGCCTTGGCGTCGTCCTGGTCGATGGACCACATCATCGATCCGCCCAGGCCCTTCAGGCGGATGTAGGCCGCCTTCTGCGTCAGCGAGGCCGGGTCGTCGTAGGACCAGAACTCGTTGCCGTCGTAGAGCCACACGGCCCCGGTCAGCAGGTCACGGTAGCGCTTGCCCGGCTTGTTCACGAGGATCTTGTAGTCCTCGTTACCGGCCGCGAAGGTGCCCGGTGCCGGTCCGGTGGCGGTGCCGTACAGGCCGTTCCTGCCGCCGGTGACCCCGGTCCAGCCCTGGCCGTACGCGGGCACGCCCACCACGATCTTCCTCGCCGGGGCGCCGCGCGTCAGGTAGTCGCGGACGGTCTGGTCCACGCTGTACTTCACCGGGTTCGGGTCGCGCCGGTCGTTGAACAGGTTGCCGTTGTGGCCGGTGACGGTCTCCCAGGAGCCGTGCAGGTCATAGCCCTGGACGGTGGCGAAGTCGAGCTGCTTGAAGACGTCGCGCACCTCGAAGCCGGCGTCGATCTTCGCGGCCGCGGCGGGCAGGAAGGCGGTCAGCTCGCTACGCCGGTCGAACTCGTTCATCTGGCGGCGCAGCTCGGTGACGAACAGGGTGAAGTTCCGCTTGTCCTCGGGACGGATGATGTTGCCGTCGTTGCCGGAGGAGCCGGGCCACTCCCAGTCCAGGTCGATGCCGTCGAACACGCCCGCGCCGCTGCCGGGGGCGGTGCCGGGCAGGTTGCCCTTCAGCCACAGGTCGATGCAGGAGGAGGCCAGCCGGGCACGGCCCTCGGAGGTCAGCACGGCGTCGGAGAAGTACTTCGAGCCGGTCCAGCCGCCGAGGGAGATCAGCGTCTTGAGGCCGGGGTGCTTGGCCTTGAGCTTCTTGAGCTGGTTCAGGTTGCCGCTCAGCGCCTGTCCCTCGGCGTCGGCGACGCCGTCCACGCTCTGCTCGGCGGGCACCGGACGCTGCCAGTCGGCCCACGGGTCGGCGGAGTAGCAGTCACCCTCGGGGTTGACGAAGCCGAAGGCGTAGTTGATATGGGTGAGCTTGGCGGCGGCGCCGCTGGTGTCCATGTCCTTGACGTGGTAGTTGCGGCCGTAGATGCCCCACTGGATGAAGTACGCGACCCGCTTGAAGCGGTCACCGCGATCCTGAAGGGCCTGGTCGTGCGCCTGGGCCGGGGCGGGTACGGCGACCGCCGCGAGACCCGCGGCGAGAACCGCCGCGATCATGTGCCGGAGGAGTCTCTGCACGGGCTTCTCCACTGCTCGGGAAGTAACTTATAGGAAACTTTCCTTTAAGTTTTCCCGGATCGTAGACCTGGGTGATCGGGGCGTCAACGGTGAGCGGCGTTTTGACAGGTGGAAGGCGAAGCTCTCGACTACCGTTGTAAGACATGGAGCAGCAGGCGTTCTGCAACCGATGTGGCGCCCCCATGGAAGGGCGGCGGCAGTGTCCCCGATGCGGGGCGCCGACGGTCCCGCACCCGCCGGCGCAGTCCCTTGTCGACCGGCCCCTTCCCGGCCATTCCCTTCCCGGCCGGTCCTCCGCCGACCACCCCTTCACCGACCGGCCCTTTTCCGAACGGCCCTTCGCCGACCGGCCTTCTCCCGGCGGGCCCGTACCCGGCGGTTCGGCGGGAGGCTCGACAGGGGACTCGGCTGGGGACTCGGCAGAGGGCCTGACAGGAGGCGGGCGGGTCCCGCCGGAGGAGTGGCGGCAGGACCCGGCCGACTGGCAGCAGCACCTCCCCAGGGAGGAGCGGCACCTGCACACGGACGGGCGGGACCGGTCACCGGAACCCGGGGGCCGGTCATTCGAGCCCGGGGGCCGGTCACCCGACCCCGGAGGCCGGTCACCCGACCCCGGAGGCTGGTCACCCGACCCCGGAGAGCGGGCGCCTCGCCGGGGACGGGACGGTGACGACGGGCGGTACGGGCGCAGGCGGCCCCCCGCCGACCGCCGGGTCTGGCCCGTGGTCACGATCGCCGCGCTGGTCACGACGGCGCTGGTGGCGGCGGGCACCGCCTGGTTCGCCCCGCGCGGCGACGGCCCGGTCGCGACGGGCGGCGTGCCGATCGTGGCCACCGGCGCCCGCGCCGAGGCCGAGATGGGCACGCCCGTGGCGGGACGGCCTCCCGGTGGCCCCGAGGACGCCGAGTCGCAGGCCAGGGTCCTGGACGCGCTGCTCGCCGACAGCGGCGGCTCCCGATCCGGCCTCGGCGACGCCCTGGAGGGGCTCCGCTCCTGCGAGGACACCGCGGGCGCGCTCGCCGTGCTCCAGCGGATCACGGACGCCCGGCGTGAGCAGGTGATCCAGGCGAACGCGCTGGGCACCGGCGCGCTCGACGACGGGGACGCGGTCAAGGAACGTCTCACCCAGGCCCTGACCGCCTCCTTCGAGGCCGACGAGGCCTTCCTCGCCTGGGCCGCCCGCCGGAACACCGGTTGCGACCGCGGCCGGATCGAGGACGACGACTACCGGCGCGGCCTGGCCTTCTCCGAGGAGGCGACCACGGCCAAGCGGGGTTTCCTGCGGCTGTGGAACCCCCTCGCCCGCCGGTACGGCCTGCCGGAACGCGACGACCACGAGATCTGACCCCCGGGCGGGGCGCCGGACGTCACGAAGGCCGCCCAGGTAGGTGCGTACCGAGGAACGGCCCCACCCGGGCGGCGCAGCATCGGGGACCTCGCCCGGGGTGGGCGGGGCGGCCGGACCGGGAGGATGTACCGGGCATCGCGACGGGGGCGGCAGACTTGGGGCGTGCCATCCACACTTCCCGACGGGGATCCGGTGCCCGCCTCGGGCGAGCTGCCGCGGAGCGCGCTCGCCGGGCTCGGCGAGCGGCCCTTCGGTTTCTACGTCCACGTGCCCTTCTGCGTGACCCGGTGCGGTTACTGCGACTTCAACACCTACACGGCGTCCGAGCTCGGCCCCGGCGCCTCGCAGAGGGACTACGCGGACACCGCCGTCGAGGAGGTACGGCGGGCACGGGCCATCCTCGGGACCACGCCCCTGCCGGTCGAGACCGTGTTCTTCGGCGGGGGAACCCCCACCCTCCTGCCCGCCGGGGACCTGGTGCGGATCCTGACGGCGATCGAGGAGGAGTTCGGGCTCGCCCCCGGGGCCGAGGTGAGCACCGAGGCCAACCCCGAGTCGGTGGACCCCGCCTACCTGGCCGTGCTGCGCGCCGGTGGGTTCAACCGGATGAGCTTCGGGATGCAGAGCGCCCGCGAGCACGTGCTCCAGGTGCTGGACCGCCGCCACACCCCCGGCCGCGCCGCGCACGCCGTACGGGAGGCCAGACAGGCGGGGTTCGAGCACGTCAACCTCGACCTGATCTACGGCACCCCCGGGGAGAGCGACGACGACTGGCGCGCGTCGCTGGCCGCGGCGATCGAGGCCGGGCCCGACCACGTCTCGGCGTACTCGCTGATCGTCGAGGACGGGACCAGGCTGGCGGCCAGGATCAGGCGCGGCGAGCTCCCGATGCCCGACGACGACGTGGCCGCCGACCGCTACCTGATCGCCGACGCCATGCTGGCCGAGGCCGGGTTCGAGTGGTACGAGGTGTCCAACTGGGCGACCTCCGAGGCGGGACGCTGCCGGCACAACCTGCTCTACTGGACCGGCGGCGACTGGTGGGGGGGTCGGGCCCGGGGCGCACAGCCACGTCGGCGGCACCCGCTGGTGGAACGTCAAGCACCCCGCCGCCTACGCGCGGCGCCTGGCCTCGGGGGACTCCCCGGCGCACGCGCGCGAGGTGCTGGGCCCGCAGGACCGGGCGGTGGAGCGGCTGATGCTGGAGCTGCGGCTCTCCCGCGGGTTCCCGCTCGGCGAGCTGGAACGTCCCCCCGTGGTCGCCCGGGCGCTGGCCGACGGCCTGCTGGAGACCGAGCCGTTCAAGGCGGGACGGGCGGTGCTCACGCTGCGCGGCCGCCTGCTGGCCGACGCGCTGGTCCGCGACCTCACCTGAGACCGTGTCCGTGACGATCCGTGACGGCTCATGACGGCTCACGACGTCCCGTGACGGCCGGTCCCCGGTTCTCGGGCCCCGGGCGATCCGCCCGGGGTCAGCTCACGAACCGGATGGTCATCGGATAGCGGTACCTCTCGCCCCGGCTCGCCGCCACCGTGGCGACGATCGCCATGATCAGCGACCCGATCCAGAGCAGGAACATCAGCACGAACCCGATGAGGACGAACGCCAGGACGCAGCAGACCACGTAGGCGATCAGCACCGTGAGCTGGAAGTTGAGCGCCTCGGCCGCCTGGTCGCGCACGTAGGGCGAGCCGTCCCTCTTGGCCAGGTAGAGCACCAGCGGGCCGATGAAGGAGGTCAGCAGCCCCAGCAGGTGGGCCAGCAGCGCCATGGTGGTGTCGTCGCTGCCCGGCCGCGGCCCGTACGTCCCCGGCGGCGCCTGGTGGCCATAGCCGGGCGGGGCGTACCCGTCGTACGGGTGGCCCGGCCGGTACACGTCACCGGGACCGCCCGGCATGCCCGGAGCGCCGGTGCCGTACGGGGGAGGGGCGGGCTGGTACGGGGAGCCGGCCGGGTGACCGTACCCCTGGCCGTATCCCTGCTCGTACCCCTGTCCTCCGCCGTAACCCTGACCGTACTCCTGGCCGTATCCCGGTCCCTGGTCCTGCCCCGGGGGCCATCCGTACCCGGGTGCCGTCGGCTCGTGGCCACGCCCCGGGCCGGTGCGGTCCCGGTCGTCCGGCCCGTACCCCTGGTGCGGCGCGTCCCGGCCGGGCCCACCGGGTCCACCGGGTCCACCGGGTCCACCGGGCTCAGTGGCCCCACCGGCCGCACCGGGCCATGCCCCGGGGTCGTCCATGCGTCGCGTCCGGTCGTCGCCGGGCCGGTCCTCGGCCTGCTCGTTCATGTCCCCTCCCGGGGGTCGACGGCCTGCTCATCCTCGCCGGGAATCGTCACGAAGTCGATGAGTTCCTCCACCGGCCCCAGCAGGTCGGGTTCCAGGTCGGCGTAGGTCGTGACCGATCCGAGGATGCGGCGCCACGCCTCGCCGGTCTCGACGTTCCAGCCCAGCGCGGCCACGACGCCCTCCTTCCAGGGCACGCCGCGCGGCACCGAGGGCCAGGCGGGGATTCGCAGCACCTGCGGCCTGACCGCCTGCCAGACGTCCACGAAGGGATGCCCGACGACCAGCACGTGCGGTGAGGAGACCTGGGCGGCGATCCGGCTCTCCTTGGAGCCGGGGACCAGGTGGTCGACGAGCACCCCCAGCCGGCGGCCGGGCCCCGGAGCGAACTCCTCGACGATGGAGGGCAGGTGGTCGACCCCCTCCAAATATTCCACGACCACGCCCTCGACCCGCAGGTCGTGCCCCCAGACCTTCTCCACGAGGGCGGCGTCGTGCACGCCCTCGACGTAGATCCGGCTCTCCCGGGCGACCTGGGCCCGTAGCCCCTCCACCGCGATGGACCCCGAGGCGCTCCGCCGCGGGCCGCGCGGCGCGGCGGCCGGCCGCACCAGGGTCACCACCTTGCCCTCCAGCAGGAACGCGGCGGGTTCCAGCGGGAACACCCGCCGGCGCCCGAACCGGTCCTCCAGGGTGACGGCCTCCTTGTCGCAGGCCACCACGGCGCCGCAGAAGCCGCCGTCGGCGTCCTCGACGACCAGGTCGAGCTCGGCGGGGACCTGGGGGATCGTCCCCCGGCGGGGGCGCCGCCAGTCTTGCGCCAGAACGTCACGCTCGTACATCAACGACCGTCCACCCTCTCTCGCCGGGATCACGTGGGACGCTAGCAAAAGCCACCGTCACCTGCCGTACGGTCCCGGTGCCGCCCACTGTCCCGCCGCCGCCGACGCCGCGGCGGACGCCTGGCGCTTGCGGGCGTTGCCCCGCTTCACCAGGACGACGATCGTCACCACGATGGCCAGCAGGATGCCGACGCCGGGCACCGCGAACAGGGCGACCACCCCGCCCACCAGCGCTCCGGTGGCGAACTCCCGGCCCACGCCGAACGTGGTGCCCTCGGCCGGGTCGGCGGCGCAGGTCATCCGGTAGTCGCCCGCCTTGTCCACGCCGATCCGCAGGCCCAGCTCCCAGGAGATGCCGTTCGCCCCGGAGACGGTCGTCCGCCCGGCCGGTTTCTGCAGCCTCGGGGTGCCGGTGCCGCCCGTGAGGGAGCACTCGAACCGGGTGGGGCCGGCGGTGGAGACGTAGAGGGCGGGCTTGTCGGCGGGATCGAGCCTGACCGTCGTCTCCTGGCCGGGGACGAACGACGTCTTGGGGGCGGAGTCGACCGCGCCGGACAGGCCCCCGGCGAACCCTGCGATGCCGACGACGACGCTGAGCGCGGCGACCAGCCAGGCCCCGACGATCCACCCGATGCCGGGCTTGATCTTCCCCGTCTTCCCCGTGGACGGCGGTCCCTGCGGGGTGCCGTACCCGGGAGGCGCGTGACCGTAGGAGGGGTCGCCCTGGTAGGGCTGCTGCCCGCCCGGGTACGACGGGTGACCCTGCCCACCCTGGTGATAGGGCTGCTGACCGGGCTGGCCGTAGGGCTGTTGACCGGGCTGACCCGGCTGACCGGGCTGGCCGTAGGGCTGCTGGCCCGGCTGACCCGGCTGGCCCGGCTGACCGTACGGCTGCTGACCCGGCTGGCCGTACGGCTGCGGGCCCGGCCCGCCCCCGTACCCGGGCTGTCCGTACGGCTGCCCGCCGGGTGGACCATATGGCTGCTGGGGGGCGCCGTGACCGGGGTCACCGGCCGCGCCTCCCGGGAAAGAACCAAAATCTTTGGACATATACGGATTGTGGTGGCTTCGCCTTGGATCGCGATAGCAGTTGACTTAACAACGGCTTGGCGGGACCATCCGCAGCTCTTGCTTATCGCGCCTTTCGCGCCGGGGCCGTACACTTGGCACTCGGGAACACAGAGTGCCAGACCTCGTGTTTCCCTCGGACGCAGGCAGGGAGGTGACCACGTTGGTCGACGACCGGAAGCTCGCGGTGCTACGCGCCATCGTCGAGGACTACGTGTCCACCAACGAGCCGGTGGGTTCCAAGGCGCTGGCGGACCGGCACAACCTGGGGGTCTCACCGGCGACGATCCGTAACGACATGGCCGTGCTGGAGGAACAGGGATACATCGCCCAGCCCCACACCAGCGCCGGCCGGGTGCCCACCGACAAGGGCTACCGGCTCTTCGTCGACCGGCTGTCCCAGGTGAAACCGCTCTCCAGCGCCGAGCGCAAGGCCATCGAGAGCTTCCTGGCCGGGGCCGTGGACATCGACGACGTCGTCATGCGGACGGTGCGGCTGCTCGCCCAGCTGACCCGCCAGGTCGCCGTGGTGCAGTACCCGACGCTGACCAACTCGGCGGTCCGCCACGTCGAGCTGGTGCCGCTGAGCGAGCACCGGCTGATGTTCGTGCTGATCACCAACACCGGCCGGGTCGAGCAGCGGGTGGTCGAGCTGCCCGAGGTCGCCGACGAGCAGCGGGTGGCCCACCTGCGCGCGGTGCTCAACACCTCCCTGGACGGGTGCGGGCTCAGCGGCGTCCCCGACAGGGTCGCCGACCTGCCCGAGCGGCTTTCGCCCGAGGACCGGCCGCTCGCGGCCACGATCCTGTCGGTGCTGCTGGAGTCGCTGGTGGAGAAGCACGATGAGAAGATCGTTTTTGCCGGGGCCGCCAACCTGGCGGGAGCCGACTTCACCGTCGGCCTCCGCGACGTGCTGGAGGCCCTGGAGGAGCAGGTCGTGCTCATGCGGCTGCTCGGTGAGACCTCCGACCTGTCGGCGCTGACCGTGCGGATCGGCTCGGAGAACCCCTATACCGGACTCCAGGGCACGTCCATCGTCGCCGCCGGATACGGTTCTGGGGACAAGCAACTGGCCCGGCTCGGTGTGCTGGGCCCGACGCGTATGGACTACCCGGTCACGATGGGCGCGGTGCGCGCGGTGGCACGCTACGTCAGCCAGATCCTGGCTGCATCCTAAGAGGTCAACGAAAAGTGGCTAAGAGCGACTACTACGGCACCCTCGGGGTGCGCCGTGACGCCAGTGCGGAAGAGATCAAGAAGGCCTATCGCCGCCTGGCGCGAGAGCTGCATCCCGACGTCAATCCCGACCCTGAGACCCAGGAGCGGTTCAAGGAGATCACGCAGGCCTACGAGGTCCTCTCCGACTCCAGCAAGCGCCAGATGTACGACATGGGCGGCGACCCGTTCTCCTCGGGCGGCCCGGGGGCCGGAGGCTTCGGCGCGGGGTTCCCGTTCAGCGACATCATGGACGCCTTCTTCGGCGCCGCCGGTGCCGGAGGCGGCCGGGGGCCCCGGTCGCGCGCCCGTCGCGGGCGTAACGCCACCATCCGGGTCGAGCTGGACCTGCAGGAGTCGGGCTTCGGCACGACCCGCGAGCTGGTCGTCGACACCGCGGTGGTCTGCAAGGTCTGCACCGGCTCCGGTGCCGCCGCCGGGACCCACCCCGACACCTGTGACATGTGTCACGGACGCGGTGAGGTCTCCCAGGTCACCCGGTCCTTCCTCGGCCAGGTCATGACGTCGCGTCCCTGCCCCCAGTGCGGCGGCTTCGGCTCGATCATCCGCAACCCCTGCCAGGAGTGCTCGGGCGACGGCCGGGTCCGTACCCGGCGGACCATCAAGGTCCGCATCCCGGCCGGTGTCGAGGACGGCACCCACATCCAGCTCGCCGGTGAGGGCGAGGTCGGTCCCGGTGGCGGCCCCCCCGGCGACCTGTTCCTGGAGATCGTCGAGCGCCCCCACGACACCTTCGAGCGGCGTGGCGACGACCTGCACTGCACCGTGCAGATCCCGATGGCCGCGGCGGCGCTCGGCACCATCCTGACCATGGAGACGCTGGACGGCGCCGAGGAGCTGGACATCCGTCCCGGCACGCAGTCCGGGCAGACGATCCCGCTCTACGGCCGCGGGGTGCAGCGCCTGAACGAGACCGGCCGCGGTGACCTGCTGATCCACGTCAACGTGGAGACCCCCACCCGCCTGGACGCGGCCCAGGAGGAGCTCCTGAGGGAGCTCGCCAGGCTCCGCGGCGAGGAGCGCCCGCCGGGCAAGTTCGCGCCCGGCCAGCAGAGCTTCTTCTCCCGGCTGCGGGACGCCTTCAACGGCCGCTGACGAGATGACCCGGACAGCGCTCCCAATGCCCTTACCGACCAGGTCGACTCGACGGTCGGCCCCATCGGCCGGGCAGGCCCGGCCCGGCGCGTCATGAGCGTTCCGGTCTTCCTGGCCGAGCGCGCCGACCTGGCCGGGGCGGCCGGGACGGAGTTCGTGCTCGGCGGCCCCGAGGGACGCCACGCGGCGGCCGTACGGCGGCTGCGGGCCGGGGAACGGCTCGACCTGACCGACGGTGCGGGCCTCGTCGCCGAATGCGTGGTGGTCGAGGCCGGCAAGGACTCGCTCCGGGTCGAGGTGCTGCGCCGCCACGACCTGCCGGCGCCCTCCCCGCGGCTGGTCGTGGTCCAGGGGCTGCCCAAGGGCGACAGGGGCGAGCTGGCCGTGGAGATGATGACGGAGGCCGGGGTCGACGTGATCGTCCCCTGGGCCGCCGCCAGGTGCGTCACCCAGTGGAAGGGCGAGCGCGCGGCCAAGGCGCTGGCCCGCTGGCGCTCCACCGCCCGCGAGGCGGGCAAGCAGTCCCGCCGCTTCCACCTGCCGGAGGTGACGGAGCTCGCGACCACCGCGAAGGTCGCCGGCCTGCTCTCGGCCGCGGCGCTGGGCGTCGTCCTGCACGAGGAGGCGGCCCTCGCGCTGTCCGGCCTCGCGCTCCCCGCGGGCGGCGACATCGTCGTGGTGGTCGGCCCGGAGGGCGGGATCTCCCCGGAGGAGATCACCGCGTTCCGGGAGGCCGGGGCGTCACCGGTGCTGCTCGGCCCGACGGTGCTGCGCACCTCGACGGCCGGGGTCGTCGCGGCGGCGGTGCTCCAGGCCCGCAGCGGCCGCTGGTGACCCGGGACGCCGCCCCGCGACGAACGCCGGGCGACACCCGCCGACGACACCGGTCCGCCGATGACACCGGCCGGCCGGTGAAAGCGACCGGACGACGGCCGGACGACGATCGGGACCGGCCCGGTGACGGCTAGGTGCCGGTCGGGGTCGGGACGGGGGTGGCCGGCTCGGTCGGCGTCGGGGGCGACACCTCGTTGCCCGGCGAGCAGTCCTCCGCCGAGCAGGGGCTCTGCGTGGGCGTCGGCGTGGCCGTCGCCGAGGCGTCCTCGCACCACTCGGGGGGCTCGGCGCCCTCTCCGCCCTCGATGGGCTCGCCGTCCAGCGGGGTGGGGCAGGGGGGCGTCGGCGTGGGCCGGGGCTTCGCCGTCGTCGAGGTCGGCCTGGCGGACGGCCTAGGGCTCGCGGTGGCGCTCCTGGAGGACGTGGGCTCCGGCGCGGGCGGGGTCGCCGACCGGGAGACGATCGGGAGCGGGGCCGGGTTCGAGGCGGCCGGTGTCGAGGGGGCCGGGGGACGCGAGGTGGCCGACCCGTCGGGCGGGGTCGACTCGGTGAAGTTGACCTGCCCGGCGTCCACCGAGGGGATCACCCGCTCGCGGAGCTCGGGCACCACCATGACGACGGTGGACGCGACGAGGACGGCGCCCGCGACGGAGACCCCGGCGCGCCACCACATCAGCCCGCGGATCCCGCGCCGTTCGATGCGGGTGCGGATGATCTCCAGCCCGTCCGGGGAGGGAACGACCGAGTTCGCCTCCGCGTTGAGCGCACGGCGAAGGAGCTCGCCGTACTCATCCGGGGAGTCGGTCATGACAGTTGCTCCAGTGAGGTTCGTAGGGCGGCCATGCCGCGAGCCGTGTGGCTCTTGACCGCGCCCTTGCTGATGCCCATCGCGTGGGCGATCTGAGCCTCGGACAGATCTCCGTAGTAACGCAGGACCAGGGCCTCCCGCTGGCGTGCGGGCAGCCCGCGCAGCGCCTCGATGACGGCGGATCGTTCGAACTCGCCGATCGCGCCGTTCTCGGCGCTCGGCGCGTCGGGCATGCCCTTGGGCGCGTACTTCTCGACGACCGCCCGGTGCCGAAGCACCGAACGTGATCGGTTCACGACCGACTGTCGCAGGTAGGCCAGTGCCTTGTCGGTGTCGCGCAGGCGACGCCAGGCGCCATGGATGGCGACGAACGCGTCCTGCACGACCTCCTCCGCGGTTGCCATGTCGCGGACGAGCAGGACGGCAAGCCGGACAAGAGACCGGTAGTGCGCGCTGTAGAGCGCGGTAACGGCCATGTCGGCATCCCATCCGACGGGCACCGCCCCGAGCGACCTGTCGGCCACGAGGGTCTCGGTGGTCACATCAGTGGGACGCTTGGCCTTCCCAGAGGGTTTACGCTCTTCCGGTTCATTAGGGGGCATGACCCAGTCGTGTCCTCGCCAGGCGGCCATATGGTGCTGCGCGCAAAGGGCTGTCGTGGTTGAAGTTTTGCACATCCACCATATCCGGGTGGATCTTTGTTTGCCGACCGGAACCATCACCGATTCGCAACGTCCTCGGCGGTAAGGTGCCTGCATGGTGAGCGAAGCCGACTGCCTGTTCTGCCGGATCGTGGCCGGGGAGATCCCCGCGAAGATCGTCCACGAGACCGACCGCACCGTGGCCTTCCGTGACGTCGACCCCCAGGCGCCGACCCACGTGCTGGTGATCCCCAGGGACCACCACCCGACCGTCGCGGCCCTGGCCGCCGCCGGGGGCGGCCTGGCCGAGGAGGTCCTCGCCGCCGCGCACGAGGTCGCCCGGCTGGAGGGCGTCGCCGAGACGGGCTACCGGCTGGTGTTCAACACCGGTCCCGAGGCCGGTCAGACCGTCTTCCACGTGCACGGACACGTGATCGGCGGGCGCGGGCTGAACTGGCCGCCCGGCTGAAAACCGATAGGCGCGATCGTCGCGATGGCGGATACCATGGCGGTGAAGTTCCGCGCCTATATCTGGAGGCGAACAGGCCGTAAGGCCCGCTCATGTCCGAGACAAACGATTCCAGCAGAACGCCGTCCAAGTCCAGGGGCTCCGGCCGCACCCAGGCGAAGGTGGTGATTCCGGACGATCAGTCGATGGTCAGCCTGCTGGGCTCGCGCGACGAGCTGTTGCGCGTCATCGAGGGCGCCTTCCGCGCCGACGTCCACGTCCGGGGCAACGAGATCACGATCACCGGAAGCCCCGAGGAGAGCAGCACCGTGGTGCGGCTCTTCGAGGAGATGTCCGAGCTCGTCCGGGGAGGCGCGCAGCTGACGGCGGACGCGGTCGAGCGCAGCATCGCCATGCTGCGGATGACCTCCGACCGTCCCGCCGAGGTGCTCTCGCTGGACATCATCTCCTCGCGGGGCCGGACCATCCGCCCGAAGACCGTGAACCAGAAGCGCTACGTCGACGCGATCGACAAGTACACCATCGTCTTCGGGATCGGCCCGGCGGGCACCGGCAAGACCTACCTCGCCATGGCGAAGGCCGTGAGGGCCCTCCAGGAGAAGAAGGTCAACCGGATCATCCTCACCCGCCCGGCGGTGGAGGCGGGCGAGCGGCTGGGCTTCCTGCCCGGCACGCTCTACGAGAAGATCGACCCCTACCTCCGGCCGCTGTACGACGCGCTGCACGACATGCTCGACCCCGACTCGATCCCCCGGCTGATGGCCGCGGGCACGATCGAGGTCGCGCCCCTGGCCTACATGCGCGGCCGTACGCTCAACGACGCCTACATCATCCTGGACGAGGCGCAGAACACCTCGCCGGAGCAGATGAAGATGTTCCTGACCCGGCTCGGCTTCAACTCGAAGATCGTCGTCACCGGTGACGTCACCCAGGTCGACCTTCCCGGGGGCACGCAGAGCGGCCTGCGGGTCGTCCAGGACATCCTCGACGGCGTCCAGGACATCCACTTCTCCCGTCTGACCAGCGCCGACGTGGTGCGGCACAAGCTGGTGGGCGACATCGTGGACGCCTACGGGCGCTACGACGAGGCGCAGCGCCAGAGCGCGCCGCAGATCAAGGGAATGGCCGGCAAGCAGCGTCCCCGGGAGAGGACATGAGGGCGTTCGCGCCCGTCCCCGGGGGGCACGGCGGCCGGGGAGCGGGAGACGGCCGATGAGCGTCGAGGTCAACAACGAGTCCGGCGTCGAGATCGACGAGGGCGGCGTCGTCTCGCTGGCCGGGTACGTGCTGGAGCGGATGGGCATCAACCCGCTGGCCGAGCTGTCGATCCTGGTGGTCGACGAGGAGGCCATGTCCGTGCTGCACGAGCAGTGGATGGGCGAGCCGGGGCCCACGGACGTGCTCGCCTTCCCGATGGACGAGCTGCGTCCCGGTCCGGGCGCGGGCGCCCGGCAGGAGGGCGACGCGCCCACCGACCCGGCGCTCCTGGGCGACGTGGTGCTCTGCCCGCAGGTGGCCGCCAAGCAGGCGGCCGAGGCCGGTCACGGTACCGAGGCCGAGCTGGAGCTGCTGTGCACGCACGGCATCCTGCACCTGCTCGGCTACGACCACGCCGAGCCCGAGGAGCACAAGGAGATGTTCTCCCTGCAGGGAGAGCTTCTTGAGTCATGGCGGGAGGTGCGCACCCAGCGGTGAACCTCGCCAACGGGTGGTTGTTCTCGGCGATCCTGCTCGTCGTGGTCGGCGGGCTGATCGCCAGCGCGGAGACGGCCCTGACCCGCATCTCACGGGTCCGCGCGGAGGAGTTCGTCCGCGAGGGGCGGCGGGGCGCGGTGCGCCTGCAGGCCATCGTCGCCGACCCGCCGCGCTACCTGAACCTGCTGCTGCTGCTCCGGCTGAGCTGCGAGCTGATCGCCACGGTGATCGCCACGCTGCTCTTCATCGACTGGCTCGGCGACCAGGGCTGGGCCTACACGGCGGCCGCGGCCGTCATGATCGTCGTCAGTTACGTGATCGTCGGGGTCTCGCCCCGCACGCTGGGCCGCCAGCACGCCGAGCCGATCGCACTCGCCAGCGCGCCCCTGGTGTACGGGCTGACCCGGATCTTCGGTCCCCTGCCCAAGCTGCTGATCCTGCTCGGCAACGCGGTGACGCCCGGCAAGGGCTTCCGCGAGGGGCCCTTCACCTCCGAGGCCGAGCTGCGCGACCTGGTCGACCTGGCCGAGGAGCGCAGGGTCATCGAGCCCGACGAGCGGGAGATGATCCACTCGGTCTTCGAGCTCGGGGACACCCTGGTCCGCGAGGTCATGGTGCCCCGTACCGACATGGTGTTCATCGAGCGCGGCAAGACGCTGAACCAGGCGCTCTCGCTGGCCCTGCGCAGCGGTTTCTCCCGCATCCCGGTGGTCGGCGAGAACGAGGACGACGTCATCGGCATCGCCTACCTCAAGGACATCGCGCGCCGGGTGCAGGACACCGGCGACGAGGGCCGCGCCGAACCGGTGGAGTCGCTGATGCGCCCGGCCACCTACGTGCCGGAGAGCAAGCCGATCGACCAGTTGCTGCGCGAGATGCAGGCGCGGCAGATCCACCAGGCCATCGTCATCGACGAGTACGGCGGCACGGCCGGTCTGGTCACCATCGAGGACATCCTGGAGGAGATCGTCGGGGAGATCGCCGACGAGTACGACCAGGAGGCCCCCCGGGTCGAGCCGCTGGAGGACGGGGCGGTCCGGGTGACCTCCAGGCTCCCGGTCGGCGACCTGGAGGACCTGTTCGGCATCGAACTGGAGATCGACGACGTCGAGACCGTCGGCGGCCTGCTGGCGCACGCGCTGGGCAGGGTGCCGATCGCCGGTTCCCATGCCGTGGTCGGGGGGCTCAGCCTGACGGCCGAGAGCCTGGCCGGACGGCGTAACCGGATCGGCACGGTCCTGGTGACCAGGTTCGTGCCCGCGGAGGACGAGGCGGTCCCGGCACCTGCCGACCAGTGACGGGCAGCGCCGGCCGCGCTCTCAAGTCACCGACAACCGTTCTGCAAGTCGCGCGCGGGATGCTTCTCACACGGCACCCGGTCGCGCGGGAGTCGGCGGGGGACGTCCCGGCGCCCGGAGGGGTTCGCGGCGTCGAGGACGGCCCCGGGGGAGAAGAGTCGCGCAGTGCTCCGAGGCTGCTCTGCGCGGCTCGCTTGAGGGTGTTCTCGACCGTGAAATACGGTTGAGGACACCCTTAGGCGTTTCCTAAGGATTGCCGCTTTTGCCGACGGGGAAGGAAGCCAGTCGGCGGGGACGGAGACGCTCCGCACATGACATTCGGGGGAACGGTCATGACGCGGGGGATGCGCATCGTGGTTTTCGCGGTCCTGTACGGGCTCGTCGGCGGGGTGACGGCCGGCTGCGCCGGGTCACAGGAGGGCGCCGTGGACGGCACCGCGGAGCTGAGGCGGCTGCGGGCGCTGCTCGACGAGGCCAGGGACCTGCCGGAGGGGTTCTCGACCCGCCCGCGGGACGGCTGGCAGGCCCCGTTCCGGCCGCTCGACGAGGACTGCCGCCTCGTCCTCGACGCCGCCGCGGGAAGGCCGCCGGAACGGGCGCTCGGGGCGCGGGCGGCCGTGGCCTACCAGGGGGACGGGCTCGGGGAGCTGGCCGGGTTCGCCCTGGCCTCCTACGGGGGCGACGACGCCGCGAGCCACTTCGACGCGCTCACCGACGCGCTGTCCGACTGCCCGGTGGCGCGCGCCCGGATGGCGGGCAGGAGCACTGCCCTGCGCGTCTCCGGCCTGGACCTGGAGGGGATCGACGGCGAGATCCAGGCCAGGAGGCTGAGCGGCAGGCTGAACGGTTACCCGTACGAGATCCACCTGGTCTTCGCGGTCAGCGGCCGCACGCTGGTCTCCCTGGTGCACGCCGGGGTCCGGGACGTCGACGCCGCGCGCACCCGCGAGCTGGCCGGCCTGCTGGTCGACGAGGTCGCCGCCTGAACCCGATGGTCGCGGGGGCCTCGGGCGTGGGTTCCCGACGGGGACGCGGCGGGGCCGGGTCGGGGTGATCCCGGCGGACGTGACAGGGCCGCCGGGGCAGGGGCGATCCCGGTGAACGGGGGTGGGGACGGGGGCGGGGGCGGTCCCGTGTCGCCCGGGACGCCGGGGGCTGAATACCCTTGTGCCGTGAGCGACGCGACCCTCGGCCCCGAGGACAACAAGATCATCGTGCTGGCCCGTTCCGCCCGCGCCCGTAACGGCGCCGCCGAGGGCGCGGCCGTACGGGACGAGACCGGCAGGACCTACGCGGCGACCAACGTGGCGCTGCCGTCGCTGACGCTGTCGGCGCTCCAGGTCGCCGTGGCGATGGCGGTGTCCAGCGGGGCGGAGTCGCTCGAGGCCGCCGCCCTGGTCACCGCGGGCGAGGGGCCCTCCGAGGCCGACGGCCGGGTGGTCCGCGAGCTCGGCGGCCGGACCGTGCTGGTGGCCGGCCTGGACGGAACGCCGCGTCAGAGCTGAGTCCGGCATCGGGGACAATGGTTGGCGTGAGTTCCTCAGCTGTTGATTTCCATGCCGGTTTCGCCTGCTTCGTCGGCCGGCCCAACGTCGGCAAGTCCACGCTGATGAACGCGTTGGTCGGCACGAAGGTGGCGATCACCTCCTCCAAGCCCCAGACGACCCGCCGGGCCATCCGCGGCATCGTGCACCGCCCCGACTCCCAGCTCATCATCGTCGACACGCCGGGCCTGCACCGGCCCCGCACGCTCCTGGGCGAGCGGCTGGACAGCCTGGTGCTGTCCACCCTCACCGAGGTCGACGTGATCGGCTTCTGCGTGCCCGCCAACGAGCCCGTCGGCAAGGGGGACCGGTTCATCGCCGAGAAGCTCGCGGGCATCAAGAAGACCCCGGTGGTCGCCGTGGTCACCAAGTGCGACCTGGCGACCCGGGAACAGATCGCCGAGCAGCTGCTCGCGGTCTCCGCGCTCGCCGACTTCGACGACATCGTCCCGGTCTCCGGGCGCTCCGGCGAGCAGCTCGACGTGCTGGCCGACGTGCTGGTCCGGCGTCTCCCGCAGAGCCCGCCCCTGTACGAGGGCGGGCAGCTCACCGACGAGCCCGAGCAGGTGCTGGTGGGCGAGCTGATCCGGGAGGCGGCGCTGGAGGGCGTCCGCGACGAGCTGCCGCACTCGATCGCGGTCGTCGTCGACGAGATGCTGCCCAGGGAGGGTCGTGACGACCTGCTGGACATCTACGCCCACATGTTCGTCGAGCGGCCGTCCCAGAAGGCCATCGTGATCGGGCACAAGGGGTCGCGGCTCAAGGACGTCGGCAGCCGTGCCCGGACGCAGATCGAGGCGCTTCTGGGCACCCGCGTCTACCTCGACCTGCGGATCAGCGTCGCCAAGGACTGGCAGCGCGACCCCAAGCAGCTCCGCCGCCTGGGCTTCTACGACTGACGGCGGGTCACCGTCCCGGACGCCGTCTCCGGGCGTTCTTCCGGGACCGCCACGTTCAGTGGTGGCCGGTGACCGTCCCCTCTCCCTCCTCCAGCCGCCGTCGCAGCTCGACCGCGTCCCGGCCCAGGGCGGAGACCAGGGTGCCGGGACCGGCCAGCGGGAGGACGGCCCAGCCGTCCCCGGTCACGGCCTCCGGTGCCCTGCCGGTGATCAGGGTGCTCCCCACGCACCGGGCGTCGCCGTAGACGGCGGAACTGCCGTCGATCTCCGGGTCGCCCACCACGAACTCCTGCCGGAGCAGCGGAACCCCGCCGAGGACGGCGTCGAAGCGCGAGTGACAGCGGCCGGGCCGCTCGCCGTACCGGCCGAAGACGATCTCCTCGCGCCAGTGCACCCGGGCGTCCTCGGCCAGCTCCAGCCGGACGACCAGGCGGTGCCGGCAGCCCGCGGCGAGCACCGTCGGCTCGGGCGCGAACAGCAGGCGGGCACCGGCGCCGACCCGGGCGGTGACCGTCATCACGGACTCGGCGTCCGTGGAGCCGGGCAGCACCAGTGTGCTCGCCACCGACCGCACCTCCAGCGCGGTGCCCGGCGCGACCTCGATGTCGAGGGCCAGGTCGTCCCCGCCCAGCGGGCCCGCCGCGGTGGAGACCAGGTGGACCCGGCCCGGCGCGGTCGTCCGTACCGTGAGCGGCGGGCTGGACCGCATGGTCGCCAGGACGGTCCGGCCGCCGGTGTCCCGGGCGGTGACGATCGCCGCGCGCGCCCTCATCGACCGCCGTCCCGGCCGCCCGGCCACCGACGGGGGAGAGCCCTGCGCGGGAGAGCCCTGCGGGGGAGGGCTCTGCCGGGCGGTGCTTTGCGGGACGTGGCCCTGCGGGGCGTGGCTCTGCGGGACGGGGACGGGCGAACGGCCCGGGACCCGGTCAGGGGCGGGGCCGGGCGCGGGGAGCGTCGCGGGAGGCGGGACGCGGAAGGTGAGGGGAGCGGGGTCGGGGGCGGACACGGGATCAGGCGTGCGAGTGCTCGTGGGCCCAGGACTCGACGAGGCCGCTGACCCACTCGGAGACCGCGTACGCGTTCGGGTCCTCCCGGATCGAGGTGAACAGCACGGGCCGGCCCTCCCGTACGGCCGCCGCGTCGCGTGACATGACCGTGAGGTCGGCGCCGACCATGGGGGCCAGATCGGTCTTGTTGACCACCAGCAGGTCGGCCGTGGTCACGCCGGGGCCGCCCTTGCGGGGGACCTTGTCGCCACCGGACACGTCCAGCACGAAGATCTGCCGGTCGGCCAGGCCCCGGCTGAAGGTGGCCGTGAGGTTGTCGCCGCCGCTCTCCACGATCACCAGGTCCAGCGGGCCGAAGCGCTCCTCCAGGGTCTCCACCGCGTCGAGGTTGGCCGCGATGTCGTCGCGGATCGCGGTGTGCGGGCAGCAGCCCGTCTGCACGGCGGCGATCCGTTCCGGGTCGAGCACCCCGGCCCGGCGCAGGAAGTCGGCGTCCTCGGTGGTGTAGATGTCGTTGGTCACCACGCCCAGGCGCATGGCCGGGCCGAGGGTGCGGCACAGCGCCGCGGTCAGCGCGGTCTTGCCGCTGCCGACCGGGCCCCCGATCCCCAGGCGCAGGGCCCGGCCGTGCGGGTCGGCCGCGTGGTGATGGTCGTCATGGTTGGCGCCCACGGGGGTCACCGTCCTTCCAGATGGTCGTCAGGAGACGAAAAGCCGTAGATCCGCGCGGACATGGCGTTCGGCGAGCAGGTCGAGGGCCGGGGCGGCGTGCGCGGGCAACGCCTCCCAGACCTCCGGGCCGTGGTGGGCATGGGGGTCGCGGGGGTCGCGGGGGTCGCAGGGGTCGCGGGGACCCGGGGTGACGGTGGTCGCGATCCGTTCCAGGGCCGGGGCGAGGTCGGCGAGCAGCCGGTGGACGGCGACCGGGTCGAGGCCCAGCAGCCGGACCGCCGCGGTGGCGGGCGCGGTGACCGAGGTGTACGCCGCCGCCAGGGCGGCCTCGGCCGGGGAGCATCCGGCCACCGCCGCCACGGCGCCGAGCGCGAGGGGGTGGTGGACGCCCTGGGGTACGGCCCCGGCCTGCGCGTCGAGCACCGGTGACGGCCAGATCCTCCGGGAGGTCCGCAGCAGCAGCCTGCCCTGGGTGCGGCTCGCCTCCCGCTGGGCGGGCGAGGAGATCCTGGCGTCGGCCTCGGCGTCCAGCCGCGTCCACCCGGCACCGTCCGCCACGGGCGCGCCGGAAGCGGCCCCCGGGGGATCGGCGGCGAGGGGGGCGGCATCGGGACGGACACCGCCGGGACGGACACCGCCGGGAGGAACGCCGCCGGGACGCGCGGCGCCCGGGGGATCGGAGGCGAGGTGTGCGGCGAACTCGCAGGCCGCGGCGGCCAGGGCGGCCGTGACCAGGCCCGCGGTGGCCAGGCGGCCCCGCAGGAAGGCGGCCAGGCCGGGCAGGTCCCCGATCGCGCCGGCCCTGACCGCCTCCTCCACCCCTCCCGAGTGCCCGTGACCTCCCGCGGGCAGCCGGGAGTCGGCCAGGAGCAGCAGGGCGGCGTTCATGCTCCGGGTCCTCCTTCGACGTGACGGGCGGGCGGTGCGGTCAGAACAGGAAGTAGCGCTGGGTCATCGGCAGGGTCTCCGCCGGGGCGGGTTCGACCAGGTCCCCGTCGACGCTGACCGCGAAGGTGTCGGGGTCCACCTCGATCCTGGGCATGGCGTCGTTGAGCGGCATGCTCTCCTTGCCCCGGCGGCGCACGTCGGCCACCGGCAGCAGGCGCCTGCGCACGGCCAGGCGGTCGGCGAGGCCGTCCTCGATGGCCAGCGGGGCGACGAAGTGGACCGACGTGGCCGCGGCGGTGACCGGGGCCGCGCCGAACATCGGGCGCGGCATCACCGGCTGCGGGGTCGGGATGGAGGCGTTGGCGTCGCCCATCTGCGCGTAGGCGATGACCCCGCCCTTGACCACCAGGTCCGGCTTGACGCCGAAGAACGCCGGGTCCCACAGCACCAGGTCGGCCAGCTTGCCCGGCTCCACCGAGCCGACCTCGCCGTCCAGGCCGTGGGCCACGGCCGGGCAGATCGTGTACTTGGCCACGTAGCGGCGGGCGCGGAGGTTGTCGGCGGGGCCGTCGCCGGGAAGCGCGCCCCTGCGGCGCTTCATCACGTGCGCGGTCTGCCAGGTCCGGATGATCGTCTCGCCCACCCGGCCCATCGCCTGCGAGTCCGAGCCGATCATCGAGATCGCGCCCATGTCGTGCAGGACGTCCTCGGCGGCCATCGTGGAGGGCCGGATCCGGGACTCGGCGAAGGCCAGGTCCTCGGGGATGGACGGGTTGAGGTGGTGGCAGACCATCAGCATGTCGAGGTGCTCGTCGAGCGTGTTGACGGTGTGCGGGCGGGTCGGGTTCGTCGAGGACGGCAGGATGTTGCCGTAGGAGGCGACCCGGATGATGTCCGGCGCGTGACCTCCCCCGGCGCCCTCGGTGTGGTACGCGTGGATCGTCCGGTCACCGATGGCGGCCAGCGTCGACTCCACGAACCCGGCCTCGTTGAGGGTGTCGGTGTGGATCGTGACCTGGGTGCCGGTGGCGTCGGCGACCGACAGGCAGGCGTCGATGGCGGCCGGGGTGGTGCCCCAGTCCTCGTGCAGCTTGAAGCCCGACGCCCCGGCGCGGAGCTGTTCGAGCAGTCCCTCGCTGCTGACCGTGTTGCCCTTGCCCAGGAGCGCGACGTTGACCGGGTAGGAGTCGAGCGACTCCAGCATCCGGGCCAGGTACCAGGTGCCGGTGACGGTGGTGGCCTTGGTGCCCTCGGCGGGCCCGGTGCCGCCGCCCACGATGGTCGTCACCCCCGCGGCGAGGGCCTCGTCGAGGATCTGCGGGCAGATCAGGTGGACGTGGGAGTCGATCGCCCCGGCGGTCACGATCTTCCCGTTGCCCGCGATGATCTCCGTCGAGGGGCCGATGACCAGGTCGGGGTGGACGCCGTCCATGGTGTCGGGGTTGCCGGCCTTGCCCAGGGCGACGATCCGCCCGTCCCTGATCCCGATGTCGGCCTTGACCACGCCCCAGTGGTCCAGGACAACCGCGCCGGTGATCACCAGGTCGGGCGAGCCCTCCGCCCTGGTGGTCCTGGCCTGGCCCATCGACTCCCGGATCACCTTGCCGCCGCCGAAGACGGCCTCGTCACCCGCCCCGGCCGGGCCCATCGACAGGTCCTCGGTGACCTCGACGAGCAGGTCGGTGTCGGCCAGCCTGATCCGGTCGCCGACGGTGGGGCCGTAGAGCGCGGCGTAGCGGGATCGGTCAATGAACACGGGGGCTCCCGTCGAGAGGTCCGGCCCACTCCGGGCGGAGGCCGGGGACGATCCGCGATCCGCCGATCGGCACCAGGGTCACGTCACGCTCCACGCCGGGCTCGAAGCGCACCGCGGTCCCGGCCGGCACGTCCAGCCGGGTGCCCCAGGCGGCCTGCCGGTCGAACTCCAGGCCGGGGTTGCAC
Organism: Streptosporangium longisporum; assembly: GCF_039534895.1. NCBI lineage: Bacteria > Bacillati > Actinomycetota > Actinomycetes > Streptosporangiales > Streptosporangiaceae > Streptosporangium > Streptosporangium longisporum. Next base: position 56,696 of record NZ_BAAAWD010000022.1, on the reverse strand, counting down.
GCGGCGAAGTGGTAGTGCGAGCCGACCTGGACGGGCCGGTCGGCGGTGTTGACGACGCGGACGACGATCCGCTCGCGTCCCGGGTTGAGCGGGACGGGCTCGTCGCCGTACAGGATCTCGCCGGGTCTCATCGGGGCTCACCGCTCCTCGGGTCGCGGGGTCGGCCGGTGCTCGGGTGATCGCCGGCGTTCACGGCCGCGTCCACCGGGTGACCCGCGTCCGCGGGACGGCCGGTGTTCACGGGATCGGCTGGTGGACGGTGACGAGCTTGGTGCCGTCGGGGAAGGTGGCCTCGATCTGCACCGACGGCAGCATCTCGGGCACCCCCTCCATGACGTCGTCACGGGAGAGCACCGTGCGTCCCGCCTCCATCAGCTCGGCGACGCTGCGCCCGTCCCTCGCCCCCTCCATCAGGAAGGACGCGATGATCGCCGTGGCCTCGGGGTGGTTGAGCCGGAGACCACGTGACCTGCGGTCGCGGGCGACCCCGGCGGCGACGTGGATGAGCAGGCGTTCCTGCTCGTGTGGTGTGAGCCGCATTCCCGGACCATAGGAACCGGTGGTTTCCACGGTGTTGCACGTCGATGTCGTGCCGGTTTCCAGGTGCCGCGACCCTCCCGAACCGGGCAGAACCGCCTTCCGGGACCCCTCCGCGGAAGGGCTCACCGCGTCTGTCGACGTAGATATCACGAAATGGCGGAACCGGCGGAACGGACGGGGTGAATTCCGCGCCGCCATCTCCTGTCACGCCGGTGAAATCCCGGCCATGCGCAATTAACAACCGCGAACTCACCGGGAAACCTCACTCCGTCACCTTGGCGGCAGATAGATCGGTGCGGGGGCCGTACCGGCCAAGGAGGAAAGTCGATGAGGAACTCAGCATGGCGTTCCGCGGCGCTCGTCGCCGCGCTGGCCACAGCCCTGACCGCCTGTGGCGGTGAGGCCCCCGCGGACAGGAACGCCGCCTCCGCCGCCGGCGGTGACGCGGACGGCATCAAGGTCGGCATCCTGCACTCGCTGAGCGGCACCATGGCCATCAGCGAGGTGACGGTCAGGGACGCCGAGCTGCTCGCCGTCGAGGAGATCAACGCCGCCGGGGGAGTGCTCGGCAAGAAGCTGGTCCCGGTGGTGGAGGACGGCGCCTCCGACTGGCCCACCTTCGCGGAGAAGGCCACCAAGCTCATCCGCCAGGACAAGGTCGCCACCACGTTCGGCGGGTGGACCTCGGCCAGCCGCAAGGCGATGCTGCCGGTCTTCGAGCGGAGCAAGGCCCTGCTGTGGTACCCGGTGCAGTACGAGGGCCTGGAGAGCTCGCCCTACATCTTCTACACCGGGGCCACCACCAACCAGCAGATCATCCCGGGCCTGGACTACCTCAAGGAGCAGGGCAAGAAGAAGATCTTCCTGGTCGGCAGCGACTACGTCTTCCCGCGCACCGCGAACAAGATCATCAAGGCGTACGCGGCCGCGAACGGCATGGAGGTCCTCGGCGAGGAGTACACCCCGCTGGGCCACACCGAGTACAGCACGCTGACCAACAAGGTCGTCCAGGCCAAGCCGGACGCCGTGTTCAACACCCTCAACGGTGACAGCAACGTCGCCTTCTTCAAGCAGCTCGCCAGCGCCGGGATCACCGCGAAGGAGATGCCCGTGCTGTCGGTGAGCGTCGCCGAGGAGGAGGTCAAGGGCATCGGCGTCGACAACATCGCCGGCCACCCGGTCGCCTGGAACTACTACCAGACCACCGAGACCCCGGCGAACGAGAAGTTCGTCGCCGCCTTCAAGGCCAAGTACGGCGCCGACAAGGTCACCTCCGACCCGATGGAGGCCGGCTACAACGCCGTCTACCTCTGGGCCGAGGCCGCCAAAAAGGCCGGGACCGTCGAGGTCGAGGCCGTCAGGAAGGCCGCCGGGGGCATCGCCCTGGAGCGCCCCGAGGGCCTGGTCACCATCGACGGCGAGAACCAGCACATGTACAAGACCGCCCGGATCGGGGTGATCCAGCCCGACGGCCTCATCAAGGAGGTCTGGAACTCCGGTGAGCCGATCAAGCCCGACCCCTACCTCAAGGGCTACCCCTGGGCGAGCGGCCTGGCCGACGGCTGATCCCCCACAGACCGGCTCCGGACCGGGCCGTGACCAGATCACGGACCGCACCGTGACGCGCCCACACCGCGGCGCGGCCCGGCCCGGAGCCAGAGACCCGCAGGAAGGGGACCTCCGGTGGAGGCGTTTCTCAACCAGCTGCCGATCGGCCTGTCCATCGGCGCCGTGCTGCTCCTCATCGCCATCGGCCTGACGTTCACGTTCGGCCAGATGGGCGTGATCAACATGGCCCACGGCGAGTTCATCATGGCCGGGGCGTACACCGCCTACCTGCTCCAGGACCTCACCGGCCGGATGGCCGTGATCGTCGCACTGCCCGTCGCCTTCCTGGTCGCCGGGCTGATGGGACTCCTCCTGGAGCGGCTCGCGATCCGGCACTTCTACGGCCGCCCGCTCGACACCCTGCTGCTCACCTGGGGCGTCAGCCTGGTGCTCCAGCAACTCGCCCGCGACCTGTTCGGGGCGCCCAACGTGCAGGTCCAGGCTCCCGCCTGGCTGCAGGGCGGCATCGCCTCCCTGCCCTACAACCGGCTGTTCATCTTCGGCCTGGCGATCGCCACCGTGGTCGGCGTCTGGGCGTACATGAACCGCACCGGCCAGGGCCGCCGGATGCAGGCCGTGATGCAGAACCGGCAGCTCGCCGCGGTCAGCGGCATCGACACCGCCCACGTGGACCAGCGCACGTTCTTCATCGGCTCCGGCCTGGCCGGGGTCGCCGGGGTGGCCCTCACGCTCATCGGCCCGGTCGGGCCCGCCCTGGGCACCTACTACATCGTCGACGCCTTCCTGGTGGTCGTCGCCGGAGGGCTCGGCCAGCTCCGCGGCGCCGTGATCGCCGCCGCCGGGCTCGGGCTGCTCAACTCCTACGCCGAGTTCTGGACCGACGCCAGCCTGGCGAAGGTCATCGTGTTCGCCGCCGTCATCGCCTTCCTCCAGTTCAGGCCGCAGGGCCTGTTCGTACTCCGATCGAGGGCACTCACGTGAATCTCGCACGCCTCAGGGGGCCGGGGGTCTTCGCGGCGGTGGCCGTGGCCGCCCTGGTCGTCGCGCCGCTCCTGCTGGAACCCTTCCGCCTCGGCCTGCTGGCCAAGTACCTCTGCTTCGCGATCGTCGCCCTGGGCATCGGCCTGGCCTGGGGACAGGGCGGCATGCTCGTCCTGGGCCAGGGCGTCTTCTTCGGCCTCGGCGGCTACGCCATGGGCATGCACCTGAAGCTGGTGGACGCCCAGGGCGACCTGCCCGACTTCATGGTCTGGAGCGGCGTCGAGCAGCTCCCCGCCCTGTGGAGACCGTTCGCGAACCCGGTGTTCGCGCTGGCCATGGTCGTGCTCGGGCCCATGCTGATCGCCACCGTGCTGGGCCTGCTGGTCTTCCGCCAGCGGGTCCGCGGCGCCTACTTCGCGATCCTCACCCAGGCGCTCGCCGCCGCGTTCGTCATCCTGCTCATCGGCCGGCAGGGCCTGACCGGCGGCACCAACGGCCTGACCAACTTCTACGACCTGTTCGGCCAGGACCTGGCCGCCGACTCCACCCAGCGCGGGCTGTACATCGTGGTGGCGATCGTCACCGGCCTGCTCTACCTGGGCGCCCGCCACCTGGTGAACAGCCGCTTCGGACGGCTGCTGGTCGCGATCAGGGACGGCGAGGACCGCGTCAGGTTCCTCGGCTACGACCCGGCCCGGGTCAAGACCGTCGTCTTCGCGCTGTCGGCGGGCATGGCCGGGCTCGCCGGGGCCCTGTTCGTGCCGGTCGTCGGGATCATCTCGCCCGCGCTGCTGGGCGTGGTGCCCTCCCTGGAGCTCGTCGTCGCCGTCGCGGTGGGCGGCAGGTACGCACTGGCCGGGGCGGTCCTCGGCGCGGTCGTCATGGGGTACGCCAAGACGACCTTCAGCGAGCAGTTCGCCGACGGCTGGCTCTACCTTCAGGGTGCGCTGTTCATCCTGGTCATGACGCTCGCCCCGCGGGGGATCTGGGGCCTGGCGGCCTCGGCCCGCGACGCCCTGGCCCGCCGGTCGAAGCGCCCGCCGTCCCCGGAGGTCCCGCCCGTGGACACCCCCGGTGACAGGGTCATGGAGGAGGTCCGATGAGCCCGATGCTGGAAGTACGCGGGCTGAGCGTGGTCTTCGACGGCTTCCGGGCCGTCGACGGCGTCGACCTGACCGTGCGGGAGGGCGAGCTGCGCTTCCTGATCGGTCCCAACGGGGCCGGAAAGACCACGCTCATCGACGTGATCACCGGCCTGACCCGTCCCACCACCGGCGAGGTCCTCTTCGACGGCCGCGACCTGGTCGGCCTGCGCGAGCACAGGATCGTCCGGCTCGGCGTCGGGCGGACCTTCCAGACCTCGGTGGTCTTCGAGGAGCTCACCGTGGAGGAGAACCTCGACCTGGCCGCCTCGTTCCGCCGCCCGCTGTGGTCGCTGGCCCGGCGCAGGCGCGGCACCTCCGACGCCGTCGCCGAGGCGCTGGAGACCACCGGGCTGAAGGACCTGGCCGGACGCCCGGCCGGGGTGCTCTCCCACGGGCAGCGGCAGTGGCTGGAGATCGGCATGCTGCTCACCCAGCGGCCCAAGCTGCTGCTGCTGGACGAGCCGGTGGCCGGGATGTCCAAGGACGAGCGGGAGCGCACCGGCGAGCTCCTGACGTCCGTGGCGCGCGACCACACGGTGATCGTGATCGAGCACGACATGGAGTTCCTGCGCAGGTACGCCTCGCAGGTCACGGTCCTGCATGAGGGCAGGGTGCTGATCGAGGGGTCGGTGGACCAGGTCCGCGACGACCCGCGCGTGCAGGAGGTCTACCTCGGAAGGAGGCGGAGCGATGCTGTCGGTACGGGAACTTGACGCCGGGTACGGCAGGGCCCGGGTGCTGTTCGGGGTGTCCCTGGAGGTCGAACCCGGGCAGCTGATGTGCGTGATGGGCCGCAACGGGGTGGGCAAGACCACCCTGCTCAACACCGTGACGGGCGTGCTGCCCGCCACCGCGGGCACGGTCGTCTTCGAGGGCCGCGACGTGACGCGCCTGCCGCCGCACGAGCGGGTGCGCCTGGGCATGGCGTACGTCCCCCAGGGCCACGAGACCTTCCCGCAGCTCAGCGTGCTCGGGAACCTCCAGGTGACGCTGGAGGCCGCCAAGGGGCCCAGGGAGGCGCTGGAGGAGGCGCTGGAGACCTTCCCCCGGCTCAAGCCGCTGCTCAAGCGGCGCGCCGGGTTCCTGTCCGGCGGCCAGCAGCAGCAGCTCGCCATCGCCAGGGCCCTGGTCACCCGGCCGAAGCTGCTCATCCTGGACGAGCCCACCGAGGGCATCCAGCCGTCGATCGTCATCGAGATCGAGGAGGCGATCGAACGGCTGCACGCGACGGGGCTGTCGGTCCTGCTGGTCGAGCAGTACCTGGACCTGGCGCTGCGGCTGGCCGACCGGTTCGTCATTCTCGACGCCGGGCACGTCGTCCATTCCGGAGCGGCCGCGGATCTGCGCGAGGAGGGAATTCACCGCCTTCTCACCGTCTGAACCCCGTCCTTTTCCCCATGCCCCCCGGGCGGGGATTTCCCCGGCCCCACCGGGGATTTCCCGCCTGGTTCCCTTCCGGGAAAAGGCGTTTGATCTCTTCTTGGTGAAGGAGCGCCCGCCGCGCATGACGGCGGCATAACCTACTCGGAAAAAGGGAGTCCGGGGGTGTGATGGCGGAGAGACCTGCGGACGGGGGAGCGCGGCCGCGGGAGGTGCCGCCCCCCGCGGAACGGCACGAACGGCACGACCGGGACGGCGCCGGTCACACCGGTGACGACGACCGTCCCGCCGGGGGCGTCCCCGGCGGGCCCGGTGACCCCGACGATCACGCGGCCCCCGGGGACCCCGGCGATCCGGACGACCCCGGCGCCTTCGCGGGAGGGTACGCCGGACCTGCGCCGGGACCTCCCCGGGTGCGGCGGTTCCGGCGTTTCCGCATGATCGCCTGGATCGCGCTGGTGCTCGCCGCCGCCGTGGTCGCCGCGTCCATAGCCTGGGTGAACGGCCCTCCCACCGAGGCCGAGCTGCGCGAGAAGGCGGGCCTGTTCGACCGCGACAGGCTCCGGGTCGGCGTGAAGGTCGACACCCCCGGCATCGCGCTGCAGGAGCAGACCGGAAGGCGCACCTTCAAGGGCTTCGACATCGACATCGCCTACATGATCGCGGCCGACCTGGGCTACCTGCCGGACCAGGTCGAGTTCCTGGCGATCGAGACCGAGGACAGGGCGCGCATGCAGGCCCTGGACGACAACGGCCGGTTCGTCAAGGTCGACCTGGTGGTCGCGACCTTCAGCGTGACCCCCTCCCGCAAGGCCGACCCCTCGGTCGGCTTCTCCACCCCGTACCTGTTCACCGAGCAGTCGGTGGTGACCAGGACCGAGTACCCCGGCTCGATCACCTCCCTGGGCCAGCTGGGGGGCAAGAAGGTCTGCACGCTCGGCACCTCGACCTCCGAGAGCGAGCTGGCCAGGGCGACCAGGGCCGACGTCACCGGCAAGAACCTGATCAGCGACTGCGTGAGCGGCCTGCTGGACGGCGACTTCGACGCGGTGACCACCGACGCCGCCCTGCTGGCCGGGTTCGTCGCCCGCTCCGGCGGGAAGCTGCGCCACCACGACATCGCGCTGGAGAAGACCGAGATGTGGGCGGTCAACGCCGGGTCCAACGCGGCCCTGCGCACCCTGGTCGACCTCGCGCTCTACCGTTCCTACGCCGACCCGCAGGACCACCGCTGGGAGAACGCGTACCGCGACCACATCGACCCGCTGCTGTCGGCCAGCCCCCGGGTGAACGTGGCCCAGGCCGAGCAGCCGTGCGCGCTGCCCCCGCCGGTGCGCCGCTGGCCCTGGGAGCGGTCCCTGCCCGTCCAGGACTGCCCGTCCCGTTGAAGAACGAGGCACGGGTCGGGGACGCGCCGAGGAACCAGGAGTGGTTCCTCACGCTGCTGCCGGTCTTCCCGATCGTCCTGCTGGTGATGCGGCTCTGGTACGCCAGCAGGCAGGACACCCAGACGCTGCTGCTGCTCGTGCAGACCATCAGCCCGCTGGGACTGCTGAGCGCGGTCCTGCTGACCACGCTGTGGGTGCTGCCCGTCGCCTGCGTCGGCGGCCGGTTGCTCGGCACCCTCTACTGGATCAGCACGGGCCGCTCCTCGTGGCTGGTGCACGCGGCGCGGCGGCTGCCCGGCTGGGTGGTGGTCCTGACCGTCGTGGTGGGCGTGTGCACCTGGCAGCTGCGTTTCCTGCCGACCCTGATGATGCTCGCCCTCGCCCTCGCGGGCCTGACCGTGCGCGACCGCCTCCCCGGCCACGACGGGCTGCGCACCGCGGTCTGCTACGGCCTTCCGGTGATCGCGGGCGTGCTGTCGTACGTGCTGCTCTGGCCGGCCATCGTCGCCGCGTTCGCCCAGCGGGACGTGGCGACCGCGCTGCTGCTGACGCTCCCGCCGGGGCTGGCGGCGCTGCTGACCGGCCCGGTGCCCGTGGCGCCCGCCAGGGTGCTGACCCACGGCATCGCGATCGCGACGGCGGTGTTCACGCCGCTCCTGGTCGGGGTGGTCGTGATGCGGGCGCCGATCCTCCCGCTGATCGCCGTGCAGTTCGACGAGGGCGGCACCACCGAGGTGGTGGTGGGACACCTGGTCGCCACCGACGACCAGATGTCCACCGTGCTGGGCCGCGACGGCGCGGTCAGCTTCGTCCGCAACGACCGGCTGCGCTCGAAGGTGCTCTGCCCCGACCCGGGGGAGGTGCCCAGGACGTGGGTGAACCTGCACGGCTGGTACGTCGAGCAGAGCATGATCTCCTGGCTGGCCCCGGCCTCCGTCCGTACCCCGGACGACCCCCGCTGCCAGGGCCGCCCGGCACCGGACGGTGAGAGGATCAGGCCGGGCGGCGCTCGATGATCTCCCGGACGATCGAGGCCAGCAGGTCCACGTCGGCCTCGGTGGTCCGCCAGTTGAAGATGGCCGGTCGCAGCGCCTTGACCCCCCGGTAGGTGGTGGTCCCGGCGTAGACGCGGCCGTCGGCGAGCAGTTCCGCGCCGATCCACGCGTTCAGCGCGTCCAGCTCCTCCTCGCCGGCGCCCGGCGGCCGGTAGCGGAAGCAGACCACGCTCAGCCGTACCGGAGCCAGCAGTTCGAGGTCGTCGGCCTTCTCCACGACGTCGCCGAGGCGCAGGGCCAGGTCGTGATGGCGCTCGACCATCTGCCGGTACCCCTGCCTGCCGTACGCCCGCAGGGTCGCCCAGATGGGCAGCGCCCGCGCCCGCCGGGAGGACTCCGGGCCCAGCACGTTGTAGTTGACGTGCGGATCGTCACCGGGCGGCAGGTAGGCGGCGCCCCACGCGCCGAACGACCTGGCCATCAGCTCCGGCTCGCGGACGAAGGCGAAACCGCTCTCGTAGGGCACGTTCAGCCACTTGTGCCCGTCCGAGGTGACCGAGTGGGCCCGCTCCACCCCCCTGACCAGGTGCGACAGGCGCGGGGAGGCCGCGGCGAACAGCCCGAAGGCCCCGTCCACGTGCAGCCAGGCGCCGTGCCGCTCGGCCAGGTCGGCCATGTCGTCGATGGGGTCGAAGTCCCCGGCGTTCACCTCGCCCGCGTTCGCGATGATCACCGCGGGGCCGTCGATCTCGCCGAGCGCCCGGTCCATGGCCGCCAGGTCGACCCGTCCCGTCTCGTCCGCGGCCAGGATCCGCGCGCCGTCGCGCCCGCAGCCGAGCATCTGCAGCGCCTTGCGGCTGCTGGGGTGCAGGTACCCTCCGGCCAGCACGGGCATCCTCGGCAGCCCCGCCAGCCCGTCGGCCCCCACATCGGCGCCGTGCCGCTCCCCCCACCACTGCCGGGCGCAGGCCAGGCCGGTGAGGTTGGCGAACGTGGCGCTGGGGGTCAGCACCCCGCCGTACGAGGCGGGCAGCCCGAACAGGTCCTTCAGCCATCCCAGGACGACGGTCTCCGCGCGGGTTGCGAACGGCGAGGTCAGCCAGAGCCCTCCGGCCTGGTCCAGCAGCGAGGTCGTCCAGTCGCCCGCCTGGGCCGCCGGGGTCGAGCCTCCGACGATGAAGTGGAAGAACCGCGGGCCCGAGGAGTGGGTGGCCGCGCCGGTGCCGACGTGCAGCAGCCGCCGGACGGTGTCCATGGTGCCCTCGCCGTGCTCGGGAAGGGGATGGTCGAGCAGGTCGAGAAGATCGTCGGCCCCGTGGTCGTGGACGGGACGGTCGTCCAGGGAGCCGAGATAGGGTCCGGCGGCCAGGGCCACCGCCTCCAGCGCGGCCGCCGCCTGGTCACGCTCGTGCAAAGGGTCGCTCATCCCCAAGGATGAGCACGTCCGCCCCCGGCCCGCCAGTTCTCGTTCCACACCGCGGAACCGTACAGGACCGCTCCGGGCCGCTCCGGCCCGGCCGGGGCCGGGCCGGCCGCCACGTGCCGGGCGGTCTGTGCCGTGCGTCCGTGCCGGAGGACGTTCGTGCCGGTCGATCGCCGGTCGATTGCCGGTCGTGATCGGGCCGCGTGCCGGTCGCCCGCGGGCCGGGACCGGGTCGTCCGCGGGCCGTGGTCAGGTCACTGGCGGTAGTCCTCGACCTCGTCGATCGGGCGGGGGGCCGCGACGTCGGGGTCCTCGCCGAACTCGCGGCGCGCCCGGCGCTGCCTGAGCAGGTCCCACGCCTGGTCGAGGGCCTCCTCCAGATGCCTGATCCGGGTGTTCTCCTCGCCCGAGGAGATCGAGTGCGCGGAGAGCCTCTCGCGGAGCTCCTTCTCCTCGGCGATGAGCTCGTTGATGTGGGCGAGAATGTCGCCGTCCTTCATGGCCGTCCCCCCGTACTGTTCCTGTCGACGTCCCTTCGGACTGTATCCGATCAGGAAAAGGCCATATCGTCGCAGGTCCCGGCCGGTGCGCCGATGCGGCCGGAATCCGGCGTCCCGCCTGCTGAGACCGAGGCCCCCGCATTCCGGACAGTCTGCTAACGTGCTGTGCATGCTGCGCGGCCTGCTTCTTAGCTGCCGCGACGAGGGCCTGTAGGGGCCGGCTCCCTCGTCGCGGAGCGAGCCATGCGCGTCGGCCACGATTGTTTTCCCAGTCGAGGAGCCTTGCATGTACCCGCAGCAGCAGCCCAGTCCCATGCCGTTCGGCCGCTACCGGCCTTTCGAGCCGATCCGGCTGACCGACCGCACCTGGCCCGACAAGGTCATCGAGCGGGCCCCGCGCTGGTGCGCCGTCGACCTGCGTGACGGCAACCAGGCGCTGATCGACCCCATGGACCCCCAGCGCAAGCTCACGATGTTCCAGCTGCTGGTGAAGATGGGCTACAAGGAGATCGAGGTCGGCTTCCCCGCCGCCTCCCAGACCGACTTCGACTTCGTACGGCAGATCATCGAAGAGGACCTGATCCCCGACGACGTGGTGATCCAGGTCCTGACCCAGGCCAGGCCCGAGCTGATCGAACGGACCTTCGAGTCGGTACGCGGGGCCTCGCAGGCCATCGTCCACCTGTACAACTCCACCTCCACCCTGCAGCGCCGGGTCGTCTTCGGCCAGGACCGCGAGGGCATCACCGCGATCGCGGTCGAGGGGGCCAAGCTCTGCAGGAAGCTGGCCGACGACATGGAGGACACGGAGATCTACTTCCAGTACTCCCCGGAGTCCTTCACCGGCACTGAGCTGGAGTACGCCGTGGAGGTCTGCGACGCGGTCAACGACGTCTGGCAGCCCACGCCCGACCGCAAGGTGATCGTCAATCTGCCCGCGACCGTCGAGATGGCCACGCCCAACGTCTACGCCGACCAGATCGAGTGGATGCACCGCAACCTGGCCTACCGCGACTCGATCGTGCTCTCCCTGCACCCCCACAACGACCGCGGCACCGCCGTCGCCGCCGCCGAGCTGGGCTACATGGCCGGGGCCGACCGGATCGAGGGCTGCCTGTTCGGCAACGGCGAGCGCACCGGCAACGTCTGCCTGGTCACGCTGGGCATGAACCTGTTCTCCCAGGGCGTGGACCCGGAGATCGACCTCTCCGACATCGACGAGGTCCGCCGGGTCACCGAGTACTGCAACCAGCTGCCGGTCCACCCGCGCCACCCCTGGGGCGGCGAGCTGGTCTACACCGCCTTCTCCGGCTCCCACCAGGACGCCATCAAGAAGGGCTTCGAGCACCTGGAGCGCGACGCGGCCGCGGCGGGGGTCCCGGTCGAGGAGTTCGCCTGGGCCGTCCCGTACCTGCCGATCGACCCCAAGGACATCGGCCGCACCTACGAGGCGGTCATCCGGGTCAACAGCCAGTCGGGCAAGGGCGGCGTCGCCTACATCATGAAGGCCGACCACCACCTGGACCTGCCGCGCCGCCTGCAGATCGAGTTCTCCCGCGCCGTGCAGGCCCGCACCGACGCGCTCGGCGGCGAGGTGAACGCGGCGCAGATGTGGGAGGTCTTCACCGACGAGTACCTGCCCAACCCGGCCGCCTCCTGGGGCCGTCTGGGCCTGCTGGCCCACCGCACCGCCTCCCGGGGCGACGGGAAGGACGCCATCGGCGCCGACCTGCGCGTGGAGGGTGAGATCCGCGAGGTCGAGGGGGTCGGCAACGGCCCGATCTCCGCGTTCTGCGACGCGCTGTCCACGATCGGCATCGGCGTGCGCGTCCTGGACTACGCCGAGCACGCCATGAGCTCCGGCACCGACGCCAAGGCCGCCTCCTACGTCGAGTGCGAGATCGGCGGTCAGACCCTCTGGGGCGTCGGCATCGACGTGAACACCACGGCCGCCGCGCTCAAGGCCGTCATCTCCGCGGTCAACCGCGCCGGTCGCGGCCAGGGCGGGGTCACCGGCCGATCCGTGTGATCCGTGTGATCCGGACGCGGGGCGGTCACACGCCCCGCGTTCACGGTCCCATCCGCGCGGCGGGTCCTTCCCGCGGTGCGAGGACGGGGGCCGGAGACCGCCGGTGAGGCCTTTCCCCGGTGAAGGAACGGGCGCCGGGCACCCCCGGCGAGGCCTTTTCCCGGTGAATCGTCCGTGCCCCCGACGGCCGGTCGCGGCATTCCGTGGCATTCCCTGGCGAGTCGCTGCGGGACATCCCCACGCCCCGGCCATAGCATCGTTGCAGTTCAGGACATAAGTCACTCCCCTCGAATAATCCGAACTCCTCATTTTCGGTTATTTACGATATTTCTATCTATCGGGGAAACTTATGCACCGTATCCTTGGCCTGGCCGCTGCTGCCGGGCTCCTTCTCTCCGGCGGTACGGCCGTCGCGGACATGCGACCACCGGGCGACGGGAGCGACTCGCCGCTCGCCCGGGCCACCGCCCTGTCGGCCGTCCGGATCCCGCCGCCGCCCAGGCCGTGGCCGCCACGCCCCGCCCCCGAACCGCCGCCGTCCGAGCCGTCCCGGGGCCGGCCGACCCCGCCGCCTCCCGACCTGTCCTGGCCGCCCCCTTCCGACCCCGGGTCGCCGACGGATCCGTCGTGGGTACGGCCGACCCCGCCCACCTCGGGACCGCCGCCGTGGCCACCGTGGCCGCCCGGCCCGCCTCGTCCGGACCCCGGCCCTCCGACGTCGGAGCCGCCCTGGGTACGGCCGGTCCCGCCTCCGTGGCCACCGCGTCCTGACCCCGAGCGTCCGACGGAGCCGTCGTGGGTGCGGCCGACCCCGCCGACCTCGGGACCGCCTCCGTGGCCACCGCGTCCCGGCCCCGAGCGTCCGACGGAGCCGTCGTGGGTGCGGCCGACCCCGCCGACCTCGGGACCGCCTCCGTGGCCACCGCGTCCCGGCCCCGAGCGTCCGACGGAGCCGCCGTGGGTGCAGCCGACCCCGCCCACCTCGGGACCGCCGCCGTGGCCGCCCCGTCCGAACCCCGGGCCACCGTGGGGCCAGCCGCCCCCGCCTCGCCCGAGGCCGCCGTGGCCGCCGTGGCCTCCGCGTCCCGACCCGTGGCCCCCGCGCCCGGTCCCGCCCATCGTCATACCGCCGGACGGCGGCCGGCCGGTCGTCGGGCCGTACCGCAGGGAGCTCGCGCTCACCGTCACGGAGACGGGCAGGACGCGACGCGCCAGGCTCGGGTGTGCGCCGATCTACGGCACGCATCCCCGCGCGGCCGACGCGTGCGGGGTGCTGAGCCGTGCCCAGGGTGACCCGGCCCTCATCCGGCTTCCCTGGCGGGGATGCCCGCAGTACTACGACGCCGTGACGGCGACCGCGACCGGTCTCTGGAACGGCCGCCAGATCCGTTACTCCAGGACGTTCAGCAACCGGTGCGAGTTGTACGCCGCGACCGGACCGGTCTTCGCCTTCTGACACCGGTCTTCGCCTTCTGGCACCGGCCCGCCGGTGATCGGGCCGTCGCGGTGGCGGGACGCCCCCGCCACCGCGACGGCCCCCTTCCGGCCTCCGGCGTGATCAGTCTGGTTGCTGCAGAATCGTCCGTGTACGCGAAAAGCGGGGAACACGGAGGAAGGCGGCGGATGTCCGATCGGGAGGTTCTGACCGGTGGTGGCGTCAACGAGGTGGTGAGGATCGGCGCGACCGTGCGCCGTCCGACCGGGCCGTGGTCACCCGCGGTCCACGGTCTCCTGCGGCACCTGCGGGCGCGGGGCTTCACCGCGTCGCCCGCGGTGCACGGGGTGACCGGTGACGGCTTCGAGATCCTCGACTTCCTGCCGGGCGAGGTCAGCAACTACCCGGTCACCCCCGCGGCCGCGTCCACCGAGGCGCTGGAGAGCGCCGCCGAGCTGCTGCGCTCCTACCACGACGCCACCGTGGAACACGCCCGCGACGTGACCGGCGGCTGGATGCTGCCCGCCCGCGCGCCCGTCGAGGTCGTCTGCCACGGCGACTACGCCCCGCACAACTGCGTCCTCGACGGCGACCGGGTGGTCGGGATCATCGACTTCGACACCGCCCACCCCGGCCCCCGGCTGTGGGACGTCGCCTACGCCGTCTACCGCTGGGCCCCCCTCACCGCGCCCGCCAACAACGACGGCTTCGGCACGGCAGCGGAACAGGCCCGCCGCGCCCGCCTGTTCTGTGACCGCTACAGGCTCGGCGCCGCCGGCCGGAGCGGCCTGGTCGACACCGTCATCGCCCGCCTGCACGCCCTGGTGGACTTCATGCGGGCCCAGGCCGACGCCGGTAACGCGGCCTTCGCGGGCCACCTGGCCGACGGGCACCACGTCCAGTACCTCGCGGACGCCGCCTACCTCGACGAGCGGCGGGCCGTCTTCGACCGCCTGCTCGGTCCCGGAGGATGATCCCTGACCATGCCGGTTCCGTGGACGGCGATGTCCCTCGAAAGGCCGTAAACTACAGGGAGCCGCAGGTCGGCGGCTTTTCATCGGAGCCGGGCCGCTTCCGCCAGGGAACCGGATCCGCATCGGGATCGGACGGGACGGCGATGGGCGAACCTCCTTTCGAAGCCGCGCTGTCACCCGCGGAACAGGCCGCCATGGGCGAGCTGCTGGCCGCCGACCGGGAGAGCACGATCTCCCAGATCGCGGCGCTGACCCGCGACTGGGACGACCTCGTCGCCGCGTCGGCGATGGTGGCCAACGACGACGAGCACGACCCCGAGGGGGCGACGATAGCCTTCGAGCGCTCCCACCTGCGGGGCCTGCTCGACCGGGCTCAGGCCCACCTCGACGATCTCGACGAGATGACCGAGCGGCTCCGCCGCGGCACCTACGGCGTGTGCGACGGCTGCGGGCGGCCCATCGCGCCGGAACGCCTGCGGGCCCGCCCGGTCGCCCGCACCTGCATCCGGTGCGCGGGACGCGGACGCTGACCGGCCCCCCGGAGACGTCCCCGGGGCGTCCCGTGCACGTCAGGCGGACCGCTGGGGTCCCGGGGACTGCCGGACCACCTCCCGGGGCACCCCCGCGCTCGCGGCGTCGGCCGGGGACGCATAGCCTTGCCTGAGTCGTAGGGAGGGCACATCGTGACCGGGCGGCCGACGAACTGGGCGGGCAACATCACCTATGGGGCGGCGCGGTTCCACCGTCCCGCGACCGTCGAGCGGCTCCAGGAGCTGGTCGCCTCGAGCGACGCGATCCGGGCACTCGGCACCCGGCACTCCTTCAACGAGATCGCCGACCGTCCCGGCGGGGACCTCGTCTCCCTGGAGGACCTGCCCGGCACCCCGGAGCTCGACCCGGCGCGCGGCACGGTCACGGCCGGCGCCGGCGTGCGGTACGGCGAACTGAGCCGGTGGCTGCACGGCGAGGGGTACGCGCTGCACAACCTCGGCTCCCTGCCGCACATCTCGATCGCCGGCGCCTGCGCCACGGCCACGCACGGCTCCGGCGACGCCAACGGCAACCTGGCCACGGCGGTGTCCGGCCTGGAACTGGTCACCGCGGACGGCGAGATCACCGTCCTCGACCGGCGGCGGGACGGCGACCGCCTCGCCGGCGCGGTCGTCGGGCTCGGCGCCCTGGGCGTGGTCACCCGGGTGACCCTCGACGTGGTCCCCACCTTCGAGGTGCGGCAGTACGTCTACGAGAACCTGCCCTGGGCCGCCCTGGAGGAGCACTTCGAGGAGATCACCTCGGCCGCGTACAGCGTGAGCATGTTCACCGGGTGGAACGGCCCCGTGATCGACCAGGTCTGGGTGAAGCGGCGCGACGGCGAGACCGGATCGTGGGAGCCCGCGCCGCGCTGGCTCGGTGCCGTGGCCGCCCCGGCCGACCGGCACCCCCTGCCCGACATGTCCGCGGTCAACTGCACCGCGCAGATGGGCGTGCCCGGCCCCTGGTACGACCGGCTGCCGCACTTCCGCCTGGGGTTCACGCCGAGCAGCGGGGAGGAGCTGCAGTCGGAGTACCTCCTGCCGCGCCGGTACGCGCTCGCCGCGCTGCGCGCGCTGGACGGGATCAGGGAGACGGTGGCCCCCGTCCTGCAGATCTCGGAGATCCGCACCGTCGCCGCCGACGATCTCTGGCTGAGCCCCTCGTACGGCCGGGACGTCGTCGCCGTCCACTTCACCTGGAAGCAGGACTGGCCCGCGGTGCGGCGGGTGCTCGCCGTGGTCGAGGAGGCGCTGGAGCCGTTCGAGGCCCGCCCGCACTGGGGCAAGCTCTTCCTCACGCCCCCCGGCCGTCTGGCCTCCCTGTACGAGCGGCTGCCCGACTTCCGGAAGCTGGCCGCCGACCTCGACCCGGCGGGCAAGTTCCGCAACCCGTTCCTGAACGATCACCTCTTCGCGGGGGACGTCCCCTCCTGAGGGAGGCCGCCGGGAGGCGGTGATGTCGGCGGGATCGGTCCGGCACCGCCGGCCGGGAGCCGTCGCCCGGCGATCGGGTTCACCGGTTCCTGACCGGTCACAGCCACAACCTTGATCTGCGCATCGGCGCATCAGCGGATCGCATGAGCAGATTCGGGTAGCTAACTCCCATCACGGTGGTAACAGCGCGATATCCACCATAGAGATCGCGAACGAACACGTGTGACGAGGGGGAAACGCATGAAACGCAATACCGTCGTGCGGGCGATGCACGACGTCGGACTGGCCGCCTGGTTCGGAGGCTCGCTGATGGGCGCGGTGGGCCTCAACGGTGCCTCCGGCGTGGTCAGCGACAGGAACGAGCGGCTGCGGGTGGCGAACTCCGGCTGGATGCGATGGAAGCCGGTGAACGCCCTGGGCATCGGCCTGCACCTGGTCGGCGCCGTCGGCCTGCTCGGGGCCAACAGCAGCCGGGTGGCGCACCAGAAGGGGGTGGGGGCGAGCACCGCGGTCAAGGGGGCACTGACCATCGCGGCGCTGGCCGCGACCGCCTACAGCGGGGCGCTCGGCACCAAACTGGAGAACGCGGGCGACGTACCGGCGGAGAGCGGGGTCAAGCCCGAGAAGGAGACCCCGCAGGACGTCGCCAAGGCGCAGCAGCAGCTGCGCGTCATGCAGTGGGTCATCCCGGCCGTCACCGGGACGCTTCTCGTCCTGACCTCCCTGCACGGGGAGCAGCAGCGACCCGGCGAGGTCCTCCGGGGCGTCATACGCAAGACGTTCACCAAGTAGGACGAGGGGTCGCGGGCGGACACCCGGCCGCGCCGGGCCACCCTCGACCGGAACGGCATGGCTCTCCCGGACAGGGGAGGGTCATGCCCGCCCGGCCCCCAGCCATGCCAGAGGCCGGGGCACCCCGCGGTGCCGCAGCGCCATCCCGGCGGCGAAGGTGACCCACGCGGCGGCCGTGGCCGTCTGGACACCGAACTCGTCCCGTGCCAGCCGGATCCCGGCCGGCGGGACCAGCGCCACCCACCCGGCACGGCTCCAGGGGATCTCACCCCGCTCGGCCCGGTACAGCGCCGTCCCGGCGAACATGGTGGCCATGATCAGCAATCCCTGCCAGGGCCCGGGATAGCTCTGGTTGACGGCCGGCAGGACCAGGACGGTGCCGCCGACGACGACCGCGCCCACGCGCCGCACCGCGTCCGACCCCCCCAGCACGGCGGTCAGGCCCGCCACCACCGGTATGATCACCAGCAGCGTGACCGCCAGCATCCGGCCCGATCCTCCGGCCGACAGCAGCGCGACCGGGAACGCGCCCGCACCCAGCACCGCCACGGCCGTGAAGCCGAGCGCACCCGCGGTGCTCCCGCGGTTCAGGCCGAGGACGAACATCGCGGTCAGCAGCAGGTAGAAGGCCATCTCGTACGAGAGCGTCCACAGCACGTTGACCAGGTTCGGCATGGACAGCAGGTTCTGCAGCATCGTCAGATGCCCCAGCGCCAGGGAGACCGGCCGAGAGGTCCACCAGACGTGCGCCTCGTCCCAGCCCATGGCCACCAGCAGCGTCATACCCGCCACGCACAGGCCGAACAGCGGGTACAGCCGTAAGAGGCGGGATGTCCAGAAGGCCCGTAGGCTGCCCCGCCGCTCCAGTGACGCGGGGACGATGTAGCCGCTGATGAGGAAGAACACCATCACCCCGTACCAGCCGGGTTCGAAAGCGACCTTGACCGGAAATCGCGCCTCGGGCAACAGCGGTTCAAGCGCGTGCTCGAAGGGCTGTTGATCGTCCGCGAGTCCCGGCCGGATCGACCCCCGGTGAGACCGTCCCCCTCACCTGGGGTTCTTCCTGTCGGAGGTGGAGAAGTCGGCCAGGTTCACGTGGCGACCGGGATTCGCCTCTGCCGGAACCGACGACGCCCGGTGCGGTGGAGGGATCACCTTCTGTTGCGGCGCCATGAAGGAGCTCCCGCTCTGCCCGATGGTTCAGTGAGGTGTTTCAGCGGGTCAGTCGATCCGCTGGCAGATCGTCACCGGCAGCCGGGGGGACCACGTCGCGGTGGCGTCGTCGTACGCGCGGGCGTATCCGTTCTTCGCGCCGAAACAGGGGGCGGCGATCGTCGTGTCCACGTAGATGGCCCCGCCGGGGGTGATGGAGTGCGTCCGGGCGGTCTGCCACTTGGAGAACGCCGTCCGGCCGGTGTTGTACTTGACGACCAGGTAGACGCGGCGGCCGACGGTGAAGTTACCGCCGGCGACCTTGAGGTGGCCGTCGAAGGTGTAGCTGAACAGGAAGCTGGGGGAGGCGGCGTTGGTGACGCCCGAGGCGGACACGGCCGACACGGCCGACACGGCCGACGCGTTCGCGGCGGTGCCCAGGACCGGGATGCCCAGGGCGACGATTCCGGCGGTGGCGGTGACTCCGAGCAGGGTGCGGATGGTGCGGTTCATCGGGTCTCCTGAGTGAACCGTGCGGTTCGGGATGCTCTGGCGGTCGGGGCTTGCACCACCATTGATAGGCCGTCCCGGCTGCAGGGCGCTTTCAACGACCTTCGCGGCGCTTACGGCGGCCCTGAAACCCGCATGCAGGGGTCTCCAGGAACCTCCGGGCGGGTGACAGGAAGTACCGCTTGTCACGACGGGTGAAAGGCGTTACTGGTCGCGACGACATCTGACGTACTACGCGGGCAGTCCCAGCGTGCGGGCCTGGCAGCGCATGGCGTGGTCGAAGGCGGCCGGCCGGTCGAGGATCGTGTTGTCGAACTGGCCGAACATCTCGAAGCTGATCCAGCCGAAGAGCCCGGTCCAGGCGATCAGGCTGCGGACGATCACGTCGTCGGGCACGTCGGGCATGAGTGCGCGCACGCGTGCCGCGTCGTCGTGGAAGGGCGCGGGAACGGGCGGGTGGCCGTCGTCCGGGGGGTTCAGGGCCCCGGCCCGGTGGGCGTCGGAGACGATCCGGCCGTAGACGACGGTGTCGCGGATCGCGGCGGAGACGGTGTCCTGCGGCGCCTTGTAGCCGGGGACGGGGGAGCCGTACAGCAGGGCGTACTCGTGCGGATGGGCCAGCGCCCAGTCCCGTACGGCGTGACAGACCACCGTCCACCTGCCCGCGTGGTCCTCGCGCGGCACGGCCGCGTCGGCGTTCTCCACGGCCTCGCCGAGGGCGTTGTAGCCGTCGATGATCAGGGCCGTGAGCAGGTCGTCCCGTGAGGGGAAGTAGCGGTAGATCGCCGAGGAGGCCATGCCCATCTCGCGGGCGACGGCGCGCAGCGACAGGCCGCTCGCGCCGTCGACGGCCAGTTGCCTGCGGGCGACGTCGGCGATCTCGCGGGTCAGCTCGGCCCTGACCCTCTCGCGCGCGGTGCGACTCGAACTCATGCCCCGACCATATCAGAGCACCCGAAAGAAACGAGAGCACTGCTCTTGACGAACGATGCTCTTTTGAGAGAGCATTGCTCACAGAACGGAACGACAATCTCTGAAGGGGTCATCTCCGGCTCGTCCGGACCCGGTGAGCCCGCGCCGCCGATCATCAGTGAGGAAAGAGGCATCATGGCCAAGCACGTCATCGCCGGAGCCGGTCAGGTCGGCTCGGAGGTCGCCCGGCTGCTGGCCGGACAGGGACACGAGGTCGTCCTCCTCAGCCGCTCGGGCTCGGGTCCCGACCTTCCGGGCGTCAGCAGGGTCGCCGCCGACGTGAGCGACCGCGAGCGGCTCACCGCCCTGACCGGGGGCGCCGCGGTCCTCTACAACTGCGTCAACCCGCGCTACCACGAGTGGGCGCGCGACTGGCCTCCGCTCGCCGCGTCGCTGCTGGGGGCCGCCGAGACCACCGGCGCCGGATACGTCATCCTCGGAAACCTCTACGTCTACGCGGCCCCCGACCGGCCGATGCGCGAGGACGACCCGCTGGAGGCGCCCAGCGCCAAGGGGGCGATCCGGGCCCGGGTGTGGCGACAGGCCCTGGCCTCGCACGAGGCGGGCCGCTCCAGGGTCACCGAGGTGCGCGGCTCCGACTACTTCGGCCCCGGCTGCCTCGACCAGTCGCACCTGGGGGAGAGGTTCGTCCCCGCCCTGCTGTCCGGCAGGCCCGTCCGCTTCGCCGGGGACCCCTCCCAGCCGCACAGCTGGACCTACGTGCCCGACGTCGCGCGGACGCTGATCGCGGCGGGCGAGGGCGACCGCGCCTGGGGCCGCGCGTGGCACGTCCCGACGAACGAGCCGATGACGGCACGCGAGGTCGCCGCGCGCCTGTGCGCGCTCGCCGGGGTCCCCGACCCGGGGGTCAGGGCCATGCCCCACCTGCTGCTGCGCGCCGCCGGGGTCTTCTCGCCGATGCTCAGGGAGCTGGAGGAGCTGCGCTACCAGTTCGTCCGCCCGTTCGTGCTCGACTCCACCGCCACCCGGGAGACGTTCGGGATCGAGCCGACCCCGATGGACGAGGCGCTGACCGCGACGCTGGCATGGTGGCGCACGCGCCTGGCCGCCGCGGCATAGGAAGGCGCACCCCGTACCCTCTGAGCATGAAGCTCGCCGTCATCGGCCTCGGGGACATCGCGGAGAAGGCGTACCTGCCCGTCCTCGGCGCGACCCCGGGCCTGGACCTGCACCTGTGCACCCGCGACCGCGCCAGGCTCGACCGGCTCGGCGACGCCTACCGGATCGGGCGGCGGTTCTCCTCGGTGGAGGAGGTGATCGACGCGGGCGTCGAGGCGGCCTTCGTGCACGTGGCGACCACGGCGCACCCGCAGGTCGTCGAACCGCTGCTGCGCGCGGGCGTGCACGTCTACCTGGACAAGCCGATCGCCTCCACCCTCGCCGGGTCCGAACGGCTGGTGGAGCTGGCCCGGGAGAACGGGCGGTCGCTGCTCGTCGGCTTCAACCGGCGCAGGGCACCGGGCTACGCCGCCCTGCGCGATCTTCCCCGCGACCTGGTGGTGATGCAGAAACACCGGGCCCGCCACCCGGCCGACCCTCGGACCGTCGTCTACGACGACTTCATCCATGTCGTGGACACGCTCAGGTTCCTGGTGCCCGGCGAGGTCGAGGAGACCGGCATCCGCGTCCGGGTCGTGGACGGGCTGCTGGAGCACGTGACGCTGGAACTCTCCGGGGACGGCTTCACCGCCTTCGGCATCATGAGCAGGATGAGCGGCTCGGCCGAGGAGACCGTGGAGGTGACGGGAGGCGGCGCCAGGCGCCGGGTGGTCAACCTGGCGGAGGTGCTCGACCACTCCGGGGGCGAGACCCTGACCCGGCGGGGCGACTGGACCCCGGTCTCCCGGCAGCGGGGCATCGAGCAGGTCTGCCGGGAGTTCCTCGACGCGGTCGGTTCCGGCACCGTCGTGGACGCCGGTGACGCGCTGGTCACCCACGCGATCTGCGAGGACATCGTCGCCGCCGCGACCTGACGGGACGACCGGGGGCGAGGCGTCGCGACCGGCCGGCCGCGGCGGTCCAGGGCGTCGAGGCCGGCCGCGACGGTCCGGCTCACGCCGTCCCGGTCCCCAGGTCCGGGACGGCGGCGTCCGTCAGTGGTCGCGGCCCGGCCGGCCGTCGCCCTCGTCGTCGAGGTCGACCTCGACGTGCTCCTTGCGGACCTTGCCGGAGACCCTCTCCTGCTCGGTGACCTGCTCCTTGCTCATGCGGATCTGCTCGACCGGCACCGCCTCGGTGGTGACGACCGGCCGCTCCGCGTGCAGGGTGACCTCGTGCTCGGCCTCGGTGATGTCGGGGCCGCTCATCGCGTCGGCGCGGTTGGCGTCGGTGACGGGCTCACGCTCGATGCGCACCTCCTCGCGAGTGACGGGTACGGTGACCTGCTCCTCCTCGGTGACCACGTACTTGCGCAGCCGTGCCCGGCCCGTCTCCTGGGAGCGGGTGTCGACGTTGAGCTTCTCCTCGGAACGGGTCATCGCGTCGTCGTCGTGCCGGTCGCGTCCCTGCGTGCCGGGCATCGGACGGTCGGCCCCCGGACGGGGCCCCGGGCGCGGACCCGGGCCGGGAACCGGCGCGCGTCCGGTGTTCCCCTGCATGCCCGCGTTCCCCTGCATGCCCGCGCGGGTGCGGTCGCCCTGGCCGGGCCTGTCGTTCCCGCCCCAGCTGACGCCGTAGTACTCGTAGAGCCTGTGCTCCTCGTCCTGGGACAGGTGCCCGCCGGACTCGACGTCGACGTTGGGGGCGTCCTTGATGTGGGCCTTGTCGTACTCGACCTCCACGTGGTCGCCGACGACGGACGCCCGCTGGATGGGGACGAAGGTCTCCTTCATGCCGAACAGCCCGGTCTTCACGCACAGCCACTCGGGCTTGCCGGTGCTGTCGTCGAGGTAGACGTGCTTGATCTCGCCGACCTTCTGGCCCGCGGAGTCGTAGAGCTGGTGGTCGATCACCATCGGGATCTGCTCTTGGGTAATCATTCGTTTTCTCCCCCATGTTGGCTTCCTCACTGCCATACCTCTAAAAACACGAAGGAAACGAATGAAAGGGACAAAAGCCCTAAAATACCTTAAAGTCGGCATGGATCATCGGCGGGAGGCGGGGCCGTCCACCGGGCCCGGGGACACCCCCGGCGAGGTGTTCATGGTGGGGTTCGTACGGGCGTGAGAGGGAGTGCGGGGAGACGGATGTGGATGTCACGCTTCGCCAGGTCGCGGGTAGTGTTGTGGTGCACCCGGAAATCCTGGACGGCGTCCATCCGGCCGCCCCCGGCGGGCGGGGCCGAGCCGGAGAGCGGCGAGGAGTGGTGGGCATGGCACGCGGGCCAGGGTCCGGCCGGTCGGCCGCGAGATCGGCCGTGATCGGCCCGGGAGCGGTTCCCCCGCCCGTGCGGAGGCTCCCCGTGACGACCGGTGTGACGTGCCCATGACCGATTCCCGGGCGCGTCGCGACCCCCCTACCGGGAGATACGTTGTTATCGACCGGCGTCTTCGGGCAATCGTGGAGGAACGCGCAGATCTGGCAGGGTCCGACGAGGGACACCTGCCGTCCCGTAGTGACTGAGGGGATGAACGTGCCGGAACTTGTGGTCGGACCGATGCTGCGCTACGTCGACGAGGTGAGCGCGTCGGTGTGGATGGAGACGAGCGAGCCGTGCGAGGTGACGGTCGAGGTCGCCGGCGTGCGTTCCGAGGCCAGGACGTTCACCGTCCACGGGCACCACTACGCGATCGTGGACGTCCGCGACGGCGGGACCTACGAGGTACGCCTGGACGGCACGACGGTCTGGCCGCTGCCGGACCACCCGCCGAGCCGGATCCGCCTGCTCGGCCCCGACGGGCCGCAGAAGGTGATGTTCAGCTCCTGCCGCACCAGCGTGCCGCACGACACCCTGCACACGATCTCCCACGGGGTGGACGTGCTGCGCGCGTACGGGTGCACGCTGATGGAGGCCCCCGAGGAGCGCTGGCCCGACATGGTGCTGCTCCTGGGCGACCAGGTCTACGCCGACGAGCCGTCCTCGGAGATGCTGGAGTTCATCGCGAACCGCAGGGACAGCGACCCCAAGAAGGAGATCGCCGACTTCGAGGAGTACGCCGAGCTGTACCGGATCGCGTGGACCGACCCGGAGATCCGCTGGATCCTCTCCACCGTGCCCACCGCGATGATCTTCGATGACCACGACCTGCGTGACGACTTCAACACCTCCATCTCCTGGCGTACGGCGATGGAGAAGGTCTCGTGGTGGCGGCACCGGGTGATCTCCGGGCTCGGCGCCTACTGGGTCTACCAGCACCTGGGCAACATGTCGCCGCAGGACCGGGCCGTGGACGAGGTGCTGAACAAGGTGTGCGCGGCCGAGGGGGACGGGGCCGAGATCCTGGACGCGTTCGCCGAGCACGCCTACGACGTGCCCGCCGACAGCCGGTGGAGCTACGCCCGCGACCTCGGGGCCACCCGCCTGATCATGCTCGACTCCCGCTGCTCCCGGCAGCTCGACCCCGGCGACCGGCGCATGCTGGACCCGGTGGAGTGGGAGTGGCTCACCGAGCAGCTGCAGCGGGAGGGTGCGGAACGTTTCGTGATCGGCTCGTCGGTGCCGTTCCTGCTGCCCGCGGGCATCCACCACATCCAGAACTGGAACGAGGCGCTGGCCCAGGGGGCCTGGGGCAAGGGCGTGGCGCGCGTGTCGGAGATGCTGCGCCAGGCCGTCGACCTGGAGCACTGGGCGGCCTTCCGCCGCTCCTTCGAGGACCTGTCCAGGCTGCTGGCCGGGCTGGGCAAGCCGGTGATCGTGCTCTCCGGCGACGTGCACTACTCCTACGTCGCCAAGGCCCGCGAGCTGCCCATCCACCAGCTGGTCTGCTCCCCGATCCGCAACCCGCTGAGCCGCACCCTCCGGCTGGCCAACATCTTCGCCCAGTTCGGCATCGCCAGCCTGGTCGGCCGCCTGCTCTCCCGGACGGTGAAGATCCCCAGGCCGCCGTTCAAGTGGCGCATCACCAACGGCCCGTGGTTCTCCAACGCGGTGGCCGTCCTGCGCCTGGACACCTCCCCGGTCTCGGTCCGGTGGGACACCGCCACCGGCACCGAGATCACCGAGATCACCACGGTGGAGCTGGAGGACACCCCGGCCCGCCCGGCGCGGCCCCGCGAGGCCGGGCGCGTCGCGAGCTGACGCTCCCCGGCACCCGCGGGGGAGCGTCGTCCCCGCGGGCGGGCACCCGCCGGGGACCGTCCACGGCGCCCGGCGGGCGCTCACTCGCCGGCACCCGGCCCCGGCCGGTGCGCTCGGCCCCCGATCGGGCGGCCGGGCGCCGGCGGGATCACCGCGCGAGCTCCTCCAGGACGGCGCCGAGCCTGCCGATCGCCCACCGCAGGTCGTCCTCGGAGACGACCAGCGGCGGGGCGAGGCGGACGGTCGAGCCGTGGGTGTCCTTGGCCAGCACGCCGTGGGCCATCAGCGCCTCGGAGATCTCCCGTCCGCTCGCCAGGGACGGGTCGATGTCGACACCGGCCCACAGGCCGCGCCCGCGCACGGCCACCACGCCGTGGCCGATCAGGGCCCGCAGCTCCTCGTGCATGACCGCGCCGAGCTCCCTGGCGCGGGCCTGGTACTCGCCGGTGGCGAGCATCCCGACGACCGTGCTCGCGACCGCGCAGGCCAGCGGGTTGCCGCCGAAGGTGGAGCCGTGCTGGCCCGGCCCGATCACGCCGAGCACGTCCGCGTTCGCGGTGATCGCCGAGACCGGCACCACGCCGCCGCCCAGCGCCTTGCCCAGCACGTAGACGTCGGGGACGACGCCCTCGTGGTCGCAGGCGAAGGTCTCGCCGGTACGGCCGAGGCCCGACTGGATCTCGTCGGCGATCATCAGCACGTTCTCCGCGGTGCACAGCTCGCGGACCTGGGTGAGGTAGCCGTCCGGCGGGACCAGCACCCCGGCCTCGCCCTGGATGGGCTCCAGCAGCACCGCGACCGTGTCGGCGTCGATCGCCTCGCGGACCGCCTCGGCCGACCCGTACTTCACGATCCGGAAGCCGGGGGTGTACGGGCCGAAGCCGCCGCGGGCGTCGGGGTCGGTGGAGAAGCCGACGATCGTGGTGGTCCGGCCGTGGAAGTTGTCCTCCATCACGACGATGTTGGCCCGGTCGGGGGTCACGCCCTTGACCTCGTACCCCCACTTGCGGGCCACCTTGATCGCGGTCTCCACGGCCTCGGCGCCGGTGTTCATCGGCAGGACCATGTCCTTGCCGGTGAGGTCGCCCAGGCCGGCGGCGAAGTCGGCGAAGCGGTCGTGGAAGAAGGCGCGGCTGGTGAGGGTGAGCCGGGAGAGCTGCTCCTGCGCGGCGGCGACGATCTGGGGGTTGCCGTGCCCGAAGTTCAGCGACGAGTAGCCCGACAGGCAGTCCAGGAACCGCCGGCCCTCCACGTCGACCACCCAGGCGCCCTGCGCCTCGCTGATCACGACGGGCAGGGGGTGGTAGTTGTGCGCGCTCCGGCGCTCGCTCAGCTCGATGAACTCGTCCGTGCCGGTCATGCGTCCACCCCTTCCGGGCCCGGGGCCGTCGCGCCCGCGACGCGCTCCCTGATCTCCAGCGTGCAGCACTTGGGTCCGCCGCCGGCCTTGCGCAGCTCCGACAGGTCCACCGGGACGACCTCGAAGCCGCGGCGCTTGAGCTCCAGCTGCAGGCCCCCGGCCTCGGCGCTGATCACCACGTTGACGCCGTCGCTGACCGAGTTGAGGCCGAACGTGACCGCGTCCTCCTCGCTCGCCAGGACGGCGTCGGGGAAGAGGGTCCGCAGGACCTCCCGGCTCCCCGGGGAGAACGCTTCAGGGAAGTATGCCACGTTATGTCCGCTTAGCGGGAAGAGTGCCGTGTCCAGGTGGTAGAACCGCGGGTCCACCAGCTGCAGCGTCACCACCGGCCGGCCCAGGAACTCCTGCGCCTCCTTGTGGGCGCTGATGTCGGTACGGAAACCGGTCCCGGCCAGCACCAGGTGGTCCAGGGTGAGGAAGTCGCCCTCGCCCTCGTTGACGAAGGCCGCCTCGTGCACCCGCTCGTAGCCGTTCTGGGTGAACCACCTCAGGTACGCGGGTCCCTCGGCCGCGCGCTGGGGGTAGGCGAACCGCGCGCCGTAGACCCGCCCGTCCACGACCAGCGCCCCGTTGGCGGAGAAGACCATGTCCGGCAGGCCCTCGAGCGGCTCGATCAGGCTCACGCGGTGCCCGAGGTCGAGGTAGACGTCCCTGAGCGTCTCCCACTGCCTGATCGCCGTCGCGCGGTCGGCACCGGCCTCCGGGTGCATCCACGGATTGATCGCGTACTCGACCGCGAAGTGGTCGGGCCGGCACATCAGGTAATGCCTCGTCATCGATAACCCCGTTACGAAAGGTCTGGCGGCGGGCGCCGCCGGATCCCCGGCGGCGGCGTCATCAGCCTAGGAACGGCGTTACCGCAGGCCAAGGGGGCGTTCTTGCGTTACGCCACAGGATTGCCGCGTCTGTCAGGCGAAGAACGGCGATTCGTTGTGCGGGGCGACGAACGGCTCGCTGCGCGAGGTCACCAGCGGTGCCTCGATCAGCCGGGAGAGCACGATGGAGCTCTTGGTCCGCACCACGAACGGCTCGGCCGCGATGCGCTCGATCACCCGCTCCACGTGCCGCACGTCGGTGGCCCTGATGTGCAGCAGGGCGTCGGCCTCCCCGGTGATCGTGCACGCCGACACCACCTCGGGATGGCGGCCGATCGCCACCCCTATCTCCGACGGGGACGTCTTGCCCGCGCAGAACAGCTCCACGTACGCCTCGGTGGTCCAGCCGAGCGCCGCGGGCTCCACCCGGGCGGTGAAACCGGTGATGGCCCCGGTCTCGCGCAACCGGTCCACCCGGCGTTTCACCGCCGACGCCGACAGGCCCACCCGCTGCCCGATCTCCGCGTACGTGGCGCGGGCGTCCTCGACGAGTGCCCCGATGATGTCGCGATCAAGCCTGTCCAGTTCCACGCAGACCTGTATACAGCCAACGGGCTCCGGGCCGTGCGGTCACCGGCCCGGGACGGGAAAGGCCGCCGGACGGATGATCCGTCTGGCGGCCTTCACGGGCCCGGGGGGGAGCGGGGGTCAGGTGCGCTCGGCCTCGCCGCCGGCCTGCTCCTGCGCCTCCTCGGGGGAGGCCTCCAGGTCGTCGCCCGCCTGGGCGAGCGCGGTCTGCTTGTCCAGGCCGACCCAGCTCGTGATGCTCTCGACCGCGAACAGCACGCCCAGGTAGAGCGTGAGCGCGGCCAGCACCCACGTGAGCACGCCCAGCGCGGCACCCACGCCGATGATCAGGAGTCGCAGCTCCCAGCCCAGGCCCGCCCGGAACACCCAGGCGGCCGGCCAGATGCTCTGCCGCGTCCGGTACACCGTGTCGTAGGTGTGGTAGCCGATCACGTAGATCAGCACGTACAGCAGCCACTTGGGCGCCTCGGCCGCCAGGCCGATCAGGATGATCGTGAGGAACTCGGTACCGCGGATCAGCGGCGGCACCAGCCAGTCGAGCCTGCCCAGGTGGTCACGGGCGGCGGTGGGCAGCACCAGGACGATCATGACCAGCACCGGGGCGAGCAGGATCGGCCCGTCGTCGAGGATCCCGGCCACCGCCATGGCGACGATCACGACCAGCGCGGCGAGCGAGGCGGGCACCGCGGGCAGGCCGGGCCCGACCCTGCCGCGCAGCAGCGTCACCAGCGGGCCGTCGTCGCGGTAGGCGAGCAGCCGCGCGGTCTGCATGCGCAGCCGCTCCTCGTACGGGTCCGCGGCGGGGACCGTCTGTGGCTGAGTGATCATGCGAAAGACCTCATCAGGCGTCCGGTGAGCGAGTAGGCGGCGCCGATGCCGCCCCAGATGATCAGGGTCAGGAAGGTGATCCTGGCGTCGAACAGGGCGCTGACGATCGCGATGGCGGCGAACCGCTCACCGATGGGGAACACGATCATCTTCCGGGCCCAGTGCACGGCCCGGTACCTGCCGGCCCTGCCCCACATCCTCAGCAGGCTGCGGACCACGCCGACCTGGGCGCTCTTGCGCTGCTCCAGAGCCTGGCGCAGGCCGGTGTCGGCGCTGACCGACAGCGACACCGAGGGCAGCGGGGACGGGGCCTTCCGCCGGTTGGCCGCGCCGTAGGAGAAGTCCAGCAGGTGCTTGATGGACTGCAGGCCGATCGCGATCAGCGCCAGCGTCCAGACGTCGCCCACCCCGGAGACCGCCGCGCCGACCGCGAGGCCGGCGAAGACCACGTACTCCTTGAAGCGGTCGAAGGTGGCGTCCAGCCACGCCCCGAGCACGCCGAACTGGCGGGCGTACCGCGCGACCTGGCCGTCCACGCAGTCGAACACGAACGCGAAGTAGATCAGCACGCCGCCCGCGACCATCCAGACCCGCTCGCCGGTGGCGAAGCAGAGCGCCGCCGCCACGCCCAGCGCGATCGAGATCAGCGTGACCTGGTTGGGGGTCAGCCCCTTCCGGGCCGCCCAGCGGGCGATGAACCGGGAGTAGGTGCTGACGAAGTAGGTGGTGAAGAAGCCGTCGGCGCCCTTGACCGCGTTGTTCAGCCGGGCCCGGTCCTCGTTGAAGGTGGACATCTCGGCCACGGCCTCGGCGGCCTGCGCGGGGTCGTACACCCTGCGGTAGAACAGGTCGCGGCGGCCTCGGATGCCGACCGAGACGCCCTTGCGCACCAGGCCCAGGACCAGCAGCTGGACCAGGTCGTCCTCGGGCCCCAGCAGGTGGGCCATGTCGGCCAGCTCCCGGGCGGCCTCGGCCAGGACCGGCGCGTGCTTGTGGTGCAGGTGCAGCGGGCCGAGCAGGACCGCGTTGGGCCGGGTCACCGCGTGGAAGGCCGAGCCCACCGAGATGACCCGGGACCTGCGGGCGCGGACCCGGACGGGCAGCCCCTCCAGCCATCGGTCGCCGATCTCCGGCTGCGCCTCCTCGATCGGGACGTCGGCCACGATGACGTCGCCGTTCTCGTCCTCCTCCCGCGGCTCCTTGGTGATCAGGGCCAGGGCGCCGCGCTTCGACTTGGTGATCTGGTAGATCAGCTCGTCGTGGATCAGCGAGTTCGTCGGCAGGAACAGCAGGTTCTCGGTGGCGCCCTCGACCGCGTCGGCGATGGCGCGCAGGTCGCCCGCCAGATCGGCGGTCTCCACCAGGAGGCCGGGAAATCCCCGGTGGGCCGGGGCGTCGTCGGCGCGGACGATCGTCACCGGCTCGGGGTCGAGTGAGGCGAGCTGGCCGTGCAGCCTGCCGATCACCGTGGGGCAGCCGGGCAGCGCGGGCAGGGTCGACGCGGCGGGCGGCGTCGCCTGACCGGGAGCGGTATCGGGGCCGGGCGAAGAGCCCAGCAGGACCACGCGGGGCATGGCACCCTTTCGTGCGGAGACGGGTGTGAGGCGGTGTACCGGGGGCGGCATTTCGCCAGAGGCCAAAGTTTAGTGAGTTTTGGGTGAACAACACGCACCGATGATCCGACCGTGTCGTTCACCCATGCTTCCACCTCTGCCGGCCCGGTGGCCCCACTACACTGTGCGGGTGAGTCTGTACCGTGATGACGGCATCGTGCTGCGCACCCACAAGCTGGGAGAGGCCGATCGCATCGTCACCGTGCTGACCCGGCGGACGGGCAAGATCCGTGGTGTCGCCAAGGGCGTGCGGCGCACCATGTCACGATTCGGTGCCCGTCTCGAACCGTTCACCCACGTCGACCTCCAGCTGCACACCGGCCGCACGCTCGACGTGATCACCCAGGCCGAGACCATCCGGTCCTACGGCGGGCCGCTGGTGATCGACTACCCGCGCTACACGGCCGGCACCGCGATGCTGGAGACCGCCGACCGCCTGATCATGGGGGAGAAGGAGCCGGCGCTGCGCCAGTTCCTGCTGCTCGTCGGCGGCCTGCGCACCCTCGGCTCGGGGGAGCACGAGGCCAGGCTCGTGCTGGACGCCTACTTCCTGCGCTCCCTGGCCGTGGCCGGCTACGCCCCCGCCCTGGAGGCGTGCGCCCGGTGCAGGGCCGTCTCGGTACGGGCCTTCGCCATCGTGGCCGGCGGCGTGGTGTGCGGGACGTGCCGTCCCGCGGGCGCGGCCGTGCCCGAGGGGGAGACCCTGGCCCTGATGGCGGCGCTGCTGCGGGGCGACTGGGCCACCGCCGACGCCTCCCGCGGCAGGCACCGCGCCGAGTGCAGCGGCCTGGTCGCCGCCTACCTCCAGTGGCACCTCGAACACGGCATACGCTCTCTTCGACACGTAGAAAGGGAGCCCGTAACGTGAACGTCCGCCCGCCCGCCCCGCACCCCTCCGGCGCCGTCCCGCCCCCGATCCCGAGGGATCTCGTGCCCCGGCACGTGGCGATCGTGATGGACGGCAACGGCAGGTGGGCCAAGCAGCGCGGCCTGCCCCGCACCGAGGGCCACAAGGCGGGCGAGGCGTCGCTGTTCGACGTGATCGAGGGCGCGATCGAGCTGGGCGTCCCCTACCTGTCGGCCTACGCCTTCTCCACCGAGAACTGGAAGCGCTCCCCGGACGAGGTCCGCTTCCTGATGGGCTTCAACCGCGACGTGATCCGCCGCCGCAGGGACGAGCTGCACGCGATGGGCGTACGGGTGCGCTGGGCGGGCCGTCCCGGGCGGCTGTGGCGCAGCGTCATCCAGGAGCTGCGCGACGCCGAGGAGATGACCGAGCGCAACTCCACGCTGACCCTGCAGTTCTGCGTCAACTACGGAGGCCGCGCCGAGATCGTCGACGCCGCCCTGCGCCTGGCCCAGGACATCGCCGACGGGCGGGTCAAGCCGGGACGGGTCCGCGAGGAGACCTTCGCCCGCTACCTGGACGAGCCGCAGATCCCCGACGTGGACCTGTTCGTGCGCTCCTCGGGCGAGCAGCGCATCTCCAACTTCCTGATCTGGCAGACGGCGTACGCCGAGATGGTCTTCCTCAACCGCCTCTGGCCCGACTTCGACCGCCGTGACCTGTGGGAGGCCTGCGAGACCTTCGCCAAGCGCGACCGCAGGTACGGCGGCGCCGTGCCCAACACCCTGCCCGACGACGGGCCCCGTGACCTGCCGGGCCCGCAGGCTTCGTAGAACCCGTAAGAGTCCGCAGAGCCCGGTGACCCGCCGACGCTGCCGGTCCGGGGACCGGTTCTTCCCGCGGCGGCGGGCTCAGACCCGCCGTCGCGCCCGGTAGGCGGCGACGTGCATCCGGTTGCCGCAGGTGCGGCTGTCGCAGTAGACCCGCGAGCGGTTGCGGGACTCGTCCACGAAGACGTGCTCGCAGTCGGGGGCCGAGCAGGTGCGCAGGCGTTCCCACTCGTTCTCGACCAGCAGGTGGGCCAGGGCGACCCCGATGTCGGCCGCCAGGTGATCGTGGAGCGAGGCGTCCGGGGCGAAGTAGTGGACGTGCAGGGGATGGCCGTCGTGCTCGGTCAGGCGCGGGGTGATGCGGGTCCGGCTGAGCAGGCTGTTCAGCCGGACGACCGCGGTGGGCTGGTCCGGGGCGGTGAAGACCTTGTGGAAGGCCTCGCGCAGGGCGCACACCTCGCCGAGGTCGGCGGCGCTCACCTCACCGACCCCGCTGATCTTCCAGCGTGCCACGAAGTCACCGAGTTCCCGCAGTCCGGTCAGGGTGTCCCGGCCCCCGGTGGAGGGGGAGGTGTTGACCAGGTCGACCGCGGTGGCGAGTGAGTGCACCATGTCATGTCCGAATGGCATGTTGCCTCCAGTAGAGGACGGTCGCGACGTGAGGACGCGTACGGCGGCTCGCCGTGTCGGAAGCGTATATCCCCGGCGGACCCGTGGCGCCCTCTCGCGCGCCACCCCCCGTCCACTCCCCGGCCACGCTCCGTCCCACGCCCCGCGCGATCCCTGGCGGGAGCGGCGCCCTCAGGCGCGGCTCGGGGTCCGGGCCTGCTCCGCGGTGGCGGCCGAGCACGAGGCGCAGGTGCCGAAGATCTCCACGGTGTGGGTGACGTCGGTGAAGCCGTGCTCGGAGCCGATCGTCTCGGCCCACCGCTCCACCGCGGGCCCGGCCACCTCGACCGTACGGCCGCAGACGCGGCAGACCAGGTGGTGATGGTGGTCACCGCTGGCACAGGCCCGGTAGACCGACTCACCGTCGTCGGTCCTCAGCGTGTCCACGCGGCCGGTGTCGGCGAGCGCCTGCAACGCCCGGTAGACGGTGGTCAGTCCGATCTTGGCGCCTTCCGCGCGCATCTCCGCGTAGACGTCCTGCGCGCTGCGGAAACCCTCGCTCTGGCGGAGGACCGCGTGGACGGCATCACGTCTGTTGCTCATGGGCTGGACTCCTGAGGTCGGCTTCGCCGTACGAATCTACCGAGCCCGAGGGCGAGGACGAATCCCACCAGGGCGACGACCACAATGATCGCACCCGGCGGGACCTCGACGTAGAAGGAGGAGGTCAGGCCGCCGACGGTGGCGATCATCCCGAAGACCATGGACAGGAACATCGTGCTCATGAACCCCCGGGTGAGCTGCTGGCTCGTCGCCACGGGCACCACCATCAGCGCGCTGACCAGGAGCAGCCCCACGACCCGCATGGCGATGACCACGGTCAGCGCGGCCGTGACGGCGATCAGCAGGCTGAGGAAGCGGACCGGCAGGCCGGCGGCCTTGGCCACCTCCTCGTCCTGGCAGAGCACGTACAGCTCCCGCCCGAACGCGGCCACCACGCCGAGCACCGCCACCGCCAGCAGGCCGATCGCCCACACGTCCTGAACGGTGACGCTGCTGATCGACCCGAACAGGTAGGACAACAGCGTGGCGTTGCTGCCGCCCGGGGCCAGCGAGATCAGCAGCACGCCCCCGGCGATGCCGCCGTAGAACAGCAGCGCGAGCGCCACGTCCCCGCTGGTCCTGCCGCGCGCGCGGACCAGCTCGATGGCCACGGCGCCGAGCACCGAGACCAGCACGGCGGTCAGCACCGGGGCGGTCCCGGTGAGGAAGCCCAGCGCCACCCCGGTCAGGGCGACGTGCCCGATGCCGTCTCCCAGCAGGGCCAGGCGCCGCTGGACCATGAACGTGCCGATGGCCGGGGCGGCCAGGCCGACCAGCAGGGCGGCGATCAGCGCCCGCTGCATGAAGTCGAAGCGCAGAAGCTCGATCACGACGTGGGCCTCCAGTCGAGCGGGCCCACCGGCGCCTGCACGGCGTGCGGGTGTACGTGGTCGTGGCCGGGCAGCGCGTGCGTGCCGACCGCCCGCGGAGGGGGGCCGTCGTGGCAGACGGACCCGTGCCGCAGGACCACCGCCCGGGTGATCAGCGGCTCCAGCGGGCCCAGCTCGTGCGCGACCAGCAGGACCGTCTTGCCCCGCGCGACCAGCACGGACAGGGTCTCGGCCAGGAGCAGCTGGCTCTCGGAGTCGACGCCCGCCGTCGGCTCGTCCATGACGAAGGTGTCGGGCTCCCCGGCGAGGGCGCGGGCGATGAGCACCCGCTGCTGCTGCCCGCCGGACAGCGACTGCACCGGATCGGAGGCGCGGTCGGCCAGGCCGACGGTCTCCAGCGCCCGCATGGTCGCCTCGCGGTCGGCCGCGCCGGTCGGACGCAGGCGCCGCTGCCTGGAGATCCGGCCGGAGGCGACGACCTCCCGGATCGTGGTCGGCACGCCGCCGCCCACCGAGAGCCGCTGGGGGACGTAGCCGATCCGCCACCATTCGCGGAACCGGTCGGGAGGGCTGCCGTACAGCAGGGTCCGGCCGCCGGACAGGGGGACGAGGCCGAGCAGGGCACGGACCAGGGTGGACTTCCCCGACCCGTTCGCGCCGAGCACGGCCACCGCCTCGCCGGGCTCCACGGACAGGTCGATCCCGCGAAGCACCGGACGGCGGTCCAGGTCGACCTGGCCGCCGTTCATGGTGAAAACCGCTGTAGTGGATGTCACATATGACCCTTACGAGCAGCCGAGCGCCGCTTGGAGTGTGGTGAGATTCTGGCGCATAGCGGACAGGTAGTCGCCGTTGGAGGGGCGGCTCTCGATCGGATCGAGGACCGCGGTCTTCGCGCCGACCTCCTGGGCGAGAATCTCGGCGACCTTGGGGCTGACGAGAGTCTCGGTGAAGATCGTAGTTACTTTCTGCTGCTTGGCCACTTTTGCCACCTCGGCGAGGCGGGCGGGCGAGGGCTCGGCGTCGGGGTCGAGGCCGCTGATGCCGATCTGCTGGAGCTTGTACCGGACGGCGAGGTAGCCGAACGCGGCGTGGTTGGTGACGATCGCCCGCGAGGAACACGTGGCCAGGCCCTTGGTCAGCTCGCCGTCCAGCGCGGTCAGCTCGGCCGCGGTCCGGGCGGCGCGGTCGCGGTAGGCCGCAGCGTGCGCGGGGTCGGTGGCGGCGAGCTTCTCGCCGAGCCGGGTGGCGACCGTCGCGAAGCGGGTCGGGTCGAGCCACAGGTGCGGGTCGTACTCGACCTCGTGGCCGTGCTCCTCCTCCTCGTGCCCTTCCTCTTCGTGCCCTTCCTCCTCGGTGGCGGGGAGGGTGGCGACCGCGGTGGCCACGTCGAAACCGCGGTCGGCGGCGTGCTGCTCGACGGCCTCGTCCACGGCGGTCTGAATGCCCTTGATGTAGACGACGAGCCTGGTCTCCGACAACCCGGCGACCTGCGTGGGGGCCAGTTCCAGGTCGTGCGGCTCGACCCCGGGCTCGGTCAGGCCGGTGACGGCCGCGTCGGTGCCCGCGACCTTCTCGGTGAGCCACTGCAGGGGGTAGATGGCCGCGGTGACGCCGGGCTTCCCGGTCGCGGTCGCGGGCGCGCTGGAGCCCCCGGCGGAGCCTGTCGAACCGGCCTCGGCACCGCACGCGGTGGTGGCGGCGAGAAGGGCGGCGGACGCAACCAGGCTGGCGTTACGTATGAGGATACGTCGGGAGGACTCGGACATCATGCCGACAGTATGCCGGTAAATGAAAATGGTTGTCAAAATCGGCGAAGATCGGTCGGGTCACGGGGGCTTCGCGGGAGCGGGGCACGCGGGGGTGGGCGAGCGTCGGGCGGATGACGGGCCGGTGACGGGCCGGGGCCCGGGTCATCCCGGGCATGGGGGACGTCCGGTGCGCGGTGTGACCGGTGGCCGCGGTCACGGGGAGATCCTGCGGGCGGGCGGTCCACCGGGGTCGCACCGGAGACCGGGGGCGTACCGGAGGAGGAGGCCGTACCGGAAGGGGGTGTGCCGGGTCTGTCAGAAGGCGCCGAAGCGGTCGGCGGCGAGCAGGATCAGGAAGGTGAGCAGCGCGACGCGCAGGAGCCGGCCTCCGTTGCCCAGGGAGGGCCACGACATGTAGGCGAGCCAACCGACGAATCCGATCACCGGGAGGACGGCCACCCCGCCCCAGAAGGAGGAAACGGCGAAGCCGGCCAGCATGAGCACCACCAGCACCACCGGGGCGATCCACCGGGGGAGCTGGAACAGGAAGACGAGCGGGGCCGCGCTGCGCTGCTCGACCTTGCGCCGCAGCCCCGTCGCCCCCGGGGTGAAGAACTGCTCGCCCGCGGGCAGCGGTCGTCTGCCCCGCTGGGGACGGGACTGCGCCAGGGGGTGTGCGGGGCGTTCTCCGCGCTTGTCGGCCACGGGCCGAGCCTAACGCTCCGGGGCCCGCCGGTGACACCTCCGGTGCCCGGACGATCTCCAGGGCATCGGACCGGGCCGTCACGCAGGGACGCGGCCGAGGCTGCGAGCAAGGGCAGGGGCGGGGGCGGGGGCGGGTACAGGGGACGAGGGCGAAGGGCATGGGGGACGTGGACGGTGTCACGGACGGTGGCACGGGCGGGCTCTGGCATGCTGGGCGGATGCTCGCTCTCATCCGTTACTCGGTGCCGACGGCCCGGACCGAGGAGTTCCTGGCCCGGGCCCACGAGATTGTGGACACGCTCGCCGCGCAACCGGGGTGTCTCCGTGGCCGGGTGACGAGGTCGGTGGACGAGCCGGAGCTGTGGGCCCTGGTGAGCGAGTGGGAGGGCGCCGGGTTCTACCGCAGGGCGCTGGGGGCCGCGCGGATGGCGATGTACCCGCTGATGACACTGATGATCAACGAGCCGAGCGCCTTCGAGGACGCCGACCGCCCCTGAGCCCGCGCCCGTGATCGCGCGGCCCCCCGGGATCGTGCGGGGCCGGGGATCGCGCGGGCCCCCGGGATCATGCGGGGCCGAGGAAGGCGCGGGTCCCGGGATCGTGCGGGGCCGGGGATCGTGGAAGGGCCCGCCCTGTCGGAAGGGCCGGGGCCGGCCCGTGATCGCGCGGGACCCGGACGCAGGACCGAGGCCTCCCTGCGGGGGCGGACAAGCTTTGCCCGGCGAGGCGGGCGGGATGGGTCATGCGAATGTCCCGGCGGCCCGTCTCCCCTAAGCTGGAGGCTCCATCACTTCCTCGCCGACCTCCAGCCGGATGGAGATTTTCCCTTATGGCACGCCGCACGGACATCATGGACACCATCGTCAGCCTCGCCAAGCGACGTGGTCTTGTCTACCCCTCCAGCGAGATCTACGGCGGCCTGCGCGCGTCGTGGGACTACGGCCCGCTGGGTGTGGAGCTCAAGAACAACGTGAAGCGGCAGTGGTGGAAGACCGTGGTGCAGGGGCGTGACGACGTGGTCGGCCTCGACTCCTCGGTGATCCTGGCCCGCGAGGTGTGGCAGGCCAGCGGCCACGTGGAGACCTTCACCGACCCGCTGACCGAGTGCCAGTCCTGCCACAAGCGCTACCGTGCCGACCACCTCGAAGAGTCGTACGCCGAGAAACACGGCAAGCCCCCGGCGGGCGGCCTGGCCGACATCACCTGCCCCAACTGCGGCAACAAGGG
The DNA here is from genome assembly GCF_039534895.1 of Streptosporangium longisporum. Classification (NCBI taxonomy): domain Bacteria; kingdom Bacillati; phylum Actinomycetota; class Actinomycetes; order Streptosporangiales; family Streptosporangiaceae; genus Streptosporangium; species Streptosporangium longisporum. The sequence continues at coordinate 19,081 of NZ_BAAAWD010000022.1, read as the reverse complement.
CGCCTTCACCGCGCCCAAGCAGTTCAGCGGCCTGCTCAAGACCTACCTCGGCGCGGTCGAGGACGAGTCGGGCCTGGCCTATCTCCGGCCGGAGACGGCTCAGGGCATCTTCATCAACTACCTCAACGTGCAGCAGTCGGCGCGCAAGAAGATCCCGTTCGGCATCGGCCAGATCGGCAAGTCGTTCCGCAACGAGATCACCCCGGGCAACTTCATCTTCCGTACCCGCGAGTTCGAGCAGATGGAGATGGAGTTCTTCGTCAAGCCCGGCGAGGACGAGGAGTGGCACCAGTACTGGATCGACGAGCGCTTCCGCTGGTACACCGACCTGGGCATCACCCAGGACAACCTGCGGCTGTACGAGCACCCCAAGGACAAGCTCTCGCACTACTCCAAGCGGACCGTCGACATCGAGTACCGCTTCAACTTCACCGGCACCGAGTGGGGTGAGCTGGAGGGCATCGCCAACCGCACGGACTTCGACCTGACCGCGCACGGCAAGGCCTCCGGCACCGACCTCAGCTTCTTCGAGCAGGACAGCGGCGAGCGCTACGTCCCGTACGTGATCGAGCCGGCCGCCGGTGTCGACCGCGCCACGCTCACCTTCCTGATCGACGCCTACACCGAGGACGAGGCGCCCAACGCCAAGGGCGTCATGGAGAAGCGCACGGTCATGCGCCTCGACCACCGCCTCGCGCCGGTCAAGGTCGCGGTGCTCCCGCTCTCGCGCAACGCGGACCTGTCGCCCAAGGCCAAGGACCTGGCGGCCCAGCTCCGCCGCCGGTGGAACGTCGACTTCGACGACGCGGGCGCGATCGGCCGCCGTTACCGGCGCCAGGACGAGATCGGCACGCCGTTCTGCATCACCGTCGACTTCGACACCCTCGACGACCAGGCGGTGACCATCCGCGAGCGCGACTCGATGGCCCAGAAGCGCGTGGCCCTCGACCAGGTCGAGTCCTACCTGCGCCAGCACCTCAACGACTGAGACGGTCCGGCCCCGGTGATCGGGGCCACGTCCGCCCGGTGACGGCCGGCGACCCCGCACAGGGGTCGCCGGCCGTCGTGCTTTCCCGGCCCGCCCCTGCCCTCGTCCCCTTCCCCGTCCGCCCCGGCATCCCTTCGATGATCGACCGGAGCGAAAGACAACATAAAAACCCGCCTTACAGCGGTTTTCGGGGCCTTTTGATGACATCAGGGGGATCGTTCGTTCAACGAAGGGGGAGAACGATGACCCGCGTATCACCGTGGAAGGCCGTGCCGGGGGTCCTGGCCCTCGGCGGGGCCGTCTTCCTGCTCACCGGCAGCGCCGCTCACGCCGACCCGCGTCCCGACGCGGTCGAGCTGCGGCTGCTCGTCGACGACTGCCCCGCCCCGACCTCCGCGACCGCCCCGTGACCGGGGACGTACGCCAGGTGACCGGGGACGTACGCCAGGTGCCGCCCGGCACGGGTGACGACACCGGCAGGGTGCCGGAGAGCGCCGTGCTCGGGCGGGCGCTGTTCGAGGTCAAGCGTGTGATCGTCGGCCAGGACCGGATGGTCGAGCGCCTGCTCGTCGCGGTCCTGGCCCGGGGGCACTGCCTGCTGGAGGGGGTGCCCGGCATCGCCAAGACGCTGGCGGCCGAGACGCTCGCGGGTGTCGTGGGCGGCACGTTCGCCCGCATCCAGTTCACCCCCGACCTGGTGCCCGCCGACATCGTCGGCACCCGCATCTACCGGCCGTCCACCGAGGGGTTCGACATCGAGCTCGGCCCGGTGATGGCCAACTTCGTGCTCGCCGACGAGATCAACCGGGCCCCGGCCAAGGTCCAGTCGGCGCTGCTGGAGGTGATGGCCGAACGCCAGGTGAGCATCGGCGGGCGTACCCATCCGGTGCCCGCGCCGTTCCTGGTCCTGGCGACCCAGAACCCGATCGAGTCCGAGGGCGTCTACCACCTGCCCGAGGCCCAGCGGGACCGCTTCCTGATGAAGATCGAGGTGGGGTACCCGAGCGAGTCGGAGGAGCTCGCCATCCTGTACCGGATGAGCACCGACCGGCCCGTCCCGCGCGGGGTGCTCGACCCGCGGCGGCTGCTCGCGCTGCAGGCCGCCGTGGACGACGTCTTCGTCCACCACGCCGTCGCCGAGTACGCGGTCCGGCTGGTGTACGCGACCCGTGAGCCCGCGCGGTTCGGGCTGGCCGACGTCGCGCCGCTGCTGACCTACGGCGCCAGTCCCCGGGCGACGCTGGGGCTGGTGGCCGCGGCCCGCGCGCTGGCGCTGGTGCGCGGGCGCGACTACGTCCTGCCCGGGGACGTCGCGGACCTGGCCCGCGACGTGATCGCGCACCGGCTGGTGCCGTCCTTCGACGCGCTGGCCGACGACGTCCCCCCGCGGGAGATCGTGGACCGGGTGGTCGCGGCGATCCCGGTGCCCAGGGTCGCCCCCGGGCAGACCGAGGCGGCCTGATGCGGCACCTGCCGTCCGAACGGGTGCTGCGCAGGCTGGAGCTGACGGTCGTCAGGCGTCTCGACGGGCTGCTCCAGGGCGACCACCTCGGGCTGACCCCGGGCCCCGGCGGCGAGCTCGCCGAGGCCAGGCAGTACGCGCCCGGCGACGATGTACGGCGGATGGACTGGAACGTCACCGCCCGCACGGCGGAGCCGCACGTGCGGGACATGATCGCCGACCGGGAGCTGGAGACCTGGGTGCTGCTCGACGCCAGCGCCAGCATGGACTTCGGCACCGCGCTGATGGAGAAGAGGGAGCTCGCGCTCGCCGCCGTCGCGGCGGTCGGTTTCCTCACCGAGCGGACGGGCAACCGCGTCGGCACGCACATCCTGCACGGCGGCGAGGTCCGGCGCTTCCCCGCCAGGAGCGGGCGCGCGCACCTGATGGCGCTGCTCGGCACGATGTTCTCGCTGCCGCGTACCGAGCCGGGCACCCCGGCGCCGCGCCTCGGCCCGGCCGCCGACGACCTGCGCCGCGTGACGCGGCGGCGCGGGCTCGTGGTCGTCGTCTCCGACTTCCTCGACCCCCCGGAGAGCTGGGAGAGGTCGCTGCGTCATCTCGCGGTCCGTCACCAGCTCCTGGCGGTGGAGGTCGTCGATCCCCGGGAGCTGACCCTGCCCGACGTGGGGGTGCTCACGCTCGTCGACCCGGAGACGGGCCGTCGCCGGGAGATCTCCACGGCCGGTCCCCGCCTGCGCGAGCGCTACGCCGAGGCCGCCGCCGGTCAGCGGGCGGCCATCGCGGACGCCCTGCGCAGGGCCGGGGCCGCCCACCTGCGCCTGGGTACCGATCGCGACTGGGTCCGCGATCTGGTCCGCCACGTCATGGTCCAGCGCCGCCTGGCGCGGACGAGAGCCGTGAGAGGTGGTGTCGCGTGACGTTCCTTTCCCCCGTCTGGCTGTGGCTGCTGGTCCCCGCCCTGATGATCGCGGTCCTGTACGTGGTCATGTACCGGCGGCGCAGCCGGTACGCCCTGCGGTTCACCAACCTGGACCTGCTGGACAAGCTGGCGCCCAGGACGCCGGGGTGGCGCAGGCACGTGCCCGCCACGGCCTTCATGGGAATGCTGGTGCTCCTCGTCGTCGGGTTCGCGCGGCCGACGGCCGAGACGCGGGTCCCCAAGGAGGAGGCGACGATCATCGTGGCCTTCGACGTCTCCGCGTCGATGCAGGCCACCGACGTGGCGCCCGACCGGTTCACGGCGGCGCGCGAGGCCGCGCGGTGGTTCGTCGGGGACCTGCCCGCCCGCTTCAACCTCGGCCTGGTCACGTTCTCCTCCTCGGCCTCGGTGAGCGTGCCGCCCACCACCGACAGGGCGGCGGTGCTGTCGGCGATCGACCGGCTCACCACGGACTCCGGCACGGCCGTCGGCGAGGCGGTGTTCTCGTCCCTGGACGCGATCGACGCCCTGCGGAGCAGGGAACGGCCGCCCGCCCACATCGTGCTGATGTCCGACGGGTCGAGCACCATGGGGCAGGCCGCCGGAGCAGGCGGCCCGGGAGGCGACCTCCCGGCGCGTGCCGGTGTCCACCATCGCGTACGGCACGCCCGACGGCACGATCCGGATGGGCAACCGGGAGACCCCGGTGCCGGTGGACGGCCCGGCCCTGCGGGAGCTTGCCCGCAGCACCGGCGGGGGCTTCTACGAGGCGGCCTCCGGTGACGAGCTGCGGGCGGTGTACGACGACATCGGCAGCTCGGTGGGGTACCGGACCGAGCGGCAGGAGGTCTGGCCGTGGTTCGTCGGGATCGCGCTGCTCGGCGCGGTGGTGGCCGCCGGGACGTCCCTGTTCTGGTTCTCGAGGATCCTGTGAGGAGTCGATCATGGTGATGCCGCACGACCGGCCCCCCGGGCTCGGACGGCCCCGGGGCCCCGGTTTCGCCCCGGGCCCCCCGCCGCCCACCTCCCCGGAGGCGCCGTCGCGGGCGGCCGGCGCGACCGCCGCCCCGGCCGTCCCGGTACGGAAGGGGAGCGGGCGTCTCCTGGCCGCCGCGGTGCTCGTCGCCGCGCTCACCGGAGGCGCGGCGGGCGTCGCGGGCGGCCGGCTGGCCGTCGGGGACGAGGCGGCTCCCGCGGCCCTGCCCCGCGCCGCAGCGGCCCCGCCGGCCCCGTCCGGCTCGTCCGGCTCGCCCGGCTCGGCGGGTGGCCTCAGCGGTACCGCCGCCAGGGTGCTGCCGAGCGTCGTGTCGGTCGAGTCGGGCCGGGGCGCCGGGTCAGGCTTCGTGATCGACGGCTCCGGGCACCTGCTCACCAACGCACACGTCCTGGCCGGGAGCGCCGCGGGTGCCGGCGTCACCGTCGTGCTCGACGACGGGCGCCGATTGCCCGCCGTCGTCGTGGGCACCGACGAGGCCGTACGACCTCGCGGTGCTCAGGGTGGACGACGCGCCCGCGGGCTGACGCGCCGCGGTGCTGGGCAGGTCCGCGGACCTCGCGGTGGGGGGACCAGGTGCTGGCCGTCGGCTCCCGCTGGGCCTGGCGGGCACGGTCACCGGCGGCATCGTCAGTGCCCTCGACCGCCAGGTGAGGCTGGGCGGGCGCGGGCAGACCGCGTTTGCAGGACCGACGCCTCCATCAACCCCGGCAACTCCGGCGGGCCGCTGGTCAACGCCCGCGGCGAGGTGATCGGGATCAACACCGCGATCGCGACGCTCTCGCGGCGGGGGACCGGTTCGATCGGCATCGGCTTCGCCATCCCCATCGACCGGGCGGTGCCCGTCGCCGAACGGATCATCCGGGGGTGATGCGGAGTGAACGCGGACACGGGGACGGCGGCGTCCGAGAATGACGGGGGTGAGCGGGAGTGAACGGGAAGACGGGACGGCGGTGGCATCCGCGTTTCCGGCCGCCACGACCTAGGTTCTGTACCATGCGACTGCTCGTTGTCGAAGATGAGGAAGACCTGGTCGATGCCCTGCGCGTGGGGCTCGTCCGGGCCGGATACGCGGTGGACGTCGCCTACGACGTGGCCCAGGCGCGCGAGAAGCTCCAGGTCAACTCCTACGACCTGGTCCTTCTGGACCTCAACCTGCCCGGGCGGGGACGGCTTCGAGGTGTGCCGGGCCCTGCGCGGGACCGACCAGGGCCAGGCCCGTGCGGATCATCATGGTGACCGCGCGCGACCGGCTGGACGACCGGGTCAGGGGGGCTGGACGAGGGCGCCGACGACTACCTGGTCAAGCCGTTCGCCTTCCCCGAGCTCCTGGCCCGCGTCCGCGCCCTGCTCCGCAGGGAGCAGGGCGGCGGGACGGCGATCCTGCAGGTGGGCTCGCTACGGCTGGACACCTCCCGGGTGGAGAGCCATTCGAACGGGAGGGAGCTGGGGCTGACCCCCAAGGAGTTCGGGGTCCTGCACTACCTGATGACCCGTCCCGGGGCACGTCGTCTCCGCCGAGGAGCTGCTGGAGCACGTCTGGACGAGCACACCGAACCCGTTCACCAACACCGTGCGGGTGACGGTGGGCAACCTGCGGCGCAGCTCGGCACCGACGCCGTGATCGAGACCGTGGTCAGCAAGGGCTACCGGCTCAGGGAGGACACGTGAGGCCCCCCGCCGCGCACGCGATGGGAGGACGACACGTCGGACCCCTCGCCGCGCACGCGATGAGAGGACACGTGAGGTCCCTCCCCGTGCGCGCGGGCCGCCGTCGACCACGGGAGGACGCGTGAGGTTCTCCTTCGTGCACACGATCCGCTTCCGGCTGACCGTGCTCTACTCCAGCCTGCTGTTCCTGCTCTCCGGGCTGGTCGTCGGCCTGCTGTACGTCGCGGTGGCCAGGAGCGCCGAGGAGCGCCCCTACACCGTGCAGCAGGCCAAGCTCTACAGCGTCGACACGAGCGCTACATCGGCAAGGCCCGGTCGTCGAGCTCGCCGGAGGTCGAGAACGGGTCAACCTGCTGACCCTGAGGACCATGCGCGACTACTCGCTCCTGACCCTGGGCGGACTGTTTCGTGGCGAGCTTCGGCATCGGCTGGGTGCTCTCGGGCCGTGTGCTGCGCCCGGTCCGCTCGATCACCAGGGCCCGCCGCCGAGATCCAGGGCACCGACCTGTCGCGGCGGATCCTGCTCACCGGCCCCAAGGACGAGCTCCGCGACCTCGCCGACACCGTCGACACCATGCTCGGCCGCCTGGAGGGCGCGTTCCTGGCGCAGCGGCAGCTGATCGACGACGCCTCCCACGAGCTGCGCAGCCCCCTGGCCATCATCCGGGCCAACGTCGACGCCGTGGCTGGCCTCCCCCGACAGCACCGAGGAGGAGCGGATGCGCGCGGTGGCCATCGTGGACCGGGCCACCACCCGCATGACGCGCCTGGTCGAGGACCTGCTGGCGACCGCCCGCCCGCGTCCGCGCCCGCGCTGGCCGACGCCGAGGTGGACGTGGGGACGCTGGCCGCCGAGGCGGCCGAGGAGTTCACCACGCTCCGCGGCCGGGCGGGGGCTGACGATCCGCAAGGCGCTGCCCCTCCGGGCTGCGCGGGGTGGGGGACCACGACGCCCTGCGCCGGGCCGTGGGCAACCTGCTCTCCAACGCCGTACGGCTCGCCCCCGCCGGCAGCGAGAGTGGTCGTGGCGGCGGGCCGCAGTGACGGCTGGATCTGGTGGCGGTGCGCGACGCCGGGCCGGGGGTGTCCGAGGACGACCACGCGCGGGTGTTCGACCGCTTCTGGCGCGGCAAGAGCGGCGCTGAGACGGGGGAGACCGGTGGCGGGACCGGCCGCCGGGACCGGCACAGCGGCCTGGGCCTGGCGATCGTCCGCCAGATCGTGGAGTCCCACGGCGGCCACGTCCGCCTGTTCTCGCGGCCGGGCCAGGGGAGCGTGTTCGTGCTCTGGCTGGCCGGCCGGGGACGGGCCCGCCGAGGGGGAGGTGCCCGGCCTCAACCCGCTCGCGGACGCCGGCCCCCGATCACTCGCCAGGGCCGTCGTGAACGGGGCGTGAATGCCGTGGAATTGGTTTATACCAATTGGTGTAAACCAATTCTTGCGACGGCCGGAGTTGCCGTTCGTTTCGATCTTAATTTGCATTGGATTAGACGGTGAACATGTTTCTGAGCTGCGGTGATGTCGTTCCTGGCGGTGGGTGCCGTTTCATTGGCCGATTCGTCTGTAGAGTCCGGAGAGAGGCGGGACCAGACGTCGTTTTTTGAAGCCGTAGGAAGCCGTAGAAGGAGCCGACCGTGCCCAAGTACGTTTACGACTTCACCGAGGGAAACAGAGATCTCAGAGACCTGCTCGGCGGCAAGGGGGCGAACCTCGCCGAGATGAACCAATCTCGGGGCTGCCGGTGCCCCCCGGCTTCACCATCACGACCGAGGCGTGCCGTGAGCTTCCTGGCCGACGGCGTCCTGCCCGAGGGGCTGGAGGAGGAGATCGCCGGCCACCTGTCCCGCGCTGGAGGCCGAGCGATGGGCCGCGGGCTCGGCCAGGCCGACGATCCGCTGCTGGTGAGCGTGCGCTCCCGGGGCCGCGTTCTCCGATGCCCGGCATGATGGAGACGGTCCTCAACATCGGGCTGAACGACGACTCGGTCCACGGGCTGGGCCAAGCAGGCCGGCGGCAACGAGCGCTTCGCCTGGGACTCCTACCGGCGCCTCATCCCAGATGTTCGGCAAGACCGTCCAGGGCATCGAGGGGCGAGCCTGTTCGACGACGCCCTGGAGCGGCTCAAGGACGGCCGCGACGACCTGGAGCTGGAGGCGGCCGACCTGCGGGCCCTGGGTCGCGACGTACAAGGAGATCGTCCGCGCGCACACCGGCGAGGACATTCCCGGCCGACCGTACCTGCAGATGCGCATGGCGGTGGAGGCGGTGTTCTCACTCCTGGAACGCGCCGCGCGCCGTGCTGTCACCGCCGCCAGGAGCGCATCCCGGCCGACCTGGGGCACCGCGGTCAGCGTCGCTCGATGGTGTTCGGCAACTGCGGGCATGGACTCCGGCACCAGGGTCGCCTTCACCCGCGACCCCGGAACCGGCCAGCAGGGCGTGTACGGCGACTACCTGCAGAACGCCCATGGCGAGGACGTGCGATCGCGGGCATCCGCAACACCCTGCCGCTGCAGGAGCTCCGGACGCATCGACCGGCCCGTCTACGACGAGCTCATGCACACCATGCGCACCCTGGAGGAGCACTACCGTCGACCTGTGCGACATCGGAGTTTCACGGTCGAGCGCGGAAAGCTGTGGATGCTGGCAGACCCGCGTGGGCAAGCGCACCCCGGGCGCCGCGTTCCGCATCAGCCGTGCAGCTCGTCGACCAGGGCGTCATCGACCTCGACGAGGCGGTGACCAGGGTACACCGGCGACCACAGCTCGCCCAGCTGATGTTTCCCCGCTTCGCCGAGGACACCGGCAGCACGGTCATCGCCAGAGGGTGTAGACGCCTCACACGGCGCGGCCGTGGGCAGGCCGTCTTCTCCACCGACCGCGCCGGTCGAGCTCGCCGCGCAGGGCGAGCCGTCCATCCTGTACGTCCGCGGAGACCAACCCCGACGACCTGGCCGGATGATCCGCCGCCGCAGGGGGTGCTGACCAGCCGTGCGGCAAGACCTCGCACGCACGCCGACCCGTGGTCGCCGGGCTAATGGGCAGGACCTGCGTCTGCGGCGCCGACGGGCGCAGAGTGGACGGGGCGTCGGCCGCCGACCGCACGCTTCACCCGCCCCCGGCGGCGTGTGGTAGGTCTACGAGGGGGACGTCATCTCCATCGACGGCCCAGCGGGGCGCGTGTACCTCGGCGAGGTGCCCGTGGTCCCCTCCCCGGTCGTGGAGTACTTCGAGGGCTCGGGCGGACCGGGACGACGAACTGGTCCGCGCGGTCCTGCACCGCTCATGAACCCACGCCGACGAGGTGCGCAGGATGGACGTTGCGCGCCAACGCGGGACACGGCGAGGACTCGGCCAGGGCCCGCAGGTTCGGCGCCCAGGGCATCGGCCTGTGCCGCACCGAGCACATGTTCCTCGGGAAGACGCCGCCAGCCTGGTCCGAGGGACCTGGTGCTGGCCGCACCGTGACGAGAGCGGGACCGGGCGCCCTGGCCGCGCTGGAGCGCGCTGCAGAAGGAGGACTTCACCGCCATCCTTCCGCGGCGATGGAGGGACTGCCTGTCACCGTCCGCCTGATCGACCCGCCGCTTGCACGAGTTCCTGCCCGACTTCACCGAGCTGTCGGTGAAGATCGCCCTCGCCGGGGACGAGCGCGCCGGAGAAGGACCGCAGGCTGCTGGCTCGCCCTCCAAGCGCCTGCCACGAGGAGAACCCCATGCTGGGCCTGCGCGGGTGTGCCGGCTCGGCCTGACTCCATCCCCGGCGTGCTTCGCCATGCATGGTCCGGGCGATCGCCGAGGCGGCCAAGGCCGTGCCGGGCAGCCGTCCCGAGTATCATGATCCCGCTGTGTGGCCGCGGTTGCAGGAGCTGGCGCACGTCCGGGACGAGGCGCGGGCGTGTCCTCGCCGAGGCCGGCGCTCGAGTGCGCGCTGATCGGCACACTGATGTCGAGGTGCCGCGCGCGCACGCGCTGTGACCGCCCGCCCAGATCGCCGAGGCCGCCGAGTTCTTCTCTTCGGCACCAACGACCTGACCCAGATGACCTGGGCTCTTCTCCCGGGACGACGTCGAGGCGCGTTCTTCGCGAAGTACCTGGAGCTGGGCGTCTTCGGCGTGTCCCCGTTCGAGACGCTGGACGCCGACGGTGGTCGGCAGGAGCTCGTCGAGATCGCGTGGAGCAGGGCCGGAGCACCCGTCCCGACCTCAAGCTGGGCATCTGCGGCGAGCACGGCGCGACCCCGACTCGACTCACTTTCTGCCACCGGGCCGGCCTTGGACTACGTGTCCTGCTCGCGTTCACGCACTCAGCTCCCGTCGCCCGGTGGAGCCGCCCGACCCGCGCCACACCCTAGCACTGCGCCGGTCCGACCCGCTGACCGGCGGACCGCCCGAGGCCCCGTCACCGTCCTCCCCGAACCCACCCGTCCCTCGCCCGCCTGGTCGTCACCTCGCCCGTCCAGTCCCTTCCCCCGCCCGGTCAGGTCCGTATCCCAGGCCCAGGGCCCGGGGACGAGGGCCCGGTCCCCACGGGCGGCCGCTACGTCGGTGCCCGTACCCCTGGTAACCAGGTGTTTCCCAACCGTCTTCGGCCAATGAGGGCGGCCTTTCGCCGGATAAAATCAACGCACGTATGCACGGTTAGACCAAAACACCGATCAGGCCAGGTGGTGCCGGAACACCGCACTGGCCACACAACGAAAGAGGCCCGTTACCAGCCGCCACGACCGGGCCGCGGGTGCTGCACAACAGCGCCACGGGCATACGGCAAGGGCCCATCGCGGCCAAGAAAACGCAGGTCGTCACGGCCCCGGGGGTTAGACGACCCACTCCACAGGTTGGCGCAAGTACAATCCTCCGTACTTCACTACGCCTGACCCCCCACCTCGCCTAGCCGTAACTCAGTGCCCTGCGCTAGGTCGGGCAGCGGGGATGGGGCGAGGCTGCTGCGGCCGCGACCTCCGAATCCTGGATGGAGACCGCATGCTGTGCCACCACTATCCTGCGGTCCACATCAAAGCCGTTCGCGCCACATACACTGTGGGAGGCACGGGGCAGTTCGCTACATATCACACGAACGCTGGACGAGCTCGGCCTTGCCCCCCCCCCCCGCCGGAACTAAAATGGTGGGGGGGGGGGGGTCCAGGTAGCCCGGGACCCTGTGCTTCTGACGGGGCACAAACAACGCGCTATGAGCCTGCGCCTTGCTCACATGACACGCGCTGGAGCGCCAAGTACGGTCCACCAGAATTCGGGGGGAAAACATGGACACATCCGCAGTGCCGGGCTCACACATGGATACCCGAGCGACCCATCCACTGCCTGCGGTAGTCTCGACGTGGTGAAGATACCCGATGTGGACCACGCGAGTCGGCAGGAAGGCCAAGTAACATGCGTACTACAGACGATCGATCTGCCCGGGCTCTTTTGAGTTGGATCATTGGACATAGGGGGCGCCGCGAGGGCGACTGGAGCGTCAGCTGTTCGAGGCCACATGATCCATGGACATCGGCCACGACGACCACCTAACTGCCTATACTCACGGCTTGCACGAGCCGGAGGAGCCCGCCCGGAGCCACTCCGGCACCACTGACGTCTGTAGATGGGCAGGCGCTCCGCACCGCGAACCCGGTGAGCGTCCCATTTATTTGATCGTCGCTGCGTACACACCGGCCGACTGGTACCGCCTCCCGACGCCACGAGGCTCCTGTGGGAGGCTGGAGGCACGCGTCTCCTAGCTACCGCCCGACTCGCCCTAGTCGCTCTGGCCACCCGCCACTATCGCAACCGCTCGATCGACCCGACCCTCAGGCCGCGGATGCAAAGAGGCTCACACCAGCTCACAGAGCTCAGTCGTGTCATAAATTCACTGACAGGTAAGCGCCTTTACGATCTCCGTTACGCCACCCACGGCCGGTACGCTCTTTTACCAAGCAGGCGTACGACAGCCCATGGCCCGACGTGCGCACGGCGCCGACCTGAGCGTGACCACGAGACCACCCGGCTGGTAGTGTGCGCGCTGCTCAAGCGGAGCATCCACCGCCACCACTACTCCACGTGCATGACCCATTAAGGAGACAGAGCACCCCCAGACGCGCAAACAGGCGCGGCAGACGCGAGCTGTATCCACGACCTGGCCCGCACCAGATGATTCCAGCTGGGCCAGCCCCCAGGCACCCTGGAGCCTTACCAGCCAGCTCCAGGCCCCGCAGTTTCTCGGTCCGGGCGTACGGCAACACGCCACTGGCCGCCTGCGCGTGTCGGCTCATAAGAAACACCAGATCGCCTCGAGCGCTCAATCCACGAACACCAGTTCGGCTGGTGTCGCCTCGGCACCGCCGCCCTGTTCGGGCCCGCTGACCGGCGTCTCGCCCCCACGGCGCCCCGCGATGCGATTCCGGGCGACTTCCCCACCCGAAGGCACGAACATGAAACGCACGCTCACGAGGCGCGTTTTCAGGTCTGATGCAGCTTCGCACCCGCCCCTGGGCACCCACAAGACGGATCGAGGTGTCACGTCTGACTACCGCAAGACTGTTGCTGGATGTGATTTCTCACCAGACGGCTATCAGACGGACTACTTCGACGCCGGACTAGGGGGCTTCCCCTGCACAACGGGACCCTCGCGCGCGCACTGCACTGTTCGTCCTTCTGCATACCGGCGCTGACGCGCCCATCCACACCCCGGCAGCGAGACGGCGGCGCACACGTTCCGGCGATCGACGAGCGAGTACCCCGAGCTGCGCAAGGTGCTTACTCCGACTCTGCGCACCGAACCACGCAAACCACCTGTGGAAATACTGCTGATTGGAGCGGAAACCCTCGAGCGCATATATCACACTCCTCGACGCCCCTAAGCTAACCGGGAAGCGGGCGACCGGAAAACATTGTGGGGAGCCCACACGGGGGCCCTACACCACCGGGAGAGCTACCAGAGTGCTAGGCACATCGAGGGGGGAGAGGGAAAGCACGCTCGTCCCCCCGGCCACCTGGAGTCATCGCGGTAACGCACCTTCAAAATATCTGACCGGTAGGGGTGAGAATGACAAGCTCGTCTCCCTGGTGCGTCAAACCGCCCGATAGGGTACCGCTCTCCCAGGAGATTGGCCTGCATGAGGAACCGGGCTTTCCGCCTCGTCGTACTCTCCTGGGACTTCCCACGGCCCCCGGACCACCGGAGGGACGAATAAAGGGGGCGATCCAGCGTGACGGGGACGCGTTTCTCCGGACGTTCCCCCCGGCGCACGGCGGGACGCCGCACGCGCCGCCCGCGCAATCGCGGCCGCAGACCCGGCGATCCACTTCGCTTACCGCCAGGACACCACGCGAGCGCGATTCGCGCCGCACCAGCGTTGCAATCTGCTTCGGGCCTCCTTCCGGCGTCAGTCGAGTCATTTGAGCGGCCTGGGACTTCTTTCGTTAGGGCCGGGCCCTGCAGGCATGTGGGACGCGCACCACACAAGCCGTGAAAGCAGCGCGGAGCGCACCTACTGGCCGCTCCCGAGTCCGGTTCATCACGGTTCACCCCCCATTATGAACCCCTTCTTCCTGCATTCTCCCTACCGCGGGCGAAGAGCGTCTTGGGGTGGCACCTTCTCTCAAAGCCACGCGTTCAAAGGTAGTTTACCATCGGGGCTTCTGAACCACCAGCCGCGGTAGCGACCACAACCACGAGCTTGGGGGGAGGTCTTCAGGCAGAACGCACGAAGTAAGAGGTTTGTATTGAGGCTCGGGGGAGCGCGCCGTCTCCATCCCACGGATTGCTGAATACGAGGTTGAGTTGCCGCAGATTCCGGCCCCGAGCCGTTTACATGCCTCTGGCGGCCGCCACGCGCACCTCCCGGCATGATGCCGTATCTTGAGAGGACTCGTACACAGGTGGCCCCGACCAGTGTAGCCGGGTACCGTCACGCGGCCGCCGAAGACCTGTGACGAACCCCGGCTCTCGCACAGGCTGGGTTCAGGCCGAGACGCCGCCACGTGGCTGCGTTAGGAAGGGCCTATTCCTATCCAACAGCGGGGTATCTTCGGAGGTTGACCTGAGTCGACACCACCCCCGCACACCGGCGAAGAAGAACTGCGCAGCCCTCTGCCCGCCCAGATAGTACCCATCCTGCACGGTCTTGGCAAGCAGCAGCAGCCGGCTCTGGTAGTTGACCGAGCATCCTGTGACCGGAGAGCACGGTTTTAGAGCTATGTACTGGAAAAGCTTCGCGGCGGGAACCCCCCCCCCCCCCCGCCAACCAGGCGGGCCATCGGCCTTGGGGCACTATGTGGTCTCACACAGACCGCAACCGTGTCGTGCCGGGCACGGACGGGTCGCGGCCGCGCGCCGGGACTGGTTCGCGTCGTTGGAACGATTCCCAAGAGCGGGTCTGGTCAGGCCGGGGGGTGTGGGGGGCGCCCCCAGCCTCCGCCTCCGGGCCGTCGGGGGTGACCGATGGGCCGATGACGGCCAACCCACGCCACTGGGACGCGCACGCCTACCCGAGTGACACAGCACACCGCGCGGTCCACCGCAGGCCAGTCGTCGCCATGTGACGCTGGATTCGCATGCAATATCGCGCCCGCGTTACTAGTTATCGCGAGGATTATGTTCCGCTCAGGCGCTACCCCCATTGTAGTGGTAACCGACCGTCTAGGTATTGGTTCGACCAAGACCCTCTTTCGGCGGACATAATCTCATTCGTTCCTTTCCTTTGACGACACACCGCCGCCCCGTCCAGTACCCGCACCGTCCACGCTCACGGTTGCCTGTTCGGGGGCATGTCAGGGTGTAGGAGACCGGTAATACGCATCTACCGAGGAACGGTGTGGTGCGACTGTTTATATACACAGCGTGGCAGCACTACAACTATTAATCCTTTGGTCGTGTCAGGAGCAGGTATTTCAAGTGATTCCGAGGGGACAGACGCTGCGTCGCTTACGAGGATTCGCGATCTCACCCCGATGCACCGACACAAATAGTGGTGCTGCAGACACATCCAGCTCCGCAACCACAGTCGGCGGGCTCTCGCCTATGGCAACCTGATAAGGGCCTTTCTGTCCCTGTCCATGACTCGCATGAAGAGCCCGTCGTTCAACCTTCGAACCCCTCCCACTCCGCTGGCGCGTACTCGGTAATTGCTTACGGCCTGCGCTGAGTGGTCGGTGACGTCACTCCACCTTAAGCGCACCCCTTCGGCGCATGGAGCAACGCGTCGTATATTCGGCCCGAGTGGCCGTCATGAGACGGATGGCACAACGGGCACTGGAGCGTCCAGCTGTCCACGCTACGAGAGGGCACGGCATCGGTGCCGACCGCACGAGCAATGGGCCGACAATGCGCAGTCAGCCTGGGCTCGAGGCCCAGCCGAAGGCGGCGGGCGGATGTCTCCTACGTCCTCGATAAGCTGTCGGCCTCCCGACGCCGCCCGGCGGCAAGCTCCACACTCCCAAGGGCCCGCCCCGAAGCCGGCTTTCCTGTCCCGACACCAGGGGTCCGTCCGAGCGGGCGTCCAGACCGCACCGTAGGCGCGTTTCACCGGGCGTCGCGGTACCGCCACGAGGCGATTGTGGGAGCGCGCGGGCTTAGCGCAAGGGGCTACACCTGATGGGGACGGGGACTTCACTAGACCGACGGAATCTGATCAAACGGATCGGGCCTCGGCCACAAGGAGGGGGGTCGTGGTTGCTCTCGGCGCGGCCCCCGATTCACGATCCGGTTCAGCGTATGGCCCCTCGGCTAGCTCCTGTTGGCCACAATCACCTCTGACATCACGCACGCATCGGGTCAGGCTGCAACGGGAAGCTGAAACAGGGACGGCCGAGACGGGCCCGATCGTAGTACTCATGGAACCACTCCCGACCGAGCGACCCCCCGCTCACTTACGACAAGAGCGCGAGGTGTGTACGGGCCCATATCGGCGGCACCATATGCGCACAAAAGACGCAGGCAAGAGTACTCCAGATACCGCCTGCCCCAGGACCGTTCCATGATTTGTCGCGGGGGAATTACACCACGACGTGATGGCTCCTGTTCACCTGTCCGGGTGTGGCCCCGAACACGGCACGAGGGGTCCACCTGACCCTGGCAAACCGCGTTTTCCGGCCGAGGTAGCAATCAAGGGACCGTGCTCAGACAGGCTGCTGCTCGACAGTCACTGTGGATCTCGCACGGCTTTCCGATTGTGGGTCTTCACCCATTCGACCCCGGCGACTTCTGCCGCGGGCCCAGAAGGCAGGGCTGAACACCGCGCCTTCGCCACGGGATCAGCAGCAGAGTTAGTCAAGCCAGGGACCCTTCGCGTCGCGGTGCATAGCAACGACGGGCTCGGAAGCCCACTCGCGACTGCGCGTCCAGCACGGCGTGGACAGCGCCTGCTAATAACGTGCTCGCATTTAGCGCGACATAGAGTCGCGACGGCGAGGGAGCGCGTTCTTTCGCGGTTCGGCCACAGTCCTCGCAGCGTGAATATTCCAATGTCGACGTGAGCACCAAACGAGGGAAGCGATCCGCGACTCTGACACGCCGACCGCCCCGGAACAGGTGGCCGGCGCATCAAGGACCACTAGGTCACTGCGTCCAGCTGTTACGGCCGTACACGACTCGACGGCGCTGTGGCTGGGGTTCAAACAACGCAGCGACTCTCGTGCACTAGGTGACCAGAGTGTCGCACGAGATCTCCCTCCCCCCCGGCGGCACCGCGTCCCTAGCATGGTCCGCACAGCGCCCCGCGAAAGCCCCACGGGTCCGCGCCGGGTCGCTCGACGACCTCACCGACCACGGGCGTGCGGGGATCGAGTCCGACCGGTGCCCGTCGCTTATGCAGCTGGCCGGTTCTCAGAGTCCCGCGCTGCTCGGTCCCCCGCTTCGAGGCGTTGGCCTCGGAGGCCTTCACGCTCCCCGAGCACCGTTGGCCCTATACCGGTGATCGCCGACTGCGGCGGCACCGCGCGGCCGGGCAGGGGAGGGGGGGTCCGGCCGCGAATGGGTCGGACCTGCTGCTGGGGCAGGGGCCGAGGGACTCCCTGCGCGGGATGTCACCCCGGTTCGCACGTTCGGAACGAGCTGGCGGGGCCAGAATGTGGCGATGCGAGGAGCACGCTACGCAATCGGTCACCATGCTCGCGCGACGGAGCCTCGTACTACGGTAAGGCGCAGGCACATCACAGAGCCAGCTCAAGTCGAAGACTGCAGCGGGACGAACCAACCACACCCGCCGTGGGGGTTCTTCTTTTTGGTGTTTTTTGATTTTTGTTTTTTTTTCTTTTCCGGGAGGTGGACGAGTTGGGGGGTGGGAACAAAAGGGCAAAAAAAAAAAATCAAAGCAAAAAACGCAGGAGCGTTTACAAACGAGCTGTTGACGAGACGATGCTGTGGTCGCGTCTGGTAAGCAGCAGCGTGAGCGGTCCTGAAGGAGACGCACCGCCGCGAGCTTGACAGGCCGTAATCGTCGGCTTTAAGTGTCCATCCGTCGATTCCGCCACAAAACCTTTATAGGGGTGCTGTCGTAATTCCCCCACGATAAGGAACAGGAACCTCGTGTACCTACCACGGTGACAAAATATGGTCTCGCCATTTATGGGAGTCCCTAACTGGAACAGGCAGACTAGTAGTTCTGTCAACCGTGGGTGTCATTTCCACCACGGTGCTTGACAAAGTGGAGGCCGACAAATCGGTAAGACCAGACCGTGGCGACCTCTGATTCAGACCGAAGGGAAGAGAGCGCGGAAGCGTCACGGTCGATGACGTTGCGCCGCTCTCGACAGATCCGAGCTGCCGTCCCGACGCGCTCGAACGCGTCGTCCGCATGCTCGCCGAACAGGGTGTGGAGGTCCTCGAGCCCCAGGGTGACGAGGAACCGCCCGACCCGATGAGGAGGGTGTCGGTAAAAGGGGCCCGACCAGGCGATCTCGTCCGTACTTACCGCGGGAGATCGGCCGGGTGCCCCTGCTCAAGGCCGAGGAGGAGTGGAGCTCGCCAAGTCGATCGAAGCGGGCCTGTTCGCGAGGACAAGTGACCAGCGTTTCGTCTCACGCCTGGGGGTTCCGGAGTTCAGGGAGCTCGTCTGGCAGGGGAACGCGGGCCAAGCAGGCGCTGATCGAGGCAATCTCCGGCTGGTGGTGTCAATCGCCAAAGAGATATGTGGGACGCGGCATGCTCTTCTGGATCTCATCCAGGAGGGCAACCCGGGGCCATCCGGGCGGTCGAGAAATTCGACTAACACCAAGGGCTACAAGTTCTCCACATACGCCACCTGGTGGATTCGAGCCAGGCGATCACCAGGGCGATCGCGGAACCAGGCACGCAACCATTCGCATTCGGTGCACATGGTCGAGACGATCAACAAACTGTAACGGGTCCAGCGCCAGCTCCACCAGGATCTGGGCCGCGAGCCCGCCCCGGAGGAGATCGCCCTGGAGATGGACCTGCGATCGACCGGGTGATCGAGATCCAGCGGATCGCCCAGAGCCGGTCTCCCTGCAGTCCCCGATCGGGGAGGAGGACTCCGACCTCGCGGGACTTCATCGAGGACGCGGACGCGGTCGTGCCGATGGAGGCCGCCGCCTTCATCATGCTGCAGGACCCAGCTCGACGACATCCTCCGCGACCCTCTCGGACCGGGAGCAGCGCATCATCCAGTTGCGCTTCGGGCTCGCGGACGGGCATCCCCGGACGCTGGAGGAGGTCGGCGGGAGTCGGGGGACCGGGAGCGCATCCGGCAGATCGAGTCGAAGACCCTTGCCACAAGCTCCGCCACCCGACCAGGGCGCAGATGCTGCGCGACTATCTCGACTGAGGGCACCCCCCGTCCCCGTGCCCCGTCAGGGCCGGCGAACCGGCGTTCCGCCCGGTCGGCCGGCCCCCCGTCGTCGCTCGTCACCGCTCGGTCGTCGCTTGTCGCCGCTCGTCGTCGCGCGTCGCCGAGGGCCTTCCGCGAGCCGCTCTTCCCACGGTCCGGGCTTCCGCGGTTCGGGCTTCCGGCGGTCCGGCCTTCCCGTGGGCCGGCCTTCTCGCGGCTCCGGGCTTTCCCGCACGAATCCAGGTCCGGCCTTCCTGAGAG
>NZ_BAAAWD010000021.1:0-43527 GCF_039534895.1 Streptosporangium longisporum | reverse complement strand
GAGGCGTGCACCCTGGCCGGAGGCTGCACCACCGGCACGGTCACGATCACCGTCACCCCCCGGTGCGCGGCCCCGCCCCCGCAGGCCCCCGGCGCCTGACCCCGTCCCCACCGACATCCCGCCCGTCAGCGGCCCGTGCGGGCCACGGGATCGAGCCCGCCCCCGCCGACCGGCTCGACCCCGCCGCCGAACACCCCTGCTGACCGGCTCGACCCCGCCCCCGAGCGCCCCCGGCGCCGTGACCCTCACCTGCTCCCCCGCGGCTCGCCGGACGCGACGGCTCAGTGCGCGACACGGACGGAGGTGGGGATGCTCCAGGGGCCGCAGTCGGAGCTGAACGTGCCGCGGTCGCACCCCTGGACGACGAAGGCGAACCTGTTGACCTCGTGCCCGTTGGTGGTGCTGCACACGTCGCCGTCGCAGTACGGCGTCATGACGTACTGGCCGCTCCACGGGGTCAGCCGGCCGACCTTGACCTGGGTGGCCCGGCCGCCGTCCTTGCTCCAGCGGACGTTGAAGAAGTCCCAGTCGCGCCCCACGCCGCTCCATTTGAAGACGACTTTGTTCCCCTTCTGGTACGCGCGCACCAGGGTGCCGTTGCCCAGGTTCGGAGACCAGACGATCTTGCCGTTGCGGAAGGTCTGCCAGGAACCGCGCTTGTCGGGGTAGCCGAACTCCTTGCTGGTGGGGCAGCCGTAGACGCTGCCCTGGCCGCCGTTGGAGCGCCACAGACCACCGATCAGGCTGCCCTCGGGTGCCACCAGTGACGCGTCGCACGCGCTGTGAGCGGTCGAGGCCTGCGCGCCGGTCGGCACGGCGAGGACGGTGGCGCTCGCCGCGACGGCGACGGCGAGACCGAGAAGTGAACGAGAGGCGCGTCCCATGGAAGTGGTCCTTTCGGGTGGGATTCGCTGTTGCCCCTCATATGTACGATGAGCCGCTTTCACCCCGGCATCCACGCCTTGAGAATGACTTGCAAGCCGCATATCCGACCTTACAAAGCCCTAATATCCCGACATATCCATAAATACATAGGAGGTCAAAATAAAGACGAGAAACCTGACACTCCCGGCCCTCGCCCTGCTGCTCTGCGGATGCACCCTCGTCACCGAGCGGGACGCGTCCCCGGTGCCGTACGTGACCCCGTCGGCGCTGTTGCCCGAACCGCCGTCACCACCACCGTCGTCGTCCCCCCGGCCGGATCAGGAGAGGCAGGTGGCACTGCCGCCCCCCGAGGGAAAGGGCAGCCGCGACCCCGGCGACGTCAACGGCGACGGCTTCGCCGACCTGGTCCTCCTCGTGCCCCACGACCGCTGGTCACCCGATCTCGTGATCGTGTACGGCTCGCGGCACGGGCTGAATCCCGTGACCCGGACGACGGTGGCCTCCACGCACGTGGAATTCACCCTGGGGACGAGCACCGCCGATCTGAACGGCGACGGCTTCGCCGACATCCTCGCCCACGGCCGTCCGGCGAAGACGCTCAAGAAGCCGGAGGCGCCGTACATCCTGTGGGGCGGCCCGAAGGGGGTGGATCCCACGGTCAGACCGACCCCCCTCGGAAGCCTTTCGGCCTCTATCGCCCTCATGGAGGCGGGGACCGCGGGGGACTTCGACGGCGACGGCAACGCCGACCTGGCGATCCCGGCACGGGAAACGGACAATCCGGCCCCCTTCTTCTCGACCCACCTGGCGCTGCTCTACGGACCGTTCGCCTGGGTCGGCACCGCCCGGCGTCACGACATCCGGCGCTCACCCGACGGAGAGGCGCCCGGCCCCATGATCGCGGGAAGGATCGGCCGTCACCGCGCCACCGACCTGGTCGAGCACATCTCGGGCATCGAGGGCCAGAACGCGCCGTGGCTCCTCAAGGGCGGCCCCACCGGCCTCTCCCGCACCCCTTCCACACTGAACGAGGGCGGCACCGTGGCCGTGGGCGACTTCGACGGGGACGGCAGGGACGACGTCGTGGTCGCCGACGACGGCGGACGCCACGGCGAACCGGGGCACGAGACCGAGCCACCCGAGGTGGACGGCGTGATGACCGTCTCCTTCGGCGGGGCGCGACGTGCGCCACAGGTGTTCAGGAACATCAGGTTCGCACGGGACCTGGTGGCGGGAGACTACGACGGCGACGGGGACGACGACCTCGCGGTCGACCTCGGCCAGGACGGCGGCCCCGGCCGCGTCGAGCTGTTCCACGGCGGAGGCTCCGGGCTGCGTCGCAGCGGGAAGACGACCCAGCGGCTCGGGCCGGCCACAAGCCCGACCGGCCGGAAGGAGTCCGGCTCGAACCGCCGGGCAGAACTGCAGGGGGCGGCCGACTACGACGGCGACGGCCGGGACGAGCTGGCGCTGACCTGGTCCGCCTACTACTCCGAGGAATCGGGGTGGGAGCGGGGAGTGTCGGTGTGGTGGATCACGGACGGCACCCGCGACGAGACCGTCTTCGGCACCGGCGGCTGGTGAGCGCGGCGCCGCACCGCGTCACAGGAGCTGTACCGTCGCCGAAAGGCCCGGCCCTGCGCTCGAAAGGCCCGACCCTGCGCTCCTTTCCGCAGGGGCGCTTCAGCTACGGCGGCTCCCCCGGGTCGTCCCGCAGGGAGGCTTCAGCGTCGGCGCGCACCCTGGGCGGCCGGAGACGGAGCGGCTACGGCCTGCACCCCCTACGGCCGGATCGCGGTGCGCGGAGGCGGGCCGGTGTTCCGGGCGGCGTATAAGAAAGCGTAACCGTCGCGCCCGACAGGCCGGAGGCCTGACCGCCGGAGCGCGCCACGACGGCCGCCCGGAGCACCGGCCCGCCGCAGCGCGAACCCCGCCCGCTCTCACCCCGGACGCCGCCCCACCCTGAGAATCACCACATCCAGGAAAACCGGGATCAGCGAACCGGATGCCCCGCCAGCCGCAGCGTCTCCTTGACGTCACCGATCTTCAACTGCCCGAAGTGGAACACCGAGGCGGCCAGCACCGCGTCCGCCCCCGCCTCCACCGCCGGTGGGAAGTGCTCCAGCTCCCCGGCGCCGCCGCTGGCGATGACCGGGACCGACACCGCGGTCCGGACGAGCCGGATCAGCTCCAGGTCGTAGCCGTCACGCGTGCCGTCGCCGTCCATGGAGTTGAGCAGGATCTCCCCCACGCCGAGCTCCTCGCCCCGCCGCGCCCACTCGACCGCGTCGAGGCCGGCGCCCCGGCGGCCGCCGTGCGTGGTCACCTCGAACCCCGAGGCCGTGGGCGGGCCGTCGACGACCCGGCGGGCGTCCACCGACAGGACGATGCACTGCGCCCCGTACCGCTGCGACGCCTCGGTCAGCAGCTCGGGCCTGGCGATGGCCGCGGTGTTCAGGACGACCTTGTCCGCACCCGCCCGCAGCAGCTTGTTCACATCGTCCACCGAACGTATCCCGCCGCCCACCGACAGCGGGATGAACACCTGCTCGGCGGTCCGGCTGACCACGTCGTACATGGTCGTCCGGTCGGAGCTGGAGGCCGTGATGTCCAGGAACGTGAGCTCGTCGGCCCCCTCCGCGTCGTAGCGGCGGGCCAGCTCCACCGGGTCCCCGGCGTCCCTGATGTTCTCGAAGTTGACGCCCTTGACCACCCGCCCGGCGTCCACGTCCAGGCAGGGGATCACGCGCACCGCGACACTCATCACAGGCTCCTCGAAAGGCAGATCACGAACGTACCGCCGCGAGGGCGTCCTCAAGGGTGAAGGCCTGCGCGTACAGCGCCTTGCCGACGATGGCGCCCTCGACGCCGATCGGGACCAGCGAGGCCAGGGCACGCAGGTCGTCCAGGGACGAGACGCCGCCGCTGGCGACCACGGGCTTGTCCGTACGGGAGCAGACCTCGCGGAGCAGGTCCAGGTTGGGGCCGCGCAGCGTGCCGTCCTTGGTGACGTCGGTGACGACGTAGCGGGGGCAGCCGTCGCCCTCCAGCCGCTCCAGGACCTCCCACAGGTCACCGGCATCCTGGGTCCAGCCCCGGGCCGCCAGGGTGGTCCCCCGCACGTCGAGGCCGATCGCGATCCGGTCCCCGTACTCAGAGATGATCTTCGCGCACCAGGCCGGGTTCTCCAGCGCGGCGGTGCCGATGTTCACCCTGCGGCAGCCGGTGGCCAGCGCCAGCTCCAGGGTCGCGTCGTCGCGGATGCCTCCGGACAGCTCCACCTTGACGTCGAGCGCCCCCACCACGGTGGCGAGCAGCTCGCGGTTGCTGCCCCGGCCGAAGGCCGCGTCCAGGTCGACCAGATGGATCCACTCCGCACCGGCCTCCTGCCAGGCGAGCGCCGCCGACAGGGGGTCGCCGTAGGAGGTCTCGGTGCCCGCCTCGCCCTGGACCAGGCGGACCGCCTGGCCGTCGGCGACGTCCACGGCGGGGAGCAGCTCAAGCGACATCTGTTCAGGTCCTCCGGTCGAAAACAAGGGTGAGGAAAAGCGGTACGAACAACAGGGACAGGACCAGGGTGCCGAACCGCGCGGCCCACGAGGACCAGAGTAGCCAGGCGATGACCTGGACGATCAGGAACAGCACCGCCGCGACGGCGTTCTGCGCCCGGCGGCGCCGGGCCATGATGCCGCCCTGGGACACGATTTTGACGGGTCTGCCCGGCAGCAGCGCGGTCACCCTGCCGACGCGCTCGCGCCGGCGCGCCAGCCTGGCCTCGCGCTCGGCGCGCAGGGCCTCCTGACGGGCCCGCTCCGCCTCCCGCTCGGCCCGCCGCCTGGCCCGCTCCTTGCTCACCACGTACCCGCCGGAAGGCTCGTCGCGAAGACACCCGCCGAAGATCCGCCGCAGGAAAAGCTCACGCGATCGTTCCCAGCCAGTTCACGAGCAGCTGGGCCCCGGCGTCGCCCGACTTCTCCGGGTGGAACTGGGTGGCCGCCAGCGGCCCGTTCTCCACGGCCGCGACGAACGGCACGCCGTGCTCGGCCCAGGTGACCAGCGGGTCGTCGAAGCCCGGCCCGGGATGCAGCTCCCAGGAGCGTACGCCGTAGGAGTGCACGAAGTAGAAGCGCGTGGCCGCGTCGAGCCCGGCGAACAGCGCGGTCTCCGCCGGGGCCTTGACCGTGTTCCACCCCATGTGCGGCAGGACCGGCGCCTCCAGGCGCTCCACCGTGCCCGGCCACTCCCCGCAGCCCTCGGTCGTGACGCCGTGCTCGACGCCCGTCTCGAAGAGGATCTGCATGCCGACGCAGATGCCCAGCACCGGCCGTCCCGCCGACAGGCGCCGCGCGACGATCCGCTCGCCCCGTACGGCGCGCAGCCCGGCCATGCAGGCCGCGAACGCTCCGACCCCGGGGACGACGAGGCCGTCGGCCTCCATCGCCGTCTCGTAGTCGGCCGTGACCGTGACGTCCGCGCCGACCCGGGCCAGGGCCCGCTCCGCGGAGCGGAGGTTGCCCGAGCCGTAGTCGAGAACCGTTACCTTCTTCACCACCACAGCACCGCCGCCGTCGTCGCCAGGACCGCCAGAACGCCGAGCAGCACCGCGCCCCGCCTCAGGCCCTGTTTGATGAATGAGATGATCCCGCCGACGAGGAAGAGGGCCACGAAGGCCATCGCGACCGCCGACCAGTTGTCACTCACGGCCGCGCCCTCTCGTCCGGGAACCGGTCACAGCACGCCCTTGGTACTGGGCACCCCGGTGGCACGCGGGTCGCGCTCCGAGGCCGCCCGCAGCGCCCTGGCCAGCGCCTTGAACTGGGCCTCCACGATGTGGTGGGCGTTGCGCCCGTACGGGACGCGCACGTGCAGGCAGATCGCGGCCTGGGCGACGAACGACTCCAGGATGTGCCTGGTCATCGTCGTGTCGTACTCGGCGCCGATCATCGGCGCCATGCCCTCGGGCTCGGCGTGCACCAGGTACGGGCGGCCGGACAGGTCGACCGTGACCTCGGCGAGCGACTCGTCCAGCGGGCAGGACGCGTTGCCGAACCTCCGCAGGCCCGACTTGTCGCCCAGGGCCTCGCGGAACGCGGCGCCCAGCGCGAGCGAGGTGTCCTCGATCGTGTGGTGGGAGTCGATGTGCAGGTCGCCCTCGGTCTTCACGGTCAGGTCGAACAGGCCGTGCTTGCCGAGCTGGTTCAGCATGTGGTCGAAGAACCCGACACCGGTGGACACCTCGACGTTCCCGGTGCCGTCGAGATCGACCTCGACCAGCACCGAGGTCTCCTTGGTGACGCGCTCGACCCGACCGCGACGGGGCGCGGCCGTGCCGCCGGCAGTGATGCTCACAGGATCTCCTCCAGGGCGGCGCGGAACGCCGCCATCTCCTCGGTCGTTCCGATCGAAACCCTAAGCCACCCCGGCGGGCCCACCTCACGGATCAGCACCCCGCGGTCCAGCAGGCCCCGCCACACCGCGTGCCGGTCCTCGAAGAGCCCGAACAGCACGAAGTTGGCGTCCGAGTCGGCGACGGTCAGCCCCCGGCCGCGCAGCCACTGCACGACGGAGTCCCGCTCGGCCCGCAGCGTGTCGACCGCGCTCAGCAGCTCGGCCCGGTGGGCGAGCGCGGTCAGCGCCGCCGTCTGGGTGAGCGTGGACAGGTGGTACGGCAACCGGACCAGCAGCAGGGCCTCGACGACCGCCGGGTGGGCGGCCAGGTAGCCCACCCGGGTACCGGCCATGGCGAACGCCTTGGACATGGTCCGCGTGACGATCAGCCTCGGGTTGTCCGGCAGCAGGGTCAGCGCCGACGGGGTGCCGGTGCGGGCGAACTCGAAGTAGGCCTCGTCCACCACCACGACGCCCGGCGCCGCCTCGACGATCCGGGCGATCAGCGCCGGGTCCAGCGCGGTGCCGGTCGGGTTGTTGGGCGAGGTCAGGAAGACGACGTCGGGCCGGTGCTCCTCGATCGCGGCGACCGCCTTGCCGGGGTCGATCCCGAAGTCCTCCTCGCGCGAGGCGGAGATCCACTCGGTGGACGCGCCGGTGGTGATGATCGGGTGCATCGAGTAGGACGGCTCGAACCCCATCGCCGACCGGCCGTGGCCGCCGAAGGCCTGCAGGATCTGCTGGAGCACCTCGTTGGAGCCGTTGGCGGCCCACACCTGCTCCACGCCCAGGCCGTGGCCCAGATATCCCGCCAGCTCCCGGCGCAACTCCAGCGCGTCCCGGTCGGGGTAGCGGTTGAGCTCGGAGGTGACGCCCCGCACGGCCTCGGCCAGGTCCGCGACCAGGGACGCGGACGGCCCGTAGGGGTTCTCGTTGGTGTTGAGCCTGACCGGGACGTCGATCTGCGGGGCGCCGTAGGGCGTGCGTCCCCGCAGGTCGTCCCGGATCGGCAGGTCCTCCAGCCTCATGGGCGCACCGGCCTCACCGGACGAAGGAGCCGTCACGACGGCACCTCCCCGTCGAACCGGGCGCGGATCGCCGCACCGTGGGCGGGAAGGTCCTCGGTGTCGGCCAGCACGCACACGTGCGCGGCCGCCTCGGCCAGGGCCTCGCGGCTGTAGTCGACGACGTGCACGCCCCGCAGGAACGTCTGCACCGACAGTCCCGAGGAGTGACAGGCACAGCCGCCGGTGGGCAGCACGTGGTTGGAACCGGCCATGTAGTCGCCCAGCGAGACCGGCGCGTACGAGCCGACGAAGATCGCCCCGGCGTTGCGCACCCGGGCGGCCAGCTCGGCCGCCCCGGCGGCCTGGATCTCCAGGTGCTCGGCGGCGTACGCGTCGACGACGCGCAGCCCGGCCTCCATGTCGTCGACCAGCAGGATGCCCGACTGGCGCCCGGCCAGCGCCTCGGTGATCCGCTCGGCGTGCTTGGTCGCGGCGACCTGGCGGGGCAGCTCCCGCTCGACGGCCCCGGCCAGCTCCTCGGAGTCGGTGACCAGGACGGCGGCGGCGATCGTGTCGTGCTCGGCCTGGCTGATCAGGTCGGCGGCCACGTGCACCGGGTCGGCCGTGGCGTCGGCCAGGATCGCGATCTCGGTCGGGCCGGCCTCGGAGTCGATGCCGATCCGCCCCTTGAGCAGGCGCTTGGCCGCGGCGACCCAGATGCTGCCCGGGCCGGTGACCATGGCGACCGGCCGGCACTCCTCGGTGCCGTAGGCGAACATCGCCACCGCCTGGGCGCCTCCGACGGCGTAGACCTCGTCCACGCCGAGCAGCGCGCACGCGGC
Source organism: Streptosporangium longisporum (assembly GCF_039534895.1). NCBI lineage: Bacteria > Bacillati > Actinomycetota > Actinomycetes > Streptosporangiales > Streptosporangiaceae > Streptosporangium > Streptosporangium longisporum. Next base: position 35,405 of record NZ_BAAAWD010000021.1, on the reverse strand, counting down.
CAGGATCGACGGGTGCGGCCAGCCGCCGAACTCACGCTGCGCGGGCGAGGAGACCGCCAGGGAGGCCACCCCGGCCTCCTGGGCCGGGACCACGTTCATGATCACGCTGGACGGGTAGACGGCCCGGCCGCCGGGGACGTACAGCCCCACCCGGTCGACGGGGATCCAGCGCTCGGTGACCGTGCCGCCCGGCACGACCTGGGTGGTGACGTCGGCGCGGGCCTGGTCGCGATGGACGAGGCGGGTGCGGCGGATCGACTCCTCCAGCGCGGCCCTGACCCTCGGGTCGAGCTTCGCCAGCGCCTCGGTGATCACCTCGGCGGGCACGCGGGTGGACTCCAGCTCGACGCCCTCGAACCGGGCGGTCAGCTCGCGCAGCGCGGCGACCCCGCGATGGCGCACGTCCTCGCAGATGGGCCGCACCTTCTCCAGGGCGGCTTCGACGTCGAGGTCGGCACGGGGCAGCACGTCACGGAGGTCCTCGGGGAGGGCCCCTCGCAGGTCGGTACGGGAAATCACCCATTCAGTCTACGGAGGCGCGCCACCCGTTATCGTCACGTCCACCATGCGGACAGCACCTTTACGATGTAGATTTCGTTCAGCCGCTACGCTCCCCGCGTGAGCAAGAACAGGAACAGGGGCGGCCAGGGAACGCCCGCGACGGTGGCCCTCACCCAGGCCGGGGCCGATTTCACCCTGCACCCCTACGAGCACGACGCGAACGCCCAGGCCTACGGCGAGGAGGCCGCCGACGCGCTGGGCGTGCCGTACGGGCGGATCTTCAAGACGCTGGTGGCCGAGGTGGAGGGCGGCCTGGCCGTGGCGGTCGTGCCGGTGGCGGGCAAGCTCGACCTCAAGGCGTTCGCGGCGGCACTGGGGAGCAAGCGGGCGGCGATGGCCGACGCGGCCAAGGTCGAGCGGGTCACCGGGTACGTGGTCGGCGGCATCAGCCCGCTGGGCCAGCGCAGGCTCCTGCCGACCGTGGTCGACGCCTCCGCCCTGGAGTTCGGGACGATCTACTTCTCCGCCGGGCGGCGCGGGCTGCAGATCGAGACCTCCCCCGCGGAGCTGGTATGCCTCACCAAGGCCGTCACCGCCCCCATCGGCAGGACCGCGTGACCTCCCGCCGAGCCCACCCGTCAGAACCACGCGATCGGGAAGCACACGACCGCCAGGCAGGACCACGCGACCGCCGACCGGAAAACACACGACCGCCAGGCAGGACCACGCGACCGCCGACGGGGAAGCACACGACGCCCCCGAACCCCGCCCTCTGAGCCCCTGGGCCCCTGAGCCCCTGGGCCCCGAAGAGAGCAGGCCCCCCGGGCGGCAGGTGACGTTTCCCCACCTCCGCGCCGCCCCCGCTGTCGAAGGTTGCCGACGCGCCCCACCTCGCCGATCGGCCAGACTCGTCCGCGACGTCGTATCCGATCGGGGGAAAGATGCACTACCTGACCGCTACCGAGATGCTCCGGCTGCTGCGGACCAGGCAGGTCAGCGCGGTCGAGCTGCTCGACGCGCACCTGCGGAGGATCGAGGAGGTCAACCCGGAGGTCAACGCGATCGTCACGCTGGTCGCCGACCGCGCCAGGAAGGAGGCCGAGGAGGCCGACCGGGACCTGGCCCGCGGCCGGTGGCGGGGACCGCTGCACGGGCTGCCGGTCGCGCACAAGGACCTGACCGACACCGCGGGGATCCGCACCACGTACGGCTCGCCGCTCTTCTCCGGGCACGTGCCCGGAGAAGACGCGCCGATCGTGCGGCGGATGCGCGAGGCCGGGGCGATCACGGTGGGCAAGACCAACACCCCCGAGTTCGGCACCGGCTCGCACACGGTGAACGAGATCTTCGGCGCCACCCGCAACCCGTACGACCTCTCCAGGTCGGCCGGGGGCAGCAGCGGCGGGGCGGCGGCCGCGCTGGCGACCGGCATGGTGGCGCTGGCCGACGGCTCGGACATGGGCGGCTCGCTGCGCAACCCGGCCTCCTTCTGCAACGTGGCGGGGCTGCGGCCCACTCCCGGCAGGGTGCCCGCGCCGTCGGCCACGGCGGCCTGGTTCACCCTCGGCGTGCCGGGGCCGATGGCCCGTACCGCCGAGGACCTGGCGCTGCTGATGAGCGTGGTCGCCGGGTTCGACGCGGCCTCTCCGCTGTCGATCGCCGAGAGCGGCGCCGGGTTCGCCGAGCCGCTGGACCTCGACCTGACCGGGGTACGGGTGGCCTGGAGCCCGGACCTGGGCGGGCTGCCGATCGACGCCGAGACGGCCGAGGTCACCGCGGACGCCCCGGCCGTGCTCGCCGCGCTGGGCGCGCGGGTGGAACGGGTGGACGTGGACCTGACGGACGCCGAGGACGCGTTCCGGATCTACCGGGCCTGGTACTACGCCCTGTCCTACGGCGACCTGCCGCGGGAGGGCCTGGGGGACAACGTCCGCTGGAACGTCGAGCGGGGCCGCGAGGTGACCGGGGCCGACCTGGCCCGCGCCGAGCGGCTGCGCAGCGGGCTGTACCGCAGGATGAACGACTTCTTCGGCACCTACGACTTCCTGATCGCCCCGGCCAGCCAGGTGCCGCCGTTCCCGGTGGAGGCGCCCTACGTCTCGGAGATCAACGGCGAGAGGCTCCCGGACTACCTGGCGTGGATGCGCTCGGCGTACTGGATCAGCGTGCTGCACGCCCCGGCGGCGTCGGTGCCGTGCGGTTTCACCCCGGGCGGGCTGCCGGTGGGGGTGCAGATCGTGGGGCGGCCCTTCGCCGACATGGCGGTGCTGAGGCTGGCCCACGCGTTCGAGCGGGCCACCGGCCACGGCGCGCGCCGCCCGCCCCGCTGACCCGTCCCCCGCGTGCCCCGGCTCCACGGAACCCGGTCGTGGAACCCGACCATGGAACCCGGCTCGGGGAACCCGCCCGTGGACCCGGGCCCGCGGGACCCGGGCCTGCGGGACCCGGGCCTGCGGGACCCGGGCCTGCGGGACCCGGGCCTGCGGGACCCGGCCGCCGACCTACCGGTCGCTGATGTCGTACGTCGACCGCGGCGCGTACGGGTCGTCCCCGCCGAACGGGCGGCGCAGCGGGGACTCGCGGTAGCCCGCGACGCCCTCCAGGGCGAAGAAGAGCCCGGCGGCCAGGGTCGGCCACGCGTACAGCACGCCCCTGGCGGTCAGCTCCAGCGGCCCGGCCACCACCGAGGCCGACACCCCGGAGGCCGCGACGCTCACCGCGCCCAGGGTGACCGACCGGCCCACCAGCAGCGCCAGGTGCGCGCCGAGCAGCCCGCCCGCCGCCAGGCCGGCCACCACCGGCACCGGGCGGCCGTTGCGCGACACCGCGTACCCGACGGCCCCGCAGACGAGCCCGAGCCCGCCGGTGACGACGGCGAACCACCCGTCCGCGGCGATCAGCGCCTGGGTGGAGGGGTCGGCCAGCAGCGGTCCCTGCTTCGTCACGACGTACGGGGGGCGCGGCGCGGCCAGCGACCACAGCACCCCGGCGAGGACCCCGGCGACGGCGATCACCAGCACGGTGATCACGAAGTCACGCACAGCGCGCACCATGGCTCCCTCACCCTCTGTGCTGATGTGCCCGATGTTACCCATCCGTCCGGCCGGTGCCACCCAAGGCCATGATGCGAACCCCGTTACTCTGGCGGGGTGAACGAAGAGGCATGGCTGATCGAGCCCTCCGGACCGCTCCGCGGTGACGTCGAGGTACGCGGTTCCAAGAACGGCGTCTCCAAGCACATGGTCGCCGCGATGCTCGGTACCGGTGAGAGCACCATCCAGAACGCCCCCGACGTGGGCGAGGTCGGCATCACCGCGCAGATGCTCAGGGCCCTCGGAATCGACGTGGAGATCTCCGCAGGGGAGATCGGCGTCGCCCCGGGGCCGCAGATCAACCCGCACGTCCCCGCGGCGTTCACCGGCCTGAACCGGATCCCGATCCTCATGCTGGGCCCGCTGCTGCACCTGGCCGGCGAGGCGTTCGTGCCGCTGGTCGGCGGTGACCCGATCGGCCGCCGCCCGGTCGACTTCCACGTCGAGGCGCTGCGCGCGATGGGCGCCGAGGTCGAGGTGAGCGACACCGGCGTGTACGCCAAGGCCAAGCGGCTGCGCGGCACCCGGATCGAGCTTCCCTACCCCAGCGTCGGCGCCACCGAGACGATCCTGATGTCGGCGGTGCTGGCCGAGGGCAAGACCGTGCTCAAGGGCGCGGCCATGGAGCCCGAGGTGGTGGAGCTGGCCCTGTTCCTGCAGCGGATGGGCGCCCGCATCGAGCTGAGCCCGGACCGGCGCATCGTGATCGAGGGCGTGGAGCGGCTGCACGGCGCCTCCACCTGGCTCAACGGCGACCGCATCGAGGCGTTCTCCTACCTGGCGGCCGGCCTGATCACCGGCGGGCAGGTGCGGGTGCACGGCTGCCCGCAGGACCGGCTGGTCACCGCGATCACCACGCTGGCCCGGATGGGCGCCGAGGTCGACATCACCGACGACTACCTGTCGGCGTCGGCCCCGCGCGGGCTGCGGGCGGCGGCGGTGCAGACCGACACGCACCCGGGGTTCATGACCGACTGGCAGACGCCCCTGATGGTGCTGTTCACCCAGGCCCAGGGCATGTCGGTGCTGCACGAGACGGTGTTCGAGAACCGCCTGGTCTACGTGCCCGCGCTGCAGAGGATGGGCTGCGAGATCGAGGTGTTCGACGTGTGCCTGGGCGGCCCGGCCTGCCGCTACCACGACACCAACGCCAAGCACTCGGCCGTCGTGCGCGGCGTGTCCAAACTGAGCGGCGCCGACGTGACGCTGCCCGACATCCGCGCCGGGTTCTCCGCGGTGCTGGCCGCCGCCGCGGCCGAGGGGACGTCCACGCTGCGCGGGGTGCACCACATCGAGCGGGGGTACCACCGGCCGTTCGAGCAGTTCGCCTCGCTCGGGCTGAAGATCCGTCGAGAGAAGGTGCAGAACGGGTAAGGATTGGGCGATCGGCGTTTGCAGGTGATCACCGGGCCGCACGTTACTATGCGTGACATCCCGCTCGGAGCCGAGACGTGACCTCGCCGCCTGCCTGCGCGTCCTGGCGGCCTGCGGGGTGCTGGGCGGGCTGCTGGCCGCGCTGGCCGCGCTACCGCTGGTCGGCACGGCCGGGATCACCGTCAACCGGGTCAGCCGCACCCTGACCGACCTGCCGGACGGCCCCCGGGAGAACCCGCTCCCCCAGCGCACCGTGCTGCTGGACAGGAACGGCAAGCGGTTCGCCCAGTTCTACACGGAGAACCGGACGGTGGTGCCGCTGGAGCGGATCGCCCCCGTCATGCGGGACGCGATCGTGGCGATCGAGGACTCGCGCTTCTACGAGCACGCGGGCCTGGACGTCAAGGGCACCCTGCGCGCCCTGGTGACCAACACCAGGGCGGGCGGGGTGCGCCAGGGCGGGTCCTCGCTCACCCAGCAGCTCGTGAAGAACATCCTGGTGGAGAACTCCGAGAGCGAGAGCGAACGGGCCCAGGCCCGCGCGCCCAGCATCCAGCGCAAGATCACCGAGCTGCGGTACGCGCTGGCCATGGAGCGCCGCTACACCAAGGCCGAGATCCTGGAGCGCTACCTCAACATCGCCTACTTCGGCGCGGGCGCCTTCGGGGTGGAGGCCGCCGCGCAGCGGTTCTTCTCGGTCCCGGCCTCCCGGCTGACCCTGCCGCAGGCCGCGACGCTGGCCGGCGCGGTCCGCACGCCGTACTCGACCGACCCGTCGCTGGACGCCCGGCGCCGGGAGCGGCTGCGCGAGCGCCGCGACCTGGTCCTGGAGCGGATGGCCCAGCTGTCCTACGTCCCCCGCGCCCAGGCCGAGGCGGCGATGAGAAAACCGCTGGCCATCCGGCTGCGCCCCGAACCCGGCGGCTGCAACGGCAGCGACCACCCCTACTTCTGCCTGTACGTGCACCGGGAGCTGCTGACCAACCCGGCCTTCGGCCACACCCGCGCCGAGCGGGAGCGCCGCCTGGCCAGGGGCGGCATCGTGCTGCGCACCACCCTGGCGCCCAAGGCCCAGCTCGCCGCGGAGCGCGCCGTCTCCGCGCGCGTCCGCGCCCGCGACACCGAGGTGGCGGCCGAGGCCATGGTCGAGCCGGGCACCGGCCGGATCCGGGCCATGGCCGCGAGCAAGCGCTACGGCCGCAACGCCGGCGACGACGGCCGCAGCTCCTACGGCCCCCGTACCACCTACAACCTGCCCGCCGACACCGCGCACGGCGGCGGGCAGGGCTTCCAGGCCGGGTCGACGTTCAAGGTGTTCACGCTGGCGACCGCGCTGGCCAAGGGGTGGCGGTTCGACCAGGGGTTCATGACGCCCGGCAGCTTCGTGCCCGCCAGGGGCTTCACCGACTGCGCCGGCAACAGGGTCGACGACCCGCGCGCGAAGATCTTCAACGCGAGCGGGGAGGGCAAGGGCGGCCCGCAGAGCCTGTCCACCGGCACGTGGAAGTCGGTGAACGTCTTCTACATGATGCTGGAGCAGAGGGTGGGCCTGTGCCCGGTGGTGCGGACCGCCCGCGCGCTGGGGGTCGTCCGCGCCGACGGCGCCCCGCTGCGGGAGGTGCCGACCTTCACCCTCGGGGTGAACGAGATGGACCCGGTGACCGTGGCCGCCTCGTTCGCCGCGTTCGGCGCGCGGGGCCGCTACTGCCGTCCGATGGCGATCGTCGAGATCGCCGAGCGGGACGGCGAGAGCCTGCGGATCCCGCCCAGCTGCGCGCAGGCGATCGAGAAGGACGTGGCCGACGCCGTCAACCACCTGCTGTCCGGGGTGTTCACCAAGGGCACCATGACCGGCCAGGGCATCGGCCGCCCGGCCGCGGGCAAGACCGGCACCAACAACGGCTACACCTCGGCCTGGTTCGCGGGCTACACCCCGGACCTGGCCGCGGCGGTCAGCGTGGGCGACATCCGCGGCTCCTACCGCTACCCGCTGCGGGACGTGGAGATCGGCGGCGAGTACTACGGCTCGGTCCAGGGCGCCTCGCTGCCGGGACCGATCTGGGTGGCGTCGATGGCGGCCGCGCTGGAGGGGACCTCCGAGACGCCGTTCCACCGTCCCGACATGGGCCGCTTCGGCGGCGGGTTCACCCCCGGCATGGCCGAGGCCCTGGCCGCCGAGCGCGAGCGCGAGGCCGGGCGGGACGGCGGGCGCCGGCCGGTGTACCGCGGTCACCGCACCCGGGGCGGCACGGACGCCTACGGCCACCGGGGGTACCGGGAGCCCCGCGGGTACCGGTATCCGCGGGCGTACCGGGAACCGCGCGCATACCGGGAACCGCGCGGGTACGGGCGCGGCGGGACGGACGCCCGCCGCGACGGGCGCGCCCCGGCGTGGTGGCGCTACCGCGACCGCGACCGCTGAGCCTCCGGCCCGTCGCCCGGCCGGGCACCGGACGTCCGGGTACCCGGACGGGAGCCGGGCCACCGGCCGATCGGTGCTCGACCGGCCGGTGGGGTGTCAGCGGACGGTCAGCGCTTGACCAGGACCTGCTGGGTCGGCAGGAGCGACGGCCATCCGGGGCCGCGAGCGGCCGTCGCGGCCGAGCCGCAGAGCGCCCGCTCGAAGTGCGCCCCCATGGCCGCGTCGATCGCGTGCGGCATCGGGTAGCCGTTCTCGTTCAGCCTCTGGTACTTCATGAGGTTGAAGCCGTAGGAGATCTGGCGACGACCGTCCGGGCTGGACAGCGAGACCGTCCCCATGCCGAACACGGCCCCGTCGTGTCCCCAGAACCGGCCGCAGGGGGTGTCCTGGGCGTAGATCCCCAGGCCGTAGTGCATCGCGACGCCGCCCTGGCCGTCGGGGACCGGCACGGTCGTCCGCATCTGGTCGAGCTGGGCCGGGGACAGCAACCCGCCGCCGAGCAGGACCCGGTAGAACCGGTTGAGGTCGTCCATCGTGGAGACGATCGCGCCCGCGGTGGTCCCCCACGACATGTCGTAGACGCTGTAGTCGCGCGGCGGGTCGATGTAGCCGTACAGCGCCTCGTAGGCCTTGGAGTGCGGGCCGGGGACGAACGGGGTGCGCGGGAAGGAGGTGTCGCGCAGCCCGGCCCTGCGGATCACCTCGCGGGTGATGTACCGCTCGGCGCCGGTGCCGGTCACCTTCTCCAGCAGCAGCCCGGCGATCACGTAGTTGGTGTTGGAGTACGACCAGTTCTGCCCCGGCTCGCCCGTGCGCGGCGCCGCCAGCCCGAGCCTCACCAGCTCCTGGGGGGCGATCCTGCGGAACCGGTGCTCGTCGAGGCTCCGCGAGGAGAGCTGGACGAAGGAGGGGAAGGCGCCCGCGACGTAGTCGCCGATGCCGCTGGTGTGGTTGAGCAGCATCCGCACCGTGACCGTGCCGGCCAGGTCCTGGGGCAGCAGGCCGGGCAGGTACCGCGCGACCGGCGCGTCCAGCTCGACGCGGCCGCGCTCCACCTGCTGGAGGATGGCCACCGCGGTGAACGTCTTGGTGATGCTGCCCACCCGGTGCAGCATCCGCGGGTGCACGGGCCGCCGGGTCCGCACGTCGGCGACACCGGCCGCGCCGTTCCACCGCTCGCCGCCGTCGCGCACCGCGGAGTAGGAGCCGTACATGCCGGCCTCGTGGACCGCCCGGACGGTGGACCGCAGTGCCTCACGGTCGAGGGCCGCCCGCCCGGCCTCACCGGACGGCGCGGTCGCCGAACCCGTCGTCGGGGCGGGTTCCGATCCGGTCGGCGCGGCGGGCCCCGCGGGTCCGGGCCCGGCCGACGCCGGGGGTGCGGCGGCGCAGGTCAGCAGTACCGCGCTCAGCCCGAGCCCGGCGATCGTCCGTCCGCGGTGGGTCCGTCCGCGGTGAGGGGGTCCCGCGAGGGTGATCAACTGTCATCTCCTCTGATTCCGGAAAAAAACGACAGGATGATCATCCCAAATCCTCCCGGAACCGCCCTCCTTTCACCGGATGAGGTTCGACCGCTCCGAACGGATGACCCGCGCCTCCCGGCCCCGACGAACGACCCGTTCTTCGCCCGTGTCGAAGAACGAGCCGTTTCTTACTCGTACCGGAGAGTGGGTCGTTCCTTGGTCGTACCGGATGAAGCCATGCGGGAGCAGGCAGGCCCCGTCAGGCTCCCAGGCAGGCGGGGCCGAGGAGCTGCTTCAGGTCGCCCATCAGGGCCGGGGACGGCGAGACCCGCAGGCGGTCGTCCAGGCGCATGACGGTGGTCCTGGGCCCGTTGTGGAGTTGCAGGTGGACCTCGGTGGTGCCGGGGTGGGCGGTCAGCACCTCCTTGAGGCGCCCGACCACCGGTGGGGTGCACCGGGCCAGGGCGAGGCTGACGGCCAGCGGCCCCCCGGCCTCGCGGGTCAGGTCCGGGGCCGTCACCTCCATCGCGATGATCTTCCCGACGTCCTCGCGCTTGTCCAGGCGTCCCTTGACGAAGACGATGGCGTCCTCGGCGAGGATCGTCGCGCAGAGCTGGTACGCCGACGGGAAGATCATCACCTCGATGGAGCCCGCCAGGTCCTCCAGCTGGGTCAGCACCCAGGTGTCGCCCTTCTTGGTGACCTTGCGCTGGAGTCCGCTCAGGATGCCGCCGACGGTGACGATCTGGCCGTCCGGGCGGTGCTCGTCCTGGAGCGAGGCGATCGAGCAGTCGGCGCCGGAGGCGAGGATGTGCTCCACGCCGAAGAGCGGGTGGTCGGAGACGTACAGGCCGAGCATCTCCCGCTCGAACTGCAGCAGGGTGTTCTTGTCCCACTCCCCCGCGGGGATCTGCACGTCGAAGGTCTGGTCCTCGGCGCCCTCGATGGCGCCGAACAGGGAGTCCTGCCCCTGGGCCTCGTTCTTCTTGATGCCGATGATGCCGTCGACGGCCTGCTCGTGGACCATCACCAGGCCCTTGCGCACGTGCCCGAACGAGTCGAAGGCCCCGGCCTTGACCAGCGACTCGATGACCCGCTTGTTGCAGACCACCATGGGCACCTTGCGCAGGAAGTCCTTGAAGTCGGCGAAGCGGCCCTTGTCCTTGCGCGCGGAGATGATCCCCTCGACCACGTTGCCGCCGACGTTGCGGATGGCCGACAGGCCGAAGCGGATGTCGGTGCCGCGCGGGGTGAAGTCGAAGTCGGAGTCGTTGACGTCCGGCGGGAGCACCTTGATGCCCATCCGGCGGCACTCGTTGAGGTAGAGGGCGGACTTGTCCTTGTCGTCCTTGACCGAGCTCAGCAGCCCGGCCATGTACTCGGCCGGGTAGTTGGCCTTGAGGTAGGCCGTCCAGTAGGAGACCAGGCCGTAGGCGGCACTGTGCGCCTTGTTGAAGGCGTAGTCGGAGAACGGCAGGAGGATGTCCCAGAGCGTCTTGATCGCGGCCGCGGAGTAGCCGTTGTCCTTCATGCCCTGTTCGAACGACTCGAACTGCTTGTCCAGCTCGGACTTCTTCTTCTTGCCCATCGCGCGGCGCAGCAGGTCGGCCTTGCCGAGCGAGAACCCGGCGACCTTCTGCGCGATGGCCATGACCTGCTCCTGGTACACGATCAGGCCGTGGGTGGTGCCGAGGATCTCCTGCAGCGACTCCTCGAACTCCGGGTGGATCGGGACGATCTCCTGCAGCCCGTTCTTGCGCAGCGCGTAGTTGGTGTGGGAGTTGGCGCCCATCGGGCCGGGCCGGTAGAGCGCGCCGACGGCGGAGATGTCCTCGAAGTTGTCGGGCTTCATCAGCCGCAGCAGCGACCGCATGCCGCCGCCGTCCAGCTGGAACACGCCCAGGGTGTCGCCCCGGCCGAGCAGCTCGTAGGTCTTGCGGTCGTCCAGCGGCAGCTTGAGCAGGTCGATGGCCTCGCCGGTGTTGGCCTCGATCATCTTCAGGCAGTCGTCGATGATCGTTAGGTTGCGCAGGCCCAGGAAGTCCATCTTCAGCAGGCCGAGCGTCTCGCAGGTCGGGTAGTCGAACTGCGTGATGATCACACCGTCGGAGTCGCGGCGCATGATCGGGATGTAGTCGGTCAGCACCTCCGCCGACATGATCACCCCGGCGGCGTGCACGCCGGTCTGCCGGATCAGGCCCTCCAGGCCCCGGCCCAGATCCATCGCCGACTTGACGTCGACGTCCTCCTCGTACAGCTTGCGCAGCTCACCGGCCTCGTTGTAGCGCGGGTGGTCGGAGTCGAAGATGCCCGACAGCGGGATGTCCTTGCCCATCACCGCGGGCGGGAACGCCTTGGAGACCTTGTCGCCCAGCGCGTACGGGTACCCCAGGACGCGGGCCGCGTCCTTGATGGCCGCCTTCGCCTTGATGGTGCCGAAGGTGGCGATCATGGCGACCTTGTCGGCGCCGTACTTCTCCGTCACGTAGCGGATCACGTCGCCGCGCCGGCGCTCGTCGAAGTCGATGTCGACGTCGGGCATGGAGACGCGGTCGGGGTTGAGGAACCGCTCGAAGATCAGGCCGTGCGGCAGCGGGTCGAGGTCGGTGATGCCCAGCGCGTACGCGGCCAGCGAGCCCGCGGCCGAGCCTCGGCCGGGGCCGACCCGGATGCCGTTGTTCTTGGCCCACATGATGAAGTCGGCCACCACGAGGAAGTAGGAGGGGAACCCCATCTGCAGGATGACGTTCATCTCGAACTCGATCTGGGCGCGGTGCTCCTCGTCGATCCCCTCGGGGAAACGACGCTCCATGCCCTTCCAGATCTCCTTGCGGAACCAGCTCTCCTCGGTCTCCCCCTCGGGCAGGGGGAAGGTCGGCATCAGGTTCTTGAAGCCGAACATGCCGCTCGGGTCGACCTTCTCGGCGACCAGCAGGGTGTTGCGGCAGCCCTCGGCCCACAGGTCGGAGGAGTCGACGGCCCGCATCTCGTCGGCGTTCTTGATGTAGTAGCCGCTGCCGTCGAAGCGGAAGCGGTCGGGGTCGGAGAGCTGCTTGCCGGTCTGGATGCACAGCAGCGCGTCGTGCGAGGTGGCGTCCGACTCGTAGGTGTAGTGGGAGTCGTTGGTGACCAGCGGCGGGATGTTCAGCTCGCGGGAGATGCGGGTCAGGCCGTCGCGGACCCGGCGCTCGATCTCCAGCCCGTGGTCCATGATCTCCAGGTAGTAGTTCTCCTTGCCGAACAGCTCCTGGAACCTGGCCGCGGCCGCCAGCGCCTCGTCGTACTGGTTCAGCCGCAGGCGGGTCTGCACCTCACCGGACGGGCAGCCGGTGGTGGCCATCAGCCCCTCGGCGTGCTCGGCCAGGATCTCGGCGTCCATCCGGGCCCACTTGCGGACGAAGCCCTCGGTGTACGCACGCGAGGAGAGCTTCATCAGGTTGCTCAGACCCTTGGCGTTCTTCGCCCAGATGGTCATGTGGGTGTAGTAGCCGCCCGCCGACACGTCGTCGCGCTTCTGGTGCGGCTCCCCCCACAGGACCGGCTTCTTCTGGTGGCGGGAGGCGGGGGCGACGTAGGCCTCGATGCCGATGATCGGCTTGATCCCGGCCCCGGTCGCCTGCCGGTAGAAGTCGTAGGCCCCGTGCATGTTGCCGTGGTCGGTGATCGCGATGGCGGGCATGCCCAGATCGCCGACCTGCTTGAACATCTGCTTCAGCCGGGCGGCGCCGTCCAGCATGGAGTACTCCGTGTGAACGTGCAGATGCACAAACGAGTCTGACATGCGGCTTCGTCCTCCCCTGGTCCCACCGTCGGCGGGGCAAGAGTATCCAAACAAGGGAGACCGGAGGGACTCCTGCGCCTCGCGTCGCCGGTCTCGCGACCATGATTCTTCCGGGTTCGGGGCCGGTGTCCCGGATCACTGGATCGGCCCCGGACACTCCGGGATCCGCCGGAGCCCGCCGGATCCCACCGGGGCCGCTGAGGTCCAGGGGCGGGATCCACCGATGTCCACCGGGCCTCACGGGGCTTCACTGGGCCTCACGGGATCCGGCGGGGCCCGGGGTCAGTTCGGGGGCGGCGGGCGGCGTTCCTCGGCGAGGTGCAGGCCCGCCTCGATGACCGCGTTCATGATGGGGGCGAGCCGGGTCTCCCCCAGGGTGGGGGCCCGGCGCGCCATCTCGGCGACCAGGCGGCGCTCACGGTCGGCGTCGCGACCCGCGAAGCCGCCGACCGGCTTGAGACGCTGGATGGTCATGGCCAGCTCGGCGCGGCGCTCCAGCAGGACGGCCAGGGCCGCGTCCACCCGGTCGATGGCCTCCCTGGCGGCGGGGATCGAGGCCGGGACCTCCTGGCGGGTGACCGCGCCGATGATCCTGGCGGCCTCCCGTACGGCCAGCGCGTCCCGCTCGGCCGAGCCTGGGGGCAGGAGCAGGCCGTCGGCGCCCGCCGCGACCGCCGCTGCGGCCAGCGCGGGCCCGTCCTCACGACCGGCTCCGTTCTCGTGAACAGTCGCGGCGGGAGCACCCCCGCCACCTCCGGAACCGGCTCCGCAACCGGCCTCCGGACCGCTCCCGGAAGCGGCTTCGGAACCCGCTTCGAGGCCGGCTACGTGACCGGCCGGGAGACCGGCACCCGCTCCCAGGTGAGCCCCGAGGTCGGCCAGGACGGGACGGCCCGACAGCTCGCGGGCGGCGCGCATCAGGGCGAGGTCGAGGACGAGGCCGCCCCGGGCGGTGCCGTCGCCGCTCTCGCAGAGCAGCACCCGGTCGTTGCCCTCCGCCGCGCAGTCCTCGGCCGCCGCCAGCCACTCCCGCAGCGTCGCCGAAGGCGCGCGCCGCAGGATCACCGGCAGGCCGAGCCGGGCGACGGCCCGTACCAGGGCGAGGTCCCGCATCCAGGCCGCACCGGCCACCGCGCCGTCGGCGCCCTCCGCGATCACCGGCAGGTCCGCCGCGCAGGACGGCTCCACCAGGACCGGTCCCGGCCACCGCGCGCGGGCCGCGGCCACCGCCTCCGCGGCGGACAGGCCGTCGCGGCGGTCGCGCAGGCTGATCCAGCGGGCGTCCGCGCCCGGCCCGCCGATCACCACGGCCGGTCCGGCCCCGATCGTGAGCGCGCCGAGCCCCACCGGCACGCGTTCCCTGTGTACGGTCGACGACATGAGGCTCTCCCATGCTCGGCCGGCACGCGTCCCGCGAGCCGGCGGCCGTTCGTAAGAGACGTTCGGAAACAGAAAAAGGCAGAGACTTCACGTCTCCGCCTCGGGGCCGGCTCCGGCTGGTCGTCAGATCACGCTGTCACGACCGGCTCTCCGGAGCCGGCTCGATAAACGCGAAACAACAGGTCATATGCACAATCTTAGGCCATCCCTCCGGCGCACGCCACGGACCGGACAGCATGTCTCAGGATATGGACTTCTCCGCGGCGGGTGAGTCGATCACTTTACCGGGCTATGAGAGTATTCGGGGGTTCCGAAGGAGGTAAGCCGGTTGATGGCCGAAGCACAGCCCGAGGGGCGCCGTATCGCCTCTCGCTACCACCTGCTCGAAGCCATCGGCCGGGGTGGCATGGGCATCGTGTGGCGGGCCCACGACGAGCTCCTCGACCGTGAGGTCGCGATCAAGGAGGTCCGTTACGCCGACACGCTCGGCGAGGACAGCCAGGAGGACTTCAACAGGCGCACCAAGCGTGAGGCGCGTGCCGCCGGCCGGCTGACGCACCCCAACGTGGTGGTCGTCCACGACGTCGTCGAGGAGGACGGGCGTCCCTGGATCGTCATGCAGCTGGTGGAGTCGCGCTCCCTCGGCAAGGTGCTGCGCCAGGACGGGCCACTGCCCCCGCAGCGCGTCGCGGAGATCGGCCTGCAGGTGCTGGAGGCGCTGCGCGCCGCCCACGCCCAGGGGGTCCTGCACCGCGACGTCAAGCCCGAGAACGTGCTGCTCGCCGACGACGGCCGGGTGGTGCTGACCGACTTCGGCATCGCCACGCTGGAGGCGGAGACCGCGCTGACCATGACCGGCATCGCGGGCACCCCCGCGTTCATCCCGCCGGAGCGCATCAAGGGCGGCAGCGCGCAGCGCGAGTCGGACCTGTGGTCGCTCGGCGCGACCCTGTACGCCGCCGTCGAGGGCAAGCCCCCGCACGACCGGGGCGGGGCGCTGCCGACCATGCACGCCATCCTGAACGACGAGCCCGAACCTCCCGTGCACGCCGGGCCGCTGGCCCCGGTGCTGGAGGGGCTGCTCCGCAAGGACCCCGCGCTGCGCATGCCCTACAAGGAGGCCGCGCGGCTGCTGCGCAAGGTGGCCGAGGGCCCCGAGCGTACGGCCCGGCAGCAGCCCGCCAGGACCGCCGTGATGCCGGCCGCGAGCAGCCCGGACGGCACCGACCCCTCGGCCGACACCGACCCGGGCGCGCGCTTCCGGCCCGGGGGCGTCCCGGAGACGGGCGCGAAGCTGGGCGCCGCGTCCCCCGCCGGTGCGGCGGGCGCGCCGCCTGCTCCCACGCGCCGCGAGGAGTGGCCGGAGCCCGTACCACCGAAGGACGCGGGCGGACGGCGCCAGGACGACCCCGCGGTGAGACCCGGAGCGGCAGCGGCCGGAGCGGCCGGTGCCGCGAAGGCGGCGTCCCCCGCGGCCGTGCCGGAGGCCAGGCCCGCGAAGGACGGGGCGCCGAAGGACGGGAACGCCGCGGACCGGACCGGCAGGGACGGTGCCGGTGAGGACGGGGCGGCACCGAAGGCCGTTCCCGGTGCGAAGGACGGCGCGGCCGGCCGGGTGGGGCCGAGATCCACCCCGGGCCCCGCGCCCGGCAGGGCCGTCCCCTCCCCCTCGGGCGGGGACGCGTCCAAGGCCGTTCCCGGGCGCACGCCCGTCCCCGCGAGGGGGGACGACGCGGCGGCAGACAGGAAGGCAGCGGCGAGCGCCTCGGTGGGTGCGGCGGACCCGGTCGAGGACGTCCCGGCCCCGCGCGGGGGCCCCTCCTCCGCACCCGGTACCGGCGAACCCGCCGCCTCCGGCGACGTCGCGTCGCGGGACGGGGCCGCGGGCGCCTCCGGCGCGGGGCGCAAGGGCGCCGCACCGGACGCGGGCGCCCCCGCGCGCCCGAGACCCGTTCCCGCTCCGCGGCCCAACCCGTTCCCCCCGGTGGCCGCGGCCTCCCGTGAGAACACCCCGCCCCCGAAGCCCTCCCGCGACCCCGTTCCCCCGGTCGCGGCTCCGCCGACCGCGGCCCCCTACGCCGAGCACCCCTCCGGCGAGGCCACGATCGTCCCACGCGGCCCGGGTGGTTCCCCGATGAAACGGGGGCTGCTGGTGCTGCTGCCGGCGCTGCTGATCGTCGGGGTGGTCGCCGGCTGGCTCGGCATGCGCAGTCGCGCGAACGAGGGCACCTCGCAGGCCGGGCGCGGCGTACCGACCGCGACCGGCGTGTCGGAGGGCCCGACCGGCGGCGCGGTGAACGACCCCTCGAAGGGATCGCCGGAGCCGTCGGCCCCCTCGTCCTCCTCACCGCCGTCCTCGTCGCCCTCGTCGTCCCCGTCCGAGCCCAGCCCGTCCCCCGGCAGGACCGAGAAGAAGTCCCCCCTGCCCAGCGGCTGGAAGATGCACAAGGACTCCAACGGCTTCTCGATCGGCCTGCCCAAGGGGTGGGGCCAGGACAAGCGGTCCGACACCCGGGTGTGGTTCCGCGGGCCGGACCGGGTGAGCTTCGTGATGATCGACTACGTCGACAAGGCGGGCCCCGATCCCAAGCAGGACTGGCTGGACTACGAGCCGACCGTGCGCGGCCAGTTCTCCGGCTACAAGCGGATCCGGATCGAGAACGTCTCGTACATGAAGAAGGCCTCCGACTGGGAGTTCACCTGGAACACCAGCTCGGGCAAGGCCAGGGTGATCAACCGCGGCTTCGTCACCAAGGGCGGACGCGGGTACGCGATTTACTGGCATACCCTGGCCAAGAACTGGGAGAAGAACATGTACCTCTTCGAAGGGTTCGCCGCGACCTTCTCCTCGAAAAAGTGAGCGGCATCCCTACCGGCTGCGATCCGTGAGCTTGGGGGGACGGGGATGACGGAGAGAAAGGTCGCGGGCCGCTACCGGCTGATCGAGCACATCGGCGAGGGCGGCATGGGCATCGTCTGGCGTGCCCACGACGAGCTCCTCGACCGGATCGTGGCCGTCAAGGAGGTCCGCTACGGCGGGGTCGACGAGACCGCCCGGGCCGACCTGAACCGGCGCACCATCCGCGAGGCCCGGACCGCCGGTCGCCTGGACCACCCCTCCGTGATCATCGTGCACGACGTGGTCGAGGAGGAGGGGCGTCCCTGGATCGTCATGCAGCTGGTCCGCTCCCGGTCGCTGGGCGAGATCGTCCGCGTCGACGGGCCGCTGCCGCCCGAGCGGGTCGCCTCGGTGGGACTGCACGTGCTGGGCGCGCTGCGCGCCGCGCACGCCGCCGGGGTGCTGCACCGTGACGTCAAGCCGGAGAACGTGCTGCTCGCCGACGACGGCCGGGTGGTGCTGACCGACTTCGGCATCGCCTCGATGACGCAGGAGAAGAGCATCACCCGTACGGGCGCGATGATCGGCACTCCCGCGTTCCTGCCCCCGGAGCGGCTGCACGGGCTGCCCGCGACCCCCGAGTCCGACCTGTGGTCGCTGGGGGCGACGCTGTACGCGGCGCTGGAGGGCAGGCCGCCGTTCGAGCGGCCCACGGCCGCGGCCACCATGATGGCCGTCCTGCACGGCGAGCCCACCCCGATGGCACGTTCCGGCCCGCTGGAGACGGTGATCCTCGGCCTGCTGGCCAGGGACCCGGCCACGCGGATGGTGCCCGAGCAGGCGGAGGCCCTGCTCGGCCGCGCCGCCGCTCACGCCTCCGCGAGCCCCTCCGGTCACGTGTCCCCGGGTCACACGCCCCAGCGTCACGCCGCCCCGGGTCACACGCCTCAGGGGCACGCGCCTCAGGGGCACGCGCCCCAGAGCCACACGCCCCAGGGGCACGCCGCGCCCGGTCACCCGTCTCCGGCCTTCGGCCAGGGCGCCTTCCCCGGTGCCGGTGGCGGCCAGGCGGATCGTCCGGTCCCGTGGGCCGCGGCCCCCTGGACGCCGGACGCGGCCCCGCAGAACCCCCCGTCCCACGACCCCTCGTCCCAGCGCCGGGCGTACGGCCTCCACACCGGCGGGCCCACCCATCAGGACCGGTCCCCGTACGGGCCCGCGCACACCCTTCAGGACCCCTCGGCCCACACCCGCCCGGGACCGCAGGGACACCAGGGACCGCAGGGACACCAGGGGCACCAGGGGCACCAGGGACACGGTTCCGAGCCCCTGCCCCCCAACGCCTGGCCGTTGCGCGAGCACACCACCGGCCCGCCGTCCGGCACCGGGCCGGCCGCCCCCTCCGGACGGCGGGCCGGGACGACGCTGCCGGTGCTGCTGGCCGGGGGGCTCGCGCTCGCCGTGCTGGCCGGGGTCGGCGGGTGGCTGATCCTGCGGGACCGCGACGACACGCCGGACCCGCGTCCCAGCGGGTCGGCGGTCACCACCGGGGCCCCTGCCACCTCGGAGCCGGCGACCGGGCCGACGACCGCGACCCCGCGTCCCGGCCGTACCCTCCCGGCGGGCTGGCGGCTGCACCGGGACCCGATGGGCTTCTCCGTCGGCGTGCCCGCCGGCTGGCGGGTCAAGCGGTTCCCCGGGCGCGACCGGGTGGAGTTCCGCGCCCCCGGCTCGGACTCCTTCCTGTGGATCGAGTCGACCGACGACCCCGAGAAGGACCCGGTCAGGCACTGGGAGAAGGTGGAGCGGGCCGGGACGGCCGACGGCGTCTGGCCGGGCTACCGGCGGATCGGGATCACCGAGCTGACCTACCGGGGGATGCCGGCCGCCGACTGGGAGTTCACCTACCTCAGGAACGGGGTCCGCAGGCACGTCCTGGACCGGGGGTTCCGCACCCCCGCCGACAAGCCGTACGCGATCTACTGGGAGAGCCCGGAGCAGGAGTGGAAGCGCTCCTCCTTCGACGCGATCACCGGTACCTTCCGGCCGTGAGCGACCTGGAGAGGGCGCGGCTGTGGCGCCCGGCCGCCCTGCCCGGGGTGGAGCTGCTCAAGGCCAGGTACATCACCCACCGCTTCACCCTGCACGCGCACGAGGGCTACGCGATCGGGCTGGTGCTGTCGGGGGTGGAGGAGTTCTTCTACCGGGGCGCCGTCCACCGGGCGGGCGCGGGCAGCCTGAGCACGCTCAACCCCGAGGAGGTGCACGACGGCTACCCGGGCGTGCCCGGCGGATGGTCCTACCGGGTGCTGTACCCGTCGGTCGCGTTCGTCTCCGGGATCGCCGCCGAGCTGATGGCCGGGAGCGGCACCCCCTGCTTCCCCGAGGTCCTCACCCACCATCCGCCCACCGTCGCGCTGCTGCGGGCCGCGCACGCCGCGGCCGAGCGGGGCGACGACCTGGCCTCCTCCACGCTGGCGCGTACCGCCTTCGCCGCGCTGCTGCGCAGGAACGCCGCGCGCCGGCCCCCGGACGCCCCGGTCCGGGACGTCGGCCCGTCGGTACGGCGGGCCCGGGAGATCCTGCACGAGCGGCTCGTCGACCCGCCCACCATCGAGGAGCTGGCCCGCGCCGTGGACGCCTCCCCGTTCGCCCTGATCCGGTCCTTCAAGGCGGCCACCGGGCTGCCCCCGCACGCCTACCTGAACACGCTGCGGATCATGCGGGCCCGGCGGCTGCTCCAGGCCGGTACGCCTCCCGCGCAGGTGGCCGGGGACGTGGGCTTCACCGACCAGGCCCACCTGAGCAGGCACTTCAAGCGTGCCGTGGGCGTGCCCCCGGCCGCGTACCAGCGCGCAGGAACGTACAAGAGCGGGATCGGCATCCCGGCATAGGCTCGCCTCCCATGGAAGCAACCACTCGTTCCTCCGCAATACGGGACGGACTGGGCGTGGGGATCGCCGTCGGGTTGTCCGGGGTGGCCTTCGGCGCCGCCGCGACCACCGCGGGACTGAGCGTCGCGCAGGCGTGCGCGCTGAGCCTGTTCGCCTTCACCGGCGCCTCGCAGTTCGCCCTGGTCGGCGTCGTCGCCGGCGGCGGCAGTCTGATCGCGGGCACGGCCGGCGCGGCCCTGCTGGGAGCCCGCAACGGCCTGTACGGCCTGCGCATGGCCGGGACGCTCGACCTGCGGGGCTGGCGCAGGCTGCCGACCGCCCACGGGGTGATCGACGAGACCACGGCGGTCGCCATGGCCCAGCCGGACGAGGAGTCGGCCAGGACGGGGTTCATGGTCACCTTCGTCAGCCTCTACCTGATCTGGAACGCCACCACCCTGGCCGGGTCGCTGGGCACCTCCTGGCTGGCCGATCCCGCCGTGCTCGGCCTGGACGTGGTCGGCCCCGCGACGTTCCTGGCCATCCTGTGGCCACGGCTGTCCGGGAAGGACCCCGAGGCCCGCGGCCTGCGCCCGATCGCGGCGGGCGGGGCTGCGGTCGCACTGGCCGCGACCCCGTTCACCCCGCCGGGCGTGCCCGTGCTGCTGTCCGCGCTGGTCGTGCTCGCACTGCTGCTGAGGAGGCCGCGATGAGCGTCTGGTGGGCGATCGCCGCCACCTGCGTGGCGTGCTACGCGTTCAAGTTCGCCGGACTGTCGGCGCCGCGCCGGATCCTCGACCACCCGGGCGTGCAGCGCTTCGCGACCCTGGTCCCGGTGGCCCTGCTGGCGGCGCTGATCGCCGTGCAGACCTTCGCGGACGGGCAGGCGCTGCACCTGGACTGGCCGCGGACCGCGGGGCTGGGCGCGGCGGTGGTGGCGCTGCTGCTGCGGGCCCCGTTCCTGGTGGTGCTCGCCGCGGCCGCGGCCGTCACCGCCGCGCTCCGGTACGTCCTGGGCTGAGACCGGCGTCCCCCGCACCCGGAACACCGGGAACACCGGGAACACCCGGAGTGCCGGGGACGCCGGGATTCCCGCGCGGGAGCACGTCACGGGCCCTGCGCGGGAAGGCCCGTGAGCGCCCCGGGAGACCTCACGGTGAACCGGAGAGTCCACTGGGTAGATCATGGGTAAAGAAGTGTCTTCGTGATGGTCCGCGGCACCTATCCCGAATGCCAAGGGAAATCCTGGGTACTCGCCAGCGCATGACCGATTCTCAGGGGATCATCGGAGCCCGCTACCGCCTGCTCGAACCCATCGGCCGAGGAGGCATGGGGACGGTCTGGCGCGCTCGGGACGAGGTGCTCGGCCGTGAGGTCGCGGTCAAGGAGGTCATCCCCTCACCCGATCTGACCGGCCCGGAGCGCGAGGTCTTCACCGTGCGCACGCTCAGGGAGGCCAGGGCCGCGGGAAGGGTCGGCCACCCGGGGGTGGCGACCGTCTACGACGTGATCGAGGAGGACGGCCGTCCCTGGATCGTCATGCAGCTGGTCGACTCCCGTACCCTCGGGGCGGTCGTCAGGGAGGACGGGCCGCTGCCGCCGATGCGGGTGGCGCGGATCGGCCTGGAGGTGCTGAGCGCGCTGGTCGCCGCCCACCACGCCGGCGTCCTGCACCGGGACGTGAAGCCGGACAACGTGCTGCTGGCCAGGGACGGCCGGGCCGTGCTCACCGACTTCGGCATCGCGGTGCTGGAGGGCGACTCCTCGATCACCAGGACCGGCTCGCTCATCGGCACCCCGGCGTTCATCGCGCCGGAGCGGGCCGCCGGCGGACCGGCCGAGTTCGCCTCCGACCTGTGGTCGCTCGGCGTGACGCTGTACGTGGCGGTCGAGGGACGCTCCCCCTTCGAGCGGGCCCACCCGCTGGCGACGCTCAGCGCCGTCATGCACCACGAGCCGGAGCCGATGCGGCTCGCCGGGCCGCTCGCTCCGGTGATCTTCGGTCTGCTCCGCAAGGACCCGGCCGAGCGCATGCCCGCCCACGAGGTGCAGGCCCACCTGGCGTCCCTGGCCAACGGGGTCGCCCCCGAGCCGACCATCCCGATCGAGCTGTCCCCGGCCGGCGCCGCGGCGGCCGTCACCGCGCCGGGCGGCGCGCCCCTGACACCCGTGACACCCGGGGCACCGATCACCTCCGCGGCACAGGCCGCACCGGCCGCGTTCGCCGCGGGCGCCGCGTCTCCCCCGCAGGACCCGTCCGTGCCCACCCCGATCGTGCCCGCCCCGCGCAGAAGGCGCCCGGCCGTCGCCGGGGTGGCCGCGGCTGTCGTGGCCGTCGCGCTGACCTCCGGGGGGATGATCTGGGTCGCCACCAACGCCCAGGACACGCCCACGAACGAGCCGACGACCTCGGCGAGCGTGCCGCCCTCGAAGAAGAAGCCGACCAGGGAGGCCGAGCAGGCCAAGGTGCCGGCGAGCCAGGACGCCTCCCGGGACGGCGACGCCCCCTCGCGTCCCTCCCAGAACACGCCCCGGACCGACGACCCGGCCCCCCGGACCCCGACGGGCGAGCCCTCGTCGAAGCCCTCGGCCGAACCGTCCCGGGACGAGTCCCAGGCCCCCGAGGACCCCGCCGACGAGCCGGGCCAGGAGCAGGACCAGAGCGGCGAGGGCGGCGGGGACGACGGGAGCGGTGAGAGCGGCGGCGGAGGCGAGGGCGGCGGCCAGGACGACGGGGGTGGCGAGGGACCGCAGGGTGACTCCCCCGAGGGGGTCGATCCCGGTGCCGCCGCCGAGGCCCTCGGCTCGAAGGCCTCCGGCCAGGTCAAGAAGGCCGGGGCCGCCGCCAAGGGGGCGTCCGCCGGGAAGGCGAAGTGGAAGAAGCCGGGCAAGGTCCTGAAGGTGAAGGCCTGACGGTCCCGGGACCACACCGGCCCGGGACCGGCCCGTCCACACCGAGGACCGGCCTCACGGCGGGGCCGCTCACGCCGAGGACCGGCTCACCACGGGGGACGCTCCACACCGGGAGCCGATCCACGACGAGAGTTCACCACCGGGGCTCACCACGAGGACCGGCTCACGACGAGGACCGGTCTAGGACTCCTCGGCGACGACCTTCAGCGCGTGCGCCAGGTCGTCCGGGTAGGCGGTGCTGAAGGAGACCCACTCGCCGGTGGAGGGGTGCTCGAAGGCCAGCGAGACCGCGTGCAGCCACTGCCGGCTCACGCCCAGGCGCACCGCCAGGGTCGGGTCGGCCCCGTACAGCATGTCGCCGACGCACGGGTGGCGCAGCGCCGACATGTGGACCCGGATCTGGTGGGTCCGCCCCGTCTCCAGCTTGATGTCCAGCAGGGACGCGGCCCGGAACGCCTCGATCGTGTCGTAGTGGGTGATCGAGTCCTTGCCTCCGGCCACGACCGCCCAGCGGCCGTCCCCGACCGGGTGGCGGTCGATCGGCGCGTCCACGGTGCCGCGGTGCGGGTCGGGGTGACCCTGGACCAGCGCGTGGTAGCGCTTGTCGACCGTGCGTTCCTTGAAGGCCCGCTTGAGGTGGGAGTAGGCGTGCTCGCTCTTGGCGACGACCATGGCGCCGGTGGTGTTGGCGTCCAGCCGGTGCACGATGCCCTGGCGCTCGGCCGCGCCGCTGGTGGCCACCCGGTGACCCGTGCCGAGCAGCCCGCCGATCACGGTGGGGCCGGTCCAGCCGGTGGTCGGGTGGGCCGCCACGCCGATGGGCTTGTTGACCACGACGATGTCGTCGTCCTCGTACACGATCTGCATGCCCGGCACCGGTTCGGCCACCGGCATCGGCGCGCTGGGCGGCGGCGGGAGGGTCACCTCCAGCCACGCCCCCCCGTGCACCCGGTCGGACTTGGACGCGGTCGAACCGTCCACCAGCACGTCACCGGCGACGATCAGCTCGGCCGCGCGGGTGCGGGAGAGGCCGAACAGGCGCGACAGGGCGGCGTCGAGGCGCTCGCCCTCCAGCCCTTCGGGCACCGGGAGGCTTCGCCGGTCAGGCATCGTCGTTCCCCTTCGCGTCCCGCGCGGACCCGGTGTCGCGGGTGCCGTCGATCTGGTAACCGCGCCAGGCCAGCAGGACCGCCAGGATCCCGCCGCAGACGATCGCCGAGTCGGCCACGTTCCAGACCGGGAAGTGCCCGGGGAAGGTCTCCACGAAGTCGACCACGTGCCCCTGGAGCGGTGAGGGACGGCCGGGCCCGAAGCCCGAGGGCCAGCGGAAGAGCCGGTCGGTGAGGTTGCCCATCGCCCCGCCGAGCAGCAGGCTCAGCGTGATCGCCCAGGGCAGGCTGCGCAGGTTGCGCGCGGTGCGCAGGATCGCCACCACGACGGCGGCGGCGACACAGGTGAAGACGATCGTCATCCCGGTGCCGAGACCGAAGGCGGCCCCGGAGTTGAAGATCACCCGGAACTGGAGCAGGCCGGGGACGACCACGAGGGGTTCCCTGCCCTCCAGCGTCCTCAGCACCAGCGTCTTGGTGGCGAGGTCGAGGACGTAGACGATCGGGACGATCACCGCGAGCACGGCGACCCGCCGTCTCGCGAGCGGGGCGGCCGGGACCGCCCCGTCCACGACATCGCCGGTGCCGCCGGTCTCACCGGTGCCGCGGGGCACGCCGGTGTCGCCGGGGTCCCCGGTGCCGGTGGTGTCGCCGGTCAGCGGCGCTCCTCCCGCTGCTTGCAGGCCACGCAGAGCGTCGCCCTCGGAAACGCCTGAAGGCGCTCCTTTCCGATCGGCTGATGGCACGATTCGCACACTCCGTAGGTCCCCGCGTCGATCCGGGCGATCGCTCGCTCGTTCTGCGCGACCAGATCGCGCGAGTTCAGGGTAAGGGCGATTTCACGCTCGCGTTCATACGTACGGGCTCCGGCGTCCGCCTGGTCGTCACCCGCCCCGTCCGTCACGTCGCTCGACGCGATCTCCGTCTCGGACTTCGCGATCTCCGCGGTGAGCTCACGGACCTCCTCGGCAAGCTGCCCGCGGACCTCCGCGAGCTCCTCGGCCGACCAGGTGACGACGGTGCCGTCCTTCGACGACGCCACCGCGCTGTTGTCTGCGCGCACGGTCGCGGCCATGGCGGCCTCCTTGTTCGATGGACCGTATCCGATGTGGTAAACGGTGCGGGCAGCTTAGGTCCCCCATAACAGAACGGCAAACGACCCGCCGTGATGTTTACCACTCCAGTAACATCCGGTCGCTTCTTCCTGATTCCGCCCGGCGCCCCCCGATATCCGGAAGCCTCCACCCTGCGGGTGCGTTATCGTGTGAGCCTGCAGGGCGTTGATGGGGACAGCCACCTCCGCATCCCCTCGCACGAGCGACCCGGGGACGGTGTGAGCCCGGGGCGAGGCGCGGTGGGAAGATCACCCCGGAGCCGCCGGAAGAACGGACGCGTCGACCCGACAGGGTCCGCGGCCCACTAGACCCGGTAGCAGACCAAGGAAGAGGGCCTCTCCGCGCGGAGGGGTCAAGGAGGGTGGTACCGCGGGGCCCGACGGCCTCGTCCCTCCACGCCACAGCAGGTTTCCAGCGTGGAGGTCCCGCCATCATGTCCGCCCATTTCCGCTCCCTTCCCGCGCAGGTCGATCTTCCCGCGATCGAGCACGAGGTGCTCGGCCGCTGGCAGGACGGCAAGATCTTCGAGCGCTCGGTCGAGCAGAACGCGGGCGCCCCGACCTGGGTCTTCTACGAGGGCCCGCCCACCGCCAACGGCATGCCCGGCGTCCACCACGTCGAGGCCCGCGTCTTCAAGGACGTCTTCCCCCGCTACAAGTCGATGCGGGGCTACAGCGTGCCGCGCAAGGCCGGCTGGGACTGCCACGGCCTGCCCGTCGAGGTCGCCGTCGAGAAGACGCTCGGCCTGTCCGGCAAGAAGGCGATCGAGGAGTACGGCATCGCCGCGTTCAACGACAGGTGCCGCGAGTCCGTGCTGAAGCACGTGGACGCCTTCGAGCAGATGACCGAGCGGATGGGCTACTGGATCGACCTGTCCCAGGCCTACCGCACGATGGACCCCGACTACGTGGAGTCCGTCTGGTGGTCGCTCAAGGTCATCTTCGACAAGGACCTGCTCTTCCGCGACTTCCGGATCACCCCGTACTGCCCCCGCTGCGGCACCGGCCTGTCCGACCACGAGCTGGGCCAGCCGGGCGGCTACGAGACCGTCACCAGCCCCTCGGTCTACGTCCGCATGCCCGCCACCTCCGGCCCGCTGGCCGAGCTGGGCGCCTCGCTGCTGATCTGGACCACCACGCCGTGGACGCTGGTCTCCAACACCGCGGTGGCCGTGCACCCCGACGTGACCTACGTGGCGGCCCGCCCGGCCGACTCCGACGAGGTCCTGGTGGTGGCCGAGCCGCTGCTGGCCGCCGCGCTGGGCGAGGGCGCCGAGGTGCTGGCCTCCTTCTCGGGCACCGAGCTGGAGCACACCACCTACGCGCGCCCCTTCGACCTGGTCGACATCCCCGGCGCGCACTACGTGGTGCTCGGCTACTACGTCACCACCGAGGACGGCACCGGCCTGGTCCACCAGGCCCCCGCCTTCGGCGCCGACGACATGACGACCTGCAAGCGGTACGGGCTGCCCGTGGTCAACCCGATCGGCCCCGACGGCCGGTTCCTGGACACCGTGCCGCAGGTCGGCGGCCGGTTCTTCAAGGACGCCGACGAGGACCTCACGGCCGACCTGCGGGAACGCGGCCTGCTGTACCGGGGCGGCCACTTCGAGCACAGCTACCCGCACTGCTGGCGCTGCCACACCGCGCTGCTGTACTACGCCCTGCCCGCCTGGTACATCCGCACCACCGCGATCAAGGACCGGATGCTCGCCGAGAACGAGAAGACCGGCTGGTACCCCGAGACGATCAAGTGGGGCCGCTTCGGCGAGTGGCTGCGCAACAACGTCGACTGGTCGCTGTCGCGCTCGCGCTACTGGGGCACCCCGCTGCCGCTGTGGGTCTGCACCGCCGACGAGTCGCACGTCACCTGCGTCGGCTCGCTGGAGGAGCTGGGCCGGCTGTCCGGGCAGGACGTCTCCGCGCTCGACCCGCACCGCCCCTACGTGGACGACGTCACGCTGCCCTGCCCCACCTGCGGGAACGAGGCGCGCCGGGTGCCGGACGTGATCGACGCCTGGTACGACTCGGGCTCGATGCCGTTCGCCCAGTGGGGTGCGCCGTACCGCAACGCGGAGATGCTGGACAAGGCCTACCCCGCGCAGTTCATCTGCGAGGCCACCGACCAGACCCGCGGCTGGTTCTACTCACTGATGGCGGTCGGCACGCTCGTCTTCGACCGGTCCTCCTACGAGAACGTGCTCTGCCTGGGCCTGATCCTGGCCGAGGACGGCCGCAAGATGAGCAAGCACCTGGGCAACGTGCTCCAGCCGATGCCGCTGATGGACCGGCACGGCGCCGACGCGCTGCGCTGGTACATGGCCTGCTCCGGCTCCCCCTGGGCCGCCCGCAGGGTCGGGCACGGCGCCCTGGAGGAGATCGTCCGCAAGGTCCTGCTCACGTACTGGAACACCGCCTCCTTCTTCACCCTGTACGCCAACGCCGAGTCCTGGTCACCGGCGCGCCTGGCCGAGGCGCCCGCGTACGCGGAGCGCCCGCTGATCGACCGCTGGGCCCTGGCCGAGCTGCACCGGACCGTGGCCGAGGTCACCTCGTCGATGGACGTCTTCGACACCGCCCGGGTGGGGCGGCGGCTCGCGGAGTTCCTCGACGACCTGTCCAACTGGTACGTGCGGCGCTCCCGCCGCCGGTTCTGGGCCGGGGACACCGCGGCGTTCGCCACGCTGTACGAGTGCCTGGAGACCGTCACCCGGCTGATGGCGCCGGTGGTGCCCTTCACCACCGACTACATCTGGGACGTGCTCCGCGACGCAGGCTCCCCCTCCTCGGTCCACCTGGCCACCTGGCCCGATGTGAACGCCGGGCTGCTGGACGCGGAGCTGTCGGAGCGGATGGCCCTGGTCCGCCGCCTGGTCGAGCTGGGCCGCTCGGCCCGCGCCTCCAGCGGGGTGAAGACCCGCCAGCCGCTGGGACGTGCCCTGGTCGGCGCCCCGGGCTGGGCCGCGCTGCCCGTGGAGCTGCGCGAGCTGGTCGCCGAGGAGCTCAACGTGAAGGGCCTGGAGGACCTGTCCGGAATCGGCGCCGACCTGGTCTCCTTCACGGTCAAGCCCAACTTCCGGGCGCTGGGCAAGCGGTTCGGCTCGCAGACCAAGCTGGTCGCGGCGGCCGTCACCTCCGCCGAACCCGCCTGGCTGGCCGCGGCCCTGCGTACCGGCGCGCCGGTCGCGGTGGACGTGGGCGAGCTGGGCGTGGTGGAGCTCGGCACCGAGGACATGATCGTCACCGAGCAGCCGAGGTCGGGCTGGGCGGTGGAGAGCGGGGCCGGGGAGACCGTCGCCCTCGACCTGACCATCACCGACGAGCTGCGCCGTTCGGGCCTGATCCGCGACGTCGTCCGCCTGCTCCAGGACACCCGCAAGTCCACCGGCCTGGCGATCTCCGACCGGATCGACGTGTGGTGGTCCACCGACGACGCCGACCTGGCCGAGGCGCTGCGGACCGAGGGCCGGACCGTGTCCGCCGAGGTCCTGGCCGTCTCGCTCACCGAGGGCGGCGCCGAGGACCTCCCCGTCCACCGCGACGACGAGCTGGGCCTGACCTTCCAGCTCCGCCGCGTCGCCTCCTGACCGGCTCCCGGTCCCTCTCCCGCCCGCTGATCGGACGGGAGAGGGACCGGGGACGCACGGCCGTCAGACCGGGGGGCGTACGCCGTCAGGTGGCCGGGGGTCCGGTGCTCCGCTGATCCGGTGACGAGGGCGTCGGGCCGTCCCGGAAGCCGACGGGTCCGGAAGCGGCGGTCCCGAAGACGACCTCGGGACCGGCTCGTTCAGGACGCGATGCCGTTCAGGACGCGGTGTCGTTCAGGCAGACCGAGCAGCTGCCCAGCCCGGCCTTCTCCGCCTCGCCGAGCGTCATGGACTCGACCCCGCCGTCACCCACACCCTTGACGAGGGGACAGGCAGGGTCGTGGAAGCGGCGGGTGCCGACGATGACCATGACGGTGGCGTCGTCGACCGCCTCCTTGCGGCCGGCGGAGGACGACCCGTCCTTGACGGCGGGGATGCCACCGGGAGAGGTGTCGTCATCGTCCCGGCCGGAGGAGCGGCCGTCCTCGGCGGGGGTCACGTCCCCGGACGCCGCGCCTTCGGGCGCCGCATCTTCAGAGGCCCTGTCTTGGGAAGCCGGGGTCTCGGGTGCCGAGCTCTCGGACGCGGTGTTCTTTGACGCGGTGTTCTTTGACGCGGTGTTCCCGGACGCGGTGCTCTCCGGCGCCGTCTTCCCGCCCGTCTCGCTCTCTGACGCCGTGTCGGGCTCCTCCGAACCGGAGTGCCCCTCCCGCGTCGCGGGCACGGCCTCGTCGCCGGCCTCTCCGGCGCTCTTCACCGGGACACCACCGCTGGAGGTGGCCCCCTCGGAAGCGGCACTCCCGGAGCTGGTGGGCTCGGGAGCGACGGACCCGGAGGTTGCGCTCCTGGAATCGGCAGGCTCGGGGGTGGCGGGCTTGGAAGCGGTCGCCGCGGGGTCGGTCCGCGACCCGGCCGGGGCTCCGGACTCGGAGGACCCGTCAGGCCTGGCGGACGCGGCTTCCGCGGACGTGGCCTCTTCCGACCCGGACGTCGCGGTCCCTGACTCGGCGGTCCCTGACTCAGCGGTCCTGTTCTCCGCGGCCCCGGACCCGGCCGCCCTGGTCTCCGCGATTCCGGAATCGGCGCTCCCCGATCCAGCGCTCCCCGATCCGGCGCTCCCGGACTCGGCGAACGCGGGCCGTGCGAGCTTCGGCCTCGTGGGCTCCGGCTCGGCTGCCTCTGAGTCCTCCGGCTCGGAACCGGTCCCGGTGACAGCGTCCTTCCCGTCGCTCTCCCGCTCGGTGCGCTCGGGCGCCCGGTCACGCCCCTCCCCGGGCGTCTCGGCCCGGCTTCCGGAGGAGGCGGGCCCGGACACCGTGAGCCCGGACACCGTGGACTCGGGCGCCGCGGACGTGGAGGCCGTGGACCCGGCGGACGTCGCGGACGAACCGGTGTCGGCCTTGGCCTCGGGCTCGGCCTCGGAGGACCGGGCAGGCGTCTCCGGCCCGGTCGGGCTCTTCGGCTCGGCCGCGGGTGTCCGGGTGACCGCGTCGCGGGTGAACCAGCTGGTCGCCTCGGACGCGGCGTGCGGGATCTCGGGGATCTTCGGCAGCCGGATCGGCAGCGCGGGGGTGGGCGCGTCCATGGCCCGGGCCGGGGCCCTCTCGGGCTCCTGGGGCCTCTTCTGCGGCTCGGAAGGGTGGACGTAGGGCCGTGCCACCGGAGCGGCGGGCTCCTGCGGGGAGCGCGCTCCCTCCTGGCGGAACACGGTGGTCTCGCGGGCCGCGGACGTCTCCCGGGACGCGGCGCCCTGCTCCCGCCCCGCCGGGGCGTCGTCTCCGGCGGACGGCGAACCCGGCCCGCGCTGCGAGGTCCCGGGACGGGTGCCCGGGTCCTGGGATTCGTGGGAGCGGGCCTGCGAGGCGGCGAAGCCGGACCTCGGGGACTCGGCCCTCGCGGAGTCGGGCACCGAGGACGCCGGGGACGCCGGGGACGCCGTCCTCGCGGAGTCGGGTCGTGCAGCCTCGGGTCGCGCCGCGGGGTGCGTCCGGCCGGCGGGCCCCTGCCCGCTGGAACCGGTGGAACCCGTGGCCCCCTGTCCGGCGGACGGCGTCGCCGATCCGTACGG
Source organism: Streptosporangium longisporum (assembly GCF_039534895.1). Classification (NCBI taxonomy): domain Bacteria; kingdom Bacillati; phylum Actinomycetota; class Actinomycetes; order Streptosporangiales; family Streptosporangiaceae; genus Streptosporangium; species Streptosporangium longisporum. Next base: position 4,889 of record NZ_BAAAWD010000021.1, on the reverse strand, counting down.
GGAGGCGAAACGGGTGGTGGCGGTCTCGCGCGGGGTGGTCTCGCGCTGTGCGGGCCGTGCGGAGCCGGGCTCACCGGCGGGACCGGACTCGTGGAGCTCGCGGAGCTCGCGGGAGGCGGTCAGCGACCCGGCGGGTTCCCGTACCCCTGACGGGTCGTCCTGCGGCCGGGTCCCGGCCACCGGGTCGGGCAGGCACGTGGTGCAGGGCGTGAAGCCCTCCTCGCGCGCCTCCTCGTGGGTGAGCTCCTCATGCTCCCTGCCGGCCAGCTGACGGCATCCCTCGACGTGGTAACGCTTGCGTCCCGGGATGACCAGGACGATCGCGTCGGCGGGCAGGGAGTCCCGCCTCGCCGTCGCGGCGGTGGCGGGCGCGGTCACCGGGCCGCTGCGCGGCCGGCCCGGGGCGACGGGCACCTGCGGCCGCATCCCGTGCGCTGCCGTCGGGTGCACCGCGACCTGATGCGCTGCCGCCGGGTGCGGTGCCGTGGGGGGCCGGTTCGGCATTCCGTGCGGCACGGGCATCGGCCCGGCCGGCACCGGTCCCTGCGGGCCGGAGGGCTTGGAGGCCCCGGCGCGCCCGCCGGGGAACAGCTCGTGGCGGCGCAACAACGCCCCGATCACCAGGAAGACGGCGGACAGCATGCTGACCGCGATCGACCATACGACCAGGTACAGCTCGGCCAGCACGAACCCCGCGATGAGCAGGATGATGGCCGTGAGTACCAGACCGGCGCTGATGAGGATCACAGAGAGACTCCCGGATGCGGGTCAAAGGAATGACCCGACACCTTAGCGGCGGTCGTTGTGAGGACCGTCAACACCCTGGAAGGCGCCCGAGTGCTGCGAGGGCTCGCCACCGAACGGGTTGGGCGCGCTCTGCAGCGTCGGCTGACCGCCGGGAGCCACCGCGTGGGACATGGCCGGGGGCCCGCTCACGATCGGGAACCCGCCGCTGCCCTCGGCGGCGACGTTCAGCTCGGCCAGCTGGTTCTCCAGGTACAGCTTCAGGCGGCTGCGGTACTCGCGCTCGAAGCTGCGCAGCTCCTCGACCTTGCGCTCCAGCTCGTCACGGGTCTGCACCAGAGAGCCCATGGCCTGGCGGTGCCGCTCCTGCGCGTCGCGCTCCAGCGTCTCGGCGCGGGCACGGGCGTCACCGATGACCTGCTCGGCCTGGCGGCGCGCCTTGCCGAGGATGTCGTCGGCCTCGCGGCGCGCACGGGTCACGGTCTCGTCCGCCTCCCGGCGGGCGTCCGCGATGGCCTGGTCCGCGGTCTGCTGCGCGAGGGCGAGCACGCGCGCGGCGGTGTCCATGTTGTCCTCGGCCGGGGGCATTCCCATGCCGACCGGGACGGGCTGCTGGTGCTGCACCGGCTCGGGAGCGCGCATCGGCTCCGGCTGCTGCATCATCATCTCGGGCTTGGGCTCGGCGATGGGGGCCGGCGCCATGGCCATGCCCATGCCGCCGGGCACCTTGCCCCGCAGGCACTCCGCCAGCTTGGCGCGGAGCTCCTCGTTCTCCTGGATGAGACGGTCCAGCTCGGACTCGACCTCGTCGAGGAAGGCGTCTACCTCCTCCTCGTCGTAGCCCGGCCTGAGGCGGGTCGTACTGAATTGCTTGTTCCGCACGTCGGCGGGCGTCAACGGCATTTCGGTCTCCTTGGCGCGCTTGGAGTCTGTCCGGGGGGACGGTACCCGATCAAAAACGCGCGGACACGAGTTGGATCAAGACCACGACCAAGATGAACAGCAGTGTGAAGCTTAGGTCAAAGGCCACCGTACCCAACCGGAGTGGTGGAATGAAACGGCGGAGGAACTTGAGAGGTGGGTCGGTCACCGTGTATACGAGCTCCGCCAGCACCAGGACGATGCCGGTGGGCCGCCACTGACGGGCGAACGCCTGCACCGTCTCCAAGATCATTCTGCCGATCAGCAGAACGAGGTAGATGGACAGGACAAAGACCAGGACCCCACTAACGATCTCCACGGTCCGCCCCCGCCTCCACTTCGCTCCGCCGTCCCCTGCCCCGTCGGGACCTGTCGGGCCGGTCACTGTTCATGATGGAACTCTAGCTCTGGTTGAAGAATCCGCGTTCCGCGATTCGGGCCTTGTCCTCGGCGGTCACCTCGACATTGGCTGGGGACAACAGGAACACCTTGTTGGTAACACGTTCAATGCTGCCGTGTAGGCCAAAGACCAGACCTGCCGCGAAATCGACGAGGCGTTTTGCGTCACTGTCAACCATCTCGGTCAGATTCATGATGACCGGTGTGCCGTCCCGGAAGTGCTCGCCGATGGTCCGCGCCTCGTTGTACGTACGGGGGTGAAGGGTGGTGATGCGTGCCAGATCGGTCGTACGACGCTCCAGAACGGCCGTCGCGGGCCTGACGGCGGGTACGGCCGGGTCGGTGTCGTCCGGGAGGTCGTGGACCGTGCCAGGACGCTCGTCGCCCTCGCGGCGCGTGTCGTCGAACTCCTCGTACTCGTCGTCGGGGTAGCTGTCGTATCTCTCGTAACGGTCGTCCTCGACAAGACCGAGGTAGACCGCCATCTTGCGCATCGCGCCGGCCATCGCTACTTCTTCCTCCGTCTTACCTCGATGCGCCCGAGGGGCCGGCCGACCGCCTTGAGCTCACCACCGTTCGACCGCTGTCAGGACACGTGGATGCCAAGGTCCACTTGAAGGGACATTACCTGACGAAGGGCTTCCTGCGACCGAGCAACGCCGTACCAACACGCAGGTGTGTCGCGCCGTTGGCAATGGCCTGGGACAGGTCCCCGCTCATCCCGGCCGAGACGACGACGGCCTCGGGGTGGGCGTCGCGGACGGAGCGCGCGATCTCCCGCAGCCGGGCGAACGCCCTGCCCGGGTCCTCGCCGAGGGGCGCGACCGCCATCACCCCGCCGAGCGCGAGTCCTCCGGCACCGGCGACGGCGTCCGCCAGCGCCTCGACCTCCTCGGGCCGCGCGCCGCCCCTGGCCGGGTCCCCGTCCAGGGCCACCTGCACCAGGCAGGTGATCCGGCGTCCCGCCGCGAGCGCCTCCCGGCTGAGCGCGGTGACCAGGCGCGGACGGTCGACCGAGTGGACGACGTCGGCGTAGCCGGCCACCGAGCGGGCCTTGTTGGTCTGCAGCTGGCCGATGAAGTGCCAGCGCAGGCCCAGGTCGGCGCAGTCGCGCGCCTTGGCCGAGGCCTCCTGGTCGCGGTTCTCCCCCACGTCGGTGATGCCGAGCCCGGCCAGCAGCCGCACGTCGGAGGCGGGGTAGGTCTTGCTCACCGCGACGAGCGTCAGCTCCTCGCGGTGACGTCCGGCCGCCCGGCAGGCCTCGGCGATCTCCGCCTCGACCCGGGCCAGGCCGGCCGCGATCTCGTCGCGCCGGGTCGCCGGCGTCGCGTCCGCGCCGGCCGGCGCCGGCCGGTCCGCGGAGCCGTCCCCGTCGGCTCCGGCCGGCGCGGCGGGGTGCTCGTCCCCCGTCCCCGGGGTGACCGATCTCACTTGAGGAAGTCGGGGACGTCCAGCTCCTCCTCCTGCTCCTCGAAGATCACTGGTCGGCGCCGGGCGCGTGGTCCGGGACCCGCGCGGAGATCGGCGTGGGCTGTGACGGCTCGGGGGGCGGGACGCGGGATCGACAGCGGCGGGGTGTGCGGCCTCCTCCCCGCGGTGCGGCTCGCCGCCCTCGGACGGGGAGGACGCGGGCTGGACCTGGTGGATCTGCTGGGCGGGCTGCTCCCACGGGCGCGGGCTGCGGGGTGACGGCCGGCCGCACCGGCGGGGGCGGGGCGTGCTCCACCCTGGGCTCGGGCCTGGCCTCGTGGCGGGCCCTCGTGCCGCGGCTCGTGCCTGAGCTCGGGGCGCTGCTCGCTCTTGGCCGTGGGGGCCAGCGGCCGCACCGGGGCCGCGGCCTGCTGCGCCGGGGCGGGACGTGCGGCCTGCTGGGGACGCGCGACCGGCTGGGCGAACGGCTTGGGCGCCGGCTCGGGCTCGTCGAACCCGGCGGCGATCACGGTGACGCGCACCTCGTCGCCGAGGGCGTCGTCGATGACCGTACCGAAGATGATGTTGGCGTCCGGCGCCGCGGCGGTGGAGACGAGCTGGGCCGCCTCGTTGATCTCGAACAGGCCGAGGTCGGAACCACCGGCGATGGACAGCAGCACGCCGTGCGCGCCGTCGATGCTGGCCTCCAGCAGCGGGCTGGACACGGCCATCTCGGCCGCGGCGACCGAGCGGTCGTCGCCGCGCGCGTGGCCGATGCCCTGATCAGGCCGACAACCGGCCCCAAGGACATGACGGACATGACAAACACGTCGGCGAAAAGTCGGGTGTGATGATCAGAAGCCGGTGGTCGTCGGTGCATCAGGTCGGGACTAAGGCCCTGGACACCGGTAGAGCAGCACCTGGTGCGGAACCGCCATGAAGGTCGCTCCTAGGCACGCTCACCTGCCGATTCCGGTCACGGAGATCTGACAGCAGCGGGCCGTTCGAGATGGACGATGGAGCCACGGTGTCGACTCTCGCGGATGTCATCGATCCGGCGTCGGCCTGCATCGCCCGCCGCCGGCCCTCGGAAGCTGATCTTAACGGGCCGTGTCAATCACCAACGCCGAATGGTACCAGCGAGCAGCCCAAGCGTGGGGGCTGATGTGTGGCCACCCACGAGCGCGGTCCGACGCGGTGCCCGGGTGCCACCACGAGCCCTCCGACCCGCGGTGACGAAGTAACATGTCACGGCACCATTACCTTGAGGACCTCTGTCGATCTCGCTCCGCGGTGGTCCTCGGCAGCCTTGCGCCCGACCTCGAGAGTGTTCGCACCCCAGCGCCGAGGCCGCCGGTGACTCTCCGCCCGACGTCCGAGCTTGACGTCGAGCGTCAACTCGCAGGCGCGCCCTG
>NZ_BAAAWD010000020.1:0-49031 GCF_039534895.1 Streptosporangium longisporum | reverse complement strand
ATCCTGCGCGGTGGATGCGGGATGACTCAGGGGGGGGAGGGCGGTCTGAGGTAGGGAATGGGGGGCTCGTGGGTCCGTCGATGGGCCTCGGCCTCTGGGTGGCCTCGGAATCTCCACGCCTGGGCCGCACACCGCCAGGGGGTCCGGTGGAGGCGCGGGAGGTCGTCCACAATGGCTGCTACGGTAAGGCACACCACCGCAGGGTTCGTGCCGGGAGCACGTCTGAACCGTCCGTCAACCTTCCTGGTGGTCCCCGATCGCGGCGAGCGCGCGGTTAGATGTCGACGGTGCCAAGTCTCAGGGGTCGATGTGGGAAGCACGGATCGGGCTGTTTCTGCAGGCCCTCCGGGCAGTGAGTCGGGGTCGTGGCCCAGCCGCCCTAGGTGCCGTTCCTTGAGATAGGCGACGCTCGCGCACTACGACATGAATATTCAGTGTCCCCCGTGGGAGGGGAAACTTGTAACCGAGCTCGAATTTAATGTTGAGGTCAGTTAGACTGGCCGCATGCGCCAACACTCCTGAGGATGACCGTCGCCACTCTCGGCGGCGCGGCGAGGCGGGGGGGGCGAGGCGGGTTGGCCTCCTCGCCCTGACACGATTTCTACCGAAAGGGCCAAGGGGCTCATCCGCAGGGCCAGTAAGTCCCGCCGGCCGCGAAACCAGGGCACGCCCTGATCTTTCCCAGCGCGACACGCGCTGGCTTGCCTGGTGGCGGAGTGAAAGTCCGCCGTGTCCCCCTATGCCTTCGCCCGCGTTCTCCCGAGCGCGTCGGCTATCAGGGGCCGCTCAGACGGACGTACCGGGAAGCTGAGGGTGGATGGTCCGCAGGAGGCGCTCGCCGCCCTTTCTGCCCGAACGAGCGCGCACTCTCCCCGATGTAAGACTGGGGCAGGGCAGCCGTCCTGCCGTCCTGGCGCAGGAGAGCTGGACGGGCGCATCAGGGCAGGACGTCGAGGCCGTGGGCTCCGTATGGCACGGACGGACCGACTGCATCTGCCTGGCGGGCTGCTGTCGCTGGAGCCGAGCTGCGCGCCTGCGCTCGCACCCCGGCACGTGGCCGGGCCGCGGTCGGGGTCCCGGCTCGCACGCCTGATATGGGTCGCCTCCTCGCCGGGATGCCGTCTCAAGACCGGGGGGTCACCGTGCCGGTAGGACTGTACGGGGCCGACGACCAGGGGCCGGTCGGACCCGGCCCGTGCCCAGCAGACGCTCAGCGGACGTGACGGTAGCGAGTGGTGTAGTTTTCTAGTTGTCCATAGGCCAAACTATTTGCCGCCCCAGGGGTCCAGGCGTGGTGAACCTCTGGGGCGTTCATCAGCGCACGGAGGTTGGGGGGTCCCGGCAATCATGGGCGGTCGACGGTCAGGGTCCCCGTCAGCCGATGATGCGTGCATGAGCGGTTTGTCCGTTGCATTCCGAAGTAAGCCCGTGACATGTGCGACGAAGTGCTGTTCTGAACATAGCTGGGAAGGCAGCGCTGCGGCCGCCGTAGCGATTGCGTGTGGCACGGTGGGCGCGGCCGGCGCGCGGGGGTCGGGTGCCTCGGGCGGTCCGCCAGCACGGGTCCGTGGCCGCGGTGTCCGTACCCCGACGTGGCCAACGAATCACATCGACGTGGAACCGCCGGTCCGAGCCGTACAGAGATGGATAGAACGTGCGGAGTCGAGAGCACGGCGGGCGGATTCGTTCCCGTGGTAGTCGTGTTCAACCAGAGGAGAAGACACCTCGTCTAACGGGGCAGGTACACATTCGCCGACGACATCGGCGGCGCTGTACCTGTGGGAGCAGGCGAGCAAGAGCTGGCACCCCGCTGCTCGACCTGGGTGGGCTGGGTACAAATGGGGCTACACGGGTTGGTCAGCCTGGCACCCGTGCCCGGTGGAGACAACCGCGTCTACGTCGCCGCCGAGCCAAATGTAATCCAAACAGGGCTGAGCCCGGGGCCCCAACAACGGGCGCCATCAATACATCCTGACGCATCATTGACGCCGACAATGCGCGTTCCACCCTGTTCCGGCCATCGACAGCTTGGGACCAGTTTCTCAATGCTCGGCGGCACAGTGCCCGGCCGCGGGTATGGGCGCGTCGGTCTGTCCCGCGTGACCCCAACCTAGGAAAACAGCGTCGTCTACTTCAGTCGGCGCTCCACGAGGCAACGGCCTTGCTGGCCAGCAGACTACCGACAGGGCGTGACCTGGGCAAGTGGCGAGCTTCCCCACTGCGGGCACCCACGCCGACAACCCCCGCCGACCCCACGAGCTACAACCCCCCGACCGTCCGGGCGTGGTCTGGGTGACGTTCCGAACCCGACAACTCGGCGATCCGCGGGCAGCAACACCACGCAGCGGATCTACGTCGGCGTCGCCGGACAAGGAGAATACCGTCTACACCTCCGCCGACGGCGGGAACCACCTGGAGCCGGGTGGCCGGCAGCCCACCCGGCTACATCGCCCACAAGCGTGCTCACCACGTCCAACCACACTGTCTCATAACCATCGCTACCAGCGACAAAGAAACCTCCGTCCGGCCTCCTACGCCGAGGCGCCTAAGGGCGACGTGTGGGAAGCTGTAACGCTTACGAACCACCGGCGCGTGGACCCAGATCAAGCCCGGTCCCTCAGCTCGTCCGAGGCGCTATCTACTCGACCAACGGGCGCTACAGCGGTCCACGATCGACACGGCAGAACCCCGGCACGATCATGAGTCCGCCACCCAGATCCCTGGTGCCGGTCTCACGTAGATACGCCTTCTTCCAGGTTCGCACCGACGTCCGGCGCGACCGGGGTGGACCCGAGAGCATCTGGACTTCAACCAAAGTCCTAACCCCCGAACGCAGCTTCCGCTACACCATGGACGTCCCTCTGCCCTCCTCGCCGTGCTGACCTTCGGGACGCAACCCGCAGCTGCCCGAGGTGACGCCCAGCTGGGCGGATGACCGAGTCGCTTGGAGATCGACCCTTCAGAAGCGCACCAGATGATGTACGGGCAGGGCCGGGGGCGCCAACGCTGTACGAAGGCACACGAGGACCTCAAGAAGTGGGGGACAGAAGGCCAAGTGGCGGGCCATCTCCGGACCCATCAGGGAGGAAAACCCGATGGCCAGGGAGCTGGGAGGAGGACCGAAGACGGATCCTCGACCCTAGGATCAGGGGCCCGCCGTCCGGAGCCAGCCCCGCTGGTCAGCGGCCGCGTGGGTGACATCGGCGCTTCCGTCACAGCGAACCATCGCGGGAGGGGGGGGCGTGCCCCCGATGAGGTTCACGGCGGGTCGGAAGAACACCGAAATGTCGGTTACAGCCTGCCACGACCGGAAGTCGCTCAGACTACGCCGAGACCAACCCAGGGGCCAGTCATGGTCCGCGTCGGGAGCAACTTCACACGCGGAACGGGGGGCCGAACCGGCCTGAACGACATGGTGGCCACGCCGCGCTCGGAGGGGGTCATAGGGGCACCGAAAAACGGGCGGCGAGCCACTGTTCCAGGGAGCGAACCGGCCGGAGATCAACGAGGGCGGCACGATCGAGCGGCCGCGGCCGACGGCTCCCGGTTCACGTCTGGGCGCAAAGCCAAAAGGGCGGTGGCGTGCAACGACGACTGAAGGGGAACGGTCGTCTGACGGGAAACTCCCTGTCCGCCGTCCACCGGGCCTGCCGACCGGCGCCGTGGTCGAGTCCGACCGGGTGACGCCGAACAGTTCTACGGGGGAGGGGCTATCCGGAGCAGCCGGGGAGGTTCTTAACTTCAGCGTCAAGCAAAGAAGGGGGCGGCGCTCGTTGGGCACAAGGCCGGGACCGCCGCGACCAGGTGCTGCCCGCCGAGGGCAACGTTCAAATGTTCAGGCGGTCCGTAGCCCGGCCGTAGGTGAGCGAACATCTGGCTGACCGGGGAAAGCCTTCGCAGGCGACACCGGGCGCCTGCCGCGGCATCTGTCACAAGAAAGAATCGGGCACACCGGAAACGGACGGGCGCGTCGTTCACAAGAGAGGGGGGGGGGGGGAACAGAGCTCCCGGCTTCACGGGGACGCGGTCAACTCGGCTGGATCGGCAAGGCCGGCGGCGCCAGTGCAGAAGGGGGAGGCTGACCAGGCGCTGTACACTCTGCGCCACCGTCGGTCGTGCGTCACCTGCCGGCTGATTCCGCATCCGGACGACACGGCGCGAGCTGGGTCAGGATCAACGACGACCAGCAACCTACGGCAAACGCGGGTCGAGGCCCTCAACCAGGGGGGGGCGACGAGCACGACGCGTCTACTGCCGGGAAGCGTCTGACCAGCTCGCACCAAACAGGCCGCGGCAAAAGTCACTGTACTCCGACAAGGCGACGGGACCGGTGCCCGCCCAGACGACAACCGTCGCTTCCGCGGTAGACCCGCCTTATGTACGCCGTGTGGCGTCGGCGGTCACCGTCTCTCGGGGAGCGACGCTGACTGGGGCGGCCTCGACGGACGCGGTGGGGAGAGTGTATCGGGTGACGACGTCTAGCGTCGGTGAGGCGGGGTGCGACGGGACGTGAAGATTGCCCACGAAGGCCCGATGCCTGCAGGACGTCCGTACGCGCTGAGCGGGTGAGCGCGGCACACGCGTAGACACGTTCTACTAAAAACGGTGATCGGCGCCAGCGACGCGGTGCCGGCAACGAGCTCCACGCCTCTGACTGCCGGTCAGCGTTTCATGGAACCAGTCGGGCCGTGAAACAAAAGGATTGTGGACAACCGTCGCTCCCGACCCTGCCGTGTAACTCCGGTGCTGTCGGGCTGGTCGCCTCTTCGTGGCTACTCGTGGCCGTTGGTCGGGCCGTGCGTACGGACGCGGTGGGTAGTGAGCGGGTACGGACGTCTCACCGTTAGGCGGGTTGCGACGGAAAACAGTGAGTTGAGCCGGAGGAAACGTGCGGGAAGATCCTACGGCGGTGCGCACGTGCTGAGGACGTGTTGAAGCGCGGAGGAAGGGGGACAAAAAAAAAAAAAGAAAAAAAAAAGCCAAAGCGTAGCGAACGGTTCTAACGTGATCGCCCGCGACGTGCGACCGGCAAACAGCTCCACCGGCCATCAGGCGCCGGTCGGCGTTCACAAAAAAAAAGAGAAAAAAAAAAAAAAGGAACCAGTGCGGACCAGGGCAGGGCGGGGTCATGCACCGCGACCTAGCAAGGTCGCCCAACTCTGTCCGGCAGGTTTCCAGGGCGAGGTGACGGTGAGAACCCGGACACCTCAGGCGACGACGACCGGCTGGACCGTCACCATCGTTCGTTCCGACGGCCAGACGATCAGCCAAAGCTCTGGAGCGGCGTTGGCACACCCAGACCGGTGCCAAGGCCGTCACGGTGAGAACACGGACTGAACGGCGCCCTGGGTGCCGGGGCGTCCAAACCGTGGTCGGCTTTCGCGCGAGCTGACCGGACCAACCGCGTCGCCGTCCTACCGTCACCTTCACCGTCTCCGGACGAACCACCGCCCCCTGGCCGTCCCCGGCGAGGACGGCCAGGGGGGGAGTACCCCCGCCGTTGAAACACGCCGCCCGAGGCCGGGGTCCTGCGGCCGCGTCAACCGCCTCGCCGGCCCGGAGTGAGGAAGCCACGACGGGCCGGAGCGCGGTATCGGGCCCGCGGCCGAGCCCTGAAACGGGCCGCGGCGGGGCCGTCCTGGTTAGCGCGGTCACCTCACCTCGGCAACGGGGTGAACGCGGCCCTCCATCCGGCGGGAGCGGGCGTGCCGCGGCCGCGGGCTACGGTCTTATGGCCGGGGGTACGGGTCCGTTCTTAGGCTGAGATCCGCCAGTCCGCGAGGCCCGCCCGCCCGCAGACCCTATTGTGGAAGAAACCTGACAGTCCGGGGTAGGAGTCCATGGGGGAGGCGATCTCGATGTGGGTGCTCTGGCCCTCGGGACCGCGCGGAGGGCATCGCCGAGGGCACCCGCCGCGGCTTCGACGAGAGCCGTTGGAGACCGTTGGCCCCCGTGGCTCCCGGGGCCCGGCGGTCGGCGTGCCGCACGGCATGCTCGACGGGACAAATCAGGTGGTCCACCCTGCACCTGGATCCGTCCCCCTCAGACCCTGAAGAATCGTCATCGGTGTGGTCGGCGGGGCCGATTCTGGTCATGGGCGGCAAGGGCCTCATCATGGTGGCCCTTTCGCCCGCGGCCCTAGCTGGGCTGGTCGTCTTCGCCGGCTGGCCGTGCTGGCCAACAGGGGCGTTTCACTGGCCCATAGCCGGCTGGCTGAGAGTTTGCGGACAAGCGGACCCGCTGTCGGCCTGGACGGGCCTGGCTCGGCCGCCGGGGCTGGACCGTCAAGAATCCTAGGTCGTGCGTAAAGGGTCGGCCGGGGGCAGGGGGTGGCCGAGAAAAAAAAAAAGAAGACCAGAAGCCGGAGTCATTACGTATCACTGTTCGCCCACGCCTCAGCTTCGGCCCTCGACCTGGTCGTCGAGGCGCAGAAGCTCCTCCTGTCCGCTAGACCGGGGGGGCCCGCGCGCCTCGCCGCGACCCGGCTACCCGACGAGTTTTACCGGTGGAGTACAGGCATGCTCGGTTAATCTTTCGCCGGATGTGACTCTCCGTAGTGTCTCCTACGTCCGATCCGCAGGACGGATCGCAGAGACGATTAAGGAGAGTGACGATCTAGTGCGCGCCCTGTCCTCGATGCTGGTCCCTCGCGGCGCCGGAGCCGCCATCCTGAACCGAGGCACCGCCCGGCCCGACGGAGCCGGACGACGTCAACCTGGGCCGCGAGGGTGCAGCCGGCGAGGAGGTCTTCCTCGGGACGCCGAGCTTCGTCCCCCGTCGGCCCGTAAACAACGGGAATCGTCCTGATCAATCCTCGACACAACAGCGTCCCCGCGTCCAGGTCAAGATTCGTCAACTGCCTGTGGCCGGTACAATGGCATCGGCACAGCTGCCGATCGCCGCCACCGACCACGGCCGCGTAACGGTGGCCAGCCGAGCATAACCACCACCGCCCGCGCAGGTGCAGTCCCGCTACCGCGTGAAGAACATGTGCAAACAGAGGAAAGACCGGGCTCGGAAAAGCTCAGCCATCCCGTGCACTCGGTTACTTCTAGACCAAAAACCGGTGACATGTTCGTCAAATGATAGTCGTGCGGACGAAAGGCGCGCGGGGGGGACACAAGAAAAAAAAGGGGAAGAAAAAAAACCGGGGGGCCAAAGGCAAATGGGGATCCGAAAAAAAAAAGGGCTTTCACAGAAGAAAAAGGAAAGAAAAAGGGAAAAAAGGGGGAAAAGAAAAGGGCGACTCCCCAACCCGCGACAAAGACCGTGGGGCAATAGTTGCCCAGTGAGGTAAGTGGGAAAAACGGGTGGGCGGATACTCGGGGGGGGCCCGAAATCTGATCGAGGGTCGTGTGGACCACGGGGAAATGAAAAAGAAAGATCGGGAAGGGAAAGAAAGGGAGGGAAAAAACCTAATCACGTGATGCAGCAGTGCAGACATAAAGGAAGCCGAAGGGACTGAAAGGGAGGGAAAAAAGAGGGAGCTGGAGCGGGGTCGGATATGATCGCCTGGTGGGGGCCTCACACGTGGGAAGAAAAAAAAGAAAAGGTCGGTGCGGGCGCTGCGACACGAACGACGTAGAGCATGGCGAAAAAAAACCGGGTGGGAGAGCTAGAAAAAGTGAACCTATCGGGTACCACAAAAAAATAATCCTTCGAGGCAGAAAAAAACGTGGCGTTGGACAAGGAAACCACACAAGAGACAATGAGCGGAGGGACGTGCGTGTCACAGTGAAAAAAGGGGCAGACCGTCTCCAGAGGGAGGAAAATCGGGGGGCGGGGCAATCTGGAGAAGGGGCGAACGCGAACAATAAATCAATTGCGAATCGGGGAAAAGAGGAAGCCCTAATAGTACCTGGATATGCTCTCTGCCGTTTGTAGAGGAAAAGACCGAGGAGCCAGAGAGACCGGAGTAGACCGAGGTGGCTCGAGAGGAAACTTCACGACAGGGATCCCCTGTTCAACATATAACCCTGCCAGGGACGGCAGCTACGTGAAAACTCTGATACTTGGACGGTTGCGAGGTTCAGGGGAGAAAGGGGGCCCCGAAAAAGCTGTGGGACAAGCGGCGGGTCGCGAAGTATCCTGGAGCATCACGGGTTGCGCCGGTAGAGGCCCAGTTACGGGCGCGATATGAACTCCAGCGCGCCCCGCCACCCGCCGGGCTGCCGCGACGGCGCGTCCACGTCGGCGTACAGCTCCCCGTACGTGGCGTCGATCATCAGGTCGACCAGCTCGCCCCTTGCCCGGCACGTGGGTGTAGAGGGACATGGTCCCCACCTCCAGCCGTTCGGCGACGTGGCGCATGGAGACCGCGTCGAGCCCCTCGGCGTTGGCCAGCTCGACGGCCGCCAGGACGATCGAGCGCACCGTCAGCCCGGAACGCCCCGGTTTGCTGTGCGAGCCCCACAGGAGGGCAAGGCTGCGGGCCGGGTCGGCGTCGGAAGCTTTCTTCGCACTCACGGGATCGGTCTCCAGATTCTCGGCGTCAGGACCACCGTAACGGAGCCGTACGGTGTACCGTACTCAATACGGCAAAGGCGTGCCGGGCCGGCGGATCCTCCGTCCGGGCCGGCACGAAAGGACGGGTGAGAACGGGTGAGACGACAGGACGCCAAGGCCGGGTCCGCGATCGTCGCGGACGGCCTGCGCAAGGGGTACGCGGGCGCCCCGCCGGGCACGGGGCTCAACGGCTTCGACCTGGAGGTCGCGGCCGGGACGGTCTGCGGGCTGCTCGGTCCCAACGGGGCGGGCAAGACGACGGCCGTCAGGATCCTGGCCACGCTGCTGCGTCCCGACGGGGGCCGGGCGAGCGTGGCCGGGTTCGACGTCCGGACCGACGCCCGGCGGGTCCGCGAGCGGATCGGGCTGGTCGGGCAGTACGCCGCGGTCGACGAGATCCTCAGCGGGCGGCAGAACCTGGAGATGTTCGGCAGGCTGAACCACCTCTCCGCCGCCCAGGCGCGCAGCCGGGCCGGCGAGCTGCTGGAACGCTTCTCGCTGGCCGACGCGGGCCCCCGGTCGGTCGGCGGCTACTCCGGCGGCATGCGCAGGAGGCTCGACCTGGCGGTGAGCCTCATCGTGGCGCCGCCGGTGCTGTTCGTGGACGAGCCCACCACCGGCCTCGACCCGGCCGCGCGCCGGCAGGTGTGGGCGGCCGTGCGCGACCTGGTCGACGCGGGCACGACCGTGCTGCTCACCACCCAGTACCTGGAGGAGGCCGACCGGCTGGCCGACCGGATCGTGATGCTCGGGGCCGGCCGGGTCGTCGCCGAGGGCACCCCCGAGGAGCTGAAGTCCGCCCTCGGCGGCGACTGGCTGGACGTCGTCCTGGCCGACGCCGGGGACGCGGAGACCACCCGGGCCCTCGCGGCGCGGGTCGCCTCCGGCGAGGTCCAGGTGGACGCCGGGGCCTGCCGGGTCAGCGTCCCGGTCTCCGAGCGCACCCGGGCGCTCGTCACGCTGGTCACCGCGCTCGGCGACGCCGGGGTCGAGCCGGTGGACGTCACGCTGCGCCGTCCCACCCTGGACGAGGTGTTCCTGCACCTGACGGGCGACGACCCCCGGCCGGTGGCCGCGGGCGTCCCGGCCCCCGGCACGGAGGTGCCCGCATGAGCGTCACGACCCCCGCCCCCTCCGGCGCGTCCCCGGCGACCCGGGCGGCCCGCGTGTTCACCGACTCCTGGACGATCACCCTGCGGGACCTGAGGCACTGGGTCCGCAGACCGGGACCGGTCGTGCTGGGCTGGTTCTTCCCGGTGCTGATGGTGCTGATGTTCGGCGGCCTGTTCGGCGGCGCCATCGGCGCTCCCTCCGGCGGGCCCGGCGGCTCAGGCGCGGGCGACTACATCGACTTCCTCGTCCCCGGCATGTTCGCGATGACGATGCTGTTCGGCCTGGAGACCACGATGACGGCGGTCACCACCGACGCGGCCAGGGGGGTGACCGACCGGTTCCGCTCGATGCCGATGAACTCCTCCGTGGTCGTCATGGGCCGCGGGATCGCCGACATGCTCGACTCGGCCGTCGGGCTGGCCGTCATGTTCGCCACCGGGCTGCTGCTCGGCTGGCGCGGCGACGGCGGCCCGGCCGGCACGCTGGCCGCGGTGGGCCTGCTCCTGCTGCTGCGTTTCGCCGTGCTCTGGGTGGGGATCTTCATCGGCCTCGTCGCGGGCGGGCCTGAGGCGGTGGCGTCCGTGCAGATCCTCATCTGGCCGGTCGGGTTCCTGTCCAGCGTGTTCGTCGATCCGGCGACCATGCCCTCCTGGCTCGGCGCGGTCGCCGAGTGGAACCCGCTCTCGGCGACCGCGACCGCCGTCAGACGGCTCTTCGGCGACCCCGGCTGGGCCGGGGAGTCCTGGGTGGCGCAGCACGCGACGCTGATGGCGGTGCTCTGGCCGCTGCTGCTGATCGCCGTGTTCCTGCCGCTCTCGGCCCGTACGTTCCGCAGGCTCGGCGACTGAGGCGACGTCCCGCCCGGCCCGTCCGGGTTCGCCGAGGCTCGCCGGTGTCCCGGCCGGGACGGGACGGGCCGGGCCGAGCGGGCGGGGTGTCGCGGTGGCCGATCACATCGGCCGTCGCCGGAGGGGCGCCCGGTGTTTTACATCGTGGTGACGGGATCCGTCCCGCCCTGTAACCCAGGGTAGTGAGCCTGGAGGCATGAGTGAGACGGAACGGGAACGATCCGCCTCGGGGTGGACGCTCAACAGGGAACTGCTCAACGTCGGCGCGATCATCGTCGCCGCCGGTATCGCCCATCTGACGATGGGCCTGATAGGACACGAGAAGTACGGGCCGTTCATGCTCCTGCTGCTCGGCGGGGTGCTCGTCACGACGGCTCTCGGTCACCGCTTCTACGAACATCGGCGCCACCGCGTCCCCGCGGGCGTGGAGTGCCTCAGGTGCGGCACGCCGGTGGGGGACCCCTGACCGGCGGGACGCGGACCCCGCGGCCTTCCGATGTTCATCGCCACGGAAGGCCGCTTCCACACCTCTTCTAACCCTTTCGTTCTAGATCACGATCATGAGCGTTTTCCGACTTAGGATGCCGCCGTGTCCGTGACTCCTGGTATCCGCCGACTGCTCGGTCCTCTCGTCGCCTTGGCCCTGCCGGTCGTGCCGTTCCCGGCGGCCGCGCACGCCGCCGGGCCCGTCACCGGACCCGCGGTGGTCTCCGCGGTGTCCTCCGCGGGCTCCCCGGCGACGGTGTCCCCGGCGACGGTGTCCCCGGCGGGGTCCTCGACGGGGTCCTCGACGGGGTCCTCGGCTGCGTCCTCGACGGTGTCCCCGGCCGCGTCCTCGCGGGCCGCCGACATCGTGCTGCCCGGCACCCGGGTCACCCTGCGGGAGCAGGCCACCGACGCGCTCAGGGTGACCTCCTACTCCTCGGGCACGAAGACCTACCTGCGCCGGGGGGACGGGTTCACCCGGCAGGCCGCCTACCAGGAGGTCACGGTCGCGCCCAAGGGCGGCAAGGCCATCGCGGTGCCCACCTCCTACCGGAACGGCCACGACTCGGTCGTCCTGCTCGACCTGGCGACCTCCAAGGCCACCACGATCCGTACGGTCAAGAAGCCGCTCGTCGCGCACTACGCCCACTGGAGCCGCGACGGCCGCAAGGCGGTGCTGACCGTCCAGCGCAAGAGCGGCTCGGCGTGGGTGACCTCGGGCTTCGTGATCGTCGACGCCTCCGCGAGGACCGCGAAGCCGGCGATCGTGGCCCAGGTCGACGGGTCGGCGCGGTTCCGCTGGAGCTCCGACGGCTCCGACGTGATGGCCGAGTACCGGGGCGGAACCCGCTTCTACGGCCAGGACGGCGCGGTCCGCCGCACCCTGGTCAAGACCGGCAGGCCCGCGGGAGGGGAGGACGCCTTCACCCCCTCCGGCCGGGGCCTGATGACCTGGTGCCCGTCCACCTACACCGAGCACGTCTGCGTCTGGGACCGCGCCTCGGGCAGGCTCGCCGCCAAGGTGCCCGGCATCCGGCCCAAGGCCCTGTGGGGCTGGTGGGACGAGAAGCACTTCATCGCCGTCATCCCCTCCGGGGGGCACTACCAGGTGGTGCTGTCCACCCTCAGGGGCAGGACCACGCGGGTGCTGGCCGCGTTCGCCGCCGCCGACTGGGACGCCAAAATCTACCTCGGCTACACCCGCCGCTGACCTCGCCGCTCCGCCTCGACCGGGACCGGGAACCGGAAGCGCGACCGGGACCGGACGTGCGCGTGGCAGCGGACACGCGGGCCTCAGGGCGGGGCGGCCCTCACAGGTACAGGCCGGTGCCGTTGTCGGTCTGGGGGGTGGCGATGGCGTGCAGGTCACGCTCGCGCATGACCAGGTAGACCTGGCCGTGCACCTCGACCTCGTACTGGTCCTCGGGGTTGAACAGGACCTTGTCGCCGACCTTGACCGCGCGGACGTTCTGGCCCGCACCGCAGACCTCTCCCCAGACCAGGCGGTTGGCCATCTTCACCGTCGCCGGGATGACGATGCCCGCCGTGCTGCGCCGTTCCTCGGACTCCTGCTCGACCTTGACCATCACGCGGTCGTGGAGCATCTGGATCTCGAACTTGGGGTCACCCACGGAATGCAGTTTATGGGAACACCGGAGCCGTACCGGCGCGTCCGCGTGACAGTGGTGTGAAAACGGCGGAAGGGGAACGACGGCCTCCCGCCGGGTCGCGACGCGGGATCCCCGGCCCTACCGCTTGAGCGGCGCCGTGGCGGCCATGCCGGACGCCGTGGCCGTGGCCGGTGTGGCGGACGCGGTGGACCGGCGGCGGGTCTCGGGGACGATCAGCGGGGTCCCGCTCTGCGGGTCGTCGATGATCTCGCAGCGCAGGTCGAAGACCTCCCGTACCAGGTCGGCCGTGACGATGGAGGCGGGGTCGCCCTCCGCGACGATCCGGCCGTCGCGCATCACGATCAGGTGGGTGGCGTAGCGGCAGGCCTGGTTCAGGTCGTGCAGGACGGCCACCAGGGTCCTGCCCTGCTCGTGCAGGTCGGCGCAGAGGTCGAGCACCTCGATCTGGTGGGCGATGTCCAGGAACGTGGTCGGCTCGTCCAGCAGCAGGATCGGGGTCTCCTGGGCCAGCGCCATGGCCAGCCAGACGCGCTGGCGCTGGCCGCCGGACAGCTCGTCCACGCAGCGGTCGGCCAGCTCGGTCACGTCGGTCGACCTCATGGCCGAGGCCACCGCCACCTCGTCCTCGCGCGACCACTGGCGCATCATCCGCTGGTGCGGGTAGCGCCCCCGGCCCACCAGGTCGGCGACCGTGATGCCGTCGGGCACGATCGAGCTCTGCGGCAGCAGGCCCAGCCGGCGCGCCACCTCCTTGGAGGGCAGCGAGGTGATCACGTTCCCGTCCAGGTGGACCGCGCCGGCGCGCGGCTTGAGCATGCGGGCCAGCGCGCGCAGCATCGTGGACTTGCCGCACGCGTTGGGGCCGATGATCACCGTGAACGACCCGTCGGGGATGGTGACGTCCAGGTCGGTGGCGACCACGCGCTTGTCGTACGAGAGCGTCAGCCCGGTGCCGTACAGTCTCAACGTCGTTCCCTCCTGAGGAGAAACACCAGGTACAGGCCGCCGATGGCGGCGGTCATGATTCCCACCGGCAACTGGACCGGTGCGAAGAGGCGCTGGGCGGCCAGGTCCGCGCCGACCAGCAGTGTGGCGCCGGTCAGCGCCGACAGCGGCAGGGTGACGCCGGGGGAGCGGGAGATCCGGCGGGCCAGTTGCGGGGAGGCCAGCGCCACGAAGGCCACCGGCCCGGCGGCGGCGGTGGCGACCCCGCACAGCAGCACCCCGGTGACGATGGCCGCCGCGCGCACCGGCTCGACGCGGAGGCCCACGGCCCTGGCCGCGTCGTCGCCGAGTTCCATCATCCGCAGCGGGCGCGACAGCCAGGCGCAGGCGGGCAGCAGCACGGCCAGCGCGTACGCGACCGGGATCGCGTGTTCCCACCCGCGCCCGCCGAGGCTGCCGGTGATCCAGGCTCCGGCGGTAGCGGCGTCGTTGATGTCGGCCCGGGTGAGCATGTACCAGTCGGCCGAGACCAGTAGCGCGCCGACCCCGACGCCGACCAGGATCAGCCGGTGGCCCTGCACCCCGCGCCGGAAGGCCAGGCCGTAGACCACGATCGCGCAGACGACGCATCCGGCCAGCGAGGCACCGGCGATCTGCCAGGCGCTGCCGCCGAGGATGACGGCGGCGATGCCCCCGGTGGAGGCGCCGGCGGTGAAGCCGATGAAGTCGGGGCTGCCGAGCGGGTTGCGGGTGAGGCTCTGGAAGATCGCCCCGCTCAGCCCGAACGCGGCGCCGACCAGCAGCCCGGTCACGACCCTCGGCGCCCGCAGCCGGTTCACGATGAGCTCGGCGACCGGCGGGCCGTCGCCGAACAGCGCGGCCAGGATGTCGGGGATCGGGACGGTGAACTCGCCGGTGGACAGGGCGACCAGGCCGACGGCCAGGCCCACGACGGTGATCGCGAACCCCGCGCCGAGGCCGCGCGGGGAGAACCGCAGCGACCAGGAGCGCAGCCGCAGGACCGGCGGTCGCGGCCCGCCGGACCGGAGCACGCGGAACGTACCGGAGGACGGCTCGGTGGACGGCTCGGTGGACGCCGTGGCGGGCGTCGTGGAGGGCGGGGCCGGGGGAGAGGCGGTCATAGGGCGGCGAGCCTCCGGCGACGGGCGAGCAGGATGAACACCGGGGCGCCGACGACCGCGCACATGATGCCCACCTGCACCTCGCCCGGGGCGGCGATCACCCGGCCGAGGACGTCGGAGCCGAGCAGCACCAGGGGCGCGAGCACGACGGTGTAGGGCAGCACCCAGCGCTGGTCGGGGCCGGTGAAGGCGCGTACCGCGTGCGGCACGGCGAGCCCGATGAACCACATCGGACCGGCCGCGGCGGTGGCGGCCCCGCAGAGCAGGGTGATGGCGACCGCGGTCAGCCCACGGGTGCGGCCCACGCGCACGCCGAGCGCGCGCCCGGCCTCGTCGCCGAGCGCCAGGGCGTTGAGCGGCTTGGCCAGCAGCAGCCCGAGCACCAGCCCGGCCGCGAGGAACGGGGCGAACCGGACCGCCGCGCCGCCGTCGACCCCGGCCAGCGAGCCGGTGAGCCAGAACCGCATCCGGTCGAACGTGGCGTTGTCCATCCGCAGCACGGCCGAGGCCGCCGCGTTGAACACCATGCCCAGGGCGACGCCGGCCAGGGTGAGCCGTACCGGCCCGCCCCCGGTACGCCTGCCGGACCCCAGCGCGTAGACCAGCGTCGCGGCGGCGGCGGCCCCGGCGAACGCGAACCAGACGTAGACGGCCGGGTCGCCCAGGCCGAGCAGCCCGATGGCGATCGTCACGCCGAACATCGCGCCCTGGCTGATGCCGAGCAGGCCGGGGTCGGCGAGCGGGTTGCGGGTGAGGCTCTGCATCAGCGCGCCGGCCAGGCCCAGGGCCGCTCCCACGCCCAGGCCGATCAGCGTCCGCGGTACCCGCAGGCTCCGGACGACCGTGTGGTCGGTGGAGCCGTCCGGCGCGAGCAGCGCGTCCAGCACCGTGGAGAGCGGGACCGAGCGCGACCCCACCGCGACGCTGACCATGGCCATGAGCACCAGCGCCGCCAGCCCGGCCAGCAACCCGGCGAACAGCACCGGCGAGCGCCGGCCGGGCCGCGGGAGCGGTGCCCCTGCGTGCCCGCCGTCGTGCCCGCCGGATCCGGCCGGCCCCCGGGCCCCCTCCGGTCCCGGACCGCCGGGCCCGTCACCCGATCCCCCCGAGCCCCCCGCTCCTGAGGATCCCCCCGAGCCCGCGGATCCCTCGGGTCCCGCGGATTGCTCGGCTCCCGGGGATCCGCCGTGACCGGGGGATCGTCCGAGGTCATGGGCCCGGGTGGCGACGGACGGGGGCGCGGGCGAGGTCGCGGGCGGGGTCACGGACGTGGCCGTGTCGGCCGGGCTCATCGGGCCACCCCTCTCGCTCCGTATCGGTAAGGCAAGGCTAATCTAATGAAAAAGTCATTTAGGCAAGCCTATCCTTTGGAGTCACGAATGTCGCTGTCTGTCATGCCGCGGCGGGGATTCATGGCCGCCGGGCTCGGCCTGGTGTTCGCCCTGGCAGCGTGCGGAAGCGGAGCCGACACCGCCTCCCCCGCGGCGGGCGGCTCGCCCGCCGCCTCCGGTTCCGCGGCCGCGTCCGGTGCCGGATCAGGTCCGTGGACCTTCACCGACGACCGGGGCAAGAAGCTCCAGGCGCCCGCGCGCCCGTCCCGGGTCGTGGCGCAGGTCGGCGCGGCCGCGGCGCTGTGGGACTTCGGCGTCCGCCCGGTCGCGGTCTTCGGGCCGCACCGGCTGACCGACGGCTCCAAGGACCCCCAGGTCGGCGACGTCGACATCACCAAGGTCGAGTCCATCGGCAACGTGTGGGACGAGTTCAACGTCGAGAAGTACATCTCGCTCCAGCCCGACCTGCTGGTCAGCGGCATGTACGACAAGGCCCTGTGGTACGTGCCCGAGAAGTCCGCCGCCACCATCGAGCAGGTCGCGCCCACCCTCGGCGTCCGGCTGAACGGCAGGTCGGCCCCGGAGATCATCAAGAAGTACGGCGAGGTCGCCGCGTCCCTGGGCGCCGACCTCGGCGCTCCTCTGGTGACCGAGGCCAAGGCCGCCTTCGACGCCGCCGCCGCGGCACTGCCCAGCCCCGCGACCAAGAAGCTGAAGATCATGGCCATCGCCGGCGGCCCGGAGACCATGTGGGTGGTCAACCCCGACGACCACGCGGGCGTGCGCTACCTGCGGGAGCTCGGCCTGGACGTCGTGGTGCCGGACAAGGTGGACGAGGGAGGCTTCTGGGAGTCCCTGAGCTGGGAGAACGCCGACAAGTACGAGGCGGACGTGATCCTGGTGGACAACCGCACCCAGTCCATGAAGATCGACGAGATGAAGAGGAAGCCGACCTTCGCCAAGCTGCCCGCGGTCACGGCGAACCAGGTCTACGGCTGGAACTCCGAGGAGCGCTTCAGCTACAAGGGCTTCGCCGACCTGCTGCAGAAGCTCGGCGCCGACCTGTCCAAGGCCAAGGAACTCTGAGGGGAAAACACCGAAGAACGCGGGATCGGACGGGCGTGCCGCGTCCGGCCGGGTGCGCGGGGCTGGTCGGGTACGCGGGTCGGGTCGGACGTAGGTGCCGCCGCGGGGCGGGTCAGACGTAGGTGCCGCGCACCTCGACGATGTCGGCCAGCGGGAACTCCAGGTAGTCGCCCGCCTCCTCGCACCACGCGTCGAGCACGCCGCTGCGCAGCTCGCCGTGGCTGATGGTGGCGGTCAGGCCGTCGGCCAGGGTGATCGCCGCCCGTACCCCGCGGTCGACGACGAACCCGAGCAGGGACTGCTGGGCGGTCGGCAACCGGGAGGCCATGCGGCCGATGACCGCCCACGTCCTGCCTCCGGGCTGTGCGGCCTCCCCCTCGGCGCCCAGCAGGCGCTGGGCGTGCTCGCGCGGGTCCGGTGGCGGCTCGACCAGCGGGTACGCGGGCTGCTCGAACTCGGCCACCCGCCCCCCGGGCAGCAGGATCAGCCGCCCGTTCTGCGGCTCCTCCACTCGGGCCCGGCGGATGGTGATCTCCCCGGTGTCGGAGATGGGCACCGGCGCGTAGCCGTTCTCCCGCAGCGCGGTCAGGGTCTTGTCGGCGGGCACCGAGCTGGCCAGCACGGTCGGGGCGAGCAGCCTCAGGCCCAGCCTGCCCAGCCGCCGGTGCCCGGCGATCTCGGCCAGCAGCGCCGGGTCGGACGCCTGCACGATGCAGGCGACCGAGGTCACCGTCACCTCCCCGTGCCGCCTGGCCACGTCGTGCACCAGGTACTCCAGGGGCTGCGGCACCGTGCCGACCTCGGCGAGGTCGACCAGCAGGCCCTCGGCGGTGTAGCCGGCGTCCATGGCCCGGCGCACGCTGGCCGGGGTGAACCGCCACACCGAGGCCGCGCCGCGCGACTCGCGCTCGGCGGCCCGGTCGAGCAGCTCGGCCAGCTCGCCGGCCGGCGGCCCGGTCACCACGGCGGTGAGGTCGGCACCGAAGAGCGCGCTGCGCCGTACGCTGGCCAGCGCCCTGACCGAGCACTCGACCAGCATCGGGTCGTTCTCCACCAGGGGTGTGCAGTCGTCGATCTCGTCCCCGGGGAAGGCGTCCAGCCCGGCCAGGGCACGGCCGAGGTCGGTGATCGTGTCGAGGGCGACCAGCCCGAGCATCCGGGCCTCCTCCAGCACGGCGGGGACGCACTCGGCCAGCAGCGACCGGTCCAGCAGCGGGGCGTGCCAGTGCGCGGACCTGACCAGCCCGGAGCGGTCGGTGCACGCCGTGCTGGCGGGCAGCCGGGCCAGGACGCCGAGCACCGCGCGGCGGGCGCGGGCGACCATGGCCCCGGCCGGGTCGTCGCCGAGCACCGTGCCGTACTTGCCGTCGACCTTCCGCAGCGACGAGCGCTCCATCCGCCACCAGGCCGACAGCAGCACCCGCAGCCTGGCGGCGGCGTCGTCCAGCCGCCAGCGGTCGAACTTCTCGGTGGGCACCAGGCCACCGGCGGGCTCGTCCCAGGCCAGCAGCCGCGCGACCGCGCAGACCTCCAGCAGCAGCCGGGTCTCGTCCTCGTCGCAGCCGGTGTCCTTGGCCACCCGGCGGACCTCGCGCACGCCGACACCGCCCGCCTTGAGCAGCGGCAGCGGGAACTTCGCGGTGTTCTCCAGCATGGCGGCGCAGCGCTCCACCACGTGCGGGGCGGCCAGCGTCATCAGGTGGTCCACCGCCTCCGGGTCCACCGGCATGGTGGCCAGGTCGGGCGCGGCGGGCGTGAACGGGGGATGGTAGTCGGGCCCGCGCAGCGCGAGCGCGACCTCGCGGGGCATCTCGGCCACGTTCCAGCTCGGCCGGAAGAGCAGCCCGTGGTCGGCGGCCCATTTCTCGGGGGCGCCGGGCACCACGAACCTGCCGCCGTCCACGTCGCGGACCGGGCCGTCCCAGGCGAACTCGTCGAGCAGCCGCCGGGCGCCCTGCGGCGCGTCCTCCAGCAGCGCGGTCACCCGTGCCGGGTCGGAGAGGATCTCGGTGATCCTGGCGACCGTGCGGCGCTTGGGACCGTTCGGCAGGCCGAGGGTCCTGGCCAGCCCGCGCAGCGCGTCGGCGCTGACCGTCCAGGAGTTCAGGTAGTGGGGGAGCGGCTCGCCGAGCCCGCAGGGCGCCGCCCACCACCGGGCGACCCCCTCGGCCACGCGGATGTGTCCCTCGTCGTCCGGCCATGCCAGCGCGTGGTCGAACAACAGGTCGAGCCAGGGCGTCACCTCCGGCTCCGGCGCGCCCAGGAAGCGGGCCACCGCGGCCGGGTCGGCCTGCTCGCCGAGCGCCAGTGACGCCTGCGCGACCTCCAGGGAGGGCAGCGGCAGGCCGCGCATGACCTCCATCACCGCGAAACCGTTGCCCAGCCGCTGCGCCAGGGTGTCCAGGCGGCGCGGCCACGGTGGGGCGATGGCGTCCAGCCGGTTGGCCAGAACTCGTGCGAGCCGTTCTTCGTCGAGGGTTTTCAACCAGCCGAGCAGGTGATCGTCCATCTCGCAGCTCTTTCAGGAATCTCGCGCGGGGACTCTCCGTGAGCCATAAACATCCACGGTAATGCAGAGGGCAATCTCTGACGCTGTCTACCGCGCAGAATGCGCCGCGTCATCGTGGTCTCCGTCCGGTTCTGGCCGGTCCCGGGACCGCCGGGCGGGAGGGGTGGCGGCCCCGGGACCGGCCGGCGCCGTCCGAGGGGAAGGGGCGGCGCCGTCCGGAGAGGTTCGGTGGGCCCGGAGCAAGGATCGCGGGGGTGCCGGAAGTCCCGGGGGTCCGGGGAGGCTCGGGTGCGGGTCTTGGCGGGTGTCGGGACGCGGGACGGGGCCGGACGGGCGGGGAAGCCGGCCGGGTGCCGCGTCCCGGGAAGGAGAGGGCGGCACCCGGCGGGCGGCCGGGGGCGGGACGCCGGCGGTGGCCGGAACCCGACGGGGGAGGAGGCGGCGGTCAGGGGTGGTCGGGCTCGTCGGGCTCGTCGTGGTGTCCGGTCCTCAGCACGGCCCAGACGATCTTCCCGTACGGGGCCAGCGGCGCCCAGCCCCAGCGCAGGCTCAGCGACTCGACGATGTGCAGTCCGAGGCCGCCGATGTCGAGCGCGGAGGGGTTACGCAGCGAGGGGAAGCCGGCCCCGGGGTCGTTGAGGGTGCAGGCGACCGTCGTGCCCCGGCGGAGCAGGGAGAGCCGGATCGGCTCCCTGGCGCGGGACTCGGCCAGCCGCAGCCCGTGTCGGAAGGCGTTGGTCGCCAGTTCGGAGACGACCAGCTCCATGTTCTCGCTCAGCTCACCCAGGCTCCAGCCGGTGAGGGTGCCCGTCGCGAAGTTGCGGGCGGAGTGGACGGACTCGGCGTGCGGGGGGAGGACGAAGGTGGCGCTGGCCGTGACCACGGGAGATCCGGGAAGCAGATCGCGGGCGGAGTCGGGCCACCATCCGGCGGGGGGCCACCAGTCAAGGGTCGTCCAGGACGTGGAGGCTCGGGGGGGCGCGGTTTGGGCGGACTGCACAGCCGTCATCATGGTCCAAACTCCTGTGCAGGTGCAAGAGCGAATGCACGTGCATCAGGCCTGTGCAACCGCTACCGTTACCCATGATTGGGCAAATCCACACGAAAGGGGATCTTGGCCGCGGCCAGGGATTCTCAGGCCGCGAAGTGACACACTGGAGATCAGGAAAGCGAGCGAGGAGCACCACGTGTCCATGGATCCGCCCGGTACCGGTTCCACCGTTCGGCGCATCATGCTCGGCGCGAGCCTGCGCCGGCTGCGTGAGGAGAAGGGGCTCGCCCGCGAGGCGGCCGGATTTCACATCCGCGCCTCGGAGTCCAAGATCAGCCGTATGGAACTCGGCCGTGTCGGCTTCAAGACACGTGACGTGGAAGACCTGCTCACCCTGTACGGCGTACTCGACGACGCGGAACGGCGCGGCCTGCTGGAGATGGTCCGCGAGGCGAACACCCCCGGCTGGTGGCACAAGTACGGCGACCTGTTGCCGCACTGGTTCACCACCTACGTGGGGCTGGAGGAGGCCACGAACATGATCCGCACCTACGAGGTGCAGTTCGTTCCCGGCCTGCTGCAGACGTCGGCCTACGCGCGCACCGTGATCCGGCTGGGCTACCCGGACGTGCCGGAGGCGGAGATCGAGCGTCGTGTGCATATGCGCATGCAGCGGCAGGATCGCCTGACGAAGAAGGACGGCCCCCGGTTGTGGGCGGTCATCGACGAGGCGGCCCTGAGGCGTCCTATCGGAGGCAAGGAGATCATGCGTGAGCAGCTCCAGCACCTGCTGGAAGTGGCCACGCTTCCCAACATCACCCTTCAGGTGATGCCCTTCCGGTTCGGAATGCACGCGGCTGAGGGTGGTGCGTTCAGCATCTTGCGGTTTCCCGAGTCCGACCTGTCGGACGTCGTCTATGTCGAGCAGCTCTGGGGTGCCCTCTACCTGGACAAGCGTGAGGATGTCGATCCGTACCTCACGGCCATGGAGCAGTTGTGCGTGGAAAGCACCACGCCCGGGGGCACCGCCGAGATCCTCGGCGACCTTCTCAGAGAGATGTAAATGGAGCAGACCTACAACGGCATGCCCGCCACTGACCTTGCCGGGGCCAGCTGGCGCAAGAGCCGCTACAGCAACTCGACGGGCAACTGTGTCGAGCTGGCCGAACTGTCGGACGGCAGCATCGCGGTCCGCAACTCGCGTTTCCCGGAGGGGCCCGCCCTGATCTACACCCGGGACGAGATTCGTGCCCTGGTGCTCGGGGTGAAGGATGGGGAGTTCGACGGTCTCACGGTGTAACGCCGTTTTTACATCGGGGCGGCCCGGTTAACCGCGGCGCGCCGACGGTGTAACCGGGGAAGTGGGCCGGCACGGGAGAGTTCGAGCTCACAGTGATTGGGGGCTCGGACGTGCTCGACCAGATGACCTTGTATCCGGTGGCCGACGACGTGCTGATCGCGCCGGGAGGGCGCGTCGTGATCCGCACCTACGGCGTCGCCTCGGCCGCCACGGGAGAGGGCTCGCCCACTCCGGTGTCCTACCGCACATGGGTCACCGGAGTGCGCGACCAGCCGCGGTACTGGCGGTGGGGTCATTTCGAGGACGCCTGTCACGGCCACCGCAAGGTCCTGGAGTGGCTGACCGGCCGCGGCCCGCAGCCGGCCGCCGCCGCTGCCTGAGCCCCGCTCGGACCCCGCCGCGGGAGGGACCCCTCAGACGGGTGCCCTGCCGACCGGCGCCGTCTCCAGGGGCGCGTTCCACGCCAGCACGACCGGCTCGTCGTGCTCGAAGCCGAGCCGGGAGTAGGTCCCGGTGTCCAGCCGGAACAGGCGTCCGTCCTCGGGGGGCAGGCCGAGCCAGCGGGCGCACAGCACCCGCAGGTAGTGCCCGTGCGCGACCAGCACCACCTCGCCCTCGACGGCCCTGGCGCGGGCGATCACCCGATCCGCCCGCGCGCCGACCTGCGCCGCGTTCTCACCGGGATGGTCCGCGTCACCGGGAACGACGCCGTCACGCCACAGGTACCAGCCCGGACGGCTCTCGCGGATCGTGGCCGTGGTGATGCCCTCGTAGCCGCCGTAGTCCCACTCCCACAGGTCGGGCTCGGTCTCGCAGGCGCCCAGACCCGCCAGGCGTGCGGTCTCCCGGGCGCGCAGGGCCGGGCTGACCAGGGTCAGGTCGAACGTCCGGCCCACCACCAGCGGGGCCAGCCCTCGGGCCTGCTCCTCGCCCTTGGCGGTGAGCGGCAGGTCGGTGCGCCCGGTGTGCCGTCCGTCCCGGCTCCACTCGGTCTCGCCGTGCCGCAGCAGCGTCATCTGTTTCATGACGACCATCATGGACCCGGACGGGACCGGGAGGGCGGCGGGTGACGGCGGGTGACGGCAGGTGACGGTCCTGCCTCACCGGTGGCCGTACTCGGGCACGACGACCTCCTCCGGGGCTCCGGGAGCGGGCAGGCGGCACACGAGGAGCCAGTAGACGCCGGCGATCATCCCTCCGCCGACCTGGGCCAGGACGATCTCGCAGAGCCACATCGCCGGAAGGGCGGCCGCGATCGGCCGGGGCACCCGCCCGGCCCGCCACAGCGACACCGCCGTCACGACGGCCCCGGCGAGCATGGCCAGGTTCGCCGGGGCGGCCACGTGACCGAACCACGGGGGGTCCTCCCCGCGCAGGTTGGACGCGGTCGCGCCGAACGCCAGCAGGAGGTGGCCGGCCGAGACGGCGGCGGCTCCGGCGACGGCGGCACCGGTGCCGTGCCGGGCCAGTGCGAACAGGGCGGGGACGAGCAGGACCAGCGAGGCGGCGAACAGGCCGAGGATGACGTGCTCCTCGCCGAGCACCCGGGGGTCGTCGTCGAAGGGCCGTACCGCCTGCATCGCTCCGGTGACGGCCATGGCCAGGCCACCGGCCGTCGCCGACAGGGTCGCCGGGGTACGCCACGGGGGCGCGGGTTCTTTTCGGGGCATGGCGCGACGCTAGGGAGGATCGGGGCCCGGCCGCGTCCACCGGGAGGCGCGACCGCCTACGACCCCGGGCCGACCCGCATACCCCGCGGGGCTGACGTCCGGGCCGTCGCCGGGCGATACGGTCGGTGCGTGGACCCTCTCGCGCGACTGGCCCGGGTGCCTCGGCGCCCGCCCGGCCCGGACGTGGCGCTGGCCGCGGTGCTGGCCGTCTGGGGCGTCGCCGAGGTGCTGCCGCCCGGCCCGGACCCGTTCTGGGTCGAGGCCGCGTTCGCCCTGACGGGGACGGTCCCGCTGGTGGCCCGGCGGTACGCGCCGCTGCCGGTGCTGGTGGTCATCGCGTCCGTGCTGCTGCTGTGGGGCGCCGTCGCCGAGGTGCCGCCGGCCACCGTCGCGCCGTTCCCCTCGCTCCTGGTGGCGGTCTTCTCCGTGGGGCTGCACGTGCGGTCCCTGCTCCTGGCGGCCGGGGCGTGGGCCGTCACCACCGGCAGCATGGCCACCGCCCTCGCCCTGCGGTACTACGGCGAGGACGAGCCGGACGTCGGGTCGGCCCTGATCATGGTGTTCTTCGTGACCGGCGCGTGGACGGCCGGGTGGCTGCTGCAGCGCCGGGAGGCCCAGTTGCGCGAGGCCGAGGAACGCACGCGCGAACGGGCCCGGGAGGCGGTCGCCGTCGAGCGGCTCAGGATCGCGCGCGAGCTGCACGACGTGGTCGCGCACTCCCTGTCCATCATCGCGCTGAACGCCGGGGCCGCGTACGAGGTCGGCGGGCTCGACCCGGAGCGGGCACGCGACCACATGGACGCGGTGGCGCGCACCGCCCGCGAGGCGCTGGTGGAGATGCGCCACGTGCTGGAGGCGCTGCGCAACGAGGAGGACGAGGCGCTGGCACCGCAGCCCACCCTGGACCGGCTGCCCGAGCTGGTGGAACAGGTCCGCTCCACCGGGCTGCCGGTACGGCTGGTCGAGCGGGGAGAGCGGAGGACACTGCCCGCGGGGCTGGAGCTCACCGCCTACCGGATCGTCCAGGAGGCGCTCACCAACGTCCGCCGGCACGTCGGACCGGCCGACACCGAGGTACGGGTGACCTACGGCGGCGCGGAACTCGGCCTGGAGGTCGTCAACGCCCCCGGGGCCGGCCCGCCGTCGCGGCCGTCCTCCCCCGGGCACGGCCTGGTCGGCATGCGCGAGCGGGCCCGCCTGTACGGCGGGGTGCTGCACGCGGGTCCCGCCGAGGGCGGCGGGTACGGTGTGCGCCTCCGGCTGCCCGTGGAGCCGGCATGATCCGGGTCCTGATCGCCGACGACCACGCGCTGGCGCGGTCGGGACTGTCGGCCATGCTCGGGGTCCAGCCCGACATCGAGGTGGCCGGGACGGCCGGGGACGGCGCCGAGGCGGTGGCCCAGGCGCGGCTGCTGCGGCCGGACGTGGTGCTGATGGACGTCCGGATGCCCCGGATGGACGGCATCGAGGCCACCCGGCGCGTCCGCGCCGAACCGGGATGCCCCGCGGTGCTGGTGCTGACCACCTTCGACCTCGACCAGTACGTGTACGAGGCGCTGCGCGCGGGCGCGGGCGGCTTCCTGCTCAAGGACGCCCCGCCCGGCCAGATCGCCGAGGCCGTCCGGACCGTCGCCGCCGGGCAGGCGCTGCTCGCCCCGGCGGTGACGCGGCGGCTGATCGAGCGTTTCTTGAGCGTGCCGCCCGGCGGGGGGACGGCCCTGGAGCGCCTCACCGCGCGCGAGCGGGAGGTGCTGGAGCACGTCGGGCGGGGCCGCTCGAACGCGGAGATCGCCGAGGTCCTGCACCTGTCCGAGGCCACGGTGAAGACACACCTGTCCAGGGTGCTGACCAAGGCCGGGCTCCGCGACCGGGTGGCGGCGGTGGTCTTCGCGTACGAGCAGGGCCTGGTCCGGGCGGGCGAGGCGGGATGAGGCGGGATGCGGCGGGGTGAGGCCGGTGGCCGGCGGGGCGGGGCGGGGAGGAGCGGGGCGGGTCAGCGGCCGGCGAGCTCCTGGACGACCGGGGTGAAGGCGTCCAGGTCGCGCTCGTGGTGGAGCACGAAGTAGGACACGTCGTGGGTGTCGCGCCAGTGGCGGAGCGTGTCGGCGATGTCGTGACGGGTGCCGAGCAGTACCCGCGGGGTCCCGTCCCGGCGAAAGGAGCCCGCGGCGCCCCATGACTCCCCGCGCCCGCGGACGCCGACCTGCTGGACGCCGGTGCCCAGCTCGATCCGGTCGTAGCGGTCCCCGGCCGCCCGCCGTACGACGTCGATCCTGGCCAGGAAGGCGGCGCGCCCGCCGTCCGTGCCATCGGGACCGTCAGGGCCTGTGCCGTCGGCGCGCACCCGCGTGCCGAGGTCGACCACGTCGGCCTCGCGGGCGGCGAGCCCGAGCAGGTGCGGGCCACCGCCGAGCAGCAGCCGCGGGTGGGGACGGCTCCACGGCCTGGGGCTCCGGTCCAGCTCGGTGATCCGGTAGTGCTCGCCGTGGAAGGTGAAGGGCCCGTCCCCCCACAGGCCCTTGAGCACGGCGACGGCCTCGGCCAGCCGGTCCACCCGGACCCCGGGCGGCTCGAACACCAGCCCGGCCGAGGCGTAGTCGGTGGCCGTCCAGCCGGTGCCCAGGCCCAGTTCCAGGCGTCCCTCCGAGAGCAGGTCGACGGTGGCGGCCTCCCTGGCGAGCACCGCCGGATGACGGAGGCCGTCGGCGGGGACCAGGGTGCCGACCCGCAGGCGCCCGGTGGCGCAGGCCGCCGCGGTCATGGCCGCGACCGGCGCGAAACGGGGGCCGGTCAGATGGCCGGGGACGAGCAGCACGTCGAAGCCCGAGTCCTCCAGGCGGCGGGCCTTCTCGGCCCAGTCCCCGGCCGAGACGGCCTCCCGGATCACGGCGGCGAACCGGAACGGTCGGTCCATCGGACGCCCCCTTATTTAGACCAAGCGCCTGATAAGCATAGGCCGGGGGTCACGGGCCGGGAAGGTCCGGCGCGTGATCACCGGTCCGGAAGGCCCGGAAGGTCCGGCGGAGGGACCACGGCACACCGACCCGAGCACGCGATCAGGGCATGGGAGCGTGCGAAACTGGATCGGTGACGTTATCTGTGGGTCTGGTGGGCGCCGGGCCATGGGCCGAGATGGTGCACGCGCCGATGCTCGCGGCCGGTCCGAACACGCGTCTGGCGGGTGTCTGGGCCCGCCGTCCCGAGGCCGCGGCCAGGTTCGGGGCCCCGGTGTTCGAACGCATCGAGGAGCTCTTCGACAACTGCGAGGCGGTGGCGTTCTCCGTCCCGCCCGCGGTCCAGGCCGAGCTCGGCGTGCTCGCGGCCAAGGCGGGCAAGGCACTGCTGCTGGAGAAACCGCTCGCCGCCGACCTGGCCGGGGCCCGCAGGCTGGCCGAGGCGGTCGCCGAGGCGGGCGTGCCCTCGCAGATGGTCCTCACCTGGCGCTACTCGCCCGCCACCCGCGCGTTCCTGGCGAGGGTCTCGGCCCTCGAACCGTTCGGCGGGCGGGCGGCCAACGTCTCCGGGGCGATGCTCGGCGGGGACTTCGCCACGTCCTGGCGCCTGGAGCGCGGCGCGATCCTCGACGTGGGCCCGCACATGATCGACATGCTGGACGCGGCGCTCGGCAGGGTCGTCGGGGTCCGCGCGCACGGCAACCCGCTGGGCTGGGTCGGGCTGCTGCTGGAGCACGAGACCGGCGCGGTCAGCGAGGCGTCGCTGTGCATGAGCGTTCCGGGCGAGGTCCCGCCCTCGCAGGTGGAGATCTACGGCCGGCTGGGGCGTGAGTCCCTCGACGACACCCGGCTCGGCTCCGACGTCTTCTCGCTGATGCTCGCCGAGTTCGCGCTGACCGTACGGCGTGGTGGGCACCCCCTGGACGCCGCGCACGGCCTGCGCCTGCAGGAGATCATCGCCTCCGCCGAGGAGCAGCTCGGCTGAGGCCCGGGCCCGCCGGTCCTCGGGGGGATTGATAGCGTTCGTCCGACGCGTAGCTGAGCGAAGTCCGGTGTGAGCCCGGCGCTGTCCCGCAACTGTCATGGCCCTTCCGGGGGTCGAGCCAGGTCGCCTCCGCCGCGTCGACGTCGTCGACCCTCGTGGAAAAGGGTGACCCGTCCTTTCCGGGTCTCTCGGTTCCGGCAACTGAAAGGACCTCGTGTGAGGCCCGTACGCAGCGCCCTCGCCGGTGCCCTGCTCGCCGCACTGACCCTGGCCGGGTGCGGCCAGAGCTCTCCCGCAGCCTCCCCGGCCGCGACCGCCTCCGCCTCCGCCCCCGCGGCCGCCACCCCCTCGGCGGCGGGTTTCCCCGTCACCGTCCAGGCGGGCAACGGCGCCGTCGCCGTGGCGCGCAGGCCCGAGCGGATCGTCTCGCTCTCGCCCACCGCCACCGAGGGCCTGTTCGCCATCGGCGCGGGCCCGCAGGTGATCGCCGTGGACGACCAGTCCAACCACCCCGCCGACGCCCCCAAGAGCGACCTGTCGAGCTTCAAGCCGAACGTCGAGGCCATCGTCGCCAAGAAGCCCGACCTGGTGGTGATCTCCAACGACACCGACAGCCTCGTGGCCGCGCTGGGCAAGGTCGGCGTCCCCGTACTGCTGGAGCCCGCCGCCACCGGGCTCGACGAGGCCTACGACCAGATCACCGACCTCGGCGCCGCCACCGGCAACGTGGACCGGGCCGCCGAGCTCGTCGCCGGGATGCGCAAGCAGCTCGACGAGATCGCCGCCACCGCGCCCAAGGACACGAAGCTCACCTACTACCACGAGCTGGACGTCACCCCCTACGCGGCGACCTCGTCCACCTTCATCGGTCAGATCTACGGGCTGTTCGGCCTGACCAACATTGCCGACAAGGCCCCCGAGGCGGCCGGAGGTTACCCCAAGCTCTCGGCCGAGTTCGTCGCCCAGGCCGACCCCGACCTGATCTTCCTGGCCGACACCAAGTGCTGCGGCCAGTCCAAGGCCACCCTCGCCAAGCGCCCGGGCTGGTCCAAGCTGTCGGCGATCGAGAACGACCGGGTGGTCCCGCTCGACGACGACGTCGCCTCCCGCTGGGGGCCGCGCGTCGTGGACCTGGCCAAGCAGGTCGGCGACGCCGTCCAGAAGGCCGCGGCCGGCCGGTGAGCCGCTAAGTGGCCGATCTCTTCCCTTCCCCCGGGTTCCACGGCGCGGGCGCGGACCGTCAGGCCGGGGTGCGGGCGAGGCAGGCGGCCCGGCTGAGCCCGGTGGTCGCGCTGGCCGCCGCCGGTCTGCTCCTGGCGAGCATGTTCGCCGGGCTGCTGGCCGGCGCGGCGGACATCGCGCCGCGCAGCGTGCTGCTCCAGCTGCTCGACTGGCTGCCGCTGGTCTCGGCCGACTCGGGGCTCGCCCCGGTCGAGCTGGGCCTGCTGTCGGAGATCCGGCTGCCGCGGATCGTGCTCGCCGCGCTCGTCGGCGGCCTGCTGGCCATCGCCGGGGCCGGCTACCAGGGTGTCTTCCGCAACCCGCTGGCCGACCCCTACCTGCTCGGAGCCGCCGCGGGCGCCGGGCTGACGACCACCGCGGCGATCGTCTTCGGACGGGGCGACGACATGGCCGTCGGCATCCCCCTGGCCGCCTTCGCCGGGGCCGTCGGCGGCGTGCTGCTCGCCTACGGGCTGGGCAGCGTGGCGGGCCGGGGCGGCGGCACCGCCACCCTGGTCCTCGCCGGGGTGGCGGTCACCTCCTTCCTCACCGCCGTCCAGACGTTCCTGCAGCAGCTGCGGGTCGAGGAGCTCCAGCGCATCTACGCCTGGATCCTCGGCGATCTCGGCGGCGGCTGGGGACAGATCACGCTGGTCGCCCCGTACGCCGCGGTCTCGGTGGTGATCATGCTGCTGCACGGCAGGCTGCTCGACGTGCTCTCGGTCGGTGACGACGAGGCCGTCACCCTGGGCCTGAACGCCACCCGCGTCCGGTTCATCGTGCTGCTCGCGGCGTCCCTGGCCACCGCCGCGGCCGTCGCGGTCAGCGGGCTGATCGGCTTCGTCGGCATCGTGGTGCCGCACGCGGTCCGCCGCCTGACCGGGACGTCGTACCGGATCGTGCTGCCGATCTCGCTGATCGGCGGGGCCGCCTTCCTGGTCCTGGCCGACCTGCTCGCCCGGACCGTGCTCGCCCCGGCCGAGCTGCCCATCGGCGTGGTGACCGCCTTCGTCGGCGCGCCGTTCTTCGTGGCCGTGCTGCGGATGACCCGGAGGATGGAGACGTGACACCTTCCGCGCCGTGCCGGACGCCGCGCCGGACGCCTTGCCGGACGCCTTGCCGGACGTCGTGTCGGACGTCGTGCCGGGCGGGGACGCGATGAGCCGCCTGACGGTGCGGGACCTGTCGGTCGTGCTGGACGGGCGGCCCGTGCTCTCCGAGGTCGGCCTCGACGTCCGCGACGGCGGCTGGCTGGCCGTCATCGGGGCCAACGGCGCGGGCAAGTCCACACTGCTGCGAGCCCTGGCCGGGGTGCTCCCGTACGGCGGCGACGTGCTCATCGACGACACCCCCGTCCGGCGGCTGCGGCACAGGGACCGCGCCCGGCTGCTCGCCTACGCTCCGCAGACCCCGGCGCTGCCGGTCGACATGACCGTGTTCGACTACGCCCTGCTCGGCCGCACCCCGTACATCCCCTACCTGGGACGCGAGGGGCGATGCGACCGGGAGGTGACCGCGTCGGTGCTGGAGCGGCTGGACCTGTCGCGGCTGGCCTCCCGTCCGCTCGGCCGGCTGTCCGGTGGCGAGCGCCAGCGCGTCGTGCTCGCCAGGGCGCTGGCCCAGCAGGCCCCGGTGCTGCTGCTCGACGAGCCGACCACGGCCCTGGACCTGGGACACCAGCAGCAGGTGCTGGAGCTGGTGGACCGCCTGCGGCTGGCCGACGGGCTGACCGTCGTCACGACCCTGCACGACCTGAGCCTCGCCGGCCAGTACGCTGACGCGATGATGCTGCTCTCGGCAGGCCGGGTGGCCGCCTCGGGGGTTCCCGCCGAGGTGCTGACCGAGGAGCTGATCGCCGAGCACTTCGAGGCCCGCGTCCGCGTCGGGACCGGCCCCGCGGGCAGGCCCGAGGTCCACCTGGAGCGCCCGTGATGACCGCGCCGATCCCGGGCCGACCTGGAGCGCCGGTGAAAGCGACGCCGATCCCGGGCCACCTGGAGCACCCGTGAGAGCCACGCCCGTCCTGAGCCACCGCCACGAGGACGGCGCCCGGCTGGCCTGCCTGCTCTGGGAGTTCGGCCCCGGATGGCGGGCGATCTCCTCGGCCGTGCTCGGCGGCGGCATCGGCCCGGCCGCCTGGGCGCTCAACGCGCAGGTGGTCGCCGGGTACGCGCGGACGGACCCGGTGGAGCACCTGCTGGAACTGGCCCCGCCCGGACCCGGCGTCGGCATGCTCACCGCGGCGTCGGTCGACCGGTTCACCCGGGCCGCCGACGGGGGAGTGGAGGTCGTCGCGACCGTCGGCCTGCGCGTCCCCACCTGGGCGGCCGCCCCCGAGGGCGTGCCCGACCCCGAACTGGCCCCGATGCTCCTGCCCGAGCCGACCCCGATGCTCCTTCCCACCCCCGGCCCCGGCCCCGGTCCGGTTCCGGCGCGCCTGCCGGGCACGGTCAACATCATCGTGGCCGTACCGGTTGCGATGAGCGACGCGGCCCTGGTCAACGCGGTCATGACGGTGACCGAGGCCAAGAGCCAGGCGCTGCTGGAGACCGGTTTCTCCGGTACCGGCACCGCCTCCGACGCCGTCTGCGTGGCCGTCCCCGAGCACGGCCCGCAGGAACCGTTCGGCGGCCCCCGCTCCACCTGGGGTGCCCGCATCGCCCGAGCCGTCCACACCGCCGTCCACGAAGGCGCCCACCTGTGGTCGAATCGTGACGCTTCAACTACGTACCGTTAGAGAATCGTGGGAAGTAGCATGTGGACGAAGGTGAGACTCCCGATACTGGGCGGGTGACGACGATGGCGACGACGGAGCCGACGACCAGGCGGACGGTTCTTCACGGAGAGCCGCCGTTCACTGTCGATGACCTGCTCACGTTCCCCGACGACGGGAACCGTTACGAGCTCTTCAACGGGAGCCTGCTGGTGAGTCCTTCCCCCATTCCTCTGCATCAGCGTGCGATCGCGCGTCTCATGCGCATCCTCGAAGACGCCGCACCGCCGGAGTACGAGCCGATGCAAGAGGTCAACCTCCGGGTGAGCGACCGTGACTTCTTCATCCCCGACCTCGTCGTGGTCCCGACGGAGACCGTCGAGGAGACGGAACTGATGTTCGCGCCGCGCGACCTCCTGCTGGCCGTCGAGATCGTCAGCCCGAGCACCCGGGCGCGGGACCGTCACCTCAAGAGGGCCGCCTACGCCGCGGCGGGTATTCCCGTCTACTGGCGGATCGAGCTGTCCGACGGGCCGTCTATCCATGTCCATGAGCTCGCGGGTGACGAATACAAGCCCGCCGAGAGGCACGACGCGGGAGAGGCCGCGAACCTGTCCGTCCCGTTCGAGGTGTCCTTCGACCCGGCCGTGCTGGTCCGTCCCCGAGCCTGACCGGGCGCACGCCTTCGCATACCTCATCGTCATGAGGCGCGGCGCCGGTGGTGACCGTCGGATCCGCCTCCCCGGGGAACGCGGTCTTTCGGCTTCCGGGTCGGTCTCCTGGACGCGGGGCCGTCCCGTCGCCCGGCTCGCCGCACCCGACGACCGGACCGCTCCGCGTCGCCGTACCGTCCGGGGTGATCGTGGCATCGAACCGTACCTATAGCTGGATATATGTATTTATGTCTCTTTTGTCTGCTATCGGGGAAATGTAAAGCAACGTCCTATGAGGGAGTTGGTAGGCCCGGTGTGACCGGGCTTCCGGCCGGATTCCGGTATCCGTCCGTTGTCGCCCACGGGGCCCACGAGGATTAGACTTTGCGTAACCACCCGCGACGGGGTGTGGGTTGGTGAAAGGCCGTGAACAGGATGGTGAAGGCCGTAAAGGGATGACCGTCCCGTGACTTCCGGCGGGCCGGGACGAGCACGACGACAGCCACCCCGCCTCCGGGCGGTTCACATGTTCATCCCGATTGACGACCCTTGTTTCATGCCCGGTAGGGAGCGGAGATGCGGCGGTCAGGTTCGGCGCTGGCGATGGTCGGAGGGCTCTGTCTGGCGATCGCCGGGACGGCCCCCGCGCTGGCCCACGAGCATCCCAGCGGGATCACCGACCTGGTGACCCCGGCGGTGGTCCGGGTCGAGGCCACCGCGAACGTCGACATCACGTTGCTCGACCACATCGGCGAGCTGGTTCACGTGGAGCGTTCCTACAAGGTGCCCATCGGCAGCGGCACCGGCACCGTGATCAACCCCGAGGGTGGCATCGTCACGCTCACCCGGGTGGTCACGACCGAGCGTGACATGCGCATCCACGCCGCCAACAAGATCTTCGCCGAGCACCACAAGGTCAAGATCCCCGCGGACTTCGAGCGGCACAGGCTCAAGGACGACAAGCTCGACCACCACCTGCAGGAGTGCTACCCGCCCAAGCGGTCCACCGCCACCTGCATCGTCGACGTCACCACCGAGATCACGGTCTTCCCCAACATCTCCCCGGCCGACAAGAAGGGCTTCAAGGCCGAGATCGTCCGCGCCGGTGACACGCCCGACAGTCCCGCGGTGCTGGCGCCCGTCGGGCGCGCCGACGGCAGCGCGGGCCTGCCCACCGCCCCGCTCGCCGCCACGGTGCCCTCCAAGGAGGGCTCGCCGGTGGCGGTCGCGGGGTTCACCGGACGGCCCGCCGCGAACCTGCCCGAGGCCGTCGACATCGCCCACCTGCGGGCGGGCGGCGCCGGTGAGGGCGGCCGGCAGTTCAAGGACCCGGAGAACAAGGTCGACGAGCCCAAGAAGCTGGGCGCCCTCATCGACAAGGGGCTGCTCGGCGGCCCGGTCATCGAGGACAAGAAGGGCGAGGTCGTCGGCCTGCTCGTCGGTGGCGGCGCCGAGGCCCGCATGATCGGCATCCGGGAGGTCACCAAGGCCCTGGCCGAGGCGAACGTCACCCCCGGGCGCGGGCCGATCGACGCCGCCTTCGAGCAGGCGCTGACCCGCTTCCACACCCACTACTACGGCGACGCCGTCCCCGCCTTCCAGCGGGTGCTGGACCTCTACCCCGGCCACACCGTGGCCGCGGCCCACCTGAAGACCTCCCAGGCCAAGCGCGGCACCGCCGAGGACCAGGCAACCAAGACGGCGGCCGCCTCCACCGACACGCCCCGGGGTGCGCCGCTGTGGCCGTTCGTCGCCGGTGGCGGCCTGCTGGTGCTGGCCGTGCTGACCACCGCCTTCCTGCTGTGGCGCCGCAGACCCGCCGACACCGACACCGGGCCCGAGACGGGGCCCGCGACCGGGCCCCGCACGGCCGCCGACACCCGTCCTCCCCTGCTCGATCCGCCGTCCCTCCCGCCCCGGCAGGTCCTCGACGATCAGGCCGACTCCACCAGGGTGGTCAGCCGCTCCTTCCCGGCCCTGCCCAAGCTCTCCTCGACCGCACCCGGGCCGGTGCTGGTGGCGCGCGACCCCGGCGCCCAGACCGGTCCCGGCGTCAAACCGGCCGACGCCACGGTGCAGCAGAAGTACTGCACCGGCTGCGGGATGCGACTGGGCACGGCCCACAGCTTCTGCGGCTACTGCGGCCAGCCGACCAAGACGTGACGCCGGTGAACGACAGGGCACTGATCGGCCGGGAAGTGGCCGGCTACCAGATCGAGGACATCATCGGCAAGGGCGGCATGGCCGTGGTCTACCTCGCCATCGACCCCAGGCTCAACCGCCGGGTGGCGCTGAAGATCCTCAACCCGCTGCTCGGCGAGGACGAGAGGTTCCGCCAGCGCTTCGTGCTGGAGTCGCGCACGGTCGCCAGCATCGACCACCCCAACATCATCCCGATCTACGAGGCCGACAGCGCCGACGACGGCACCCTCTACATCGCCATGCGCTACGTCGACGGCCCCGACCTGCGCAAGCTCTTCTACGACCGCGGGCCGATGGCGGTCGGCCAGGTCAACCGGATCTTCGCCCAGGTGGCCGCCGCGCTCGACACCGCGCACGCCCACGACCTGGTGCACCGCGACGTCAAGCCCGCCAACATCCTGATCGCCGCGCACACCGAGGGCGACCACGCCTACCTCACCGACTTCGGCATCACCAAGCACCGCACCTCGATCTCCGGGCTGACCCAGACCAACCAGTTCATCGGCACCCCTCGCTACATGTCGCCCGAGCAGATCAACAAGGAGCACATCGACGGCCGCTGCGACCAGTACGGCCTGGCCTGCGTGGTCTACGAGGCCCTGTCCGGACGGCTGCCCTTCCAGCGCGACAACGAGATCGCCCTGCTGTGGGCCCACCTCGCCGAGACCCCCACGCCGCTCACCACGCTCCGCCCCGAGCTGCCGCCCCAGGTGGACGAGGTCATGACGCGGGCCCTGGCCAAGTCCCCCGAGCAGCGCTACGAGACCTGCGGCCGGTTCGTCGCGGAGCTGCGTGACGCGATCAGCGGCGCCGACCAGCCGTACCGGCTCACCCAGGCGCCCCTCGCGCCGGCGCCGACCGCTCCGGGACGCAGGCCCGGCACCGGGGCCTCCGGCCGCAAGGGCATCCTGATCGGCGCGAGCGTGGCGATCACGGCGATCGTCGTGCTGGTGGCGGTGCTCGCGTCGTTCCTGCGCGGCGGCGACGCCTGGGCGCAGTACCGGGGCTCGTCCGCGGTGCCGGTCGCGTTCGAGCACCCCGACGGCTGGACCCTGGAGCCGCACGCGGACGTGTTCGTGATGGCCTCGCCCCGGTCCGACCGGTTCCGGGCGCTGTTCGCCACGCCCGTCACCGCGGACTGGGCCGCCGCGAACGAGATCATCAAGGCCACCCCCCAGGAGGCCACCGGCCTGTACGCGCAGACGCTCGACACCCTCGACCCGCGCAGCGGCGCCGAGCGGCTGCAGGAGACCCTGCAGTCCTCGCTCCCGGGCACCGTCAGCGTCTTCTCCCAGGTCGTCCAGGTGAGCGTGGGCGGCAAGACGGCCTCACGGCTGCAGGGGACGATCGCCGACCCGCAGCGCGGAGGCCGGCTCGACTTCACCGGCTGGGTGGTCGACCGGCCGGACGAGGCCGCCCTGCTGATCTATTTTTGCGCGCCCGGCACCTGTGACGACGCGATCGCTCTCCGGTTCGTGCGCAGCGTCTCCTTCCCGGCCTTCTGAGGCCGTCCGGCCTCGCCGGACGCACCTGTCCGCGGCGACGGCCGGAAACGTCCTCTCGTGCCGACGACCGTGCGCGGGCGGTCGCATCGGGGATGACCGGTCATCATCCCCGGCCGGGGTCTCATTCGGTATGCCGGGTGTCCTCCGCCAGCGCCTTGAGCCTCAGCAGGTTGGCCTCCCAGGTGGTCGCGACGCTCGCCATCCACTGCGCGGTCTCGGCCAGCCGGGACGGGTTCGCACTGTAGAGTCGCGCGCGCCCCAGCCGGCGGCTGGACACCAGATCGTGCTGCTGCAGTGCGATCAGGTGTTTGATCACCGCCGGCCGGCTGACCGGCAACGGGGCGGCCAGCTGTGTGGCCGTCTGCTCACCTCGCTCCGCGAGCAGTTGCAGAACGTGCCACCGGGTGGGGTCGGCCAGCGCCGCCAGTACCTGCGGCTGTGGCCGGGTCACCGCCGCTGTGCCAGGCGGTCGGGCGTCGCGGCGTGATCCTGCAGCGCTGACAGGCCGCCGGTCCATCCGTCGGCCGCGCCGCGGGCATGGATGCGCCGCTGCT
The DNA here is from genome assembly GCF_039534895.1 of Streptosporangium longisporum. Classification (NCBI taxonomy): domain Bacteria; kingdom Bacillati; phylum Actinomycetota; class Actinomycetes; order Streptosporangiales; family Streptosporangiaceae; genus Streptosporangium; species Streptosporangium longisporum. Next base: position 12,687 of record NZ_BAAAWD010000020.1, on the reverse strand, counting down.
CGGGCCCCACGGCCAGTTCGTCGAACCCGCTCTCGGTCACGACGAGACGCGTGCCGCCGTCGGCGGCGGACAGGGTGAACGTCACAAGGGTCTGGTGTCCCGGTCGTGGATCCTCGTCCGGCACCGACGAGTACCGGTAGGAGAAGACCGTGGGCCGCTCGACCCGCTCGATGACGCCCCGGAAGGAGCCGTGCTCCTTCCAGGTGTGGACCAGCGTCCCACCCGGGCGCAGGTCGATGTCCGCCCCGTCGAAGGCGAACCAGGCCCGGATGTGCTCGGCCTGGGTGAGGAGTCGCCACACGTGCTCGACGGTGGCATCGATGAAGATCTCGTGCTCGATCCGGTCCATGGTTCTTCCCCTCGCGTCTTGTGTCACCCAAGGGTTACACATGGGCTCAGGGAGACGCAACCCTGCGGTTACACATCCGGGGTGCCGGGCCCTGGTTCAGGCGATGAGCCCGTCCGCCGGCGACTTGCGTCCCACTTGTGACCGGCTTGTCCGGGCGTTTTGTCCTATGGGCAAGACGGTCACCAGGCTTTAGTCTCCCCGCATGGCGGTTCCCCCCTCCCGTCCGGCGCACGCGCACGGCCGTACGGGTCGTCGACCGCGCGTCCCGGGAACGAGGTGCCCAGTCGTCGGCCAAGGAGAAGAAGTGAACATCCGCGTCGTCATCGCCGACGACCAGGCGATGGTCCGCGCCGGTCTGAAGCTGGTCGTGGAGAGCGAGCCCGGCCTGGAGGTGGTCGGCGAGGCCCCCGACGGGATCGAGGCGCTCGCCGTGGCCCGCAGGACCAGGCCGGACATCGTGCTGATGGACATCTCGATGCCCCGCATGGACGGCCTCACCGCGGCCAGGGAACTGCTGGGCCAGCAGGACCCGCCCAAGGTGGTCATGCTGACCACCTTCGACACCGACGAGAACCTCTACGCCGCGCTGCGCGCCGGGACCAGCGGGTTCCTGCTCAAGGTGTCACCGCCCGAGCAGCTGGTGGAGGCGATCCGGGTGGTCGTCGCGGGCGACGCCCTGCTGGACCCGGCCGTCACCACCCGCGTCATCGCCTCCTTCGCCGGCCGGCACGACCCCGCGCCCCCGCCGCAGCTCGCCGAGCTCACCCCGCGCGAGCTGGAGGTGCTGCGCTCGCTGGCCCGCGGCCTGACCAACGCCGAGATCGCCGCGGAGCTCTTCGTCGGCGAGGCCACGGTCAAGACCCACGTGGCGCGGGTGCTGATGAAGCTCCACCTGCGCGACCGGGCTCAGGCGGTGGTGTTCGCGTACGAGTCGGGCGTGGTCCGGCCGGGCAGCTCGGTCGGGTAGCTCGGTCGGGTAGTGGCCGGAGCGGCGGGGCGACGATCGGCGGCGTGCCGGAGGCGACGCGCCGGAGCCGGGCGGAGTCGGTGAACACGGGCCTCTCCTGTCCGTACGGGGGCCGCGACGGCCCGCCACCAGGACGGTAGGCGGCGGCCCCGCGCCGGGTCGTCCGCCGCGGGACTGATCCGGGGTCCCCCTGGCGGGGTAAGAGGACCGCGGGGCGGGCAGGCCGGGCGTCGGCACGCCCGCGAGCGTGGGGCAGGCCGTGCAGCCCTGCCCGGGGACCGTGAACCCCGGCTCGGGAACGGGCAGCGGGGAGACGGCCGCGACCACGGCCACCGGTCCGGCTCTCCTGGGTCCCGCGACCCTGCCGACCGGTCTGGCTCTCCTGCGTCCCGCGACCCTGCCGATCGCGGGCCGGAAGCCGGGAGGCCGCGGCGCGCAGGGCCTCCGACGCCTCGCCCGGCCCGCCGGTGAGCGGGTCCCCGTGACCGAAGCAGACCGTGTCCGCGTCCAGGGCGGCGAGCCTGCGGAAGGTCTCGGCGGCGCGGGGACGGTCGAGGTTGAACACGCCCAGGATCGGGGGGTTTGAAAACGGAGGTAAGATGATAGAGAAGGAGGGGAGAAGCATTTAAAATGGGAAAGAGGAAGAGAAGGAAGGGAAGGGAAAAGGAGCAAGCTGAAGTAGGTGGGGGAAGCTAAGAGAGGAAAAAACGTGAAAAGAAAAAAGAAGTAGAGTAAAAAGTCAAAATTCATAAGAGAGAGGTAAAACAGGCCAGGGAAGGAGGAGGGGGCGGCTTAAAATGTTCCGTTAAAGGGTAGACCCCCCCCTTCGTCTAGGACAAAAACAGGACCGTAAAAAGGAGGACGGATTACACGACAGAGCGGATAAGATACGGGGAGTAACTAATGGGTTCTGAAGACGGGCGCTTGGCGGCACGCGGACGAACCGGCCGGCCTCGATAGTGGAACGGAAACAACAGTTCCAAAGTGACACGCCCATCACCGTCGGCACAGTATCTAACACGCCCAGGCCGGCCCCTTCCGTACCTCGGGCAGGCCGAGCCGGTGTGGCGTTCGAAAGCACCATCGAGTGCGAGATGTTCCCGTCACCGGCAAGATCCTTGATCGCCCCTAGGACCCTAACCTGCAGACGTCCGGACCGCAGGAAACACATGTCAACACGTAGAGGCCTTTGATAGCGGGCCAGGAGCCGGCCACGCAGGTGTCGATGTCAACGTCCACCGCGCCCCCCGGCGAGCAGCGAAACAAAGAAGATACAATAGAGACAGGAGCCCATCAACACCGTAGTTTAACCCTGACAAGGGCAGGCCAGGAGAGCATAACTACCAGACATCTCGAAAATGTAGGGCAGCAGACGAGACGATTCTCCAATGCCCGCATAGAATCCTCCGATGTCCTTGAGAACAGGCTCGCGGATAGCGAATGAGGGACTCCGGATTCCGGGCAAGGGCTGTAAGCTAGTAAGGCACACCGCCGTTCACGCAATCAAGGAGTGACCACGGAGCGCTCCGGGCGGGACCGGCGCGCCCCTCCCGGTGAGCTTCATACTCCCAGATATTGGCCACGCGAGAAATCGTTACACGGACCTCCCTGCCGCAACACCCCTGACGAATATGGTAAAAAGTACACACGTATTGCCTGGACGCGTTCTTACGTATGGTCAGTTTTGGTCACCCGGGACAACCAGAGGTTAGCAGAGAGTTCAACCTTCCTTCCGCATAACCTCGCCAATGGCCTTCTTATGCCGCCTTTAATGCCGACACGGTAGCCACCCGTTGAGCTGCCCGCACGCGACATACTAAAAAGGCTATCCTTCGAGATTACGAAAGGGCACACAACATGGTGCTCTAAGGATAGGTTGACCGTGCTTCCCGGTTCACATTGACTCTCTCCGGCCACTCCCGTGAAGGGCAAAATTAGGGAGAGAGAAAGAGAAGGTGTGGGAAAGGCGGAAACAAATGCAGGGAAAAAAAGAAGATGACAGCAGAGGGAAGAAGACAAAAGAAAGAGCAGGTTGTTCGAGAGAGATCACACGGCGCGCATATCGATCGGTGTAGCGGTGTGACTGCTATGGATGCGTGATGGGTGCTCTGCACGGCGGCGTCGGTGCCGGTGCCGTGACACGGCCGTGCGACGCCCGCCTGCACGGGAGCGGAGAGAGCGGTGAACGGGAGGAGAAAAGCGGCAGCCACCGCTAGGGGGGCAAGACGGTACCGCACCATGTGCCTTTCGTACGAAGGATGCCTTTTATGTCGCGTGCGGGACACGCAAAGGGTGCTATGTCGGCATTAAAGGCGGCATAAAGGCATGGCGAGGTTAGCGGAAGAAGGTGAACTCTCAAACCTGGTTTTCCGGTGACCAAAAACGACCATAAGTAAACGGACGATTACAAGCGGGGTGAGGGGTCCGTACGAGATCGTCTTCCCGGGCGGCGCCGGTCCCGCCCGGCGCGCTCCGCCCTGCGTGAACGGCGTGGGCCGCCCTTGCCCGGCCGCCCTACGCTCGCGGCATGGAGATCGTCCGGTCTGCTGCCCGAGCTTCACCAGCTGCGTTTCGAGGTCGGCCACGCCTACCTGTGGGCCGACCCCGGGGCGCTGACGTTGATCGACACCGGCGTGGCCGGCTCCGGGCCCGCGATCGCCGAGGCGGTCCGGAGCCTGGGCCGCGATCCCGGTGAGATCCGCACCGTGGTGCTGACCCACTTCCACGAGGGACCACACCGGCTCGGCCGCCGAGGTCGCCGGCTGGGGGGACGTCACGGTGATGGCGCACCGCCTCGAGGCCCCGGTCGTCCGCGGGGAGGTCCCCGGGCCGCCGGCCCGTCTTCACCGACGCCCGGACTGGGAGCGCGACCTGTACGAGAACATGGTGAAAGCCGCCCCCGGCGCCGCCCTTGCCGGGTGGACCGCGAGCTGGAGGACGGGGACGTGATCGACTTCGGTGGCGGGGCACGGGTGGTCCTCGCGGACGGCCACACCGACGGCAGCGTCGCCGTGTACCTGCCCGGCCGTTCGCGTCCTGTTCACCGGCGACGCCGTCGCGAGCATGGACGGCACCCCGATCCTGGGCGTGTTCAACCCGACCGTCCCCCGCGCCGCCGAGACCTTCCGCAGGCTCGCCGCCCTGGACGCGGACACGGTCTGCTTCGGTCACGGGGACCCGCTCACCGGCGGGCCGGGGCGAGGCGTCGGGAGGCCCTGCGCGCCGCGGCCTCCCGGCTTCCGGCCCCGCGATCGGCAGGGTCGCGGGACGCAGGAGAGCCAGACCGGTCGGCAGGGTCGCGGGACCCAGGAGAGCCGGACCGGTGGCCGTGGTCGCGGCCGTCTCCCCGCTGCCCGTTCCCGAGCCGGGGTTCACGGTCCCCGGGCAGGGCTGCACGGCTGCCCCACGCTCGCGGGCGTGCCGACGCCCGGCCTGCCCGCCCGCGGTCCTCTTACCCCCGCCAGGGGGACCCCGGATCAGTCCCGCGGCGGACGACCCGGCGCGGGGGCCGCCGCCTACCGTCCTGGTGGCGGGCCGTCGCGGCCCCCGTACGGACAGGAGAGGCCCGTGTTCACCGACTCCGCCCGGCTCCGGCGCGTCGCCTCCGGCACGCCGCCGATCGTCGCCCCGCCGCTCCGGCCACTACCCGACCGAGCTACCGACCGAGCTGCCCGGCCGGACCACGCCCGACTCGTACGCGAACACCACCGCCTGAGCCCGGTCGCGCAGGTGGAGCTTCATCAGCACCCGCGCCACGTGGGTCTTGACCGTGGCGACTCGCCGACGAAGAGCTCCGCGGCGATCTCGGCGTTGGTCAGGCCGCGGGCCAGCGAGCGCAGCACCTCCAGCTCGCGCGGGGTGAGCTCGGCGAGCTGCGGCGGGGGGGGCGCGGGGTCGTGCCGGCCGGCGGAAGGAGGCGATGGACGCGGGTGGTGACGGCCGGGTCCAGCAGGGCGTCGCCCGCGACGACCACCCGGATCGCCTCCACCCAGCTGCTCGGGCGGTGACACCTTGAGCAGGAACCCGCTGGTCCGGCGCGGCAGCGCGGCGTAGAGGTTCTCGTCGGTGTCGAAGGTGGTCAGCATGACCACCCTGGGGCGGGTCCTGCTGGCCCAGCAGTTCCCTGGCCGCGGTGAGGCCGTCCATGCGGGGCATCGAGATGTCCATCAGCACGATGTCCGGCCTGGTCCTGCGGGCCACGGCGAGCGCCTCGATCCCGTCGGGGGCCTCGCCGACCACCTCCAGGCCGGGCTCGCTCTCCCACGACCAGCTTCAGACCGGCCGCGGACCATCGCCTGGTCGTCGGCGATGACGACGCGGATGTTCACTCTTCTCCTTGGCCGACGACTGGGCACCTCGTTCCCGGGACGCGCGGTCGACGACCCGTACGGCCGTGCGCGTGCGCCGGACGGGAGGGGGGGGAACCGCCATGCGGGGAGACTAAAGCCTGGTGACCGTCTTGCCCATAGGACAAAACGCCCGCGGACAAGCCGGTCACAAGTGGGACGCAAGTCGCCGGCGGACGGGCTCATCGCCTGAACCAGGGCCCGGCACCCCGGATGTGTAACCGCAGGGTTGCGTCTCCTGAGCCCATGTGTAACCCTTGGGTGACACAAGACGCAGAGGGGGAAGAACCATGGACCGGATCGAGCACGAGATCTTCATCGATGCCACCGTCGAGCACGTGTGGCGACTCCTCACCCAGGCCGAGCACATCCGGGCCTGGTTCGCCTTCGACGGGGCGGACATCGACCTGCGCCCGGGTGGGGACGCTGGTCCACACCTGGAAGGAGCACGGCTCCTTCCGGGGCGTCATCGAGCGGGGTCGAGCGGCCCACCGGGTCTCTCCTACCGGTACTCGTCGGTGCCGGACGAGGGATCCACGACCGGGACACCAGACCCTTGGTGACGTTCACCCTGTCCGCCGCCGACGGCGGCACGCGTCCTCGTCGTGACCGAGAGCGGGTTCGACGAACTGGCCGTGGGGCCCGAGCAGCGGCGCGCATCCATGCCCGCGGCGCGGCCGACGGATGGACCGGCGGCCTGTCAGCGCTGCAGGATCACGCCGCGAACGCCCGAACCGCCTGGCCACAGCGGCGGTGACCCGGCCACAGCCGCAGGTACTGGCGGCGCTGGCCGACCCCACCCGGTGGGCACGTTCTGCAACTGCTCGCGGAGCGAGGTGAGCAGACGGCCACACAGCTGGCCGCCCCGTTGCCGGTCAGCCGGCCGGCGGTGATCAAACACCTGATCGCACTGCAGCAGCACGATCTGGTGTCCAGCCGCCGGGCTGGGGCGCGCGCGACTCTACAGTGCGAACCCGTCCCGGCTGGCCGAGACCGCGCAGTGGATGGCGAGCGTCGCGACCACCTGGGAGGCCAACCTGCTGAGGCTCAAGGCGCTGGCGGAGGACACCCGGCATACCGAATGAGACCCGGCCGGGGATGATGACCGGTCATCCCCGATGCGACCGCCCGCGCACGGTCGTCGGCACGAGAGGACGTTTCCGGCCGTCGCCGCGGACAGGTGCGTCCGGCGAGGGCCGGACGGCCTCAGAAGGCCGGGAAGGAGACGCTGCGCACGAACCGGAGAGCGATCGCGTCGTCACAGGTGCCGGGCGCGCAAAAATAGATCAGCAGGGCGGCCTCGTCCGGCCGGTCGACCACCCAGCCGGTGAAGTCGAGGCCGGCCTCCGCGCTGCGGGTCGGCGATCGTCCCCTGCAGCCGTGAGGCCGTCTTGCCGCCCACGCTCACCTGGACGACCTGGGAGAAGACGCTGACGGTGCCCGGGAGCGAGAGGACTGCAGGGGTCTCCTGCAGCACGCCTCACGGCAGCCGCTGCGCGGGTCGAGGGTGTCGAGCGTCTGCCGCGTACAGGCCGGTGGGCCTCCTGGGGGGGTGGGCCTTGATGATCTCGTTCGCCGGGCGGCCCAGTCCGCGGTGACGGGCGTGGCGAACAGCGCCCGGAACCCGGTCGGACCGGGGCGAGGGCCATCACGAACACGTCCGCGTGCGGCTCCAGGGTCCAGCCGTCGGGGTGCTCGAACGCGACCGGCACGCGGGACGAGCCCCGGTACTGCGCCCAGGCGTCGCCGCGCGCGCAGGAACGACGCGAGCACCGCCACCAGCACGACGATCGCCGTGATCGCCACGCTCGCGGCCGATCAGGATGCCCTTGCGGCCGGAGGCCCCCGGTGCCGGGCCTGCGCGTCCCGGAGCGGTCGGCGCCGGCGCGAGGGGCGCGCCTGGGGTGAGCCGGTACGGCTGGTCGGCGCCGCTGATCGCGTCACGCAGCTCCGCGACGAAACCGGCCGCAGTCTCGTAGCGCTGCTCGGGGGGACTTGGCCAGGGCCCGCGTCATGACCTCGTCCCACCTGGGGCGGCAAGGCTCGGGGCGGGAGCGTGGTGAGCGGCGTGGGGGTCTCGGCGAGGTGGGCCCACAGCAGGGCGATCTCGTTGTCGCGCTGGAAGGGCAGCCGTCCGGACAGGGCCTCGTAGACCACGCAGGCCAGGCCGTACTGGTCGCAGCGGCCGTCGATGTGCTCCTTGTTGATCTGCTCGGGCGACATGTAGCGAGGGGGTGCCGATGAACTGGTTGGTCTGGGTCAGCCACGGAGATCGAGGTGCGGTGCTTGGTGATGCCGAAGTCGGTGAGGTAGGCGTGGTCGCCCTCGGTGTGCGCGGCGATCAGGATGTTGGCGGGCTTGACGGTCGCGGTGCACCAGGTCGTGGGCGTGCGCGGTGTCGAGCGCGGCGGGCCACCTGGGCGAAGATCCGGTTGACCTGGCCGACCGCCATCGGCCCGCGGCGTCGTAGAAGAGCTTGCGCAGGTCGGGGCCGTCGACGTAGCGCATGGCGATGTAGAGGGTGCCGTCGTCGGCGCTGTCGGCCTCGTAGATCGGGGTGATGGTTGGGGTGGTCGATGCTGGGCGACCGTGCGCGACTCCAGCACAGAAGCGCTGGCGGAACCTCTCGTCCTCGCCGAGCAGCGGTGTGAGGATCTTCAGCGCCACCCGGCGGTTGAGCCTGGGGTCGATGGCGAGGTAGACCACGGCCATGCCGCCCTTGCCGATGATGTCCTCGATCTGGTAGCCGGCCACTTCCCGGCCGATCAGTGCCCTGTCGTTCAACCGGCGTCACGTCTTGGTCGGCTGGCCGCAGTAGCCCGCAGAAGCTGTGGGCCGTGCCAGTCGCATCCCGCAGCCGGTGCAGTACTTACTGCTGCACCGTGGCGTCGCGGCCGGTGTTGAACGCCGGGACCGCGTCTGGGCGCCGGGTCGCGCGCGCGCCACCAGCACCGGCCCGGGGTGCGGTCACGAGGAGAGCTTGGGGCAGGGCCGGGAAGGAGCGGACTGGAACCACCCTGGTGGAGTCGGCCTGATCGTCGAGGACCTGCCGGGGCGGGAGGGACGGCGGATCGAGCAGGGGAGGACGGGTGTCGGCGGCCGTGCAGGGGCCCGGTCGCGGGCCCCGTCTCGGGCCCGGTGTCGGTGTCGGCGGGGTCTGCGGCGCCACAGCAGGAAGGCGGTGGTCAGCACCGGCCACAGCACCAGCAGGCCGCCACCGGCGACGAACGGGCCACAGCGGCGCACCCCCGGGGCGTGTCGGTGGAGGCGGCCGCCGTCTTGGTTGCCTGGTCCTCGGCGGTGCCGCGCTTGGCCTGGGAGGTCTTCAGGTGGGCCGCGGCCACGGTGTGGCCGGGGTAGAGGTCCAGCACCCGCTGGAAGGCGGGGACGGGCGTCGCCGTAAGTAGTGGGTGTGGAAGCGGGTCAGCGCCTGCTCGAAGGCGGCGTCGATCGGCCCGCCGCCCGGGGGTGACGTTCGCCTCGGCCAGGGCCTTGGTGACCCTCCCGGATGCGATCATGCGGGCCTCGGCGCCGCCACCGACGAGCAGGCCGACGACCTCGCCCTTCTTGTCCTCGATGACCGGGCCGCCGAGCAGCCCCTTGTCGATGAGGGGCGCCCAGCTTCTTGGGCTCGTCGACCTTGTTCTCCGGGTCCTTGAACTGCCGGCCGCCCTCACCGGCGCCGCCCGCCCGCAGTGGGCCGATGTCGACGGCCTCGCGCAGGTTCGCGGCCGGGGCCGTCGGTGAACCCCGCGACCGCCACCGCGAGCCCTCCTTGGAGGCACCGTGGCGGCGAGCGGGGCGGGTGGGCAGAGCCCGCAGCTGCCGTCGGCGCGCCCCGACGGGCGCCAGCACCGCGGGGACTGTCGGGCGTGTCACCGGGCGACGATTCTCGGCCTTGAAGCCCGTCTTGTCGGCCGGGGAGATGTTGGGGAAGACCGTGATCCTCGGTGGTGACGTCGACGATGCAGGTGGCGGTGGACCGCTTGGGCGGGTAGCACTACCTGCAGGTGGTGGTCGAGCTTGTCGTCTGAGCCTGTGCCGCTCGAAGTCGCGCGGCGGGGATCTTGACCTGTGGTGCTCGGCGACGAAGATCTTGTTGGCGGCGTCACGCGTATGGCGCATGTCACGCTCGGTGCGTGACCACCCGGGTGAGCGTGACGATGCCACCCTCGGGGTTGATCACGGTGCCGGTGCCGCCTGCCGATGGGCACCTTGTAAGGAACGCTCCCACGTGACCAGCTCGCCGATGTGGTCGAGCAACGTGATGTCGACGTTCGCGGTGGCCTCGACCCGGACCACCGCCGGGGTCACCAGGGCGGTGATCCCGCTGGGATGCTCGGGGCCAGCGCGGGGGCCCGTCCCGGCGATCGCCAGACAGAGCCCCTCGACCATCGCCAGCGCCCCGAACACTGACGCGCGCATCTCCGCTCCCTACCCGGGCATGAAACAAGGTCGTCAATCGTGATGAACATGTGAACCGCCCGGAGGCGGGGTGGCTGTCGTCGTGCTCGTCCCGGCCCGCCGGAAGTCACGGGACGGTCATCCCTTTACGGCCTCACCATCCTGTTCACGGCCTTTCACCACCACCCACACCCCGTCGCGGGTGCGTTACGCAAAGTCTAATCCTCGTGGGCCCCGTGGGCGACAACGGACGGATACCGGAATCCGGCCGGAAGCCCGGTCACACCGGGCCTACCAACTCCTCATAGGGACGTTGCTTTACATTTCCCCGATAGCAGACCAAAGAGACATAAATACATATATCCAGCTATAGGTACGTTCGATGCCACGATCACCCGGACGGACGGCGAGCGGAGCGGTCCGGTCGTCGGGTGCGGCGAGCCGGGCGACGGGACGGCCCCAGCGTCCAGGAGACCGACCCGGAAGCGAAAGGACCGCGTTCCACGGGGAGGCGGATCCGACGGTCACCACCGGCGCCGCGCCTCATGACGATGAGTATGCGAAGGCGCGTGCGCCCGGGTCAGGCTCGGGACGGACCAGCACGGGCCGGGTCGAAGGACAACCTCCGAACGGGACGGACAGGTTCGCGGCCTCTCCCGCGTCGTGCCTCTCGGCGGGCTTGTATTCGTCACCCGCGAGCTCATGGACATGGATACGCGGCCCGTCGGACGCTCGATCCGCCAGTAGACGGAATACGACTCGCGGGCGTAGGCGCCCTCTTGAGGTGACCGTCCCCGCGCCCGGGTGCTCGGGCTGACGATCTCGACGGCCAGCAGGAGGTCGCGCGGCGCGAACATCAGTTCCGTCTCCTCGACGGTCTCCGTCGGGACCACGACGAGTCGGGATGAGAAGTCACGGTCGCTCACCCGGAGGTTGACCTCTTGCATCGGCTCGTACTCCGGCGGTGCGGCGTCTTCGAGATGCGCATGAGACGCGCGATCGCACGCTGATGCAGAGGAATGGGGGAAGACTCACAGCAGGCTCCCGTTGAAGAGCTCGTAACGGTTCCCGTCGTCGGGGAACGTGAGCAGGTCCATCGACATGAACGGCGGCTCTCGTGAAGAAACGTCCGCCTGGTCGTCGGCTCCGTCGTCGCCATCGTCGTCACGCCCAGTATCGGGAGTCTCACCTTCGTCCCACATGCTACTTCCACGATTCTCTAACGGTACGTAGTTGAAGCGTCACGATTCGACCACAGGTGGGCGCCTTCGTGGACGGCGGTGTGGACGGCTCGGGGCGATGCGGCACCCCAGGTGGAGCGGGGGCCGCCGAACGGTTCCTGCGGGCGTGCTCGGGGAACGGCCACGCAGACGGCAGTCGGAGGCGGTGCCGGTAACGGAGAAAACCGGTCTCCAGCAGCGCCTGGCTGCTTGGCCTCGGTCACCGTCATGACCGCGTTGACCAGGGCCGCGTCGTCATCGCAACCGGTAGCGGCACGATGATGTTGACCGTGCCCGGCAGGCGCGCCGGAACCGGACCGGGCACGGGGCCGGGGGTGGGAAGGAGCATCGGGGTCGGCTCGGGCAGGAGCATCGGGCCAGTTCGGGGTCGGGCACGCCCTCGGGGGCGGCGCCCAGGTGGGGACGCGCAGGCCGACGGTCGCGACGACCTCCACTCCCCCGTCGGCGGCCCGGGTGAACCGGTCGACCGACGCCGCGGTGAGCATAGCCGACGCCGGGTCCGGGCGGGGCCAGTCCCAGCAGGTGCTCCACCGGGTCCGTCCGCGCGTACCCGGGCGACCACCTGCGCGTTGAGCGCCCAGGCGGCCGGGCCGATGCCGCCGCCGAGCACGGCCGAGGAGATCGCCCGCCATCCGGGGCCGAACTCCCAGAGCAGGCAGGCCAGCCGGGCGCCGTCCTCGTGGCGGTGGCTCAGGACGGGCGTGGCTCTCACGGGTGCTCCAGGTGGCCCGGGATCGGCGTCGCTTTCACCGGCGCTCCAGGTCGGCCCGGGATCGGCGCGGTCATCACGGGCGCTCCAGGTGGAACCTCTGGCCTGCGCCGCGGGGCCGGTCCCGACGCGGACGCGGGCCTCGAAGTGCTCGGCGATCAGCTCCTCGGTCAGCACCTCGGCGTGAAACCCCCGAGGCGGCCCACCCGGCCTCGCCGAGAGCAGCATCATCGCGTCAGCGTACTGGCCGGCGAGGCTCAGGTCGTGCAGGGTCGTGACGACGGTCAGCCCGTCGGCCAGCCGCAGGCGGTCCACCAGCTCCAGCACCTGCTGCTGGTGTCCCAGGTCCAGGGCCGTGGTCGGCTCGTCGAGCAGCAGCACCGGGGCCTGCTGGGCCAGCGCCTGGCGAGCACGACGCGCTGGCGCTCGCCACCGGACAGCGGCCGAGCGGACGGGAGGCCAGCCGCGACAGGTCCAGCGCTCCAGCACCGACGCTGGTCACCTCCCGGGTCGCATCGCCCCTCGCGTCCCAGGTGGGGATGTAGGGGTGCGGCCGAGCAGGGCGTAGTCGAACACGGTCATGTCGACCGGCAGCGCCGGGGTCTGCGGAGCGTAGGCCGAGCAGCCGCGCGGTCCCTGTGCCGCAGCCGCCGGACGGGGGTGTCGCGATG
>NZ_BAAAWD010000019.1:0-740245 GCF_039534895.1 Streptosporangium longisporum | reverse complement strand
ACCACCCTGGCGGCCCGGGGCTGGACCCAGGATGCCGGTGACCTGTGGGAGGTCCTGGAGCGGCTGGAGGGCGACGGCTGCCCCCGCTACGTCGTCACCGACGTCACCAAGGACGGCACGCTGCGCGGCCCCAACCTGGACCTGCTCCGCGAGGTCTGCTCCCGTACGGACAAGCCCGTGGTCGCCAGCGGCGGCGTCTCGTCCCTGGACGACCTGCGTGCCCTGGCCTCGCTGGTCCCGATCGGCGTCGAGGGCGCCATCGTCGGCAAGGCGCTGTACGCGCAGGCCTTCACCCTTGAGGACGCCCTCGCGGCGGTACGTTCGTGATCTGCCTTTCGAGGAGCCTGTGATGAGTGTCGCGGTGCGCGTGATCCCCTGCCTGGACGTGGACGCCGGGCGGGTGGTCAAGGGCGTCAACTTCGAGAACATCAGGGACGCCGGGGACCCGGTGGAGCTGGCCCGCCGCTACGACGCGGAGGGGGCCGACGAGCTCACGTTCACTGGACATCACGGCCTCCAGCTCCGACCGGACGACCATGTACGACGTGGTCAGCCGGACCGCCGAGCAGGTGTTCATCCCGCTGTCGGTGGGCGGCGGGATACGTTCGGTGGACGATGTGAACAAGCTGCTGCGGGCGGGTGCGGACAAGGTCGTCCTGAACACCGCGGCCATCGCCAGGCCCGAGCTGCTGACCGAGGCGTCGCAGCGGTACGGGGCGCAGTGCATCGTCCTGTCGGTGGACGCCCGCCGGGTCGTCGACGGCCCGCCCACGGCCTCGGGGTTCGAGGTGACCACGCACGGCGGCCGCCGGGGCGCCGGCCTCGACGCGGTCGAGTGGGCGCGGCGGGGCGAGGAGCTCGGCGTGGGGGAGATCCTGCTCAACTCCATGGACGGCGACGGCACGCGTGACGGCTACGACCTGGAGCTGATCCGGCTCGTCCGGACCGCGGTGTCGGTCCCGGTCATCGCCAGCGGCGGCGCCGGGGAGCTGGAGCACTTCCCACCGGCGGTGGAGGCGGGGGCGGACGCGGTGCTGGCCGCCTCGGTGTTCCACTTCGGGCAGTTGAAGATCGGTGACGTCAAGGAGACGCTGCGGCTGGCGGGGCATCCGGTTCGCTGATCCCGGTTTTCCTGGATGTGGTGATTCTCAGGGTGGGGCGGCGTCCGGGGTGAGAGCGGGCGGGGTTCGCGCTGCGGCGGGCCGGTGCTCCGGGCGGCCGTCGTGGCGCGCTCCGGCGGTCAGGCCTCCGGCCTGTCGGGCGCGACGGTTACGCTTTCTTATACGCCGCCCGGAACACCGGCCCGCCTCCGCGCACCGCGATCCGGCCGTAGGGGGTGCAGGCCGTAGCCGCTCCGTCTCCGGCCGCCCAGGGTGCGCGCCGACGCTGAAGCCTCCCTGCGGGACGACCCGGGGGAGCCGCCGTAGCTGAAGCGCCCCTGCGGAAAGGAGCGCAGGGTCGGGCCTTTCGAGCGCAGGGCCGGGCCTTTCGGCGACGGTACAGCTCCTGTGACGCGGTGCGGCGCCGCGCTCACCAGCCGCCGGTGCCGAAGACGGTCTCGTCGCGGGTGCCGTCCGTGATCCACCACACCGACACTCCCCGCTCCCACCCCGATTCCTCGGAGTAGTAGGCGGACCAGGTCAGCGCCAGCTCGTCCCGGCCGTCGCCGTCGTAGTCGGCCGCCCCCTGCAGTTCTGCCCGGCGGTTCGAGCCGGACTCCTTCCGGCCGGTCGGGCTTGTGGCCGGCCCGAGCCGCTGGGTCGTCTTCCCGCTGCGACGCAGCCCGGAGCCTCCGCCGTGGAACAGCTCGACGCGGCCGGGGCCGCCGTCCTGGCCGAGGTCGACCGCGAGGTCGTCGTCCCCGTCGCCGTCGTAGTCTCCCGCCACCAGGTCCCGTGCGAACCTGATGTTCCTGAACACCTGTGGCGCACGTCGCGCCCCGCCGAAGGAGACGGTCATCACGCCGTCCACCTCGGGTGGCTCGGTCTCGTGCCCCGGTTCGCCGTGGCGTCCGCCGTCGTCGGCGACCACGACGTCGTCCCTGCCGTCCCCGTCGAAGTCGCCCACGGCCACGGTGCCGCCCTCGTTCAGTGTGGAAGGGGTGCGGGAGAGGCCGGTGGGGCCGCCCTTGAGGAGCCACGGCGCGTTCTGGCCCTCGATGCCCGAGATGTGCTCGACCAGGTCGGTGGCGCGGTGACGGCCGATCCTTCCCGCGATCATGGGGCCGGGCGCCTCTCCGTCGGGTGAGCGCCGGATGTCGTGACGCCGGGCGGTGCCGACCCAGGCGAACGGTCCGTAGAGCAGCGCCAGGTGGGTCGAGAAGAAGGGGGCCGGATTGTCCGTTTCCCGTGCCGGGATCGCCAGGTCGGCGTTGCCGTCGCCGTCGAAGTCCCCCGCGGTCCCCGCCTCCATGAGGGCGATAGAGGCCGAAAGGCTTCCGAGGGGGGTCGGTCTGACCGTGGGATCCACCCCCTTCGGGCCGCCCCACAGGATGTACGGCGCCTCCGGCTTCTTGAGCGTCTTCGCCGGACGGCCGTGGGCGAGGATGTCGGCGAAGCCGTCGCCGTTCAGATCGGCGGTGCTCGTCCCCAGGGTGAATTCCACGTGCGTGGAGGCCACCGTCGTCCGGGTCACGGGATTCAGCCCGTGCCGCGAGCCGTACACGATCACGAGATCGGGTGACCAGCGGTCGTGGGGCACGAGGAGGACCAGGTCGGCGAAGCCGTCGCCGTTGACGTCGCCGGGGTCGCGGCTGCCCTTTCCCTCGGGGGGCGGCAGTGCCACCTGCCTCTCCTGATCCGGCCGGGGGGACGACGACGGTGGTGGTGACGGCGGTTCGGGCAACAGCGCCGACGGGGTCACGTACGGCACCGGGGACGCGTCCCGCTCGGTGACGAGGGTGCATCCGCAGAGCAGCAGGGCGAGGGCCGGGAGTGTCAGGTTTCTCGTCTTTATTTTGACCTCCTATGTATTTATGGATATGTCGGGATATTAGGGCTTTGTAAGGTCGGATATGCGGCTTGCAAGTCATTCTCAAGGCGTGGATGCCGGGGTGAAAGCGGCTCATCGTACATATGAGGGGCAACAGCGAATCCCACCCGAAAGGACCACTTCCATGGGACGCGCCTCTCGTTCACTTCTCGGTCTCGCCGTCGCCGTCGCGGCGAGCGCCACCGTCCTCGCCGTGCCGACCGGCGCGCAGGCCTCGACCGCTCACAGCGCGTGCGACGCGTCACTGGTGGCACCCGAGGGCAGCCTGATCGGTGGTCTGTGGCGCTCCAACGGCGGCCAGGGCAGCGTCTACGGCTGCCCCACCAGCAAGGAGTTCGGCTACCCCGACAAGCGCGGTTCCTGGCAGACCTTCCGCAACGGCAAGATCGTCTGGTCTCCGAACCTGGGCAACGGCACCCTGGTGCGCGCGTACCAGAAGGGGAACAAAGTCGTCTTCAAATGGAGCGGCGTGGGGCGCGACTGGGACTTCTTCAACGTCCGCTGGAGCAAGGACGGCGGCCGGGCCACCCAGGTCAAGGTCGGCCGGCTGACCCCGTGGAGCGGCCAGTACGTCATGACGCCGTACTGCGACGGCGACGTGTGCAGCACCACCAACGGGCACGAGGTCAACAGGTTCGCCTTCGTCGTCCAGGGGTGCGACCGCGGCACGTTCAGCTCCGACTGCGGCCCCTGGAGCATCCCCACCTCCGTCCGTGTCGCGCACTGAGCCGTCGCGTCCGGCGAGCCGCGGGGGAGCAGGTGAGGGTCACGGCGCCGGGGGCGCTCGGGGGCGGGGTCGAGCCGGTCAGCAGGGGTGTTCGGCGGCGGGGTCGAGCCGGTCGGCGGGGGCGGGCTCGATCCCGTGGCCCGCACGGGCCGCTGACGGGCGGGATGTCGGTGGGGACGGGGTCAGGCGCCGGGGGCCTGCGGGGGCGGGGCCGCGCACCGGGGGGTGACGGTGATCGTGACCGTGCCGGTGGTGCAGCCTCCGGCCAGGGTGCACGCCTCGACCGGGACCGTCCAGGTGCCGGGCACCCGGGAGGCGCCGCCGAGCAGGCCGTCGGCGTCGATCGTGATCCCGGCGGGCAGCAGGGTGGGGTCGGGGACTCTGAAGCCGGGCGTCTCGCCTGCCGGGGCGGCCACGGTGATCCTGCCCCTCAGGGGTCGTCCGGCGGGGGCGCCGAAACGGCCGAGGACGGGGTGGGCCGCCGGGGGGCGGGGGACGGGCCGGGGGAGCGACCTGGGGAGGGATCGGGGGAGGGATCTGGGGCGCGACGTCGTCGGGGGCACTGGGGGCATCGGGGCCACGGTGGTCGGGGGGACCGGGGTGGCCGGGGAGCCGGGGAAGGGGAGGGGCGGGGCTGGATCTGGGGCGGGGACGGGGCGGGGGATGTCAAGGGGGGCCTTGAGGGGGAGCTGGAGGGCGGCGGGCCGGGCGGGGAGCGGGGGGTGGCCGGTGGCCGCAGGCGCGGTCGTCGCGGCGGCCGGGACGCTGTACGCCAGGACTCCGGCGATGATCATTCCGGCTCGGAAGAAAACCTGACTGCCCCGCATGGACGATCCCCCGTACGAGAAACGGACCTTGCCCTCACGATGCCGGAAAGATCATCAAGGGAGTGCCTCGATGTCCTCCGCGGTCAGCCATGATCGGGTCAGGGCGTTCGCCGTACGGGTGACGATGTCACGTCGAGCGAGGTGTGTCCGTACCGCTCTGTACGGCGGGGCCGCGCGGCTTCGGGCGGCGGAGGGGGGTGTGGCCTGATACCGGGGTCACCGGCCGGATTGCCGTCGTCGCGATGGCCGCGCGTCGTTTCCGGGAAGGGCTGGGCGATCGTGTGGCGGTCCGGGGGTCCGGGAGAGGTTCGCGCTCCCCCATGGATCGGCCGGGAGCGCGGTGACGATGGTTCAGGGCGGGGCCGGGCCTCGCCCGACGGTCAGTTGAGCACTCGGGTGACGAACAGAGCCAATCGATCCGCTCCGGTCACGATTCCATCGAAGACTCCGTTGACCGCACTCGCCGCTTCGGCGGGTTTGGTGAACAGATAGAAGACCACGAACGCTACCGCGAGGTAGGTGAGGACCTTCTTGACCTGCATGGGGGCCTCCTGGCAGTTCCAATCCCAGCCGTATATACCCGAATTTTATCGATCTTTGGCATCTGCGGCCCGGGTGGCTCCCGGATTTTGATGATCATACCCGGCCCACGGGGACGAGCCGTGGTCCGGTCGTGAGTCTGGCATAGGTCACACCCGCCATGGTGCGGTCGCGAGGCGATCCTGTCCAATGTTCACTGCCAGGTATACCGGTAGGGCTAGGCCTCCGGGGGATCGTGGCCGATCCGGGACGCTCGCGGGGGCTCCGGTGGCCCGCGCGGCTCCGGGTGGGGGCGGCGGGCCGGAGCCCGCCGCCCGGACGGTCCGTCGCGGGGGCAGGGGTCACGCGACGAAGCCGTGGAACCGCGTGACCTCCTGGTCGCGGTGGTGGACCACGACCTCCGTGGGGCCCATCAGGCTCTGGTGCACCTCGGCGCGGACGGCGGAACCGTCCGGCATGGTGCCCTTGAGGGTGAAGTCCCCGGCCGCCTTGGCGCTGTCGATCTCCCGGCCGTCGACCAGGAGGGCCCAGCGGGCGTGGACGGGACCGGTCTTGCCGGTCACCTCCACCGTGTGGCCGTCGATGTGGACGCTGTAGTCATCGCTCGTGAGGCTCATCGCCATCGATTTCCCGGGGGGCGGGGGTCCTAACGCGCATACCGGGATGCTTTCGCGGCGGTCTCAGACGCCCAGGGGGGCGTCCATCAGCCGGGCGACGGCCTCGTCGTCGCCGCTGACGTCGACCTTGGCGTGCGACTGGCGGCCGAAGCAGAACAGCAGCAGTTCCCCGGCCCGGCCGGTCACCTCGACCTGCTGGGTGGCGTCCCTGGGGCCGCCGATGGCGACGCCCCCGCCGATGCGGTGCAGGATCACGCGGACGGGGGAGCGGCGCAGGAACACCCGGATGCCCGCGCGCACCTGCTTCCAGAACCGTTCCTCGAGGTCGCCGGGGAGCTCGCGCGGCTCCCAGACCCGCTGGGCACGCCGTACGTCCTCGTGGTGGACGAAGTACTCCGTCGTGTTGACCACCCCGTCCAGGCCGGGCACCCGGTAGAGCCCGCCCGGTCCGGAGCGCACCAGGTCGACGAGGCCGGTGTAGCCCTTGGTGGACTTGAGAGCCTCCTGCACCCTGGCGGTGTGCCCGGCCAGCGGCTTGAGCAGGATGCCCCCGGCGGCGTCGGGGCGGCGTTCGCGGAGCACGAGGTGGGCGGCGAGGTCGAAGGTGGTCCACCCCTCGCACAGGGTGGGGGCGTCCGGGCCGAGCCGGGTGAACAGGTCGGCGAGCGCGGCGCGCTCGGAGCTGGCGTGGGACATCGGATACCTCCGTGGCGGTCCGGAGCGCGGGCTCCGGGGCTCGAACCCCCGCCTGCAGCAGTAGGGAGGAGGTCGATCGATCATTCTACCAACGCCGCCGCACGGGGTGCCGGGGCGCGGTCCCCCGGAACTTCCGGGACGGGTCCGGGAATAACCGCATGATCATCCGTGATAGGGACTTAGGTAGAAACAAGCGTGAAACAATCTTCTCCGAAGGGACATCCCCCGCGTGTCGAGCAAGGTGACCACCGCAGTCATGCGCCGGGGGCTCGGTGTCCTCGGGGTGGCCGTCCGCGCAGAGAGGTCGATCTTCACCGCGGCGGTCCTGTCCAGCGCCCTGTACGGCGTGATGACCGTCGCCGCGGCGTGGGCGCTCGGCTGGGCCACCGACCACGTCGTGCTCCCCGCCTTCCGCCAGGGGGACATCACCACCGGCACCCTCGTGGCCGGGACGCTCCTCATCCTGGGCGTGTCCCTGCTCAAGGCGCTGGGGGTGGCCGGCCGGCGCTACTTCGCCGGGGTCATGCAGTACCGGATGCAGGCCCGCTCCCGCCGCGACGTCACCCGCCAGTACCTGCGGCTCCCGCTGGCCTGGCACCACCGGCACCCGACCGGGCAGCTGCTGTCCAACGCCAGCTCCGACGTCGAGGCCGCCTGGGCGCCGCTGGCCCCGCTGCCGATGGCGGTCGGCGTGGTGGTGATGCTCGTCACCGCCGCGGTCGCGCTGGTGATCACCGATCCGGTCCTGGCCCTGGTGGGCTTCCTGGTCTTCCCGGCGATCGCCGTGCTCAACCTGGTCTACCAGCGCAGGCTCAACCCGCTGGCGACCCGCGCCCAGCAGCTGCGCGCCGAGGTCAGCGAGATCGCCCACGAGAGCTTCGACGGCGCCCTGGTCGTCAAGACCCTGGGCCGCGAGGACGAGGAGACCGCCAGGTTCACGGCCAAGGCCCACGAGCTGCGCGACGCCAACATCGCCGTCGGCCGGGTCCGCGGCCTGTTCGACCCGGTGCTGGAGGCACTGCCCACCCTGGGCGTGCTCGCCGTGCTGATGATCGGCGCGATGCGGCTGGAGAGCGGCGCGATCGGCTCCGGGGTGCTCGTCCAGGTCGCCTACCTGTTCACCCTGCTGGCCTTCCCGATCCGGGCGCTGGGCTGGGTGCTCGCCGAGCTGCCCCGCTCGGTGGTCGGCTACGAGCGGATCCGGGCCGTGCTGGACGCCAGCGGATCCATGGAGCACGGCACGGCCGACCTGCCCGGCACCGACCCGGCCCGGCTGGAGGTGCGCGAGCTGGCCTACGCCTACGGGGACGGTGACTTCCCCGTCCTGCACGAGGTGAGCCTGGAGGTCGAGCCCGGCCGGACCGTGGCCCTGGTGGGCCCCACCGGCTCGGGCAAGTCCACGCTCGCGCAGACCTTCGTCCGCCTGGTCGACCCGGCCTCGGGTGCCGTCCTGGTGGACGGCACCGACCTGCGCGAGGTCGCCAGGGGAGGCGTCAGCGGCGCGGTCGCCCTGGTGCCCCAGCAGACGTTCCTGTTCGACGACACCGTGCGCGGCAACGTCGCCCTGGGCCTGCCGGTCGCCGACGAGGAGATCTGGGCGGCCCTGCGGCTGGCCCAGGCCGACGGGTTCGTCAGCGCGCTGCCCTCGGCACTGGACACCATGGTCGGCGAGCGCGGCACCACCCTGTCCGGTGGCCAGCGCCAGCGGATCGCCCTGGCCCGCGCGCTGGTGCGCCGTCCCAGGCTGCTGATCCTGGACGACGCCACCTCCAGCGTCGACCCCCAGGTGGAGGCGCGGATCCTGTACGGGCTGCGGGACGCGGCCCAGGTCTCCACGGTCGTCGTGATCGCCTACCGGATGGCCACCATCGCCCTGGCCGACGAGGTCGTCTACCTCGACCACGGCCGGGTCACCGACCGGGGCTCGCACGAGGAGCTGCTCGCGCGCTGCGAGGGCTACCGCAACCTGGTCACCGCCTACGAACGTCAGGGCGCCGAGCGCGAGGCGCTCGCCGCGGAACACGAGGAAGAGGTCAGCGCGTGAGGGAGTACGACCGGGACCCGGCCGCCCACGGCCCGCGGGACGGGGGGCTCCGATGAGCGCGTTCCAGGGGATCGAGCGCTCCGGCCTGGCCACCGTCCGGCACGGGCTGTCGCTCACGCCGGAGTTCCGCCGGGGACTGGCCGGGACGCTCGCGCTGGCCGTGGTCGCCACGGTCGGCAAGATCATCGTGCCGATCGCCGTCCAGCAGACCATCGACACCGGGCTGGCCGGGCCCACCCCCGACCTGGCCTACGTCCGCACCACCGTGCTGATCTGCGCCGCCGCCGTGGTGCTCACCGCGCTGTGCGCGTACCTGATGAACGTGCGCCTGTATCGGGTCACCGAGTCCTCGCTGGCCACGCTGCGGGTGCGCGGCTTCCGGCACGTGCACGACCTGTCGGTGCTCACCCAGAACTCCGAGCGGCGCGGCGCGCTCGTCTCCCGGGTGACCGGCGACGTCGACCAGATCAGCACGTTCATGCAGTGGGGCGGGCTGATGATCATCATCGCCCTGGGGCAGCTGCTGGTCGCCACCGTGCTGATGTTCGTCTACTCCTGGCAGCTCGCCCTGGTGGTGTGGGCCTGCTTCCTGCCGCTCATGGTCGTCCTGCCGCGCTTCCAGCGGTGGCTGTCTGGCGCCTACACCCGGGTGCGCGAGCGCACCGGCGACATGCTGTCGGCCGTCAGCGAGGCCGTGGTCGGTGCCGCGGTGATCAGAGCGCACGGCTCGGAGGCCCGTACGGCCGAGCGGCTGGACGCCGCGATCGAGGCCAACAAGGCGGCCCAGGCCCGCACCCAGCGGATCGTGGCGACCGTGTTCCCGCTGACCGAGATCGTCGCGGCCGTCGCGCTGGCCGCGCTGGTGCTGGTCGGGGTCAGGATCGGGCTGGCGGGCGACATCAGCGAGGGGCGCCTGGTGGCCTTCCTGTTCCTGATCACGCTGTTCGTCTCGCCGATGCAGATGGCGACGGAGGTGCTCAACGAGGCGCAGAACGCCGTCGCCGGGTGGCGGCGCATCCTCGGCGTGCTCGACACCCCGGCCGACGTCGCCGACCCGGGAGACGACGGCGTCGACCTGCCGCGCGGCCCCATCTCGGTCTCCTTCGAGGACGTCGGCTTCTCCTACCCGGGCGGGGTCCCGGTGCTGCACGGGGTCTCGGCCGACATCACGCCGCGCTCGCGGATCGCCGTGGTGGGGGAGACCGGCTCGGGCAAGACGACCTTCGCCAAGCTGCTCACCCGCCTGATGGACCCGGTGTCGGGGCGGATCACGGTCGACGGCCACGACCTGCGCGACGTGCGGTTCTCCTCGCTGCGCCGCAGGATCGTCATGGTGCCCCAGGACGGGTTCCTGTTCGACGGGACCCTCGCGGAGAACATCGCCTTCGGCCGGCCCTCGGCGACCGAGACGGAGATCCGGCTGGCCCTCACCGAGCTGGGGCTCACCGACTGGCTGGAGGGGCTGCCCGCCGACCTGGAGACCAGGGTCGGCCAGCGCGGCGAGTCGCTGTCGGCGGGCGAGCGCCAGCTCGTCGCGCTGGCCCGCGCCTACCTGGCCGACCCGGACCTGCTCCTGCTGGACGAGGCCACCTCGGCGGTGGACCCGGCCACGGAGGTGCGGCTGGCCCGCGCCCTGGAGGGCGCCACCCGCGGGCGTACCGCCGTCTCCATCGCCCACCGGCTCTCCACCGCCGAGGCCGCGGACGAGGTGTTCGTCTTCGACCGCGGCCGGATCGTGCAGCGCGGCCCGCACGCCGAGCTGCTGCGGCAGCCCGGCGTCTACGCCGACCTGTACGCCTCCTGGGCCTCCTCGGCCCGTTCCTAGACGTCCCCTGGACGCCCCGCGGCCGGTCCCGGCCCCGGGACCGGCCGCGGGGGCACGACCGGTCCCGGTGGCGGGGTCACGGCCGGGACCGCTGATGGGGTCACGGCCGGTCCCGGTGACGGAGGCACGACCGGGACCGGTGGCGGGGTCACGGCCGGTCAAGACCGTCCCCGCGTCGAGGATTAGCCTGGTCACGGTGAGGTAGAGGCAGGGACGGACGGATCCCACGTTCCGTCCCGGGGAAGGGACCGATGACAGAGGTAATGGGCGAAGAGCCCATGGGCGGGCAACCGCCCGTCCCGGACGTCCGAGAGGTCATGGAACGCAGTGACCTGCTCGACGAGCTCGCGGACCTGCGGGTCGACGACGACGATGACGACGATCCCGTCCTGGTACGGGTGGACGGGTCTCCGGTCGACACCTGGCGGGAGAGGTATCCCTACTCCGAGCGGATGGACCGGGCCGAGTACGACCGGCTCAAGCGGCTGCTCCAGATCGAGCTGCTCAAGCTGCAGTACTGGATCAAGGACAACGGCGGCCGGCTGGTCGTCCTCTTCGAGGGGCGGGACGCGGCCGGCAAGGGCGGCACGATCAAGCGCTTCATGGAGCACCTCAACCCCCGCGGGGCCAACGTGGTGGCGCTGGAGAAGCCCAACGAGCGCGAGAGCACCCAGTGGTACTTCCAGCGCTACATCGCCCACCTGCCGGCCGCCGGGGAGATGGTCTTCTTCGACCGCTCCTGGTACAACCGCGCCGGCGTCGAGCGGGTGATGGGGTTCTGCACCCCCGAGGAGTACCTGGAGTTCCTGGAACAGGCTCCGGCCTTGGAGCGGATGCTCGTCCGCGACGGCGTCCACCTGGTGAAATTCTGGTTCTCGGTGTCGCGCTCGGAGCAGCGCACCCGGTTCGTGATCCGGCAGGTCGACCCGGTGCGGCAGTGGAAGCTCTCGCCGATGGACCTGAAGTCGCTCGACAAGTGGAACGACTACACCGAGGCCAAGGAGGACATGTTCGTCAACACCGACACGGAGGAGGCTCCGTGGACGGTGATCAAGAGCAATGACAAGAAGCGCGCCAGGATCGAGGCCATGCGGCACGTCCTGAGCCTGTTCGAGTACGACAACAAGGACCACAAGGTCGTCGGCAGCCCCGACCCGAAGATCGTGGTCCACGCCGCCGACGTGCTCGACGACGACCGCTCGAACTGAGCGTCCGCGCCTGCTGCTCGCCCGTACCGGGCCCCCACCCGGGGCGGGACGTGCGGTTCCTGGACGGATGGGCTGGGCCTCGGTCCGGGACGAAGGCGCCGGGTGACCGTCCGGGGGGCGGACGGGCCGGGACGGGCCGTGCCGGGACGGGCCGTGCCGGGCGCCGGGCAGCCCTGGCGGTGCGGCACAATTGCGGCATGCCCCTTGACCCCGTCATCGCCGCCCGGCTGAAGCGCACCGCAGACGGGCTCGTCCCCGCCGTGGTCCAGCAGTACGACACCGGCGAGGTGCTGATGCTCGCCTGGATGGACGACGAGGCGCTGCACCGCACGCTCACCACCGGCAGGGCCACCTACTGGTCGCGCAGCCGCGGCTCCTACTGGGTGAAGGGCGACACCTCCGGTCACGTCCAGCACGTGAGGTCCGCCGCGCTCGACTGCGACGGGGACACCCTTCTGCTCAAGGTCGACCAGGTGGGCGCCGCCTGCCACACCGGCGACCGGACCTGCTTCGATGCCGGAGAGCTGCCGGTGACCCGGGGATGACGGCCGGTTGCGGGCGGTGGATCTGGCCGGCGGCCTGCGTGGCGGGCGCCGTGCCGGTGCTGCTCGCCGCCGGACGCGACTGGTTCACCGTGACGTACGGCACCCGCCAGGTCGCCCTCTCCGCCGCCGAGCTGGTCCCCGCGCTGGGGCCCGCGGCCTGGGCGGCGCTCGCCGCCGCGGTCGCCGTGCTCGCGACGGCCGGCCTCTGGCGCGCCCTCGTCGGCGCGGTGCTGGCGCTCTGCGGCGCCGGGGTGATCGCCGCCTCCTGGTGGGGGAGCGGTACGGACGCCGCGTTGCGCCTCGCCGCCGAGCGGGCGCCGACGGCCGCGGGCACGGCCCCGCAGGTCGCCGCGGTCCCGGCCTGGCCGATCGTCGCCGCGGCCGGGGGAGCGCTCCTGCTGGTCGCGGGGCTGGTGGCGCTCCTGAGAGGTGGCCGCTGGCCGGGCATGTCCGGCCGCTACGACCGTCCGGGAACGGGCCCCGCCACCGGCCGTCCCGCCCCGGCCTCCTCGGCGCGCGGCGTCCCGAGCGAGCGGGCGCTCTGGGACGCCCTGGACGAGGGGACGGACCCGACGGCCGGCCCGGACCCCCGGGGAAGCTGAGGGGACGGACCCGACGGCCGGCCCGGACCCCCGGGAGAGCTGAGCGGGCGGTCCCGATCCGCGGGCCCGTTCCGGTACCCGAAGGCCATGACATGCTCACCGGCCGCTCGTCCTGTCGGCCGTACTCCGCCGTACCGAACGTATTTTGGCTAGTATTTCGCCCGCAACTCGGATAATCGGGAGTCGTTATGAGTTATGGCAATCAGTCCGGTGGTTATGGGCAGCCTCCGGAGAACGGCGGCTATGGCTCCCCGGACAAGGGTTCCTCCGGTTACGGCTCCACGGGCGGTTACGGTTCTCCGGGCGGATACGGTCCGGCCGGGGGATACGACTCCGCGGGCGGGTACGGGCCGGGCGGCTACGGATCGGGCGGTTACGGGCCCGGCGGGGAGTACGGGCCGGGCGGTTACGACCCCTACGGGAACCACGGCGGCTACGGCCCGCCGCCGCAGCGGGGCAACAACGGCATGGCCATCGCCGCGCTGGTCATGGGCATCGTCGGGCTGTTCTCCTGCGGCCTCCCCTCGATCGTGGGCGTCGTGCTCGGCCACATCTCGATGGGGCAGATCAAGCGGACCGGCGAGGAGGGGCGGGGCATGGCCGTCGCCGGGCTGGCGCTGTCCTACTTCGGGGTCGTGTGCTGGCTGGGCCTGGCCCTGCTGTGGCTGGTGCTGGTCGGCACGCTCGGCGGCGCCGCCCTGGTGAGCGGCGCCTGAGGCGGGACCCCATCGGGATCCCATCGGGTCCACGGCGCGGGCCCCGGCGCGGATCGGGGACGCGGCCGGGGGTCGCGGGCGCTTTCACGGGCGCCCCGGTTCACGGGCGCGGGGACCCCGCGCGGGTAGGCTGGCCGGCCGGGAGCCGATCACCGGTGGGAGGTGCTGAGGGGCGTGCCGACGAGCCGGACGGCGGGATCGCGCGCGGCCGTGGCCGCGGCGCTGGGGGTCGCGGCGCTGGCGGGTGCCGCGGTGGCCTTCGTGGCCGCGGTCGACCCCGGCGAGCCCGGTCACTATCCGCCCTGCCCGTTCCTCGTGCTGACCGGGCTGTACTGTCCCGGCTGCGGCGGGTTGCGGGCGGTGCACGCCCTCGCGCACGGCGATCCGCTGACGGCCCTGGGGTTCAACCCGCTGCTCGTGATCATGATTCCGGTGCTGGCCGCCCTCTGGGGACGCTGGACGTTGCGCGCCTGGCACGGTGGCGCCCCGGGCCCGACCGGCGGGCGGAATCCCGGAATGTCCGTGCGACCCGTGTACGCGTGGTCATTGCTCGCCGTGACCTTCGCATTTTGGATAGCACGAAATCTTCCTTTTGGGGAATTCCTAGCCCCATAGTCACCTATAGGTCTCACCCCGTGGCCGGGTGAGTGCGGCCGGGCCGATACCATCGGCGGGACAAGGGCAGTCGATCGGGAGGGGCCTTACTCGTGAGCGAGCGGAGCGAGCGAACCACGGACACGACGGCGTTCGCGAGCCTGGCCTCCGAGCTTCGCGGGGAGGGCAAGTGAACGTGCTCGAAGAGATCCTCGAGGGAGTCCGCGCCGACCTGGCCGAGCGGCAGGAGCGGGTGTCGCTGGCCGAGCTCAAGGAGCGGGCCGCGAAGGCGCCCGCCCCGCGCGACGCGTACGCGGCGCTGGGCGGCGACCAGGTGGCGGTCATCGCCGAGGTCAAGCGCTCCAGCCCGTCCAAGGGGGCCCTGGCGGCGATCGCCGACCCCGCCGCGCTGGCCGGTGACTACGAGTCGGGCGGCGCGCACGTCATCAGCGTGCTCACCGAGCGGCGCCGCTTCGGCGGCAGCCTCGACGACCTGGCGGCGGTACGCGCCGTCGTCGACATCCCGGTGCTGCGCAAGGACTTCATCGTCACCTCCTACCAGCTGTGGGAGGCCCGCGCCTACGGTGCCGACCTGGCGCTGCTGATCGTCGCGGCCCTGGACCAGAACGCGCTGGTCTCGCTCATCGAGCGGGCCGAGTCGATCGGGCTGGCCCCGCTGGTCGAGGTGCACACCGAGGAGGAGCTGGAGCGGGCGCTGGCCGCCGGTGCCCGGCTCATCGGTGTCAACGCGCGTGACCTCAAGACGCTCGAGGTGGACCGCGAGGTGTTCGCCAAGCTCGCCCCCAAGATCCCCGAGGGCATCATCAAGATCGCCGAGTCGGGCGTGCGCGGCCCCCACGACCTGCTCGCCTACGCCAGGGCCGGCGCCGACGCCGTCCTGGTCGGCGAGAGCCTGGTGACCGGCAAGGACCCGCGGGCCGCCGTGGTCGACCTGGTCACCGCCGGTGCCCATCCCGCATCCCGACCCGAGGGGCAGTAAGCAGTGACGACTCACGACGGAACCGTCCTCACCACCGCGGACCTCGCGGGCAACGGCGTGCACGGCGACGACCCCGACGTGCACGGCAAGTTCGGCATCTTCGGCGGGCGCTACGTGCCCGAGGCGCTGATCCCCGCCCTGGACGAGGTCGCCGCGGAGTACGACAGGGCCAAGAACGACGTGGCCTTCCTGCGGGAGTTCGACCACCTGCTGCGCACCTACGCCGGGCGTCCCACCACGCTGACCGAGGTGCCCCGCTTCGCCGAGCAGGCGGGCGGCGCGCGGATCATCCTCAAGCGCGAGGACCTGACCCACACCGGCGCCCACAAGATCAACAACGTGCTCGGCCAGGCCCTGCTGACCAAGCGGCTGGGCAAGACGCGGGTGATCGCCGAGACCGGTGCCGGGCAGCACGGCGTCGCCACCGCGACCGCCGCGGCCCTGATGGGCCTGGAGTGCGTGATCTACATGGGCGCCGTGGACTGCGAGCGCCAGGCGCTCAACGTCGCCCGGATGAAGCTGCTCGGCGCCACCGTCGTGCCGGTCACCAACGGCAGCCAGACCCTCAAGGACGCCATCAACGAGGCGTTCCGCGACTGGGTGGCCAACGTCGACCGCACCCACTACCTGTTCGGCACGATCGCCGGGCCGCACCCGTTCCCCGAGATCGTCCGCGACTTCGCCCGCATCATCGGCGTCGAGGCCCGCCGCCAGATGCTGGAGCTCACCGGCGCCCTGCCGGACGCGGTCGCCGCCGCGGTCGGCGGCGGCTCCAACGCCATCGGCATCTTCCACGCCTTCATCGGCGACCGCGACGTCCAGCTGCACGGCTACGAGGCGGGCGGGCGCGGCCTGGAGAGCGGCGAGCACGCCCTGACCCTCACCGAGGGCTCCGTCGGCGTGCTGCACGGCTCGCGCACGTACGTCCTCCAGGACGACGAGGGCCAGACGGTCGAGTCGCACTCGATCTCGGCCGGGCTCGACTACCCCGGCGTCGGCCCCGAGCACGCCTGGCTCAAGGACACCGGCCGCGCCACCTACCACGGCATCACCGACGCCGAGGCGATGGACGCCTTCTCGCTGCTGGCCCGTACCGAGGGCATCATCCCGGCGATCGAGTCCGCGCACGCACTCGCCGGCGCGCTCAAGCTCGGCCGCGAGATGGGCCCGGACGCCACCATCCTGGTCAACCTGTCGGGCCGGGGCGACAAGGACATGGGCACCGCCATGAAGTACTTCAACCTCTGACGACCGACCCTCTTCCCCTCCGCCACGGCCGGGGAGGACGACCCGCAACGGAAGCAACGATGACGACTCTCCAGACGGTGTTCGCCAAGGCCAAGGCGGACGACCGCGCCGCCCTCATCGGGTACCTCCCGGCGGGGTTCCCCAGCAAGGAGGGCGGCGTCTCCGTCGCCACCGCGATGGTGGAGGCGGGCTGCGACGTGATCGAGATCGGCCTGCCCTACTCCGACCCGCTCATGGACGGCCCGACGATCCAGGACGCGGTCCACCGGGCGCTGACCAACGGCACCCGCATCGCCGACGTGCTGCGCACGGTCGAGGGCGTCGCCAGGACGGGCGCCGCCACCCTGGTCATGACGTACTGGAACCCGATCGACCGCTACGGCGCCGAGCGCTTCGCCCGCGACCTGGCGAACGCGGGGGGGGTGGGCACCATCACGCCCGACCTGACCCCCGAGGAGGCCGGGCCCTGGCGCGAGGCCAGCGCCGCGGCCGGGATCGACACCGTCTTCCTGGTCGCGCCCAGCTCCACCGAGGCGCGCATCCAGGCCGTCGCCGACAGCTGCACCGGCTTCGTCTACGCGGCCTCGCTGATGGGCGTCACCGGAGCCCGCGACTCGGTCGGTGAGGCCGCCCAGGGCCTGGTCGAGCGCACCCGCCCGCACACCTCGCTCCCGGTCTGCGTCGGCCTGGGCGTCGGCACCGGCCGCCAGGCCGCCGAGGTCGCGGCCTACGCCGACGGCGTCATCGTGGGCTCGGCGTTCATCCGCCGCGTGCTGGACGCCCCCGACGAGGCCTCGGGCCTGGCGGCGGTCCGCGAGCTGGGCGCCGAGCTGGCGGCCGGCGTCCGCGGCTGACGGATCCGAAGGTCACGGGCGCGAGGCCCGGTCCCGCGCGTACGGCACCGGCCCCTCGCCCGAGGGCCCGCCGGTGCGGCGTCCGCGCGTGCGGACCGGGCCCTTGTCACGCTCCGTGTCCGTCGGGCAGGCTTATTCAACGCTTATCCGGTCCGTGATGAGGTTTTCCTCGGTACCGTGCGTTCGCCGGAGCCGTTCGTGCCCGGTCCCCGGAAAAGGAGAATGGTGGTCGTGACCGCAAACAGCCCGCGCCCAATAGGTCGCGTATCGTGATTTCAGCGCTACGCTGGGTGACGACCGTCTCGCGGCTGGTGCTGGCGGGCGTGCTGATCGTCGCGGGTTGGGGCAAGATCGGCACCCCGGCGCTCTCGGTCCAGGCGGTCGAGGCATACGAGCTGCTCCCTGAATCGCTCGCCACGGTGGTCGGCTACGGCCTGCCGATCCTGGAGATCGTCGTGGGGGTGTTGCTGGTTGTCGGGCTGCTCACCCGGACGGCGGCCGTCGTCTCGGCACTGCTGATGCTGGCGTTCGTCATCGGCATCGCCTCGGCGTGGGCGCGCGGGCTGCGCATCGACTGCGGCTGCTTCGGCGGCGGCGGCCGGCTGGCGGCCGGTGTGGAACCCGACTACCTGATCGACATCCTGCGTGACTTCGGTCTCTTCGCGCTCGGCGTGTTCGTCGCCTGGTTCCCACCGGGTCGCTTCGCGCTGGACTCCGTGCTGGGGCTGACCCCCGGCCAGGAACCGTACGACGACTTCGAGGGCGACGACGAGGAGCCCCACGAAAAGGAGACGGACTGATGGGCAAGGCCGCGCGGGAGCAGTCGGCGCGTGATCGCATCAAGTCACAGCGCGAGGAGCAGAGGAACAAGGAGCGGCGCAAGCGGGCGGTGACGGCCGGGACGGTGGCGGTCATCGCGCTGGCCGCGGTCGGCGGCGGCTGGTGGTTCGCCGCCCAGAGCAGCAGGTCCGAGCAGGTCGCCGCCGCGCTCGCGCCGGTCACCGTGGCCGCCGACGGCTCGGTGGTCATGGCCAGGCCGGGCGTGGAGAAGCCGGTCCTGGACGTCTACGAGGACTTCCAGTGCCCGGCCTGCAAGGCACTGGAGGAGACCAGCGGACCCACGATCAAGAACCTGGCGGCCGAGGGCAAGGCCAAGGTCGTCTTCCACCCGATCACGATCTTCCCGCAGCAGACCAACAAGGGCGTCACCCGGGCGAACTCGGTGCGCGCCGCCGCCGCGGCCCGCTGCGTCCCCGGGGGAGCCCCCTGGAGCGCGTTCCACGACAAGCTGTTCGAGGAGCAGCCCTCGGAGACCGCGGAGGGCTTCGCGATCCCGGACCTGATCGCCTGGGGCAAGGAGGCCGGCGTGACCGACGCCGGGTTCGACGCCTGCGTGACCAGCCAGGAGAAGGCCGCGGCGCACGCGGCCTACAGCACCAAGGTCATGGAGGGGCAGAAGCTCAGCGGCACGCCGACGCTGAAGCTCAACGGCAGCGAGGTGGACATCGAGGTCGCCTTCAAACCCGCCGAGCTACGCCAGGCCGTTCTGGATGCCGCCAAGTAGCGCGCGACACGGTAACGTCACCTGACATGCCCCTCGCCTCGATTCCCAGCCCCTCCCAGGGGGTCTGGCACCTTTTCGGCGTGGTCCCCATCCGGGCCTACGCACTGTGCATCGTGCTCGGCGTCGTCGTCGCGGTCGTCATCGGCGAACGCCGCTGGCGGGCCCGCGGCGGCCAGCCGGGAACGATCGTGGACCTCGCCGTCTGGGCCGTGCCGTTCGGCCTGGTCGGCGGGCGTATCTA
Organism: Streptosporangium longisporum; assembly: GCF_039534895.1. Taxonomy (NCBI): domain Bacteria; kingdom Bacillati; phylum Actinomycetota; class Actinomycetes; order Streptosporangiales; family Streptosporangiaceae; genus Streptosporangium; species Streptosporangium longisporum. The sequence continues at coordinate 721,406 of NZ_BAAAWD010000019.1, read as the reverse complement.
CCACGTCCTCACCGACTGGCAGCTCTACTTCGGGGCGGACGCGCCGAACGAGCCGTACGAGGCGCTGTTCATCTGGAACGGCGGCCTGGGCATCTGGGGCGCCGTCGCGCTGGGCGGCGTGGGCGTCTGGATCGCCTGCCGGAGGGCGGGCCTCTCGCTCACCGCGGTGGCCGACACCATCGCCCCCGGCATCGTGATCGCCCAGGGCATCGGCCGCTGGGGCAACTACTTCAACCAGGAGCTGTTCGGCAGCCCCACCGACCTGCCGTGGGGCCTGGAGATCGACCCCGACCGGCCGGGCACGGTGCCGGGCGAGGACACCTACCACCCGGCGTTCCTGTACGAGTCGATCTGGGACCTGGGCCTGGGGCTCATCCTCATCTGGGTGGGCAGCAGGTTCGCGCTCCGCCACGGGCGCCTGTTCGCGCTCTACGTCGCCGGCTACACCGTGGGCCGCTTCTGGATCGAGGGGCTGCGGGTCGACACCGCCCACAACATCCTCGGCCTGCGCCTCAACCAGTGGACCTCGATCATCGTGTTCATCGGGGCGATGATCTACTTCTGGTACGCCAGGAACAGGACCGACGACGAGCCGGTGCTCCCCGCGGGGACCGGCGGGGGCACCCCGGAGGGAGCCGTGGCGCCGGGCGAGGACCCCGGGGACCACGAGGACCACGGGAACCCCGAGGACCTCACCGCCGGCGGCGTCCGGGAGGGCGCCGGGGACGACACCCCCACGGGGACGCCCCCGGGAGGCACCACCACCGGCACCGCCACGAGCGCCACGGGCACGGCCCTGGCCGCTCCCGGTGAGGAGGGCCTCGTCGACCCGGCGCACCCCTCCGACCAGGCCGAGCCCGCCGAGAAGGCCGCGGGAGCGGCCCGGGAGGGGACGCCCGCGTCCGCTTCGAGCGCGTCCGTGCCGTCACCGGGCATGCTCGCCGGAGATGTCCCGGTCACCTCCGCCGATCCGGCGTCCGCGGATCCGGCCCACCCGGCCGACCAGGCGGAGGCCGCCGAGACCGACGGTTCCGCGAGGACCGGCGGGCCCGTCACGGTCGCGGATTCCACGGTGGCCGACGGTGCCGCCGGTTCCGGGGTGGCGCGCGGTGACGCCGTACCGGCCGTGGCCGGGGGCGACCGCGGCGAGCAGGGCGCGGCCGAGACCGTTCCCGAGGGCGGGAAAGAACGACGTTGACGTTCCGTCCAGCCATGGTCCGGGTCACCGGATCGCCCGGCGCGGGGACCTTCCCGTGCCGGGCACGGCACGGGCGCCCCGCACGCCGGAGGGCGGGATGAACGAGGAGGCCCCCCGGCAGGGCGCCGAGATGCACCACCAGCACCGTGACGTCAACGGCGGCTGGCTGCGTCCCTCGGTGTTCGGCGCGATGGACGGCCTGGTCTCGAACTTCGCCCTGATCGCCGGGGTCGCCGGCGGTGGTGCCGGCACCCGGGTCATCGTGCTGGCGGGCGTCGCGGGCCTGGCGGCGGGCGCGTTCTCCATGGCCGGAGGCGAGTACGTGTCGGTGGCCAGCCAGCGCGAGCTGGCCCTGGCCGAGATCGCCATCGAGCGGCGCGAGCTCGAACGCCACCCCGAGGCCGAGCAGGAGGAGCTGGCCAAGCTCTACCGGGACCGGGGCGTCGACCCGGCCGTGGCCGCCGAGGTGGCCCGGCAGATCTCGATGGACCCGGAGACGGCGCTGGAGGTGCACTCCGAGGCCGAGCTGGGGGTGACCTCCCGGGACCTGCCCTCGCCCAGGATCGCGGCCGTCTCCTCGTTCCTGTCGTTCGCCGTGGGCGCGCTCCTGCCGCTCCTGCCGTACCTGCTGGGCGTCACCAGCCTGGTGACCTCGGCGGTGATCTCCTGCCTGGCGCTGTTCGGCGCGGGCGCGCTCGTCTCCCGGGTCACCGCGCGCAGCTGGTGGTACAGCGGGCTGCGCCAGCTCGTGGTGGGTGTGGTCGCCGCGGCCCTGACCTTCGCCCTGGGCACCCTGCTGGGAGGAACCGGACTGTGAGCACCCCCGCGACCCCCCCTCCGGCCCCCGCCCGCAAGCGCCGCCGCTCCTCAGGCCCCGCGGAGTCGTGGAGCATCCCCCGGCTGGAGGAGTGGGGCCTGACCCGCACCCAGCAGCGGCTGCTGCTGATCCTCGGCTCGGTGGCGGGCGTGCTGATCGCCGCGGTCGCCCTCACCATGGGGATCTCCGCGATCGGCAACGACTTCGAGCCCGAGCGGGCCACCGCCTCGGTCATCGGCACCGAGGCACGGCCCGACGCCTACCGGGGCTGGCCCTCCTCGGCGGTGTTCGGGCCCATCGCGCAGAGCAAGGCCGACCCCCGGCCGCTGACGCTCAAGGAGCTCTTCCCGGCCCGGACCCTCAAGGAGGGCAGGACCACGCTGCGGCTGGCGGGCACCCGGCTGGAGAGCGGCTGCGCGGGCGCGGTCTGGGGGCAGGGGGTCGTCGACCTGCTCGCCCGGGGTGGCTGCACCCAGGTGGCCAGGGGCCTGTACGCCAGCGCCGACGGCCGCTACGTCGCCCAGTACACGCTGTTCAACCTCCGCGACGCCGCCTCGGCCGACGCGCTGGTGAACGGCCTGACCACCCTGCACCGGGGCGGCTGGGTACGGCCGCTGGAGTCGGCCAGGGCCGCCTTCCCCTCCGGTGGCCACACCGAGTCCAGCGGTCACGCCATGGGCCACTACGCCGGACTGGTCTGGTTCGGCCGGGTCGACGGCGCCGAGCCGACCCCCAGGGACGACTTCGTCTCCCTGGCCCTGACGGTCCGCGGCACCGAGAAGGCGATCTTCCGCCGGATCGTCGCGGTGGCCCCGGTCCCGGCTCCCTCCAGGTAGTCACCGGTGCACCGCGCGTCACAGTAGGCTCTGTCGTCATGCGCACGTGGATCACCGTCGTCGTCCTGGCCGTGGTCGCGGGGGCCGGGGTCTTCCTGTGGCTGAGGGACGAGCCCGCACCGCGCGCGGCCGTCCTGCGCGCCGAGACCGGCACCGCCCACTACGCGCCCATCGCCACCCGCGCCCTCGACCCCCGGCCGCTGACCGTCGCCGAGCTGTTCGACCGGCCGACGGTGTCGGCGGGCACCACCCGGCTCGCCCTCAAGGGCACCGAGGACCTCGCCGACTGCGCCGAGGCCGCCTGGGGAGGCGCGCGAGACGTGCTCGGCGGCTGCACCCAGGTGCTGCGGGCCCGGTACGAGACCCAGGACGGCACGGTCTGGGGCCAGTTCGTGATCTTCAATCTCGCCGACTCGGCCGCCGCGGACGCCCTGGTGGCGGCACTCGGGCGCGACGGCTTCGTCCGCCCGGCCCCCGGCGCGCCCGGTGGCCTGGACGGCGCGCACGGCTGGGCCCAGGTCCGTGCGCTGGGCCACTTCGTCACGGTGAGCTGGGTGGCCCCCGTGGCCCCGGTCGCCCCGGGGAAGCGGCCCGACCTCACCTACCCGCAGGTGGCGCTGGACGGCCTCAGCCTGGTGATCCAGCGACGGCTGGTGCGCTGAGGGAGTCCCGCACCGCGGCCGGGAGCTCCAGCAGCCGGTGGGCGGGCAGCTCCAGCACGGTGACGTCGGCCGCCCAGGGGGCGACGGCGGCGACGACCGCCCTGGCCTGCTTCTTCGTCAGGTCGCCCCGGGCGCCGATCAGGGCCTCGCGCCAGGTGTTGGCGAGCTTGCCGTGCGCGTTGTCCAGGATCCGGCGCAGGATCCGCTCGGCGTCCCCGGTCCGCGGAGGGTCCCCGGCCCGCGCGGTGTCTCCGGTCGGCGGGGTGTCCCCGGCCCGTTCGGTGTCCGTGGTCGGCTCGGTGTGCGCGGCCGGCTCGGTGTCCTGGGCTTGCCCGGTGTCCGGCGCGGTCGCGGCACCCCCGGGTTTTCCGGCTCCCGGGACGGGCTGCGTCACCCGTACGGCGCGGACGCCGGTGCCCTCGGCGGTGAGCCGGTAGACGGGGGAGAGCAGGTCGGCGGGGAGCTCGCGGGCGGCCGAGGCCAGGATGACGCGCACCTCCCGGGCCCGGGTGGCCAGCAGCAGCCGGGGCAGCGCGGCCTCCAGCCCGGCCGGGACGGAGATCGCCACCCGGGCCGGGTCGCTGGCGTACGGCTTGGCCAGCCAGGTCGTCAGGCGCGCCCGGGGGAGCCTGGGCAGCACGTCCCGCGGCCAGTCGCCCACCAGTACCTCCGGCACGAAACCGTCGTCCGCGCCGGGGCCCCGTTCGCCGGCAGCCGTGGCGGGGGAGGACGCGGACACCGACGCCGTGTCGGGGGAGGACGCGCCGGGGGAGCCGGCCGACTCCACCGACTGCGGGCCCCGGGTGTAGATCGCGGTGGCGGCGGCCTCGACGCGGGCCGCCACGGCGGGCCAGGTCTTCGTGGTGGGGCGCAGAACGTACAGGTCGGCGGCCGAGCCGATCGCCTCGGCGCCGAGGTAGCGGTTGAAGTCGGGGTAGATCGCCTCGTTGACGAGGTTGAGCCCGGACAGGGCCTGCTGCACCTTCAGTGCGAGCGCGGGGGTGCGCTCACTGGCCCCGTACGCCAGCAGGATCCGGCCGCGGTCGCGGTCGCGCAGCCCCTCGGCGCCGCGGGCGACGAACAGCGCGACCCCCTCGGGGGTGTAGGGCGGGTCGGTGATCGCCAGGTCGGCCCAGGCGTGCGCCGAGGCGGGCAGGCCCAGCCGCAGGTCGGCCCAGCGGGTCCGCACGGCCAGGCCCAGCCGGTCGGCCTGGTCGGAGATGTAGGCGAGGATGCGCTCGTCGATGTCGGCCACGGTCACCTCGACGCCCGGGTGCAGCAGGGCGGTGGCCAGCGAGGTCAGGTCGTGGTCGCCCACGCAGAGCAGCCGGGCGCCGTCCAGCCAGAACCGGGCGTCCAGCAGCAGGGCCCGCCGGACCACGGTCTCCCCGGTGGCGGCGACGTGATCCAGCGCGTGGCGGCCCCGGGGCGCCTTGGCGATCAGCTCGTCCATCAGCGTGACCAGGTCGGCGTGGCCGGGCAGGAGATGGGCCACCGGGTCCGCCGGGGAGACGGCGCCGGGCCCCGGCCCCTGCGCTCCCTGCGCTCTCGGCGTTCCCGCCGTCCCCGGGGTCCCGGACGGCGCGGGGGGGAGCCGGAAGCGGGTCCCGGACCTCTCCAGCCGCTCGTCCACCTCGCGCAGCAGCTCCTCGACGGTCCTCCGGGGCGTCGCGGTCTCCCTGACCAGGTCGGCGAGCGTCCACCAGCGACCGTCCGAGAGCGCCACCAGCGCGTTCCGCAGCCGCCTGCCGTCGATGCCCGCCCGCGCGACGAGCGCCATGGCCCCCTCGCCGGGCCCGGAGGCGCAGGGAGGTCCGGCGGAGGCGGAGGCCGCGAGGGCGGCGAGCGCCGGAGCGGGATCGGGTGAGGCGGAGGCTCGATCGGGATCGGAAGGGCGGCGGGTCTGGCCTGAACCGGACGCGGAGGCCCGATCGGGTGCGGGACCCGAGGCGGAGTCCGGGGCGTTCCCCGACACGCCCGAGGGGCCCGCGGTGGTGGTGGTTGTCAGATCGGCGGGGTCGCCCGACGGCACGGGGACGCTCGGTTCCATCAGGCCACCTTAGAGCCCCGACCTGGAATGTCGTGCCGCCGGAGCGCGTTCAATGAAACGGGCGAATCGCCCTTAATTCGCGCTACCAAGACCGGGTAGGCAGTTATCCGGCAGGGTACGGTAACCTCTACCCACCACGCAGCAGGGCCAACGTCGTCCCTTGCTTGTTCCAAAGAAGCAAGACGACGGGAGGGATTCAATGCCTGCTGCCCACCTCGGCTTTCCCGAGCCTCAGGGCCTGTACCACCCCTCGCACGAGCACGACGCCTGTGGCGTCGCCATGGTCGCCGACGTGGCCGGTCGCCGCAGTCACGACATCGTCGCGAAGGCCTTGACCGCGCTGTGCAATCTCGACCACCGGGGGGCCCAGGGTAGCGAGCCGGACACCGGGGACGGGGCCGGCATCCTCACGCAGATCCCGGACACCTTCCTGAGGGTGGTGGCGGGCTTCCCGCTGCCCGAGGCCGGTGCCTACGCGGTCGGCACGGCGTTCCTGCCCGCCGACGGCCAGGCCCGCGAGACCGCGGTGCGGCTGATCGAGGAGATCGCCGCCGAGGAGGGCCTGACGGTGCTCGGCTGGCGGGACCTGCCGACCACCCCCGACCTGCCTGGGCCGAGCGCCCGCGCGGTCATGCCCTTCTTCGCCCAGCTGTTCGTGACCTCACCGAACGGTGAGACCGGCCTGGAGCTCGACCGGCTGGTCTTCTGCCTGCGCAAGCGGGCCGAGCACGAGGCGGACGTCTACTTCCCCTCGCTGAGCTGCCGGACCGTCGTCTACAAGGGCATGCTCACCCCGCTGCAGGTGGAGCAGTTCTTCCCCGACCTGACCGACGAGCGGTACGAGTCCGCCATCGCGCTGGTCCACTCGCGTTTCTCCACCAACACCTTCCCCTCCTGGCCGCTGGCCCACCCGTACCGCTACGTCGCGCACAACGGTGAGATCAACACGGTCAAGGGCAACCGCAACTGGATGCGGGCCCGCGAGGCCATGCTGCAGACCGCGAACCTGCCGGGCGACCTGGCGCGGCTCTTCCCGATCTGCGACCCGGACGGCTCCGACACCGCCTCCTTCGACGAGACGCTGGAGCTGCTGCACCTGGCCGGTCGCCGGCTGCCGCACGCGGTGCTGATGATGATCCCGGAGGCGTGGGAGAACCACACCGAGATGGACCCGGCGCGCCGGGCGTTCTACGAGTTCCACTCCACGATGATGGAGGCCTGGGACGGCCCCGCCTCGATCACCTTCTCCGACGGCACCCTGGTCGGCGCGGTCCTCGACCGCAACGGCCTGCGCCCGGGACGGTTCTGGGTCACCGCCGACGGCCTGGTCGTGCTGGCCTCCGAGGCCGGTGTGCTCGACATCGCGCCGCAGGACGTGGTCCGCAAGGGCCGTCTGCAGCCCGGCCGGATGTTCCTGATCGACACCTCCCTCGGCAAGATCATCGAGGATGACGAGATCAAGGCCGAGCTCGCGGCCGAGCTGCCGTACGCGGACTGGCTGCACGCCGGGCTGGTCCGCTTCGAGGAGCTGCCGGTCCGCGCGCACGAGGTGCCCACGCACGAGGCGCTGATCAAGCGGCAGCAGACCTTCGGCTACACCGAGGAGGAGCTGCGGATCATCCTGGCGCCGATGGCGAAGGCGGGCGCCGAGCCGATCGGCTCGATGGGCACCGACACCCCCGTCGCGGTGCTCAGTGAGCGGCCCCGGCTGCTGTTCGACTACTTCAGCCAGCTGTTCGCGCAGGTCACCAACCCGCCGCTGGACGCCATCCGCGAGGAGCTCGTCACCTCCCTGGCCAGCACCATCGGCCCCGAGGGCAACCTGCTCGAACCCGGCCCGGCCTCCTGCCGCCAGCTCGTGCTGCCCTACCCGGTGATCGACAACGACGAGCTCGCGAAGATCATCCACATCAACGACGAGGGCGCGCTGCCGGGCTTCCACCCGCGTGTGATCTCCGGGCTGTACCCGGTCGCGGGCGGCGGCGAGGCGCTGCTGCACCGCCTGGAGGAGATCCGCGCCGAGGTCTCGGCGGCGATCGAGGGCGGGGCGCGGATCATCGTGCTCTCCGACCGCGGCTCGTCCGAGGCGCTCGCGCCGATCCCGTCGCTGCTGCTGACCGGCGCCGTGCACCACCACCTGATCGCCGAGAAGACCCGTACCCGGGTCGGCCTGGTCGTCGAGACCGGCGAGGCGCGCGAGGCGCACCACATGGCGCTGCTCATCGGCTACGGCGCGGGCGCGGTGAACCCGTACCTGGCCATCGAGACCGTCGAGGACATGGTCGACTCGGGCGTGCTCCAGGCCGACCGGCACAAGGCGGTGCGCAACCTGATCAAGGCGTACGGCAAGGGCGTGCTGAAGGTCATGTCCAAGATGGGCGTGTCCACGGTGGCCTCCTACACCGGCGCGCAGATCTTCGAGGCGCTCGGCCTGAGCCAGGAGGTCGTCGACGCCTGCTTCACCGGGACCACCTCCCGGCTGGGCGGCGTCGGCTTCGACGTCCTGGCCGAGGAGGCGGCGCTGCGGCACCGCCGCGCCTACCCCCGGGCGGAGAACGCCCACCGCCGCCTGGAGGTCGGCGGCGAGTACCAGTGGCGCCGCGAGGGCGAGCCGCACCTGTTCAACCCCGAGACCGTCTTCAAGCTGCAGCACGCCACCCGCTCGCGCCGTTATGAGATCTTCAAGGAGTACACCGGCCTGGTGGACTCCCAGGCGGAGAAGCTGATGACGCTGCGCGGCCTGTTCAGGCTCAGGGAGGGCGTCCGCGAGCCGGTCCCGATCGACGAGGTCGAGCCGGTCAGCGAGATCGTCAAGCGCTTCTCCACCGGCGCCATGTCGTACGGCTCCATCTCGATGGAGGCGCACGAGACCCTGGCCATCGCGATGAACCGGCTGGGCGGCAAGTCCAACACCGGTGAGGGCGGCGAGGACCCCGAGCGGCTGCACGACCCGGCCCGCCGCTCGGCCATCAAGCAGGTGGCCTCCGGCCGGTTCGGCGTGACCTCGGAGTACCTGGTCAACGCCGACGACGTGCAGATCAAGATGGCCCAGGGCGCCAAGCCCGGCGAGGGCGGCCAGCTGCCCGGCCACAAGGTCTACCCGTGGATCGCCAAGACCCGGCACTCCACCCCGGGCGTCGGCCTCATCTCGCCGCCGCCGCACCACGACATCTACTCCATCGAGGACCTCGCCCAGCTCATCCACGACCTGAAGAACGCCAACCCGTCCGCCCGCGTGCACGTCAAGCTGGTGGCCGAGGTCGGGGTCGGCACGGTCGCGGCGGGCGTGTCCAAGGCGCACGCCGACGTGGTGCTCATCTCCGGCCACGACGGCGGCACCGGCGCCTCCCCGCTGACCTCGCTCAAGCACGCGGGCTCGCCCTGGGAGCTCGGCCTGGCCGAGACCCAGCAGACGCTGCTGCTCAACGGGCTGCGCGACCGCATCACGGTGCAGGTCGACGGCCAGCTCAAGACCGGCCGCGACGTGGTCATCGCCGCCCTGCTGGGGGCGGAGGAGTACGGCTTCGCCACCGCCCCGCTGGTCGTCTCCGGCTGCGTGATGATGCGCGTCTGCCACCTGGACACCTGTCCGGTCGGCGTCGCCACCCAGAACCCCGAGCTGCGCCGGCGCTTCACCGGCAAGCCCGAGTTCGTGGTCAACTTCTTCGAGTTCGTCGCCCAGGAGATCCGCGAGTACCTGGCCGCGCTGGGCTTCCGCAGCCTGGAGGAGGCCGTCGGCCACGCCGAGCTGCTCGACACCACCCCGGCGGAGAACCACTGGAAGGCCGCCGGGCTGGACCTGGCGCCGATCCTGCACCAGCCGGAGCTGCCCGAGGGCGCCTCGCTGCGCCGTACGGTGGCCCAGGACCACGGGCTGGACCGGGCGCTGGACAACACGCTGATCCAGCTCGCCGAGGGAGCGCTCAAGACCGGCAGCAGGGTCACCCTCGACCTGCCCATCCGCAACGTCAACCGCACGGTCGGCACCATGCTCGGCCACGAGGTGACCAAGCGGTACGGCGGCGCGGGCCTGCCCGACAACACCATCGACGTCCGCTTCACCGGCTCGGCGGGCAACTCCTTCGGGGCCTTCCTGCCCCGGGGGATCACGCTGCGGCTGACCGGCGACACCAACGACTACGTGGGCAAGGGCCTGTCCGGCGGCCGGATCTCGGTCGCCCCGCACGACGTGGCCCCGCTGGAGGGCCACATCATCGCCGGGAACGTCGGCCTGTACGGGGCGACCTCCGGCGAGGCGTTCATCCGCGGCGTCGCGGGGGAGCGGTTCTGCGTCCGCAACTCCGGTGCCACCGCGGTGGTCGAGGGCGTCGGCGACCACGGCTGCGAGTACATGACCGGCGGCAAGGTGGTCGTGCTCGGCGCGACCGGACGCAACTTCGCGGCGGGCATGTCGGGCGGCGTCGCCTACCTGCTCGACCTCGACACCGACCGGGTCAACCGCGAGATGGTCGACGTCGAGGAGCTCGACGAGGCCGACTCCGAGGCGCTGCGCGAGATCGTCGAGGCGCACCTGACCGAGACCGGCTCCACCGTGGCCAAGGCGCTGCTGGCCGACTGGGACCCGTCCCGCTTCCGTAAGATCATGCCGACGGACTACAAGCGGGTCCTGCGGGCCGCCGAGTCCGCCCGGCTGGAGGGCCGCGACATCGACGAGGCCGTCATGACCGCCGCGGTGCAGGCATGAGGCCGGCACCGGGGCGGATCCGCCCCCTCGGCTCCGGACCGGCGAGGGGAGAGGCCGTGCGCGGCCGCTCCCGCCGGGTCCACATCGTCCAGCTCGAAAAGGGATATCGGGGAGGTACGACCGATGGCTGACCCCAAGGGTTTTCTCACTCACGGACGCGAGCTGCCGGCCCGCCGCCCGGTGGACGTCCGCATCCGCGACTGGCGGGAGGTCTACCAGGACTTCCCCAAGCCCGCGCTGGCCAAGCAGGCCGCGCGCTGCATGGACTGCGGCATCCCGTTCTGTCACAACGGCTGCCCGCTGGGCAACCTGATCCCCGAGTGGAACGACCTGGTCTACCGGGACGACTGGCGCGAGGCCATCGAGCGCCTGCACGCGACCAACAACTTCCCGGAGTTCACCGGGAGGCTGTGCCCGGCCCCGTGCGAGGCCGCGTGCGTGCTCGGCATCAACTCCGACCCGGTCGCGATCAAGCGGGTCGAGGTCGAGATCATCGACCGTGCCTTCGACGAGGGCTGGGTCACCCCCCAGCTCCCGGCGTCCAAGACCGGTAAGCGCGTCGCGGTCGTCGGCTCGGGCCCCGCGGGCCTGGCCGCCGCCCAGCAGCTCACCCGGGCCGGTCACGACGTGGTGGTGTTCGAGCGCGCCGACCGGATCGGGGGCCTGCTGCGCTACGGCATCCCCGAGTTCAAGATGGAGAAGCGTCACATCGACCGCCGCCTCGCCCAGATGCGGGCCGAGGGCACCGAGTTCCGTACCGGCGTCAACGTCGGCGTGGACATCACGGCGGCGCGGCTGCGTGAGGAGTTCGACGCGATCATCCTCGCCGGTGGCGCGACCCGGTGGCGGGACCTGCCGGTCGCCGGGCGCGACCTCAAGGGCGTCCACCAGGCGATGGAGTACCTGCCGCCGTCCAACAAGGTCCAGGAGGGCGACTTCCCGGTCTCGCCGATCAGCGCCGAGGGCAAGCACGTCGTGGTGATCGGCGGCGGTGACACCGGCGCCGACTGCATCGGCACCGCGATCCGCCAGGGGGCCGCCTCGGTCACCCAGCTGGAGATCATGCCCCGGCCCCCGGAGGCGCGTCCCGGCAGCCAGCCGTGGCCCACGTTCCCCATCCTGTTCAAGATGGAGAGCGCCCACGAGGAGCTGGCCGAGAGCGGTGGCGACCGGGTGTACGCGGTCTCCACCACCGAGTTCGTCGGCGACGCCGACGGCAACGTCCGGGCGCTGCGCCTGGTCGAGGTGGAGGGACCGGCGGCCGGGTTCAAGCCGGTGCCCGGCTCCGAGCGGGAGATCCCGGCCGAGCTGGTCACGCTCTCCATGGGCTTCGTCGGCCCGGAGCGCGGCGGCCTGCTGGACGAGCTCGCCGAGGCCGCCGGGGGAGAGTTCTTCGACGGCCGGGGCAACGTGGCCAGGGACAGGGGCTACATGTCCTCGGTCGACGGCGTCTTCGTCGCCGGTGACATGGGCCGGGGCCAGTCCCTGATCGTCTGGGCGATCGCGGAGGGACGCTCGGCGGCCTCGGCCGCCGACGGCTACCTCACCGGCCGTACGGCGCTGCCGGTGGCGATCCCGCCGACCGCGCGGCCGATGGTCTAGATCGTGCGGGGGCCGGTCCGCTCGCCGGGCCGGCCCCTCGCGCGTCCGGAGCGTCCCGACCACCCCGACGAAAGCGCGTAAAGTACGGCTTCCGCTATTTATGATGAATATGACGGAAAAATAAATACTTTGGTCGGGCCAGGTGCGGAGGACGGATGAAGCGCGGTATCAGAGGCCTGACGGGGGCGGCGACCACGCTGACCCTGGCGGCGACCCTCACGGCGGGAGCGCTGGGCGGCGGGGCCACGGCCGCGGCGGGCCAGACCCGCGACTACCTGGTCTTCTACGCCGACGGCGCCCGTGACGGCGCCGCCGCCGCGATCGCCGCGAACGGCGGCACGGTGCTGTCGGGCGACCCCAGGCTCGGCTACCTGGTGGCCGGCGGCCCGGGGACGCGCTTCGTGGAGGGGCTGGCGGCCGTCGACGCCGTCGAGGGCGTCTCCTCCGACCGCAGGATCGGCACCGCCACCGCGCTCACCACCGGGCTCACCCCCGCCACGTCCACCAAAACCTCCACGGCCGTCCCCGCGGCCTCCGGGGGCGGCGCGCCGCTGTCCTTCCCGCCGTCCGACATCCTCGGACAGGCGGGCACGCCCGGCGGCTCCACCTCGGCCGGCGCGCCGGAGCCGCTGGCCGGCCGCCAGTGGGACATGAAGCTGATCGGCGCCACCACCAGCGGGTCCTACGCCACCGCGCCGGGCAAGAAGGAGGTGCTGGTCGGCGTCATCGACACCGGCGTCGACGGCACCCACCCCGACATCGCGCCCAACTTCAACCGCGCCCTGAGCCGCAACTTCGTCACCGACCGGCCCAAGGACCCCAACGGCAAGGTCCTGGACGGGCCGTGCGAGGTCGCGAACTGCAAGGACCCGGTCGACCGGGACGACGACGGCCACGGCACCCACGTGGCCAGCACCATCGCCTCCCCGATCAACGGCGTGGGCATCGCCGGCGTCGCCCCCAAGGTCTCCCTGGTGAACCTGCGCGCGGGCCAGGACTCCGGGCTGTTCTTCCTCAAGCCCAGCATGGACGCGCTCACCTACGCCGCCGACAACGGCATCGACGTGGTCAACATGAGCTTCTACGTCGACCCGTGGCTGTTCAACTGCAAGGCCAACCCCGGCGACTCCAAGGCCGAGCAGGCCGAGCAGCGCGGCATCATCACCGGCATGCAGCGCGCCCTCGACTACGCCCGCAAGCGGGGCGTCACCCTGATCAGCGCCATCGGCAACGGCTCCACCGACCTGGGCAGGCCCAGCAAGGACACGACCAGCCCCGACTATCCCAAGGACACCGAGCGCACCCGCAAGGTCGACAACTCCTGCCTCAACGTCCCGGCCGAGTCCAAGGGCGTCATCTCGGTCTCCTCGGTCGGCCCGACCACGCGCAAGGCCTACTACTCCGACTACGGCCTGGAGCAGACCGACCTGTCGGCCCCCGGCGGGGACGAGTTCGACGGCGGCAGGAGCTACGACCCCGCCAAGGGCATCCTGGCCGCCGCGCCGAAGAACGCACTCCAGGCCAAGGGGCAGATCAGCGCCGACGGCACGCCCAAGGACGACTCGGTCCTCCGGGAGTGCGCGAACGGCACCTGCGCCTACTACCAGTACCTCGTCGGCACCTCCATGGCCGCCCCGCACGCCACCGGCGTCGCCGCCATCCTGATCAGCCGCTTCGGCAAGAAGGCCAAGGACGGCGTCACCATGGCCCCCGGGGACGTCCAGCGCCTGCTGTACTCCACCGCCACGGAGAAGGCCTGCCCCTCCCCGCGCGCCTACACGTACAAGATCGACCTGGTGAAGGACGAGACGCACCGGTGCGAGGGGCCGGCGACGCGCAACGGCTTCTACGGCCACGGCATCGTCAACGCCAAGGCAGCCGCCACCGTCGCCCGCTGAGTCCCAGAGGCGCGCGGGGCCGTCACCCCGCGCGCCCGGCGGGGACGCCAGGTTCAAGAGAGGACCAACAGGCGGATGCCCCGGACGTGAGCGGGAAGGACAACGGTTCCGGCTCCGTCTCGTCACTGGGGGACCCATGAGACTCCTGTCGCGCCCGCACCAGCTCCCGGCCAGGATCGCCGCCGGTGCGATCATCCTGAACTCCGGGCTGGCCAAACGCTCCGCCGGGCCGGAGGCCGCCGAGGGACTGCACGGCATGGCCGCGGGCACCTACCCCTTCCTGAAGGACCTGGAGCCGGCCAGGTTCGTGCGGCTGCTGTCCACCGCGGAGATCGCCCTCGGGGCCGCCCTGCTGGTCCCGGTGGTGCCGTCGCTGCTGGCGGGCGCCGCGCTGACCGCGTTCGCCGGAGGGCTGCTCGGCCTGTACCTGAGGACACCGGGCATGCGCGAGGAGGGCACCCTGCGCCCCTCCCAGCAGGGCCTGACGATCGCCAAGGACGTCTGGCTGCTGGGCATCGGCACCGGCCTGGTCGTGGAGGAGATCACCACCCGCGACTGACGCGCCCGGCACCGTCCCGCGTTCTTTTTCCGGGGTGCCCGGGTCCCCGCGCCCGCCACGGTCCCCGGGACGGGATGTTTCCCGCGGACGCCCCGGCTGTCGGCAGGGCCGGTCCACGCGGGGGTCCCGGCCCGCGTACGGGCAGGTCGCCCCCGGGGCCCGGCACCGATTCGCAACCTGGCGTTCACCGGCGGTAGCGTTATGTCACCGATTTTTTCATCGGCGCTCTGACCAACGTCACGACCAAGTGGTCTGTACCAATTAGGGTGGGATCCGTGACTCGTCGCGCGAAAATCGTCTGCACTCTCGGCCCTGCCACCTCCTCTCCCGAACGCCTACGCGAACTGATCGTGGCCGGGATGGACGTGGCCCGTTTCAACCTCAGCCACGGCAGCCACGAGCTGCACAAGGAGGTCTACGACCGGCTGAGGGAGGCCGCCGCCGAGCTCGGGCGGGGCGTGGGGCTGCTGGCCGACCTGCAGGGTCCCAAGATCCGGGTCGGCAAGTTCGAGGACGGCCCGGTCCGCCTCGGCTTCGGTGACGTCTTCACGATCACCACCGAGGAGGTCCCGGGCGACCGCGAGCAGGTGTCCACGTCCTACCAGGGGCTTTCCAAGGACGTCAGGCCCGGGGACAACATCCTGGTCGACGACGGCCGCGTCCGTCTCGAGGTGACCCGGGTCGACGGCCAGCGCGTGACCACCCGCGTGGTCGTCGGCGGCATGATCTCCGACAACAAGGGCCTCAACCTGCCCGGCGTCAACGTCAGCGCCCCGGTCCTGACCGACAAGGACGAGACCGACCTGCGCTGGGCCCTGCGCGCCGGCTTCGACCTGGTCGCCCTCTCCTTCGTCCGGCGCCCCTCGGACGCCGACGTGGTGCGCAACATCATGGAGCAGGAGGGCATCCGCCTCCCGCTGCTCGCCAAGATCGAGAAGCCGCAGGCCGTGGAGCGGCTCCCCGAGATCATCGAGGCCTTCGACGGCATCATGGTCGCCCGCGGCGACCTCGGCGTCGAGCTGCCGCTGGAGGAGGTGCCCATCGTGCAGAGGCGTGCCATCGAGCTCTGCCGCGAGAAGGCCCGCCCGGTCATCGTGGCCACCCAGATGCTCGAATCCATGATCACCGCCCCGCGTCCTACCCGCGCCGAGGCGTCCGACGTCGCCTACGCCGTCATGGACGGCGCCGACGCGGTGATGCTCTCCGGGGAGACCTCGGTCGGCAACTACCCCATCGAGGTCGTCGAGACGATGAGCCGCATCGCCACGACCGCGGAGAAGAGCTCGCTGCAGGCCACGCACAGCCTCGACCGGCTGCCGGAGACCACCGGCGGCGCCATCGCCCGTGCCGCGGCCGAGGTCGGCGCCATCGTCGGCGCCAAGGCGCTGGTGGCGTTCACCATGTCGGGCGAGACGGCCCGGCGCCTGGCCCGCTACCGCTCGCCGATCCCGCTGCTGGCCTTCACCTCCGCCCGTCACGTCCGCAACCAGCTCGCGCTGACCTGGGGCGTGGAGACCTTCGAGGTGCCGTTCGTGCACCACACCGACGACATGGTCCGCCAGGTGGAGGCCTCGCTGCTGGCCAACTCCCGCCTGGAGAAGGGCGACAAGGTCGTCATCGTCGCCGGCTCGCCTCCCGGCACCGCCGGTTCCACGAACGCCCTGCGTGTGCACACCATCGGGGCGGCGGTCTCCAACCCCGCCTGATTCCTCCCTGTCCGCTTCCGGCCTGTTTCCGGCCCGTACGGCCACCGCTTCGGCGGTGGCCGTACGCGTGTTCGAAGGCATCCGTCCGGTCACGATTCAAAAAGGCGAAAAATATACCCTTGTCGTGTCCGAATAGGTGTCAGAGGATCGGTCCATGGCGTGCCCTGAATCGGGCCGCCCCACGAACTGAACGAGAGGCACCGGATGATCCAGGGCAGTCGGCCGGGAGGAGCGGAGTCGCGACGCGAAGAGGCGGCGGGCAGACCGCCGGGCCTCCCCGGGCACCGCGTCTCGGCCGCCGACACGGTCGCGGAGATGATAGAGGCGCGCCTGGGACGGCCCGTCGACCCCGACGAGAACTTCTTCGAGGCCGGGCTGAACTCCATGGCGCTGGTCGAGCTGCACGCCGACCTCACGGGTGTGCTCGGCCTGGACTTCCCGGTCACGTCGATGTTCACCCGGCCCAACGTGCGGGCGCTGAGCCGCCTCGTCGAGGGCGCGCAGGAACCGGTGAAGAGCGAGCCCCCGCGCCTGCGTCCGGTCGGCGGCAGCCGCCGGGACGTGCGCTCCCGCATCCGCCGCGACGGCGGGTCGCCTCGGTGACGACCACTTCGCCGATCGCCGTGATCGGCACGGGCTCACACGCGTCGCTCCCCGCCTCCCCGGCCGAGGCCGTACGGGGCGCCGGGACGACGGGGGACACCGCGGCGGTACGGAACACAGAGGGCGGACAGGACGTCCGGGGGGCCGGTGGCGTCACGGGCGTCACCGGTGCCGGGAACGGGCCACAGAACGCTCCAGGGGTGCTGGACGCGGCCGTGGAGGCCGCCCTGGAGGACGCCGGGCACGACCCGGCCCGCCCGCCCGGCGTGTTCGCGCTGCACGACACCGCCGAGGCCGCCTGCCTGGCCCTGGCCTCGGGCGCCTGCGACCTCGCGGTGGCCCCGGCCGGGCCGCGCCTGCGCGGTGTCGCCGCACCGGGCGTCCGGATCGTGCTCCGGCGCCTGGACGACGCCCTGCTCGACGGCGACCTGGTACGCGCCGTGATCGACATCCCGGTCGACACCATGACCGGCTCCGGCTCCGGCTCCGCGGCAGGCTCCCCGACAGGCTCCGGTCCCGCCCGCAGCGGGCCCGGATCGCCCGGCCGGGAGCCGTCCGCGTCCGGGGTGTCGCCGGCGGTGCGGGACGGCTTCCCGCCGGTCCACCTGCCCGCCGACTCCCGGCCTCGCGTCGTGGTGTGGTCGGGCCGCACGGCCGAGGAGGCCGAGACCGTACGGGCCGGGCTGGCGGAGTTCTTCGCCGCCCTGCCGGCCGACCGGTTCGCCGACGCCGTGGCCGTCCTGCAGCGGGGCCGCACCGCGCACCCGGTACGGGGAGCGGTCGTGGCCGCGACCCCGGCCGAGGCCGCGCGGGCCCTGGCCTCGGCCTCCGCCGGGGTGGCGGACGGCGCGGCCGGTGCCGCCTTCGTGTTCCCCTCCGGCGGCGCCGGACGGCTGGGCGCCTCCCTCTACGGCACGGAGCGGCTGTTCAGCGAGGCCGTGGACGTCTGCCTGGAGGGCTTCGAGCGGCACGGCGTCGACCTCCACGACGCCTGGCTCGCCGGGGAACGCGACGACGACCCGGTGACGTTCGCGGTCACCCACGCGCTGGCGGCCACCCTGACCGGCTGGGGGATCACTCCCCTCGCCTGCTCGGGGGAGGGCGTCGGCGAGCTCACCGCCGCGGTCCTGTCCAGGGCCGTGGACCTGGACGAGGCGATCGCCCGCCTGGCCTCCTCCACGCCGGTCCCCGCGCCGGTTCCCGCGCCGGCCTCCGGGCCGGGGACCCCGGCCGCGGATCCGGTGCCGTCACCGTCCCTGCTGGTCGGGACGGCCGGGGAGCGCGCCGGACGGGCCGCCGCCGGGACGACCCTCGACTGCGGTGACGACCGGCACGGCCTGCTCGCGGCCGTCGCCCGGCTGTGGACCCTCGGCTGCCCGGTGGACTGGGTCGCGCTCGACCCCGACCACCCCCTGCAGCGCCTGCCCGTCCCCGGCCGGTACGGCACCGCCGCACCGGCCCCCGCCCGGCCGCGGGACCCCGTACCGGCCCGGGTGCCCGTCGCGGCACCGGAGACCGTCGCCCCCGCGCCCGCCCCGCCCGGCCGCGAGACCGGGGACGCGGGGACGGCCGGGGACTCCGGCCTGGAGCCGGGGGAGCGGGCCGCGGCGGCCGGGCTCCCGCTGCCCTCGCCCGAGGGCCTGCCCGAACCCGAGGAGCCGCTGCGCAGGCCCGAGGCGGTCCCGTACTCGTTCTGGGTGCTGGAGCAGCTCGCCGGGTCGAGCGGGGTGTCCAACCTCGCGGTGGCGTTCAGGACCCGCGAGCCGCTGCGCAGGCTCCCGCTGCAGATCGCGGTGAACCGGCTGCTCAAGCGGCACCCGGCGCTGCGCCTGCGGTTCCCCGAGGTGGACGGCGCGCCCGTGCGCCACCTCACCGCCCCCAAGGACGCGCAGATCAAGCTGGTCAACGCCGCCACCACCGAGGAGACGCTGGTCGCCGACCTGCAGGCGTTCCTGGACGTGCCCTTCGACCTGGACCGCGACCTGCTGCTGCGGGCGGGGCACTTCACGCTGCCCGACGGCGGCGGCAGCGTGGTCTGCCTGGTCGCGCACCACATCATCGTGGACGCCACCTCGATGCAGTTCCTCGTGGAGGAGCTGGGCGGCTTCTACGACGCGCAGACCAGCCAGGAGCCGCTCCCGGCCGCGCTCACCGGCACCGCGCCCATGCTGGAGCCGGGACGCGCCTCGCGCGGCTCGCTGGAGTACTGGCTGGACCGGCTCCGCGACGTCGACCCCGCCGCGATGGTGCTGCCCGGCAGCAGGCCCTCGCCCGCCCGGCCCACCTTCGCCGGGCACACCTGCTCGTGGGAGGTGGACGCCGACACCCGCCGGGCCCTCGACACGCTCCGGACGGGCCTGCGCACCACCGACAACATCGTGCTGGCGGCGGCGTTCATGCTCACCCTGCGCGCGCACGGCGCCGGCCCCGACCTGGTGGCCGCGATGCCCGTCACCACCCGCACGGCCGCGATGCGCGGGCACGTCGGCTACGGCGTCAGCACGCTGCCGATCCGGGTGCTCGCCGACCCGGACGAGGACTTCCCGGCCCTGGTCCGGCGGGTCGAGGACGCCTTCTTCGAGGCGGTCGAGCACGCCGACGCCTCGGTGGAGGCGGTACTGGTCGAGCGCGGGCACGACACCGGTGACTGGCGGGTGCCGCTGTTCCGGCACATGTTCAACTACCGGCCGTGGACCGACGAGCAGGTGAGCATCCAGGGCTCGGTCCCCGAGTACGTCGAGGACCTGTTCGACCGCAGCCGCCTGGACCTGCAGTGCATCGCGGTGCAGGAGCCCGGCAGGCTCACCATCCGCGTCTGGCACAGCACCGAGGTCCACGACGAGGCCGAGATCGCCGCGTTCGTCGCCAGGATGACCGCGCTGCTGCGCCGGGCCGCCGAGGAGGGCGGGCGCCCGCAGCGGGCGCTGGAGGCGATGGCCGCGTCCGACCGCGACCTGCTCGACCGGCTCAACGACACCGCGCGGACCTGGCAGGGTCCGCCCACGCTGCCGGAGAGGATCGCCGCCCGTACCGGGACCGCGATCCGCGACGGGGAGCGGGAGGTCGGCTACGACGAGCTGCTCGCCTGGGGGGTCACGGTCAGGGACACGCTGGTCGCGCACGGCGTCGGGCCCGGCGACATCGTGGCCCTCGGCCTGCCCCGCTCGGCGGAGACGGTCGCCGCCGTGCTGGGGGTCTGGGCGGCCGGAGCCGCCTACCTGCCGCTGGACCCGCGCCAGCCCGAGCTGCGCCTGGCCTACCAGGTGGAGGACTGCCGCGCCCGGCTGGTGATCTCCGACGCCGACGCTCCCTGGGCGGGGGAGGTCCCGGTGATCGCGATGCCCGCGTCCCCGGTGACCGGCGCCGGGGACGCGGGGGGTGCGAACGGCGCGTCCGCGCACCGGCCGGACCCGGCCGAGCTCGCCGCGGCGATCACCGGCGACTCCGTCGCGTACGTGATCTACACCTCGGGCTCCACCGGCCGTCCCAAGGGGGTCGCCGTCACCCACGGCAACCTGGCCAACCTCGTGCTGGACTTCGCCGACCGGCTCGGGGCCGGGGCGTCGGACGCGGTGCTGTGGTCCACCACCACCTCGTTCGACATCTCCGCGCTGGAGCTGATGCTGCCGCTGGTCGTCGGCGGGACCCTGGTCGTCGCCTCCGACGACGACCAGCTCCAGCCGCGCAGGTTCCTGGAGCTCATCGTGGCCCGGGACGTGCGGGTGGTGCAGGCCACCCCGACGGCGTGGCGGCTCATCGCCCCGGAGGCGGGCGACGAGCTGGACGGCAGGATCGTGCTCTGCGGCGGCGAACCCATGCCCGCCGCGCTCGCCGCCGACCTGCTCGGCCTGGGCTGCCGGCTGTTCAACGTCTACGGCCCGACCGAGACGACCATCTGGTCCACCGCCGCGGAGATCACCTCCCCGCCGTCCGACCCGGTGCCGATCGGGGTGCCGCTCGCCAACACGCGCCTGTTCATCCGGGACGCGGACGGGCGCGAGGCCCCGCCGGGGGTGCCGGGTGAGCTGTGCGTGGCCGGCGACGGGGTGAGCGCCGGGTACGTCAACCGGCCCGAGCTCACCGCGGAGCGGTTCGGGGAGCACCCCCGCCACGGGCGCTTCTACCGCACCGGGGACATGGCCCGGCTCAGGCACGACGGGGCCCTGGAACTGCTGGGCCGCGACGACCGCCAGATCAAGCTGCGCGGTCACCGGATCGAACTGGGCGAGATCGAGGCGGTGCTGCACCACCACGACACCGTCAAGGTCGCGGCCGTCATCGTGCACGACGAGCGGCTGGTGGCGTTCGTGCAGCCCACGTCCATGCCCGACGAGGAGACCGGCGCGGCCCTGCGCCAGGAGCTGTGGCGCTACGCCGGGACGCGGCTGCCGGACTACGCGGTGCCCTCGGGGATCGTGCTGGCCGGGGAGCTCCCCATGACGGCCAACGGCAAGATCGACCATCGGGCGCTGACCGTTCCCGAGGACGACTCGCCCGCCGCCCCGCAGGCCCCGGCGAGCTCGGAGCTCGCCGAGGGGGTGCTGCGGCTCTGGCGGGAGGCGTTGCGCCGCCCGAACCTGGGCGAGCACGACAACTTCTTCCTCAACGGGGGGCACTCGGTGCTCGCGGTGCGGCTCATCGCCCCCCTGGAGGACCTCGCCGGTCACCCGATCGGCGTGCGCGCGGTCTTCGACCATCCCACCCCGGCCGAGCTGGCCGCCTACATCCAGGAAGGGGCCAGGTCGTGACCTCCTCCCCGTGGTTCGTGCCGGTGGGGGAGCGGCGGGAGGGCCGCATCCGCCTGTACGCCTTCCCCAACGCGGGCAGCGGCCCGGCCTCGCTCACCGGCCTGGCCGAGCGCTTCCCCGACGAGGTCGAGGTGTGGGGGCTGAACCTGCCCGGCCGCCAGGCCAGGCTGGCCGAACCGCCGCCGGACGACCTCGACGCGCTCGTCGACGCGCTGGCCCGCGACCTGCTGGCGACGGCACGGGAGCCGTACGCGCTGTTCGGCTACTGCAGCGGCGCGCTGCTGGCCTACCTGGTCTGCCGCCGCCTGGCCGAGCTCGCGCCATCCCCTGGTTCAGGGCCGGGGCCGGGTTCGGTCTCCGGTGCGGCACCAGGTCCGGGTTCGGTGCCGGTGCGGCTGCTGGTGGGGTCCTTCGCCGCGCCGGACGTCACGCTCCTGCTGCGCAGGCTGCCGTCCCTGCCCTCCTGGCTGTTCTGGGACCAGCTCATCGAGCTGGGCGGGGTCCCGGCGGAGGTCGCCGAGCGCGAGGTGCTCCGGCCCCTCCTGGAGCCCGCCCTGCGGGCCGACTTCGGCATGCTCGCCGGGTACCGGCACCGCCCCGGGCCGCCGCTGCCCACCCCCATCACCGTCCTGTACGGCAGCCGCGACGGCTCGGTGTCGCGCGGCGGGCTGCTCGGCTGGCGCAGGCAGAGCGCCAGGCCGCTCTCGCTGCGCGAGCTGGAGGCGTCACACTGGCTGGCCGAGGAGGTCCCCGACCTGCTCGCCGCCGTCATAGCAGAGGAGATCGGATGCGTCTCGGTTACAGCATGAGCTACTGGGGCGGGGCCGGTCTCGGACCGGCCGACCACCTCGCCCTGGTCCGCGAGGCCGAGCGGCTGGGCTACGAGTCGGTGTGGGCCGCGGAGACCTACGGCACCGACCCGGCCAGCCTGATGGCCTGGATCGCCGGGCAGACCGAGCGGATCGGGCTCGGCACCGGCGTGCTGCAGATGTCGGGCCGCAAGCCCGTGGTGGCCGCGATGACGGCCGCCACCATCGACCAGGTCTCCGGCGGCCGGGCCCGCCTGGGCGTGGGCGTGTCCGGGCCGCAGGTGGTGGAGGGCTGGCACGGTGAGCGGTTCGACCGCCCGCTGGCCCGCGCCCGCGACTACCTGTCGGTGCTGCGCCTGGCCCTGGAGGGCCGTCCGGTGAGCTACGCGGGCGAGACGATGACGCTGCCGCTCCCCGGAGGCCAGGGCAAGGAGCTCTCGCTGGGCGTCTCCCCGGTCCAGAAGCGCCTTCCCGTCTACCTCGGCGCGATGGGCCCGGAGACGACCGCGCTGGCCGGGGAGCTGGCCGACGGCTGGCTGGCGATCCACTTCCCGCCCGAGCACCTGGCCGAGCGCACGGCGCACCTGCGCGCGGGTGCGGCCCGGGCCGGCCGCACCCTGGACGGCTTCGACGTCGCCCCGATGATCCTCACCCTCGTCGACGAGGACGAGGAGCTGGCCTTCGACATGATGCGGCCGATGCTCGCCCTCTACCTGGGCGGCATGGGCTCGCGCCGGACCAACTTCTACAACCGGCTGGCCCGCTCCCTGGGCTTCGAGAAGGAGGCCGAGGCGATCCAGGAGGCGTTCCTGGCCGGACGCCAGGGCGAGGCCATGTCGCTGCTCCCGGACGGCCTGGTCGACGCGATGACGATGTGCGGGCCGCCCGGCAAGCTCCGCGAGCGCGTCGCCGCCTACCGCGAGGCGGGGGCCACCAGCCTGGTCGTCGGCCTGGTCACCCCGACCCTGCGGCTGCGCATGGAACAGCTGGAACTGGTCGCCGACCTGGTGACCTGACGTTTTCCGGATCCCGTCGGGATCGTGCGACCTGTGGGCCGCGCGATCCCGGCGGATCACGAAGCGCCGGATGCTCCGCGTTCACCGGTCGTCGACCGTGTCCCACTTCGGGTTATGACGCGTACCACCCGGCGATACACCGGTACGCCGCTCGCCGTACCGGCTCTGCCCCACCGGCCGGCCGTCGCCTCGGTGCCGGGCCCGACGACGAGGCGGGCGGGGACGGTCCGGCTCCTCTACGGTGGATCGCCGGTCTCCGAGGGGGCCGCGGCCGGGGTCGGGACCCCGGCCGCGGGGTGGTTCAGAAGGTTTCCGCGAGGTGGTTCAGAAGGTTCCCGCGGTGTTGCACTTGGCGCTCTGCACGATGCAGTCCTTGACCCGGTGGCCGAGCGCGCTCTCGTTCCAGGCGTTGAAGAAGTCGCCGTGCATCGAGGAGGCCATCCCCGACGCCAGGCGGAAGCCGTCGGCGCCGCCCTTGGTCGGGTAGGAGATGACGAACGAGACCGAGGGGATGGCGACCGGGTGGTCTCCGCCGCACGCGCCGGTGTAGTTGTAGGCCACGTGCGACTTGTGGTTGGGGCTGTCCAGGTGCCTGCCGTCCCAGCAGTCGGGGAAGACGAGCTGGAACATCAGGTTGGCGGTCGGGGCGCACACCGGCCAGTTGCCGTCGGCGCTGCGCCCGATCTCGCCGCCCGGTCCGGCGCAGTAGAACTGGTTGACCGAGCCCTTGGGGGTGGGCACCTGCGACGTGGCGCTTCCGGCGATCATGCGGAAGCCCGTCGGGAACGGCACCGTCTTGGTCGCGTCCGGCAGGCGCGAGCCGTAGTAGACGATCACGTCCTTGGGCTCGATGGCCTTGCCACCCTCGTACAGGGTCGGGATCCAGTACGCCGACGGGTCCGCGGCCGGTGCGCAGCTCGTCGCGGTGTTGGCGAGCAGGCTCTGCGTGGTGGTGGAGGCGTCGGTGCCGCGGTTTCCCATGAAGGTGTGCATGTGGGAGGCACCGGGCAGGCCGGGGAAGATGATCGGGTCGTCGGGCCTGGAGTGGCTGTAGGCGCAGGTGGCGTTGAACTCCGGCACCCGCACCACGTGGCCGGGCACCGGGGCCGGGGTCATCGCCCTGAACGCCGCGAGCTGGACGTTCCACGCCGCCTGGTCGACGGCGACCCAGCCGTTGCCGGACGGGGCGCCGGTCTCGAAGGAGAACCAGTTGATGTTCACGAAGTCGCCGGCCGTGGTGTTGCGCATGACGGCGAACACCGTCTGCGCGCCGGCCGGGTGGGTGGCGGCGGTCGCGGTCGCGGTGACCCAGTTCTGCCAGCCGGCGTTCGTCGTGATCGGGAGGCTCGCCAGCAGCGGCCCGGTCAGGGACCCGGTGCGCAGCTCGACCGTGCCCGAGCCGACGGCGGAGGCGACGCGGGCGGAGACCGTCAGCGGACCGGTGCCCAGGTCGACGCCGTCGAAGCGCATCCAGTCACCGGAGGCGAGGTAGGCGGCGTTCTGGCCGCCGCCGGTGTCGGCGGTCGCCTCCACCTGCACGCCGGACTGGGCGGCGTACGACTCCGCCTGGACGACGGCGGTGGCGGCCTGCGCGGCGGGATGGGTGAGGGCGGCGGCGCCGCCGGCGGCGAGCACGACCGCCGCCAGGGTGCGCAACAGGACCTGTGGTCTTCGCACGGTGGGTTCCTTCCGGGCACGGGGGGTGAGGGGAGCGACCGGCATGCCCGCCGGTGGGGCGTGGCGAGTGGCGGCGGGACATCCCCCGGCCATGTATCACCACTTATTTTTAACCGTGAAAGAGCGCTCCCGCAGCAAGGATGATTGCGCTGACATCGGCTGTCAACCCTCCTTGCGCGCTTTCCGACCGGGCCGCCGAAACCGCCTCCGGGGAACGTCCCCCGCAGGCGGCACCGGTTCGCCACGCCGCGGGTGGTCGGGGGCTTCCGGCGGAGCGCGGACGTCGACGAGAGCCTCGAACGGCTGATCGCCCTCACCGGCCGGGGCCCGCGCTCCCCGGGAACGCCGCCGACGGCCGCACCCGTCGTGGCGCCCTAAGGCGTGTCCGGCGATCCGGTGTGGTGGCCGTCCCGCCGGCGGCGCCTGATGACGCTCTCCGCCACGACGAGGTCGACGATCCAGCCGAGGGTCTGGCCGACCGGGATCAGGGATCGGACGCGTTCCCCGATCGGTCCGGCGTCGCCGGAGACGAACGGAACCTGGGCCAGGAGCAGCAGCGGGGTGAGGACACGCGAGGTGACGGCGAGGAACGTCAGCGCGTAGTTGCGCGTCATCCAGTCCCGGTGGCCGGAGAAGTCCCGGCGGCGGGCGGCACGGTAGGCGAGTCCACCGGTGACCAGCCAGAGGACGGCTGCGGTGGTGAGGCCGATCTGGGTGACGATGCGGCCGGACCACAACGCGACCGGGATCGCGGTCACCGCGGAGGGCAGGACCCCGGCGACGAGGTAGACCCGGCCGATCGTGCGGTGCAGGGTCCGGCGCGCCCGCACCCCGGGCATGAACTGC
Organism: Streptosporangium longisporum; assembly: GCF_039534895.1. Classification (NCBI taxonomy): domain Bacteria; kingdom Bacillati; phylum Actinomycetota; class Actinomycetes; order Streptosporangiales; family Streptosporangiaceae; genus Streptosporangium; species Streptosporangium longisporum. The sequence continues at coordinate 695,674 of NZ_BAAAWD010000019.1, read as the reverse complement.
AGCGGGCCGAGCACGATCGCGACCGCGGCCGTGAAGATGTGCACCACGAGCATGCGGTAGTGCAGGGTCCCGCTCACCTCCAGGCGGCTGTCGTCGATGTCGAGCCCCAGGTACGGGACGAGGAGGACGACACCGACGACGAGCGCGGCGGCGAACATCGGCCATGCGCCTCGCGGACGCGGCACGGTCATCGCCCGGCCCGGCGTTCCCGTCCGACGGCGATCGAACCGGCCACCAGGGCGACGGCGACACCGGCCAGCTGTGTCACGGTGCCGATCACCCCGCCGGCGCCCGCGTCGCCGGTCAGGTAACCGATGCCGGCCCCGCTGACCACGCTGGACAGGACGAACCCGGCGATCACGAACAGGCCCAGGAACGCGCCGACGCCCGGCGCCCAGGCCCGCTTCACCAGACCGACGAACGCGGCGCCGCCCGCCAGGATCAGCAGACCCGGTGGCGGGTAGAACGGGAACTCGACTCCCGACGCCCACAGCATCGCGATGCCGGCGGCGCCTGTGGCGAGCCCGCAGACCGTGAGCCTGCGGGGTGTGGTCGACGTGGTTGTCACTCGATCGGTCATCGACGCAGCATGCCGGGGCGCGGTGGCGCCGGCATCGGCTCGATCGCGTCGGTGGTCGTACGCAGAATCGCGTACGCGGCACGGTCGCCGGCCTGCCAGGATGACCGGATGGGGTGGATCCGTTCCTCGGCGGCGGACCTGGGCACGGCCGCCCTGCTCGCCGTCGCCGCCGTCGCCGGCAGCGCCGTGGCCGACGAGGTCGGCCGCCCGTCGGTACCGATGGGCACGTGGGGCCATGTCCTGGTGGTGATCGCGGCACTCGGCCTGGCGGCGCGCCGGCGCCGGCCGCTCGTGACGCTGACGACCGCGGCGGTCTGCACCGGCGTGTACCTCGCGCTGGGGTACGCCTACGGTCCCGTCATCCTGGTGCTCATGATCGCGGTGTACAGCGCGGCCAGGCATGCGCCTCCCCGGGCCTTCGCCTGGTGTGCGGCGGCGACGTCGGCGCTGCTCCTGGTCCATCTGCTCACCTCCGACCGCGCGCTGGGGTGGCTGGGCGTGGTGCCGACGGCCGCCTGGGTGGCCGTTCCCGGCGCCCTGGGACACAGCTTGCGCCTGCGGCACCAGGCCGACCGGCGGGCACGGGCCGAGGCGATACGGCAGGGGCTGAGCGACGAGCGTCTCCGCGTCGCCCAGGAGGTCCACGACGTCGTCGGGCACGGCCTGGCCGCCATCAAGATGCAGGCCGATGTCGCCCTGCACGTCATGTCCCGGCGGCCCGAGCAGGCCCGGGTGGCACTGGAGGCGATCAGCCGGAGCAGCGGGCAGGCGCTCGGCGAACTGCGCACCACACTGGCCGTCGTGCGGCACGCCGACGGCGACGACCACGCCCCCGCCGCGGGCCTCGGCCGCCTGGACGACCTGCGCGGGCGGATGGCCGACGCGGGCGTGACGGTACGCGTCGACACCACGGGGACGCGTTCCGGCGCCGTTCCCCCGCAGGTCGACCTGGCCGGGTACCGCATCGTGCAGGAATCGCTCACGAACGTGTTGCGGCACGGACGCTGCGAGCGGGCCGACGTCACCGTCCGGTACACCGCCGACAGTGTCACGATCACGGTCGTGAACCCGATCACCGGCATGCCCGCACCCGGCACCGGCACCGGCATCAGCGGGATGCGGGCACGGGTGGAGGCGCTGGGCGGTGACTTCGCCGCCGGACCGGTGGCCCGGCGGTTCGAGGTCCGCGCGCGGCTTCCCACCGGGGGCGGCACATGATCAGCATCCTGATCGCCGACGACCAGGACCTCGTCCGGCTCGGGCTGCGCACCCTCATCGCCGACGAGGACGGCCTCACCTGCGTCGGCGAGGCCGCCGACGGCCTCGCCGCGGTGGCGACGGCCGTCCGCACCAGACCGGACGTCGTGCTGATGGACATCCGCATGCCGGGCATCGACGGGCTGGAGGCGACCCGCAGGATCGTCGCCGACCCCCGCCTGAGCGAGACACGCGTCATCGTGCTCACCACCTTCGAACACGACCGGTACGTCTTCGACGCCCTGCGGAACGGAGCGAGCGGCTTCCTGCTCAAGGACACCACGCCTGCGGAGATTCTCCGCGCCATCCGCACCGTCGCCGACGGCGGCGCGCTGATGTCACCGTCGGTCACCCGCACACTGCTCCGGGAGTTCGCCACGCTCCGGCCCCGCACGAGGCTGCCCCACCCGGAACTGCACACCCTCACCGACCGGGAACGCGAGGTCATGGTGCTCGCCGCGGAGGGTCTCGCCAACGACGAGATCGGCAGGCGCCTTCGCATCAGCACCGCCACCGCCCGCACGCACGTGAGCCGCGCCATGGTCAAGCTCGGCGCCCGCGACCGCGCGCAACTCGTCGTGTTCGCCTACCGGTCCGGGCTCGTCGACTGAGGCGTGATCCTCTGAGCTCGCGGGCTGCCGCCGGACGTGATCCCGCCGCGAATCGCCGGGCACGTCTCAGAGAGCCGGCACCCTCCGGCCCACCGGGTCTGCGGCGGCGATCTCCGTGCTCGCCCGGACGAAGGCGGCCACCGCCCGCGACCGGGTCCGCTCGGGCCACGCCAGCAGGAGCGAGCTCCTCGGCGGGTCGAGCAGCGGCACGCACACCACCTCCGGCCGCAGGTGGCGCCGCGCCGAGCCGGGGACCACGGCGGTCATCTGGTTCAGGGCGATCAGCTGCACCAGCTGTCCCGGGTCGCGTACCTGCGGACCGTCCGCCTGCGGGCCGGTCCAGACGGGCACCGGGTCGTCGTCGAGGTCGGCCGGCGTCAGGACGGCGCGTCCGGCCAGCCGGTGGTGGCGCGACAGCACGGCCACGTGCTCCTCGGTCAGCAGCAGCTCGGTGTCGAACCCGTCGAGGTCGTCGTAGGGGGCGTGCAGGAAGGCGAGGTCGACGCGCCCGTCGCGCAGCATCCGCGCCTGCTCGCCGATCTCGCACACCACCACCTCGACCTCGACGGCGTCCGGATCCCGCCGGTAGAGGGGGATGATCCGCTCCAGCAGGCCCGCGTCCCCGTCGGACTTCATCGCCACCGTCAGCCGCGGCACCTCCCGTCCGGCCCGCTGTGCCCGGCGCATCGCGGCGGCGGCCGCGTCGAGCGCCTTGCGGCTCTCGGCGAGGAAGACCCTGCCCGCGGGCGTCAGGCTCACCGAGCGGCTGGTGCGCTCCAGCAGCGTCACGCCCATCCGCCGTTCGAGCCGCTGGACGGCCCGTGACAGCGGTGGCTGCGCCATGCCGAGCCGCCGGGCCGCGCGGCCGAAGTGCAGCTCCTCGGCGACGGCCACGAAATACGCGAGCTCCCGCGTCTCCGGTACGTCCATACCTCCAGGGTATCGGTCGATGTGGTATCGGTGTTGGCCCGTGCGGGCCGCCCCGTGGTGCCCTGGAGGCATGAACACCACCGACGACACCATGATCGCCCTGGTCACGGGCGCCAACAAGGGCATCGGCCGCGAGATCGCCGCCCGGCTCGCCGCCCTCGGGCACACCGTCGTGATCGCGGCCCGCGGCGCCGAGCCGGGGGAGAAGGCCGCTGCGGAGCTGCGCGCCACCGGCGCCGAGGCCACCTCCGTCGTGCTCGACGTGACCGACCCGGCCTCCGTCGCCGCGGCCGCGGCCGAGGTCGAGGCCCGGTACGGCAGGCTCGACGTGCTGGTCAACAACGCGGGCGTGGCGGCTCCTCCGGGGAGCGGCCTGGCCGACCAGCGGCCCCGGACCGCGAACCTCGACGTCCTGCGCAGCATCTTCGAGACCAACGTCTTCGGCGTCGTCACCGTCACCAACGCCCTGCTGCCGCTGCTGCGCCGATCGAGCGCCCCGCGCATCGTCAACGTCTCCAGCGGCGCCGGTTCGCTGGGCGCCATGACCGACCCACAGGTGGCCGCCGTCGTCTACGCCGGGCTCAGCGCCGACGACCTGCCCCTGGCCGTGGGCTACGTCCCGTCCAAGACCGCGCTCAACGCCCTGACCGTCCAGTACGCCAAGGACCTGGAGCCCGACGGCATCCTGGTCAACGCCGTCGACCCCGGTTACTGCGCCACCGACCTGAACGGCCACTCCGGCCACCGCACCCCCGCCCAGGGGGCCGTGGCCGCGGTCCGGATGGCCACCGTCCCCGCCGGTGGGCCCACCGGCACCTTCAGCGACGACAGGGGCCCCGTGCCCTGGTAGCAGCGGACCGGACCCCTCGGGACCCGGTCTCAGGACCCGGTCTCACGGGCCGGGCTCACGGGCCGGGCTCGGGGGCCGGGCTCGGGGGCCGGGCTCAGAAGCCCGGGAACACCCGGCGCAGGTCCTCCAGGGTGACCCCGTCGCCGGTCACCGTCACCGGCGCCGGGGTGTGCTCCGGTGCCAGCCTGCCGGTGAGCAGGCGGATCCACGCCTCGGCGGGCAGGGACAGCACCACGTCGGCCCGCTCGGGGGCCTCGCTGAAGCCGACGGTCTCGCCCAGGGTCAGGCCCAGCACGCGCTCGGGGCCGGTGGTCTCCACCCGCAGGGTGGTGGCCAGGCGCGGGTCCAGGGCGTCGGACCTGCCGATGAAACCGATGAGGAAGCCGAGCGGCCCGGCGTGCAGGTCGGTCAGCACCCCGGCGGTCTCCGGCGCCAGGGCGGCCGCGGGGTCGAAGGCGACCCGCACGTCCCAGGTGTGCAGGGCGGTCTCGTTCAGGCGCATCCCGGCCACCAGCGCGACGTCGCCGGGCTCGGGCAGGAAGCCCAGCTTGATCCGCAGCTCCTCGCGGGCGGTGGCGTCCAGGCTCTCGTACGCGGAGACGAGCTCGGCGTCCGCGGGCGCGAAGTCCTCGGCCTGCTCCTTGGGGCCCTTGGCGTTCCAGCGGTCCCAGACCGAGTTCATGAAGTCCGAGTCCGGGGCGTCCCGGCCCTCCTGTGCCGCGCGCAGCGTGGCCAGGCCGATCTCCGCGCCGCTGCCCAGGTGGCTGAGCACCTGGGCGACGGTCCACTCCGAGCAGCCCGAGGGCCGGGTGAGGTCGGCGGCGTCCAGATCACGGACGAAGGCGGTCAGGTCGTCATGGGTGGTGCGCAGGGCCGCGACGGTCCTGTCGGCGAGGGTGGTCATGGGTCTCCTGACGGGATGGCGCGGGGCACGGCGGCCGGGAAGGCCGAGCAGGCCGGGTCGTCCGGCCGCGTGCATCGTATCGGCCCACCGGCGCGTCGCCGGGACGACCGGCCGGTGAGGGGCCCTCCGCGGTGGGGACGACCGGCCGTGGATCGGCCCTCTCGCGACGGAGAGGACCGGCCGGTGACGGGCCCTCCCGCGGTGGGGGAGGGCCCGCGACCGGTCAGGTGCCGGGGATCTCCTTCACCTTCGGGATCGGGGAGAAGACCAGCAGCAGGATGGGCAGGATGGCCCCGGCGACGACCGCGAACAGGATGGCCGTACGCAGGCCGAGGGTCTCGCCGAGCAGGCCCGCGCCCAGGGCGCCGAGCGGCGCCGGGATCAGGCCGAGGGAGTAGATCGTGCCGATCACCCTGGCCTGCAGGTGCGGCGGCGTGATCGACTGGACCAGGGTCATGTTGCTGACGAAGAAGACCTGGTTGCTCGCCCAGACGACGAACTGGGAGAGGCCGAGCATCCCGGCGGCCAGCCAGACCGGTCCGGACGCGAACGGGATCAGCAGCAGCGCGCAGTTGCCGACGACCGTGCTCCACAGCAGTGTCGGGCCGATCCCGATGCCGCGCATGGTCCTCACCGACATGGTCGCGCCGAGGATGGCGCCGACACCGCCGGTCGCCATCACGATGCCCACCCACTCCGGGGGCAGGTTGGGCCCGCCCCGCAGCAGGAACAGCACGTAGATCGACTGCATCGCGCCCATGACGAAGAACGAGTACAGCCCGCTGGCGATGGCCAGCGGCCGGATCATCGGCTGGTCCATGATCCACTTGAAGCCCGCCCAGATCGCCCGGTGCACGCTCCCGGCCGTCTCCTCGTCGGGGACGGGGGCGTCCTCGCGCTTGCGGATGAGCATGATCGCGATCGCGGAGAACAGGTACGTGAGCACGTCGATCATGATGAGCAGCGGCGCGGCCACCACCTTGAGCAGTGCCGAGCCGACGCCCGGACCGGCCGTCTGCGCCAGCGACTCGCTCAGCTGCAGCTTGCCGTTGCCCTCGCCGAGCTGGTGCAGCGGGACGAGCAGCGGGAAGTAGGAGCGGTAGGCGACCTGGAACAGCACCGACAGCAGGCTCAGCAGGAACACGACGACGTACAGCACGCCGAGCGTGAGGGAGTCCATCACGTACATCAGCGGCACCAGGGCGAGCACCGCGGCCCGGCCCAGGTCCGACCAGATCAGCACCGGCCGCTTGCGCATCCGGTCGATGTAGACGCCGAACAGCAGGAAGCCCAGCATCGGCAGCCGGAGCAGCGCGCCGAGGATGCCCATCTCGGTCGAGCTCGCCCCCAGCGTGACGATGGCGATCAGCGGGATCACCAGGTAGGAGATCTGCGAGCCGAACTGGGAGAGGGTCTGGCCGGTCCACAGGCGGAGGAAGTCCTGGTTGCTCCAGAGGCTGCCGCCGCCCCCGCCCTGCCCGGGCCGTTCCCCCTCCCCGGCGTCCTTCGGGTCTCCGGGCTCGCCCGGGCCACCGGGGCCGCCGGAAACGCCGCCGTCGCCGAGCGCGGCGGGGTCCGTCGGTCCCGCGGCCTCCCCGGCGGGGCCGACGACCCCGGCGGGCGCGGCCGGTCCCGCGGGCTCCCCGGGAGGGCCGGTGACGGTCGCTGGCGCCGCCGACCCGGCGGACGGGACGCCGCCGGGGCTCTCGGCGCCGTCCGCGAGCCGGGGCGGCCCCGCGTTCCCGGCGCCCCGGGTGCTCTCAGTGTCCGGTGACACCATGGTCGATCCAACTCCTCAGCTTGGCGGCCGCCTCGGCGACCAGGGGTTCGAACAGGATGACCACGCGCTCGCCGGGGATCGCCTCGATCGCGAGGTTCCCCTTCACCACGTCGCGCCAGCCCAGGTCGGGCCGGTCCCCGGTGGGGGCGAACAGCGCCACGTCACCGTCGTACGGCTCGTGCCGGTAGCGGCCGACCGCGTGCGCGTTGGCCCGGAACACCCGCAGGAAGCGCCGGGCCTGCTCGACGTCGGCGGTGTCGGGGGCCAGCCGCTGCTCCCGGCTCGCCGCGGCGATGACGGCCACCAGCATCTCCTCCGGGCCGAGCCCGGCGAACTCGGCGGCGTCGGCCTCCAGCGGACCTCCGGCCAGCGCGTGGGTCATCAGGGAGGCGTCGTCCTCCAGCGAGCTGTTGATCACGGGCTCGTCGGCGTCGGAGTAGAACAGCACCAGCAGCGGGACCTCCTCGCCGAGGTCGCGCAGCCGCCGGGCCATCTCCATCGCGATGTTCCCGCCGATGCAGAAACCGCCCAGCACGTACGGGCCGTGCGGCCGGACGGCGCGCAGCCGATCGACGTAGTCCTCGACCATGTCGGCCATGGTGGTGTGCGGGTCCTCGCCCGGGGCCAGCCCGGCGGCGGCGATCGCGTAGACGGGCTGGTCGGGCCCGAGCCTGCGGGCCATCGGCTGGTAGCGGAAGACCTGCCCGCCCAGGGCGTGCACCAGGACGATCGGCGGGCGGTCCCCCTCGGCGTTGAGCGTCACCAGCCGCTGCTCGCTCAGGTCCTCCGGGCGGCGCAGCACGTCGGCCAGGCCCGCCACGGTCGGCGAGGCCAGCACGGTGGCCACCGGCAGGTCCCTGCCGAACTCCCGCCTGATCCGCACGGCCAGCCGCAGCGCCAGCAGCGAGTGCCCGCCCATGTCGAAGAAGTCGTCGAACACCCCGACCATGGGGACGTCGAACAGCTCCTCCCAGATCGCCGCGACCCGTCCCTCGACCGGGTCCCTGGGCGGCACCCGGAAGGCGTCGCCGCCCGCCCGCTCCGGCGCGGGCAGGGCCTTGCGGTCCAGCTTGCCGTTGTGGGTGAGGGGGAGCGCGTCCAGCGTCACCCAGGCCGAGGGGATCATGTGCTCGGGCAGCCGGGAACGCAGCCGGGAGCGCCAGTCGACGGTCTCGGCGGTCACCACGTAGCCGATCAGGCGGTCGCCCTCGGCGACGACGGCCGCCGCCCGGACCTCGGGTTCGGCCAGCAGCGCGGCCTCGATCTCGCCGGGTTCGACGCGCATTCCGCGGATCTTGGTCTGGGTGTCGAGGCGGCCGAGGTAGTCGAGTTCGCCGTCGGGTCGCCAGCGGGCGCGGTCTCCGGTGGCGTACAGGCGGGAGCCGGGGGGTCCGTAGGGGTCGGGCAGGAAGCGTTCGGCGGTCAGGGCGGGGCGGCCGAGGTAGCCGCGGGCCACCTGCACCCCGCCGATGAACAGCTGCCCGGGGGTTCCCACCGGGGCCCGGCCGAACCGCTCGTCGAGCACCTCCAGGCGGGTGTTGTCGACCGGGCGGCCGATCGGGACCGTCGGCTCGGACGGGTCGCACCGGTGCCAGGAGACGTCGACCGCGGCCTCGGTGGGGCCGTAGAGGTTGTACAGCTCCACCCCGGGCAGCCGCTCGGCGAAGCGCCGCACCAGGTCGGCGGGGAGCGCCTCGCCCGAGCACACCACCCGGCGCAGGCTGCCCGTACGGGCACCGGCCGGCTCGACCGGCTCGCCTGATTCATCCGATTCGTCCGGCGCGTCCGCGACGGACGCCTTGGCGATGTCCACCAGGAGCGCGGTCGCGGTCTCCGCAGCGTCCGCAGCGTCCCCGGTGTCCCCGGTGTCCCCGGTGTCCCGGGTGCCCGTGCCGTCGGCGGGGACGGGGTCCGCGACGAGGTCGGGCGTGTCGAGGAACGCGTCGAGCATGGACGGCACGAAGTGCGCCGTGGTGACCTTCTCGGTCTCGATGAGGTCGAGGAGGTGACCGGGCTCGTAGTGCCCGCCCGGCCGGGTCACCACCATGCCCGCGCCGGTGAGCAGCGGCCAGAACAGCTCCCACACCGACACGTCGAACGAGATCGGCGTCTTGTGCAGCACCCGGTCGGCCGCGGTGAGCCGGTAGGTCTCCTGCATCCAGCGCAGCCGGTTGACGATCGCCCGGTGCGAGACCCCGACGCCCTTGGGACGCCCGGTCGACCCGGACGTGAAGATCACGTACGCGAGCGCGTCCGGAAGGTCCTCGGCCAGGCCGGCGACGAGGTCGGCGGGGTCGGCGAGATCCGCGGCCCGGCCGGTCGCCGCGGGCGGCAGCACGACGACGCGCACCCCGTCCGGCGCCTCGTCGGCGAGGTCGGCGGAGGTCAGCAGGACCGAGGCCCCGGCGTCGTCGAGCATGCCGCGCATCCGGGCGACCGGGTGGCCCGGCTCCAGCGGCAGGTAGGCGCCCCCGGCCGCGAGCACGCCCAGCAGGGCGGCCGGCAGGTCCGCGCTCCGTTCGAGCAGCACCCCCACCGGCCGGTCGTGCGACACCCCGGCCCGGTACAGCTCGGCGGCGATCGCCGAGGCGCGAGCGGCCAGCTCGCGGTAGGTGACCCAGGAGCCCTCGAAGCCCACCGCCGGGGCGTCGGGGGTCAGCGCGGCCTGCGCGAAGAACAGTCCGTGCAGGGTGCCGCCCGCCGGGTGGGCACGGCCGGTGGCGTTCCACCGGTCGATCGTCTCGTTCTCCGCCGGGTCCGCGCCCGGCTCGCCGGTCAGCGCGTCGATCACCCGCCCGGCCAGGGACTCCATCTGCTCGCGCGGGAACTGCGAGGCGTCGTAGGACAGCGTGAGGGTCAGGCCGCCCCCGGGCAGGCGGACGAAGGCCACCGTGCACGGCATGTCGGTCTGCTCGAAGAACTCCTGCCCGGTGATGGCCACGCCGTCGGACGACCGGCCCCCGTACACGTGGAAGTCCCGGAAGTCGAACAGGGTGTCCAGCAGCGGCGAGCGCCCGGCGGCCTGCTGGATCTCGAACAGCGGGTAGTGCCGGTGGGGCACCGCGGCCACCTCGGCGTCGAACACCCGCCGGATCAGCCCGGCCCGGTCGCCCGCGTCGAGGCGCACCCGCAGCGGCAGCGTGTTGAGGAACAGCCCCAGCACCTCGCCGCCGCCCTCGTTCTCGGGACGGCCGTGGCCGAGGACACCGGCCATCACGTCCCGCTCCCCGGTGACGTGCCCCAGCGCCGTCAGGTAGGCCGTCAGCAGCGTGGTGCGCAGCGGCACCCGCAGCTCGCGGCTCTGCCGCTCCAGCTCCGCGACGGTCCCGTCCGGTACGGGCACGGCCACCACCTGCGCGGCGCGCGGGCCGCCGGTCGGGAACCCGGGCAGCCGGGGCAGCCGGCTCTCCGGGGCGTCCTCGACGCGCTCGCGCCAGAACTCCCGCGCCTGCGCCGAGGCCGTCGCCGCCCGCTCAGCCGCGACCAGGTCGCGGAACAGGGCCCGCGGCGGGGCCGGCTCGGGCGCGGGCGCGGAACCGTCCGCCTGCGCGCAGCCCGCGTCGTAGCGGCCCAGCAGCTCGGTGACCAGCGCCGCGACGCTCCAGCCGTCCAGGATCGCGTGGTGGAAGCTGAGGCTGAGCGCGAACTCCTCGTCGTCCAGCACGTGCGCGTACGCCCGCAGCAGCGGCGGGGACGACCAGTCGAACCCGTTGTGCTTCTCCACCTCCCGCCAGGCCGCCAGCCGCTCCCGCGGGCTCTTCCCGCCGACGCCCGTGCCGCCCGCGACGCCGGTGCCGCTCGCGTCGGCCGAGCCGGTGCCGGTGCCGTCCGTGCCGGGCGCGCCCGGGACGACCGTCGTCGCGGCGCCGTCACACAGGTCCACGACCTCCAGCGGGATCGTCACGACGTCGTGCACGAGCTGCAACGGCTCGCTGAACCCCGTCAGGTCGAAGGAGGTGCGCAGCACCGGATGCCGGGCCGCGACCCCGGCCAGTGCCCCGGTCAGCGCCGGGACGTTCAGGGCGCCGCGCAGCGTGACGGTCATCAGGTCGTGGTAGGTGGGGCTGCCGGGTTCGAGTTCGCTGTGATACAGCATCCCCGCCTGCAGCGCCGCCAGCGGGTACGCGTCCTCGATCATCGTTCGCCCTTCCTGAGCTTGGCCAGATCCGCGGCGCTGAGCAGGCCGAACGCCCCGGAGGGGGCCTCCGGCTCCGGCTCGGCGGCGGGTTCTGCGCCTGGTGTGTCCAGTACGGAGGCCAGCTCGGCCACGGTCTGGTGGGTGAACAGCCGCTGCAGGTCCAGCGTGTAGCCCCGGCGGCGCAGTCCGGCCACCACCGAGAGGCTGAGGATGGAGTCACCGCCGACGGCGAAGAAGCCGTCGTGGCGGCCCACCTTGTCCAGGCCGAGCACTCCCTGCCAGACCTCGGCCACGTCCTGCTCGGCGCCGGGACGCGGGGGTTCCCAGGCCGGGCCGCCGGAGTGCGGCGACGGCGACGGCAGCGCCGCCCGGTCGAGCTTGCCGTTCGGGGTGAGCGGCAGGGCCTCCAGCTCGACCCAGAGGGAGGGGATCATGTGCTCGGGCAGCTCCTCGCGGAGCAGGTCCCGGAGCCGTTCGTGCAGGTCCGGGTCCGCCCCGCCCGGTCCGCCGCCCGGTGCCCGCCCGGAGGGGGTGCCGTCGACGCCGGGGACGGGCCGGCGCACGACGTAGCCGACCAGCCGGGCCCCTCCGGGACCGTCGGTCACGCCGACCGCCGCGGCGGCCAGCTCCGGGTGACGGGCGAGCGCGGCCTCGATCTCGCCGGGTTCGACGCGCATTCCGCGGATCTTGGTCTGGGTGTCGAGGCGGCCGAGGTAGTCGAGTTCGCCGTCGGGTCGCCAGCGGGCGCGGTCTCCGGTGGCGTACAGGCGGGAGCCGGGGGGTCCGTAGGGGTCGGGCAGGAAGCGTTCGGCGGTCAGGGCGGGGCGGCCGAGGTAGCCGCGGGCCACCTGCACCCCGCCGATGAACAGCTCGCCCGGCATCCCCGCGGGCACCGGGCGCAGCGAGCCGTCCAGCACGTACAGGCGGGTGTTGGCCACCGGACGGCCGATCGGCACGGTCGGCTCGCCCGGCGCGTAGCGGTGCCAGGAGACGTCGACCGCGGCCTCGGTGGGGCCGTAGAGGTTGTGCAGCTCCACCCCGGGCAGCCGGCCGGTCAGCCGTTCCGCCGCCGCGGCGGTGAGCTCCTCGCCGCTGCAGATCACCCGGCGCAGCGAACGGCACTCCTCGATCCGCTCCTCGGCGGTGAAGGCCGCCAGCATCGACGGGACGAAGTGCATCGTGGTGATCGCCTGCGCGGTGACGAGGTCGCGCAGGTAGGCGGTGTCGCGGTGGCCGTCGGGACGGGCGAGCACCAGGCGCGCGCCGCTGATCAGCGGCCAGAAGAACTCCCACACCGACACGTCGAACCCGGCGGGGGTCTTCTGCAGCACCGCGTCACCGGCGTCCAGCCGGTAGGTCTCCTGCATCCAGCGCAGCCGGTTCACGATCGCCCGGTGCGAGACCCCGACGCCCTTGGGACGCCCGGTCGACCCGGACGTGAAGATCACGTACGCGAGCGCGTCCGGCGGGGTCCCCGCCCGGCCGTCCTCCTCCCCGGCGCCGGTGGGGCCGGTGGAGGCGGTGGGGTTGGGGGACCGGACGACGTGGTCGAGTTCCACGGCCCCGGCGTCGGCGAGCATGGCCTCCACCCGCCGGTCGGGCAGGCCCGGGTCGAGCGGGAGGTAGGCGGCCCCGGCCTTGAGCACGGCCAGCAGCCGCACCGGCAGGTCGAGCGAGCGCTCCGCCCGTACGGCGAACACCCCGGCGTTCCCGATGTTCCCGGTGCCGTCGGGGCCCGTCGTGGCGCGGAGCCGCGCGGCCAGGGCCTCGGCCCGGTCGTCCAGCTCGGCGTAGGTGAGCGTCTCCCCCTCGAAGACCACGGCGGGGGCACCGGGGGTGCGCGCCACCTGGGCCTCGATGAGGCCGTGCAACGTCTCCGGCGGCGGGTACGCGGTGCCGGTGGCGTTCCATCCGGTCAGCACCAGGTCCCGCTCCGCGGGGGAGAGGAGTTCCAGGTCGCCGACCCGGGTGTGCGGGGCGGCGACGGCCGAACGCAGGAACGTCTCGAAGGACGCGGCCATGCGCTCGACGGTCCCGGCCGCGAACAGGTCGCGGTCGTAGACGAACCTCGCGGCCAGGGCGCCCCCGGTCTCCGAGACGTAGAGCTCCAGGTCGAAGCGGGTGGAGGTGGTGTCGGGCGCGAACGGCTCGGTCACCGTCGCGGCCGTCGTCCCGGTCGTCGTCGTGGTCGGTGTCCCGGTCGTCGTCGCGGACGGTGTCACGGTCGGGACCGTGCCGCCCAGGTAGCTCTGCAGTGCGAAGAGGGCCTGCACCACGGGCGACCGGGTGGCGTCCCTGGCCAGGTCCAGCTCGGCGACGAGCTTCTCGAACGGCAGCTCCTGGTGGGCGTAGACCTCCAGGGCGGCGTCACGGGTACGGCCGAGCAGGTCGGCGAACGTGGGGTCGCCCTCCAGCCGGGCCCGGAGCGGGAGCAGGTTCACGAACAACCCGACCACGTCCTCGAACTCGGCCCGGTCCCGTCCGGCCACCGGCGAGCCCACCGCGAAGTCGCGCTGCCCCGACCAGCGGGAGAGCACGGCCTGGTAGGCGGCGAGCAGCACCATGTAGAGGGTGGCGCCGTTCTCGCGCGCCAGCGCGCCGAGGTCGCCGGTGAGCCCGGCGTCCAGCCGCAGGTCGTACCAGGCTCCCCGGTGACCCTGCCGGGCGGGCCTGGGCCGGTCGAGGGGGAGCTCCAGCGGGGGCAGCGCGGCCAGTTCCCGCCGCCAGAACTCCAGGTGCCCCTCCAGGCGTTCCCCGGTCAGGCGGTCCCGCTGCCAGAGCGCGTAGTCGCCGTACCCGACGGACGGGTCCGCGCGGCCGGTGCGGCCGGAGAGCAGCTCGTCCAGCAGGAGTTCCGCCGACCAGCCGTCGGCCACGATGTGGTGCACGGCGACCAGCAGCACGTGGTCGTCCGGGCCGAGCCTGACCAGGGTCGCCCGGAGCGGCGGGCCGTCGGCGAGGTCGAAGGGACGTGCCGCGTCGTCGCTGACGATCCGGCGCGCCTCGGCCTCGGCCCCGGTGCCGGTGGTCGTGCCCGCTCCGGCGTCGGCGTGGGTGCCGGTGCCGGTGGTCGTGCCCGCTCCGGGGTCGGCGTCGGGGGGCGTCCCCACTCCGGTCCCCACTCCGGTCCCCGTTCCGGCTACGGTCTCCGTCCCGGTTCCGGCCTTCGTTCCGGTTCCGGTCGCGGGGATCGCCTCGACGACGCGGAGCGTGACCCGCGCAGCGGGGTCGTCCGCGGGGACGATCCTCACCTCGGGCCGTCCGTCGGGGGCGGCGGGGAAACGCATCCGCAGGCTCTCGTGCCGCGTCACGGCCGCGTCCAGCCTCGCGGTCAGTGCCGCGAGGTCCAGCGGCCCGCGCAGCCGTGCCGCGGCGGGCAGCACGTAGGCGCTCGTGCCGGGGCTGAACTGCTCCATGAACCAGAGCCGTTCCTGCGCGAACGACAGCGGCGGTGCCGTCCCCTCCGGACGCCGGACCGGGCCGGGCCCCGCGGCGGTGCCAGGACCCTCCGAGGCCAGCTCGTCGAGCGCCTGAGCCAGCCGCCGTACGGACGAGTGGCTGAAGGCCAGCTTCAGCGGGACGTCCAGCCCGGTCGCGGCCGAGAGCCTGGCGATGGTCCTGGTCGCGAGCAGCGAGTGACCGCCGAGCTGGAAGAAGTCGTCGAGCACTCCGACCCGTTCGACGCCCAGCACCTCGGCCCAGACCGCGCAGACCAGCTCCTGCGTGGCGCTCTCCGGGGCCAGGTAGCCCTCGCCGGAGCGGTGTTCGGGGGCGGGCAGCGCCGCCTGGTCGACCTTCCCGCTCGGCGTGAGCGGGATGTGCGCGATCTCCACCACGGCGCTCGGCACCAGGTGCGGCGGCAGTTCCGCGGTGAGGTGCTCGCGCAGGTCCTCGCCACCGGGCCGCCCGCCGACCGGGGGAGCGGCCTTTTGCCCGGTCTGCGGGCCGTCCGTGCCCGGCGCGTCCGTGCCCGGCTCGCCCGTGACGGACTCGCCCGTGACGGACCCGTCAGGGACGGGCTCGGTGGTGACGAGGTCCCGGGGGACGACGTAGGCGACCAGGCGGCGGTCGCCGGGGGTGTCCTCCCTGACCGTCACGGTGGCCCGCGCCACCCGGGGGTGGGCCAGCAGCCGGGCCTCGATCTCACCGGGCTCCACGCGGTAGCCGCGGATCTTCACCTGGCGGTCGAGGCGGCCGAGGATCTCCAGGCGGCCGTCCGGCCGGAACCTGGCCCGGTCGCCGGTGCGGTAGAGACGTGCCCCGGCCGGGCCGTACGGGTCGGGCACGAAGCGCTCGGCCGTCAGCGCGGGCGAGCCCAGGTAACCGCGGGCGAGGCCGTCGCCGCCGATGCAGAGCTCACCCGGTACGCCGACCGGGACCGGTGCCCCGTCGCGGTCCAGCACGTGGACGCGGGTGGCGGAGAGCGGGTGGCCCACGGTGGGCCGCCTGGACGCCTCGGAGGGGTCGAGTTCCCCGGCGGTGGCGATGATCGTCGTCTCGGTCGGCCCGTAGCTGTTGACCAGGATGACGCGCTCGCCGTGCGTCTCGTACCAGGTGGCGAGCACCGGTGCGGGCAGCGGGTCGGCGCCCAGGATCAGCAGGCGCAGCGCCGGGGGCCAGGCGATCCGGGCCGCGACCAGCTCCTGCCAGTAGGAGGTGGGCAGGTCCATCACGGTCAGCGACGCGCCGGCCGGGGTCCGCAGGAAGTCGGGGAGCGGCTCGTCCGGGGCGAGCACCAGCTCCGCCCCCGAGGTGAGCGCGGGGTAGATCTCCTCGGCGTGGGTGTCGAAGCCCACCGAGGCGAACTGGAGCACCCGGTCGTCGGGCCCGACCCCGTACTCGGCGCGCATCCACGCCACCCGCGCGTCCAGCGCCCGCCGCTCGACCTGCACGCCCTTGGGACGGCCGGTCGAACCCGAGGTGTAGATCACGTACGCCAGATTGGCCGGGCGCGTGGAGCCCGCGGAGCTCGCGGAGCTCGGGGCCCGGAGGCCGGTGCCCGTGTCCCCGGTGGACGTCGTGGTGTCGTCGGACGGGCCGTCGGCGACGCCCTCCAGCGAGATCACCGCGCCGGTGCCCTGCCGGAGGTCGGCGCCGCCCTGCGAGCCTGGGCCGTCCTGTGAGCCGGAGCCGCTCTGCGAGCCGGGGCCACCGTGCGAGCCGGGGCCGTCCTGTGAGCCGTGGGAGCCGGGGGCGTCGTGGAGGCCGGGGTCGCCCTGGGAGAGCAGCAGCGCGGCACCGCTGTCGCGCAGCATCCAGCGCAGCCGCTCGGCCGGGTAGGCGGGGTCCAGCGGGAGGTAGGCGCCGCCCGCCTTGAGCACCGCGAGCAGTGCCACGACCAGTTCGAGACCGCGCCGGGCGCGTACGGCGACCACCGTCTCCGGCCCGGCCCCCGCGGCGGCCAGCCGCGCGGCCAGTCGTCCGGCGCGCTCGTCCAGCTCGGCGTAGCTCAGCCGCCGGTCCCCGTGGGTGACCGCAGGCGCGTCCGGCGCCAGCCGGGCCCGCTCCTCGAACAGCCCGACCACACCGGCGGTCCCGTCCGGAGGGCCGGCCACGGCCGTCGCACCGCCCGTACGGGTGCTCCCGTCCGGTGGCCCGGCTGCGGGCCCGGCCACCACGCCGGTCGGGGAGACCGGGGACGAGGAAGAAGAGGAGGGACGCGTGCTCGTGGACAGCGACGCGGTGACCGCGGGCAGCCGGTCCTCGGGGAGCAGCATCGCGGCGCGCAGGCGCGAGAGCGGGATGTCGGGGTCGGCGACCACGGCCTCCAGCGTGCGCTCGTACCGGCGCAGCATCCGGGCCATCGTGTCCGGCTCGAACAGGTCGGCGTTGTAGGACAGCAGCGCGTACAGCGAGTCCGAGCGCGGCGTCACGTCCAGCATCAGGTCGAACTTGGCCTGGCGCGCGCCCGGGTCGAAGACGCCGGTCTCCACGCCGGGGATGGTCAGTTCGGAGGCGTCCTTGTCCTGCATCACGAACATCGCCTGGAACAGCGGCGTGGTGCTCAGGTCCCGCTCCACGTGCAGCTCGTTCAGGAGCCGCTCGAAGGGGATGTCCTGATGGGCGAAGGCGTCCAGCACCGTCGACCGGACCCGGCCGAGCAGTTCCCGGAAGCCCGGGTCGCCCGACAGGTCGGCGCGCAGTGCCAGCGTGTTCGGGAAGAACCCGACGACGTGCTCCAGCTCGGGGTGTTCCCGTCCGGCGATCACCGATCCCACGCACACGTCGTCCTGCCCGGAGTGGGCGCCGAGCAGCGTGTGGAAGGCGGCCAGCAGCACCATGAACGGCGTGCAGCGCTCGTCCCTGGCCAGCCGGTCCAGGCGGGCGGTCAGCTCCCGCCCGATCCGGCGCGCCGCGTAGTCGCCGTTGGACGAGCGCACCGGCGACCGGGGCCGGTCGGCCGGGACGTCCAGCACCGGCACCCCGGCCAGCCGCTCGCCCCAGTAGTCGAGCTGGCGGCGCACGCTCTCCTCGTCCAGGCGCTCGCGCTGCCAGGCGGCGTAGTCGGCGTACTCCAGCACCGGCTCCGGCAGGTCGGCCTCGCGTCCCTCCAGGTGGGCGCCGTAGAAGGTCGCGAACTCGCCCAGCAGGACCTTCAGCGACCAGCCGTCGGCCACGATGTGGTGCAGCACCACGCAGAGCACGTGGTCGGCCTGCGACATGGTGATCAGGTGGACCCGCAGCAGCGGCCCGGCCGCCAGGTCGAACGGGCGGTTGGTGAGGTCGGCGACCAGCTCGGTCGCGCGGGCCTCCCGCTCGCCGGCCGGCAGGCCGGACAGGTCGATCAGGTCCGGCTCGACCGGCACAGGCGGCCCGATCTCCTGCACCGGGCTGCCCTCGCGCGCGGTGAAGCGGGCACGCAGCGTGGCGTGCCGCTCCACCAGGCGGCCCAGCGCATGCCGCAGGGCCTCGGCCGAGACCCGGCCGCGCAGCCGCTGGACCATGAACATGTTGTACGAGGCGTCGGCCGGGTCCAGCTGCTGCAGGAACCACAGCCGTTCCTGGCCGAAGGAGAGGGGCGGCGGCCCGTCGCCCGTGCGCCGGGGGATGCCCCGGGCACGCTGCGGCGACGGCTGCCGCCGCATCCTCTCCTCCAGCGCGGCGCGCTGTTCCGGGCTGAGCCGGGCCAGCCTCGCCCTCAGGTCACTCATTCGCGGGGTCCTCCAGCGACGCCAGCAGCGCCTCCATCTCCCCGTCGTCCTCGTCGAACTGCGACTCCAGGACGACCAGGGCGTGCTCGGCGACCGTGGTCGCCTCGAAGCAGCGCCGCAACGGCATCTCCACCCCGTAGGTCTCCCGGTAGCGGGTGACCAGCAGCACCGCCAGCAGCGAGTGGCCGCCGAGCTGGAAGAAGTCGTCGTCGACGCCGATCCGCTCGCGGCCCAGCAGCTCGCCCCACAAGGCGCACAGCTCGGTCTCCAGCGGGGTGCGCGGCTCGGCGTAGGGGGTGCCGAGGTCGGCGCGGCCCGAACCGGTGGGCGCGGGCAGCGCTCCCCGGTTCAGCTTGCCGCTCGGCCCCAGCGGGACGTGGTCGATCCCGACGAACGCCTGCGGGATGAGCGCGGCGGGCAGCTTCTTGGCCAGTGCCCTGCGCATCTCGGCGGTGAGCGCCGCCGGGTCTCCCGACCAGTCGACGTAGCCGACCAGGCCGCGTCCGCCCGGCGCGTCGTCGCGCAGCGCCACGATCGCCCGCCGCACCTTCGGGTGCTCTGCGATCACGGACTCGATCTCGCCGAGCTCGACCCGCCAGCCGTGCACCTTCACCTGGTCGTCCAGCCGCCCGAGGAACTCCAGGTTCCCGTCGGCGCGGACCCGGGCCAGGTCGCCGGTCGCGTACAGCCGCGAACCGGCGGGCCCGTACGGGTCGGGGACGAACCGCTCGGCGGTCAGCGCCGGGCGCCCGGCGTAGCCGCGCGCCACCTGGATCCCGCCGATGTGCAGGTGCCCGGGGACGCCGACCGGCAGCGGCCGGAGCGCGTCGTCCAGCACGTGCAGCCGGTTGCCCGGCATGGGCGTGCCGATGGGCAGCGTGTGCAGCTCCCGTACCGCGTCCGGGTTCTCGCCGGTCACCTGCCAGGCGGTCACGTCGACCGCGGCCTCGGTCGGCCCGTACAGGTTGTGCAGCTCCACGCCGGGCAGCCGCTCCATGAACCGGGCGGCGACCCGGGGCGGCAGCTCCTCACCGCTGCAGATCACCCGCTTGAGCGACCCGCACGACTCGATGCCGGTCTCCTCCAGGAACAGCGCCAGCATCGAGGGCACGAAGTGCACCGTGCTCACCGAGTGCGCCTTGATCAGGTCGCGCTGGTGGGTGGGGTCGCGGTGCCCGCCCGGCCGGACCGGCACCAGGGAGGCGCCGGTGACCAGCGGCCAGAAGAACTCCCAGACCGACACGTCGAAACTGGTCGGGGTCTTCTGCAGGACCGTCTCGCCGGAGGTCAGGCCGAACCGGCGCTGCATCCAGGCGAGCCGGTTGACGATGCCCCGGTGGGTGTTGACGACGCCCTTGGGACGGCCGGTCGACCCCGAGGTGTAGATCATGTAGGCGGCGTCGTCCGGGCCGGTGACCGGCGGCGGCGACCCCGCGGGCTGCGGCCCCCAGGACTCGGGGGCGTCCAGCAGCACCGGCTTGATCGCGCCCTCGGGGAGCAGGTCGCGCAGGTGGCGCTGGGTCAGCATGACCCGTGCGCCGCTGTCGGACAGCATGAACGCCAGCCGCGACGGCGGGTACTCCGGGTCCAGCGGGACGTAGGCGCCGCCCGCCTTGAGCACCCCGAGCAGCGCCACGACCAGTTCGGCCGAGCGCTCGGCGCAGACCGCGACCGGGCTGCCCCGCCGCACGCCGATCCTGCGCAGCCAGTGGGCCAGCGCACCGGCCCGCTCGTCCAGCTCCGCGTACGTCAGCGTGACGTCGCCCGCGACCACGGCCGGGGCGTCCGGCGTCCTGGCCACCTGCGCCTCGATCAGCGAGGTCAGCGTGACCTGCGAGTCCGGCACACCGCCGGTCCCCACGCCGGTGCCGCGCAGGTCCCGCAGGTCCTCCAGGTCCTCGCCCGTGCCGAGCGCGAGGACGCGCTCGCTCTCGGCCGGGCTCAGCAGCGGCAGCTCGGAGATCGGCGTGTTCGGGTCGGCGATCGCGGCCTCGACCACCGTCTCCAGGCAGGACGCGAACCGCTCCATGGTGGGCCGGTCGAACAGGTCCGTGCTGTACTCCAGGCGCAGGTGCAGCCGCCCGTCGCGCATGTTGATGTCGAGCTGCACGTCGACCTTGGCGGTCCCGTTGGCGATCTGGCCCTCGTTGGTGTCGACGGCCAGGTTGAACATCACCTGGTAGATCGGCGGCACGCTCAGGTCCCTGGTCGGCTGGAGCGCCTCCACCAGCCGCTCGAACGGCAGCTCCTGGTGGTCCAGGGCCTCGGCGACCGTGTTGCGCACCCGTCCGGTGGCCTCGGCGAACGTCGGGTCGCCGGACAGGTCCGAGCGCAGCGCCACCGCGTTGACGAACATGCCGATGACCGGCTCGGTCTCCGGCAGCAGCCGCCCCGCGATGGGGGTGCCCACCACCACGTCGTACTGCCCCGACCAGCGGGCCAGCACGGTCGTGAACGCGGTGAGCATGACGGTGAACAGCGTGGTGTTCAGGTCCTTGGCCAGCCGCTGCACGCCCGCCGAGGTCTCCGGGGAGAACGCGGCCAGGTGCATCTCGCCGCGGAAGCTGCGGCTGCGCGGCCGCGGCCGGTCGGCGGGCAGCGCCAGGTCGGCCGGGATGCCGGCCAGCTGCTCGCGCCAGTGCGCCAGCTCCTGCTCGACGAACTCGCCGGTCAGCCGTCCCCGCTGCCAGACGGCGAAGTCGGCGAACTGGATCGGGACCTCGCCGAGCTTGGGCTCGCGGCCCTCGCCGATCGCGTCGTAGCACTCCTCCAGCTCGTTGACGAAGATGTGGCTGGAGACGCCGTCGAACACCGTGTGGTCGAACACGCAGACCAGCCGCAGGTCGTTCTCGCCCATCCGCACGTGCCGCAGCCGCCACAGCGGCGCCTGGTCCAGCACGAACGGCGCGACGCCGTCGCTCTTGGCCAGCCGGGCGAGCTCGGCCTCACGCTCGTCCGGCGGCAGGTGGGTCAGGTCGGTCTCGGTCAGCCGCACCGGCGGGACCTTGCCGTCGACGATCTGCATCACCTGGCCGTCGCGGAACTCGAAGACGGTGCGCAGCACCTCGTGACGGCGCACCACCTGGGCGATGGCCGCCTCCAGGCGGCGCGGGTCGACCGGCTGGCGCGCGGTCATCGGGATGACCATGCCGATGTTGTAGACGGCGAGCTCGGGCTCGAAGCGGGCCAGGAACCACATGCGCTCCTGACCCGAGGAGGACGGGAAGACGTCCTCCACCTGTCCGGTGGTCATCCCGCGCCCCCGGCCTGCATCGCCTCGCGGAGGCTGCGCGGGCGCATGTCGGTCCAGACCTGCTCGATGTGGGCCAGGCACTCGTCCTTGGTGCCGGTGAAGCCCTCGTCGCGCCAGCCGGCCGGGTTCTCCCGGTCGGCGGGCCAGACGGAGTACTGCTCCTCGTCGTTGAGGACGACCTTGGTGTCGGGAAGGGAGTCGGTCACTGCTGCTCACTCCTGCGGGGGAGACGGGGGATGGCGGTCTGGTTCGCGGCCGGGGCGGTGGTCTCCGCCGCGGGCGCGGCGGCGCGTGCCTGCTCGATCAGCGAGGTGACCCCGGCCACCGTGGGCTCCTCGAAGAGGCTGCGCATCGGCAGCCGGACGCCCAGCTCCTTGCGGATGAGGGCGATGAGCTGCACGGCGATCAGCGAGTTGCCGCCAAGCTCGAAGAAGTCGTCGTCGGCGCCGATGCGCTCGCCGCCGAGCACCTCGCTCCAGAGCCGGGCGATGGCGGTCTCGACGTCGCCGCGGGGCGCGACGTAGTCGTCGCCGTGGCCGGGACGGGCCGGACGGTCGGACACGGCGGCCGGGTCCAGCTCCGTCTCCACCGTCTCCTGGGTGACCGACCCGACGCCCGACAGGTAGTCGGCCACCGGCGTCGCGGCGATCACCACCTGCGGGCCCAGGGGGGTGGCCAGCAGCCGGTGGAACGCCTCGGCCCCCTCGGCCGGGCGGATGCCGACCGCGTCGGGGCCACTGGCGACCGTCGCGACCGCGCCGCCCTGGTCGCCGGTGGCGACCGTGCCGGTCGGCTGGGCGCCGGCGTTGGCCGTCACCCCGGCCACCACCGACTCGGTGTTGATGCGCCGCAGCACGTAGTCGGAGATCTCGACCACGATCGCGCCGTCGTCGTCGATGAGCGTCACGTCGACCGCCAGCACCTCGTCGGTGCCGCTGTCGCGGAAGCGCATGTGGCTCCAGAACGTGCCGGGCAGCCGGTCGGCGACGGTGATGCGGCCGTAGCCGAGCGGCAGGTAGTGGCCGACGACGTCGATCCAGGTGAAGGAGGTCGCGCTGTCCAGCAGGGCCGGGTGCAGTCCCCAGCCGTCCAGGTCCTGCGAGAGCTCCTCGGGCAGTTCGAACCGTCCCAGGGCCTCGTTCTGGCCGATGTACCACTCCTGCATGTGGCCCCAGTGCGGGCCGAGCGTGAGCAGCCCGGACAGCGGCACGCCGCCCTGCTCCTCGGTGGCGGGGGTGCAGCGCTCGATGATCGCCGTCACGTCGGCCTGCCGGCCGGCCGGGGCGTCGACCTTGGCGGCGGTGCCGCGCGCGTGGGTGCGCTGCTGGCCGCCGATGACGCTCTGCACCTGGAACTCCGCGCCGTCGGCCTCGGGGCTGAACATCACCCGCACCTCGGCGTAGGCGCCGTCGGCCACCGAGAGCGGCTCGACGAACACCACGTCGCGCAGTTCCACCGCGCCGGTGCCGGGCAGTCCCGCCTCGACGGCGGTACGCGCCAGCTCCAGGTGACCGGTGCCGGGCAGCACCGGCACCCCGGAGATCCGGTGACCGTCCAGCGCCCAGTGCGTGTCGGGCGACAGGCCGCCACCGGCCCAGCCGAGGCCCTCGCCGTCGGCCTCGTGCCAGGCCGCCAGCACCGGGTGGTCGATGGCCCTGATCCGGTCGCCGCGCTGCAGCGCCACGAACCCGGCCGGGGCGGTGACCTCCGCCGCCATGCCGACCTCGAGCCACTTGCCCCAGTTGGCCGAGACGACGGTGGCCGCGCGCCAGCCGTGCTCGCCCCTGGCGTGCGCGTCCAGGAAGTTGTTGGCCGCGCAGTAGTCGACCTGGCCGAAGCCGCCCGCCACCGCGGTGATCGACGAGCAGAGCACCACGGCCTGCAGGTCGAGGTCGCCGAAGGCGTCGCGCAGCGCGAGCGTGCCGGCCACCTTGGGCGCCAGCACCTGCTCGGCCGCGGCCCGCTCCTTGATCTCGGCCATGCCGCCGCCGGGCAGTCCGGCGGCGTGCACGATCACGTCCACCCGGCCGAAGGCGGCCAGCGTCTCCTCCCTGACCCGGCGCATGTCGGCGGGGGAGGTGACGTCGGCGGCCAGCACCAGGACCTCGGCCCCGGCCTGCTCCATCGTGCGGATCGCGGCGATCGCCCGTCCCTGGCGGCCGCCCGGGTGCGCGTCCCAGGCCGACCGCTCCGGCAGCCCGCTCCGCGAGAGCAGCACCAGCCGCACCCGGGCCCGTGCCGCCAGGTCCTCGGCGAGGGAGATGCCGATGCCGCCCAGGCCACCGGTGATCACGTAGACCTGACCGTCCACCGGACCGGCCTGGCCGGTGACCGCCAGGGCCGTCTCGTCCTGGCCGGGGCCCGCGTGGCCCGCCTCGGCCGGCGCCGTCCCGTCCGCCACGGCCTCGACCGCGGGGACCTCCAGCTGCTCGTACCGCTGCGACCAGCGCCGCCCGCCGCGGATGCTGACCGTGGTCAGCAGCCCGGCCTCGTCCGTCTCGGGCCTGCGGCCCAGCTCGGCCGCGGCGTGCCTGACCCAGTCGCGGGCCTCCACGTCGACGTGCCGCACCCGCAGCCACGGGGTCTCCAGCGGCACCACCCGGGGGAACCCGGCCAGCGTCGCGTGCTCGGGGCGGATCAGGTCGCCGCCGACGACGTCCTGCGCGCCGGAGGTGAGCAGGGACAGCTCCACCCCGTCGGCGGGCTGCACCGCGGTCAGCGCCTGCACCAGCGCCAGCACGCTGAAGAAGCCCAGGTCCTGGGCCTTCCAGGTCTCGTCGACACCGGCGGCGGGCTCGGCGGAGACGGTCCAGGCGTGGACCACCCGGCCGGGCACCTCGCCGACGGCCGCCAGCAGCGCGTCGTAGTCGGCGCGCTCGGCCGGGCGCACGGTGTAGCCCTCGCCCGAGGAGGCGAACTCCGTACCGGGCCTGACCTCGATCACCTCGGTGCCGCCGGCGCGCAGCGCGTCCACCAGACCGGCCGAGCCCTCGTCGGCCAGGACCAGCGCCCGGGTGACCGGCGACAGCGGTGCCGGGCCGGGCGGGGTCTGACGCCACACCGGGACGCTGAACCAGCGGTCCAGCGGCAGGTCCTCCTCGACCGGCGCGGGGTTGGCCACGCCGCCGACGAACGCGCCGTGCGGGTCGGGGTCGATCCAGGCGCGCTGGCGCTCCCACGGGTAGGTGGGCAGCGAGACGCGGCGGCCCTCCTGGCCGAACGCCTCCAGGGCGATGCCGTGCGCCCACAGCGTGCCGTACGCGGCCGACAGCACCCGCACGTCACCGCCGTCGTCCTTGGGACCGGGCAGCGACGGCAGCGGCGCGACCGCGCCCGGCGGGTTCTGCGCCCGCGCCAGCCCGGAGAGCTGCTTGCCGGGACCGCACTCGATCATGATCCAGTCGCCGTCGGCGAGCAGGGCCGCCACGCAGTCGCCGAACAGTACCGGCTCGCGCATGTGCCGGGCCCAGTACGACGGGTCCGTCGCCTCGGCCGCGGTGATCCAGGTGCCGGTCACGTTCGACAGGAACGGCAGGCTCGGCGCCGACCGCTCGACACCGGCCACCAGCTCCCGGAACTCGCCCAGGATCGGGTCCATCATCTCCGAGTGGAAGGCGTGCGAGGTGCGCAGCTCCATCCGGCCGACGCCCTCCTCCTCCAGCATCGCGGACAGCTCGGCGATCGCGTCCGGCGGGCCGGCCACCACGCAGGTGCCCGGGCCGTTGACGGTCGCCACCGACACGCCGTCGGGCAGCAGCGGCCCGATCTCGTCGGGCGCGAGCTGCACGGCGAGCATGGCCCCGGGGGGCATGCCCTGCACCAGGCGGCCCCGGGCCGCCACCAGCCGCAGCGCGTCCGGCAGGCTGAACACCCCGGCCACGGTCGCCGCGACGTACTCGCCGATGCTGTGGCCGATCATGCCGGCCGGCTCGACGCCCAGCGAGCGCCAGAGCGTGGCCAGCGCGTACTCCACGGTGAACAGGGCCGGCTGGGTCAGCGAGGTCTGCCGCAGCCGCTCGTCGGCCTCCTCGCCACGGGCGAAGATCAGGTCGCGCAGGTCCTCGCCGAGCTCGGCGCGCAGGATCTCGGCGCACTCGTCGACCGCGTCCCTGAAGACCGGCTCGGTGCGGTACAGCTCGGCGCCCATGCCCGCGTACTGCGAGCCCTGCCCGGAGAACAGGAACGCCGGGCGCGGGGTGCGGCGCGAGGTGGCGCCGCTGATGAGGCGCTTGGGGTCGCGCAGCGCGGCGACGGCGTCGGCGACGCCGGAGGCCACCACCGCGGTCCTGCGCGACAGCTCCCTGCGCCCCACCCGCAGGGTGTGGGCGACGTCGGCCAGGTCGGCCTCGGGGTTGGCGTCCAGGTGCGCGGCCAGCTGCTCGGCGGCGGCGGCCAGCGCCGAGTCGGTCCTTGCCGACAGGCGCAGCAGGTGCGCCGGGCGCGGGTCGCGCTCCTCGCGGGCCGCCCTGGGCGCCTCCTCCAGCACGATGTGCGCGTTGGTGCCGCCGATGCCGAACGAGCTGACGCCCGCCCGCCGCGGGAAGCCGTTCGGCTCCCACTTGGTCGCCGACGCCGTCACGTAGAACGGGCTCTGCGCGAAGTCGATCTTGGGGTTGGGGCTCTCGTAGTGCAGCGTGGGCGGGATCAGCCCGTTCTCCAGGGCCAGCACGGCCTTGATGATGCTGGCGATGCCCGCCGACTGGCCCAGGTGGCCGATGTTGCTCTTGACCGAGCCGATGCCGCACCACTGGGTGTCGTCGGTGTCCTGGCGGAACACGCTGCTCAGCGCCGCGACCTCGATCGGGTCGCCCAGCGCGGTGCCGGTGCCGTGCGCCTCGACGTAGGTGATGGTGCGCGGGTCGACCCCGCCGACCCCGAGCGCCTGGGCGACGACCGCGGCCTGCCCGTCCATGCTGGGCGCGGAGAAGCCCACCTTGCTGGCGCCGTCGTTGTTGATCGCGTTGCCCAGGATGACGGCCCGGACGTTGTCGCCGTCCTCGATCGCCTCCGACAGCCGCTTCAGCACGACCACGCCGCCGCCGCTGCCCCAGATCGTGCCGGCGGCCTTGGCGTCGAAGGCGCGGCAGTGCCCGTCGGGGGAGACGATGCCGTCCTCGTCGTAGACGTACCCCTGGCCCTGCGGCAGGTCCAGCATGGCGCTGCCGGCCAGGGCCATGTCGCACTCGCCGTTGCGCAGCGCCTCGGCGGCGACGTGGATCGCGACCAGCGAGGTCGAGCACGCCGTGTGCAGCGTGTAGCTGGGACCGCGCAGGTCCAGCTTGTACGACGACAGGGTGGCGCAGTAGTCGACGTGGTTGCCGACCATGACGGCCAGCCAGCCCGCGTTGGCGTGGGCCTGCGCGTTGCTCCTGATGTTGATCCACTGGTAGAAGTCCGAGCCGGAGCCGGCGTAGACGCCGATCTCGCCCGGGTACCTGAACGAGTCGTAGCCCGCGTCCTCCAGGGCGGTGTGCGACAGTTCGAGGAAGAGCCGGTGCTGCGGGTCCCGGATCTCCGCCTCCCTGATCGACATGCCGAAGAACGCGGCGTCGAACCCCTGGTGGTCGTCGAGCATCATCGCGGCCGGCACGAAGTCCGGGTCGTCGAGGATGTGGTCGGGCACGCCGAGCGCCCTTTGCTCCTCGCGGGTGAAGTGGGTCAGCGACTCCACTCCGTCGGAGAGGTTGCGCCAGAACTGCCTGGCGTCTCCTGCTCCCGGCACCCTGCACGAGAGGCCGATGATCGCGATCGGTTCGACGGTGGGCTCCTCGGCCATGCGGGGGTCCCTTTCTTCCTTGCTGGGCGCGGTCGGCGCCGATGCGGGGGGTCTGGCTGTACGGGACGTCGTGTCCGCCGGTGACGCCGGGGACGTTCCCGGTGTCGGTGGCGTGGTGGACGTCGTGGTCCGGGACTCCGGGCCGATCGGTCGTCGGCCCGGATCCGGTCTCGGAGGCGGCAGGGGTTTCAGCTCGGTTTCCGTGAGCGGTCCTTGAGGCGGTCTCGTCGCACGGCGAGCCGCCGGGCGGCGCGGTCGAGGCCGGGGGTGGGGCCTCCACCGTCCAGGTGCGCGGCGAGCGCGCGGATGGTCGGATGGCGGAACAGGTCGACGATCGGGATCTCCCTGCCGAGCGCCGAGCCCAGGCGGGCCTGGACCGCGGCGATGGCCAGCGAGTGACCGCCGATCTCGAAGAAGTTGTCGGCGGCGCCGACCCGCGGGACGCCGAGCACGGCCCGCCACACCTCGGCCACGGCCCGCTCGGTCGGGCCCGACACCTCCCCGCCCGCCCCGTCGCCCTGGCGGGGGGCGGGGCGGCGCAGCGCGGTGCGGTCGACCTTGCCGTTGGGGGTCAGCGGCAGCGCGGGCACCACGATCACCTCGGCGGGCACCGCGTGCTCGGGCAGCACCGAGCGCAGGTGCTCCAGCAGCCGCTGCGGGGCCAGACCGGGCCTGCGGGGCACCGCGTAGGCGTGCAGCACGGTCTCGCGCCCCTCGCCCCGGTCGGCCACCGCGACGGCGGCGCGGACCTCGGGATGGGCGGTCAGCGCGGCCTCGACCTCGCCCGGCTCCACCCGGAAGCCGCGGACCTTGATCTGGTCGTCGCGGCGCCCGGCGATCGTCACCGTCCCGTCCGGGTTGAGCCGGCCGAGGTCGCCGGTGGCGAAGGAGTCCCCGGTGAAGCGGAGCCGGGTCAGCTCGGCGTCGAGGTAGCCGGTCGCCAGGTTGGCGCTGCGCACCACCACCTCGCCGAGCTCGCCCACCCCGGCGCGGGCACCGCGCGAGTCGACGACGACCAGCTCGCTGCCCTCGATGCCGCGCCCGGCCGGGACGGGCTCGGCGCTCTCGCGCACCCGGTGCGGGATCTCGTACCAGGCGTGCGCCTGCGGGGTCTCGGTGGTGCCGTAGAAGGCGACCAGCCGGGCGGACGGGACCAGCCGGCGCAGCCGCGCGGCGTCGGCGTGGGTGAGGCGGTCGCCGCCGGTCGCGACGAGCCGGACGTCGGGCAGCACCGCCCCGGTCCCGCAGAGCATCCTGGCCAGCTGCGGGGTCAGGTGCAGGACGCCGACGCGGTGCTCGCGCAGCCATCCGGCCAGCCGGGCGGGGTCGCGCAGCAGGTCCTGCTCGGGCATGCACAGCCGGGCGCCGGTCGCCAGCGGCACGAACAGGTCGCGCAGCGCCGGGTCGTGCGCCAGGCCCGAGAGCAGGGCGAACCGGTCGTCGGGGGTCACCTCGAAGGTGTCCGCGTACCAGGCGACGAAGTGGGCCAGCGGGCCCTCGCCGGTCAGCACCGGCTTGGGGTCGCCGGTGGTCCCGGAGGTGAGCGAGAGGTAACCGCGCCCCGTCCCCGTCGTCCCCGTCGTCCCCGCCGTTCCCGCCGCGACGGCCTCCGCCGAGGCGTCCTCCGTCGGCACGGTCTCCGGAAGGGTGATCTCCGGCAGTCCTGGCAGGGGCGGCGTCCCCGGGCAGCGCAGCACGGCCACGGCCCCGGCGGCAACGGCCTGGCGGGCCAGCACCGGCTCCGGATGGGCCGGGTCGAGGATCACCCAGCGGGCCCCGGAGGCCAGCACCCCCAGCAGCAGCCCCGGAAGCTCGGGCACCCGTGCCCCGAGCACCGCGACCGCCCGGCCGGGCTCGACCCCGGCCGCGCGCAGCGCCGCGGTCGTGCGGCGGCGCAGCGCGGTCAGCTCCTCATGTCCCAGGCTCCGGCCCGCGCCCTCCACCACGACGCGCGGGTGCAGGGTCTCCAGCGGCCCGGGACCGTCCCAGACCGGCAGCGCGGCGGGAGGCTCCGGCTCGGACAGCCGGACCCGGCGCGCCGCCTCGTCGGGACGCTCCAGCAGGCCGGCCAGCAGGTGCCGGTAGGAGGCCAGCAGGGACTCCATCCTGGCGGCCGAGAACAGGTCGGGGTTGTAGACCAGCTGCAGCGCGTACCCGTCGCCGTGCTCGCTGACGTACATCGTCAGGTCGAACAGCGCGCCCGGCAGCCCGGCCGCCAGCGCCTCGGTCTCGCACCCGGGCAGGTCGAGCTTGGGCTCGGCGAAGTTGTACATGTTGAACATGACCTGCGTCACCGGGTTGCGGCCCAGGTCGCGCGGGACGCGCAGCGCGTCCACGACACGCTCCAGCGGCACCTCGCCGTGCGCCACCACCTCGGCCAGCTCGTCCCGGCAGCGGGCCACGTGCTCCTCGAAGGAGGACTCCGCGTCCTGGCGCAGCCGCAGCGGCAGCACCCGCACGCACATGCCGACCAGCGACTCGAACGCCACGTGCCCCCGGTCGGCGTACGGGGCGCCGACCACCAGGTCGTCCTGCCCGGACAGCCGGGCCAGCAGCTCGGCGAACGCGGCCAGCAGCACCGGGTACGGGGTGACCCCCATCCGCAGCGCCAGCTCCCTGACGTGGCCTCCGACGGATCCGTCAAGCTCGTCTGTTAGGAGCGCTCCAAAAAAGGTCTGCACCGGAGGGCGGGGGGCGTCCCTGGGCAGGTCGAGGACCATGGGGGCGTCCCGCAGGTGCTCGCGCCACCAGTCGACGGCCCCGCCGTTCGAACGCTCCCTGGACCAGGCCACGTAGTCGCCGAGGGACGCGCCGGCCGGTCCCGGCCCGTCGCCCCGGTAGGCGGCGCTCAGGTCGCGGTAGAAGACGTCCTGCGACCAGCCGTCGAAGACGACGTGGTGCACGGTCACCGCGAGCACGTGGTCGTCGACGGCCAGCCGCACCAGCCGGGCCCGCAGCAGCGGCCCGGTCTCCAGGTCGAAGCGCGTCCGGGCCTCGTCCTGCAGCAGAGCCCGCAGGGCGGCCTCGGGGTCGGGGGCCGCCGAGAGGTCGTCGAGCGGCAGCGGCACCTCGCCGGCGGGGGCGACCGTGACGTACGGCGCGCCGTCGCGGGAGGGGATGCGCCAGCGCAACGCCTCGTGCCGGGTCACCACGACCTCCAGGGCACGCCGGAGCGCGTCGTGGTCGAGCGGGCCGCGGACCCGTTCGGCCATCGCGATGTTGTGGGCGGGCGTCTCCGGGGCGAGCCGCTCGACGAACCACATGCGCCGCTGCGCGGGGGAGAGCGACGGCCCCTCGCCACCGGCCGTGCCCGGGGTGCCGGACGCGCCGGACGTGCTGCCGAGGGCGTCCCCGGTGCCGCACGGGGGAGCCTGCTCGACGCCGGACGACAGGGCGCCGTAGGTACGGGCCGTGTAGACGTCCTCGACCGAGATGTCCCGGCCGAGCTCGGCACGGACGGCCGAGACCAGCCGCATCGCCCGCAGCGAGTGCCCGCCGCGCTCGAAGAAGTCGTCGTCGGGACGGGGGGCAGGGGTGTCCAGCACCCGGGCCCAGATGCCCGCCAGGCCGGGGGCCGCGGCGGGGGAGGAGGTGTCAGGGGTGCCGGGGGCCTCCCCGGACAGGGCCCGCAGGGCGGCGAGGTCGACCTTGCCGGAGGAGTTCAGCGGCAGGACCGGGACGTGCACCACCCGGGTGGGCAGCATGTACACCGGCAGCCGCCGCGCGCAGTGCTCGCGCAGCTCGGCCTGCCCGGGCGCGTCCAGCGGCGCGACGTAGGCCACCAGCTCACCGGGGGGCGTCGACCACCGCCTGCTTCACGCCGGGGTGGGCGCGGACGACCGACTCGACCTCGCCGATCTCGACCCGCTGTCCCTGGATCTTCACCTGCCGGTCCAGCCGCCCCATGAAGGCGATCCGGCCGTCGGGCTGCCAGGCCACGTGGTCGCCGGTGCGGTAGAGCCGAGCCCCGGGCGTCGCCGAGAACGGGTCGGGCACGAACCGCCCGGCCGTCATGCCGGGCAGGCCCAGGTAGCCGCGGCTGACCTGCGGGCCGCCGATGTACAGCTCGCCCGGGACGCCGACGGGGCACTCGCGCATGTCCTCGTCCAGGATGTGCGCCCGGCAGCCGCGCAGCGGGAACCCGATCGGCAACGACCGCTCCCAGGTGCCCGACAGCTCGGTGCCGACGACGCACACGGTCGTCTCGGTGGGGCCGTACCAGTTGTGGAAACGGGTCCGCGCCGACCAGCGCTCCACCTGCTCCGGGCCGGGCGGCTCGCCCGCGGTGACCAGGTCGCGCAGGTGCGGCAGCCCGGCCGGGTCGACCAGCGGCAGCAGCGCCGGGGGGATGAACCCCCAGGTGACGTCGTGCGCCTCCAGGAAACGCTGCAGGCGGGCCGGGTCGGTCCTGTCCTCGTCCGGCACCAGCTGCACGCACCCGCCGGAGGCCAGCGGGGTGAACATGTCGAGCACCGAGACGTCGAAGCCGAGCGCGGAGAAGGCGATCGACCGGCAGGTGCCGTCCAGGCCGAAGTGGGCCGCCGAGGCGGTGACGAAGGCCACCGCCGAGGAGTGGTTCACGACCACTCCCTTGGGGCGGCCGGTCGATCCCGAGGTGTACAGCACGTAGGCGGCGTTCCCGGGCCGGGGCACGGCGCCGGTGCCCGCGAGGGAGGCCGCGGTGATCTCGTCCCCGGTGCTCGCGGTGTTCCCGGTGTCTCCGGTGCCCGCGACGTCCCCGGTTCCGGTCGTGCCGCCGGTTCCGGACGTCGTATCACCGGTTTCGGACGCGGTGACGGCGGTGGTGCCGGTCAGGGGTGCGACGGTTGTGACGGCCGAGGCCCCGAGGAGGGTATCGGCGGTAATTTCGGACACGGTTTGGGAGGCCGTATCGATTTCCGGCTCCACCAGGACGCGCCCGGAGCCGTCGAGCAGCTCGCGGCCGCGCCGGTCGGTCACCACCACCGTGATGCCGGCGTCGTCGAGCACCTCGTCCAGCCGCCGGCGCGGGTGCGCCGGGTCCAGCGGGACGTACGCGCCACCGGCCAGCATGATGCCGAGGGCGGCCACGGGCATCACCGGAGTGCGCGCGGAGCAGAGCCCCACCCGGTCCTCCGGCCCCACGCCCAGGTCGCGTAACCGCAGCGCAAGGGCGGTGGCCGCGTCCATCAGCCCGCGGTAGGTCAGACGAGTCTCCCACTGCCGGACCGCGGGCGCGAACGGAGTCCGTGCCGCCTGGGCGGCGATGAGGTCGCACAGGAGCGCCTCCGGAGCGGTGTGCGCCGGGCCGGTCGTCCAGGAGGCGGGAGCGGGAGCCGCCGGCGGCTCAGGCACGGTGAACGGCCCCCCGGTCACCGATGCGGACGACGAGTCCTCCCGCGTCGCTTCGAGCATCCACCCCCCATTGCCCCAAACAGGGTTTTTGCCCTGTCAAGTATTCACAAGTCTCAAGCCAGATCATTCCTAATGTTTACGTCACTGAGCAGTCAAGGGTTGAAAGTTAAACCTGTGTCGGAATGCCGGTTTCGGCTGTCCCCCAAGATCGCCGAGGGGGTTGACGACCCGGAATCACCGCAGGTCACCGTGATCGGTTAGACGGAAGGTGACCGTCCACTTCCCTCTGTCGCGAAGCACGGTGACCCAGCATCACGTGACGTAATGACGCGTTGACCAACAGCAAATGTCCTAAATACGTGTTTCGGTCGTCAGTTCATCACGCTGTCATCCCGGTCGTAGTCACCGGCGATCCGCTCGGCCTCCTCGTCGGTCAGCCGGTCGATCTCCGCGGCCAGCGCCTCCTCCACCACCAGGGCGAGACGGCGGACCGTGCGCGTGTCGAACAGGGCGTTGAGCGGCAGGTCCACGCCCACCGCCGAGCAGATCCTGGCGATCACCTTGGTGCCGAGCAGCGAGTGACCGCCCACCTCGAAGAAGTCGTCGTCGACGCCGAAGCCGTTCCTGCCCAGCACCTCGCACCAGATCTCGTGCACCAGCTCCTCGCTCGCCGTGCCCGGGGCGGCGGGCGGCGCCGTCGCGTCCGGCGCGGCGGCGGCCGGGGAGGGCAGCGCGGAGCGGTCGAGCTTCCCGTTGGGCAGCCGGGGCACCGGCCCCAGCGGCACGAAGA
The DNA here is from genome assembly GCF_039534895.1 of Streptosporangium longisporum. Taxonomy (NCBI): domain Bacteria; kingdom Bacillati; phylum Actinomycetota; class Actinomycetes; order Streptosporangiales; family Streptosporangiaceae; genus Streptosporangium; species Streptosporangium longisporum. Next base: position 662,320 of record NZ_BAAAWD010000019.1, on the reverse strand, counting down.
GGCTCGGCACCATCGTGGCGGGCAGCCGCGACGACAGGAACGCCCGCAGCCGCCCGGCGGGCACCCCCGCGCCGACCCCGTCCCCGTCGGCCGCGCCGTCCCCGTCGGCGGCACCGTCCGTGCCGGTGCCGGGGTCCATGTCCACGTACGCCACCAGCGCCCGGCCGCCGGGGGCGTCGTCGCGGACCGCGGCGACCACCCGGCGCACCCCCGGGCAGGCCGCCAGCGCCGCCTCCACCTCGCCCAGCTCGATCCGCACCCCCCGCACCTTCACCTGCTCGTCGGCGCGTCCCAGGAACTCCAGGGTGCCGTCGGCCGACCGCCGCACCAGGTCGCCGGTCCGGTACAGCCGCCCCCCGGGCGTGCCGGAGAAGGGGTCGGGGACGAAGCGCTCCGCGGTCAGCCCCGGCCGTCCCCGGTAGCCGCGGGTCACCCCGTCGCCCCCCAGGAACAGCTCCCCGGCCACCCCGACCGGCACCGGCTCCATGTGCCCGTCCAGCACGTACGCCGTGGTGCCCGCGACCGGCACGCCGATCGACATCGACTCCGCGTCCCGCGGCACCCGGTGCGCCAGCGACCAGATCGTCGTCTCGGTGGGCCCGTAGAGGTTCCACAGCTCACCGGCGACCCGGTGGATCCGGGTGGCGAGCGCCACCGGGAGCGGTTCCCCGCCGCTGAACACCCGTGGCAGCCCGGCCGGCAGCCGTTCGGTGATCTCCTCCAGCACCGACGGCGGCGCCTGCACCGTCGTCACCCCCGCCCGCGCCACCAGCTCGCCCAGGGCCCCGTTGCCGTACGGGGGGGCGAGCACCACCGCGCCCCCCGCGGTCAGCGGCCCGAAGATCTCCAGCGCCGCGATGTCGAACGAGAGCGAGGTCAGCAGCAGCATCCGCTCCCGCTCGGTGAAACCGAACCCGGTGACCAGGTTCACCACCCCCCGGTGCGGCACCACCACGCCCTTGGGCCGTCCCGTCGACCCCGACGTGTAGATCACGTACGCGGGCGCGTCCGGGGAGAGCGGCTCCGGCTCCAGGACGGGCCCGCCGTTCATGGGCAGCGCGTCCAGCAGGATCGCCGGGGGGTGCTCCGGAGGCAGCCGCTCCACCATCGTCGAGCGGGTCAGCAGCAGCGGGGTGCCCGAGTCGGAGAGCATGAACGCCAGCCGGTCCGCCGGGTAGTCCGGGTCCAGCGGCACGTACGCGCCGCCCGCCTTGAGCACCGCGAGCAGCGCCACGATCAGCTCCACGCCGCGCGGCAGGCAGACCGCGACCGGGGTCTCGGCCCGCACGCCGCGCTCGCGCAGCCTCCGGGCCAGCGTGCCCGCACGCCGCTCCAGCTCCCCGTAGGTCAGCTCGCCCTCACCCCAGACGACCGCCGTCGCGTCCGGCGCCCGCCCGGCCCGCTCGGCGATCAGCTCGTGCAGGCAGCGCTCGGGGTAGGAGGCCGCGGGGCCGTGCCAGGACGACAGCACCCGCTCCCGCTCCGCGCCGTCCATCAGCGGCAGCCGGGACAGCGGCAGCTCCGGGTCGGCCACGGCCGCGCCGAGCAGCGTCAGGAACCCCGACACCAGGCGGCGGACGGTCGCCTCGTCGTACAGGTCGGTGCTGTACTCGACCCAGCCCTCCAGGGAGCCCTCGGGGTTGTGCAGCTCCATCGTCAGGTCGGTCTGGGAGGTGCCGTTGCCGAACCGGCCGCGCCCGTCCACCGCGACCTGGTTGAACCCCGCCTGGAACAGCGGCGTCCTGCCGGCGTCGCGCGGCGGGTCCACGGCCTCCACCAGCTTGGCGAACGGCACGTTCTGGTGGTCGAACGCCTCCAGCACGGTCGTGCGGACCCGGTCCAGCGCCTCGGCGAACGACGGGTCGCCCCCCAGGTCGGTCCGGAGCGGCAGCGTGTTGACGAACATGCCGATCAGGCCGTCCAGCTCGGGCAGCTCGCGCCCGGCGACCGGGGAGCCCACCACGACGTCCGTCCGCCCGCTCCAGCGCGCCAGCAGCGCCGAGAACGCCGTCAGCAGCACCATGAACGGGGTCGTGCTCCGTGCCCTGGCCAGCGCGCCCACCCGCTCCGACAGCTCCTCGGGCACCGTGAAGTCCAGCACGTCGCCCAGGTGGCTCAGCCGCGCCGGGCGCGGCCGGTCACCCGGCAGCTCCAGCGGGACGCTGCCGCGCAGCCGCTCCTTCCAGTAGGCCAGGTCGGCGTCGAGCTCGCCGCCGCCCAGCCGGTCGCGCTGCCAGGCCGCGTAGTCGGCGTACTGGATCGGCAGCTCGGGCAGCACGGGCTCGCGGCCCTCGCGCAGCGCGAGGTAGGTCTCGCCCAGCTCCCGCGAGAACACGCCGGACGACCACGCGTCGAAGACCGCGTGATGCATGATCCCCACCAGCCGCCACTCGCCGCCGCCCAGCGTCACCAGCCGTGCCCGCCACAGCGGCGCGGTCTCCAGCCGGAAGGGCCGCCGCGCGTCCTCGGCCGCGATCCGCTCGAACTCCGCCCTGGCCGCCTCGGGCGCCAGGTGCGACAGGTCGGTCCGCTCCAGCGTGACGGGCACCCGGTCCGCGATCGTCTGCACGACCTGCTCGTCGCGCAGCTCGAACGCGGTCCGCAGCGACTCGTGCCGGCCGGCCAGCCTCGCCAGCGTCCGCTCCAGCAGCTCCGGATCCACCGGCCGCAGGGCGGCCAGCTCCGAGGACCAGGCGATGTTGTAGACCGCCAGGTCCGGCATGAGCTCGTGCAGGAACCAGATCCGCTCCTGGGCGAACGAGGCGGGGAAGACGTCTGTCACACTCTCTCCTTCAGGCATTCGCGAAGCTGTTCGGTGATCGCGGGCAGGGCGGCCGTCTCGCCCAGGGTGGCCAGCCAGTGCCACTGCTCCAGGGCGTGGCAGAGCAGGTAGAAGGCCAGGCGCTCGGCCTGGTCGTCCGGCAGGTCGCCGTAGCCCTCCAGCAGGTGCCGCCGCCGCTCCGCGTCGCCCCTGACCGCGAAGTACTCGGTGCGCGCCAGGTCCATCAGCGGGTCGCCGCCCAGCGCGTTCTCCATGTCGATCACACCGGTCATCCGCAGCGCGCCGTCCCGCGTCTCGACCATCACGTTGCGCTCGTGGAAGTCGTTGTGGCACAGCACCGGGACGGTGCAGCGCGCCAGCAGGTGGCGGTCGCGCTCGATCCGGCCGGTCAGCTCCGCGTGCAGCGCGGGGTCGCCGCCGAAGTCGACGAACTGCGCCAGCAGCGTCTCCAGCCGCGCGCCCAGGTAGGCGTCGTTGGAGGGCTCCTGGGGCCCCTCCATCGGCCCGAAGCCCTCCACGCGCACCCCGTGGATCGCCCGCAGCGTCCGCCCCATCTCCCGGTACAGCGGCGCGATCTCCTCGGCCGACAGCCCGGCGGAGACCTCCGACAGCGGCCGTCCCGCCACCTTCGTCATCACCGAGTACGGGTGCGGCAGCTCGCGCCGCGAATCGTCCCAGTGCACCACCTCGGGGCACCGGGCGCCGCTGCCGCGCAGCAGCTCGTAGACGCGCACCTCCTTGTGCAGCCGGGCCGCCAGCACGTTCGGGTAGATCTTCACGATCAGGTCCCGGTCGGCGCACCCGACCTCGTACACCGCGCTGATCTCACCGCCGGTCCGCAGCGTCACCCGGCGCACCTCCACGTCCGGGAACGGCACGCGCAGCAGCGCCCGCGCCCGCTCGGGCGGCAGCGGCATGGTGATCGCCTTGGCGAACGCCGGCGCGGTCCACGACACGCTCACCCGGTTGCCCGCCCGCTCGCGCAGGATCTGCGCGCCCACCAGGTCGTCGGGCTGGGCGTCGGGCATCTCGTCGTCGAACGTGGACAGCACCCGGGTGCGCATCGAGATCAGCACGTGCACCGCGATGCCCACGCCCAGCAGGATGTACATCAGCGCGACCCCGCGGCCGGGACCGACCCCGATCACCGAGCCCACCGTAGCCGCCAGCGCCCCCTCGGGCATCAGCAGCGGGTTGAGCAGCCGCTCGCCCATCGGCGCCACCACCGCCATGCCGATCGGCAGCGTCGACCACGACACCATCTGGTTGAGCGACTGCACCCGGCCGTGGAAGCGCTGCGGCACCTTGGTGTGGATGATCGTCAGGAAGGTCCCGTTGACGATCGACAGGCAGCCCCACAGGCCGAACGCGCCGATCCCCACCACCAGGGGGGACGGGTGCAACCCGGTGATCACCGCGAACACCGACAGCGCCAGCGTCGCCAGCAGCACCCCGCGCATCCGCCGCCGCCGCGGCCCGCCCCACAGCGCGATCACCAGGCCGCCCAGCGCCCCGCCCAGACCGCCGACGAAGGAGATCTGACCGGCGACCGTCAGCGTGGAGAACGACAGCACCAGCGGCGTGATCGACAGCAGCAGCGCGGCGAGCATCACGTTGAGCGTCGCGAAGTAGATCATCGCCGCCCGCAGGTGGCGGTTGCCGATCGACATCCGCAGGCCCTGCGCGATCTCCTTGGAGAGCGGCTCCCTGGGGGAGTGCGCCATCGTGTCCGGGAAGCGGATCAGCAGCAGGGCGCCCAGCACCAGCGCGAAGCTCGCCACGTCGATCACGAGGATGCCGCCCAGGCCGATCGAGGAGAGCAGCGCCACCGCCAGCAGCGGCGCCGCGAACTGCGCGGTGCCGATCACCATCTGGACCACCCCGGCCGCGTGCCCCATGTACTCCTTGGGGACCAGCTGGGGGAGCGCCGTGGTGAAGCCCAGCCGCTGGAAGATCAGGGCGATCGACAGGCACGCCGTCAGCGGGTAGATGTGCCAGATCTCCAGCGCGCCCGTCCAGAACAGCGCGCCCAGGACCAGCTGGGTGCCCCCGGCCATGCAGTTGCCGAGGATCATCATGGCGCGCCGGCTCGACCGGTCCACCACGGCTCCGGCCAGTGGCGCGATCAGCACGCCCGGCATGATGGACAGGGCCACGAACAGGGCGAAGTCCACCAGCGAGCCGGTGGTCAGGTAGATCCACACCGGGATCGCGAAGTCGGTGATCGCGGTGCCCACCATCGACACGAGCTGGAACGCCGCCACGATCAGGAACCGCCGCAGGCTGGGCGGAGGCGCCTTCCCGGCCGTGGCTGCGGGAGCCGTGCGCGCGGGAGTCGTGCGCGCGGGGGCGCTCCTCGCCGTCCGCGCGGGTGCCGTCGTCGTCACCGGCGACGGTCTCACGGGTACGGCCGTGCCGGTCGCCGGCATCGGTGGCGGGGGCGCCGGATCGGCGCGTCCGGGTTCCGTCTCCGGGGAGGGTTCCGCCTGCGGGGTCTCCGTCTCCGGGGAGCGGACCGAGACCTCCTCGACCCACCAGCCCGCCCCCGGCCCCCGGGACGCCCGGTCCAGGGTGTGCGCGGCCTCGTACCCGATGGCGATGTGCGTGTTGGTGAGGATCTCCGACAGCTCAGCCGCCCGATATTTCAGGAAATAGTGGCCTGCTTCATCCAGGATCACCAGCGCCGCGGTGTCGCTCAGGAAGTGCCACTCGCGGTAGCGCTCCATGTAGTAGTCGGTCGTCGGGTCCTGCTCGCCCACCACCGAGACCACCGGCGCCCGCAGCCGCTCCACCTGCTCCGCCAGCGCCTTGGTGAAGATCTCCTCCGCGATCAGCGTGTCCCGCCGCTGGTTGCGCACCATGAACCGGATCTGCTCGTCGTCCAGCCCGGAGATGTCGGTCCCCATGGACTTCATCCGGTTCTCGTACACCCGGTCGCCGCGCAGCCGGTCGTAGCGGGTCAGCCGCGCCAGCGGCCCCGCGATCCGTCCCCGGGGCCGGGCGAACGGGAAGATCGCCCCGATGTACACCGCCTCCAGCGCGCGTCCCCGCGCCTCCAGCCGGCGCGCCACCTCCACCACCAGCGCCCCGCCGATGCCGCAGTGCCCGTACAGCGCCAGCGGGCCCTCCACCTGCGACAGGATCTCCTCCACGCACAGGTCCGCGACCTCCTCGAACGGCCGCGTCTCCTCGTCAGGCAGCCCCGGGTCGTGCCCGGGGAAGGCCAGCGCGTGCAGCGCGCACCCGTCCGGCAGCGCGTCGGCCAGCGGCTGGAAGATCAGCGGGCTGCCGCCGCCGTAGGGCACGCACACGTACGTCATCAGGCGCGGCCCCGGCGCGGTCAGCTCGTACAGCAGGCTCCGCGGCCCCGACGGGCCCGCGGGCCGCTCCACCAGCGCGGCCAGCTCGCGCACCGTCGGGTGCTTGAACAGGTCCATCACCCCGACCGCCCGGCCCCCGGTCACCGGCAGCGCCTTGCGCATCCGCGCCACCGCCTGGATCGCGACCAGCGAGTGACCCCCCAGCTCGAAGAAGTCACCGTCGGCGCCGACCGACTCCACCCCCAGCAGCTCCCGCCAGATGTCGGCGATCGCCCGCTCCACCGGCGTCCGCGGCTCGGCCCCGGCCCCGGCCGGCTCGGCGGGACGGCCCGGCGCGGGCAGCGCGCCGCGGTCCAGCTTGCCGTTCGGGCTCAGCGGCAGCGCGTCCAGCACCACGAACGCCGAGGGCACCATGTGCTCGGGCAGCGTCAGCTTCAGCGCCCGCCGCAGCTCCGCCCCGTCCGTCGCAGCGCCCGCCCCGCTCGCCGCACCGTTCGCCGTCCCGTTCCCTGTTCCGTTCCCCGCCTCCGCCGCGCCGCCCTCCGGGACCACGTACGCCACCAGCCGCCGGTCGCCCGGCGCGCCGTCCTCGCGCACCGTGACCACCGCCTCGCGCACCCCGGGCAGCTCGCGCAGCGCCGCCTCGATCTCGCCCGGCTCGATCCGCTGTCCGCGGATCTTCACCTGGTGGTCGATCCGCCCCAGGAACTCGACGGCACCGTCACGGCGGAACCGCGCCAGGTCGCCGGTCCGGTACAGCCGTGCCCCGGCCTCGCCGAACGGGTCGGGCACGAACCGCTCCGCCGTCAGGCCGGGCCGGGCGTGGTAGCCCATCGCCACCTGCACCCCGCCGATGTGCAGCTCCCCGGGCACCCCGAACGGCACCGGGCGCAGGTGCCCGTCCAGCACGTACAGGGAGGTGTTCTGCACCGGATGCCCGATCGGGATCCTGTCCTCGCCCGGGCGGCACCGCCACAGGCTCACGTCGATCGCCGCCTCCGTCGGCCCGTACAGGTTGTACAGTTCCGCTCCCGGTAATCGGTCGAAGAACCGCGCGGCCACGTGCGGGGCCAGCTCCTCACCGCTGCACACCACCCGCCGCAGCGACGACCCGCACGCCTCGACGCCCTCCTCCTCCAGGAACGCCGCCAGCATCGAGGGCACGAAGTGCGTCGTCGTCACCCCCCGGTGCACGATCAGGTCACGCAGGTACGCCGCGTCCCGGTGCCCGCCGGGACGGGCCAGCACCAGCCGCGCGCCGGTCACCAGCGGCCAGAAGAACTCCCACACCGACACGTCGAACCCCGCCGGGGTCTTCTGCAGCACCACGTCGTCACCGGTCAGCCGGTAGACCTCCTGCATCCAGCCCAGCCGGTTACGGATGCCCGCGTGCGTGTTCGGCACCCCCTTGGGCCGGCCCGTCGACCCCGAGGTGTAGATCATGTACGCCGCGTCCGACGGCGTCGCCGAGGGCTCCACCGGCGTGCCGGGCCCGTCCAGCGGATCGTCCAGCACCACCGTCACCACCCGGCCGGCCCCCACGCCGGTACCCGCGCCGTCCGTGCCGTTCTCCGGGCCCGTGCCGTCCCGCAGTCCGGGGAGCGTCTCCAGCACCGCCCGCTGCGCCAGCAGCACCGGCACGTCCGCGTCGGCCAGCATGAACGCCAGCCGCTCCGGCGGGTAGTCCGGGTCCAGCGGCACGTACGCCCCGCCCGCCTTGACCACGCCCAGCAGCGCCACCACCAGCTCGACCGACCGCTCGGCGCACACCGCCACCAGCGAGCCGCGCCGCACCCCCAGCTCCCGCAGCCGGTGCGCCAGCCGGTTGGCCCGCGTCTCCAGCTCCGCGTACGTCAGGCGCTCGCCCTCGAACTCCACCGCCACCGCCCCGGGCGTCCGCGCCACCTGCGCCTCGAACATCCCGCCCAGCGTCGCCCCGTCCCGGTACGGCTCACCCGGGCCTGCCGCGCACGCCAGCACCCGCTCGCGCTCGCCGGCCGACAGCAGCTCCAGCTCCGAGATCCGTGCCCCGGGGGTGGCCACCGCCGCCTCCAGCAGCGTCACCAGCTGCGTGACCATCCCCTCCACCGTGGCCGCGTCGAACAGGTCGCGGTTGTAGACGAACAGCCCGCCCATCCCGCCCGGCTGCTCGGTCAGGAACAGCTCCAGGTCGAAACGCGTCGCCCTGGCCTCGAACTCGAACGGCTCCACCTCCAGGCCCGGCCAGCGCGTCCCCTTCCTGCTCCCGTAGCTCTGCAGCGCGAAGACCGTCTGGAACACCGGCGAGCGGCTCACGTCCCGCTCCACGCCCAGCTCCCCGACCAGCTGCTCGAACGGCAGTTCCTGGTGCTCGTACGCCTCCACGGTGGTCCGCCTGACCCGCGCCAGCAGCTGTGCGAACGTCGGGTCCCCCGACAGGTCGGCCCGCATGGCCAGCACGTTCACGAACATGCCGATCACGCTCTCCAGCTCCTTGCGGGGCCGCCCGCCCACCGGGGAGCCGACCGCGAAGTCCTCCTGGCGCGCGTAGCGGCCCAGCAGCACCTGGTAGGCCGCGAGCAGCACCATGTACAGCGTCGCGTCGGACTCCCGTGCCAGCCGCGTCAGCCGTTCCGTCAGCCCGGCGCTCAGCGAGAACCCCTTCGAGGCGCCCGCGAACGTCTGCTCGCCGCGCCGCCGCCCGTCCAGCGGAAGCTCCAGCGGCGCCACCCCGGTCAGCCGCGACCGCCAGTACGACAGGCTCGCCTCCGAGGCCGGCCGCTCCCGCTGCCAGAGCGCGTAGTCGCCGTACTGCAGGGCGGGCCCGTCCGGTTCCGTCCCCGCGTAGCAGGCTCCCAGCTCCTCGGCCAGGATGTCGGCGGACCAGCCGTCACCGCAGATGTGGTGCAGGGCCACCAGCAGCACGTGCTCCTCGGCGCCGTCCGTATCCCCGGCGTCCCCGGCGTCCACCGCACCGTCCGTGTCCCCGGCGTCCTTGATGTCCGCCGCGCCGTCTGTGCTCCCGGCGTTCCCGGGGCCGTCCTCGCCCACCCGTACCAGCAGCACCCGCAGCAGCGGCCCCCGCGCCAGGTCGAACGGCGTCGCCGCCGCGTCGCTCACCAGGCGCAGCGCCGTCGTCACGTCGGCCGCCCGGGCCCGCTCCAGCGGGATCTCCACCCGCTCCTGGACCACCGCCGACGGGCGCCCGTCCTCGTCGGAGGGGAAGAGGGTCCGCAGGCTCTCGTGCCGGGCGACCACCTTCGCGACCGCCCGCTCCAGCGCCGCGACGTCCAGCCGGCCCCTCAGCCGCAGCGTCATCGGGATCGTGTACGCGGCGGTGCCCGGAGCGAACCGGTCCATGAACCACAGCCGCTCCTGCCCGAACGAGAGCGGCGCCTCCCGGCCCGGCTCCCGGCGGGGAATCGTGAACGCCGGATCGGGCGCGCGGCGGCGCAACCGTTTCTCCAGTAGTGCTCGCTTGGCCTCGGAAAGCTGGGCGGTGCTCGGGGACGGGCCAGGCGAGGACGTCACACGGATCTCACTTTCCGCAGGAAACGGGCATGCTCCGCGGATGGGGCGCCGGATCGCTACACGAACGCTTCCCTTTCCGTGGAATCAATGACATTCATGCATATCCGTCGAACCGAGTCGAGATCAACCGTAATCAAGATTAAAGACAGGGTTTGTTCACCGCGCGTTCCCGGGACGTTCCGTACCTCCCGCCCGTCTCATGCGTGTCCCCTATGTGCGCAGACCGGATCCCTCGTACTCCCATGTCCGTAATGCCACCGGCCGTCCCTTCTCCTCGGTGGGCACCGGCGGGGCGTCCGTCAGGCGGTACCCGGCCGCGCGGGCCACCGCCACGCTCGCGGTGTTGCCGTCCTCGATCTCCAGCAGCAGCCGCGCCACCCCGACCGTCTCGCGGGCGAACTCCGTCATCAGCCGGACCGCCGCCGACGCCAGCCCGCGCCCGCGCCAGGCGGCCCCCAGGCTGTAGCCGATCTCGGCCACGTCCAGGCCCAGCCCGCTCAGCATCAGCAGCACCTCACCGGCGGGCTCGCCCCCGTCGACGGTGATCGCCAGCTGAACGCGTTCCCCGGCCGCCCGGCGCTGCCGGGACCGCTCCAGGTAGGTCCGTGCCGCCTGCGGGCCGAACGGCGAGGCCAGCGGCGTCCAGTAGGCCACCTCGGGATCGTCGAACAGCCTCACCATCGCGTCGAGGTCGTCGTCGTCCCACTCGCGCAGCACCACCCCGTGCCCGCTCAGCCTCACCCGCCCGGGAAGACGCGACCGGCTCCGGTACGGGTCCTGCCCGCCCTCCGGCACGGTGCGTCCGTCCCGCTCCTCCCGGCCGTCCTCCACGACCTCCACGCAGCCACCTCCCGTTACGGCACCTTCCGGGGACCCCCGGCCCTCCTGGCAACCTACTCGCCGGTGGGCCGTCGCCGTCGTCGCCGCCCGCGCGGGAGGCGGTGCCGTTCGTCTCCGGGAACGAGAAAACCGCCCGGCTGGGAAGCCGGGCGGTCGACATGTGCCCCGGGTGGGACTCGAACCCACACTGTACGGGTTTTGAATCCGCTCCCTCATGCCAATTGGGGTACCGGGGCAGGAATTCGAACGTGTCCGAATTTATCCAAAACGCTTGCCGTGCAGCCTAGCCGATGACGATCCCTTGACCGGTACCGGCGTGGTCCCAATCTAGCGGACGTCGGTACTCTCTTGCTCGTGAGTACGCAGCGGCGAGTGGTGATCGCGGAAGACGAGGCTCTGATCCGCCTCGACCTCAAGGAGATGCTGGAGGAGGAGGGGTATGCGGTCGTCGCGGAGGCCGGTGACGGGGAGTCGGCGGTCACGCTGGCGCTGGAGCACCGGCCGGATCTGGTGATCCTGGATGTGAAGATGCCCATCCTGGACGGGATCTCCGCGGCCGAGCGGATCGTGTCGCAGCGGGTCGCCCCCTGCCTGATCCTCACCGCCTTCTCGCAGCGCGACCTGGTCGAGCGGGCCAGGGACGCCGGCGCGATGGCGTACCTGGTGAAGCCGTTCACCAAGTCCGACCTGGTGCCGGCGATCGAGATGGCGGTCAGCAGGCACCAGGAGATGGCCGCGCTGGAGCGCGAGGTGGGGACCCTCTCCGAGCGGCTGGAGACGCGCAAGCTGGTCGAGCGGGCCAAGGGCCTGCTGATGGAGCGGCACGGCTGGAGCGAGCCGCAGGCCTTCCGGTGGATCCAGAAGGCCTCGATGGACCGGCGGCTGAGCATGAAGCAGGTGGCGCAGATCGTGGTGGCGGACGCGGCCACGACCGCCGCGCCCGCGGCGGGGGAGACGGGCCAGGACGCGGCGCCCGGATCCGGCGCGGCGGGGGCCGGACCGGCCCCGGCGGGAGGGTCCGGCACGGCGGCCGGACCGGGGAGCGCGGCACCCGGGCCGGGCACGGCCGTGCCGGGTGGCGCGGGGCCCGGCGCGGCGTCCCCGGACGCCTGATCGATCTTTTCGGTCTTTCCGGCCCTTTTCGGTTGGGGCGGGCGATGATGGCCGTGACGTGCCCGGAGAGGCCCCCGGGGGACGCGCGTGACGCGGCACCAGGGGTGTGACATGGGGTTCCCGGTGCTCAAGGTGATCTCCAGGTGGCCGTAAGGTTGCCAGTGACCACGGCTTTTGCATCTGATAGCCGAAAAGGATCGGTGCTGTAACGAAGCGGTAACGGCGGGCCGTACTGTATCGACCCGTGACATCCGCTGGTTGTACTAACCGACACAACCCCTGGCCACCCGCCAGGGAGGGCATCTGTGAACCCGGGCCCGACGAAGGGCCGGGCGAAAGGAAGGCAACCTTGCGGCCTAAGACTGCACGCCTCGGTGGAGTGCTTGCCGCCAGTGTGGCGCTCACCCTCGGTCTCGCTGCCTGCGGCGGGAGTGACACTGGTGCGGGGACCACGCCGGCCGAGGGCGGCTCCAGTGCTGCCGCCCCTGGTACCGTCAAGATCGGCTTCATGGGTGACCTGACCGGCGCCAACGCCGGAATCGTCATTCCCCCGCGGAACGGCGCGAAGCTCGCCATTGACGAGTACAACAAGACCAACCCGGCCACGAAGATCGAGCTGGTCGAGTACGACAGCCAGGGAGACCCCTCCAAGGCCGTCGCCCTGGCCCAGCAGGCCATCAAGACCGACAAGATCGTCGCGATGGTCGGCCCTGCCTTCTCCGGTGAGTCCGCCCAGGTGGCGCCGGTGCTGGAAGAGGCGAAGCTGCCGAGCATCTCGCCCTCGGCCACCAACGCCGCTCTGTCGACGAACGGCTGGAAGTTCTGGCACCGGGTGCTGCCGAGCGACAGCATCCAGGGCCCCGGCATCGGCGAGTTCATCGCCGCCGGCGTCGCCGCGAAGAACGTCTTCGTCATCGACGACAAGTCCGAGTACGGCAAGCCCCTGGCCGACGCGGTCCGCAAGACCCTCGGCGACAAGGGCGTGAAGGTCACCAACGACTCGCTCGACCCGGCCGAGAGCGACTTCTCCTCGGTCGTCAACAAGGTCGCGGCGGCCAAGCCCGACGCGGTCTTCTTCGGCGGCTACTACGCCGCGGGCGGCAACCTGCTCAAGCAGCTGCGCGACAAGGGCGTCAAGGACACCAGGTTCCTCTCCGGCGACGGCTCGCTGGACAAGGGCCTGATCGACGGCGCCGGCGCCGCGAACGCCGAGGGTGCCCTGGTCGGCTGCCCGTGCTACATCGCCACCCCCGACGTGACCGACGAGAAGGTCAAGTCCTTCGCCGACGCCTACAAGGCCGCCTACAGCGCCGACCCGGCGATCTACGCGGCCGAGGGCTACGACGCGGGCACGGTCTACGTCAACGCGGTCAAGTCCGGCGCGGTCACCCCCGAGAAGATCAACGAGTTCATCGCCACGGTGGACTTCAGCGGGGTGTCCAAGCAGGTCAAGTTCGAGGCCAACGGTGAGGTCTCGGCCAAGGACATCTACATCTACCAGGTCAAGGACGGCGTCATCGGCCTTCTGGGCAAGTCCGCCGAGGCCAAGGTGGGGTAGTCCGACGCGCTAAGAAGAGTAGGTAGTCGACGCGCCGGGAGCGGGAACGCCGCGTGCGTTCCCGCTCCCGTCGTACTTTCGGCAGGATCCACGAGGTTCTGCAGGAGGTGTCGTCCTACCCGGACAGTGCAGGCGACCCCCGCTAGAAGTGGTAACCCTAGTGCTCAATGACTTCATCAATCAGTTCTGGCCGGCGACGATCGACGGCCTGGCCTTCGGCTCGATCTATGCCCTGATCGCGCTCGGCTACACCATGGTGTACGGCGTGCTCAGGTTGATCAACTTCGCGCACTCCGAAGTTTTCATGATCGGCACCTTCGGCGCGATGCTCGTGCCGTTCGTGTTCGGCATCAACTCGCCACTGACCGGCATCGCGCTGGTCGGCCTGATCGTGGCGATGATCGTGGCCGGCATGCTCGCCTCGGCGGGCACCGCGGTCGCCCTGGAGCGCATCGCCTACCGGCCGCTGCGCCAGCGCGGCGCGTCCCGGCTGGCGGCGCTGATCTCCGCGATCGGTGCCTCGATCTTCCTCCAGGAGCTCTTCGCGCTCCTGGTGATCCCCACCGTGTTCAACCGTCCCGAGCAGGGCCGGATCCAGATGGGCCTGCCCCGCATCATGGAGCGGAGCGAGCTCTTCTCGGTCTTCGGCTATCCGGTCCGGGTCGACCAGGTGTTCGTCATCGTGGCCGCGATCGCCATGATGATCGTCCTGGACGCCCTGGTGAACCGGACGAAGATCGGCCGAGGCATCCGCGCCACCGCGCAGAACCCCGAGGCCGCCGTCCTGATGGGCGTGGACATCAACAGGATCGTCCGGATGACCTTCCTCATCGGCGGTGGCATGGCCGGTGTGGCGGGCGCGCTCTACCTGATCTCGTACGAGAACACGAACTACTACATCGGATTCCTCTTCGGTATCAAGGCGTTCACCGCGGCGGTCCTGGGTGGCATCGGTAACCTGCGGGGAGCCCTGGTCGGTGGAATCACCCTCGGGCTGGTGGAGAACTACGGGGCCATCTTCTTCGGTTCCGACTGGAAGCATGTGATCTCCTTCAGCATCCTCGTCTTGGTCCTGATGTTCCGCCCCACCGGAATCCTCGGTGAATCACTCCAGCAGGCGCGCGCATGAACCAGAAGAAACTCCCGACGGGCCTCCGCAGCGGTCTCGGCACCTTCGGTGACACCATGCACGAACGCTGGCTGAAGACGCCCGGCTGGCAACGTTGGATCCTGTACGTGGCTCTGATCATCGGGGCGCTGCTGCTGCCCTCGGAGAGCCTCGCACCCGTCATGTCGCCCTACACCGACTGGGCGAGCATCCTGTTCTTCCCGATCGGGACGTACGTGGTCCTGGCGATCGGCCTGAACGTGGTGGTCGGCCAGGCGGGCCTGCTCGACCTGGGCTTCGTCGCGTTCTACGCGGTCGGCGGCTACGCCATGGCGCTGCTGGGCACCCGGCTGGGATGGAACTTCTGGGTCATCCTGCTGGTCGGCATCGGCATCTGTGCCCTGTCGGGCATCACGCTGGGTGCCCCGACGCTGCGGCTGCGCGGTGACTACCTGGCCATCGTCACGCTGGGCTTCGGTGAGATCATCCGCATCACGGCCCGCAACACCGACGAGATCGGCGGCCCGAACGGCGTCCGCGGCATCCCGCACCCGCCGAGCGTCGAGGACTTCCAGCTGTTTGGGATCAACTTCTCCGAGGTGTTCGGGGTCGATCCCTTCAAGTACGGGGTGCTGGACCCTCGGCCCTACTACTACCTGCTGGTCGCATTGGCCGTCATCGTGATCATCCTGGTGAAGCGCTGGGAGAAGAGCCGCGTCGGGCGTGCCTGGGCGGCGATCCGGGAGGACGAGGACGCGGCCGAGGTCATGGGCGTGCCGACGTTCCGCTTCAAGATGCTCGCCTTCGCCATCGGCGCCTCCATCGGCGGCGCGATGGGCGTGCTCTGGGCGGCCAAGGCGATCTCGATCAACCCGAACGACTTCCAGTTCCTGCTCTCGGCGACGATCCTGGCCGCGGTGGTCATGGGCGGCGCCGGCAACCTGCCCGGCGTCATGCTGGGCGCGTTCGTGGTGGCCTGGCTGCCCGAGCGCTTCCGGGGTCTGCAGGAGTACCGCATGCTGATCTTCGGTGCGGTGCTGATGGCGTTGATGATCTTCCGTCCGGAGGGCCTGCTCCCGTCGCGCCAGCGCAAGGCGGAGCTGCAGGAGGGAACGGGCGGGATGGGTACGCTCGGAGCCGAGGTTCCCGGGCCCGAGTCGCACGGTGAGGAGGTGGCTTCCAAATGAGCGCCGACGTCAACCCCGGCGGTACGACCGCAGAGCCGACCGGGACGGAATCGTCCCCGTCGCCGGTGCGTCCCGGCCGCGACATGCTGGAGCTGAAGAGCCTCGTCATGCGGTTCGGCGGTGTCACGGCGCTGCGCGACGTGAACCTGACCATCAAGGAGGGCGAGATCTTCGCCCTGATCGGCCCGAACGGCGCGGGCAAGACCACGGTCTTCAACGTGGTGACCGGCGTCTACCAGCCGACCGAGGGCGAGGTCCGCTTCCTGGGGGAGCGGATCAGCGGCGTCAAGCGCTTCAAGATCACCAAGCGCGGCATCGCCCGGACGTTCCAGAACATCCGGCTGTTCCACAACATGACGGCGATCGAGAACGTCATGGTGGGCGCGGACGCGCACCACAGGTCCGGCATGGTCAGCGTGGCGCTGGGGCTTCCCTGGCACCGCAAGGCCGAGCGGGACGGGCGCAGGCTGGCGATGGAGCTGCTCGACTTCGTGGGCATCTCGCACCGCGCGGACGACCACGCCAAGAACCTGCCCTACGGTGACCAGCGCCGTCTGGAGATCGCCAGGGCACTGGCGACGAACCCGAAGCTGCTGCTGCTGGACGAGCCCGCCGCCGGTATGAACCCGGCGGAGAAGGTGGCCCTGCAGCAGCTGATCCGGGACATCCGCGACGCCGGACGGACGATTCTGATCATCGAGCACGACATGAGCCTCATCATGGGCATCAGCGACCGCATCGCGGTGCTGGACTTCGGCCAGAAGATCGCCGATGGCCTGCCGGACGAGGTGCGGACCGACCCCCGGGTCGTCGAGGCGTATTTGGGAGCTCCCGCCGATGCTTCTTGAGGTCAAGGACATCCGTGTCCACTACGGCAAGATCGAGGCGCTCAAGGGCATCTCGGTCGAGGTGAACCAGGGCGAGATCGTCACGCTCATCGGGGCGAACGGGGCCGGCAAGACCACGACCCTGAAGACGATCTCGGGCCTGCGCGGCCTCTCCTCGGGGAGTGTCATCTTCGACGGCCAGGACATCAGCAAGATGCCCGGTCACAAGCGGGTCATCGCGGGTCTGGGGCAGGCGCCCGAGGGCCGGGGCGTGTTCCCCGGCATGACGGTGTACGACAACCTGCTCATGGGCGCCTACACGCGCTCGGGTGACCTGTCGGCGGACCTGGACGAGGTGTTCGAGCTCTTCCCCCGCCTGGCGGAGCGCAGGACGCAGATGGGCGGCACGATGTCCGGAGGCGAGCAGCAGATGCTCGCCATCGGCCGCGCGCTGATGGCCAAGCCCAAGGTGCTGCTGCTGGACGAGCCGTCGATGGGCCTGGCCCCGCTGATGGTCCAGCAGATCTTCTCGATCATCGAGGAGATCAACCGCCGCGGCACCACGGTGCTGCTGGTGGAGCAGAACGCCCAGCAGGCGCTGAAGCTGGCCCACCGCGCCTACGTCCTGGAGACCGGGACGGTGGTCAAGAGCGCGGACGCCGACCAGCTGCTCAACGACCCCGCGGTGCAGGCCGCCTACCTGGGCGGCAGCGTGTCGGCCGCCCCTGCCGGGGAGACGGTCACGCCCACGGCGGCTCCCACCGGCGGGACGGGTGCCACACCGGCCCCCGCCCCGGCTCCCGCGCCCGCCCCGGGTGAGCGGGACGTCCCGGGGGAGCGGAGCTGATCCGCGCCTCGGTGCCTTCGGCGCCCTCGGTGTGACGGGGGCGGGCCCGCCGTCCGGCGGCCCGCCCTCCCGGGCCCATCCCACAGCGGGTCCGGTTCCGGACGGGTGCGGGGACCGGACCCGTCCGGGACGGGGGCTCAGGGCAACGGCACCTGTGCCCCGTCGGTGCCGCCGGTCACGCCCAGCGGCGGGTCGCCGAACAGCCGGATCGCCGAGACCTTCGCCTCCTCGGGGATGTCGTACCAGAGATCCATCTCCACCCTGACCTGGGCACCGAGCGAGAGCGTGTCGGGCTGGCGCTTGATGGCCTGCGCGAACTTGTTCGGCGCGTGGGAGGTGCCGTCGGCGGCGACGAGTTTCTGCCGCTTGGCGTCGAAGTGCGCGGTGGTGCGGGCGAGGTTCTCCACCACGACCCGCACGACCACGTACTGGCCCTTGGCCCGCCACTCGGCGTGGCTGCCGAAGAAGCCGTCGAGGCCCTTCTGCAGCCCGATCACCTGGAACCGGGTCTCGCCGTCGGTCACCGGGGCGGCCCTGACCGGGATCTCACCGGGCCGTACCGGCCGGGGCGGGAGCTCGTAGGTCGGGGTGGGGGAGGGGACGGCCCGGGGGGCCGCGGTCTTCCCCGGATCCGTCCCGGTGCAGCCGGCCGTCACGGCGGCGGCGAGAACCGCACCGGTCAACACGATTAGGGGGTTGCGCACACCGGGCAACGTAACGGAGATGACTCCCGAAGTTCAACGGCTCGCCCGTGTGGCATCGACGATCCGGCAGATGCCCCGCCGCCGGGATGTCGCGGGGGCAGGGTATTGACTCCGGGGGTTCCGACTGCAGTTGTTGTCCGAATTGTGTCGTAGTGGTGATCTGCATGGTTATGCAGGTGATGCAGCATCACCTGCACTGAGGTATCCATACAAGACGTGACATTGACCGTAAGGAGGCCTTCGTGGGCCTGAGTTTTGTATCCCGACGCGCACTCTCGGTAGGCGCCATGGTCGTCGCCGGCGCGCTCGGCCTGTCGGCCTGCGGGAGTGGCGAGCCCACCACCGCGAGCCCGGCCGGCGGTGCCTCGGCCAGCGCCCCGGCGGCCGCCTCCGGCGCGAAGGTGATCAGTGCCGGCAAGCTGACCACCTGCACCAACCTGCCCTACGAGCCCTTCCAGTTCAAGGAGGGCGACAAGGTCGTCGGTTTCGACGTCGACATCGTCGACCTTGCGGCCAAGAAGCTCGGCCTGACGCAGGAGATCGTCGACATCGACTTCGCCATCATCAAGAGCGGCGCGGCGATGGCCGCCGGCAAGTGCGACGTGGCCGCCGCCGGTATGACGATCACCGACGAGCGCAAGGCCAACATCGATTTCTCCGAGCCCTACTTCGACGCCACGCAGGCCCTGCTGGCCAAGAAGGGCGCCGGCGTGAAGACCCTGGACGAGGTCAAGGCCAAGGGCCTCAAGCTCGGCGCCCAGGCCTCGACCACCGGCCTGGACTACGTCAAGGAGAAGGGCCTCGACCCCAAGGAGTTCGCGGACTCCCCCAAGGAGCTGCTCGGCCTGCAGTCCGGCCAGGTCGACGTGATCGTCCAGGACCTCCCGGTCGTCCTGACCTGGCTGAAGAAGCCCGAGATCGCCGAGAAGTTCGAGCTGGTCGCCAGCCTCGACACCGGTGAGCAGTACGGCATCGGCCTCAAGAAGGGCGCCGACCCGGTCCTGCTCAAGGCGATCAACGACTCCATCGCCACCGCCAAGTCCGACGGCACCTACGAGCAGATCTTCGTCAAGTGGTTCGGTAAGAAGCCCGGCGAGCTCGGTTAATCGATGACCGACCAGCCAAAGACGGCGGGACCCGCTCCTGACGGGGTCACCCCCCTCAGGAGCGGGCTCAGTCCCCGCAAGAGGCAGCAGATCAGCCGGGCCGTGCAGTACGTCGTGCTCGCCGCCGTGGTCGTCTTCCTCGCCCTGACCATCGAGTGGGGCAAGCTCGGGGAGAACTTCACCAAGGGCGAGGTGGCGGCCGAGACGCTGCCCGCGCTGTTCACGATCGCCCTGAAGAACACGATCATCTACTCGGTCGGCGGCTTCGTCTTCGCCTTCCTGTTCGGCCTGCTGTTCGCGCTGATGCGGATGTCGTCGGTGCGGCCCTACCGGTGGATCGCGGTCACCTACATCGAGATCTTCCGCGGCCTGCCCGCCGTGCTGATCTTCCTGTTCATCCTGTTCCTGCCGCTGGCCCTGCCGGGCTTCGAGGTACCCGGGGGCACCTACGGCCAGGGCATCCTGGGCCTGGCGGTCGTCGGCTCGGCGTACATGGCCGAGACGCTCCGCGCCGGGCTGCAGGCCGTGCCCAAGGGACAGATGGAGGCGGCGCGCTCGCTGGGCATGTCGCACACCCGCTCGATGGTGAGCATCGTCATCCCGCAGGCCATCCGCATCGTCATCCCGCCGACCACGAACCAGTTCGTGGCCCTGCTCAAGGACTCCTCGCTGGTGCTGTTCCTGGGAGTCTCCGGCGAGTACGTCGAGCTGACCAAGTTCGGCAACGACATGGCCTCCACCTTTGCCAACGCCACGCCCATCCTGGTCGTGGGAGTGACGTATCTCCTGGTCACCATCCCGCTGGGCTATCTCGCGTCCCGGCTGGAGAAGCGCCAGGCGAGGGGACGGTGACTCCGGTGAGCCAAGCGGTGAACCACGCGGTCGAGATCCGCGACCTGCACAAGAGCTTCGGCAAGCTGCAGGTGCTCAAGGGCATCGACTTCGCCGTCGACCCCGGTCAGGTGGTCTGCGTCATCGGCCCCTCCGGGTCGGGCAAGTCCACCCTGCTCAGGTGCGTCAACCTGCTGGAGGAGCCCACCTCGGGCAGGGTGGTCGTCAACGGCGTCGAGCTGACCCACCGCGACGTCGACATCGACGCCGCCCGGCGCGGTGTCGGGATGGTCTTCCAGCAGTTCAACCTGTTCCCGCACATGACCGCGCTGCAGAACGTGATGATCGCGCAGCGCCGGGTCCTGAAGCGGGACAAGGCCGAGGCCGAGCGCATCGCCAGGGAGAACCTGGAGAAGGTCGGCATCGCGGAGAAGTGCGACTCCTATCCGGCACAGCTCTCCGGCGGGCAGCAGCAGCGGGTGGCCATCGCCAGGGCCCTGGCGATGAGCCCGGCGCTGATGCTCTTCGACGAGCCCACCTCGGCGCTCGACCCCGAGCTGGTCGGCGACGTGCTCACGGTCATGCGCAAGCTCGCCGAGGAGGGGATGACCATGCTCGTGGTCACCCACGAGATGGCGTTCGCCCGCGACGTGGCCGACCGGGTCGTGTTCATGGACGGCGGCGTGATCGTGGAGGACGGCACCCCCGAGCAGGTGATCGGCGCCCCGCGCAACGAGCGCACGCAGACCTTCCTGCGCCGCGTGCTCGACCCGACGCACACCGACGTCTGAGCCTGCGGGCACACCGTCCGGGGTCCGGGAACCCCGGTCTCCCGGCCCCTGGGGGCCACCGGGGGCCACCCGGGCCCTGGGTCCGCCCGGCCCGGTCCACCGGTCCGCGCCCGTCCGGCGCGGCCCGGTGGCCGGAAGGGGCCGGATGGATCCCGGCCGCCCCACGGACCCGGCGAGCCCGGGGGAGACCTTTGGCGCCATACGGAGCTTCCCCGACCCCGTACGTTTTCTACTCGGTCCCCCCACGGACATCACCGTCACCCACCGTAGCGGACCGGTTGCTCCACGAGGGCAAAAAGGCGGTCCGAATATGATCGAGTACGAGATGTGATCAGACGTCCGCCGGGCACCTCCGGGTCATGACGGGAAGACGCCGGCCGGGACCCGGGACGGGGCCGGGCGCCTCAGGTGTCGCGAAGCATGCACGTCAGGCGCGAGCTGCACACCCTGCGGCCCCGGTCGTCGGTGATCTCGATCTCGTACGTGGCCAGCGTCCGGCCGCCGTGCACCCGGGTGGCGACCCCGGTGACCAGGCCCGAGGTGGCCGAGCGGTGGTGGGTGGCGCTGATCTCGACGCCCACCGCGATGCGGCCGGGCCCGGCGTGCAGCGCCGCGCCGGTCGAGCCCAGGGTCTCGGCCAGCACGCAGGAGGCACCGCCGTGCAGCAGGCCGTAGGGCTGAATGTTGCCCTCGACGGGCATCGTGCCGACCACCCGCTCGGGGGAGGCCTCGGTGATCTCGATGCCCATCCGGTCCACGAGCGTGTTCCGGTGCATGACGCCCACCTGCTCCTGAAGGGACCGCGCGGACTCGTCGGGGTCTGTCATGGTCAAGGGGGCGTCTCCTGTCGAGCGAGGCCAGGCGTTCTGTCGTAGGAGGAGACTAGGCTTTCGCTGTGCCGAAGAGCGAAGCGACCCCCACTCGTCCGTGTCTCCTGCTGCTGGACGGTCATTCACTGGCCTACAGGGCTTTCTACGCCCTCCCCGAGGAGAACTTCTCCACCTCCACGGGCCAGACGACCAACGCCGTCTACGGGTTCACCTCGATGCTGGTCAACGTGCTCAGGGACGAGCGGCCCACCCACGTGGCGGTCTGCTTCGACCGCTCCGAGCCCACGTTCCGCCACGAGGAGTACGCCGACTACAAGGCCGGCCGGAGCGCGACCCCCGACAGCTTCCGCAGCCAGATGAGCCTGATCCACGAGATGCTCGACGCGCTGGCCGTGCCGCACCTGTCGCTGGCCGGGTACGAGGCCGACGACCTGATCGCGACCCTGGCCACCCGCGCCTCCGCGCAGGGCATGAGCGTGCTGATCGTCACCGGCGACCGCGACGCGCTGCAGCTCGTGGACGAGCACGTCACCGTGCTGATGACCCGCGTCGGCATCAGCAACATGACCCGCTTCACCCCCGAGGCGGTCCTGGAGAAGTACGAGCTGACCCCCGCGCAGTATCCCGACTTCGCCGCCATCCGCGGCGACTCCAGCGACAACCTCAAGAACATCCCCGGCGTGGGCGAGAAGACCGCGGCCAAGTGGATCCGCGAGTTCGGCTCGCTGGAGGCGCTGGTCGACCGGATCGACGAGGTCAAGGGCAAGGTCGGCGACAAGCTCCGCGACCACCTCGACCAGGTCCTGATGAACCGGCGCCTGACCCAGCTCATCCGCGACGTCCCGGTGGACCGCGACGTCACCGGCCTGGCGCTCGGCAGGCCGCACCGCGAGGAGATCGACAAGATCCTCGACACGCTGGAGTTCCGCGGCGAGATCCGCGACCGGGTGCTCAAGACGATCGCCTCGCCCCAGGGCGGCGCCGGGGCCGAGGCCGAGGACGGCTTCGCGGTCGAGGCCGTCACCCTGGGCCCCGACGAGGTCGGCCCCTGGCTGCGGGCCCTGCCCCCCGGCCGCGCCGGCCTGGCCTTCAGGGGCGCCTACGGCAGCGGCACCGGTCGCGTCGACGGCATCGCCGTCGCGGCGGCCGGGACGCCGGCCGGGGACGGGGCCGAGAAGGCCTCGGGCGGGCGGGCGGCGTTCGTCGACCCGGCCACGCTGACCGAGGCGGACGAGGCGGCCCTGCGCGAGTGGCTGGCCGACCCCTCGATCCCCAAGGCCGTGCACGACGCCAAGGGGTCGATGCTCGCCCTGTGGGCCCAGGGCATGGAACTGTGCGGCCTGAACTGCGACACCGCCCTGGCGGCCTACCTGGCCACGCCGGGGCAGCGCTCGTTCCCGCTGGAGGACCTGGTCCGCGTCTACCTCAGGCGCGAGCTGCGCAGCGAGACCGACAACGGCGGCCAGGCCAGCCTCTTCGACGACACCGACGCCGACGGCGCCCGGGAGCTGGCCCTGCGGGCGCTGGCGGTCGGCGAGCTGGCCGACGCGCTGGAGGCGTTCCTGGAGCCGCTGGGCGCCATCCACCTGCTGCGCGACGTGGAGCTCCCGCTCGTCACCGTCCTGGCCGAGCTGGAGCGGGCCGGCATCGCCGCCGACCGCGACCACCTCGAGGCGCTGGAGGCCGAGTTCGGCGCCGCGGTCAAGCAGGCCGTCGAGGCCGCGCACGCCTCCATGGGCGGCGAGCAGTTCAACCTGGGCTCGCCCAAGCAGCTCCAGGACATCCTGTTCGTGCGGCTCAACCTGCCCAAGACCAAGAAGACCAAGACCGGCTACACCACCGACGCCTCCGCGCTGGCCTGGCTGGCCACCCAGACCGAGCACGAGCTGCCGACGATCATGCTGCGCCACCGCGACCAGGCCAAGCTCAAGGTCACGGTCGAGGGCCTGATCAAGGAGATCGCCGACGACGGCCGCATCCACACCACGTTCAACCAGATCGTGGCGGTCACCGGCCGGCTCAGCTCCGAGAAGCCCAACCTGCAGAACATCCCGATCCGCACCGCCGAGGGCCGCAGGATCCGCCAGGGCTTCACGGTCGGCAAGGGCTTCGAGACCCTGCTGACCGCCGACTACAGCCAGATCGAGCTGCGCATCATGGCGCACCTGTCCGGCGACGAGGCGCTGATCGCCTCCTTCGAGTCCGGCCACGACTTCCACAAGGCCACCGCGGCCCGGGTCTTCGACACCGACCCCGAGAAGGTCACCGGGGAGATGCGGGCCAAGATCAAGGCGATGAACTACGGCCTCGCCTACGGCCTGTCCGACTTCGGGCTCTCGGAGCAGCTCGGCATCCCGGTCTCCGAGGCCAGGGCGCTCAAGGAGGAGTACTTCGAGGAGTTCGGCGGCGTCCGCGACTTCCTCAACGCGATCGTCGCCCAGGCCAGGAACGACGGCTACACCGAGACCATCATGGGCCGGCGCCGCTACCTGCCCGACCTCAACAGCGACAACCGCCAGCGCCGCGAGATCGCCGAGCGGATGGCGCTCAACGCGCCCATCCAGGGGTCGGCGGCCGACATCATCAAGATCGCCATGCTGGGCGTGCAGGGCGCGCTCAAGGAGGCCGCCCTCGGCTCCCGGATGCTGCTCCAGGTCCACGACGAGCTCGTGTTCGAGGTGGCCCCCGGCGAGCTGGAGACCCTGCGCGAGCTGGTCACCGACCGGATGAACGCCGCCTACTCCCTGCGGGTCCCGCTGGCCGTCTCGGTGGGCGTCGGACGCACCTGGGAGGACGCGGGGCACTGACCCGGACTTGAGAGACCGGCCCCGGATCCCCGGGGCCGTCTCCGCGGTCCTCAGTCAGTCTCCAGGGCCTTCCACGCGGGGCGTCCACGTGGAGGCGAGGCCGTGCGCGCGTCCGCCCACGGCCGTTTCCGGGCTCTCCGCGTGACCGTCCACGGGGCGTACGCAAGGGTGCCCGCGGGGGCGTCCGAGGGGGTCCGTCCCCTGGTGATTGGCCAGGCCTGTCCGAGTCTGTTCTAGGGTGGTGGCCCAGCCGATAAGCTCGACGGGCACGGGAGTTTTGTGCTGAGTTCAATCCCCCTGACGCGGATCATCATGCTGGCCAACGTGCTGGTCGTCACGGTGGCGGTGGTGGTGCTCCTCACGCTCCCCACCCCGCCCGCCCGGCCCGGCGCGTCAGGCTCCGGCGGCCCCACCCGCGGGCCGTCCCAGCCGCCGCGGCCGTCCGCCTCGCCCACGCCGGACCCGGGCCTGCCCTCGGCCGAGCTGCCA
Source organism: Streptosporangium longisporum (assembly GCF_039534895.1). Classification (NCBI taxonomy): domain Bacteria; kingdom Bacillati; phylum Actinomycetota; class Actinomycetes; order Streptosporangiales; family Streptosporangiaceae; genus Streptosporangium; species Streptosporangium longisporum. The sequence goes on along the minus strand of NZ_BAAAWD010000019.1, from coordinate 637,670 downwards.
CCGCCGATCACCGCCTCGCCGGAGTTCGCCCGGCAGGTCAAGGCCAACGAGGCGGGCGTGGTCCCGATCCTGATGTACCACCGGATCACCCACAGGCGGCTGGCCTCGATCGACCGTACGCCGGCCCAGGTCCGCAAGGAGCTGGAGAGGCTCGCCCGGGACGGCTACGTGCCGGTCACCGCGCGCGAGTTCGCCACCGGGCGGATGGACGTCCCCGCGGGCAAGCACCCGGTGGTGCTCACCTTCGACGACGGCCACCACAGCCACTTCTCGCTCCAGGCGGACGGCACACCGGCGAAGAACAGCGCGGTCGGCATCATCTACCAGGTCGCCAGGAAGTACCCCGGCTTCCGGCCGGTGGCCACCTTCTGGGTCAACCGGTACCCGTTCGGCCTGCAGGAGCGGCGCGACCAGGAACGGGCCGTGCGCTGGCTCGTCGGGCGGGGCTTCGAGGTGGCCAACCACACCTGGAGCCACCCCTACCTGCCCGGCCTGGGGAAGAAGGCGATCGCCGGGCAGCTCGCCCGGGTCGAGCGGATGCTGAAGAGGCTCGGCGTGCCCCCGTCGGAGACCATGGCGCTGCCGTTCGGGGCGATGCCGCGCAAGCGCTCCACCGTGCAGTCCGGGAAGTGGCAGGGCGTCCCGTACCGCTTCAGGGGGGTCTTCCTGGCCGGGGCCGAGCCGTCGGTCTCGCCGTTCGCCAGGCGCTACGACCACCGCTCCATCCAGCGCATCCAAAGCAACGGTAAAAAGGGCGAATGCCGGAAATGGTGTTCGCAGTACTGGCTGGAGTGGCTGGACAGGCATCCGCGCGAGCGCTACACCGCGGACGGCGACCCGGACCGCATCTCCGTCCCACGCGGGCTTCGGGGTAAGATCAGGAGCGATCGGAAGCAATTGATCAACGCATACTGAGCGAGATCGTCGACCTCGTGACCGGTGGTCGCGTAGGGTCGTCGGATTGACCATACCCGTCTGGTCTCATATGCTGATCGCTGCGCTGTGGGCTCGCGCGTGTCTCGGACGGAGTGGGCTCGCGCTCGATCATGTCGACGTCAATTCTTCGGCTGACGGTAAGAGGCCTGCCGCGCGTTCGCCACATCGACATCTGTCCGCGTTCGGAGCAACTCCACACATGACGAGCAGCACTGAGGCCACCTCGAGCACCCCGCAGGTAGCGGTCAACGACATCGGCTCTGAGGAAGAGTTCCTCGCAGCGATCGACCTGACCATCAAGTACTTCAACGACGGCGACATCGTCGAGGGCACCGTCGTCAAGGTCGATCGAGACGAAGTTTTGCTCGACATCGGCTACAAGACCGAGGGTGTCATCCCCTCGCGCGAGCTCTCGATCAAGCACGATGTCGACCCGGCGGATGTCGTCGAGGTTGGCGAGCACGTCGAGGCCCTGGTCCTCCAGAAGGAGGACAAGGAAGGCCGCCTGATCCTGTCCAAGAAGCGCGCTCAGTACGAGCGGGCCTGGGGCACGATCGAGAAGATCAAGGACGAGGACGGCATCGTCACCGGCACCGTCATCGAGGTCGTCAAGGGTGGTCTCATCCTCGACATCGGCCTGCGAGGCTTCCTGCCGGCGTCCCTGGTCGAGATGCGGCGCGTCCGCGACCTCCAGCCGTACGTGGGCCGCGAGCTCGAAGCCAAGATCATCGAGCTGGACAAGAACCGCAACAACGTGGTCCTGTCCCGCCGTGCCTGGCTCGAGCAGACGCAGTCCGAGGTTCGCCAGACGTTCCTCAACACCCTGCAGAAGGGTCAGGTCCGCAAGGGCGTCGTCTCCTCGATCGTCAACTTCGGTGCGTTCGTCGACCTCGGCGGCGTCGACGGTCTGGTCCACGTCTCCGAGCTCTCCTGGAAGCACATCGACCACCCCTCCGAGGTCGTCGAGGTCGGCCAGGAGGTCACCGTCGAGGTGCTCGACGTCGACATGGAGCGCGAGCGCGTCTCCCTGTCGCTCAAGGCGACGCAGGAAGACCCCTGGCAGCAGTTCGCCCGTACCCACCAGATCGGTCAGGTCGTCCCGGGTCGCGTCACCAAGCTGGTGCCGTTCGGTGCGTTCGTCCGCGTCGAGGAGGGCATCGAGGGCCTGGTGCACATCTCCGAGCTGGCCGAGCGCCACGTCGAGATCCCCGAGCAGGTCGTCCAGGTGGGTGACGAGATCTTCGTGAAGATCATCGACATCGACCTGGAGCGCCGCCGGATCTCGCTGTCGCTCAAGCAGGCGAACGAGGGTGCGATGGGCGCCGACGTCGAGTTCGACCCCACGCTGTACGGCATGGCGGCGACCTACGACGACTCGGGCAACTACATCTACCCCGAGGGTTTCGACTCCGAGACCGGCGAGTGGCTCGAGGGCTTCGACAAGCAGCGCGAGGAGTGGGAGCGGCAGTACGCCGAGGCCCAGACCCGCTTCGAGGCGCACAAGAAGCAGGTCGAGGAGGCCCGCAAGGCCGAGGCCGAGGCGGGCGAGGCTGCCCCCACGTCCTACTCCGGCGAGACCCCGCCGGCCGGTGGCTCCACCGGTGCCGCCAGCAGCAGCAGTGGCTCCTCCGCTCCGGCGGGTGGCGCCCTGGCCTCCGACGAGGCTCTCGCGGCTCTGCGCGAGAAGCTCGCGGGCGGTCAGAACTGATCACGCGGTAGACGTTCCACGGAAGGGCCCCGCTCCGGCGGGGCCCTTTCCGCGTTCCGGGCCCGGCTCGGCCCGGTCCCACCGCACTTGCACCTCGGGCCCGAACCCCATGGGCTTCTCCACCCCTGGCCGTTCCCGTGCCCTGGCTCTCCGCTCCCTCCCGCGGCCCGGCTAAGGTGACGCCGTGACCGTGATCGAGTACGCGAAGCCCGAGGACGCCGGCGAGATCCTGACCGTGCAGCGCGCCGCCTACGTGGGGGAGGCACAGCTCTACGGCGACCCGTTCATCCCGCCCCTGGTGGAGTCGGCCGACCAGGTCCGCCAGGCCGTCAAGACGGCCATCGTGCTCGTCGCCAGGGACGGGAGCAGGATCGTGGGGGCGGTACGCGGCCGGATGTCCGGCACGACCTGCCTGGTCGGCCGTCTGGTGGTCGCCCCGGACCGGCAGGGGGCCGGCATCGGGGGCTCCCTGCTGACCGCCCTGCACACCGAGGCCGCCACGGCCCTCGCCTTCGACCTCTTCACCGGCCACCTGTCCGAGGCCAACCTGCGCCTGTACCGTCGTCAGGGCTACCGGGAGACCGGCAGGGAACGGATGAGCGACCACCTGACGCTGGTGCACCTGCGCAGGGAGCCGTAGAGGCCGTCCCGGGTTCAGGAGGGCCTGAGAGCGCCTCACAGGCGAGCGACGGCCTTCGTCTATCGGAAACCCCGTCGCACACCCTGGCCGTGACACGGGCGGCGTCAGGGCGTACACGAGACCGCAGGGGTAAGGCTGGCCCTCACCGGCACATCAGGTGAAGATCCGAGGCCGGAGACGGTGCGGTGCGGCCCGTACCGCGTATGCTGCGGATCATGTTCAAGGTGGGGCTTACCGGCGGCATCGGGTCCGGCAAGAGCGAGGTCTCCAAGCGGCTGGCCGCCCGAGGGGCCATGGTCATCGACGCGGACAAGATCGCCCGCGAGGTGGTGGAGCCGGGGACCCCCGGCCTGGCGCGCGTCGTCGGCGTCTTCGGCACCGGGATCCTCCGCGAGGACGGCTCCCTCGACCGGGAGAAGCTCGGCTCGATCGTCTTCACCGACTCCGAGAAGCTGGCCTCGCTCAACGCCATCGTCCACCCGCTCGTCGGCGCCCGGATCGCCGAGCTCCAGGAACAGGCCCCCACCGGCGGCATCGTGGTCTACGACGTGCCGCTGCTGGCCGAGAACGGCCTCGCGGGCATGTACGAGATCGTGGTCGTCGTGGACACCCCCGACGACGTCCGCCTCGCCCGGCTGATCGAACTGCGCGGCATGACCGAACAGGACGCGCGGGCCAGGATCGCCGCCCAGGCGACCCGCGAGGAACGCCTGAAGATCGCAGACATCGTCGTACGGAACGACGGCACGCTGGAGGAGCTGGAGACCCGGATGGACGACCTCTGGTCCGACCTCACCGCCCGCGCCACCGCCTGAACCGTCCGTTCTTCGGGTCGAACCGCCTGAGCCGTCTGTTCTCCGGTTCGAACCGCCTGAGCCGTCCGCCCTGCCCTCTTCCTGGTTCGTACCGCCCGTACCGTTCGCTCCCCGGTCCGAACGGTCTGTGCCGCTGTCTTCTCCCTGACCTGAATCCCGCACGCGTCCGTCCTCCGGTCCAAATCGCCCGAGCCATCGGCGGCTCCCGGGCCTGGACCTCTCACCGCTCACTCTCCGCCCGGAACCGCCCGCACGGTCGGCCCCAGGGCCTGGGGCACTCACCATCCGCCCTCCGGTCCGATCGGCCCGCGTCGTCGGCCCCGGTCTGAACCGCCCACCCTTCGCCCCCCGGGGGAATCGTGGCAGGCCAGGCATGCCATTCTGGCCGATGTGCCGCGCAGACCGAGTGCCCTGGACCTCATCCGCCTCGCCCTCCTGGGGCTCGGCCTGCTGTTCGTCGCCACCGGCCTGCTCCCCGCCCGCGAGGCATGGGCCCAGATGGAGCGGATCGCGCCGATCCTGCTCTTCCTCGCCGCGGTGATTGTCATGGCGGAGCTCGTCAAGGAGGCCCAGGTCTTCGACGTGGTCGCGACCCGGCTGGCGGTGCTCGGCCGAGGGAACCACCTGGCGCTCTTCCTGATGTGCGTCGCCTTCGCCTCACTGGTCACCATGTTCCTGAACCTGGACACCACGGTGGTGCTGCTGACGCCCGTCATGCTCGCCCTCGCGGCCAGGACCGGAATCGCCGCGCTGCCACCGGCCATGACCACCCTCTGGCTCGCCAACACCGCAGCCCTGCTCCTGCCGGTCTCGAACCTGACGAACCTGCTGGCCGTGGACCGGCTCGGCATGTCCGCCCGCGAGTTCGCCGGACGGCTGTGGTTCCCCCAGCTCGTGTCCATCACGGTCACCGCGGTCCTGCTGTGGGTGTTCTTCTGGCGCCGGGGCCGGCGCGGAACCGACCGCTACAGGCCTCCGACGGCCGAGGCGGTCGCCGACCCGCTGCTGTTCAGGATCGCGACCGGAGCGTGCGTGCTGTTCGTCGCCACGATCCTGCTGGAGGTGCCGATCCAGCTCGCTGCCCTGGCCGGAGCGGCCCTGATGCTCGCCGCCTTCGCCTGGCGCGACCGCTCGAAGCTCACCCTCGCGCTGTTCCCCTGGCAGCTGCTGGTCTTCGTCGTCGGCCTGTTCCTGGTCGTGCCCACCCTGAGCCGGTACGGCCTGGCCTCGGTGATGAGCTCCCTCGCCGGGACCTCCGGAGGATCGGGAGGCGACGGGGCCTACCGCGTCGCGGCCGTCGGCGCGGTGCTGTCCAACCTGATCAACAACCTGCCCGCCTACACGGTGGTGGAGCACGTCATCCCCGCGGGAGAGCGCGACCTGCTGCTCGCCCTGCTCATCGGCACCAACATCGGCCCGGTGATCACCCCCTGGGCGTCCCTCGCCACCCTGCTGTGGTTCGAGTGGTGCCGCCGCAGGGGAGTGCGGGTCCCGATGCTGACGTTCGTGCTGACGGGAACGGTACTGGTGGTGGCCTGCGTGACCGCGACGGTGGGAGCACTGGTGCTCACCGCTTGAACGATGACCGTGCGCTTGGCGGCGCCGGTCGCGGTTCGCATCGCTCGGGCCTGTCAGATGTCGTCGGGCAGCAACCGGAAGCACTCGTGGCCGGTAAGCGGGCGGATCGCGCGGAAGTGCTCGCGATCCAGTGTGAAGACGGCGTCGGTACGGAACTCGGCCGCCAGAGCCGCGTTCATCGCGTCGGTCAGGCCGATGTTCATCGTCCGGTAGCGGGTCATGAGCGCGCCGGCGGTGCGCAGGTGCGGTGACACCTCGGGGACCTCGTACCGTTTGACGTCGATCCTGCCCATGATGTGGTCGAGGACCGCGAAGGCGGCCTGCTGGCCGATCCTGCTCGTGATCAGATAGTCGAGCTCGGCGAGGACGAGGGGGGATATGACCAGGTGGCCGACCTGAGCTCGGGCTTTGACGCATGCGTCATGTTCTGCGTCCTGGCGGTTGAAGGTCGCCAGCAGAGCCGAGGTGTCAGCGATGACCACAGGGACGTTCACCGACCAAAACCTCCGGCCAGGAACTCATCGGTCCGCGCCGACAGATCGGCGGGCCCGTCGAACAAGGGAAGATCGTCGTCGCCCATGGGGTCAGTGGGAAACGGGAGCGGCGGCTCGGCCTGGTGAGCGGGCACCAAGGTTGCGATATGGCGGCCGTTCTTGGTGACCGCGATCGTCTCGCCCTGTTCTGCCGCGGCGAGGATGCGAGCGGACTGCTGGTTGAACTCCCGGGCTGTGGCTTCCATATGGTCATGGTACTACTTATGTACTACACGCGGACGGCACTTCGGGTGAGTGAAGACCGTGGTGAAGTACCTGTACCTCTGTCCGGCCACCGGGCGGCCGGGTATGTGATCACCAGTCGAGAGTGACTCTGACCGCACGCTCCGGTCGAGCCGCCGAGAGCGGCCGCATCGGCGAAGCGAAGTGATCCGGCTTCAGCACCTTCACTGAGAATTCCCTGGTCGAGGCGGCTGACGGATTTAAAGTCCGTAGGGTAAGTGCTCATGATGAAAGTGATCTGTATACACTTCGGTATTCAATCCAGGGAGAAGAGAGCAGCTTGGAGTGAATGATATCCAGTCGCCCTGTCGTGGCCTGCTTGGAGGGATGGCTGTCCTGGCTCTTCTGCTCGCCGGATGTACGTCATCAGAAGTCGACCACTACGAAGATGATCGACGCTTCAGAGAGTTCGCCATCAGTGCTCTTTCCGTCGCTCGTCCTGACTACAGCTTCGGGCCGCTTCCTACAAGCGTCAGGACCGCGGACGGTGTGGTGGTGACGTTGTCCGCCCGTCCTGTTGGGGCAGAAAGTTCAGAGGAGATCCCCGTCACCGTGACGTTCGGTCAGGGTGTGACGGTGGACGTGTCCCCGCTGCCTGAAACTCGCCTAGGTGGGGTACTGAAGGAATTCGGCACCTCGAACGAGAGCGACGAGGATGTGCGGGACACGCAAGAGTTGCTCTCGGAAATAGGGCGTGGCGTCGGAGTGGTGGCCGTCGCCGAACTCGCTGAGCCGATGCCGGAGGCCAAGGTTCTAGGAGAGGAAGAGGGACTGTCCCAGCCTGAAGGAGTGCTCCTGTCATCGGGAGGCGACCGGCCCCTTGGTAACAGTCTCTATTGCGGCCACATGTGTAGAAGAGGCTCGTGGCAGCAGTCGTACACGACCACCTTTCAGGAATGGATATCCACCCTGCGATCACAGGACCGGGCCGTCCTGCAGGCGTTCGGGTTGAATTTGGAACACCTGAGAGCGACCTCACGGCAAGGTAGGATCCACGGCCTCATCTACGAGAACTACGATGCGCGAATGATGCTGGAGATTTCTAAGAACCCGAAGGTGAAAGCCTTGTACGTGGCGGACGTCAACCTCAGGTGCGCTTCCGAAGCAGGAGGGACTTGTCGACCGACGGGTGACTGAGCCAAAGGTCACGAGGCTTCGCTGGGGACCTGTGAGGCGCGTTCATGGTCGGCTATCCAGATAGGCCGGGATCTCTGGCCACAAGCGCCATGGGGTCTGGTTCACCGGGTTGCCTTGTCCTGGGAATGCGATGAGGACGATGCGGGCCAGGTCCTGTGATGCCGGGTGGTGCGGCTGTGACCGGCGCCCGAGCATAGGTGGCGCCGTCCTTCAGGACGACTACCGCCTTGATCGCCCGGTACGGCAGGTGTCGGCTCATCTGCCGGGCGACCGGAACGGCTCGCGAGCAGCACGGTCACGGTCTTCGGTGCCGGACTCAGGCTTCTTGACCGCCAAGTGACGAGAAAGAGAAGAGGTCGCCGTATCACGAGAGATCGTCGAAGCTTCGTGAATAGAGGCTCGTGTCCGATTCGAGGTCGTCGTACAGGGCCTCGCGGACGTCCGCGACGCCCATGAACGTCCACGTCACGGTCTCACCGAATTCGTTCAGGTAAGCGGCCTCGTCGGCCTTTCCCGTGGCCTCCGCCCGCCTTCTCGCACCTTCGATCGAGCGCTCATGGATGAGGACGGTGTCCTCGGTGTAACGAGCGGGTGCGTACCCGCCCTCCACGACCACCCTGTGGACGAGAAGCGCGATATAGGGCCGTCGCTCCGCGGTGTCGTCCGGCTGCTTTTCCGGCACGCTCGGTCTCCGTTCCGCCGTGGTCGAGCCCGCTGTGGTAAAGCGTTGAGTATCACATGTCTCACCCGAGTTTTTCCTGCCTTTTCTCGCCCGGACGGTTCCGTCCATTCGCTCGACGGGGTAATTCGTTTGCCCCTTCACCAGGGGCGAAGACATCATCGAGCATGGAGATGACACCGGAACTCCTCGCCCACTACGGGCTGGACAGGGAACACGACAGGCTCCGTACCGGACGCGGACGGCTGGAGTTGTGGCGGACGCAGGAGGTGCTGCGCGCGGCGCTGCCCGGTGCCCCGGCCAGGGTGCTGGACGTGGGCGGCGGCACCGGGGTGCACGCCGAGTGGCTGGCCGCCGACGGGTACGAGGTCGAGCTGATCGACCTGATACCGCTGCACGTGGAGCGGGCGGCGCGGCTGGCCGGGATCACCGCGCGGCAGGGGGACGCCAGGCATCTGCCGGTGCCCGACGAGAGCGTGGACGCGGTGCTGCTGCTGGGCCCGCTCTACCACCTGTCCGACCGCGCCGACCGGGTCCGCGCGCTGGCCGAGGCGGTACGGGTGGTACGGCCCGGAGGCCTGGTTGCCGCTGCGACGATCAACCGCTCCGCGGCCGTGCACGACATGATCCACCTGGAGCTGTACCTGCGGCCGGAGATGCGGAAGGTGGCGCTCTCGGCCCTGGTGGACGGGGACCTGCGCCACGCGCACGAAGGCTTCACCGCTTACATGCACGACCCGGACGACGTCCCGGCCGAGTTCGCCGACGCAGGGCTTCCCGGCGCCACCCGCCACGGCCTGGAGGGAGCCTTCTGGCTGTACCGCGACATCAACGGCTGGCTCGACGACCCCGAGCGCCGCGCCCTGGTGCTCGACGCCCAGCGCCGCCTGGAGTCGGTCCCCTCCCTGCTGGGCGTCAGCGGTCATATGCTCACACTCGCCCGTAAGGCATCCTGAGCGGTGACGCGCGGGCCGGACCCCATCACGGGGACACGCCCGGCCGTTCGAGCGTCCGAGCAGGCACCACGATGGAGAGACCGTGTCGATTCAGATCGTCCCGCTGGCCGACCCCCACCCGAACGCGTCCAGCCGCCGCCTGGTGTGGCTGGCCGTCGGCGGTGACGGGGTCCCCCTCGGGTCGGCGTTCCTGCGCCTGTTCGACACCGAGGGTCAGGACCACCTGGCCGAGCTGGAACTGAGCGTGCATCCCGTGGAGCGGCGCAGGGGGGTCGGCTCCGAACTGCTGGCGCGGGCGGTGGCGGGCGTCGTGGGGGAGGGGCGGCGCTGCGTGCTCGCCCAGGCCGGGGCCGGCACGCCGGGTGACCACTTCCTGGCCGACCGCGGCTTCCGCAGGGTGCTCACCCTGACGTACACCAGGCTCGTCCTGGCCCACACCGTCGCGGGCACGGTCGCCGGGCGGCCGGTCGCCGGGTACCGGCTGCGGTCCTGGGAGGGGACGGTGCCGGACGAGCTCGCCGTCACCTTCACCGCCTCCCGCCGGGCCATGGACGACATGCCGATGGACGACACCGACTACGGCGTCGTGGTCTGGGACGTCGAGCGGGTCAGGGCGGCGGCCAGGGCCGTCGAGGACCGTGGCGAACGGCTGTACACGGTCGCCGCCGTCGACGAGTCCGACGGCTCGATCGCCGGGTTCACCGAGCTGGTCGTCCCCGGTGACGGCAAGGGCGACGGCCAGCACTACGGCACGGGCGTCCTGCCGGAGCACCGGGGACGTGGCCTGGCCTGGTGGATGAAGGCCGAGATGATCCGGCAGGTCCGCGAGCGCCACCCGGACCTGACCGGGCTGCTGGCGGACACGGCCGAGAGCAACACCCGCATGCGGGCCGTCAACGACGCGCTCGGCTACCGGCCCACCCACAGGACGTTCCAGTACCAGCTCGACCTCTGACCTCCTTTCGAACGACCGGGGACCCGGGTGACCGGGTGACAGAGGGACAGGGACGCCCCGCGGCGTGGTGGCGGGCCGGACCGGTGGTCACCGGGCGACCCGCCAGCGCGCGACCCGCCACGGCGCGACCCGCCATCGGGCGACCTTCCACCGCGCGACCTTCCACCGCGCGACCCGCCACCGCGCCGGGACGGCTCATCCGATGACGCGGAACCAGACGCTCGTGGCGTGCGGCGACCGGGCCACGTCGACGTGCTCCAGCCTGACGTGGGTCCCGCCCGGGTGGTCGAACAGCCGGACGCCGTCGCCCAGCATCACGGGCGCGACGAACACGAGGATCTCGTCGAGCACACCCGCCGCCAGGCACTGCCGGGCGACGTCGGCGCCGAGGATGTTGACGTACTTCCCACCCGCGGCGGCCTTGGCCGCGGCGACGCCGCCGTCCAGGTCGCCGACGAAGGTGACGCCCGGCACCGGTGTGTCCGGGATGTGGTGGGTGAGGATGAACTGCGGCCCGGTCCAGTCGCCGCCGAACGGCTTCTCCTCCTTGTCGGTGCCCCGGTGGGGGTCGTCACCGCGGAAGGTGCGGTTGCCGACGAGAAGCGCGCCGATCTCGCCGATGAGCCCGTCCACCACCGGGTCGGGCCCGAGGTACGGGGTCAGCCAGGACATGTCGCCGCCCGGCCCGGCGATGAAGCCGTCCAGCGACATGGTGACCGAATACAGCATCCTGCTCATGAGGTGTCTCCGTCGGGGTCGATTTCGTATGACCCGCGTTGAGACGGTGGGTCGCGCCAGAACTCATCGATGCGCCGCCGACGGCCTCGCGGGAGGCGCCCCGGGGGCCGCGGGCAGCGTCATGGGCAGGCCGAACGCCGGGAACAGGCGGGGGTCGTGGAAGGCGGTGGCCTCGGCGATCCGGTCGTCCTCGATCCGCAGCACGGAGATCGCGAGGGCACCGTACGCGGGCTCGTCCGGGCGCCGCACGTAGGCCGCCACGGCCGGCTGCCGGTTGGCACCGACGGGGACCATCCGGAACCGTCCCACATGGTCGGGTGAGCCGGGGTCCCAGCTCGCCGCCAGGGACGCCACGACCGTGTCGCGGCCCTGGTACCACACCGACCACGGCGGCATCTGCGTCCGTACGTCCTCGGCCAGCAGGTCGGCGACCGCGGTCAGGTCGGCGCGTTCCATCGCGTCCATGTACCGCCGCAGCACCGACCGCTCCCGCTCGGTGGGCTCGGTCGTCGGTGCCCAGTCCGTGCGGCGTTCGGGAAGGTGCTCCCTCAGCGTGGCGCGGGCGCGCTGCAGGGCGCTGTTGACCGAGGCCACGCTGCCCTCCAGCAGGGTCGCGGTCTGCCTGGCGGGCCAGCCGAGCACGTCCCGCAGGATCAGCACCGCCCGCTGCCGGGGCGGCAGGTGCTGGAGCGCGGCCAGGAACGCCAGCTCGATCGTCTCCCTGGTGACGGCCACGGAGTCCGGCTCGGTCTCACCGGGCGCGGCCGGCTCCCACGACCGGTCGGGGAACGGCTGCAGCCACGCGATGTCGGTGCGGGACACCAGCGCGGCGCCCGGATCCGACGACCCGGCCAGATGCTGCGGGAGCACCCGGTGCGCGCGGCCGTCGAGGGCGTCCAGGCAGGCGTTCGTGGCGATCCGGTACAGCCAGGCCCGGAACGTCGAGCGCCCCTCGAAACCGCCGAGACCCCTCCACGCGCGCAGGAACGTCTCCTGCGTCAGGTCCTCGGCCTCGTCGAACGAGCCCAGCATCCGGTAGCAGTGCACCCTCAGCTCACCCCGGTGACGCTCGACGAGCGCCGCGAACGCGGACTCGTCGCCCGCCTGTGCCGCGGCCACCGTCGCGTCGCCCTCACCCGCGCCCACCAGGCCCCCTCCGTCCCGTCCCGCCCCCGGCCGGACCTGGCAGGCACCCTACAGAGCGGGTACGACAGAGCGGGTACGACGGAACGGCGAGCCGGGCGGGGAAGGCCAGGGCGGGCCGCCGGAGTGACGGGCCGGCCCCATGAGATGGAACGAGGAACGGGTGTGCCCCGGAGAGCGGAGCACACCCGTACGGGAGTAAGTCTAGAACCAGCCGCGCTTCTGGGCCATGGCCTGCAGGGCGCCGCGCAGCGACTGCTCGACCTGGCCGGGGTGGTCGCCGTAGTGGACCGTGAAACGGCTGTAGCTGTCGTGGCTGGAGCCGAAGCTGCCGCGCTTGTCGGCCTCCAGGATGATGTCCATCGCCTGCGGGCCCGCGATGAACGTGAGCTCCAGCTCGTTGAAGTGGCGGCGGTACTCGGGACCCGCGTAGTACTCGATCTCCTGGAAGAACGGCATCCGCGAGCCCTGCAGCGTGCCGCGCTCCAGGTCGGCCTTCTTGAAGCCGAAGCCCATGTTACCCAGCGCGCCGAGCACGTGGTCCTGGGCGGGCAGCGGGTTGACGAACAGCGCGTCGAGGTCGCCCTTGTCGAGCGCGCCGGCCAGGGCCAGCTCGGTGGAGACGCCCAGCTGCATGCCGCGCAGCGGGTGGCCGGCGACGGCGCTGATCGGGGTCTCCCACGGCACCTGGATCTCGAAGGGGGCCGACTGCGGGGCGCCCGCGGCCAGCTGGAAGGAGCCGGTGATCTGCTGGCGCAGGAAGCTGTAGGTCGACTTGTACTCGTTGTCGCCGCTCTCGACCTCGACGACGGCGGTGAAGTCGATGAAGATGCCCTCCACCTTGTAGTCGGAGCCGCCACCGCGGAAGTTGACCTGCCCGCGCAGCACCTCGCCGGGCCGGACGTGCGAGTTCTGCAGGACCGTGTCGACCTCGACACCGGCCCCGAACGCGGCCATCAGCTTGCGGAACACCATTTGATCTCTCCTAGGGGAACTGCCGCCTTCTGCGGCGGGGAATCGGTGGAGGTCTGTCAGGGGGTGTGGTTCTGCGGTCCGGCCTGCCCGCCGGCGCCGTTCACGCCGTTGGCGCCGTCGTTCAGCCGGGGCAGCAGCTGAGCGAGCAGCAGTGTGGACAACGCGGAGGTGTCGCCGGAGGTTCCTGAGGTGCGCACGACGACCGGCCGCGGGGCACTCTCGGCGAGCCTGGCGCCCACGTCCAGGCGGCGGCGGGCCAGCTCGTACTGCAGGACGGCGCGGTTGTCGCGGTAGGAGTCGGCCAGCCTGCGCAGCCCCTTGGCCTCGTTCTCGGCCGAGGTCAGCTCGGCCCGGCCCTTGGCCTCGATCTCCCAGCGCACCCGCTGCGCCTCGGTCTCGTGCTCCTCCAGCATGCGGGCGACGTCCTTGCGGGCCGTGTTGGCGGCGGCCCGCACCTCGACGATGCGCGCGTCACGGGTCTTCTTGGAGCGTTCGATCTCCATCAGCAGGGTGTCGATGCGGCGCTTGCGGGTCAGCTCCCACTCGCGCTCGAACGCCGACAGCTCCTTGGCGACCTTCTCGCGGGTGGCCAGGTGCTGCTGGTACTGGTCGGGCAGCTGCACGTCGGGGATGTTGGCGCCGGTGATGCGCACCCCGTACCGGCCGAGCTGGCGGGTGAGCAGCTCCTGCATGTCGCCGACGTCGGACCCGCGCAGGTCGTACGCGCGCTCGGTGTGCACCTGGCGGCTGCGCTGGCGGATGGCGTCCTGTACGGCGCTGCTGAGCACGAGGTCGAAGTTACCGGCCCCGATGGTCCGGACGAAGGCGACCGGGTCGACGATGCGGAACTTCAGGAAGAACTCGATCGACTTGAGCGGGACGTTCTCCGCCGTCGGGCAGGCCGCGATCGGCGCGGAGTAGGGGATCTCGGTGGAGGTGTCGACCACCGCGTCCACCCGGTCCCAGGGCAGCCACAGGTAGTGCCGTCCGGGCGGCAGGGTGCCCACGATGGCGCCCCAGCGGCTGCGCACGCCCGTGGTGCCCTCCTCGATCTCGATGATGGCCCGGCGCCAGAGCCAGACGGCCGCCGCGACCAGGGTGAGCACGGACGCGGCCGCGGCCAGCAGGGACAGGGCGCCGTCGGCGAACACCGCGGTGCCGGCCAGGTAGAGGGCGGCCAGCAGCAGCCCGACCCAGGCGAAGCCCCGGCGGTCCTTGGGGATGACCACCGGCACGAGCTGGCCCGACTCGCCGCCGCGCAGCAGCTGGCGGATCTCCGACCAGGAGGCCAGCGATTCCTTGATCTTGGAGAACTCTCTGCCGCTCATCGGACCTCCTCCTGTACGGCGGTCGCCGCGTCGTCGCCGCTGGTCGAGCCCACGGCCGTGACCGGGGCCGTGCTCGGGGTCGCCTGGGTCGCCGTCGAGGACGGGACGGGGACGACGACGTCGGCCGGGGCGTTGAGCAGGGCGGCGATCTCCGCCCCACGCTCCTCGACGCGCCCGCCGATCTCACCCGTACGGGCCCTGATCGCGGCCATGTCCGCCTCGGAGAACAGCTGTGCCTCGTGGCCGCCGACGAGCTGTCCGGCCAGGGCGAGCAGGTCGACGTCGGCGATCTCGCCGACCTGGACCAGGCGGGGCAGGTACGGGGCGACGGACTCGAGCTTGTCGAGCAGGTCCTGCTGGAAGCGGTACCCGAGGATCTCCGGGGCCTGGGCGGCGCTCAGCGCGCGGATGTCCAGCGCCTGGGCCTCCAGCAGCGCGGCGTTGGCCTTGGCGGTGGACTCGGCCTCCACCAGCCGCTGGCCGCCGGCGGCCTTGGCCTGGTGGGAGGCGCGCTCCAGCGCGGTGTCGATCCTGGCCTGGTGGCCGGCGATCTCGGCGTGGATGGCCGAGAGCTGCTCCTGCAGCCCGGCGAGCTCCTTGATCAGGTCACCCTCGTTCTGCTCCTTGCGCAGCTGGAGCTCGTACTCGTAGGTGTACGCCTCCTTGGCGACCCTGATCATCTCCGGGGCGGCCAGGTCCATCCGGTACTCCTGGCTGGTCGGCTCGGCGTGCGTGATGTTGACGTCGGTGAGCCGTACCGCGGGCAGGAACTGCTGGTTGAGGTTGTCCAGCATGCCCATGGTGCTCTCGCCGACCAGGTCGTAGATCTCCTCGGCGCGCTGGGCGTAGATCAGCGAGCGGGTGACCTCGCTGATGGCGTTCTGTAGCTTGGCCTGGAAGCCGCCGACCGAGCCGAGCACGAAGATGAACTCGGCCGGGTCCTCGATGCGGAACTGCAGGAACAGGTCGACGCTGGCCTTGACGCCCTGCTGGGTGGGGGCCTCGCTGATGGGCGCGTTGAAGGGGTACTCGCGGGTGGTGTTGACGATGTAGCTGACCCGCTTCCACGGGTTGAACAGCGTCACCCGGCCCGGATCGGCGATCTGCACGAGCTTGCCGAACTTGGTGATCAGGGCCTTGCAGCCCTCGGGCACCATGACCACGCTGCGCCGCCACCACAGGAACGCCGCGGCCAGCACCAGGACGACCCAGTAGTGCGGGCCGAACAGCACCCGGGCGCCCTCCGGCAGCCCGGTGGCCACCAGGCCGACCACGCCGAGACCGGCCAGCACGACCAGCGGGACGATCACCCTGGCGGTGGTGCTCCTGGGGATGACCACCGGGGAGATGACGTGGACCGGTTCGCCGTTCGGGCCCTGGCCGCTGAAGCTGCGGTTGACGATCTCGCCGGCCTCGTTCAGCGGTGCGCTGCGGGCCTCGATGACCGTCCCCACGGACGCGCCCTGGTCGCGGGCCGCGGTGAAGTCGGAGGGGGTGAGCGCGAAGCCCATGGCCGCCCCGGGACCGCCCTGCCCGCCGCCCTGACCCTGGCCGGTGAACCGGTCCTGGACCTGACCGGCGAACTGCTGGGCGGCCTGGCCGACCACCTGGCGCATGTCGCCGCCCTGGCCCATCGTCTGGGCCGCGGTCCTGGCGTACTGCATGGCTTCCCTTGGCCGGGACATCACACCTCCGGATTGTTCACAACTGGAAAGGCCCATATATCACGCTTTGTGATCGTGCGCACTCCGGACAGTAAAGGGGAACCCGCTTGCGAACCGCTTGCCGGGCGATTGACGTGGCCGCGCGGGGATCGTACGGGGCCCATGAGGCCGTCCGGGAAAGGGACGCGGTCGCCGGGACGAAGAGCGGGGGTCCGTCCGGGCCGGGCGGGGGGACGTTCGGGGGAGAACTGTCGGTGGCGCCGCCTACAGTGAGACAGGTGAGGCCGGTAACAGATTTGCAGCGCAAGGTGGCCCCCTTCGAGGTCGTCACCGACATGATCCCTTCGGGTGACCAGCCCGCCGCGATCGCCGAGCTCGAACGGCGCGTCAAGGGTGGTGACAGGGACAACGTCCTGCTGGGCGCCACGGGCACGGGCAAGACCGCCACGGTCGCCTGGCTGATCGAGCGCCTCCAGCGGCCGACCCTGGTCATCCAGCCGAACAAGACACTCGCCGCCCAGTTCGCCAACGAACTGCGCGAGATGATGCCCAACAACGCCGTCGAGTACTTCGTCTCCTACTACGACTACTACCAGCCCGAGGCGTACGTCCCGCAGAGCGACACCTACATCGAGAAGGACTCCTCGATCAACGAGGAGGTCGAGCGGCTCCGCCACTCGGCGACCAACTCGCTGCTGACCCGGCGCGACACCATCGTGGTGGCCTCGGTGTCGTGCATCTACGGCCTGGGCACCCCCCAGGAGTACGTCGACCGCATGACCAGGCTCAAGGTCGGCCAGGAGATCGAGCGCGACGTCCTGCTGCGCCGCCTCGTCGACATGCAGTACACCCGCAACGACATGGCCTTCACCCGGGGCACCTTCCGGGTGCGCGGCGACACCGTCGAGATCATCCCCAAGTACGAAGAGCTCGCCGTGCGGATCGAGATGTTCGGCGACGAGATCGAGAAGCTCTCGACCATGCACCCGCTGACCGGCGAGGTGATCACCGAGGACGACGAGCTCTACATCTTCCCGGCCTCGCACTACGTCGCGGGCCCCGAGCGGATGGAGCGCGCCGTCCGCAGCATCGAGGCCGAGCTGGCCGAGAGCCTGGAGACGATGGAGCGCCAGGGCAAGCTCCTGGAGGCCCAGCGGCTGCGCATGCGCACCACCTACGACCTGGAGATGATGCGCCAGATCGGCAGCTGCTCCGGCATCGAGAACTACTCGCGCCACATGGACGGCCGGGCCCCGGGCAGCGCCCCCAACACCCTGCTCGACTACTTCCCCGAGGACTTCCTCCTCGTCCTGGACGAGTCCCACCAGACCGTCCCGCAGATCGGCGCGATGTACGAGGGCGACGCCTCCCGCAAGCGCACCCTGGTCGACCACGGCTTCCGCCTGCCGTCGGCGATGGACAACCGCCCGCTGAAGTGGGAGGAGTTCCTGGAGCGGATCGGCCAGACGGTCTACCTGTCGGCCACCCCCGGCACCTACGAGCTCGGCCGCTCCAAGGGCGACGTGGTCGAGCAGGTCATCCGGCCGACCGGCCTGATCGACCCCGAGGTGATCGTCAAGCCGACCAAGTCGCAGATCGACGATCTGATCCACGAGATCCGCGTCCGCACCGAGCGGGACGAGCGGGTCCTGGTCACCACGCTGACCAAGAAGATGTCCGAGGACCTCACCGACTACCTGCTGGAGCTCGGCATCCGGGTCCGCTACCTGCACAGCGAGGTCGACACCCTGCGCCGCATCGAGCTCCTGCGCGAGCTGCGGATGGGCGAGTTCGACGTGCTGGTCGGCATCAACCTGCTCCGCGAGGGCCTGGACCTGCCCGAGGTGTCGCTGGTGGCCATCCTCGACGCCGACAAGGAGGGCTTCCTGCGCTCGGAGACCTCCCTGATCCAGACCATCGGCCGCGCGGCCCGGAACGTCTCCGGCCAGGTGCACATGTACGCCGACCGGATCACCCCCTCGATGGAGCGGGCGATCGACGAGACCAACCGCCGCCGGGCCAAGCAGATCGCCTACAACGAGGCCCACGGCATCGACCCGCAGCCGCTCCGCAAGAAGATCGCCGACATCCTCGACTCGCTCAACCGCGAGGACGCCGACACCGAGCAGCTTCTCGGCGGCAGCGGCCGTCAGCAGTCGCGCGGCAAGGCCCCGGTGCCCGGCTTCGCGCTCAAGCAGGCGGGCCAGCACGCCAAGGCGATCGCCGGTGAGATGCCCAGGGCACAGCTGGAGGCGCTGATGGAGTCGCTCACCGCGCAGATGCACCAGGCCGCCACCGACCTCCAGTTCGAGGTCGCCGCCCGGCTCCGCGACGAGATCAAGGAGCTCAAGCGGGAGGTACGCGACATGCGCGAGGCCGGCGTCTCCTGACCGGCCACCCCGGCCGCCCCGGCCGCCCCGGCCGCCCCGGCCACCCTGGCCACCTCGGCCGCCGACCACGCGATCCCGGGCCCTCACGGAAGGGCCCGGGCCTTCGGACGCGGGACACGCGGGGGAGCCTTCGGGTGCGGGACTCGCGGGGGAGCAGGACCCGGCCGGTGGCGACCGGCCCACCCCGGCCGTGAAACGGCTGGCCGCTCTCCGGGGGCCGCGGATACGGTCGGGGGATGCGACGGTGCGCCGGATGCGGCTGCTGGGAGTACGGCGGGGCGCCGGGCTGTGACAGGTGCGCGGCGCTGGTCGACCGGATCGTCGAGGACGGCTGGCGGGAGTTCCTGCGGGAGCGCTTCGGCCCGGACGGGCCGTCTCCCGAGGACGAATCGGTCATCGCCGAGATGGTCGCGGACGAGCCCGACCGGCACGGCTGGCGGGTCGTCGACGCCGCTCTCGACCGGATCGTCTGCCGTGAATGCCGGGGCCCGCTGAGCAGGGGGCCCCGGGGCTGCCCGCCGTGCGACCTCGCCGACGGCTTCCGCTACTCGGCCGTCGAGATCGATCGTCCCCGCGTACCGCCCGGCAACGAGCACGCGATCAGGGTCGGCGTCTCGGTGGTCCGCGCAGGGCACCGGCAGTCGCCGCGAGCCCTGCTCAGCTGGAGACTCTGCCTGCCCGCCCTGCTGGACGGCTTCCTGCCCAGCACCCCCCAGGCCCAGGCGCTGCGCGCCCGGATCAACGCCGGAGCCACCTACGACGACCTCGCCGACCTCGCGATCATGGGCCGATGAAACTGCTCAGGTCCAGGTCGATGTCGACCGGGAAACCGATGTCCGTCGTCAGCCGATCGCGATGGATGCCCGTGGGGACGTACGCCCTGACGGCGGGCTCCAGCTCGAAGGTGTAGACGACCGGCCTGTCGTTCTCCTGCTCCACGCGCCACAGGTGCCTGATCCCGGCGCCGGAGTACTTGACGGGCTTGGTGGTGCGGTCTCGCTCCAGCGACTCGGGAGAGACCACCTCGACCACCAGGTGCACGTCCTCGGGCCTGAACGAGGTCGTTCTCAGGTTCGTCAGCGCGGACCTCGACACCACCATGATGTCGGGCTCGGGCCGCTGCCGGATCCCCAGGGTCACGGTCATCTCCCGGACGACGGCAAGGTGTTCAGGAGGTAGGAGTCCTCTTTCGAAGACTCTGAGCATGAACATGTGGAAAGCGGTCTGGGGAGGCCTCATGATGAGCGACCCGTCGATCAGTTCGACATGCCGGGGCGCGTCCGCAGGGAGGTCGTCGAGCATGTCGGCGGTCCACCCGCCGGCCGGTCCCGGGTAGAACCACTCGGGAAAACGGCTGCCATCAGAGAACCTCCTTCGCCGGCACCCTGGAACGTTATCCGACGGAGTCATGATGTCACTCTCCGTGCCCGGCGCACGGGCCGTTCGGGCCGTCGTGCCGCCGGGGCGCGGAGCGGAGGGTCAGCGGGCGTCGTCCGGACGGGAGCGGTTGATCATCGTGCGGTTGTAGAGCTCGTCGATCTCGTCCAGCGGGTCGGGCGCGCGGCGACGGGCCTCGATCTCCAGATCGGTACGACCCTGGATCTGGTCGATGTTCCCGGCCGCGTGCTCCATCTGGTCGTTGCGCAGGTCGGCCCTGATCCGGGCGCAGGACGTGGTCAGCTTGGAGTGGTGCTCGCGCAGCCTGCTCAGGGCCGTGTGGTCGACGTAGGGCGACACCCGGCGTTCCTGGGCGTAGTGGGCGAGCTGGGCGTCCAGCTGGTCGGCGTGCACCGAGATCTCGGCCACCAGGTGGGGCAGGTCGCCCAGGCCCCAGCCGCCGCGCAGCGCGTGCTCCACGGCCTGGCGGGTCAGCGACACCTCGCGCCGCAGGTCGAGCCGCATCCGCTCGGTCTCGGCGGCGTCGCCGGTGCCCATCGCCGCCATGTGCGAGGTGACCCGTTCGGTCACCTTCCTGGCCTTCTTGCTGGCCTTCTTACCGACCTGGACCAGCAGGTAGATCCCGACGCCTCCCAGGAGAAGCAGGAACAGCAGGATCACCAGCAGGACGATGAGGAAATCGCCGATCGGAGCCACCTCCCGGCAGGGGTTGGACGGGGTGTTTCGAGCATAGCCCGCGCCGGCGCCCCCGCGAGGGCGCCGGACGCGGCGGAACCGGCAGGTGCCGGGTGGAGTGTCGTCATCCCAGGCTCGGCTGGGCGGCGCGCCGTCGTATCCGCCGGGTCGCCAGCCAGGCCAGCACCGCGAGCATCGCCACCACCACGACGACCAGGACCGGGAGGAAGATCGCCACCAGGCTGAGGCCCAGGGATCCGGCGTCCTCCACCGTGCTGACCACGGGCGCTCCCACCCCGGCCGTGGTGGCGTTCACCACCGGCCTGGTGGCCGCCTTCATGGTGTGCACGGCCAGCGCGATCCCGATGCCCAGAACCCAGCTGAGCCAGGGGTTGTGGCTCATCCAGGTCGAGCCGTCCAGCCGGGCCGCCGCCTCGGTGGCGCTGAAGACCACGCCACCGGAGGCCGGGCGGACGACGGTCTGGATCATGTCGTTGACGCTGTCGACCACCGGGACCTTGTCGAGCACGAACTCCGCCAGGAGCAGCACCCCGATGATCCCGAGCACCCAGCCGTTGGTGAGCCAGGCGAACTCCTGCGGCAGCCGTACCTGGTCGGTGAAGTTGGCGAGCAGGCCGACCACCAACAGCGGGATGTAGGCGTTGAGCCCGGCCGCGGTGGAGAGTCCGAGGCCTGTCAGTGCCGCGAGCATCGCACCTCCGTAGTGTTCTCTGCGGGGTTCAACGGTCACCGCCCGCCGAACGATCCCGATCGGCCGCCTCGGTGGATATCACTCCGGTATCGGCGGGCGTCCCCGTGCCGCTCGCGGTCCCGCGCTCTCGGCCGCGTTCACCAGATCCGCCCCGATATCCGCATCAAGGTCCGCTCCGACGCCCGCGCCGAGGTCCGCTCCGATGCCCGAGCCGAGGTCGGCTCCGGCGTCCGCCCCGATGCCCGAGCGGAGGTTCGCCCCGAGGTCGGTGCCGACGCCTGTGCCGACGACCGCCGCGACGTCCACGCTCGTGACGTCCGCGCCCGTGACGTCCACGCCCGCGGCGATGCCCGTCCCGGCGTCGGTGCCGTCGGGGTGGGGCGGCAGCCAGCCCCGGCCGGGCACGTAGTGGCGCACCACCCTGGCCGGGATGCCGGCGATCACGCTGTGGTCGGGGAACTCCCCGCGCACCACGGCCCCGCCCGCCACCACGCACTGCCTGCCGATCCTGGTACCGGGCAGGATGATCGCGCCGGTGCCCAGCCACGAGCCCGGCCCGATGGAGACCGGGTTGTTGCGCGGCCACTGGCGGCCGATCGGCGCCTCGGGGTCGTCGTAGACGTGGTTCTGGTCGGTGATGTAGACGTACGGGCCGGTGAAGACGTCGTCGCCGATGTCGATCGACTGGTGGCCCACGATGTGGCTGCCCCGGCCGATGGAACAGCTCCGGCCGATCCGCACGATCGAGTCCGGGCCCAGGTCGACCCCCGGGCCCATGCCCGCGGAGATGGAGACCCGCTCGCCGATCAGGGAGTGCTCGCCGATCTCGATCCAGGCCTCGCCGAAGATCGCCCCGACCGGGAACGACAGGCACGCGCCCTCGCCCAGCCGGCGGAAGCGGTAACCGCCGGGACTGGCCGGAGTGACCGTACCGGCCTCGCGGGCGGCGGCCCAGAGCCGGTGAACGAGGCTGCCGGCGGCACGCCGCACCACACCACGAAGTGACATGACGGAACAAGTTACCGCTCGGTCGGGGACCTTCGGCATGCGGGTCGAGATCGTCCGGGCCGTCCGCCTGCGCCGTTTGATATTCTGAGAGCCCGTGGACCTGTAGGCCATTCATAAGGGTGCGCCGACTGATCTGTAACGACCACGGGAGCCTTCTTGCGCAGCGCCGCACACACCAAACATCTGTTCGTCACCGGCGGCGTCGCCTCCAGCCTGGGAAAGGGACTGACGGCCTCCAGCCTCGGACGCCTTCTCAAGCTGCGCGGCCTGCGGGTCACCATGCAGAAGCTCGACCCCTACCTCAACGTCGACCCCGGCACCATGAACCCGTTCCAGCACGGTGAGGTGTTCGTCACCGACGACGGGGCCGAGACCGACCTGGACGTCGGCCACTACGAGCGGTTCCTCGACACCGAGCTGCACGGCTCGGCGAATGTGACCACCGGCCAGGTCTACTCCAACGTCATCGCCAAGGAGCGCCGCGGCGAGTACCTCGGTGACACCGTGCAGGTCATCCCGCACATCACCAACGAGATCAAGGACCGCATCCGGTCCATGGCCGGGCCCGAGGTGGACGTGGTGATCACCGAGGTCGGCGGCACCGTGGGCGACATCGAGTCGCTGCCCTTCCTGGAGGCCGTCCGCCAGGTCCGTCACGAGGTCGGCCGCGACAACGTGTTCTTCCTGCACGTCTCGCTGCTGCCGTACATCGGCCCGAGCGGCGAGCTGAAGACCAAGCCGACCCAGCACTCGGTGGCCGCGCTGCGCAGCATCGGCATCCAGCCCGACGCGATCGTCCTGCGCTCCGACCGCCCCGTCACGAACGCGATCAAGCGCAAGATCAGCCTCATGTGCGACGTGGACGAGGACGCGGTCGTCTCCGCCATCGACGCCGCCAGCATCTACGACATCCCCAAGGTGCTGCATTCGGAGGGGCTGGACGCCTACGTGGTGCGCCGCCTGGGCCTGCCCTTCAGGGACGTGGACTGGAAGGAGTGGGAGCAGCTGCTGCGCCGGGTGCACCGCCCGGCCAACGAGGTCACGATCGCGCTCGTCGGCAAGTACATCGACCTGCCCGACGCCTACCTGTCGGTCACCGAGGCGCTGCGCGCGGGCGGCTTCGCCAACGATGCCCGCGTCAACATCCGCTGGGTCAAGAGCGACGACTGCGAGACCCCCGAGGGCGCCGCCCGCGAGCTGGACGGCGTCGACGGCGTGCTGATCCCCGGCGGCTTCGGCGTGCGCGGCATCGAGGGCAAGGTCGGCGCGATCCGGCACGCCAGGGAGAACAAGGTCCCGCTGCTGGGCATCTGCCTGGGCATGCAGTGCATGGTCATCGACGCCGCCCGCCACCTGGCCGGCATCGAGGACGCGGGCAGCACCGAGTTCGACGCCGAGACCACCCACCCGGTCATCTCCACCATGGCCGACCAGCAGGACGTCGTCTCCGGCGAGCGCGACATGGGCGGCACCATGCGGCTGGGCCTGTACCCGGCCAGGCTCGCCGAGGAGTCGCTGGCCCGCAGGCTGTACGGGATGGCCAAGGTGGACGAGCGCCACCGCCACCGCTACGAGGTCAACAACTCCTACCGCGAGCAGCTGGAGAAGGTCGGCATGGTCTTCTCCGGGCTCTCGCCCGACGGCCGCCTGGTGGAGTACGCCGAGCTGCCCGGTGACGTCCACCCCTTCTTCATCGGCACCCAGGCGCACCCGGAGTTCCGCTCCCGCCCCACCCGTGCCCACCCGCTGTTCAAGGGCCTGATCGCCGCCTCCCTGACGTACGCCGACATCCGCGGCACCGCCGCAAAGGCCGGGCGGGGCAAGTGAGCGGCACCGCAGAGGGCACCGGCTCCGCAGACCGGATCGAGTTCGTCGGGGGACCGGAGGGCCTGGAGGTCCGGGACGTGCCCGAGGAGTGGAAGGTCGACTCCAGCACCGAGCACTTCCGCGCCCGGGTGATCACCGGCGTCACCGACGCCGTGGTGATGCCGGACGGCGAGATCGTCAACCGCGACTACGTGGTCCATCCCGGCTCGGTGGCGGTCGTCGCGCTGGACGAGCAGGACCGGATCCTGCTGCTGCGCCAGTACCGCCATCCCGTACGGCGGCTGCTGTGGGAGCTGCCCGCGGGGCTGCGCGACGTGGACGGCGAGCCCCTGCACGTCGGGGCGGCCCGCGAGCTCGCCGAGGAGACCGGCTACCGGGCCGGGACCTGGCACGTCCTGGTCGACGCCTTCACCTCGCCGGGCATGGCGAACGAGCGCACCCGGATCTTCCTGGCCAGGGATCTGGCCCTGCTGCCCGAGGGAGAACTGGACTTCGTCCGGCGGCACGAGGAGGCCGACATGCCGCTGGCCTGGATTCCCCTGTCCGACGCGGTTCGGCGTGCCATGGCGGGAATGATCCACAATTCCCAAGCCGTGGCCGGTATTCTCGCCGCATACGCCGCTTCGGCGGATGGATTCGCCTCGCTGCGGCCCGCCGACGCACCGGAGGCATGATCAGGAGGACACCCTGAGCGAGACGGAGGCCGTCCTGTCCAGCTACCTCGCTCACCTGGCGGTGGAGCGGGGCCTGGCCGCCAACACCCTGGCCTCCTACCGCCGTGACCTCCTGCGTTACCTGGAACATCTGAAGAGCCGCGGTCACGTCACCTTCGGCGGGGTCGCCGAGGGCGACGTCGCCGCGTTCGTGGCGGCGCTCAGGGAGGGCGACGAGGCGCACCAGGCCCTCGTCGCCGCCTCGGCGGCGCGGGCCGTCTCCGCCGTGCGGGGCCTGCACCGTTTCGCGCTGACCCAGGGCGTCTGCCGGCACGACCCCGCCCACCAGGTACGCCCGCCCCGCCAGCTGCGGCGGCTGCCCAAGGCGATCAGCGTCCGCGACGTGGAACGGCTGATCGCCGCCTGCGGTTCCGACGGCGCCCCCCTGACGCTGCGCAACCGGGCCCTGCTGGGGCTGCTGTACGGCACCGGCGCGCGCATCTCCGAGGCCGTGGGGCTCTGCGTGGACGACGTCGACCTGGAGACCGGCGCCTGGCGGGTGCGGCTGCGCGGCAAGGGCGGGCGTGCCCGGCTGGTGCCGCTGGGCGGCTTCGCCGGGGAGGCCCTGCGCGCCTACCTCGCCCGTGCCCGCCCCCGTATCGTCTCCCAGGGACGCGGCGGACCAGGGCTGTTCCTCAACGCCCGGGGCGGCCGGCTGACCCGTCAGGGGGCCTGGGAGGTCCTCCGGGGCGCCGCGGAACGCGGCGGGCTGGACGGCGTGTCGCCACATATGTTGCGACATTCGTTCGCAACCCACCTCCTCGACGGGGGTGCGGACGTTAGGCTGGTCCAGGAACTACTCGGCCATGCCTCGGTGACCACCACCCAGGTGTACACCCAGGTGACGGTCGACAAGCTCCGAGGGGTCTGTGCCGCTGCTCGTCCGCGCACGCGGGATTGACCTTGCTTATGTCCGGGCGTGCCGCCTTGCCGCATACGTGTTGACGCCATAGTGTCCGTCCGGACGGTTCCGGTTAGAGGCCGTCAGGGAGGTTCGACTGGTGACTGTGACCACCGACGGTTCTATCCGGGGTGCTACTCCGGCAAACCCCGAGAATCCCTGGGGCGACACCAAGACCGCCGGGACCCCTCGCAGCGGGGGAGTCCTCGGCCCGACCGGGCGTCCCCGGCCGGTCTTTCCCGACCCGCCCCCTCGTACGGTGCACGGGCCGGCGAGGGTCGTCGCCATGGTCAACCAGAAGGGCGGGGTCGGCAAGACGACCACGACCATCAACCTGGGAGCCGCGCTGGCGGAGGCCGGGCTGAGGGTGCTGCTCGTCGACTTCGACCCGCAGGGCGCCCTGTCGGTCGGCCTGGGCATCAACCCCCTCCAGCTCGACCTGACGGTCTACAACCTCCTGATGGAGCGGCAGATCACCGCCAGGGACGTGCTGCTGGAGACCGGCGTCGAACGCATGGACCTGCTGCCCAGCAACATCGACCTGTCGGCCGCCGAGGTCCAGCTCGTCACCGAGGTCGCCCGCGAGCAGGTGCTCGGCCGGGTCATCAAACCCCTGCTGCCCGAGTACGACGTGTGCCTGATCGACTGCCAGCCGTCCCTGGGCCTGCTCACGATCAACGCGCTGGCCTGCGCGCACGGCGTCATGGTGCCGCTGGAGTGCGAGTTCTTCGCGCTGCGCGGCGTGGCGCTGCTGATGGACACGATCATCAAGGTCCAGGAGCGCATCAACGACGAGCTGGTCATCGAGGGTCTGCTGGCCACCATGTACGACGCGCGCACCCTGCACGGCCGCGAGGTGCTGGCCCGGGTCGTGGAGGCGTTCGACGACAAGGTCTACCACACGGTGATCAACCGGACCGTGCGCTTCCCGGACGCGACCGTGGCCGGTGAGCCCATCACCAGCTTCGACTCGTCCTCGCTCGGCGCCAGCGCCTACCGGGAGCTCGCCAGGGAGGTCCTCTCCAGGTGGGCCGCGCTGGAGCAGTGATCCCTCCTGCGGGCAGGGGACGGCCGGGTACGGGACACTGGGGGGATGACCGAGCAGCCGCGAGCCGTGGATGACGCCTTCACGGTGCATCTGGAGGTCTTCGAGGGCCCGTTCGACCTGCTGCTCGGTCTGATCTCCAAGCACAAGCTGGACATCACCGAGGTCTCGCTCAGCCAGGTCACCGACGAGTTCATCTCCTACATCCGGGCCAGAGGCCCGGAGTGGGACCTGGACCAGACGAGCCACTTCCTGCTCGTCGCGGCCACCCTGCTCGACCTCAAGGCCGCCCGGCTGCTGCCGTCCGGGGAGGTCGACGACGAGGAGGACCTGGCCCTGCTGGAGGCCCGGGACCTGCTCTTCGCCCGCCTGCTGCAGTACCGGGCCTACAAGGAGGTCGTGAAGGTCTTCTCCGCCCGGATGGCCGAGGAGGCGCTGCGCTTCCCCCGTACGGTGCCGATGGAGGCCCGGTTCGCGAGCCTGCTGCCCGCTTTGGTGCTGGGCGTCGGCCCCGACCGGCTGGCGGAGATCGCCCGGCGGGCCTTCGCGCCCAGGACGCCGCCGTCGGTCTCGACGGCCCACATCTACCAACCGCTCGCCAATGTCCGCGAGCAGGCGGCTATCCTGGTCGAGCGGCTGCGCCGGGTACGGCGGGCGACCTTCCGGGCCCTCACCTCCGACTGCACCGGCACCTTCGAGGTCGTGGCGCGTTTCCTGGCCGTCCTGGAGCTCTACCGGGAGGCGGCCGTCTCCTTCGAGCAGGTGGAGCCTCTCGGGGACCTGCACGTGACCTGGACCGGCAGCGACGACGGCGACGTCGCCGTGGCCGACGACTACGACGAGACCACCGCGAAGAGAGAGCCTGCCGATGAGTGACGTGGCGCCCGGACCGGGCCTGATCGCGGGCTTCGTCCCGGACACGGCCTCGGAGCCGGGACTGCGCGCCGGGCTGGAGGCGATCCTGCTGGTGGTGGACGAGCCCGTCGCCGAGATCACGCTCGCCCAGGTCCTGGACCGGCCCGTCGCCGAGATCGCCCGGGTGATCCGGGAGCTCTCGGCGGAATACACGAGGGCCGGACGGGGTTTCGACCTCAGAGAGGTCGCGGGCGGCTGGCGGTTCTACACGCGGGCCGAGTGCGCTCCTCTCGTCGAGCGGTTCGTCCGCGACGGCCAGCAGACGCGCCTGACCCAGGCCGCCCTGGAGACCCTGGCCGTGGTCGCCTACCGGCAGCCGGTGAGCCGGGCCCGGGTGGCGGCCATCCGCGGTGTCAACAGCGA
Organism: Streptosporangium longisporum; assembly: GCF_039534895.1. Taxonomy (NCBI): domain Bacteria; kingdom Bacillati; phylum Actinomycetota; class Actinomycetes; order Streptosporangiales; family Streptosporangiaceae; genus Streptosporangium; species Streptosporangium longisporum. Next base: position 609,695 of record NZ_BAAAWD010000019.1, on the reverse strand, counting down.
TGGCGTCATGCGCACGCTGGTGACCAGGGGGCTGGTCGAAGAGGCCGGCACCGAACCGGAGAGCCAAGCCGTGCTCTACCGGACGAGTTCGTATTTTCTCGAGCGGATGGGCCTGCGGGAGCTCGACGAGCTTCCCGAACTGGCGCCCTTCCTGCCCGAAGACATGGAATCCCTAGAGGAGCAGAAGCAGTGAACAACAGGCGCAGTACCCCGTCCGGTGATGGACGCGGTCAAGGCCGTGGCGGAGCCCCGCGCGGCGGTTCCCGCGGAGGGTCGCAGTCCGGTGGATTCCGGGGTGGATCATCCCGGGGCGGATCGTCCTCGGGCGGTTCCCGGGGCGGGGCCTCGGGAGGTTCCCGCGGTGGTTCGTCGGGCGGTTCCCGCGCTGGTTCGTCGGGCGGTTTCCGCTCCGACGCTCCGCGCCGTGACGACCGCGGTGGCTTCCGCGCGGAGCGCGACGGCTCGCGGAGCCGGTTCGGCGGTTCCTCCGGTGGTCAGGGTGGTGGTTTCCGTTCGGACGGGCCGCGCCGTGACGACCGGGGCGGCCCCTCCGGCAGGCCCCAGGGCGGTTCGCAGGGCGGTTTCCGCTCCGACGGCCCGCGCCGCGACGACCGGGGCGGTTCCTCCGACGGCCCACGCCGTGACGACCGGGGTGGTTCCTCCTTCGGCCCGCGCCGTGACGACCGCGGCGGCCAGGGCCCGGGCGACCGAGGCGGTTTCCGCTCCGACGCTCCGCGCCGTGACGACCGCGGTGGCTTCCGCGCCGAGCGCGACGGCTCGCGGAGCCGGTTCGGCGGTTCCTCCGGTGGTCAGGGTGATGGTTTCCGTTCGGACGGGCCGCGCCGTGACGACCGGGGCGGCCCCTCCGGCAGGCCCCAGGGCGGTTCGCAGAGCGGTTTCCGTTCCGACGGCCCGCGCCGCGACGACCGTGGCGGTTCCTCCTTCGGCCCGCGCCGCGACGACCGCGGCGGTCCCTCCTTCGGTGGATCGCGTGACGGTGACACGCGGAGCCGGTTCGGCGGTTCCTCCGGTGGTCAGGGTGGAGGTTTCCGTTCCGACGGTCCGCGTCGCGACGACAGGGGCGGCTACCGCGCCGACGGTCCCGGCCGCGACGACCGGGGCGACAGGGGCGGTTCCTCCTTCGGCGGGTCCCGCGACGGCTCGCGGGGCGGCTTCCGTTCCGACAGTCCGCGCGGGGACGACCGGGGCGGCTTCCGTGCCGATCGGGACGGATCCCGGGGACGGCCCGGCTCCGACCGCCGGGGCGGCGCGCCCGCCGGTGGCTCCCGCGGCCGGTTCGGCAGGAACGACCGCCGCGACGGCGTCCAGACGATCGGCGGTGATCGCGCCGACGCGTACGGCGACCGCCGCCCCTCCGACCGCAACCCGGCGGGCCGGTCCTCCACGGGCCGTACCACCGGGCGGGCTCCCGCGGCCAAGGCGCCGCTGCGGCCCGGCACGATCGCGAACGACCGGTTCAAGACCGCCCGCCAGCCCAAGCGCGACTCCGACTTCTACGACCGCGACTACGTCGACGAGCGCGACACCACCGAGGTCCCGGACGGCGTCCGGCTGCAGAAGGTCCTCGCCCAGGCGGGCGTGGCCAGCCGCCGGGCCTGCGAGGACATGATCGGTGAGGGCCGGGTGACCGTCGACGGCCAGGTGGTGCGCCGCTTCGGCGCCCGGGTCGACCCGGCCAGGCAGATCATCCACGTCGACGGCAAGCGCCTGCCGACCATGCCCGACCTGGTCTATCTGGCGATCAACAAGCCGATCGGCGTGGTCAGCACCATGTCCGACCCGGACGGGCGGCCCTCGCTGGCCGACTTCGTGGCGGACCGCACCGAGCGCCTGTTCCACGTGGGCCGTCTCGACACCGAGACCGAGGGGCTGATCCTGCTCACCAACGACGGCGAGCTGGCCAACCGGCTGACCCACCCGAGCTACGGCGTGCAGAAGAAGTACTGGGCCAAGGTGCCCGGCCGGATCGAGCGCGACCTCGGCCGGCGCCTGAAGAAGGGCGTCGAGCTGGAGGACGGCCTGGCCAAGGCCGACTCCTTCACCCTGGTCCAGGAGCACGGCCAGCAGGCCCTGGTCGAGATCGTGTTGCACGAGGGCCGCAAGCACATCGTCCGCCGGATGCTGGAGGAGGTCGGCCACCCCGTGATCGACCTGGCCCGCATCGAGTTCGGCCCGGTCAAGCTGGGCCGCCTCAAGCCGGGCACGGTCCGCGCGCTGACCCTCACCGAGGTCGGGGAGCTCTACGCGGCCGTCGGGCTGTAACCTTCCTGATACGCGAGTCAGAACACGCCGGATCACCCCTCGGGGTGGTCCGGCGTGGGTCGATATGGAGGAACGGCGATGGTGCGGGCGATCCGCGGTGCGATCCAGGTCGAGGCCAACGACCGGGACGAGATCCTGTCCGGGGTCACCGAACTGGTCACCGAGGTGATGGGCCGGAACAGGCTCACCACCGACGACGTGATCAGCGTCATCTTCACGGCCACGACCGACCTCACCGCCGAGTTCCCCGCCCTCGCCGCCCGCAAGCTCGGCTTCCACGACGTCCCGCTGATCTGCGCCTCCGAGATCGACGTCCCGGGCTCGCTGCCCCGCGTGGTGCGGCTGATGGCCCACGTCGACGTCGACCGCCCCCGCCACGAGATCCAGCACGTCTACCTGCGCGGGGCCGTCGCCCTGCGCGTGGACATCGCCCAGTGACCCCGGTGACCTCCTCGTACGTCGTCACCACCCCCGAGGAGCGCGCGTGAGCGGTCTCGAGAGCGTCCTGATCGTCGGCACCGGGCTGATCGGCACCTCGATCGCCCTGGCGCTGCGCGAGCACGGCGTCACCGTCCACCTGGCCGACCGCGACGCCGCGTCCCTGCGGCTGGCGCGGGAGCTCGGCGCGGGCGTGGAGTGGGACGAGGGGACGCGGGTGGACGTCGCGGTCATCGCGATCCCGCCGCACGCGGTCGCGGAGCGGCTCTCCGCCCTCCAGAAGGCCGGGGCGGCCCGGTTCTACACCGACGTGGCCAGCGTCAAGGTGCTCCCGCTCGGCCGGGCGGCCGAGCTGGGCTGCGACCTGACGACCTACGTGGCCGGGCATCCGCTCGCCGGCCGCGAGCGCTCCGGGCCCGCCGCGGCGCGGGCCGACCTGTTCCTCGGGCGTCCCTGGGCGCTCTGCCCGACCGAGGAGACCTCGGCCGACGCGGTGGAGACCCTGCACGGGCTCGTCAAGCTCTGCGGCGGCGAGGCCGTCAGGATCGGCGCCGAGGAGCACGACCGGGCCGTCGCGGTGGTCTCGCACGCCCCCCACGTGGCCGCCTCCGCGGTGGCCGCCCGCCTCGCGGACGCCCCGGCCGCCGCGCTCGGCCTGGCCGGGCCGGGGGTGCGGGACGTGACCCGCATCGCGGCGAGCGACCCGGCCCTGTGGACCGGGATCCTGTCGGGCAACGCGCTGCCGGTGGCCGAGGTGCTGGAGGCGGTGGCGGCCGACCTGGCGGCCGCGGCGGCCTCGCTCCGGTCGGCCGCCGACCCCGCCGCCATGGCGTCCGTCACCGAGCTGCTGCACCGCGGCGTCGCGGGCACCGGCCGCATCCCCGGCAAGCACGGAGGCCCCCCGCGGGCCTACTCCACCGTCCAGGTGATCATCGGTGACCGTCCCGGTGAGCTGGCCAGGCTCTTCAAGGTGGCCGAGGCGGTGGGCGTCAACATCGAGGACGTGCGGCTGGAGCACGCCCCGGGCCTGCCGCTGGGAGCGGCCGAGCTCTGGGTGCAGCCCCAGGCGGTGCCCACGCTGAGCGAGGCCCTGCGCGAGCACGGCTGGCACCTGCCCTGAGGGCGGCCCGGGCTCCCCGACGAGAAGGGCCCGGGTTCCCCCCGGGAGCGGCCGTGCGAGGGGCTGACGCCGCCGTCCCCGGACGGGGACGGGCGCTCGATGCGCGCTTCCTTCCCGGCTCCCGGTAGCCTCGTACGGACAACTGAAGCGGGCTGCAAGGGAGAGGCGTCGTGACCGGACTGGTCGTCGCCATGGACGGTCCTTCGGGATCGGGCAAGTCGAGCGCGTCACGAGGGGTGGCGCGGGCCCTTGGGCTGCGTTATCTCGATACCGGTGCGATGTACCGGGCGATCACCTGGTGGATGCTCCAGCAGGGCGTCGACCTGGCCGACCCCGGCGCGATCGCCGCGCGGGCGCTCGACCCGGTCCTCACGCTGGGCACCGACCCGGACGCCCCCGCGGTGGCCGTCGACGGCGCCGACGCCGCCGGGCCGATCCGTACCGCTGAGGTCACCGCGGCCGTCTCGGCGGTCAGCGCGGTGCCCGAGGTACGGCGCCGCCTGGTGGCCCAGCAGCGTGAGATCATCGGCACGGGCGGCATCGTCGTCGAGGGCCGTGACATCGGCACGGTCGTGGCGCCCGACGCCGCGGTCAAGATCTACCTGACCGCGAGCGCGGACGCCAGGGCGCTGCGTCGTACGGCGGAGCTGAACGACACCACGGTGGAGGCGCAGCGGACCGCGATGGCCCGCCGCGACACCCTCGACTCGACCCGCGCGACGGCCCCGCTGGCCAAGGCGGACGACGCCGTCGAGCTCGACACCACGGCGCTGAACCTCGAAGAGGTCATCGCCGAAATACTGCGTGTGATTAAGGAAAAGGCGTGACCGGGGAATACGACGACGACAACGGCTGGATCGACGCGGAGCTCGCCGATCCGGGGACCGACGACAGCTCGAGGAACAACGGGAGCGACGGGGACGAGGCGTACGACAACGCCCCGCAGCCCGTCGTGGCCGTGGTGGGCCGCCCCAACGTGGGCAAGTCCACCCTGGTCAACCGGATCATCGGCCGCCGCGAGGCGGTCGTGGAGGACGTGCCGGGGGTGACCCGCGACCGTGTCACCTACGACGCCACCTGGCGGGGACGCCGCTTCACGGTGGTCGACACCGGAGGCTGGGACCCGGACGCGACCGGCATGGCACTGAAGATCGCCGAGCAGGCGCAGGTGGCGGCCGAGCTGGCCGACGTGATCCTGTTCGTGGTGGACGCCGTCGTGGGCGTGACCGACGCGGACGAGATCGTCGGCCACGTGCTGCGCGGGTCCGGCAAGCCGGTCATCCTGGCCGCCAACAAGGTCGACAACCAGCAGATGGAGCTGGAGGCCGCCGGTCTCTGGTCCCTGGGCCTGGGCGAGCCGCAGCCGGTCTCCGCGCTGCACGGCCGTTCCAGCGGTGACCTGCTGGACGTGATCCTGGAGAAGCTGCCCGAGACGCCGGAGCAGCGCTTCGGTGCCGAACGCGGCCCGCGCAGGGTCGCCCTGGTCGGCAAGCCGAACGTGGGCAAGTCCTCGCTGCTGAACAAGCTGGCCGGCTCCGAGCGGGTGCTGGTCGACCCCATGGCGGGCACCACCCGTGACCCGGTCGACGAGCTGATCGAGCTCGGCGGCAAGACCTGGCGGTTCATCGACACCGCCGGCATCCGGCGGCGCGACCGCGAGCTCAAGGGCGCCGACTTCTACGCGAGCATGCGCACCCGGGGGGCCCTGGAGCGCTCGGAGATCGCGGTGGTGCTCATCGACGCCAGCGAGGTGCTGACCGAGCAGGACCTGCGGATCATCTCGCTGGTGATCGAGTCCGGCCGGTGCATGGTGGTGGCGTTCAACAAGTGGGATCTGCTGGACGAGGACCGCCGCTACTACCTGGAGAAGGAGATCGACCGCCAGCTCGTCCGCGTACCGTGGGCGCTGCGGATCAACATCTCCGCCAAGAACGGCTGGCACGTCGACCGGCTCGTCCCGGCGATCGAGAAGGCGCTGGACTCCTGGTCGACCCGGGTGCCCACGGCCCGCCTGAACGCCTTCCTGACCGACCTGGTGGCGGCCACCCCGCCGCCGGTCCGCAGCGGCAAGCAGCCCAAGATCCTCTTCGCCACCCAGGCGTCGACGGAGCCGCCGAAGTTCGTGCTGTTCACCTCGGGCTTCCTGGAGGAGACCTACCGCCGCTTCATCGAGCGCCGGATCCGCGAGGAGTTCGGCTTCGCCGGCTCGCCCATCGAGGTGACGATGAAGATCCGCGAGAAGCGCCAGCCGCAGGGCAAGCGGAAGTAGGCCCCTTCCGGTACGGGACGATCCCGCGAACGAACGAACGACCCGGCACGTGCCGGGTCGTTCGTCGTCTCCGGATGATCCGCCGGTGCCCGCCGGTCGGTGGTCCGTCGCCCGGTGGCCTTCGAAGCGAGGCGTCAGGCTACCTTCCGGGGGTCTGGCGCACCGGCCCGGAGCCGGGCAGCAGCAGCGCGGTCAGCGCGCCCACCCCGCACAGGACGGCGGTGATCAGGAAGATCTCGCTGTACTCGGTGTGCAGCGCCGCCTTGATCGCCGCCTGGTACTCGGCCAGCCGGGTGGCGTACACGGCCGCGTCCACCCCGAACGGCAGGGGGGTGTCCAGGTCGGCGGTGAGGGACTGGAATCGGTGGAACCCCCAGGCGGACAGGGCCGCGACACCGAGCAGCATGCCCATCATCCGGGCCACGACCACCGCGGCCGAGGACACCCCGTGCTGGGCGGCGGGGACGACGCGCAGCACCGCCGAGGAGATCGGCGCGATCACCAGGCCGAGGCCCAGACCGGCGACGACGAGGTCGACGTCCATCCGGTACCCGGCCGAGGCCAGGTCCAGCGGCCACTGGCCGATCCGCACGTACCCGGCCGCGGCCACCGCGAGCCCCGCCACGCACACCGCGCGCTCGCCGTACCGGCGGGAGAGGAACCCGCCCGCCACCGCGGCCACGGAGAGGGCGATCAGGAAGCGTGAGAGCACCAGGGCGCCGTCCAGGGCCGGCAGGTTGAGCAGCGTCTGCGCCGAGAGCTGCACGTCGACCAGGGTGACCAGCAGCGCCGCGCCGGTCACGAAGGCGACCCCGAGCGTGGCGAAGAACGGGCGGCGCAGCGCCCCGGTCAGGTCGATCAGCCGGGTCCTGGCGCGCGCCTCCCAGGCGGCGAACGCGACACCGGACACCACCCCGGCGGCGATGGCGGGCAGGCCCCACGGCGGAAGGACGGCCCCGCCCGGGTCGGGGTTGTACAGCCCGACCACCAGCAGGCCCAGCGCGAGCGCCAGCAGCAGGCCGCCGACGACGTCGACGCGCTCTGCCCGGTCGGCGCCGTGGCGGGCCCGGTCGCGGGCGGGCGGCGGCACCGACCGCTGCACGGCGATCGCGGCCAGGGCCACCAGCGGAAGGTTCAGCCAGAAGATCGACCGCCAGCCGCCGAGCTGCACACCGCCGAGCTGGAGGGTGGACGGGACCAGCGCGGCCAGCGCGGCGCCGTACAGCGGGCCCAGCACGCTGCCGAGCTCCTGGGCCGAGCCCACCGCGCCGAGCGCCACCGGACGCTCGTCCTCCTCCCACAGGTCCCCGATCAGGGCCATGGTGATCGGCAGCAGCGCACCGCCCGCGACGCCCTGCAGGGCCCGTCCAGCGACCAGCCAGGGCACGGTCTCGCCCAGCGCGGTGACGACCGAGCCCACGGCGAACCCGGCCAGGCAGAGCTGGATGAGCGGGCGCCTGCCGTACCGGTCGGAGAGCCGGCCGAGCAGCGGCATGGCCGCGATGTAGCCGAGCAGGAAGCCGGTGACGATCGGGGTGGCCCGCTCCAGGTGGTTGAGCGGGACATCGACGTCCCTGGCGATGTCGACGAGGACGGTGACCACGACGTACGCGTCCAGGGCGGCCAGCAGGACGGCGGTGCCGCCGACGCCGAGGGCGACCCGCCGCCTGGCCGCGGAGCCACGGCCCGGGGAGGCCGGGGAGGTGGAAAGGTCGCCTTCGGAACCGTCGGCGGCACCCCCGGACAGGGCGGAGCCGGTGAGAGGCCCCCCGGAGGCGGCGGAGGGGGAGTCGGGGTCCGGGTGACGGTCCCCGGGGGCTCCGGGGGCCCCGGGGGCGAGGTGGGACACCGTCACCCCGCCGGGGCGGTGATCTTGACCGGTACGTCGTAGTCGCCGAAGCCCACGATCACCTTGCCGCCGGTCAGCGGCAGGTCCGCCTTGATCAGCCGGGCGGTGGCCCGGTCCATCCAGAGCGTGGCGTCGACGTTCTGCGCGATGCCGGGCACCATCGTGGCGAGCACCTGCTGGGAGAGGGTGGCCGTCACCCGGTAGACGTCGGCGCCGTCCAGGGTCTCGGCCGCATGCGTCTTCGGGTTCTGCGCGGTGCCCAGGAGCTGCACCACGCCCCGGTCGGGGTCGAGGATGGCCGACGGGTCGTAGATCGCCGCCAGCTGGCTCCGCGACATCTTCTGGAAGCCGCCGGTCGCGCCCTTGAAGTGGACGGTCTCCCCGAGCAGCACGAAACTGATCTCCTGCAGGGTGCCCAGCACGTCGACCTGGAGGGTGCCGTCCGCGTCACCGGTTCCGGTGAGACGGCCGGAGGCCTTCTTGACCTGTACCGGCGGGGTGCCCTCGGTCTCCATCGAGAAGGTGACGGACTTCGCGGCGCGTGCCGCCTCCGCGGACTTCTTGACCAGTTCGGCGCCGCTGGGAAGGGGCGCGGCCGTACCGCCCGCTCCGCCTCCCCCGCTGCATGCGGTGATCAGGGAGAGCGCGGCGATCACCGCGGCGATGAGGATCCGGCGAGCAGGCATGGCCGGATCGTAGCCACCCCCCGGTCTACTCGTGGAGAACGGGGGGTATCGGTTTTGCGTCAGCGAATGCCCTTGAGGTGCTTGACCACGGGGGCGTACGCCGTCTCCAGCTCGATGAGCTGATCGTCGGTGAGCAGGTCGATGAAGTGCCGGCGCACGCTGCCGACGTGGTGCGGCGCGACCTTCTGGATGGTGGCCCAGCCGTGTTCGGTGAGCACGGCGAAGGTGCCGCGCCGGTCGTCGGCGCACGTCTCCCTGGCGACCAGGCCGGCGCTCTCCATCCGCGAGATCTGGTGCGACAGCCGGCTTCGGGACTGGATCGTGGCCTCGGCCAGATCGCTCATCCGCATGCGGCGGTCGGCGATCTCCGACAGGTTCACCAGGATCTCGTAGTCGTTCAGGGAGAGCCCGAAGGGCTGTAACTCCCGGTCGAGGCGGTGTTCGAGAAGTTTGTGGGCGGCCAGATGGGCGCGCCATGCCCCCTGCTCGATCGGGGAGAGCCAGTGGGTCTCCTCACCGTCCACCGGTCGTTCACCCCTCTCGTCCACCGCTCCCGTGGCGCCGGTGGCCTCGCCGGCCCCGGTGCTCTCGGTGGTCTCATCCCCCGGCCGACCACTCCGCTCGCCGGGTGAGGCTTGCTTCACGGTCATAGATCAGAATCTACCTCACAGGATGCCGATCTTTCGTGGTCGCCGACATGGTGTTCCGGCGTCGATCATGTCAAGGATCACCGGATCCCACCGGGTTCCGTCCTGTCCGCTCGTGTCGTGTCATGTACAGATACGGATGGCGCCTCGCGGCGGTTCACGGCGCCGCCGCCGGACGGGTCACCGGGCGCACGTAGGGTGACCGCATGGAGGAGAACGCGGCGGCGGGTACGAGTGCCGGGGCGGACGCCGGGGGCGGGGCGGCGTCGGAGAGCCTGATCACGGTGGTGGTGGCGGGCCTGGCCAACCTGGCGATCGCCGTCGCCAAGCTGGTCGCCGGGCTGATCAGCGGCTCCTCGGCGATGCTGTCCGAGGCCGCGCACTCCGCCGCCGACACCCTCACCGAGGTGCTGCTGTACGTCGCGGTGCGCAGGGGCGGGCAGCCCGCCGACGTACGGCACCCGTTCGGGCACGGCAGGGCCGGGTTCTTCTGGGGACTGATGGCGGCCTTCGCCACCCTCGTCGGCGGGGCCGGGTTCTCCATCACCCACGGCGTGCACGAGATCGGCGCGGGCGAGAGGCTCAGCGATCTGACGATCTCGTACGTGGTCCTCGCGGTCTCCTTCCTGATCGAGGGGGTGTCGTTCCTGCGGGCCCTGGCGCAGGTGCGCGGCCAGGCCCGCCGGTACGAGGTGAGCCCCCGGCGGTACGTCACGAAGACCTCCGACACCGCGCTGAAGGCCGTGCTCTTCGAGGACGCCGCGGCCCTGGCCGGGCTGCTGATCGCCGGTGCGGGCCTGCTGGCCGCCCAGCTGACCGGCTCGTCCGTCTGGGACGGCGTCGCCTCCGTGCTGATCGGCCTGCTGCTCCTGTGGGTCGCGATCAACCTGATCCGGACCAACGTCTCGCTGCTGATCGGCCAGGCCGCGCCCGCGTCGATCGCCGAACGGATCGGCGAGGAGATCCGGGCCATGCCCGAGGTCGAGAACGTGGTGGAGCTGCTGACCATGATGATGGGCCCCGGGGAGATCCTGGTCGCGGCCCGGATCGACTTCGTGGACGAGGCCACGGGAGCGAGCCTGGAACGGGCCGCCGACCGGGTGGAGCGCACGCTCAAGGAACACTTCCCGCAGATCGTGCAGGTGTTCCTGGACCCCACCCCCGGCCTGGGCGCCCGGGAGGACCCGGACGCCGGAGACGGCTCGGAAACGCGCGACCGTCCGGGTGACGGCCGTGACGGGCGGGACGATCCGGAGAGCGGCGACGCCCCCGCGGACCCCACGCCTCCGACCACGGACCGGCAACCCTGATGACAGTCATCCCGATGAGTCGATGCTCTCAAGACGCTTCGACGAAAGGGACGACCCCCGCCCGAGGACGTCTCAGCCCCTCACCCTTTCCACGCCCCACGAGGCCGCACCGGCAACTGGCCCGTGAGGCCGCGCCGGTGACTGGACCGAGGAGCGAAGGAGCGAAGCGGATGAGTGACGAGGGAAGGAGGCGGGTCTAAGCGGCCTCACCGCGACGCGCAGCGTCGCCATAAGCAGGGCGTCGCCATGAATCACGTCAGCGGCGCAACCACTTTTCGATCTCGTCCGGGTGCCTGGGAAGGCCCGAGGACAGCATGTGGGCGCCGTCGGCGGTGATGACGAGGTCGTCCTCGATGCGTACCCCGATGCCGCGCAGTTCCGGCGGGAGCGTCAGGTCGTCGGGCTGGAGGTAGAGACCGGGTTCGACGGTCAGCACCTGCCCCTCCTCCAGTACGCCGTCCAGGTAGACCTCGGAGCGGGCCCTGGCGCAGTCGTGCACGTCCATCCCGAGCATGTGGCCGCTGCTGCAGAGCGTGTAGCGCCGGTACAGGCCGCTGCCGGGCTCCATGGCCTCGTCCGCGCTGATCTTCAGTACGCCCCAGTCGTGCAGTCCCTCCGCGATGACCCGCATGGCCGCGCGGTGGAAGTCGCGGAAGCGCGCGCCGGGCCGCAGGGTGGCGATCGCCGCCTCCTGGGCCTCGTACACCAGCTCGTAGACCTGGCGCTGGACCGGGTCGAAGCGGCCGGACAGCGGCAGGGTCCTGGTGATGTCGGCGGTGTAGAGGTGGTCGGTCTCCACGCCCGCGTCCAGGAGCAGCAGCTCGTTCTCGTTCAGCCGCCCGTCGTTGCGGATCCAGTGCAGCACGCAGGCGTTGGCGCCGGAGGCCACGATGCTGTCGTAGCCGACCGCGTTGCCCTCCAGGCGGGAGCGGAGCCCGAAGACCCCCTCCAGGTAGCGTTCGCCGCGCCGGTGCTCCAGGGCCGCGGGCAGCGCCCGTGCCACGTCCTCGAACCCCCGGACGGTCGCCTCCACCGCGAACCGGAGCTCGGCGATCTCCCACTCGTCCTTGATCAGCCGCATCTCGGACAGGAACGTCTCCAGTTCGGCGTCCCCGTCGTGGGGGGCGACGCGCCCGTCGACCGAGGCGTCCACCCCGCGCAGCACCCGCGCGGGCCCGCCGAGCACGTCGTCCAGCCGGTCGATCGGCGCGCAGGTGATCTGCAGGAGCGCCTCGGCCTCCGCCAGGTCGGGGCGCCGTCCCACCCAGAACTCGCCGTAGCGGCGGTCGCGGTAGAACTCCTGGCCGGCCTCGCCGGGCGCCGAGCGCGGCGAGCGGGGGCGCAGGAACAGCACGGCCTCCCCGGAGGGCTCGACGACCAGCACGTCGTCGGGCTCCTGGCCACCGGTGAGGTAGGCGAACGCGGTGTGCGCCCGGAACCGGTGGTCGGAGTCGTTGCTGCGCGTCGTGAGCGTGCCGGAGGGGATGACGAGCCGTTCGCCGGGGAACCGGGCGGCGAGCGCGGCGCGGCGCTTGGCGGTGTAGGAGACCTGCGGCAGCGGTGCCAGGTCGTCGCGGTGGGTGTCGGCCCAGCCGGTCGTCATGAACGCGGCGAGCGCGTCGGAGACCGGCAGGTCATGGCTACCGATATTGAGCTTTTGCGTCATTTTGTCCCCGGGAGCGAAGGTCTGCGTGCGCCGTCCACGCTAACCGGAGCGCCGCGGCCGCGCATCCCCGGTGATGCACGGCCGCGACGCGGCCCGTTCCCCGATCCGTACCGGACGGCCCGTTCCCGACCCGGACACGCACCCGGACACGCACCCGGACCCGTGCCCGGCCGGTGCCCGTCCGGCGGCCTGGTCGGCCGGTCCGATCGGTGCCCGGCCGGTGCCCGGTCCGTGGCCCGCCGGTCAGCCGACCGGGACCTGGTACTCCTTGGCCAGGTCGGAGGTGGCGGCCTCCTTGAAGATCTTCGCGCCGCCCAGGGCCTCCTTGTCGGGCTTGACGACGTACGACAGCAGCGAGGCGGGCTTGTCGAACGAGGTGAAGTCCATCTCGGTGCCGAACTCCGCACCCCAGGCCGCCTGGCTGCGGTGCGCGGCCACCACGCCGGCCCGGCTCAGGTCCTTGTTCTCGCAGGCCTTCCTGAGCGCGTCGACCACGATCGCCGCCGACGAGTAACCGGCGGCCACGCCGCTGTCGATCGCGGTGTCGGGGTACTTCGCGGCGTAGTCGGCGGCCAGCTTCTTCATGGCGGCGTTGTCGGCGCTGATCGGCGTGCCCGCGGTCATGAAGTAGAAGTCCTTCAGCAGCGCGGGCCCGGCCGGGGTGGGCAGCAGTTGCGGGGAGTAGGCCGAGTTGCTGCCGACGAACGGGACGTCCATGCCCTTGGCCAGTGAGACGCCGACGAGCGAGGCGGTCTGCCGGGGCCCGACCGAGACCAGGATGGCCTTGACGCCCTCGGCCTTGAACGCCGCGACCTGGGCGCTCATGTCCTGGTCGGTGGCCTTGATCTTCTGCTCCACCAGGGTGAGCCCGAGCTTGCCGGTGGCGAACTTGGACCCGTTCAGCGCGCTCTCGCCGTAGTCGCCCTCGAAGTACAGGTGACCGATCTTGTCCCCGGACTTGACGCCCTTCTCCTTGGTCAGGAAGTCGACCGCGTTGATCATGTCGATGTCGTACGTCGTCCCGGTGACCTGGATGGGCTTGCTGCCCAGCAGCGCGGTCGCCCAGGCCTGCGGGATGGTGAGCATCTGGTCGGCCTCGAGGCGCTGCTTGATGGCGTTGACCATCGGCGAGCCCACGACGTGGGCCAGCGCCACCGTCCTGGGGGCGATCTCGGTGTAGGTCGCGACCGCCTTCTGCGCGTCGTAGCCGTGGTCGCGCACCAGGGCCTCCAGCTGCCGCCCGCACACGCCCCCGGCCGCGTTCGCCTGCTCGAAGTACAGCTGCTGGGACTGGGTCAGGCTCTTGCCGAACGAGGCGTAGGGGCCGGTGAGGTCGGTCATCAGACCGAGGGTGATCGTGTCCGCGGTGACGCCGGGACCGGTCTTCACACCGTCCCCCCCGACGGCGGAGGGGGCGGCGCCTCCGCTGCCCCCGGTGGCCTTCTCGCTGGCGCACGCGGTGACGGCCAGGGCCAGGACGGCGAGCGCCGCCATGCGCCGGACCGGGGTTCTCGAGTTTCGCATGTGATCAGTTCCTTGGGTCGGGGGACGGGGCGGGAGAGGGGGACAGCGGGGTCTGCCTCGCGGGTGCGGCGGGGGTGGCCCGCCCCCGCAGGGCGAGACCGGCCCGCCTGGCGAGGCCGAACAGCCCGCCGGGCAGGAAGAGCACGATGACGACGACGGCGGCGCCGTACAGGATGCGGGCCGCCTCGGCGGGGGAGACGCCGCCGGATCCGGGCTCGGCCACCAGCGGCAGGGCGTCGCTGTAGCGGCTGAGCACCTGCGGGAGCATCGAGATGAAGAAGGCGCCGATGACCGCGCCCGCGACCGAGCCGAGCCCGCCGATGATGATCATCGCGAGGTAGTCGAGGGAGAGCAGCAGGCCGAAGTAGTCCGGTACGGTCCGCTGGAAGACCAGGGCGACCAGCACCCCGGCCAGCCCGGCGTACATCGACGAGAGCACGAACACCCCGGCGCGGTAGCGCGCCACCGGCACGCCCATCACCCCGGCGGCGATCTCGTGGTCGCGGATGGTGTTCATGGCCCGTCCGGGCCGGCCGCGCAGCACGCCGCGGGCGAACAGCGCCGCGCCGGTCAGCAGGACCAGCCCCAGGAACCAGAGCCGTTCCAGCGCCCCGAACGGCACCTGGGCGATCACCAGCTCGGGGGTGTCGGCGAAGACGAGCCCGAACAGCTCCATCGGCGGCACCGGGCGCCCGTTGTAGCCTCCCGTCACGGGTTCGGCGTTGAACAGCACGTGCTGGCCGACGAAGATCAGCGCCAGGGTCGCGATGCCCAGGTAGGCGCCCTTCAGGCGACCGGCGATCGGGCTGAACAGCCCGCCGGCCGCGCCCGCGGCCACCACCGCGAGCAGCGCGGCCAGGGGGGTGGGCAGGCCCAGGCCGCCGAGGGCGTGCGCGCCGCCCTCGGGCTCGGAGGAGAAGTAGACGTAGGCGTACGCGCCGACCGCGAGGAAGAACGCGTGCCCCATGGACAGCTGTCCGGTGGCACCCGTCAGCAGGTTGATGCCGATCGCCCCGATCGCCGCCGACATCGCGAAGAGCCCGGCCTGCAGCCAGAAGCCCTCCAGGTAGAACGGCACGGCGACCGCCACCGCGGCCAGCGCGAGACAGGCGAGGATGACCTTCTTAGACACGCGCCAGCTCCCTCGTCCCGAACAGCCCCGCGGGGCGGATGAGCAGGACCACGATCATCACGAGGAACGGGGCGACGTCGCCGATGCCCCGTCCCAGGAAGGCCAGGTCGTTCTGGTAGCCGCTCATCATGGCCTCGGTGACGCCGATGATGAGCCCGCCGGCCAGCGCCCCGGTGGTGGAGTCCAGGCCGCCGAGGATCGCTGCGGGGAACGCCTTCATCGCCGCGAACGTGGTGCTGCGGTCCAGCCCGGGGGTGGGAAAGACGCACAGGAAGAGCGCGGCGACCGCGGCGAGCGCGCCGGCCACGGCCCAGGCCCCCATCGAGACCCGCCCGCGCCGCACGCCCATCAGCGCGGCGGTCTCGGAGTCCTCGGCGGTGGCCCGCATGGCGATGCCCCAGTTGGTGTACTTGAAGGCCAGCAGGAACGCGGTGATCAGGGCGGCGGCCACTCCCAGGGCGACCACCCGCGTTTGCGCCACGCTGACCTCTCCCAGGTGCAGCACCCGGTCGCGCCACGGGTCGCCCAGGGCGAGCACGTCGGTGCCGATCCGCCGGGTCAGCTCGGTGACGAGCACGATGTCGACGCCGATCGTCACGATCGCCAGGACGCTGTGCGAGGTGACGTTCGCCCGGCGGATGATGAGGAACTCGATCAGCGCGCCCACCGCGGCCGCCACGGTGACGCCCAGCGCCAGGGCCGCCCAGAAACCGATCGACGGGTGCAGCTTGGCGACCACGAAGCCGCCGACCAGCAGCAGCGAGGCGTGCGCGAAGTTCACCACCTCGGTCGCCTTGAAGATGATGACGAAGCCCAGGGCGATCAGCGCGTAGACGGCCCCGACGGAGATCCCGTTCACCAGGAGCTCAAGAAAAGTGATCATGAAGTGACCCCTCCGGTCCCGGCCCCGCCGTCGATGCCGTCGATGCCGTCGATGGTGACGCTCTCGGCCGCCGCGCCCAGGTAGGCGCGGACGACGCCGGGGTCGTTCTGCACCTCGGCGGGCGTCCCGTCGGCGATGCGCCTGCCGAAGTCCAGGACGGTCACCGCGTCGGCGAGCCGCATGACCATCCCCATGTCGTGCTCGACCAGCAGGATCGAGATGCCGAGGCTCTCGCGCACCGCCATGATCAGCTCGGCCATGTCGCGCCGCTCGCCGCCGTTCATCCCGGCCACCGGCTCGTCCAGCAGCAGCAGCCGCGGCTCCATGCACAGGGCCCGGGCCAGCTCCACGCGTTTCTGCACCCCGTACGGCAGGAGCCCGACCGGGGTGGCGAGCCGCTCGGCGAGCCCGACGAACGTGGCGATCTCGGTCACCCGTTCGCCGTGCGCGGCGGCCTCGCGGCGGGCCGACGGCAGCCGCAGCCCGGCCGAGACGAACCCGGCGCGGGTCAGCCGGTGGCGGCCGAGCATGAGGTTGTCGCGTACCGACAGGTGCGCGGAGAGCGCGATGTTCTGGAAGGTGCGCGCCACGCCCAGGGCGGCGATGCGGTGCGGGGCCAGCGCGGTCAGCTCGGCGTCGCCGAACCGCACACTGCCCGAGGTGGCGCGGTAGACGCCCGACAGCACGTTGAAGCAGGTCGACTTGCCCGCCCCGTTGGGCCCGATCACCGCGTGCACGCTGCCCGGCTCGACGGTGAAGCCGACCGCGTCCAGCGCGGTGAGCCCGGCGAACCGCACCGTGACGTCGCGGACCTCCAGCCGGGGGACGGAGTCGTCCATACCGCCTGGTTGGTATGTCGTGCTCACGCCGGTTCCGTCGCCCGTCCCGGTCGCCCCGGTCACGACGACCACCTCGCCAGGACCGGGCGGGACGACGCGGCGGCCCGCCCGGTCGCGGCCAGGTCCCCGGGGGCGTCCTCGATGCCCAGGTAACGGCGGCGCACCTCGTCGCTGGCGGCGAGCTCGGCGGCCGGTCCGGAGAGCACCACCTCGCCCACCTCCAGCACGTAGGCGTGCGAGGCGAGCGTCAGGGCCATCGCGGCGTTCTGCTCGACCAGCAGGACCGTGGTGCCCCGGGCGTTGATCTCGCGGACGGTGTCGGCGATCCGGGCGGCCATCATCGGGGCCAGGCCGAGGGTGGGCTCGTCCAGCAGGAGCATCCTGGGGGAGGCCATCAGCGCCCGGCCGATGGCGAGCATCTGCTGCTCACCGCCGGACAGCAGCCCCGCGCGCTGCCCGGCACGCTCGGCCAGGACCGGGAAGAGCGTGAGCACCTCCCGCCTGGCCTCGGCCGCGGCGCGCCGGTCGGGCGCGCCGAGCGCACCGGCCCGCAGGTTCTCCTCCACGGTCATCCGGGCGAACACCCGCCGTCCCTCGGGGACCTGGACGACGCCGCCGGCCACCACCGCCGAGGTGGCGGCCCCGGACAGGCGCTTCCCGCCGAAGGCGATGTCGCCGGAGGTGATCCCGCCCCGGTGGAACCTCAGGGTGCCCGACACCGCGCGCAGCAGGGTGGACTTCCCCGCGCCGTTGCCGCCGAGCACCGCGACGACCGAGCCGCGCGGGACGTCCAGCGAGACACCCCGCAGGGCAAGGACCGGGCCGTAGCTCACCGCCAGATCCCTGACGACCAGCCCGGAGTCCCCGGGCGGGCGAGGGTCGTGCACGTCCATGTTCTGCCTCCTGACAGCCGATGAACGCACCCAACCGAGGCGGTTCACCGGCGTCCAGAGGCGGGCGTGAAGTCGGGGCGGGTGCCCAGGCCGGACGGGTGCGGGTTGTGCACCGGCACAACCCCTCATCACGAAACAGAACAGAACCTTGTTCCGTACGTGTTCTGCTGACACCATCACCGGATGGGGACCCGGCCCGTCACCGACGACGAAGTACGCAGGATCATGCGGCTGGCCGCTCGCAGGCTGCTGCTGAGACTTCCCGAGCTGACCGACGAACTCGTCGCGAAGATCCGCGACACCGACGAGGCCTACCGCCGGATGGTACCGACCGACGACCACTGGCAGAGCGTGTACGAGGCGATGCGCGACGGCATCGGAGCCATTCTGCTCCCCAGGCCGGAACGGCGCGACCTGCCCCAGGCGGAGAAGACCGCCCGCCGCAGGGCCGAGCAGGGCCTGCCCATGGACTCCCTGCTGCGCAGCTACCGGCTCTCGGCGCAGGTGATGTGGGACGGCCTCATCGACGTCGTCGCCGAGGAGGACTCCGACAGCCTGCCCGTGCTCATCCGCAGCGCCACCAAGGTCTGGCACGCCATCGACCGGCAGGCCATCGCCGCCGCCGAGGCCTATCGAAGACGGGAGGCCGAGATGTTCGGCCGCACAGCCGAAAGGGTCCAGTCCCTGCTGGACGCGCTCCTGGAGGACCGGGCCGACGCCGCCCTGGTCCGCAGCGCCGCCGCCGCGCTCGACCTGCCCGAGCTGGGCCGGTACGCCGTCGTCATCACCCGGCTGCCCGGCCGGCACGACCACGGCGACGACGAGCCGCGGCCGACCTCGCTGGGCACGATGCGGCTGCTGTGGCGGATGCGCCCGGACTACGAGGTCTCGGTGGTGCTGCTGCACGAGGCCGGCATGGACGACCTGGCAGGGGAGCTGCGCCCGCACGTCACCGGATGCGCCGGGATCAGCCCGGTCGTCGAGGGGCTGGCCGAGCTCGGCCGCGCCCGGCGGCTCGCCGAGCTGGCCCTGCGGACCTGCGTGGGCGACGGCCCGGAGATCGCCCGGCTGGAGGACCGGCTGCCCGCCGCGCTCGTGGTCAGCCAGCCCGAGCTCGCTGGCCACCTCAGCGGGGCCGTGCTCAGCCCCATCCTCGCCCTCGACCAGGCCGACCGCGAGGTGCTGCTCGGCACCCTGGAGGCGTGGCTGCGCTGCGAGGGCTCGGCCATGCGCGCGGCCGGGCAGCTCTACTGCCACCGCAACACGGTCTTCAACCGCATCCGCCGCATCGAGCAGCTCACCGGGCGCTCGCTGGCACGCCCCCTGGACATCGTGGAGCTGACCCTGGCCCTCGACGCGGTACGGCTGCTACCCGTAACCTAGCAATTACCCTCTTTGCTCTTTCGGGTGCTTAGCCCGAGGCCCGATTGGGCAAAGGAGAGGGATACCCGCGCCAGGCGAACCGAGGTGGTGTCGATGCTGATCGGTACGATTCTGCAAGGCAAGGGAACGCAGGTGGCGACCGTGCGCCCGGAGGCGACGGTCACCGAGCTCCTGGCCGTTCTGGCCGAGAGCAACATCGGCGCCGTGGTGGTGTCCGAGGACGGCGAGTCGATCGCCGGCATCGTCTCCGAGCGCGACGTGGTGCGGCGGCTGCACGACCGCGGCGCGGGCGTGCTGGACGACGCGGTCTCGTCCATCATGACGACCGAGGTCCGTACCTGCCCTTCGGACGCCGACGTCGACGACCTGCGCCAGACCATGACCACGCACCGCATCCGGCACGTGCCGGTCGTCGACTCCGGCCGGCTGGCCGGGATCGTGAGCATCGGCGACGTGGTCAAGAGCTCGATCGAGGCCCTGGAGACCGAGAAGGCCTACCTGGTCGACTACCTGCAGCACTGATCCCGCGGCCCGTCACGCCCGTCCCGGGCACGACCGGCCGGGACGGGTCCGCGAGCGGTCCACGACGCGGGCCCGGGAGTGGTCCGCCGCAGGACCCGGAAGGCCATCGGGGACACGGAGACGACGAACGGGCCCGGCGCATCGCGCCGGGCCCGTCGCACGTGCTGCTCCGCCCCTACTGCACGGTGATCCTGTCGACCTCGATGGTCACGCCCTTGACCTGCGGTGTCGACGTGCCCGTCGTCACCGTCCCGGCCCCGGGACTGACCCCCTTGATCTTCATCGTGTAGCTCAGGGTGCCGCCCGGGGCGCCGGGCGTGCTGGCCACCCGGAGGTCCTGGGTCGGCGGGCCGCTGATCTGGCCGCCGGCCGTGCCCTCGGCGTTCTCGGCGCCCACGGTCAGGCCGTAGCCCGCCGGGGGGTCACCGGGCAGGTTCTCCGGGTCGTAGGTGTAGGTGATGTCCTCGGTCCCGTTGAGCCCGATCCACTGCTGGAACACCTTGGTGTCGGTGGTGCCGTACGGGTTGACCCGCCACTCGACGACGAGCCAGTCGCTCACGCCGTCGGTGAGGGTCCCGACGTAGACGCCCGGCGTGCCGGTGCCGTCCAGGTCGGTCCAGTACGGGGCCAGCACGTTGTTCGGGGTCGCCGGATCGGGGAGGGTCTGCGGCTGGAACGAGATGTCGGTCGAGCCCGCGCTGCCTCCGGCGATCGTGTACCCGTTGGAGACGACGCCGAGCCTGGTGTAGGTCCTGCCCGCGTACTGGAAGGCGGGAACGGTGAAGTTGAGCGCCTGCTCGTCACCGATCGGCGTCGGGGCGATGCCGAAGGCGTCGAGCGGCAGGTACGGGGCGGGTCCGGTGCCCGGGGCGATGCCCGGCCTGTCCGGCTGCCTGGCCGCCAGGGTGGTCTTGGCCGTCGCGATCTGGGTGCCGATCTTGGCGGCGCCGGTGACCGAGTTCAGCCGCAGCTTGGAGTCCAGCGTGCTGACCGCGGTGACCTCGGCGTTCTCGAGGGTGTCGTTCTTCACGGTGACCGTGCAGGTGGACTCGCCGGTGTTGCGCGCGATGGTGGCCGGGACGCAGGTCTGGTCCACCGGGATGGCGCCTTCCTTGCGGAAGAACGCGACCGGCAGGTGCAGCCTGCGGGAGCCGCCGACCTGCTTGAGGTCCACCTGGCCGAAGTACTGGCCCTCGGGCAGGTCAGGAGCGGTGATGACCACCTTGAACGTGGCGGTCTTGCCCGGCTTCACGCTCAGCAGCGGCGGCAGCACCGTGATGTTGGCGCCGCTGACGGTCGTGCCGGTGGCGGTGAAGATGAGCGTCTTGTTCGTGACGTTGGTGACCTTCCGCTCGGCGGTGATGAGACCCGGCATGATCGGGGCGTTCACCGACGGCAGGTTCAGGTCGATGCGGTTCAGCGGGTCGGCGGCCGAGGCCGCGAAGTTCGCGCCGGTCTCGTCCAGGGTGAGCCCGGGGTCGCCGGCCTTGGTCAGGTCGATGCGGCCGCCGCCGGTGTCGAACGGGTCGGCCGGGGTGACGCGGTCCTGCTTGGTGACCGAGGTCTTGGCCGTCGTCTCCAGCGCGGACTTCACCTGGCCCGGGGTCCAGTCCGGGTGCAGCGCGAACAGCAGCGCCGCCGAGCCGGCCACGTGCGGCGACGACATCGACGTACCGGAGATGACCTGGTACAGGTTGCCCTGCGGGCCACCGGCCGGGCCCTCCAGCGTCGGCGTCTGACCGGCCACGATGTGCAGGCCGGGAGCGGTGACGTCCGGCTTGAGGAAGTCGCCGCCGGGGCCGCGGGAGGAGAACGTGGTGATCGCGTCGCCCTGCCAGGTCGTCTTGGTGCCCTGGGTGAACGAGGCCGTCGCTCCGGGGTTGGCCGTCAGGAACGCCAGCAGCGCGTCCCCCTCGGGCTTGTCGATGTGCACCGACGGGAGCCAGTGGTTGTCGGTCATCACGTCGAGCGGGCTGGAGTTGTACAGGATCATCCCGGCCGCGCCGCCCTGCTTGACGTTGTAGCCCTTCATGACCCGGCCCGGGCCGCGCTCGCAGACGACGATCTTCCCGGTGAACAGCCCGGCGGGCGCCGGGGCCTCACAGAGCGGGTCGGAGTACGGCGGTGCCGAGGCGAGTACCAGCGGCAGCGGCGTGGGCAGGCCGGGCGTGATGGAGGCGCCCTTGAGCGTGGCCGTCGCACCGCCGGAACCGGCCAGCGTGATGGTCGACTGGAAGGTCCTGGTCTGGGAGGAGGCGGCCACCGTCGTCACCCAGGGGGAGACGTGGTTGACCGTCGTCGCGCCCGGCCCGGCGTTGCCCGCCGAGGCCGACACGAGCACGCCCGCCGCGTACGCGTCCAGGAAGGCCAGCTCCACCGGGTCGCTGTAGGGGGAGGTGCCGCCGGAGATCGAGAAGTTGATCACGCGGACGCCGTCGAGGATGGCCCGGCCGACCGCCTGGGCGGAGTCGGAGGGGAAGCAGCCCTCGACGCCGCAGACCTTGTAGACCGACACGTGCGCCGCCGGGGCGATGCCGTGGATCGGTCCGCGGCTGATGCCCAGCGGGTTGGCGTCGGCCACCGGGCCGCCCGCCGAGGTGGTCGCGGTGTGGGTGCCGTGGCCGTTGGAGTCGCGGGCGCTGTCGGGGTAGACCTCGCCGGGGTAGATCGCGTTGTAGGTCTCCAGGAACGGCGCGCCGCCGATGACCTTCCGGTTACAGGCGAACGGGTCGGCCGCGGGGGTCAGCGGGTTGTCGCCGAAGTCGCAGACGCGCGGGGTGCCGTCCTTGGTCGGCGGCGCGGCGGGAAGCGTGCCCGGGTCGGCGAACTGGGGGTGCTCCGGCCAGGCGCCGGAGTCCAGGATGCCGACGACCACGCCCTTGCCGGACGAGGAGCTGCCGCCCAGCTTGTTGTAGATCGAGGGGGCGCCGATGAACTCCGGGCTGGAGTCGGTCAGCAGCTGCTCGGGCTTGTCCTCCTGGACCGCGGCCACGCCGGGAAGCCTGAGCAGGGCCGCCGCCTTGTTGGCGGGCAGGCGCAGCGCGATGCCGCCGTAGACGGTCCGCAGCTTCTGGCCCGCCTTGGCCGTGGGAACGTTCCTCGACAGCGCGGCCAGGAAGTCGTTCTCCACGTCCTCGATGTGCTTCTGGTACTTCTTGGCGTCGCCGCTCTTGACGTCGAGTGCCCTCCCGGTCTTGGCCGGGCTCGTCGCCGGAAGTCCCTCCAGGCCACCCTGGTAGGCGGCGAAGGAGTCGTAGTCGAGCTTCACCATCACGTTGACCGTGGCGCCCGAGGTGGACTTCAGCAGCCCCTCGTCACTCCGGGCGAGCCTGCCGGTCGGGGACTTCGCGCCCTGTACCGGCTCACCCCCGGTCACGGGGGTCGCCGTCCACTTGGTGGACGGCGTGGGGGTGGGGGTGGGATCGGCGTTCGCCGGCGGCGCCATCGCCGCGACGAGCCCGACGCCTGCGGCGAGCACCGCCACGCGCCTGATCCTCGGTAAGTGGGGCTTCCTGGTCAACGGACCTCCCTGTTGGAACGTGAACAGCTCACGCGGCAGGGAGGGGGACGGTCACCCGCGTGCCCGGGGCAGGGCATGCCTGGCAAGGCCTCGACCCTCCCCGTCGGGTGACGCGTGACCGGCCGCCCACGAGGAGCGGCCGATCATCAGAGGGAGCCTAACGAGAGAGGATTTATTTGCCTAGATCGTGAAATTGACACAATCAACAAATTAATTGGTCAGATTTCAGTGCAGACTCCTTGGGGGTTCCGGGAGAACGTGTTCGGGTTCGGCAAGAACTCTTTATGTCGCTTTTGTCCGAGTGTGCGCTTGTACTGTGATTTCGGCCTGGTTCCGCGTTTCGCGTCCTGCACCGGACGCGCGGCCGACGTCCTGCATGCACGGGACGCGCGGTCCACGGCGACCGGGAAGGCCCCCACCCCTGTGAGAGCCCACCGCTGGAGGGCCCGTCGCGCCGCCCGCGTCCATGCCCTCGGGCCCGTCCCCGTCCGCGCCGGTCCCGCGGGCCGTACGCCACCTGTCCGTGACGGCTCGCAGGCCGTACCCTGGAGGGCGCCGGTCTTCCGCCGGCATCGGTGTCACGTCCGGCCCCCGGGCCCGGCGGTGAAGGGGACGGTGTGAAGCTCAAGCTGGATCTGCACCCCATCTACAACCGGGGCGGGGAGATCGACAAGGCGTTGCGGGGCGTCATCGACGAGGCCATCAGGAAGAAGGCCACCGAGGTCGAGATCATCCCCGGTAAGGGCTCGGGCCAGCTCAAGAAGAAGGTCCTGCGTTTCCTGGAGCAGAAGGAGATCAAGGCCCTCTACCACCGCATCGACAAGGACGCCAAGAACCACGGCAGGCTCTTCGTCTACTTCCGCTACAAGTAGGCCGGCGAGCGCGACGGGCGTCTCCACCGGTGCGGTTCCGGCGGACGGTCGTTCGGTACGGTGCTCCTTCGCGCGGGAATCGGGCCCCCGGAGATCGGGTGCCCCCGGAACGGGTCGTCTCCGCACCTCACCGTGACGGTGGACCCTCGTTCATGCGTCGAGCCGGGCCTCCGGGCGGATGCCGAGGTCGCCATCCGGACCGCCGGCGGCCGGCGATGTGATCGGCCCGAGGCCGGCGTCCAGTGACCGTGACCATCGGCCGATCAGGTCCAGGGCGTTCTCCGCCTCCGTACCGGGATCGGCCGAAAAGATGATCACCCTGTGCTCGTGGTCCCCGGCCCGGGCGCGGGGCAGATCGAGGTTCTCGAAGCGCAGCGAGAAATCGCCGGCCGCCGGGTGCCGGAACCGCTTGATCCCGTTGGTGCGCAGTCGTACGTCCCGGCCGTTCCAGAAGTCGCGGAACTCCGCGCTCTTCATGGTCAGCTCGCCGATCAGCCGCGCCAGCCCGGGGTCGTCGGGGTGACGGCCGGCCGCGAGACGCAACTGGCCGACGGTGGTGCGCCCGACGTCCTCCCAGTCGGGAAAGCGTTCACGGGCCTGCTCGTGGAGGAAGCCGAATCTGGCCAGATTCCGGTCCACGGGGGCCAGCGCGGCGAAGTCGACGATCAGCTCGGCCGCCATGTCGTTCCACGCCAGGACGTCCATCCGGTGGTCGTAGATCATGGCTGGGGTGCGTTCCATCAGCGTGAGCAGGTGGGCGAGCTCGGGACGCACGCCCCCGCGCGTCCTGGTCGCTCCGCGACCGGCCGTCAGCGACTCGCGCTTGGAGGCCGCGGCGGCGAGATCCACGAGGTGGGCGTGCTCGACGTCGTCGAGCCCGAGGGCACGCGACAGGGCGTTCAGCACCGAGGACGACGGGTTGCGGGCGCGACCCTGCTCCAGCCGGACGTAGTACTCGGCGCTCACCCCCGCCAGTGCGGCGACCTCTTCACGGCGCAGCCCGCTCACCCGCCGGCGTCCGGTGACGTCCGGCGCCTGCCCCGGCGGTTCGACCCGCGACCGTCGTGACCGCAGGAACCGTCCCAGTTCCCGTGTCGTGTCCATCCTCCGATTCTGCGCGATGGCGCCTCCCTCCTGCTACCCGCACCGGGCTCGATGGGTGGTCCTGCCGGTACCGGTAACGGCCGGATCTGGAACCGCCCAGGGAACACCGGGAGATTGGTGGCACACGGACAAGGGCGCTTTCACGAGAGCGCCCCGGCCGTGGCCCGCCCCCGATCCGTCGGCGGCCGGTGGTCCTCGCCGGTACCGGCAAGGACCGGGAGCCCGCCACGGAACGGAAACGAAAGCCCGGTCCGGACGCGACCCCTCGGCGGTCCGCCGACCATCCCAGGAAAGGAAACACCCCGTGTGTCACGAGACGGACAGCCGCCCGCCCGCGTTCGGTGAGTCAGGACGGATAACCGAACAGGGCGCCCTGGTGCTCACCGCCGGCGACGGCACGCGATTCTCGGCCCTGCACGCGTTCACCGCGGCCACCGGCGATCCCGCGGGCGTGATCATCCTGCCCGACGCGCGTGGCACGCACCCGTACTACGACGCCCTGGCGCGGCGCTTCGCCGCGAACGGCTTCAACGCCGTCGTCGTCGACTACTACGGACGCACCGCCGGGCCGGGTGCCAGGGACGCCGACTTCCCATGGCGCGAGCATTTCCCCCACCTCGATCCGGCCGACGTGACCCAGGACGTCCGCGCGGCGCACGACTTCCTCCGGGCACACGGCGACGGCCCGGTCGTCGTCGTGGGATTCTGCTACGGCGGAGGCCAGTCGTGGATGCTCGCCGCCGGCGACCTCGAACTCGCCGGATGCGTCGGCTTCTACGGGCTGCCCGCCTTCGCGGCCGGGGTCGTCGACGAGATCCACGTGCCGCTGCTGCTCCTGCTCGCCGGAGAGGACGTCGCCACCGGCCCGGCGGAGTTCGACGCGTTCACCGCTCGGCTGGACGCCGCCGGCAAGGACTACGAGAAGCACGTGTACGCCGGAGCTCCGCACTCGTTCTTCGACGCGGCCTACGACGAGTGGCAGGACGCCTGCCGCGACGCCTGGTCCAGGACGCTGGACTTCATCCAGCGCCGCACCTCCGCCGTCGGGGCCTGACATGCGCCGAGATCCCGTCCCCGAGCGGAGCGAACGTTTTCTCCGCGGCGCCGCCCGGCTCTCGGAGATGGGCGGGGACATCGCCGACATCGGCGAGGCACTCGCGGACATCGCACCGGACGTGGCCGTCTACATAGGTGAGTTCGCCTTCGGCGACCTCTACTGCCGCCCGGGGCTGAGTCTGCGCGAGCGACAGATCGCGACCATCGCCGCCCTGACCACGCTCGGCGACACCGGTCGCCAGCTACGGTTCCACACCGGCGCCGCGCTCAACACCGGAGTCACTCCCGCGGAGATCGTCGAGGTCGTCGTCCAGATGCTCGCCTTCGCGGGAAGTCCTCGTGTCTTCAACGCGATGCTCGCGGTTCGCGAGGCGCTGGCCGACCGGGACCTTCTCCCGGTGTCACCGGGGCGGCCCGCGGACGGCCCGGACCGCTCGTGAACCACCGGCGGGCACGGTTCCGGTGAGTCTCACCGGCCGGGGGTGCGGTGAGACTCACCGGCCGGGGGTGACCCGTTCCCCGAACCGGCCACCCTCGGTACCCGCGTCGCCGCCGGCCTGTTCCACCAGTGCGCCCGCGACCTGATGGCCGCCACCCGCGGATGACCGGCCCGGGCCTGCGGCCCGTCCCCGCAGGCGGTCGGTGCCGCATCACGGCTGCATGGGCACAGGCCGCCGGCTCGCCCATCACGTCCGTCGAGGCTCAGGGGATGTACACCTCGTAGTCCGGGCCGAGCCGGGCGGACAGCGCCGTCCGGGC
The DNA here is from genome assembly GCF_039534895.1 of Streptosporangium longisporum. Lineage (NCBI taxonomy): Bacteria > Bacillati > Actinomycetota > Actinomycetes > Streptosporangiales > Streptosporangiaceae > Streptosporangium > Streptosporangium longisporum. The sequence continues at coordinate 582,940 of NZ_BAAAWD010000019.1, read as the reverse complement.
CGAGGTCGGCAGCTTCATCACGGTGGCGACGACCGTCACGCCGTCGTCGATCGGGGGCCGTTCACCGGCGATCGCCGCGTCGAAGCGCCGCTCGACGTCACCCCGGGGCTGGGGACCACCGATGTACGCCTGGACCTCGGGATCGGTGTGGAGCTCGACGAATCCCTCCCGGTCGGCCTCGTGCAACGTCCTGCGAAGCAGGAGCCGTTCCGAAAGGATCTCCGTGGCGGACAGCGTGCGCAACCGGCTCATGGGCCCAGAAGCATAGAAGAGGCAATCCTCGCCGGAGCCGCCGCAGGGCGGTGGCCGTACCGGAGCGGCCGGGCGGGACGAGCCGGACGCCGCCCCGGGCGGTCAGGGGCGGGGCGTGGCCCGCGGCGGGTCCTGTCCCTCGGCCGTGTCGTAGAGGTCGCGGGCGTGGTGGACGGCCTCGATGTGGGTCTCCGCCCAGGTCTTGATGGCCCGCTGGATCGGGAGCAGGCTGTGGCCCAGCGGGGTGAGCTCGTAGTCGACGCGCGGCGGGATCGAGGCGGTGACGGTGCGGCCGACCAGGCCGTCGCGTTCGAGCTTGCGCAGGGTCTGGGTGAGCATCTTCTGGCTGGCCCCGGCGACGATCCGCGCGAGCTCGGCGTGCCGGAGCGGCCCGTCGGCCAGCGCGTCGACGATCAGCGTCACCCACTTGTCGCTCAGCGTCGCGAGCACCTCGTGACCGGGGCACTCGGCGAGGTTGGCGTTGTACTCCTGCCGCGTGATCTCGCGCTTCTGCGCGGCGCTCAGCGTCACGGTGGGTTCCTCCGGGTACTCCAGGCACTCGCAAGTGCCTTCTTCCCGGGGCCAACCACCGCTGCCTAGCGTTCATTCCGTGAACAACTCCATGACATCGATCGTCGTCCGCACGCCCGGGGGTCCCGAGGTCCTCGAACTGGCCGAGGGCCCGATTCCCGAGCCCGGGCCGCGTCAGGTGCTGGTGCGGGTCGAGGCGTCCTCGCTCAACCCCATCGACCTGTCCGCCCGCGCGGGACGCCTCACCGCCGCGGGCCTGATGCCGCCGATGCCCCGGTTCGGGCTCGGCTGGGACGTCGCCGGGCACGTCGACGCCACCGGGCCGGGAGCCACCCGCTTCCGGACGGGGGACCCGGTCGTCGGGCTGCGGGACCTGCTGTTCGCCGGGGGCGCGCACGCCGGGTACGTGGTGCTGGACGAGCCGGCCCTGGCGCCCGCCCCGGTGTCCGTCCCGCTCACGGACGCGGCCACCCTCCCGCTGAACGCGCTGACCGCGGACCGCGCCCTTGACCTGACCGGCCTGGAACCGGGCTCGACGCTCCTGGTCACCGGTGCCTCCGGCGGCGTCGGCGGCTTCGCGCTCCAGCTCGCGGCGCTGCGCGGGCTGCGCACGATCGCGCTCGCCCGCCCGCACGACGCCGACCGGGTCCGCGGCCTGGTCACCGGCGAGGTCGTCACCTCCTCCGACGACCTCGGCCCCGCGGTGCGCGAGATCGTGCCCGGCGGGGTGGACGCGGTGATCGACGCCGCGATCCTCGGCATCACGGCGCACCAGGCGCTGCGCGGCGGGGGCGTCTTCGTCGCGCTCGTCGCCCCGTTCGCGCCGCCCCCGATCCGTGGCACCCGTGTCGTCGTCCAGGAGGTCCTGGCCGACGGGGACCGGCTCGCCGAACTGGCCAAGCACGTCGACGACGGCGCCCTCACCCTCCGCGTCGCGCACACGCTCCCGCTGGAGCGCTCGCGTGAGGCCCACGAACTCCTGGAGAAGGGCGGCGTCGGCGGCCGCATCGTCCTCACCCCGTGACCGGCGGACCGGCCGGTCCTGGCCAAGCCCGGCCCTCCCCATGATCCGGACATGGCGGACGACCGCGTGAAGCCGGCCCGAAAGGGGAATGCTCACAGGGATCCCCAGCCGAACCGAGGAGGCTCACTGTGGTATGGGTTCTGCTGCTCATGCTGGGCGCGATCGTCCTCGGGGCGATCGCCATCGTGGTCAAGGCCCTGAAATGGCTGCTGATCATCGCCGCCGTCATGTTCGTCGCCGGTCTGGTGGCCGGCTGGGCGCAGCGGCGCACGAGGGGTGATCGAGGCGGTCTCGCCTGAGCGGACGTCCCGGCCGGGCACGCCGGGCGTTTCCGGGGTCCGGCGCCTCTGAGCGGTGAGGACGCCACTTTTGCGGATCGACGGCGGGCCTGGTCGTACGGCACCATTATGTGACGCATGACGGCAATGTCCTCTCCGGTGATCGGTACGGCCGATCGGCAGGTCACGCAGCGCGGCGGGATCCTCCGGCCGGGGGACGGCCCGACCCTCGCGTGGACACGCCCGTGAAGACCATCGCCTTCGCGCAATACCCTCACGGCTCCTCTGAAAGGCCCCCTATGACCGATCTCAATGCACTTCTCGCCCAGCGCGCCGAACTGGACCGCCAGATCGAGGAGCTCCAGTCCGGCGACCTCAAGGAGCGCGAGAACACGCTCGGCGGGATCCTGACGGCCACCGCCGAGTGGGCGACCTCGCGCGGCCACGAGGCGCTGCGCCGGGAGCTCAAGAACTGGGAGTACGTCACCTTCGCCGGCATCGAGGTCGGCGTGGGCCACGACGGCGGCGAGCGCTGGGGGCTGCCGCTGAACTCGGTCACCGTGATGGACTCCGTCAGCGGCACCGACGTGGAGTTCGGCACCACGCCCCCGCCGATCCAGGCCGTCCTGGGCCTGCTGGAGGGCCTGCTGGCCACCCGCTAGCCTCGCGGCGGACGGTCCGGCCCGTCCGCCGCTCCCGTACGGCCCGGTACCCCGACCTCCGCGGAGGCGAGGGTGCCGGGCCGTCAGAGCTTGCGGAAGGTCCTGGCCTCCTCGGCCGCCGCGAGCACCTCGGGCAGGGCGGCGCCCGTGCCCGCGGACACGACGGCCGAGATCGCCCCCTCCACGAACGGCACGTCGGCGATCACCACCCGCTCGTCCGCGAAGAGCCGGGCGGTGAGCACCGAGCTGCCCAGGTCCGGGATGAGGATCACCCCGTCCCCCCGGTCGGCCGCCTCGATCGCCGCCGCCACCAGGTCGGGGGAGGTGCCGAGACCACCGTCCTCGGTACCCCCGGCGGCGGCCAGCGGGACCTCCGAGCCGCCGATCTGCGAGGCCAGCAGCGCGACCTCGGCGGCCAGCGGCCCGCTGTGCGAGATCAGGACGATGCCTACCATCGGCGCACCCGCCCCGTCCGGCTCGTCCGGCCCACCGGGCGGGTCATCGGGTCGCCACCGCGTGCAGGGCGGCCAGGATGAGCGCGGTGGAGGCGGCGCCCGGGTCCTCGTGGCCCACGCTGCGGGGCCCGAGATAGCTGGCCCGGCCCTTGCGCGCCTGGAGCGGGATCGTCGACTCGGCCCCGGTGCGGGCCGCCGCCGCCGCGGCGCCGATCGCCTCCGCAGCATCGGTCGGATCGGCCGGGTCGCCGCCGTCCCGTACGGCCTCCTCCAGGGCCCGTACCGCCGGGGCCAGGGCGTCCACCATGGTCTTGTCCCCCTCGGCGGCCGAGCCCAGCGCCCGCACCCCGGCGAGCCCGGCCTGCAGGGCGGTGTGCAGCCGTGCGACGGACACCTCGGCGTCGTCCCCCAGCGCCTTGCCGGTCTCCCGGAAGAACGTGCCGTACAGCGGGCCGGACGCCCCGCCGACCTTGCGGATCAGCGTGGTGCCCACCAGCGTCAGCAGCGCCCCGGGGGTGGCCGGATCGGCCGTGCCCAGCGCGTGGGCGACCGCGGTGAAGCCCCGGTCGAGGTTGGTCCCGTGGTCGGCGTCACCGATCGCCGCGTCCAGCGCGGTCAGCCGCTCCCTGTCGGACGAGACGGTCCTGGCGGCCTCCTCGATCCAGGAGGCGAAGAAGGCGACGTCCATCTCAGCGGCCCCAGCGCAGGGCGGGGGTCTCCACGGGAGCGTCCCACAGGCCGGTGAGCTCGTCGTCCAGACGGCAGACGCTGACCGAGAAGCCCTGCATGTCGAGGCTGGTGACGTAGTTGCCGACCAGGCAGCGCGCCGCCCGCGCGCCCCTGCCGGCCAGGTGGTCGGCGACGGCGGCGTAGGCGATGTACAGCTCGATCAGCGGGGTGCCGCCCATGCCGTTCACCATGACCAGCAGGTCGCCCGACAGCGGCAGGTCCTCGTGGAGGGCGTCCATCGCCAGGTCCACCAGCTCGCGGGCCGGTCGCAGGGCCGAGCGCGTCCGGCCGGGCTCGCCGTGGATGCCGATGCCCAGCTCCACCTCGGTGTCGGAGAGCTCGAAGGTGGGCCTGCCCGCGGCCGGGGTGGTACAGGAGCTCAGCGCGATCCCGAAGGAACGGCTGCGCGCGTTGACCTCCCGCGCCACCCGGGCGACCTCGGCCAGCGGAGCCCCGGTCTCGGCCAGCGCTCCGGCGATCTTCTCGACGAACAGGGTGGCGCCGGTGCCCCTGCGGCCGGCCGTGTAGAGGGAGTCGCGCACGGCCACGTCGTCGTCGACGAGCACGCTCTCCACCCGCACACCCTCCTCGGCGCTCAGCTCGGCCGCCATCCGGAAGTTCAGCACGTCGCCGGTGTAGTTCTTCACGATGTGCAGCACCCCCGCCCCGCCGTCGACCGCGGAGGTGGCCTCGATCATCTGGTCGGGGACGGGCGAGGTGAAGACCTCACCCGCGCACGCCGCGTCGAGCATGCCGTACCCGACGAACCCGCCGTGCAACGGCTCGTGCCCCGACCCGCCGCCGGACACCAGCCCCACCTTGCCCGTACGCGGACCCGAGGCCCGGAACACGATCTGGTTGTCCACGTCCACCCGGAGCCCCGGATGGGCCGCCGCGACACCGCGCAGCGCGTCGGGAACGACCGTCCCGGCGTCGTTGATGAGCTTCTTCACGGTGTCCAACCTCGCCCCGTTCGCGCGCGATGGCAAGAACCGGACGCGCGAAGCCGGGGATCGGGTGCACGACGGACGAGGAGCGGCCGTGCGGTGGGGAAGGTCCGGCCGTGCGTGGACGAGGTCCGGCTGGGCGGTGGAGGAGGATCGGCCGCGTGACGGCGGCCGGATCCGGCCCGGGACGAGGGGACGGCGAAGGTGGCGGCGGCGGGTGCCGCTGTAGGAGGATCTGCGCAGGTCCCGTCCCATACAGGAGGCGTCATGTCGGTGCTGCGCGATCTGGTGGAGAGCATCCGGAACGGCGGGATCGAGGTGATCGACCTGACGGCACCGCTCTCACCGCAGACGCCGATCCTGCGGCTGCCGGAGCCGTTCGGCAACACCGTCCCGTTCTCCCTGCGGGAGATCAGCCGCTACGACGACCGCGGCCCGGCCTGGTACTGGAACGACATCGTCACCGGCGAGCACACCGGCACCCACTTCGACGCGCCCGTCCACTGGGTCACCGGCAGGGACGGCGACGACGTCTCGCAGGTGCCGCCGGAACGGCTCATCGCCCCGGCCGCGGTCCTCGACCTCGCCGACGAGGCCGCGAAGGACCCGGACTTCCTGCTGGAGATCGCGCACGTCAGGGCGTGGGAGCAGGCCAACGGACCGCTGCCCGAGGGCGGCTGGCTGCTCTACCGCACCGGCTGGGACGCCCGCTCCCACGACCAGGAGAGCTTCCTGAACGCGAACGAGACCGGCCCGCACACCCCCGGCATCTCGGTCGAGTGCGCCCGCTGGCTCGCCGAGGAGAGCCCGATCGCCGGGCTGGGCGTGGAGACCGTGGGCACCGACGCGGGCGCCGCGCACGGCTTCGACCCGGCCTTCCCGTGCCACTCGTTCCTGCTGGGCGCCGGGAAGTACGGCCTGACCCAGCTGCGCAACCTCGACCGGCTCCCGGTGACCGGCGCGGTGGTCGTCGCCCCGCCGCTGCCCATCGTCGGGGGGTCGGGCAGCCCGCTGCGGGTGCTGGCCCTGGTCGAGAGGTGAACGTCGCCGAGGTCGTGGGCGCGACGCTGGCCGCGCTGGGCGTGGAGGTCGCCTTCGGCGTGGTCGGCAGCGGCAACTTCCACGTGACCAACGCCCTGGTCGCGCACGGCGTGCGCTACGTCGCCGCCCGTCACGAGGGCGGCGCGGCGACCATGGCCGACGCCTACGCGCGCCTCAGCGGCCGGGTCGGCGTGCTCAGCGTCCACCAGGGGCCGGGACTCACCAACGCGATGACCGGCGTCACCGAGGCCGCCAAGAGCCGTACCCCGCTCGTCGTGCTGGCGGGGGAGGTGACCGAGCGGCGCTCCAACTTCTTCGTCGACCAGGCCGCGCTGGCCGAGGCGGTGGGCGCGGTCCCGCTGCGGATCGCCTCCGCGCGGACCGCCGCCGCCGAGGTGACCGAGGCCTTCCGCGTCGCCCGCGACGAGCGGCGGACGGTCCTGCTCAACCTCCCGCTGGCGGTGCAGGCACTGGACGTCCCAGCGGGGGCCGGTGTGACGGAGGCCCTGAGGGGGGCGGACCCGGGCAGGCCGGGGGCGGGGGCCGGGGGGGACGGGCGCTCCGTCGCCCGGGGAGGCCGCCCGGCTGGCGGAGGTCCTCTCGGCGGCGCGCCGTCCCGTCTTCGTGGCCGGGCGGGGTGCCCGGGCGGCCCGGCGGGAGCTGGAGGAGCTGGCGGACCTGACCGGGGCGTTGCTGGCCACCTCCGCGGTGGCCCGGGGCCTGTTCCGGGGCAGCCCGTGGGACCTGGACGTCAGCGGCGGCTTCGCCTCACCGCTGACGGCCGAGCTCGTCCGCGGCGCCGACGTGCTGGTGGGCTGGGGGTGCGCGTTCACCATGTGGACCACCCGGCACGGCACGCTGATCGGCCCCGACACCGTCGTCGTCCAGGTCGACCTGGACGAGGACGCGCTCGGCGCGCACCGTCCCGTCCACCTGGGGGTGACCGGTGACGTGGCCCGCACCGCGCGGGCGGTCACCCGGCTCCTCGGCGGCCACCGCGACGGGGCCGGTGGTGACGGGGACGCAGACGGAGCCCGTGGTGACGGGGACGCCGCCGGTTACCGTTCGGCGGCGCTGGCCGCGCGGATCGCCGGGGAGGGCCGCTGGCGGGACGTCCCGTACGAGGACGAGGGCGGCAACGGCAGGATCGACCCCAGGACGCTGACCATCGGGCTGGACGACCTGCTGCCCGCCGAGCGCGTCGTCGCCGTCGATTCCGGAAATTTCATGGGATATCCGTCGATGTTCCTCGACGTCCCGGACGAGCGGGGATTCTGCTTCACCCAGGCGTTCCAGTCCGTCGGCCTCGGCCTGGCCACCGCGATCGGCGCCGCCCTGGCCCGGCCGGACCGCCTCGCGGTGGCCGCCCTCGGCGACGGCGGCGCGCTGATGGGCGTCTCCGAGCTGGAGACGGTCGTACGGCTGGGGATCCCGATGGTGATCGTGGTGTACGACGACGACGGCTACGGGGCCGAGGTGCACCACTTCGGCCCGGACGGGCACCCCCTGGACACCGTGACCTTCCCGCCCGCGGACATCGCCGCGATCGCCCGCGGCTTCGGCTGCGACGCGGTGACCGTACGGGACGTGGCGGACCTCGCCGAGGTCGCCCGGCTGCTCGACGGCGCCGGGGACCGGCCCCTGCTGGTCCATGCCCGGGTCGCCCGCTCCCGGGGAGCGTGGTGGCTGGAGGAGGCGTTCCGGGGCCACTGAGGGGACACCGAGGGACCCCAAGGGACCCAGAGGGGACCCAGAGGGACACCGCGACGGGACGCGGACGGGACGCTCATGACGGCATCGAAGGGGACGCCGGGAGGGGCGCGGTCACCGGTCCGGGCCCGGGGCGGAGCTGAGGTACGGTTCAGCCATGGCTGAGATCGTGTACCCCCCGGTCGTCGGGGCGGCGTTGACCGTGTTCCGCGCGCTGGACCTCAAGATCCGCATCGAGGGTGCCGAGAACATCCCGCGGACCGGCGGGGCCGTGCTGGTCAGCAACCACATCAGCTACCTGGACTTCATCTTCGCGGGCCTGGCCGCGCGCCCGGCCGGGCGCCTGGTGCGCTTCATGGCGAAGAAGGAGGTCTTCGACCACCGGATCTCCGGCCCGCTGATGCGCGGCATGCACCACATCCCGGTCGACCGCGCGGCCGGGGCCGCCGCGTTCGGCGCGGCCCTGAAGGCGCTCCGGGACGGCGAGGTCGTCGGCGTGTTCGCCGAGGCCACGATCAGCAGGTCCTTCACGGTCAAGGAGATCAAGAACGGCGCGGTCCGGATGGCCGTCGGCGCCAAGGTGCCGATGATCCCGGTCTCCCTGTGGGGCACCCAGCGGCTGTGGACCAAGGGCCGCCCCCGGAACCTGCTCCAGCGGCACGTGCCGATCACCATCCTGGTGGGCGAGCCCATGCACCCCAAGCGCGGTGACGACTACGACGCCGTCACCGCCGACCTGCACGGGCGGATGGGCGAGATGCTCGACCGGGCGCAGCGCGGCTACCCGGAGATCCCGCAGGGCGTCTGGTGGCAGCCCCGCCACCTCGGCGGCACCGCGCCCACCCCGGAGGAGGCCGCCAAGCTCGACGCCGCCGAGGCCGCGGAGAGGGCGACGCGCCACGGGGCATGACGCGCCGTCATCGGTGACGGCCCGTCACGGGCGTTCCATGAAGGCGGCGTCCGGGGACGGAAGGCGACGTCCGGGGACGCGTACAAGTGCGGGGCAGGTCGTTCACAAGTGGGATGTCCCATCCTGTCCGCATGAGCGATGCGTTCGACACCCTGACCGATGTCCTCCCGCCGGTCCCCGGTCCCGGCCGTACACCGGGCCGGATCGGCATGTCGATCCTGATGATCCTCTGGGCCGGGCTGGCGGTGCTGTGCTTCGTCTCCGCGGTGCCCGGGTGGAGGCTCGCCACGGGGGCCGTCGGCGTCCCCGGCACCCTCACGGTCCTGTCGTGCGAGGACCTGGGGGAGGGGCGCTACGACTGCAAGGGCCGCTTCACGCCCGACGGCGGTGGCACCGCGATCGCGGTCGACGCCTCGCCCGACTCCGACGCCGGTGACGTCACGCGGGCCCGGCTCGCCCCGGAGGGCGACCGCGCCGTGCCGACCGGCACCACCGGGGTCCTGGCCGCGCTGACCATGCCGTTCCTCGGCGTCGGCGTGCCGGCCTTCCTGCCGTACGTGCTCCTCCACGTCTTCGGGGTACGGCGCGGCAGGCGGGGGGCGGTGATCGCAGGTTCCGTCCTGACGTGCGTCTCGCTCACCGGCGTCCTCGTCGGGCTGGTGGCCGCCTCGCTCTGACCGGCCGCCCGCACGCGGGACGGGGCCGTCCGGCGTGCTCTCGCGGTGGACGTTCGAATTCGTGAAAGTCGCCGATGAGCTGCGAGAGGATCGCCTGACAGCGTACTCCCACAAATTTCGTCCGCATGTGTCCGGAGAAAGCGGGAAGTCTCCTCCGCGCCCTTCGACGGAGGATCACAGCCGGGCACGTGGCCCTCCGTCTCGGTGGCGGGCGCACGCACCCTCGCGCCATATCGCCGCCGGTTTCGGATCGAGCCAGCTGGAGGACAAGGTGACGCGAACGAACCCGGACAGGCCAGACGAGATCCTGCCGAGCGCATCGGGCGGATCAGGCGGGCCGCGCCGGCGCGTCTCACGGCCCGTGGTCTTCGGTGCCGCCCTGGCGCTGGCGGTGTCGAGCGGGGTGGCGGTGTCCGCGGCGGCGTCGGCGACACCGGCGCCCGTCCCCGGAGCGACGGACACGCCGACCCCCACGCCGTCGGTGACGATGAGCGAGACCCCCGCTCCCACCGTGACGGTGACCCAGACCGTGGAACCGTCGCCCAGCCCCACCGTCAAGCCGGTGCCCCGCGTACCGCCGCTGGCCTTCCCCGGCACACTGCACGGCGAGCTCGTCCTGCCGGACCGGGAGGGCTGCGGCTTCACCGTGTTCGCCCAGACCGGAAAGGCCGTCGCCCTGGCGGAGGACTCGATCACCGTCCGCAGCCAGGACGGCTTCGAGAAGGCGTACGCGATCACCGACTCCACCCGGACCGTGGCGGGCCGGCGGGGCAACGAGATCAGGCAGGGCGACTGGGTGTCGCTGACCGCGACGAACGTGGGCGAGACGCCGACGGCCGCCTACGTCTTCGACCTGACGCGTCCCAAGAAGAACCTCTGGCGCGGTGACGGCTGGTGGTCCTACAAGCCGTGGCGGCCGGGCAAGAAGTGGCGGGCCCCGGCCTCCTGCCCCACGCCGTCCGTGCCGCCCCCCACCCCCACTCCCGAGCCGACCCCGACGGTGACGGACACGCTGCCGCCCACCGAGACCCCGCCGCCCACGGACTTCCCCACCCCCGAGCCGACCCCGACGGTGACGGACACCGTGCCGCCCGCCGAGACCCCCACGCCCGTCCCGACCCCCACCCCGACCCCGACGCCCACTCCCACCCCGAGCCCCTGACCCCGGGGCCCTCGTCGTCGCCGGTCCCGCGGAATCACCGGTGACCGGCGACGACGAGGCCCGTCTCGTAGGCGACGACCACCAGCTGGGCCCGGTCGCGCGCCCGGAGCTTGTCCAGCAGACGTCCCACGTGCGTCTTCACCGTGCCGACGCTGAGATGCAAAGACCCGGCGATCTCGGAGTTGGACAGTCCCCGGGCGATCAGCGTGAGCACCTCGCGCTCGCGCGCGGTGACCTCGTCCAGCTCGCGCCCGAGGGGCCTGCCGGGCGCCGCCCGCCGGGTGAACTCGGAGATGAGCCGTCGCGTCACCCCGGGGGCCAGCAGCGCGTCCCCGGCGACGATCACGCGGATCGCCTCCAGCAGGTGCGCCGCGGTGGTGTCCTTGACCAGGAAACCGCTCGCCCCGGCCCGCAGGGCCGCGTAGACGTACTCGTCCAGGTCGAACGTGGTCAGGATCAGCACCCGCACCCCGGCCGTCAGGGGTGAGCCGCAGATCAGCCGGGTGGCCTCGATACCGTCCATCTCGGGCATCCGCACGTCCATCAGCACGACGTCCGGGCGTTCCCGCTCGGCCAGGCGCACCGCCTCGGCGCCGGTGGCGGCCTCACCGGCGGTCACCATCCCGGGGGTGGCGTCCACCAGGGCTCGGAAGCTGTCGCGCAGCAGCACGTGATCGTCGGCGAGCAGCACCCGGATCGGCGCGACCCCGCTCACGAGAGCCGCTCCCGCGGCTCGTACGGCAGGGTGGCCGAGACCCGGAAGCCGCCCTCGGGGACCGGGCCCGCGCTCAGCGTGCCACCGTACAGCGTCACCCGCTCCCGCATGCCGATCAGCCCGTGTCCCCCGTGTCCCCCGTGTCCTCCGTGTCCCCCGCCGCCCCGGGGTTCGGCGCCGCCTCGCCCCCGGCCGTCGTCGGCCACCTCGACCAGCACGTTCCGCCCGTCGGCCTCGACGCGGACCCGGCACCGGGCCGGGGCGGCGTGCCTGACCACGTTGGTCAGCGCCTCCTGCACGATCCGGTACACCGAGAGACCCACCGCCTCGGGCAGCTCGTCGGCACCGCGTACCTCCAGCTCGACGGGGACGCCCGCGGCCCGGGTGCGCTCGGCCAGCTCGGGCAGCCGGTCCGGCCCCGGAGCCGGTTCCAGGTCGGCGGGGGAGGCGGTGTCGTCGCGGAGCACCCCCAGCAGGCGGCGGATGTCGGTGAGCGCGGCCCTGCTGGTGTGCTCGATGACGGCCAGCGCGGGCAGCACCTGCCGCGGATCGGTCTCGGCGATGTGACCGGCGACCGTGGCCTTGACCGCGATCAGGCTCATGCTGTGGCCGACGATGTCGTGCAGCTCGCGGGCGAGGCGCAGCCGCTCGTCGGCCACGGCCTGCCGGGAGAGCCGTTCGGCGGCGGCCCGCCGCCGCCGGACCAACGCCCCGGCCGCCCAGGACGCGCCCGTCACCACCCAGATCGCGCCGGCCTCCACCGGCCAGGCGAGCGTCGGCTCACCGGGCGCGGACCCGGAACGGACCTCGATCCCGAGCGTCGCGTACAGGTGGGCGACCGCGGCCGCCGAGGTGAGCAGGCCGATCGCCAGGGCGGTCAGGGAGCGCCGGCGCGGCTCGGTGACCGCGACGCGGTGGAGGATCAGCGCCGCCGGGACGTACGCCGCCCAGATCACCCCGGCACCGACCACGCCGAACAGTGTCGCGGCCACCGCGCCCGCCCCCGACAGGCCCAGCGCGGCCCGGGGCCACCACCGCCGTGCCGTCACCGGCAGCGCGATGAGCGCCGCCGTCGCCCACGCCGCCCAGGCCGGACCGGTGAACACCCGCAGGGGAGGTTCGAAGATCGCGTACGCGGCGAGCGGGAGCAGGATCATCGCCGCTGCGACGTCGAGGAGGGCGGGGAAGGCGATCCCCTGGGAGCTGGGCACACCGCGACGCTACCGTCCCGGTACGGACCGGGCATCCGACCACGGTCGGACGACCGGAGGCACAGGAGACGGGCCGGGAGTACGCCTCCGGGCACGGCGAGGATGTCCGACCGCGGCCCGATGCGCGGGCACCCCGCCGTCCGCGACCGTCGGGACATGACCGACGACCTCCCCTCCCGTGCCGCCGCTCCTGTCACCGGGCGGGCCGCCGAACGCGCCTCCGGGCACACCGGCGAACCCGCCTCCGAACCGTCCGGCCGCCCGGCCGACGATCCGGTCGGCCACCCGGCCGACCACCGGACCGGCCATCCGGTCACCGGCCCGGCCGTCGAACCCGTCGCCGGGCGGGCACACCGGACCGAGCCGTTCTGGTTCCCCGGACCCTGGGTGGGCGGGATCGCGATGATCCTGGGCCCCCTGCTGATGTCCGCCGGGGTGCTCCTCCGCGTCAGGTACCACTACTTCTTCCCGCAGCAGCTGGCGGCCTACGACGCGGAACCGGGGCTGATGGTCGCGGCCTACTCCCTCTTCGTCGCGGGCAACGTGCTCATGTGGCCCGCCGTGCTGACGCTCGCCCGGCTGATCGGCGTCACCAGGCCCGGCTGGGCGGTCTGGGGCGGAACCCTGGTGATGTTCGGGCTGTTCACCCGGACCTTCCACGGAGGCATCGACCACCTGGCCTTCCAGCTCGTCGACCTGCACGGTCTGGAGCCGGCCACCCGGGCGGTCGCAGGCTCGTACGCGGCCTGGCACGTGTTCCGCTTCCCCGCCGTCACCATCGTCACCGGCTGGGTGGTGCTCGCGGTCGGCGCCTACCGGTCCGGGGTGCTGGGGCCGGTACGTTCCGTCGCGCTGGGCGCGATGTGGATCCTCGCCCTGGGCACGCTCAAGGGCACCGAGCCGCAGTCGCTGGCCGCCCTGGCCTGCCTGTGCGTGGCGTTCCTGCCGCTGGGCGTACGGGTACTGCGCGAGGGCCCCAGGCCCACCGGCCGGATCCTGGCGTGGACCGCCCTGGCCGTGGCGCTGACCCTGGTGCTGGTGTTCTTCGGCCCGGAGGGGTGACGGCCCTGCCCCGGAGGGCGACGACCCGGGCCGGGAGCACGGCCCGCTATGTCGCCGGGGTCACTCCCCGGCCCGCACCCGCTCCCGCCGCCGGTAGGCGCCCGGGGGCAGGCCGTACGCCCGCTTGAACGCGTGGGCGAACGCGAACTCCGAGGCGTACCCCACCCGCGCGGCCACCGCGCTCGACGGCGCGTCCGAGTCGTGCAGGAGCCGGGCGGCGACGCTCATCCGCCACCACGTGAGGTAGGCCAGGGGCGGCCGGCCGACCAGGGACGTGAACCGCCGGGCGAAGGCCGCGCGGGACAGGCCCGCGTGCCTGCCCAGCTCCTCGACGCTCCATCGCCGTCCCGGCTCGCCGTGGATGGCCCGCAGGGCGGCCGCCACGGCCGGGTCGTGCAGCGCCGCGGACCAGCCGGTGGTGGTGGCGCCGTCCCCGGCCCGCTCGTCGAGCCAGGCGCGCAGGATCTGGAGCAGGAGCACGTCCAGCAGGGCGGGCACCATGGCGTCGCTCCCCGGCCGGGACCGCTCCAGCTCCTCGCCGAGCAGGCCGGCCGCCGAGCCCAGCCCGGGGTGGCGGCCGGCCCCGGTCCCCAGATGGACGATCTCCGGCAGCTCCTCCAGGAGCGGATGCGCGCGGGAGCGGTCGAGCAGGTAGGCGCCGCAGAGGATGACCGTCGCCGGGCCCGCCCCGCCGGCAGGTGCCGTGTCCCCGTCCCCGGCAGGTGCCGTGCCCCGGCCCGGCCCGGACCGGGGCACGGCCGGTGAGGCCCCGGTCAGCGGGGTGGACGGGCTGTCGGCCAGCCCGTGCGCGCCCCCGCGCGGCAGGAACACCACGTCACCCGTGCCGAGGGGGATCGGGTCACCGTCCGGCGGGATCAGCCACGCCGTTCCGCGCAGCACCGCGTGAAAGCCGGCACCCCCGGTCGCGGGCAGGCTCCGGCCGAACGGCGCGGTGCGGAGCATGCGCGCCGAATGCGGAAGCCCGGCGCGCGCGGCCGTGACGACATCGGAGAGGACGTCCACCCGGCAAGGCTAGCCGAAGACGATGACGCAAACAGGAGAGAGCCCGGCGTATTAAAAGTCTCCCTGCCCCTTCCTACGGTGGGACGCGACCGACAACGGAAAGCAGGGACCCCCATGAGAATCGCCGTCTACGGTGCCAACGGCTACCAGGGAAAGCTCGTCCTGGCGGAGGCCGTCCGACGTGGCCTGGAGGTCGTGGCCGTCGGCCGCGACGCCGGCCGGTTGCGCGAGGCCCTCGCCGTCACCGGCCTGGACGGGGCCGGGGTGGAGGTGCGGACGACCGGTGACGGCGACGTCCCCGGCCACGACGCCCTGGTGACCGCCTTCGGCGACGCCGACGCGGTCGTCAGCTGCGCGGGCCCCTTCACCCGGACGGGCGCGTCGGTGGTCCGGGCCGCGATCGCCGCGGGCCGCCACCACGTCGACACCGCCGGCGAGCAGCTCTACGTCAAGCAGATCTTCGACACGTTCGGGGCGGACGCGGAACGCGCCGGGGTCGCCGTCGTCCCCGCGGCCACCGACGCCTGCGTCCCCACCGACCTGATCGCCCACCTCCTGGCCGAACGGCTGGGACCGCTCGCCGAGATCACCTGCGTCCACCTCATCGAGGGCGGCGGCGGGCCGTCCCGCGGCTCGCTCCGCTCGGTGCTCGAAAGCCTCGACGCCATCAGGACGGGCGGCCTGGTCTACGACGGCGGCGACTGGCGGGCCGGCACGTCACCCGGGCACGCGTCGATCCTGCTGCCCGGGGAGACGGAGGCGACGGCGGTGACGGGGTTCCCCCTGCCGGAGGTCGTCACCGTTCCCCGTCACGTTCCCACCGGTCGCTTCGTGGGCTTCGCGGAGGCGGCGCTCACCGCCGCTCTCAGCGCGCCCGTCGACCCCCGGATCGTCGACGGCCTGCCCGAGGGACCCGATCCGGAGAGCCGCGCGGCCCAGCGGTTCACCTATGTCGTCGACGCCACCGGCGCCGGCGGCCGGCGTGCCCGCGGCGTCGTCCGGGGCTTCGACACCTACGGCACGACCGCGCTCATCGCCGTCGAGGCCGCCCGCAGGCTCGTCGCCGACCCGCCGAAGCCGGGTGTGCTCGCCCCCGCCCAGGCGTACGACCCGGCCGGCTTCCTGGACTTCCTCGCCTCCCACGGCGTGCACCGGACCGTCGAGGAGGCGTAGCGGGGCGGGACGGCGCACCGGCCGGGTGCCCGTGGGAGGCCGGGGAACGCGGGCCGGGGGAACGCGGGTTCAGGCGTGCCGGACCCGCCGCGCGTCGACGGCGACGGCGGCGAGGGCCAGCTGGCCCAGGACCAGCGGGGTGACGACGGGGTAGCCCAGGCAGATGATCGCGGCGACCGGGACGGCGGCGGCCAGCAGCGCCGTGCCGTACCGGTCGCCGGCGAGATGGTCCGCGGCGGTGCGGGCCGCGTCCGGCCAGCTCGTCCCCGGCCGCCAGGCCACCGCGACCCGCAGCGCGAGCGCGCCCGCGACCACGGCCAGCGCGGGGACCAGGTACGACAGCACCTGATGCCCGGGAACACCGGCCCGTACCGCCACCCCGTCGAGCAGCAGCGCACCGGCCACGGCGGCCGGCGCCAGGAAACCCGCGGGCCCGCTCCGCGCGACCTGGCGCAGCCGCGCCCAGTACGGGCGCACCCCCACCGAGACCTCCTCGCGGTCGCGCAGCAGCGCGCAGCCGGCGGCCAGCGCGACGAACGCGGTGACCACCGGCAGCGAGGCGAGGAACATCAGCAGCCCGAGCACCAGCGACTCCGCCAGCAACTCCAGCCTGCCGCCCCTCACCGCGGCCTCACCCCTTCAGCCCGGTCGTGGCCACGCCCTCGGTGATGAACCGCTGGAAGGCCGCGAAGAACAGCACGATCGGCAGCAGCGACAGCACCGAGAGCGCGAACATCGGGCCGAACGAGGCCGCGCTCTCCTGCAGGTCCACGAACATGCGCAGGGCCAGCGGCAACGTCAGCCGGTCGGGGGAGGACAGGTAGATCAGCTGGGTGAAGAAGTCGTTCCAGGTCCAGATGAACGTGAAGATCGCCGTGGTGATCAGCGCGGGTTTGATCAGGGGCAGCGTGACATGACCGAAGATCCGGATCGGCCCGCAGCCGTCGATCCGTGCCGCCTCGTCCAGCTCGCGGGGGAGCTGCCTGATGAACTGCACCAGCAGGAAGACGAAGAACGCGTCGGTCGCCAGGAACTTGGGCAGGACCAGCGGCCAGAAGGTGTCCACCATGCCGAGCTGCTGGAAGATCGTGTACTGCGGGATCAGCACGACGTGCTGCGGCAGCATGATCGTCGCGAGCATGAACGCGAACAGCGGCGTGCGCATCCGGAAGCGCAGCCGGGCGAACGCGTACGCCGCCAGGGAGCAGGTGACGACGTTGCCGACGACGCCGCCGCCCGCCACGATCGTGGAGTTGAGGAAGTACCGCCAGACCGGGGTCTCGGCCGGGCCCAGCACCGCGCCGTAGTTGTCCAGGGTGAACGCCCGTGACCAGAGCCCCACGCTGGAGGCGATCTGCTCGCTGGGCTTGAAGGAGCTGACCAGCAGCCACAGGATCGGGTAGAGCATCACGGCCAGCGCGGCCACCACGACCACGTGCCAGACCGCCCGGCGGGTCATCGGGTCTCACCCCCGTAGTGCACCCAGGACCGGGCGGACCTGAAGATCAGTGTGGTGACCAGGGCGATGCCGAGCAGCAGCACCCAGGCCATGGCCGAGGCGTAGCCCATCTTGAAGTCGACGAAGCCCTTCTGCCAGAGGTAGAGCGTGTAGAACAGGGTCGAGTCCCCGGGGCCGCCGGTGCCGTTGCTGACGATGAAGGCGGCGTTGAACACCTGGAAGGCCCGGATGGTGTCGAGCACCAGGTTGAAGAAGATCACCGGTGACAGCATCGGGACGGTGATCGACACGAAGCGCCGCCACCGTCCCGCGCCGTCCACCGAGGCCGCGTCGTAGAGCTCCGCGGGGATCTGCCTCAGCCCGGCCAGGAAGATCACCATGGGTGCGCCGAACTGCCAGATGCCCAGCAGGACGAGGACCAGCAGCGCCAGGTCCGGGTCGGTGACCCAGGCGCCGGTGCTGATCCCGAACAGGGACAGGACCTGGTCGGCCGCGCCGTCGCCGGAGAACATCGCCCGCCAGACCAGCGCCACCGCCACGCTCGCGCCCAGCAGCGAGGGGGCGTAGAACGCCGAGCGGTAGATCCCCTGCATCCGGCTGGCCCGGTTCAGCAGCAAAGCCACCGCCAGCGCCGCCACCAGCTGCACCGGAACCGAGAACACCACGTACTTCACGGTGGCCCAGACGGCGTTCGTGAAGTGCGGGTCCCGGGTGAACAGCCGGACGTAGTTGTCCAGGCCGACGAAGGAGGGGGCGGTGAACAGGTCGTAGTCGGTCAGGGACAGGTAGAGCGAGGCCAGCATCGGGCCCACGGTGAGCAGCGACGCGCCCAGCACCCACGGCGACAGGAACAGGTAGGCGATCCCGGGCCGCTCGCCGTAGGCGGTGCGGGGCGGGACGGCGGGGGGCCGCGCCCGGGCCCGCTCCAGCGTCGGGACGCTCACCGTCCGCGTCCCGGGCCGTGCGCCGGTACGCGTCCCGATCGGTGCGCCGGTCCGTGTCCCGGTTCGTGCACCCGTACGTGCCCCGGTCCGCGTCCCGGGCCGTCCGCCGGTCCCCGGTACCGGCGGGGGGCGCGCCGCCTCCGCCCTCTCCTCGCCGGTCATCCTTCGAGGACCTGCTGGGCCTCGGCGTAGTAGCGCCGGGCGGTGTCGGCCGGGGTGGCCTTGTCGTACATCACGTCCTGGTAGTACTTGTCGAACAGGCTGAACAGCGTGCCCGCGCCCTTGGGCGGGGCCGGCGGGCCGAGCTTGACCCCGTCGGCGATGAGCTCCTGGTACTCGTACACCTGCTTCCAGGCGCCGGTCACGGTGGGCGCGATCGCCCGCCGGTTGGCCTGGTTGGCGGGCAGGCCCCGGGACATGCCGAGGATCTTGGCGGCCTCGGGGTCGTTCATGACGAAGTCGGTCAGCTTCAGCGCCGCCGCCTTCTGCCTGGTCCTGGCGTTGACGCTGAGGAGCATGGGCGGCTCGGCGTAGAGGCCGGAGTCGCTGCCCACCTGCGGAGGGGGTGCCAGCGCGTAGTCGTTGTCGTAGCCCTTCCAGGCGTCGGGAGCGATCGTGGAGTCGGGCTGGAACTCCGAGGCCGACAGCTTGCGCGCCAGCGGGGAGCCCGCCGGGTTGACCGCGGTGATCTCACCCGGGGTCGACGCCCCGGCCTTGCGGAACCTGGTCGCCATCTCCCACCAGCTGACCACGTCCTGCTCGGTGTAGCCGAGCCTGCCGTCGGCGGTGTAGAGGCCCTTGCCCTGCTGGGAGAGCCAGATCTTGAACCAGGACTCGATGCCGCCGAAGTCCCCTGCGCCGTAGACCTTCCTGCCGGTGCTGTCGCTGATCCTCTTGGCCGCCTCGAAGTAGTCGTCCCAGGTCCAGCCCGGTTTGGGCTCGGCGGCACCGGCCTTCTTCCACAGCACCGGGTCGTAGACCATCACGACCGAGGTCTGTCCCAGCGGCAGTCCGTAGAGCTTGTCCCCGAGCGTGCCCAGGCCCATGACCTCCTTCTTCAGGTCGGCCGTGCGGACCTCCTTGCCGGCGTGCGGCGCGACGTCGAGCAGGGCGTTGCGCTCGGCGTACTCGCGCAGGTGCCGGTCGCTCATCTGCATGACGTCCGGCGCGTTCCCGCCGGCGGTCTCGGTGGCGAGCTTCTGGAAGTAGGCGTCGTAGATCGCGGTGCTGGTGACCACCTTGATACCGGGGTTCTTCTTCATGAACAGCCGGACGGCCTCATTGGTGATCTTCGCCCGCTGGTCGCTTCCCCACCAGGAGAAGCGGATGGTCACCGGCCCGTCGCCGCCGTCCCCGCCCCCACCGCAGGCGGCCGTCACGGCCAGCAGACCTGCCGCGAGAGCTCCCGCGATCACCGTACGTATGCCCATGTCGCCTCCCAGTAAGCGCTTTCCTCATATGCGGGGAGAGCGCCGAGGATCTGTTCCGGTGGGGTTCGTGCCGGGGGAGCACCGGGTCGTCGCGCGCCTGAGATCCGGGTGCCGTCGTGGCATCCGCGAGAGGCGGTCCGGTTTTCCATCGGGTTCTGACAGGTTCTGACACGTCCGTGTTACCCGGAATTAAAACGTTCTTGCCATGAGTGCACAAGCCCCAATCGCGGCGGGCCCCGGGCGGCGCCGGTGGGGAGGGCCATGACGGGACGGACTACGGGGGCGGCAGGGGACGGCAGGGGGCGGTGGAAACGCGGCCGAGGCCCCCGGCCGGATGCCGGGGGCCTCGTGACGGGGGTTCCCGGTGCCGGGAGTGGTCAGCCGTCGATGAGCGAGACGAGGGCGGGGCCCGCGACCACGGCGCGTCCCGTCGTGTGCCGGTAGCGCCGCGCGATGTCGCGGAGGCGGATCCCCCGGCCGAGCCGCCGCTCGACGCGCAGCGGGAGGGCACGCCGCGGTGGCGGGAACGCGGTGGCCAGCGCGGCCAGGAGCGCCCGCGCGTCGGTGCCGGTGACGGCGAGCACCCGGGCCGCGCCGGGGTCGAGCGCGACGAGCGCCAGCGCCAGGTGCTCGGGCCGGTGCTCGCGTTCCCGGCGGGCGAGGGCCAGCCGCAGCGACGCCTCGTAGGCCGCCTGGGCGTCGAGGCCGAGCGGCGGGCGCATCCGGGCGCACCGGCGCCGCGCCCGCGCCGCCCCCAGCGGGAACAGCGGTTCGCGTACGGGCGGGCGGTCGAGCGCCCCGGTCCCGGAAGGACCGAGCAGCCGGTCGAGGTCGATGCCGAGCACGGCCAGCGTGTCCCGGTCGGCGGCGGCTCCGGCCCCTGCGGGCGCCACCTCGCGGACGGCCTCCCGGACGGCCTCCGGCGTCACGCCGTACTCGGCCAGGACGGCGGCGACGCGCCCCCGATCGCCGCCGGCGCCGCCGCCGGCGCCGTCGTCGATGCCGGTGACGACGCCGCCTTTGATGCCGTCCGCGGTGACGTTTTCGGTGACGTCCGCGGTGGCGTCTTCGGTGACGTCCGCGGCGGCGTCTTCGGTGACGTCCTCGGTGAGGGCGAGCAGCAGGTGCTCGCTGCCCGTACGGGGATGCCCGAGGTCACGCGCCAGCCGCAGGGCCAGGCCCATTGTCCGGCGCAGTTCGGGGTGGTCGCCTCGGAACATCAGTCCTCCTGGGCACGGTGGTGTTTGCGGTGGACGGTCTGCTTTGTGACGCCGAGCCGGGCGGCGATGTCCTGCCAGGACCACCCCGCCCGCCGCGCCGCCGCCACGTGCTCGGCCTCCAACTGCTCCACCAGCCGCCGCAGGCGGGCCACGGCGCGCAGTGCCGCCGCCGGGTCGGAGCCGTGCACGGCCTGTTCGAGATCGGCGCTCATGGACACGCCGTCAGCATATGCTGACGATCGTCAAGCCGTCAACATATGCTGACGGAGGTCGGTCCGGTGCATGTCCGTTTGTACGGTGAACGGGATCAGGTGAACGGGATCAGTGGCCGGGGGGAGGAGTGCCGTCACCGATCTCGAACGCCGCCGGGTCGTCGACGACCCGGCAGGGCGCGATCGGCCCCTCCGTCAGGCGGCCGGTGAACGCCCACGCGACCCCCGGACGCTCCCTGTCAGGTCGCACCGGGTTCTCCTGGACCTCGATCATCACGGTCTGTCCGGCCCTGATGTGCCGGGGATCGATGGTGATGCCGTTCTCCGGGCGGATCGCCTTGGCGGAGGCCAGGTTCTTCATCCGCCTCCGGGCCTCCGTCAGTACGGCGGGATCCGTGCTCTCCAGGCGCTCCGCGCTCACGCCGACGTCGTCGCCCTCCACGAAGGACGCCCGGACGTTCCCGCAGCGCCTGCCGAGCGGAAGGTAGGTGATGTCGGCGCGTACGCCCAGGTCCGCCAGGTCCCTCTCCACCTGTTCCGGATCCCGGAACTCATGGATGGTGAGGCTGATCGACCCGTCCGCGTTCCTCGTCAGCGCGTAGGCGGGGGTCTGCGATCCGATCGCCAGCGGTACGGCGACCGCCGCGGCCACAGCCAGCCCCGCTCCCGCCCAGGCGAGCCGGTGACCGGAGAACCGGCCCGGGACCGGGGCGGGTCCCCGTGCCGCTCGCGTCGCCATCTCGGTCCTGAGCGCCGCGAGCAGCCTCTCCTCGAACGTGTCGTTCATTTCGTTCCTTCCATGACGGGCGTGACACCGGGAACCTGCCGGATCGAGCGTCTGGCCCGGTGGAGCCTGACGCGGGCGGTGCCCTGCCGGATGCCGAGCACGGCGGCGGCCTCGGCGGGGGTGAGGCCGTCGACGGCCACCAGCTCCAGCAGGGCCCGGTCCTTCTCGGGCAGCGCGGCCATGGCCTCAAGGGCCCGCCGGGCCGGGGACTCGGCGTCGATCCGCTCCTCCATGCGTGCCACGTCGTCGCTTTCGAGCAGCCGATGCCCCGAGATCCGGCCGGCCGCGCGCAGCTCGCGTGCCGAGCGCCTGCGTTCGGCCAGCAGCGTGTTGCGCGCCACCCCGTACAGCCAGGCGATCTCGCTGCCCCGGTCGGGCCGGTAGGTGTGCGCGGAGTCGAGCACCGCGAGGAACACCTCGGCCGTCAGGTCGGCCACGGTGTGCGGGTCCTGCGTCCGCCTGGCCAGGAACCGGGTCACGGCGTCGAAGTGGCGCCGGTAGAAGGCTTCGAATGCCTCGGGATCACTGGCGATGCTCGCAGGCACCGTCTGTCTGAGGCGCACCGGCGTCACTCCCTCTGTCGTACGTCCGAACACACCCGTACTTGGACGAAGGACGACCGACCGTTACGCGGAGGACTTCGGGACACCAGAGGGGCGTCGATGGAAGAAAGGCGTCCGGTGCGTTCAGTCGGGGTCGGATCCGGGGCGGAGCCTGCCCGTGCTCCAGGCCCAGGAGGCGATGCCGACGCGGTTGCGCACGTCCAGCTTGCGCTGGATGACGGCGATGTGGTTCTTGACCGTCCCGGGGGAGAGGAAGAGCTCGGTGGCGATCTCGGCGTTGGTCCTGCCCCGGGCGACCAGCAGGGCGACCTCGGTCTCGCGCTCGGTCAGCCCCGCGTCCGGCGGGGCCTCCTCGGACGACAGGCCGGCCCGGTCCAGCAGCCGCGGGGTGAGCTGCGGGCTGATGAGCACGTCACCGTTCACGGCCGCCCGTACCGCCTCGACCAGCAGGGCCGGGCCCGAGCGCTTCAGGACGAACCCGGCGGCGCCGTGGCCGAGCGCGGCGTGCACGTACTCGTCCAGCCCGAACGTCGTGACGACGACCACGCGCACGCCGGTGCCGGCCAGGGCCCGGGTGACCTCGATGCCGTCGGCGCGGGGCATCCGGATGTCGGCGAGCACCACGTCGGGACGCAGGTGGCGGGCCGACTCGATGGCGGTGACGCCGTCGGCGGCCTCGGCGACGACGGTCATGTCCGGCTGGGCGTCGAGGATGAGGCGGAAGGCGGTACGGATGCCCTCCTGGTCGTCGGCGACGAGGATGCGGATCGACATGTCGCTCATGGTGCCAGGAAGACGCGGATCGACGTGTCGCCCATGGTTCCGAGGGTGCGGATCGACGTGTCATCCATGGTGCCGAGGGTGCGGATCGACATGTCGCTCATGGTGCCAGGGGGATGCGGGCCGTCAGCGACCACCCGCCGGGTACGGGACCGGCG
Source organism: Streptosporangium longisporum (assembly GCF_039534895.1). Taxonomy (NCBI): domain Bacteria; kingdom Bacillati; phylum Actinomycetota; class Actinomycetes; order Streptosporangiales; family Streptosporangiaceae; genus Streptosporangium; species Streptosporangium longisporum. The sequence goes on along the minus strand of NZ_BAAAWD010000019.1, from coordinate 559,825 downwards.
TGCAGGAGGCCGCCCAGCGACCGGAGGTGGTCGGCCAGGACCGGCAGGCCGAACCCGCCGCGTCCGCTCTCGTCCGGCCCGGTGACCCCGTCGTTGTTCACCGTGACCACGAGCATGGCGGACTCCATCGTGACGGTGACGTCCACCAGGGTGGCGTCCGGGGCGTGGCGGCGCACGTTGGTCAGGGACTCGGACACGATCCGGAACGCGGTGGCGGCCGTCTCGCGGGGCACCGTCTCCTCCAGGTCCGGGTCCACGTTCACCCGGACGCGTGCCCGCCCCGCCGCGGCGAACCGTTCGGCCAGCCCGGACAGCTCGGCCAGGCCCGGCAGCGGTGAGGTGGTCGCGAGCTCGTCCCCGTGCAGCATGAGCACGGTCCGGTCCAGCGCCGACATGGCCCGCTGCCCGGCCCTCTCGATGCGCTCCAGGGCCGCCAGCGCCTGCCCGGGATCACCCGGCCCGACCGTCCGGCCGGCCTGCGCGTGCGCCACCATCTCGCTGATGTCGTGGGCCACGAAGTCGTGCAGGTCCCCCGCGAGCTGCAGGCGCAGGGCGGCGCGGCCGTCGGCCACCGCGCGGGCCCGCCGGGCGTCCAGGGAACGCAGGTACGCCCCCGTGCCCGCCGCGATCATCGTGCCGGCCGACCAGAACGCGCAGGCCCCCACCGCTTCGAGCAGGGACGAGGGCGCGATGAACCGCAGCAGCCAGACGGCGGACGCCAGGCCCGCGAACGCGCCGGCGACCGCGGCCTGCCGTACCGGGGACCACCGGACGGTCAGGCCGGCCAGCACCATGAGCGTCACGCTCTCGGTCAGCCCGAACATGCCCGCCTCCTGCGACAGGGGAAGTCCCGCCAGGGTGGCCACCGTGACGGCCAGGGACACGGCCGCGGCCACACAGGTCACGGCGGCCAGGCGGGTCCGTGCCCACCGGCCCGCGGCCACCCAGACCAGGGTGGCCACCGCCGTCGTGACCGACGCCATGGGCGCCGCCCCGAACATCGGCGCACCGCCGATCCCGGCCAGGACCACCGCGGCGACCGCGGCCACCCGGATGTTCTCACGCACGCTCACCGGGCCGACGATACGCAGGCGCAACCCCGTGCCGCACCTGCCGTACGGCACGGGTGCGGGGCGCCGGGGCCGCGAAGACCTGCCGAACGGCACATGGCCGCTCACCGGTCCGCGGCGGGACGCTGGTCGCATGACAACGATCACCGCGCCGGTCCGGCGCGTTCACCGACCCCCCTGGCAGGGGTACGCCGCGGCCCTGTGGTCGCTCGGCTACGGAGCCCTCGGCGTGTCGTGGGCGCTCGGCGCTCCCGGATTCCCCTGGGGGGCGTCCGATCCCGACCTCGACCGCGAACTGTCCGTCCTCGCCGGTGCGAGCCCGGTCCCCGGCGGCTGGTGGGTCGCCGCCTTCTGCGCGCTGGGCGTGGTCGTCTCGCTGGCCCTGACCCTGACGGGCGGGCGGGGTGCGGCCGGCCGCGTGCCCCTGTTCCTGGTCTGGCCCATGGTCGTGCTGCTGGTCCTGGTGATCCCCGACTCCAGGCTGATGATGGGCGTGGCCTACACCCCGCTGCTGCTGGTGGCCCCCCTGTTCGACCTGAGCCTGGGCGGTACCACCCTGGCCGACGCCTGGCCGTGGCCGGTGCTCAACCAGCTGCTCTGTGTCGCCGGTGGGCTGCTGCTGGCCGCCGCCGCGCTGAACTTCCGGCGCCGCCGCCTCGGGGCCTGCGCCGACTGCGGGCGCACCGGTCACGACGGGTGGACCTCCCCGGCCGCGGCGGCCCGCTGGGGCCGTACGGCCGTCGCCGTCGCCGTCGCCGTGCCGCTGGTGTACTGCGCGACCCGGTGGAGCTGGGCCCTCGGCATCCCGCTGGGGGTGAGGCGGGAGTTCCTGGAGGAGGGGGCGAGGGAGACCCCGGGCATCTGGCTGGCCGGCGCGTACCTGGCGACGTTCGGCGCGCTGGGCGGTGTGCTCACGCTGGGGCTGGTCCAGCGCTGGGGTGAGGTCTTCCCCCGCTGGATCCCGGGGCTGCGCGGCAGGCGCGTGCCCGTTCTCCTCGCCGTGGTCCCGGCCGGCTTCGTCTCGATCGTCGTCACGGTCGCGGGGCTGACCTACATCCGCTGGACCGTCGCCGGCCGGTTCGAGCTGGCCGAATGGGGGGCCTGGCTCCCGGAGACCTTCTGGCCCGTCTGGGGGGCGGCCCTGGCCGCCGCCGCCCTGGCCTACCACCTGCGCAGGCGCCCGGGGTGCCCCCACTGCGGGCACGGCCCGGCCGTGACCGGGACCCCGTCCTCCATCGAGGTCCTGCCCGTCGGCTAAGGCCTGTCTCGAAGTCCGGTATGTAGCGGTGTGTAACGATCGCTAAATAAAGAGATCTCCGGTAGAGGGTTCAACGACCAAGAAGAACCTGAACACCGGAGATCTCGTGACCACCCTAGCGGTGACGCGGCGGTTCGATCTGACCGATGCGCAATGGGCGGCCTTGGAACCGCTGCTGCCGGCGGCCAAGAGGCCGGGGCGGCCCTCGCGGTGGACCAAACGACAGCTGATCGACGGGATCCGGTGGCGGGTACGGGTCGGAGCACCGTGGCGGGACGTGCCCGAATGCTATGGCTCCTGGCAGGCGGTGTACTCCTTGTTTCGCCGGTGGCAGCGCTCAGGTACCTGGCGGCAGATCGTGTGCGGCCTGCAGGCCGCCGGCGATGCCCAAGGGCTGATCGGCTGGCAGGTGGGAGTCGATTCCACGATCTGCCGAGCCCACCAGCACGCGGCCGGGGCATCAAGGACAGCAGACCGGCAGGCCGAGCCGCCCGGCGGGGTGGAGACCGAACCCGGCGATCACGCGCTGGGCCGCTCTCGCGGTGGCCTGTCGACCAAGCTGCACCTGGCGTGCGAGCAGGGCCAGAAACTGTTGTCGCTGGTCCTGACCGCCGGCCAGCGCGGAGATGCACCGCAGTTCGAGGCGGTCATGGCCGCCATCAAGGTGCCCAGAGTAGGGCCGGGACGGCCGCGGACCCGTCCGGACCGGGTACGGGCGGACAAGGCCTACTCCTCCCAAGCCATCCGCTCTCACCTGCGCCGGCGCGGTATCCGCGCCACGATTCCCGAACCGGCCGACCGGGTTCAAGGACGGCTACGACGCGGCAGCCGAGGCGGTCGGCCTCCGGCTTTCGACCGGATCGACTACCGCGATCGCAACACCGTGGAGCGCGGTATCAACCGGCTCAAGCGCCACCGCGCTCTCGCCACCCGATACGACAAGCTCGCCGTCCGTTACCAGGCCACCATCCATATCGCCGCCATCAACGACTGGCTCACCTGCCTTTGAAACAGGCTCTAAGCCCTGCCCGCCGGCGAGAGCAGGTCGCGGGCTGCCTCGGCGAAGGCGAGGACACGGGCCGTGGCGCCGTCGGTACGCCACAGCAGACCCCAGCGGACCGGCGGGGCGTCGTCGAAGGGGACGTAGGTCACGTCGGGGCGGGGGTGGTAGCGCCTGGCGTGCGCGCCGACGGGCAGGACGCCCCGGCCCTCGCCGACGAGGGTGAGCGCCTCGTCGAGGGTGGAGGCCGGGGGACCCGCCTCGACCGGCCACCCGGCGGGCGGCGTCCGGGCCTCTCCGGAGGAACCGGGCGGCGTCGGATCCTCCCCGGGAAGGCCGTCCTCCCCGGAAAGACCGGGAAGGCCGGGAAGGCCGGGGAGCCGGAGCACCCTCACCCGGGCCAGGTCCCGTAGGCGTACCGACTCCCTGCGGGCGAACGGGTGCCCGGACGAGACGGCGAGCATGCGCGCCTCGGACACCAGGGACGGCCCGGTGGCGATTCCGGATTCGCGGACGGAAAGGGGCCCCAGGGCGACGTCGACCTCGCCGTCGCGCACCCAGGGGACCAGGTCGGCCGGCCTGGCCTCGACGAGCCGGACGTCGCAACCGGGCAGGCGTTCCCGGAACAGCTCGGCGACCCCCGACAGCAGCTGCCCGCCCGCCGGGCCGAGGAAGGCGCACCGCAGGACGCCGGTGAGGCCGCGACCGGTGGCCACCGCCTCCTCGAACGCCGTGGCGATCCGGTCCCAGGCGGGGCGGACCTCCTCGTACAGTCGTCGTCCCACCGGGGTCAGCTCCACCCGGCGGCTGGTGCGGTCGAACAGCGGCACACCGGCACGCCGCTCCAGCCTGGCGATGGTCTGGCTGATCCGCGAGGTGGACACGCGCAGGCGTTCGGCGGTACGGCCGAAGTGAAGCTCCTCGGCCAGCGTGAGGAACGCCTCCAGCTCGTACCGCTCCAGCATGACGCCCCTCATCGTTGAACCAGGCTTCACGATCCTTGCACAGGGCCGTATTGATCGGCCCGGCCGGCCGGTCGAGAGTGGGAACCGCCCGAACACCCTCCGACCAGCACGGGAGCATGCGATGTTCGTCACCGATGGGCGAGCCCTGTCCGCCCCGGCCACCGGGACCGAGGCGGTCGTCCGGGAGCTGCGGGACCGCGCCGAGATCGTGGACGCGCTCTACCGGTTCGCCCTGGGACAGGACCTGAAGGACCGGGACCTGTTCGCCTCGGCCTTCGCGGCCGACGCCGAGCTGGACTTCCGTCCCGCCGCGTCCCGGTGGGGCGGTGAGCCGCCCCTGATGTCGGGGCGGGACACGATCGTCACCACCATCCTGGACGCGTTCACCGGCCGGGTGGACACCACCCACCAGGTCACCAACCCCCGCGTCGCCGTGGACGGCGACACCGCGCGCCTCACCGCCCTGGTGGAGGCGCAGCACCTGCTCACCGGCGACCACGCCATCTTCGCGCTGCTGAAGAACCCCTACGACGTCGGCCTGGTCCGTGACGGCGAGCGCTGGGTCGTCCGCCACCTGCGCATCGAGAACACCTGGTACACCGGCGACCCCGTCGCGATCTTCGGTGGCTGAGGGACACCGTCACGGCCGGGCCGCGTCGAGGGCCCGCCGTGCCGTCTCGACCGGCGGAGGCAGCCTGCGGCGGCCCGCCAGCGCCGCGGGCGACCGCAGGGCGGCGTCCCACAGACCCCGCCGTCCCTCGGGGCCGCCGCGCGCGGCGGCGAGCACGCTGCGCGCGACCACCGGCCACGGCCGCCGCAGCAGCGCGGTGAGCACCGCGTTGCGGGCGGCGAGGGTCCGCCTGCCCCGCGGGTCGCGCGAGGGGGAGGGATGGTGGTGGGCGACGACGTCCGGGACGTAGGCCAGTCCCCAGCCCGCCGCGGCCAGGTCCAGGGCCAGGCGCTCCTCCTCGCCGAAGAAGAAGACGACGTCGTCGAACCCGCCCGCGGCGAGGTAGGCGTCCCGCCGCACCACCGCACCGCACGCCAGGAACCCCAGGACGCTCGGCCCGGGAAGGTCCGGTTCGGTGCCCAGGGGAGAGGCGGCCATGGCCGCGCAGATCGGGTCGGGGCGCTCCTGCGGGCCCACCAGCACGCGTCCCGCCAGCACCGCCAGGCGGGGGTGGGCGTCGAGCACGCCGGCGGCGCGGGCCAGCGCGCCCCGAGCCCACCAGGAGTCGTCGTCGGCGAAGGCCACGTAGGGCGTCGTGGCCAGCCGTACCCCGACGTTGCGGGCCGGGGCGCCCAGGTTGCGGCCCAGTTCGACGACCTCGACGTGCGGGAAGCGCCGCCGTACGGCGGGCGCGGTGCCGTCGGCCGAGCCGTTGTCGAGCAGGATCACCGATCCCTCGTGGCGGGACAGGGAGTGTTCCAGCTCCCGGCGCCGGTCGCGGCTGGCCACCACCACCGTCACCCGCGCCGGGGAGCCCGCCGCCGGGGAGTCCGCCGCCGGGGAGTCCGCCCGGCCGGTCGCCGGGAAGGGCAAAGGGGCCGGGCAGGCCTGGCGTCCTTCCCCGCGCGCCGGCACCCCGGTCCGCGCGGTGGTCCCGGTTTCCCCGGACGGTCGGCCGGGCACCCTCAGCCTCTCCTCAGCGGCGGCGTGGCCGGGCGGCCCGCGCCGTCGACGCCGTCGGCGGCGTCCACGCCACCGGCCCTGTCGGCCCTGTTGGCCCCGTCGGCCCCGTCGGCGTCACCGACGCCGATGTCCCCGGCCCCCTCTGCGCCGTCGGCGCCGGTGATGCCGTCGGTGCCGTCGGTGCCGTCGCGTTCCAGTTCGGCGCGGAACCAGCCGATCGTGCGGCGCAGCCCCTCGGCGGCGTCGATCCCGGCGTGCCAGCCGAGACAGCGGGCGGCCAGCGTGGTGTCGGGCCTGCGCACGCGGGGGTCGTCGGCGGGACGCGCGACGTACTCGATCGGCGAGGACGAACCGGCCAGGTCCCGGATCGTCTCGGCCAGGGCGGTCATCGTCAGCTCACCGGGGTTGCCGATGTTGACCGGCCCGGCGACGTCGCGGCCCGCCAGGGCGAGGATGCCCTCGACCGTGTCGTCGACGTAGCAGATGGAACGCGTCTGCCGGCCGTCCCCGGTGACCGTCATCGGCTCACCGCGCAGGGCCTGCCTGACGAACGTCGGGATCGCCCTGCCGTCGAAGGGCCGCATCCGGGGACCGTAGGTGTTGAAGATGCGCGCGATGCCGGTGTCGACGCCGTGGGTCTGGCGGTAGGCCACCGTCAGCGACTCGGCGAACCGCTTGGCCTCGTCGTAGACGCTGCGCGGGCCGACCGGATTGACGTTGCCCCAGTACGTCTCGCGCTGGGGATGCTCCAGCGGATCGCCGTAGACCTCGCTGGTCGAGGCCAGCACGAACCTGGCGCCCTTCTCCTTGGCCAGGCCGAGCAGGTGCAGCGTGCCCAGGCTGCCCACCTTCAGCGTCTCGATCGGGTAGGCCAGATAGTCGGCAGGGGAGGCGGCCGAGGCGAGGTGCAGGATCAGGTTCACCTCGCCCGGCACGTGCACGAAGCCCGTCACGTCGCACTCGACGAGCCGGAAGCCCGGCCGCCCCAGCAGGTGGGAGACGTTGTCCGGCGAGCCGGTGAGGAAGCTGTCCATGCAGACCACCTCGGTGCCGTCGGCCAGCAGCCTCTCGCACAGATGGGAACCCAGGAATCCGGCACCGCCGGCCACCACCGCTCTCATGACGTCCTCACCTCCAGCAGCCCCAGGGCCGCGTCGACAACCTCGGATGTCTCGATCTCCAGCAGGCCGGGATCCGGCGACGCGGCGTGCGGGTCGCCGGTGCGGCCGGTCCACAGGGCCACGTGCGGACCGCCCGGTGGCGGCCCCCACAGCGCGGGGGAGGTGGGGCCGAACAGCACCACCGAGGGCGTCCGGTACGCGGTGGCCAGGTGGGCCACCCCCGGTGTCGCCGCAGACCAGCAGCCTGGCACCGCCGATCAGGTCGGCCAGCCCGGCCGGCCCGGTCCGCCCGGCCAGCACGCTCCCGGACGGCAGGCCCGCCGTCCGGGCCACCTCGCGGGCCAGCGCGACCTCCGCCGGGCCGCCGGTCACCACGACCTCGGCGCCACCGCGGCGCAGCGCGGCCGCGACGAGCGCGAACCGCCCGGGAGGCCACCTGCGCGCGGGCGAGGCCGCCCCCGGATGGACGACGACGGGCCCGCGCAGGTCCGAGGTCCCGAGGGACAGGTCGGCGGGGTCGGCGGGGATGCCGTACCACCCCAGCAGGTCGCACCAGCGGCGCGTCTCGTGAACGTCCCCGCGCCACGGCGGGCCGCCGTCCACCTCGTGGCTCAGCAGCCTGCCCGGGCCGGTGCGGCGCAGCGCCTCGACGCTCTGCGGACCCCTGCCGTGCAGGTTGACCGCGACATCGGGTCCCCCGTGCGGGACGGGGCCCGGTCCTCGCGGAGCCGCGAAGGACCTCTCGCGCGGGGCCGGACACGGTCGCCCGCGGGCGGTGACGGCCCTCGCGTACGGCACCGGGCCCGGACCGGAGACGTCGACCAGGTCGTCCACCGCCCCGGTGCGGGCCGTCAGCCCGCGGTAGACGGCCGGTGCGGCCAGCGTGATCCGGCCGTCCGGGAAGGCGCGCCGCAGCGCCCGCAGCGCGGGCACCGCGGTGAGCAGGTCGCCGAGCCCGAGCCCGCGCAGCACCAGCACCTCTAGGGCCACGAGGGCTCCGTCGAGGGGCAGACGACCAGTTCCCGTACCTCGCAGCCGGGCGGCTGGCCGAGCGCGAAGACCACGGTGTCGGCGACGTCCTCGGGCCGGTTGAGCAGGGCGTCGGCACCGGGCCGGTACTGCTCGGTCCTGTCGTCGAAGAAGGCGGTCCGCATCCCCCCGGGCACCAGCAGCGTCACCCCGACGACGCCCGCCAGCTCGGTGGCGAGCGCCCGGGTGAAGCCGACCACGCCGAACTTGCTGGCGCAGTAGGCGGTGGCGTCGCCCACCGCGCGCAGCCCCAGGGTGGAGGCCACGGTCACCACCCGGCCGCGCGACTCCATCAGGTACGGCAGCGCCGCCCGCACGACCGTCGCCGTGCCCAGCAGGTTGACCATGATCACCCGCTCCCAGTCGGTGGCGGGCACCTCGGCCAGCGGCCCGCAGGCGTCGACGCCCGCGGCGGTCACCACCCCGTCCAGCCCTCCGGCCAGCGCGGCGAGCTCCCGTACGGCCCTCGCGGCCCGTTCCGGGTCGGCGAGGTCGGCCGTCACGTGGTCGAAGCCGTCGCCGGGGGCCCGCAGGTCGACGACGAGCGGCCGCCCGCCCGCCTTGGCGACGGCCCTCGCGGTCGCCTGCCCCAGCCCGGACGCTCCTCCGGTGATCAGTATGTTTCCCAGCATCGGTGTTCCCCTTCTCGGCGTGCCGCCCGTACGGCGACGGTCAGGAGGCCGCCTGCGCGGCCGCGATCAGTCCGGTCGTGGAGCGGCCGGGGACGTGGCTCAGGACGACGCTCTCGGCGCCCAGCCGGTCGAGCACCGCCGTCTCCGGCAGCACCCGGCCGTCGTAGTCGCCGCCCTTCACCCATACTTCGGGCCGGAGCAGCTCTATGGCCGCACACGGGGTGTCCTCGTCGAACACCAGCACGGCGTCCACGCACCCCAGGGCGCGCAGCACCTCGACGCGGTCGTGCTGCCCGACGACCGGCCTGCCGGGGCCCTTGAGCCTGCGCACCGAGGCGTCGGAGTTGACGCAGACGACCAGCGCGTCGCCCAGGGCCCGGGCCCTGCGCAGCAGGCTGACGTGCCCGGCGTGCAGCAGGTCGAAGCAGCCGCCCGTGGCGATCAGGCGCCCGCCGCCCGCCCTGACCGCCTCGGCGGTCCGCAGCGCGTCGCGCGGCCCGTCGCCCGTTCCCTGGACGGCAGGCCGGAGCGACGCGGTCCCGGATCCGTCCCCGTTCAGGGAGCGGATCCGGGAGGCCCCGCGGTCGTCCCCGTCCGGGACGGCCTCCGCGCGGGACGGGACCGGCCGGACCGACGCGGCCCCGCCCTCGTTCACGAACCGCGCGGCCTCCCGTACCCCGGCCGCGACCGCGTCCCGCACCGGCGCGCCGTCGCGCAGCGCCAGCGCCGCGGCACCGGCCAGCCGGTCGCCCGCGCCGCACGTGTCACGCCCCTCGAACGGCGCGGCCGGCGCGGTCGGCAGAGACACCGCGGACGCCGCGGCCATCGAGGACACCGCGGACGACGGCGGGACGGGCAGGTGCGAGCGGTGGCCGTCCTCGCAGGCCAGTACCGCTCCGCGGGCGCCGAGCGTGACCGCCACGGCCCCGGCGCGGAGCGCCGCCACCAGGTGACGTGCGGCCTGCCCGGGATCGGCGGGTGCCCGCCCGTACGACGCGCCGGCCGTCCGGGCACCGGCGGGCGTCCGCCCGCACAGCACGGCCGCCTCGGCCTCGCTCGGTGTCACCAGCGCGCACCCCGGCGGCGGCGGCGACCCCCGCGGGTGCGGGTCCCACACGACCGGCACGCCGAGGCCGCCGAGCAGGTCCCGCACCGCGTCCGCGGCGCCCCTGCCGTAGTCGGAGACCAGCACCGCCCCGGCCCCGCGCAGCGCACGGGCCGCGGCCTCCCCGCCGCCCGCGGGGGCCACGCCGTCGCCGGTGTCGAGCCGCAGCAGCGTCCGGCCGCGCACCCTGATCCTGCTCTTGCGGACCGTCGTGCCGCGCAGCGGCAGCCGCACCACGCTCAGGTGCGGGGTCAGCAGCCCGGCCAGCATCCGGCCGGACGGGTCGTCGGCCAGCGCGGTGACCAGGACGACCTCGGCGCCGGAACGGGCGGCCAGCAGGGCGGCCAGGCCCGCGCCGCCCGGTCGCGGGTGCTCGGCACCGACGTCGACGACCGGCGCGGGCGCGTCCGGGCAGAGACGCTCGCTCTCGCCTTCGACGTCCACGTCGAGCACGGTGTCGCCGACGACGACCAGCGGTCCGGTGGCACCCCTCATGTCAGGGCCTCCTCGGTCGCGGAACAGAGCATGTGGATCAGGACGAGGTGGACCTCCTGGACGATCGAGGTGTCGGGGGAGGGCACGGCCACGACCTCGTCGCTCAGCTCGGCCAGCGCGTTGGGGGCCGGTCCCGTCAGCGCCCACACGAGCAGGCCGGTCTGCTGCGCGGCCCTGGCCGCCGCCAGCACGTTCGGGCTGGTGCCGCTGCACGACAGGGTGATCAGCACGTCCCCGGTCCGGCCGTGGGCGCGCACCTGGCGGGCGTAGACCTCCTCGATCCCGAAGTCGTTGGCGATGGCGGTCACCGACGAGCCGTCGGCGTGCAGCGGTATCGCCGCGAAGGGGCGGCGGTCCTTCTTGAACCTGCCGACCAGCTCGGCCGTCAGATGCTGGGCCTCGGCCGCGGATCCGCCGTTGCCGCAGGCCAGGAGCCTGCCGCCGCTTTCGAGGACGGTGGCCAGCTTCATCCCCCAGGCCTGGACCAGGGCGCATTTCCCGTCCATCCTCGCCAGGGTGCCGGTGAGGTCGGCCAGATGTGCGTTCATGATCAGCCTCCCGATACCGCGAGCCGGTCCTGGCGTGCCGCGACGACACTCCGGTAGACCGCCTCGGTCTGCCCGGCCACGTATGGCCAGCTGTACCTCGCCGTGGTCCTGCGGACGCCCGACTCGCCCATGGCCCGCCTTCGCGGCGGGGAGGCGAGCAGGCCGCGCAGTGCCTCCGCCAGGGCCGCCGGGTCGCGCGGGGGCACCAGCAGCCCGCAGCCGGCGACCGTGTCGAGGTGCCCGCCGACGGCCGAGGCGACCACGGGGACGCCGCAGGCCATCGCCTCCAGCGGCACCATGCCGAACGGCTCGTACCAGGGCACGCTCACCACCACGTCGGCCGAGCGCATCAGCCCCGGCACCTCCTCCCGGCCGACGCTGCCGATCAGACGGACCCGGCCGGACAGGCCCCGGGCCTCGGCCAGGGCGCGCAACCGCCGCGACTCCTCGTCGCCCGGGTCGCCACCGGCGATCACCAGCTCGACCCCGGGCAGCTCCTCCAAAGCCCTGATCACGGTGTCGACCCCCTTGCGCGGCACCAGGCGGCCGATGCTGAGGACACGGTGCGCGCCGGTGCGCGCGGCCACGGGCCCCTCGGGCCGGAACCGGCCGAGGTCGACCCCGCACGGCACGACCCGCACCCGTTCATGGGGCACGCCCATCGCGCGCAGCTCCGTCACCTCGTCGTCGCAGGTGGCGATCACCGCGTCCACCCGGTGGCCGATCTCGCGTTCGATCGCGATGCGCTCCGGGGGGCTGGTGTCGGCCGCACCCTGCCAGCGCCTCTTGACGACGCCGAGCGCGTGGAAGGTCTGCGTGACCGGCACGCCGTACGCGGCCCCGAGCGTGGACACGCCCCGCGTCGCCCCGAGCGCCGCCACGCCGCTCATCCAGAAGTGCGCGTGCGCCACGTCCGGCCGCTGCGCGGCCCAGCGCCTGGCCAGGTGCGCGGCGAACGCGGGCATGTGCCCGAACAGCTCGTCCTTGGGCAGCGGGAGGGCGGGTCCCGCGGGCACGTACTCCACGGTCGCCCCCGGTGCCAGGGACACCGTCGGCGGCAGGGCCGCGTCGTGGCGCCGGGTGTGCACGACGACGTCGTGTCCCCGCCGGGCCAGTTCGACGGCCAGGGCGGCGACGTGCACGTTCTGGCCGCCCGCGTCGGCCCCGCCCACGGCCGCCATCGGATCGGCGTGCTCGGAGATCATTTCGATTCTCATGCGATCAGCTCCCTCACGGCCTTGACGACCTCCTCCGGGCCGACGGAGGCCAGGCACGGATGGCCGGGTACGGGGCAGACGCGCGCCCGGGTGGCGCGGCAGGGCGCGTGCTGGTCGCCCAGCACGACGCACGGCACGCGGTAGGGCGCCCAGCGCCCGGCGGGCACGACCGGGGAGAACAGGCTGACCACGGGCGTGCCGACCGCCGCCGCGAGATGGGCGGGCCCGGTGTTGCCCGACACGAGCGCCGCCGCGCCGTCCAGCACCGCCGCGAGCCCGGCGAACGTGCTGCGTCCCCCGAGGTCGAGACCGTCGCGGCCGGCCACGTACGCGGTGAGGTCCCGCTCGGCCGCGGTGCCGGTGACGACGACCCGGTGGCCGTCGCCGGCCAGCTCCGCGACCGCGTCCCTGTGCCGTTCGGCCGGCCAGGTCCTGGCGGGCACCGACGCCCCCGGGTGGACGACGACGTAGCCGGGCGGCCCGGTCAGGTGCGCGACGGCGGGCAGCGGGCGCCGGACGGCGAGCGCCCCGTCGTCGCCGGGCGGCAGCGCGAAGCCCGCGGCCTCGGCGACGGCGAGCATCCGCTCGGCCTCGGGGACGTCGCGCTCCTCGTCCACCCGTACCCGCACGTCGAGCAGCGCGCCGGGGAAGTCCTGGCTGATCGCGGCGATCCGCGCGACCCCCGCCAGGCGCAGCAGCAGCGCCAGCGGCAGCGCGCTCTGGTGGAAGGAGGTCAGGATCAGCGCCTCGTCGGGGCGGGCGGCGGCGACCAGGTCCAGCAGCGCCCGGGCGTGCCCGGGCGTCACGGCCGGGGCGGCGGGATCGATCCAGGGGGTACGCCACTCGGCGACCTCGTCCACGCCCGGCAGCAGGCCGGCGGCGGCCCGGCCGTGCGGACCGGCCAGGAAGGTGACGTGCGCGGCGGACGCGGCCACCGCCCTGACGGCGGGACCGGCCAGCAGGACGTCACCGGCGTTGTCGGTCCGGGCGACGAGCACCCGTCCCTTCGACGCGGCCCGTCCCCTCGGCCCGGCCTCTGCCTTCGGATCGGCCTGTCCTCCCGGCGCGATCCGTGTCTCCGGCCCGGCCCGTTCTCCCGGCGCGGCCCGTGCCTTCCGCCCGGTCCGTGCGCCCGGTCCGGACCGACCGGCGGTGGCGGCGCTCACCGGCGCGCCCTCAGCTCACCGCGTACGCGGTGCAGGCAGGCGGCGGGCGGGATCGCCACGCTGGTCACGAGCATGCGCGCGACCTCCCCGGCGGAGCGGGGGCCGGGGGCGATGCGCGCCCAGGCGAACTCCGCGGTGAGCGCGGCCCACCCGAGCCCGGCCACGGCCGCCGCCCACCCGGATGCGGTCCACCCGGCCGCCGCCCGTCCGGCCGCCCGCCCGGACGCGGTCCGCCCGCGCGCGGCCCTGGCCGCTACGGCCGCCCTCGTCCCGGATCGGGCCGTCCCGGATCGTGCCGTCCCGCGCCGTGCCGTGGCGACCGGCGGCGGCGCACCACCCGCCCACGCCCTCGCCGCCAGCCCGGCCGCGGCCACTCCCAGCGCGCTGGTCAGCGCGTGGCGGCGCAGGCGCCCGGGGGCGCCACCGAGCCGCTCGCGCCACCCGGGCCCGTGGACGCGCCGCATCAGGGCGTCGTCGGCGTTGCCGCGCTGGCGGCGCAGGCTGGACAGGAAACCGTCGTCGCGCACCGGGTGCAGGCTGACCCGCCTTCCCCGCACCAGGCGCAGACCGGCCCCGGACACGCGCAGCGCCAGGTCCGCGTCCTCGCGGTAGGCGCGCGGGAAACGCTCGTCGAACCCGCCGGTGCGCTCCAGCGCCGAGCGGCGGTAGGCGATGTCGGCGGTGATCCACCCGGCCTCGGCCAGCCCGGCGGTGTCGCGCTCGGCGTCGGTGGGCCGCCGGCCCGCCGGGAGCGGCACCTCGATGCGCCCCTGACAGGCGGCCACGTCGGCGGGCAGGTCCGCGAGGTCGGCGAGCAGCGCCCGCGCCCAGCCCGGCCCGGGGACCACGTCGTCGTCGAGGAAGGCGACCCATTCCCCCTCCGAGGCCCGCCAGCCCGCGTTCCTGGCCGCGGCGGGCCCGCGCCCCCCGGAGCGCACGACGCGCGCGTGCCGGGGAAGCCCGCCCAGCTCGCCCCGGTCCGGCCCCGGCGGCCGGTCGTCGACGACGACGACCTCCAGCTCAGCCGGGAGGGCGGCCAGCGTGGCGGCCAGGCTCGGCCGGCCGACGGTGGGCACCACGACGGAGATCACGAGGCCGGTCACAGGGCCGGTCACAGGGCCGGTCACAGGGCCGGTCACAGGGCCGGTCACAGGGCCGGTCACGAGGTCGGTCACAGGGTCGGTCACGGGGCGGGTCACGAGGCGAACACCTCCCCGCGCCGTACCAGGAACGGGCCGAGCGCCAGCACGTCCACCGGTGAGGAGCCGAAGCACTCCAGCGCGTCGCGCGGGTCGTCGACCATGGGCCGCCCGGCGGTGTTGAGGCTGGTGTTGACCACCACGGGAAGGCCGGTGCGCGCCTCGAACTCGCCCAGCATCCGGGCCAGCAGCGGCTCCTGCCGCTCCGAGACCGTCTGCACCCGCGCCGTCCCGTCCACGTGCACCACCGCGGGGATGCGCTCCCGCCAGGACGGCTCCACGTCGTGCACGAACAGCATGTACGGCGAGCACGCCGGCCCCCGGGAGAAGATCTCCCCGGCGCGCGAGGCCAGCACCATCGGCGCGATGGGCCGGAACTGCTCGCGGCCCTTGACGTCGTTCAGCCGCTCGGTGTTGCGCGCGTACCCGGGATGGGCCAGCAGCGAGCGCCGCCCCAGGGCCCGGGGCCCGTACTCGGCGCGGCCCTGGAACCAGGCCACGATCCGGTCGGCGGCCAGCTCGGCCGCGACCGCGGCGGCCAGGTCGCGCGGCCGGGTGTGCGGCACGCGCGCCACGTCCAGCCACGCGGCCAGCTCCTGTTCGCTCCAGCCCCGCCCCAGGTCGGCGCCGGGCATCGGCACCGTGACCTCGCCGTGGGCCCTGGCCAGATGCAGTGCCCCGCCGAGCGCGGTGCCCGAGTCGCCCGCCGCGGGCTGGACCCACACCTCCTCGAACGGGCCCTGTGCCAGCAACCGGGTGTTGGCGACGCAGTTGAGCGCGACGCCCCCGGCGAGCGTCAGGTACCGGTCACCGGTACGGCCGTGCAGCCACGTCGCCAGCTCCAGCAGCACCTCCTCCAGCCTGGCCTGCACGCTGGCGGCCAGGTCGGCGTGGTCGGCGGACCAGGGCTCCCCGGCCGCCAGGGCCTTGGCGTAGCCGCCCCAGCCGATCGGCTCCACCCTGAACCCGCCGTCGCCGGTCGTGACGATCAGCTCGCGCAGCGCGGCCAGGTGACGGGGCGTGCCGTAGGAGGCCAGCGCCATCACCTTGTACTCGTCGCAGGAGCGCAGGAACCCCAGGTGCTCGGTGACCTCCTCGTACATCAGCCCGAGCGAGTGCGGCAGTTCCTGGGCGGCCAGCACGGTCAGCTCGCCGTCGCGGTAGTGCCCCGCCAGGTGCGACACGGCCTCGCCCCGGCCGTCGCACACCAGCACCGCGCAGTCGCGGTACGGCGAGGCCAGCCCGGCCGACGCGGCGTGCGCCACGTGGTGGGGGACGTAGGAGACCTGCGCCGGGTCGAGGCCGGGCAGCGCGGTGGACAAGAAGGCCGGGGCCCGCCGGGCGTAGGTCGTGCGCAGGTCCTCCCACCCGCGGTCGAGCCCCTCCTGGCCCGGCCGTACCAGGTCGGGGTCGTAGGAGTAGGCGACGGCGTCCAGGTCCTCCGGTTTCAGGCCCGCCTGGCGAAGGCACCAGGCGGCCGCCTGCTCGGGAAGCTCCCACGCCGAGAACGGCACCGGCCGCTTGCCGTGCTTGCGGCGGCTGAAGCGTTCCTCCTCGGCGGCGGCCACGACCTCCCCGTCGACCACGAGGGCCGCGGCGGGATCGTGGAAGATCGCGTTGATGCCCAGGAACCTCATCGAGCTCCCCTTCCGAAAGGTGTCTCACGTATCGGCTGTGATGGCGAAAGGGGAGGTCAGGGCCTCGCCGGTCACCGTTTGGGCTGATCGGAGACCGGGTAGCCGCAGCTCATGCACCGTATCCGGCCACCGGCCGCCGTCCTGTTCGACAGGGACGGGACACTGATCAGGAACGTGCCCTACAACGCCGACCCCGGCCTGGTCGAGCCGGTGCCGGGTGCCCGGGAGGCGCTCGACCGGCTGCGCCGCGCGATGGTGCCCACCGGAGTGATCACCAACCAGTCGGGCGTCGCCAGGCGGCTGATCACCCGCGAGCAGCTCGACCGGGTCAACGCGGAGGTCGAGCGGCTGCTGGGGACGTTCGACACCTGGGCGGTCTGCGCGCACGGCGAGGACGACCGCTGCGCGTGCCGCAAGCCCGCCCCCGGGCTGGTGCTGCGGGCCGCCGCGGCGCTCGGCGTCGATCCGCGCGACTGCGTCGTGATCGGCGACATCGGCGGCGACATGGAGGCCGCCGCGGCCGCGGGCGCGCGCGGCATCCTGGTGCCGACCGCGGAGACCCTGGCCCGCGAGGTGGCCGCCGCGCCGGAGGTGGCCGCCGACCTCACCGAGGCCGTCACCAGGGCGCTGGGCGTGCGGGTACGACGATGAGGATCATGCTCTGGCACGTGCACGGCTCGTGGACCACGGCGTTCGTCCAGGGCCGCCACGACTACGTGGTGCCGCTCGTCCCCGGCCGCGGCCCGGACGGGCGCGGCAGGGCACGGACGTTCGCCTGGCCCGAGGGCGTGCGCGAGGTCTGCTGGGACGCGCTGCGCCACGAGCCCCTGGACGCGGTGGTCTACCAGCGCCCGCACGAGATGGAGCTGGCCCGCGAGTGGCTGGGCCGCGACCTGCCCGGCGTGTACGTCGAGCACAACACCCCGGCCGGGGACGTGCCGCACACCCGCCACCCGCTGGCCGGGCGGGGTGACGTCCCGATCGTGCACGTCACCCACTTCAACGAGCTGTTCTGGGACAACGGCCGGGCGCCCACGCGCGTCATCGAGCACGGCGTCGTCGACCCGGGCCCCCTCTACACCGGGGAGCTGCCCCGGGCCGGGGTGGTCGTCAACGAGCCGGTGCGCCGCACCCGGGTCGCGGGCACCGACCTGCTGCCCCGGCTCGCCGGGGCCGCGCCGCTGGACGTGTTCGGCATGAAGGCCGAAGGGCTCGCCTATCCCGCCTACGACCTGCCGCAGGCCGCGATGCACGCCGAGCTGGCCAGGCGCCGCGTCTACCTGCACCCCTACCGCTGGACGTCGCTGGGCCTGGCGCTGGTCGAGGCCATGCACCTGGGCATGCCGGTCGTCGCGCTCGCCACGACCGAGGCCGTCGAGGCCGTGCCGGCGGCGGCGGGAGTGATCTCCACCAGGGTCGAGACCCTGGCCGCCGCGCTGCGGGAGTTCGTCGCCGATCCCGGCCGCGCCAGGCGGGCGGGCGAGGCCGCGCGCGAGGCCGCGCTCGGCAGGTACGGGCTCGGCCGCTTCCTGTCCGACTGGGATCGCCTGCTGGTCACGATGTGACATATGAGCTCTGTCCCTTTCACCCCAAATATTCACTCATAGAGTGACATGGCGTAGGGCGACAGAACGAATACTCTCAGTAATGATGCGGGCAGAGAAGACTATCCGTATCCCATGTGATCTCGCTCAGGACGCGTCCCGGCCCACCTTCCGATCACGTACCGCCCGGGGCCGGGGCGTCTCCCGTACCGCCCGGGGCCGGGGCGCCGGGCGGGCGGGCCTGCGCAGGCGGGCGAACCATCGGCCGTGCTCGTGGTGATGCTCCACGGTCGTGAGACCACCGGTACGGGCCAGGCGGGCGATGTCGCTGACCGACACCACGGCCCAGCCGAACCAGTCGCCGACCACCTCGGGACGGCGCAGGCGCACCCGGTCCACGCGGCTGGCCGTGGCGGGTCCCGCCAGCTCGACCACCACCTCGCCGCCCGGCCGCAACAGCTGCCGCACCCGGCGCAGCAGGGCGTGGGGATGGCCGCCGATGCCGATGTTGCCGTCGGCCAGCAGAGCGCTGGACCACCGGCCGCTCCAGGGCAGGTCGCCGAAGACGTCGCCGAGCAGCGCCACCCCTCCGGCCCTGCGGGTCAGCCGGACGGCCTGCGGCGTGATGTCGATGCCGAGGGCGGGCACACCGCGACGGGCGAGTTCGGCGGTCAGCCGTCCAGGGCCCGAGCCGATGTCGAGGGTCAGGCCGCGGCAGCGGGCGAGCATCGCCTCGTCGCCGGGGATCGGCGCGAACCAGCGCCCGGCCTCCAGGGCGGTCCGGGTGCCGTCGGCGTACTCGATCTCGGTGCCCAGGCCGGTGAGGGCGGTGGCGTACACCTCACCCATCATCGGGGCGCCCCCGCGGAGATCTCGTGCAGGGCGGCGAAACGGGTTCCCGGCGCCCCGGCCGCCACCCGGCGGGCGTCGGCGGCGGTGTCCACGTCGGTGAGCTCGGGCAGGTGGAACACCCGCAGGCCGGCCAGCCGTTCCAGCTGGGCCCGGCCGGTGTCGGGACGGGACATGGGGACGCCCAGCACGAGGGCCGGATCGGGGACGCGCAGGCCCAGGAGCCAGTAACCGCCGTCGGCGGCGGGGCCGTACACCGCGTCGTGGCAGGACAGGGCACCGGTGGCGGCCTCCAGGAGAGCGGGGGTGATCTGCGGGGTGTCCATGCCGATGAGCACCGCGGGTCCGGGACGCAGCCGGTGGGCGTCGGCGAAGGCGGCGGCGAGACGCTCGTCCAGCCCGCCGCCGCGCTGCGGGATGACCACGAAGCCGGGGGGCAGCCACGGGCCGGGCAGCCCCTCCAGGGCGAGCACGCGCTGGGTGGCGGGGGTGGCCGCCACGCACTCCAGGGTGTCGGCGAGCGCGGCCTCGGCCAGCCCGGCGGCCTGGGCGGGGGTGAAAGGGGGCGTCAGCCGGGATTTGACCCGTCCGGGGACGGGCTCCTTCGCGATGACGAGGATCTGCGTCACGACAGGACCGTACGGCCGATGGCCCGGTCCAACCCTTACGAGGTCGTTACGCCCCCCGCCCGGGGGACCGCGGCGCGGGTGGGCGCTGGCACGCTGAACGGCGTGAGACGGTACATCCTCGGTGGCACGCTGCTGGCGCTGGTCGCCGTCCTGGTCCGGGTGGCGCACGGCCAGCCCGGCCTGTCGTGGTGGTACGCGTGCGCCTGGGGGCTGTTCCCGGCGGCGCTCTGGCTCGCGCGCGCTCTGCCCGGCCGCCATGCGGGCGTCTGGGTGGTGGCCGGGGGGATCGCCGTGTCCGCCACGGGCCTGGCCGCGCCGCCGAGCACCAGCACCGACTCCTACCGCTACGCCTGGGACGGGCGGGTGCAGGCCGCGGGGTTCTCCCCGTACGACCACGCGCCCGCCGACCCCGCGCTCGCCGCCCTGCGCGACCCCTGGCTCTTCCCCGGGAACGGCGCGACCCTGATCAACCGCCCTGCGGTCCACACCATCTACCCGCCGCTCGCCGAGGTCTACTTCCTCCTGGTGCACGGCGCCTCGCCCGACGGGGCCCGGCACAAGGGGCTGCAGGTCGCCGGCGCGCTGCTGTCGGTGGCCGTGCTGCTGGCGCTCCGGCGGCGGTGGGGGGGACCGGGCGGCCGCGTGCTGGGCGTGGTGCCCGGCGGTGCCCGTCGAGGCGGTGAACAACGCCCACGTCGACGTCCTGGGCGTGCTGCTGGTGGTGCTCGCCTTCTCGGTGGCCAGGGGACGCGGCGCGCTGCTCGGCGCCGCCGTGGCGGTCAAGCTGCTGCCCGTGCTCGCCCTGCCCGGCGCGCTGGCCGGCGTGCTGCGCGGCGGGATCGACCGGCGGCGGATCACGGCGATCCTGGTGCCGGCCGCCCTGGTGGTCGTCCTGGCCTACCTGCCGTACGTGCTCGGCTCGCGGGCCTCCGTGCTCGGCTACCTGTTCGGCTACCTCCAGGAGGAGGGGTACGAGGACCCTGGAGCGCGCGGGCGCTACGGCGTGCTGCGGCTGCTCGTGCCGGACGCGTGGGCCCCCGTCGCCGTGGCGCTGGTCATGGCCGCCGTCGTCGCGTACGTGCTGTGGCGGGGGGGACCCCGAGCGTCCCTGGGAGGGCGCGCTGCTGGTCGCCGGGTCGCTGATGCTGCTTCTCACGCCCGGCTACTCCTGGTACGCCCTCCTGGTGGTCGCGCTGGCGGCCATGGCGGCGCGCCCGGAGTGGCTGGGCGTCGCGGCGGCCGGAGCGGTCGCCTACCTGGGGGGCCCGGCCACGGCCGCCTACGCCCTCGCCGCCGGTCTCGTAGTTCTTACGGCTTGCGAACGCCGGCGCCGGCGAACCCCCGCGGAGGCGGTGCCGTCGCTACCGTCGGCCGGGTGAGAGTGATGGTCACCGGCTCGGCCGGTTTCATCGGAGGCCACGTGACGGAGGCGTTCCGGACGGCAGGGTACGAGGTGACCGGCCTCGACCTGCGGACCGGCGGCGACCTCAGGGACCCCTCCGTCCTGGACGGGCTGCTGCCGGGGGTGGACCTGGTCGTCCACCAGGCGGCCAAGGTCGGTCTCGGGGTGGACGTCGCCGACCTGCCCGACTACGCCTCGGTCAACGTGTACGGCACCGCGGTCCTGCTCGCCGCGATGGCCAGGCACGACATCGGGCGGCTGGTACTGGCCTCGTCCATGGTCGTCTACGGCGAGGGCGCCTACGGATGCGCCGAGCACGGACCGGTCAGGCCGGGCCCGCGGTCGGCGGCCGATCTCGGCCGGGGGGTGTTCGAGCCGCCCTGTCCCCACTGCGGTGCGCCGCTGAGCCCCGCGGTGATCGGAGAGGAGGCGCCGGCCGACCCTCGCAACGCCTACGCCACCACCAAACTCGCCCAGGAGCATCTGGCCGCCAACTGGGCCAGGGAGACCGGGGGCGGCGCGGTGGCCCTGCGCTACCACAACGTGTACGGCCCCCGCATGCCGCGCGACACCCCCTACTCCGGGGTGGCGGCCGTCTTCCGCTCCCGGCTGGAGGCGGGGCGGGCGCCCAGGGTGTTCGAGGACGGGGGGCAGCGCCGTGACTTCGTCCATGTCCGCGACGTCGCCGCCGCCAACCTGGCAGCCGCCCGCGTCCTCGTCGCCCCCGTCGCCCCCGTCGCGCCGGGCACGCTGGCCGCCTACAACGTCGCCAGCGGCACCCCGCACACCATCGGGGAGCTGGCGGCGGCCCTGGCCGCCGAACGCGGCGGCCCCGCCCCGGTCGTCACCGGCGAGTACCGGCTCGGGGACGTCCGCCACATCGTCGCCTCTCCCGACAAGGCCCGTACCGAGCTCGGATTCCAGGCCGGGATCGGCTTCGAAGAGGGCGTCGGAGAGTTCGCCACCGCCCCGCTGGGAGCGCAGCCGTGACGATCGAGGTGATCCTGCCGTGCCTGGACGAGGCGTCCGCCCTGCCCTGGGTGCTCGGGCGCATGCCCGACGGGTACCGTCCGATCGTGGTCGACAACGGCTCCACCGACGGCTCGGCCGAGATCGCCGCCTCGCTCGGCGCGTGCGTGGTGGAGGAGCCACGACGGGGATTCGGCGCGGCCTGTCACGCCGGGCTCCTTGCCGCGACCGCCGACGTCGTCTGCCTCATGGACGCCGACGCCTCGCTGGACCCTCGCCAGCTGCCCCGCGTCACCGCCCCGGTCCTGGCCGGGTGGAGCGATCTCGTGCTCGGCCGGCGCAGGCCACGGGAGCGCGGGGCCTGGCCACCGCACGCCCGGCTGGGCAACGCCGTGCTCGCCCGGGACCTGCGCCGCCGTACCGGGGCCGCCGTGCACGACCTCGGGCCGATGCGCGCCTGCCGCAGGGACGCGCTCACCGGTCTCGGCCTGACCGACAGGCGCTTCGGCTACCCGCTGGAGATGGTGCTCCGGGCCGCCGCGAGCGGCTGGCGCATCAGCGAGGTCGACGTCGACTACCTCCGGCGCGACGGGCGCTCCAAGGTGACCGGCACCGTACGGGGGACCCTGCGGGCCGTCGCCGACATGCGCCGGGTCATGGCCGCCCGGGACACGCCGCCGGACCCTGCCTGACGACGGGATCCTCCCCCGAGCAGACCGGCGCGCTCCAGCGGCCCGCCGACCCGGTGGACCGGTGGACCGGTGCGCCCGGCCGGAGCGGCCGGTCAGCCCGCGAACAACAGCAGCAGGCCCACCACGGTGTAGGCCACCATCAGCACCAGGAGCGGGATCTGCCCGACGACGGCGGTCCGCCGCGGGAACAGGGCCAGCGCGCGGTCGTGGGCGAGCACGGTGCCGAGCACGTGGCCGACGACGATGACCGTCACCTGGAGCATGGCGATCCCGGCCGGGGAGGTGCCGGCCGCCTGGACGGTCCATCCCGCGGTGCCCAGCCAGTCGGCGCCGGTGACCAGCGGATCGGAGAGCAGGGCCAGGGTCCGCTGCCCCTCCAGCAGGAGAAGCGTGTAGTAGTGGGCGACCACGTACCCGACGGCGATCGGCACCACCGCGTGCGCCAGCTCGCCCGCGGTCGTCCCCGGCTCGGCCGCGCCCCACCGGCCGGCCAGCGAGGTCGCGCCGCGGTACGCCGCGAGCACCAGGCCGATGACGGTCAGCAGGCCTGCCGTTCCCATGACCGGAGCCGGTACCGCGCTCTCCTGCACGAAGCGCACCCAGATCGGGGCGTTGGAGAGACTGTCGTACATGGTGGAGCCGAGGAGCACCACCACCAGCACCGTCAGCCCCGGCACCGGCCGGAGCCCGGCCATGCCGTCCAGCGAGTTGCGCCAGGTCACGACGCCGCCGGGGCCTCTCACCACCGGGGCGAGCCGGCCGACGAGGGTGCTGTAGACCTCGAACGCGTCCGCGTGGCCGAACCAGCGCGACCCGAACAGCACCGCCCCCGCGAGCATGAACACGACGTAGGCGGCGAGCCAGGCCCCGATGACGGGCAGGGTGGCCCGTTCGGGGGCGACCAGTTCCAGCCAGACGAAGGCGAGGAGGCCACCGGCGGCGGGCCAGTAGCCGAGCCCCTGCGGCAGCGGGCGCAGCCCGGTTTCGGGGTCGCGTCCCAGAGCCCGGCAGGCCAGCAGGTGCAGCGTCCGCAGCGGGTTGAGGACCGGCCACACCGGCCCGAACAGCAGCGAGAGCGGCACCAGCCCGACCCAGAACAGGACGTAGAACACCCCCGCCGTGGGGTTCTCGACCCGGTCCGGGCCGAGGAGCAGGCCCACGCAGAAGTACGCCGCCGCGACGAGCCCGGCGATGCGCCAGACCCACGGCCACGCCCGCGCGGAGACCGTCCGCTGGAGCGGGGAGGGCAGCGGGCGGGGGTGGCGGGCGCCGGTGCCCAGCCGCGGCTCGGTCCACAGGGCGCCCAGCGCCACGAACGACACCAGCAGGGCGAGGATCGCGCCGGTCAGCGCGGCCTCGAAGGGGATCGGCAGGTCCTGGCGGCCGCCGATGCCGTGGGCCAGGAACATCACGCCGCCCTAGCGCACCACGAGCTGGCACAGCTGCAGCTTCGACCCGTGGGTCTCGACCTCGAACAGGCCGTCCCGGTCGGCGACGAACTCGATCGTCGCGGGGACGCCCGGCTTCAGGGTCGCGGCCTTGTCGTAGCCGTGCACGTGCGCCTCGTCGGCCGTGTCACCGGTCACGGTGATCCGTACCGTCTGGCCCTTGGCCACGTCGATCCGTCCGGGAGGGGGCGTCACCTGCCGTCCGGTGACGGCCACCGTGATCTCCTTGACCGTCGAGGCGCCGGGGGCGGGGGCCGCGGCGGGCGAGCCGCAGGCCGTGGCCGTCAGCAGGGCCGTCAGCAGCGCCACGCCGAGCATGAGCGCGGCCGGCAGCGGGCGGCGGCGGGCGAGGGGGGACGTCATGACTGTTCTCCTGAGGGGGGTGTCAGGCCGACGTGGAGAGCGGCGAGCCGGCATGGTGGCGGGGACGGCGAATCGGTACGGGGGCCGGTGCGACGACGGCATGACGGCGACGTGACGGCGACGTGGTGACGGCAGGTCGCGGCAGGTGGCGGCAGGTGGCGGCATGGTGGCTGCGGGACCGGGGCGCGGGCGGCGGGTCAGCGTCGCCTGGCGCTCTTGGCCGCCTTGCCGGCCTTGCTCGCCTTGCCGGTCTTGGCGTCGCGCGGCCCGCGCGACGCGCTCGCGGACCGGCCCGGGGACGTGCTCGCCGGCGGCCCGGTGGGACGTCGCCGGACCTCCGTGCCACGGGACGACGGCCGCCGTGCCGCCCGGACCACCATGAACCCCGCTCCGGCGACCAGGACGGCGGGCAGCAGCCACACCGACGGGTCGAAGCCCGAGGCGGCGGGCCGGGGCTCGTCCGACGACACCGCCTGCGGCGTGCCCTGCGGGGTGACGGGGGCGGCCGCTCCGGCCGACGCTCCGGCCGACGGTGCGGCGGAGCTGGGTTCCGTGTGGGCGAGCAGCGCGGGATCGGGCTCGTTCGTGGGTGCCTTCCAGCCCTTGGGCGGTTTCGACGTCCCGCCTCTGTAGGTGAACCTGACCTCTCCGGTGACCTTCTCGCCGTCCGAGGCGACCGACACGTAGCGGGCGACGTACAGGCCCTGCTCCGGCCAGTACGCGACCGGGACGGTCGCCGGGAACCCGGTGTGGTACAGCTTCGGCTGCCAGGAGCCGTCCACGAGGTTGTACTCGGTGACCGGCTCGTCGAGGCGCTTCGGCTGCCCGTGCGACCAGGGCCGGTCGACACGGGCGCCGCCGGGGGCGGTGACGGAGAAGTACGCGTTCGTGGCGGGCTTCTCGGTGAAGTAGAGCGCGAGCGACTCCAGCGGCTCGGTCACCGTGCTGTCCTTGGCCGGTGTCGACATCGCGAGCTGGCCGTGCGCGGACGCGGGTGTCGCCAGGGCGGTCAGCGCGGCGCCGGCGACGACGACCAGCACGAGCAGCTGGCCCAACCAGCGCGCCATCGCCACCTCTGCTCTCCACCGGTAGGGCTCACCGGCCGTGGAAACGCGGGACGATTCAACCGCTCAAGGTCAAATCCAGTTGAGAGTAGCCGCTTTTGCGGCATATGAACAGAAGATCAGTACTCATTTGGCGAAAGAACGCCACATATCGCGAAATAGGCATGCTATGAGCGGCGGCACACAGCGGATGAGACCGATGCCCCCGGCCATGACCGCAGACGGCACAGACGGCACAGACGCCGAGAACGCCGAGAACGGCGAAGCCCGCGCCTACGGCGTCTCGCCGGTCCCGCCCTGCCAGGCCAGGTCGCCGTCCGCCTGCTTCAGGACGCCCACCGCCTCTCTCAGGCTCTCTGCGACCTCGAAGTAGTCCGTCATGGTGGTCAGGTCGAAAAGCCGCCGGGGACTGCTGCCCGGGGCGAGGATCACGATCAGACGCCCCCCGCGCTCGCCGACCCGCCTGCGGATCTCCACCAGCAGCCCCACCCCTGCCGAGGTGATGAAGGTCAGCCCGGTGAGATCCACGATCAGCCTGACCTCACCGCGGCTGCCCACCGCCTCGTCGAGGGTGGCGTGCACGCGGGGAGCGGTGACGGCGTCCAGCTCGCCCAGGAGACGAAGGATCCGCAGCGACTCCAGCCGCCAGGTGCGTACCTCCAGCGGCGCCTCGGGAGCGTCGGTCATCGGCCGTGGCTGCGGGGAGGAGATGAAGGGATCGGAGGACATCGGGCGCTCACCTTCGCGGGCATGGCGGGAAAGCGGCCTCGTCTCTGGACCGGCATCCCCCTACCCGCCTTGACCGGCTTAACCATTCCTTGAGTGTGCAAGGCTGAAAGGGTCGCCGGAGGCACTTCGCACACGTCGGTCAGATGTCTCGTCGCCGGTGACCGGTGGGGCGCAGCCCCAGAAAATCGCGGGCGAGCCATGTCTTCGCCGTTCACCTCCCCCTCCGGTCCCACCTGGTCGGACGCCCTGCTGTCGCTGCTGGTGGCGACCGACACCTTCGAGGAGTTCCTGCACGAGCTGACCGTGGCCACCGCGGCCGCGCTGCCCGAGGGCAGCATGTGCGGCCTCACCGTCGTGCGAGGCGAGCGCGCCGTGACGATCGCCAGCAGCGACGATCTCACCTTGGCCGTCGACCAGATCCAGTACCGCACCGGCGAGGGCCCGTGCCTGGACACCCTGTCCAGCGGCCAGGCCCACCACACCGCCGACACCTCCACCGAGCCGCGCTGGCGCTCGTTCTGCACCGAGGCCTTCGCCCACGGCGTGCGCAGCTGCCTCGCGCTGCCGCTGATGGCCCCCGGCGGCCAGGTGGGCGGCTACAACCTCTACAACCCCCGTCCCGGCGCCTTCGGCGACGACGTCCTGGCGCGGATGAACGTGTTCGCCGGCACCGCCGCCGGCGCCGTCGCGCTGAGCCTGCGCCTGGCCGACCAGTCCAGGCTGAACGCCGACCTGCGCGCCACCCTGGCCTCACGCAGCGTCATCGACCAGGCGGTCGGCATCGTGATGGCCCAGCAACGCTGCCCGCCCGAAGAGGCGTTCGCCCTGCTCAGCCGCGCCTCCCAGAACCGCAACCTCAAGATCCGCGACCTGGCCGCCGAGATCGTCACCACCGTCGGCGGCCGGCCCTCCGGCCCCGACGCCTTCGACCCCCCCGAGTAGATCGTCGCGCTCCGGCGATGGAGTTGAAGGCCACACCGGGTTACACTTATTTCAGATATCACTCGAGGTGGAGGTGGCCATGCCCCGCACCGGTGTTCTGGCCAGTGCGACACGTGTCGAGGCGGATGGCGGTGACCGTGAGCTGCTTGCTCACCTGGAGGCGACTGCGGCCGCCACGAAGGCGTCGCTGGTGCTGCGAGGACCCGACGGTACTGACATCGAGCTGCCCCGGTCGCTGGTGAACCTCCTGGTGGCGGCGGCGCACGACCTCGCGAAGGGCAACGCCGTCCTGGCTCTGCCGGTAGAGACCCGGCTGACTCCGAACGAGGTCGCCGAACTTCTGGGGCTGTCCCGTCCCTTCGTCGCACGTCTGCTCGACGAGGGTGAGATCCCCTCTCAGTACTTGCCGGACAGCCGTCATCGCCTGGTGCGCCTCGCGGATGTTCTGGAGTTCCAGGCTCGTCGCGAACAGCGCGCGGAAGGCCGTCGCAGGATCATGGATGTCGTCGAAGAAGTGGATCTGCCCTACTGATCTTGCGGGAGTACGCCGATGGTGCGGGTCTTCGTTGACACCAACGTGCTGTTCCCGTTCTCGCTGATGGACCTGATGCTCGCTCTGACCGAGGACGCGGTGCACACCGTGATCTGGAGCGATCACCTGCTGGAGGAATGGGAGCGCGTCATCGTGCGCGAGCAGCATCGCTCCGCGTCGGCGGCGGCCCGCATCAGCGCGGCGATCAGGGAGTTCTTCGACGACACCCGTGTGCCCGAGGACGACTACAAGCACCTGCTGGACCGGTTGGCCGGTCCTGACCCCGACGATCGTCACCACATGGCGGCCGCCATCGCCGGCCGTGCCCAGACCTTGGTCACCTGGAATCTCGCCGACTTCCCCGCCGCGATCCTGAGCCCCTACGGGGTGACCGTCACCGATCCCGACACCTATCTGTGCTCGCTGCTGGCGCAGAGCCCTCGCGAGGTGGTCGCGGCCCTGATCAGGATGGCGGCGGGCAAGCGGCGCCCGCCCATGACCGGAGCGGACATCACCCATGCGCTGGAACGCGCCGGGGTGCCCGTGTTCGCCCGGAGGGCGCGCAACCGCCTGCCCGCCGTACCCGAAGAGTTTTGATTCGAGACGCTCGGGCGGTGGCGATCCGACGGGTCACCGAGAGCGCTGCGGAGAGAACGAGGCCGATGCCCGGGCCTTCGATCCGAGGCCTGGGCGTCGCCGTGCCGTGAGGCCGTCACCCGGGAAAGCCCACCTGAGACTGGTCCACCCGCCTTGTGAGACGTCACCCCATGTGCGGCCGGTGGCACGATTCGCCCCGTCCGTGCTCCGGGGTCGCTCTACCGTCCCGCCATCTCGACGAGGGCGTCGTCGAGGGGGGCCGCTCCGAAGCCGAACGTACGCTGGGTCAGGGTGGAGTCCAGGACGAACGGGCGCCGGTAGAGGTACTGCATCTCCGGGACCTCCGCCATGATCGGGTCGGTCCCGGCCAGACGGTGGATCTCCTCCAGGGGCAGGCTCTCCAGCTTCGGTCCGGGCGCCCCGGTCAGGAAGGTCAGACGCGTCGCCAGCTCTCGCGCGGAGATCACCGTGGACGGGACGTGCCAGGCCCTCTCCCACGAACGCTCCGCACGCGCCGCCGCGACCAGGGTGCGCGCGACATCACCGGTGTACGACCAGCTCTGCGGCACGTCCAGGTCATAGGGCAGGAACGCGGGATCCCCGGCCAGCAACGGCCTGGTCGCCGTCAGGTTGAACAGCGAGTAGGCGTCCGCGCCGAGGAGGTCGGCGGCGCGCACCTCGGTGACCCGGGCCCGGGAGGCCAGGGCGTTCTCCCAGATCCGGGCCCGGACCGCGCCCTTGACCGTGGTCGGCGACATGGGCAGCTCTTCGGTGAACGGCCCGTGGACCGGGCCGTAACCGTAGACGTTGCCCAGCATCACGTAGCCCACCCCGGTGCGCTCGGCGGCGGTCAGCTGCGCGGCGGCCAGCGCCGGGAACTCCTCGGGCCACCGGTCGTACGGCGGCGCGGCGCAGTTGATCAGGGCGGCCGCTCCCTCGGTGAGAGAGGTCAGCGAATCGGCGTCGGAGGCGTCCGCCGCCACTCGCTCGACCAGTGGATGCTCGACGCCGCCGCCGCTTCTGGTGAGCTGGCGCACCCGCTCGCCCGAGTCGGCCAGCAGCCGGGTGGTCGCCATGCCGGTCGAGCCGGCTCCGAGAACAACGGTGAAAGTCATGGGACCACAGTGCTGTGGGGGATGAAGCTAGGCTAGTGGCCTGAATGCCATATGTCCGGAGGTTTTGGCCATGCATCGAATAGCCGTCATCGCCACCCCGCCGGTGACCGTGTTCGACCTGTCCATCCCCGAGATGCTGTTCGGCGCCGTCGAGGTGGACGCCGCCCCCGGCTACGAGGTCGTCGTCTGCACGGCCGATCCCGGAGTCGTCGCGGGCACCTACAGCCTCGGCGTGACCGTCCACCACGGCCTGGACGCCGTGGACGGCGCGGACACCGTGATGGTCACCGGCTCCGGGGCGCGGGACGGTGCCGACCCCCGGGTGCTGGCCGTCCTGCGCCACGCGGCGAAGGCGGGCAGGCGGATCGCCTCGATCTGCACCGGCGCGTTCACCCTGGCACAGGCGGGACTGCTCGACGGCCGGGGTGCGACCACCTACTGGGTGTACTCCGGAGAGCTGATCCGCCGCTTCCCCGCCGTCGACGTCCAGCCCGATGTGCTCTATGTCGAGGACGGCAGGATCCTCACCTCGGCCGGGCTCACTGCCGGGATCGACCTCTGTCTCCACATGATCCGGGCCGACCACGGCGCCGCCGTCGCCAACACAGTCGCCCGGCTGGTGGTCTTCGCCCCGGTACGGCCCGGTGGCCAGGCCCAGTTCATCGACTCGCCCCTGCCCGCCGAGCGCGGCACCTCCCTGGCCGGAACCCGCGAGTGGGCGCTCGGCCGGCTGCACGAGCCGCTGACCCTCTCCGACCTCGCCTCCCACGCCCGCACCAGCGTCCGGACCCTGACCCGCAGGTTCCACGCCGAGACCGGCCTCAGCCCCCTGCAGTGGCTGCTCCACCAGAGGGTCCAGCGGGCGAGAGAGCTGCTGGAGACCACGAGGCTTCCCATGGATCAGGTGGCCGGCCACAGCGGGCTCGGCAGCGCCGACTCGCTGCGCCAGCACCTGGTCAGACGACTCGGCCTCACCCCCAGCGCCTACCGTGCGACCTTCACCCGCTCCTCATGACGTCTCCAGATTCGTGAGACGTCACCCCATGTGCGGGTAACGATGGTCGGTCGGCGGGACGAACGTCTCCTTGATCGTGCGGGCGTTGACCCAGCGGATCAGGTTGAGGATGGACCCGGCCTTGTCGTTGGTGCCCGAGGAGCGGGCGCCGCCGAAGGGCTGCTGGCCGACGACCGCGCCGGTCGGCTTGTCGTTGACGTAGAAGTTGCCCGCCGCGAACCGCAGCCGCTCCGACGCCTGGGTGATCGCGTGACGGTCCCGGGCGATGATCGAGCCGGTCAGCGCGTACGGCGAGGCGTCGTTCACCCCGTCCATGACCTTCTCGAAGTCCGCGTCGTCGTAGACGTGCACCCCCAGGATCGGCCCGAAGTACTCCTTGACGAAGATCTCGTCGGTGGGGTCGGACGACTGCAGGACCGTCGGCCGCACGAAGTAGCCGGTGGAGTCGTCGTAGGAGCCGGTCAGCACGTCGATCGAGTCCAGCGAGCGGGCCCGGTCGATCGCCTCCCTGTGCTTGGCGAACGCGCGGGCGTCGATGACCGCGCCCATGAACGTCGACAGGTCCGCGGCCACGTCCCCCACGGTCAGCGACTCGGCGGTGCTCACCAGGTCGTCGCGGATCAGCGACCACAGCGAGCGCGGCACGTACGCGCGCGAGGCCGCCGAGCACTTCTGCCCCTGGTACTCGAACGCGCCGCGGACCAGCGCGGTGACCAGCACGGCCGGGTCGGCCGAGGGGTGGGCCAGCACGAAGTCCTTGCCGCCGGTCTCGCCGACCAGCCGCGGGTAGGACCGGTAGGAGGTGATGTTGGCGCCGACCGTGGACCACAGGTGCTGGAACGTCGCGGTGGAGCCGGTGAAGTGGATGCCCGCCAGGTCCGGGTGGACGGTGGCGACCTCCGAGACGGCCTGGCCGTTGCCGGTCACCATGTTGATGACGCCCGGCGGCAGCCCGGCCTCCTCCAGCAGGCGCATGGTGAAGTGCGCGGCGAACTGCTGGGTGGGGGAGGGCTTCCAGACGACCACGTTGCCCATCAGGGCCGGGGCCGAGGGCAGGTTCCCGGCGATGGCGGTGAAGTTGAACGGCGTGATCGCCAGGACGAAGCCCTCCAGCGGCCGGTACTCCATCCGGTTCCACACCCCGGGTGAGGAGAGCGGCTGGTCGGTCTGGAGGCGGCGCGCGAAGTCCACGTTGAAGCGCAGGAAGTCGATCAGCTCGCAGGCGGCGTCGATCTCCGCCTGCTGCGCGGACTTGGACTGCCCCAGGATCGTCGCGGCGTTCAGCGTCTGCCGGTACGGCCCGGCCAGCAGGTCGGCGGCACGCAGGAAGATCGCGGCCCGCTCGTCGAAGGGCAGGGCCCGCCAGGACGGCGCCGCCCGCAGGGCCGCGTCGATCGCCGCCCGCACGTCGTCGGCGCCGGCGTCGGCGGTGCGGCCCAGCACCGAGGCGTGGTTGTGCGGCTGCACCACGTCGATCGAGGCGCCGGCGGCCATCCGCTGCTCGCCGCCGATCGTCATCGTCAGGTCCAGCTGCGCCCCGGACAGCTCCTTGACACGGGCCTCCAGCGCGGCACGCTCGGCGCTGCCGGGCGCGTAACCGAGCACCGGCTCGTTGACCGGGGCGGGAACGGTGGAGATGGCATCCATCACTTGCCTCCAAGGGCACGCAGAAAGAAGGCGATGTTCGCCGGGCGCTCGGCCAGCCGGCGCATGAAGTAGCCGTACCAGTCGTCGCCGTAGGGGACGTAGACGCGCACGGTGTGACCGGCTCCGGCCAGGGCCCGCTGCTTGTCGGCCCTGATCCCGTACAGCATCTGGTACTCGTAGTCGCCGATCGCCCGGGCGAACCGGTCGGCGAGGGTCTCGGTGATGGAGATCAGCCGGTCGTCGTGCGTGGCCACCATCGGGTAGCCCGCACCCGACATCAGGATGCGCAGGCAGCGCACGTAGGCCAGGTCGACCTCGGTCCTGCTCTGGTGCGCCACCGAGGCCGGTTCGGCGTAGGCGCCCTTGACCAGGCGGACCCGGGAGCCCGCATGCGCCAGGTCGCGGCAGTCGGCCTCGCTGCGGAACAGGTAGGACTGCACGGCGACGCCGACGGACGGGAAGTCCTCGCGCAGGGCCCGCAGCGTCTCCAGGGTGGAGTCGACCGTGGTGTGGTCCTCCATGTCCAGGGTCACGGTCGCCCCGCAGGCGCGGGCGGCCTCGCAGACGTGCCGCGCGTTCTCCGTCGCGATCTTGGCGCCGTCGGCCCCGAGGGCCTGGCCGACCGCCGACAGCTTCACCGACACCTCGGCGCGGTCGCCGAGGTCCAGCTCGGTCAGGGCGCCGAGCAGCGTGACGTACGCCCCGGCCGTCCGGGCGGCGGCGTCGGCGTCCCGCGTCTCCTCACCCAGATGGTCGACGGTGACGGTCAGGCCGGCGGCGGTCAGGCCGCGGATCGCCTCGACCGCGTCGGCGGGCGTCTCGCCCGCGACGAAGCGGTCGACGACCTTGCGGGTCACCGGCACGCCGGAGACCGCGCGCCGTACCAGAGGTGACCGGGAGGCACCGAGAAGCAGGGAACCGAGCATGTCCCCACCCTAGAACCCGCCCCCGACCGGCGGTCATGTGCATCTGCCACGACCGCCGACGGGAGTGTTCATACAGATGTACGACAATGGTCGGGTGCTGCAGGAGACGGTGGACGAGATCGCCGCGAGGCTCGGCGCGTCCGCGACCCTGGAGGACCGCTCCTTCCAGCTCCTGGCGTACGCGGCGCAGAGCGGCGACATCGACGTGGTGCGGCGGGAGTCCATCCTCCGGCGCCGCGCCACGGACCAGGTGCGGGCCTACTTCGAGGGGTACGGCATCGCCGTCGCCCCCGGGCCCGTGCGGATCCCGGCCGACGCCGACTTGGGGGTGCTCGCCCGGGTCTGCGTGCCGCTGCGGCACCACCGGGTGACCTACGGCTACCTGTGGCTCCTCGACGACGGCACGCTCGGCGACGACGCCCTCGCCTCCGTCGCCGGCCTGGTCTCCCGGGCCGCCGCCGTCCTGGCCCAGGAGGCCCGCAGCCGCCAGGACCTGGGCGCCGGGCTGCGCGAGCTGTTCTCCTCCGACGCCGAGGAGCGCTCCGGAGCCCTGGCCCGGCTGGACGTGCGCGGCCCGGTCGCGGCGATCGCCGTGCGCGGCTCACCGGACCGGGTCGCGGCCCTGTGGACGCTGCCGCGCGGCGTGCTGGCCGACCCCGCCTTCCCGGACAGGGACGGCGGGGACCGGCAGGGGGAACCGCTGGCCGCCCTGCTGGTCCCGGCGGGCCAGGCGCGGGAGCTGGCCGGCCGGGTCCAGGGCATGTACGGCACGACGGTGGGCCTCGGCGGTTCCCGCGAGGACGCCGCGCGGGCCTGGCGGAGCTGGGACGAGGCCGTGCACGCCCTCGACGTCGCCACCAGGGTGCCCGCGCTGGCGCCCGTGGCCGCCTGGCCGGACCTGGGCGTCTACCGGATGCTCATCCGGATGTCCCGGGACCGGCTGCGGGAGCTGGCCGGGGAGACCGGCCGGCTGGCCGAGGACCCGGAGCTCGCCAGGACCGTGGAGGGCTACCTGGACCGGGCCGGTCACGCCCAGGAGACCGCGGCCGCGCTCGGCGTGCACCGCCAGACGCTCTACTACCGGCTGGCCAAGGCCGAGCGGCTCACCGGCCGCGACCTGGCCGACGGCCAGGAACGCCTGCTGGTCCACCTCGCCCTCAAGGCGGGCCACCTGCTCTGACTCCGAGGACGTGCTTTCCTGGCGGTCAGACGTTCGCCCGGTAGATCTTCACCCAGTCCACGTACATGCTGACCGTCGGGGGAGTGGAGCGGTTGCGGCACGGCGACCACTGGTTGCACGTCACGTCGTTCTGGAGCGTCAGGTGCATGGAGCGGCTCCTGGGCACGTTCGGCCCCCGGTAGTCCCACACCTTCCTGCCGTCCAGCCAGAACGTCAGCCGTCCGGGCAGCCAGTCGACCGCCACCGTGTGCCAGCGGGTGAAGTCGGCCCGCATCTGCCGCTGCGCCTGGGGCCGCTCGCCGCGGTGCACGAAGATCCCGCCCGACCTGCGGGACGGGTCGATGATCTCGGCGAAGTCGACCTCCGCGTACTCCCCGCCGCCCTGGTCGGACGGCCAGAGCAGGGCCACCGGCGTGTACCCGGCACCGCGCTCGGCGCGCAGCCGCACCTCCCAGCGCCCGTAGCGCTGCGCGGTGCGGGTCGCGATGCCCCCCGACAGGTCCTTGCCGCCGTAGATGCCCCCCTTGAGCCGCAGGGCACCGCCGCTCACGGTCGAGGCCCGGCCGGTACGCGGGTTGGTCTCGGCGCCGGGGGAGTGGTAGACGACCCAGCGGCGGCCGTCGACCCGGCTGCCGTCGAAGTTCTCCACCAGGACGGGGGCGCCCCAGCCCCGGCCGCCGGACGTGCCCTTCTCACCGGCGGAGACGGGCCCGGCGGGCGAGCCCGGCGCGGCGGTGGGGGCCGCCCCCGCGGACGCGTGCGCCGGGGGCAGGGCGGAGAGCGCCAGCGTTGCGGCCAGGACGCCCAGGAACGTGCCACGAATCGACATGGGCCCATCAAAGCAACGATTGCACTCCAGTAACAGAGGTATCGCGATTTCGCATCCGTCCCTCACCTTTCCCCTGCGGCGGCAAAGGCCCTTCGCCGAGGAGGGCACAAAAAGACCGGGGACCCCGTCGGGGTCCCCGGTCTCGATGCCGCTCGCGGCGCCCCGGCGGGCGCCGCGAGCGGTGGCTAGTGAGCGGCGGCGGCGCCGGACAGGGCCGTCTCGTAGACGTGGACGAGCTCCTGGCTGATCCGCTCCCACGAGTAGCGGGACCGGGCGCGGTCGGCGCCGGCGAAGCCGAGGGCGGTACGCCGGGTCGGGTCGGCGAGCAGCTCGCGGGTCAGGCGGGAGGTCTGCGCCGGGCGGTCGGCGGGCACCAGCAGGCCGGTCACCCCGTCCACCACGGAGTCGAGGTGGGCGCCCACCGCCGAGGCGATGACCGGCACGCCGCAGGCCATGGCCTCCAGCGCGACGACCCCGGCCGGGGCCTCCCTGGGCAGCGAGAACACCACGTCGGCGCTGCGCATCAGCTTGGCCACCGAGGTGTGCGGGACGTGGCCGAGCACGGTGATCCGGTCCTCGACGCCGATCTCCTTGGCCAGCAGCATCATGCGGTGCGCGTCGGCGTCGTGCTCCAGCTCCGTGGCCGCGGGCCCACCGGCGATGATCAGCTCGGCGTCCGGGACGCCTTCCAGAGCGCGGATCGCGGTGTGCACGCCCTTGTCGGCCGAGAGCGGGCCGACGTGCAGCAGGCGGGGACGGGTGCCGCGGGCGGCGGAGGGGCCCTGGCGGCGGAACCGCTCGACGTCGACTCCGCACGGGATGATCGAGATGTTGCGGCGCGGCACGCCCAGGCGGATCAGCGAGGTCTCCTCGTCACCGCACCCGGCGATCACCGCGCTGGCGCGGCGGCCGATGGCCCGCTGCACGCGTACCTTCTTGGCGTCCTTGGCGTCGCGGGAGCTCTCGCTGCTGAAGGTCTGGGTGAACGGGACGTTGAGCCCGTTCGCACCGGCGATGGCGGCCAGCCCGCCGGTCCAGGAGTGGGCGTGGATCACGTCCGGGCGGTCCTGGCCCCAGCGGTCCATCAGCTGGTCGCCGAGGTCCGACAGGTAGGGAAGGACGCCGTCCTCCGGCAGGTTCTCGGCCGGACCGGCGGTGAGGTGCTCCAGCGTGACGCCCTGCGACACGCGGACCCGGGACTTGTCCGAGTCGGAGTTACGGCGGGTGTAGATGGTGACCTTGTGCTCGCGGCCGAGCTCACGGGCCACTGCCATCAGGTGAGCGCGCTGAGCTGCCAGGTCGGACTCGTCCTGGGTGGAGGAGAGAGCCTCGGAGGAGACGAATGCAATGTTCACGGCACACCTCTGGGAGGAGATAGGCATGGAAAGCCTGTAATTCCTTCAGGGGTGCCTGCGTCTTAGGCACACGTCTGTATGGGGACAACCATACCCTGATCGGCGCCGAAGCCAAACCCTTCTACCCAGAAGGAAGCGTTCAATACTTCCGGCTCTGCCTGGACTCCTCGGCCCTGGCGCTCGGGACGCGCAACTGGACCACGCATCCTCCCAGGTCATGGTGGATGTCGAGACGGTCGCACAGCTGGCGGGCGATCCACATCCCGTCCCCGGAATCGGCCGCGGGACCGATCGCCGAACCGGTCACGGCACCGTTCGCCGGCCCGGCCGACCCGTTCGCGGGGACGACGGACCTGTTCGCCGGCCGCGCGGGGTCGGTCGCGGAACCGGCCGGGGAGGCGGCCGCGGGACCGGCGGGGGACCCCGGCGGGCGGAGACCCGCCACCGGGTCGCAGATCCGCCCGCCCCTGCGGTCGAGATGGCAGACGATCGCGCCCAGCCGCTCCCAGATCCGTACCGTCACCGGCGGCCCCAGCACGGCCGCCACCTCGTGGGCCGCGACCGCCAGCAGGGACGCGTGGTCGCGGCTCAGCCCCAGGAGCGACGCCTGGCCGCCGACGAACGTCCGCAGGGCGTGCAGCGTCTCCACCCGCGCCACGGCCGAGTCCGCGGGCGGCTGCGGGAGCGGGACCGCGTCGCACTCGGCGATGAAGGCCGCGGGGTCGGCGTACTCGGGACAGGGCGCGGCCACGGCGCCGTCCTCGCAGAGCCACGGATGGGTGCGCCGGGCCGCGTCCAGCACCCCGGAACCGGCGGTCCTGGCGTCGTACGGGCAGATCATCCAGATGTTGGTGCCGCGCAGCAGCAGGTTCAGAGCGGCCTCCATGCGCTGCCAGGCCAGCACGTCGGCCGGTGCCCGGCCGGTCCACACCGGCTCGGCGAGGATCCGCACGTGCCCGCCCCGCGGGGCCTCGGGCCCGCGCCGCTGCCAGTAGCGGTGGAAGGCGGTGGCACGCTCCACGGTGCGACGGCCCAGGAACGCGGTCTCGGCGTAGTCCACCAGGCGGCCGTCCCGGCCCAGGGCGTTGGCGAGGAGCTCCAGGTTGGCCGGGGTGGTGGTGACCATCACCGGGTCGCCCGCGGCCAGCCCGTCCCGGACGAAGGGCAGCGCGACCGCCAGGAAACGCTCGTCGGAGTCGTGGATCGCGGCCTGGTGCGCGAAGGACCCGGCGGCGTGGGCCGTACCCCGGTGAACGGAGGTCATGAAGGCCGTCCCACTCCCTCGTACGCGGTCCGGCCACCGGCGGCCCTGGTCACCGGGCGGGACGCGGGCTCCCGCCCGGCCGGTCGCGCCCGAGGGGCACGTCCGCCGGTCACGCCGCCGATCATGCCCCGCCGGTCACGCTATACGACACGAAGGGCGAGTATCACGATCTCATCCCATACCCGCCCGCCGGAGAACGCGTGCCGGTCCTCCTCCACGGTCTTGACGACCGTGGCCGGGCTCTGCGCCACGCAGCGCGCCAGCACGTCGGCCAGCCTGGTCTCGCCGTAGGACTCGCCCACCTCGTTCTGCGAGGCGACCAGGCCGTCCGAGTAGAACACCAGGGTCTGGCCCGAGGTCAGGGTGAGCTCCTCGGTGAACATCTCGGCCTCCGCGGCGATGCCCAGCGGCACGCCGCCCCCCGCGGTGAACCGCACCCCGCCGTCGGGCTGCAGCAGCGCGGCGGGATGGTGTCCCGCGCTGGCCAGCCTGATCTTGCGCGCCCGGATGAACCCGGTCACGGCCATCACGAACATGCCGTTGTTCTGGGCGCTCAGGGCCTGGTTCAGCTTGCGCATCACCTCGCCCGGGTCGGACTCCCAGACGCTGAGCACGCGCAGGCCGTTGCGGACCATGGCGCTGACCGACGCGGCCTCCTCGCCCTTGCCCGCGGCGCCGCCCAGGGCGAACCCCCACCCGTCGCGGGAGGGGAAGACGTCGTAGAACTCGGCGCCGACCGGGCTGGACCCCGCGTTGTAGATCGCCGCCGCCTCGAACCCGGGGATGTCCGGCAGGCTCCGCGGCACCACGCTGGTACGCAGCGCGTCGGCCGCCCGCGAGCGGGTCTGGAAGCTGCGCCGGGCCCGCACCGCGAGCCCCAGGTGGGCGCCGATCTCCTCCATCAGGCCGAGATCGGCCAGCGTGAACGGCTCGCGGTCGCGCAGCCGCACCAGGGTCAGCGAGCCCAGTACGTCGGCCCCGCCGCCGCCGATCGGCACGATCAGCACCGAGGCGGCGCCCATCACCCGCAGCAGCGGCGGCCCGCCCGGCACGTCGCCGAGCAGCCCGTCGTCCTCCAGCATCTCGTGCACCACGCCCGAGCCGCCGGTCAGCACGTGCGCGACGCCCGGCGCGGTCAGCGGGTTCATCTGCTCGGCCAGGCGGACCAGCTGGGTCACCGGCCTGTCGCTCGGGCCGAGCACGCAGGCCCGCTTGGGCATGCCGTCCCGGATCATGTCGGCGAAGACCCAGTCGGCCCACTCGGCGGCCAGCAGCCGCGCGGCCCGGGTGACGGTCACCGGCTGGCGCAGGCTCTCCTCGTCCAGCAGCAGCCGGGTCATCCTGGACAGCAGCTCCTGCCGGCGCGCCGCGGCCATCACCAGGACGGAGTCGGAGCGGTCGGCCGGGCCCGGGGGAGGGCCAGGCAGCTGGGCCTCCAGCGGGAGGATCATGACCGCGACCATCTCCTGCGGCTCGCCCGGCATCGTCAGGCGGGTCACGGCCAGCTGCACCGTGTGCGCCCGGCCCTGGTGGGCCAGGCGCGTCTGCAGGGTCGCGGTCTGGCCGCCCTGCTGCACCGCGGTCAGGTGCGAGCGGAACGCCGCCCGCCGGGAGACGTCCACGAAGAGCGGGAACGAGCGGCCGATCAGGTACCCGGCCGGGCTGCCCAGCATCCGGGAGGTCTCGGCGCTGATCCGCCGCACCACCCCCGAGGCGTCCAGCACCACCACAGGGATGGGGAAGGTGCGGAACACCTGCCGCAGCAGCTTGAGCTCCCGCTGGGACCCGCTCTCGCGCTCACCGGAGCGTTTGGGCGCCTTGCGCAGCTCGCGCACGGAGGCGTCCAGCAGCTCGCGCGCGGTGTCGAGCTCCGCGAGCGCCGCGTCGAGTGTGGACCGGGGGTCCGCGGGGTAGGCGGACTTCGCCTCACGCAGGGAGGAGATCCTGGCGGTCAGGGCGCTCAGCGCCTGCTCCAGGGTCTGAAGGCCAATACCGTCGGTCAATGGTCGTCCTCGTCAGGGGGCGGGGATGGGGCGTTATCCCGTCGTAGACGGTACGCCACTCGAGGCCGGATCGGCGCGTGGTCAGGTAGTGGTTAGGTTGGTGGCACAGGAAAGGAGGCCCGCGGATGGACATGGTCACTCCCGTCCTCGCCAGGGATCTCGCGGTCCTCGGCAGGGTCAGCGAGGAGACGTCCAGCGAGAGCGTGCTGCGCGGGCTCACGGCCACCCTCGCGGGCGGCGTCCCCGGCTGCGCGGGCGGTTCCGCCGAGCTGTGGCGCGGGGAACGGGTGGTCGTCTCGGCCTCCCACAGCGAGCTCGTGGTGCTCGCCGACAGCGAGGAACGGCTCGGTGAGGGCCCCTCGGCAGAGGCCCGCGCCACCGGGCGCCACGTGATCGTCCAGGACGTGCTGCGCGAGTCCCGCTGGCCGGGCTACGTCGCCATGGCCGTCCGCTGCGGCGTCCGCTCGATCCTGACGATGCCGATCACCGTCGAGCGCGCCGTCCTGGTCCTGGGCATGTACGGCGTGCGGCCCGGGGTCTTCGCCGCCAGGAACGTCCCGCCGCTGGCCGACATGCTCGCCGAGCAGGTGGGCGTCGCCCTGGCCAACATGTGGGACTACGACGAGGTGCGCACCGACGCCGCGCAGATGCAGGAGGCGCTCGCCGGCCGGGCGATCATCGACCAGGCCAAGGGCATCATCATGAAGTCCAGCGGCTGCTCGGCCGAGGCCGCCTTCGACGAGCTGCGCCGCATCTCCCAGCACCACCAGGTGAAGGTCGCCGACCTGGCCCGGCTGCTGGTCGACGAGCACCAGCGCAACCGCGAGGCCAAGGCAGGAGCCCCGGAGGGTTCCGCAGGGGGGTTCACGGAAGGTCTCACGGAGGGCTTCACGGGCGGCTGAGGCGTCGTCGGCGCCGGCCCCGCCCCGGGGGCCCGGGTGCCCCTAGCTAGCGGTCACCGGCCCCCGAGGAGTCGCCGAAGGCCGCCAGGGCGTCCTCGACCGTGTCGTACAGCGGCAGCCGCTGGGCCAGGCCTGTGATCCACATCACCTTGGTCTTGGCGTACTCCACCCCGATGAGGGCGAACTTCGCGCCCGCGGTGGTGCTGACCTGCCAGTGGTGGACGATGAGCCCCAGCGCACGCGAGTCCATGAAGGTCACGCCGCTCAGGTCGATCGCCATGTCCGGGCCGTGCTCGCCCGACTCCGTCGCCAGGTAGTCGGCGAACTGGTCTCTCGTCGTCGCGTCCAGCAGACCCGTCACGTGGATCACGTTGATCCCACCGACGACCGCCGACGTGAGAGTCAGGGCCGCCGATCTCTCGCCGTTCTCCGACACCGTCACTCAGGGCCTCCTCGCCATTCGATTAGCAACCTTACTGTTACCTGCGAGCGAGTAATACTCCGGGATTCATGGCAATAATGGAAGCAGAGGTCCAGCAGAGGGCCTCGCCTCGAAACGTAGGTCGAGGCGATGCCGTCTGCCCGGATGTTGCTTCCGTGGTCGGCTCGCCCGACAGTAATACCAGGGAGCAGCAATGTCTGTTCAGGCACTCGAAATCACCGACATGACCGCTGAGGAACTCCTCGCCGAGATGTCGCTGCCTGAGATCTCCGAGTACCGCGCCGAGCGCCTGCGCGAGCGCATCGTCGAGATGCACCGCCACCTCGCCATGGAGATCGCCCGCCGCTACCGCTACCGCGGCGAGCCGATGGAAGACCTCCTGCAGGCCGCGTACGTCGGTCTGATGAAGGCCATCAACGGCTTCGACCCGTCCCTGGGTCACCCCTTCCGCGGCTACGCGGTGGTCACCATGACCGGTGAGGTCAAGCGCCACTTCCGCGACCGCACCTGGGCCATCCGCGTCCCCCGCGTCTTCCAGGAGCGCCGGGCCGAGCTGAACCGGCTGGTCGCCGACCTCAGCCAGGACCTCGGCCGCGCCCCCACGGTCAGCGAGCTGGCCGCCAAGATGAAGATCTCCGAAGAGGACGTCCTGCTCACCCTGGACGCCTCCGCCGCCTACAGCGCGCTCTCGCTGGACGCCCCCCTCGGCGCCGACGACGACGCCGCCGCGCTCGGTGACGTCATCCCCGACGAGGACGACGCCCTGGGCACCCTGGTGGACCGCGAGGCGGTCAAGCCGCTGATCGACAAGCTCCCGGCCCGGGAGAAGAACATCCTCCTGCTCCGCTTCTTCGGCAACATGACCCAGGCCGAGATCGCGGCCGAATTCGGGATCTCCCAGATGCACGTCTCCCGTATCCTGCGGAAGGTGCTCGATCAGCTCCGCGAGGAACTTGTCGCCGAATGCTGAATACATCGCCCGCTACAGGGCACCCCAGTCGGCGACAACGGACGTGGCGTAAGGTGCGTTTGAATGGATCCCGGATGCTGAGAACGAAGGCGGACTGGGACAGGGGAGGCGGGTCTCGGGTGAACGAGGACGGTGCTCGTCCGGCTCGCTTCATGGCGAGTGGCGACCGTTCCAGGATCCCTCCCGCCGGGGCAGCGGTGGCCGAGCTGGCCTTCTGCCTCCCCGACCTGCCCGACGTGCGCGACTTCGCCTCCACCTACGCGGTGCGGAGCGGAATGTCGCAGGAGAGCCTGGCCGACTTCCTGGTCGCGCTGAACGAGGTGGCCACGAACGCGGTCACCCACGGACACCCCACGGCCAAGGCCGTCCTGCGCATGTGGACGGTCGGCCGGGCCCTCGTCGTGGAGATCCACGACGAGGGCCGGTGGGACCCCGGTCCCGCGCCGGGTGAGACGCCCCCCGGGCCCCATGCCACCAGTGGCATGGGCCTGTGGGTGGCCCGGATGGTCAGCTCGGA
The DNA here is from genome assembly GCF_039534895.1 of Streptosporangium longisporum. NCBI lineage: Bacteria > Bacillati > Actinomycetota > Actinomycetes > Streptosporangiales > Streptosporangiaceae > Streptosporangium > Streptosporangium longisporum. The sequence continues at coordinate 517,825 of NZ_BAAAWD010000019.1, read as the reverse complement.
CATCAAGTTCGAGACCGGTGCCTCGGGCACCTTCATCACCATGACGTTCAAGATCTGACGACCTCCACCGGCCCGCCGTCCCCCCGGCGGCCCGCACGACCGGTGGACACGAGGCCTCACCCGTCCGGCGCGCGCCCCGCCGGCACGAGGCACTGATATACCGAAGTACCCGAAGTACCGGCACCGACGATCGCCCGCCGACGTCCGTGACCGATGATCCGATCCTTCCCAGCCATGGGCATCGCCCCGTACCGGCCTCTGCGCGCCCCGTACGGCACCGTTCCGGCTTCTTTCCTTCCCGGCCTTGTTCCGGGGTCTTCGTTTCGCGCAGGGCCCTGTTCCGGGATATCGCTGTGCGCGGCGCCGCCCCGTACCCAGGGGACCGGCTCAGGCTCGCGTCGTCCCGGAGGGCGTCACAGGCGCCGGAAGGCCCGTGATCGAGAGCCCTGTGATCGAGGACGTCGCGTCCGTCGCGGGGCATGTCCGACCGGTGGTCCGTGGCGGTCGGCGATCGATCCCTCACGGGCGGCGGCGCGTCACGGTTCACCGGGGGAAAAGGGAGAGGACCCCGGCCATGTGGCCGGGGTCCTCTTCCGTTCGTTCCGCGGTTCTGGCCTTGAGGGCCTTGAGGGGGGCGATCCTTCTCGGTGCCGGAAGACCCTGGAGGGCCGCTCCGAGGGCTCCGGAGGCTCACCCCGGGGAATCAACGCCTGCGGCGCCAGCCCCCGCCCCCGCCACCGGTGCGCGGACCGGCCGAGCCGATCCCGGCCTGGTGCAGGGAGAGGAGCAGGAGCCCGAGCAGCAGGAAGAACGACCCGCCGAGTCCGGGTATCGCGACGTTGATCAGGTCGAGCAGGAGCCCGAGACCGAAAACGATGGCAGCGGCGATCGCAAGCATGATTACCTCGTCCTAGCAGTGATGTTCAGGAGTTGTTCGAGGGTCGCCCGGTAGTCGCGCAGGGCGGTCCGGAGATCCTCGGTGTCGTTCTTCTCGATGTTCTTCCAGCGTCCCTGGAGCTCGGTGGCCCGTGCCTCCAGCGCGCTGCGGAAGGAGCTCGTCACCTCGTCGAGGAGTGAGTCGGCACGCTCCACCGCCTGCCGAGGGTCGTCGACGAAGCTGGTCTGGACCTCCTGCCAGCGTCGCCGTATCCCCTCGGAGTCCTGGTCGAACAGGATCGGGGACCCGGTGGCCGGTGTGACGGGCCGCTCGGCGTCGGTGAAGCCCGATCCCTCGTCGAGCACGTCGTCCGGCCTGCCCGCCGTGCTGTCGGGGAAACCGGCGGTGTCCGGGACCCGGTCGTGGGCCGTGGAGCCGCCGACCGGCGTGTCCCCGGCCTGATCCCGGGGGAGCGTACCGGCGCGCCCGTCGTCGTCGACGCCGTCGCCCGGTACGTCGCGCCTGCCGGCGCTCAGCGGGGCGTCGTGGTCGCTGACCAGGTCGTCGCCGGAGGAGGCGCGCCGGTCGTCGCGCGGCCCGTCACCGGTCACGTCGTGGTCGTCACCCGCAAGGGAGTCCTCCTGCCGGGCCACGAGGGTGTCGTCCGCAGGCGTCTCCCGGGGCCTGGAACTCGCGTTCTGGGCGTGTTCCGAGACGGCCGGGTCGTTCTCGCCGGGCCCGCGTACCGGGCGCTCGTCGTTCTGGTCCGCCTTGTGGACGAGGCGGTCGCCGTCCGGAGCCGATCGATCGTTCATCCGGATCACCGCTCCCCGGCGTCGCGTCGGGCGCTCTGGTCGTCGTCGGAGGCGGAGGCGGGGGCGTCCGGAGCGGTCCGCCGGGTGTCCCGGTCACCGACGGCCGGGCTGGCCGGGGCGGCGAGCAGTTCCTCGAACAGGGCACGGTAGTGCACCATGGCCTGCCGGAGCTCCTCGGTGGAGGCCTCCTTGCGGGCCGCCCGGCTGCTGATCTCGTGAGCCTCCCGGTAGTGGTCGAGGGTACGGCCGTGCGCGACCGACAGGTCGGAGAGCCGCTGCTCGAAGTTGTCCGTGGGATAGCCGCGCTCGGCCATCACCGAGGTCACCAGATGGTCGGCCTCGGTCACCGCGAAACCGGGCGCGTCCACGAAACGCTCCTGGACCTCCATCCACTTCTTGCTGTAGATCTCCCGCGTCCCGGCGTCCAGGGCGCGGATGTCGAGGGAGCTGAAACGCTGTTCGCGGGCGATGAGCTCCTGCTCGGCCTCACGCCTGTTCTCGCGTTCCTGCACGGTACGCTCGTATTCGGGGCCGAAACGGTCGCGAAGCCGGTGCCGGCGTTGCTGCTGCACGACGAAATAGCCGACTGCGGCGATCACTACCACCGCGACCACGACGACGGCCACCCAGACCACGGTGGTCATGTGTGCCTCCGGTTGTGTAGGCGCTTGTTCCGGTGCGCTGCCCCAGGTACAGGGCTCGAAACCGGCCGCCGACATTTACGGATTCCCATGCCGTGGTCTATATGTGATGTTTTCTCACATTTTGTCGGTTGTTTAATCCCATCTCGCTCAGCGTCCTGCCATTTCGGATTCGGTGGGGAGTTCCACCTTCGTCGCACTGGGGCCGGTCCCGCTGTGGCTGCCCCTTTGTGACGTGGTCTCCGAGGGCCGGGCCTCTCCCGAGGCCGCGCCGTCTCTCTCACCTTCGGGGGGCACTGCCCGCGTCATCCGCCGGTGTGCCGCTCCCCGTCGCCCTCGAGAACCCGCCGGGCCTCATCGAGCACCCTGGCGACCAGCCAGTCCTGAGGTGAGGCGGGTACCTCGGTGAACCCCCGGCCGGGCTCGTAGGACACGTCCAGCCCGCTCTCCACCAGCCGCCCGGCCCAGCGCAGCGCGGTGTTCAGCTTCTCGGCCGGAATGACCCGCCCCTGGGCCACGGCCGACAGGTTCCGCAGGTTCGTCGCGGGTCCGGACTGGTTGTGCGAGCGGTCCAGCTTCCACGGAAGGGCCCGCGAGTGGTCGAGCATCGGCTTCGAGAGGCCGGCGGCCCGCTTCGCCTGCAAGATCCCTGACTCGCTCACCCCGAACCGGGCGGCCAGTTCCGCGTTCGACAACCCCGTCCCGGCCAGCCGCCGGAGCTCCTCGGGGTCGATCAACGCCTTACGTCCCACCTGCCCGCCACCCTTCGCGATCGCCTGTCCTCGCGGGCGTCATCGTGTGCGCAAGCCCGCTGGATCTGCGCTAAGGTTATGACGTCCCGCCCGAGAGGGCGCAGGACAACCGGGACGTAGCGCAGCTTGGTAGCGCACTTGACTGGGGGTCAAGGGGTCGCAGGTTCAAATCCTGTCGTCCCGACCAGGTTTTAGCTGGTCGGCAAGGGTGTCACCCGAAAGGGAGGCACCCTTTCTTCGTTCTGGGTGACCAATTGAGTGACTATCGCTCCCGTCACGTGAAGATCCGGTCCATCGCCTCCGCCCCGCCGAGCAGGACCGGGCGGATCTGCTTCCGGTAGACCGCCTCCGTCACGGCGGTCCCGCTGTGGCCGACGAGACGCGCGATGTCCTCAAGGCGCCAGCGCTCCGCGCCGCCGCACGGCGGGACACGCCCCGCCGTCCCGGCACGGCCAGCGGGCCGGGCGTGCGGCCCTGGCGGCCGGTCCCGGCCCGCGCCAGCCGGGACGGCGCGGCGTAAGCCCGCCGCCCGCCGCACCGAGCACCCGCCGAACCGAACGCACCCGCCGCCCTGGTACGCGCTGTCGCCTGCCGCTCCGACCGCCGGCTCAACCGCTTCGCGGCCCCTGCGGGGTGCCATTCGGCATTGCGCCGGCCGTCTCCACTCAGTGATCATCAGCAACGTCTTCATCGAGATGATCAAGGACTCTGCCGCCCTGCTTCCGGTGCTCGCGCCTGGCGGCACTGCGCTCCGGGTCAGGTTGCCACCGAACGACACGGTTACCCGATCACGGCCATTGCTGTCGGGTACGGCAACGCGACTACGGGAAGGTGTGTTGCCGTACCCGACCAGTGGTCATCGGGTGTCGCCCGTTTCCGGTGCATGTTTTCCGCGATTGCCTGAAGTGCGGTGGTGGACCTGGAGGCGGGCCATCGCGGCATCGACCAGGCGGCCGAGGTTGCCCAGTTCGTACAGCATCCGGTGGCGCTCAGCGTCCTCCCACGCTCTGATGGCCACCCCGATGTCGCCCGACTTACCGGCCGTGACGACGACCTCTTGGCCGTTGACTCTCTTGGTGGCCGCATCGCCGAGGATGACCCAGCCGTACACGGTCACGACCCCCGAGCGGCCGCGATCAGGGCGACCACCTGTTCGGGATGCTCGCTTCGCACCGCTTGGAGGCCGGAGCCGTCGCGCAGGGACACCAGATAGCTGCCCGAACGCGTCCCCATGGTCACTGTGGCTACGCGCCAGCCCTGTGGACCCTTCACGGTCAGTTCCGGCGGATGCCGCTCCATCCACGACCGGAGAGGCGGCTGGTCGGGCCAGGCAGCCGCACTGTTGGCGAAGAGTCCGAGACTGATCGTGTGGTGGCGGTGAGCGCGGATTCCCTGCTCGGTGAGAAGTCGTTGCACGATGGCCAACGCCTTGTCGTGGCTCTCCACCGTCGCCTCGTCAACGGCGGGTGGGACGGCTCTACAGTTGTCCATGGGTCGCACCTCCAGTGTGCGATCAAGGAACCCGTACGGCGTGTCCGCGCCTGCGGGTTCCGCTTTTTCACGGTCCTCCCATGACATCGCCCATACACGTGCTCGCACAGGAGGCGATAGGGGAGACTGGGGGAGACGGCAGGTCTCCCATGTCTCCCCCAAGGCGCGGTGATGGACGAGATTCCGGGTTGGGCACTGAGGTTGCGCGCCGAGCGACGCGAGCGGCTGTGGTCGCAACGACAGATGGCACGAGCCCTCACCGAAGCAGCCGACGAGAGCACCCGCGCTCACCTGCCGACCCGCGAATCTTTAATCCGCATGATCAAGGACTGGGAGAAGGGCAGGCACCAGCCCAAAGACCCTTACCGGGTGCTGTACTGCCGGGCGTTCGACCTTCCCGAGGCCGAGCTGTTCGACCTGGCGAACAAGACGGCCCGCAAGTCACCGGCTCAGGTGCTCGCCGCGTTCATGCCCGAAGGCGATCCGCTGTCCCGCCTTCCCGCCGGAACCGGGAGAAGGGTCGGGATGGGCACCGTGCAGGATTTGGCGGCACGGGTTCACGGCCTACGGCTCGCCGATGACGTCATCGCCGGAAGCGACCTGATCCGTCCTGCCTTCCGGGAGCTTGACGCGGCGGTACGGCTCTACCGATGCGGCACCCACACCGAAGAGGCAGGCCGGGCGCTGCTGGTCAACATCGGCGAATTGGCACAGATCGTCGGATGGATCGCCAGCGACGCGGGCCAGCACGACCAAGCTACTCAGACCTACCAGTTGGGCATCAGCGCCGCCCGCGAGGCCGGAGACGGCTCCCTGGAGGCCAACCTTCTCGGTTCCCTGGCCTACCAGATCGCTAACGTCGGCGACGCGCAGGAAAGCGTGGCACTGACACGCGCCGCTCTGGACGCGGCCGGACGGCACGCCTCACCGCGTATCCGCGCACTGACCTGGGACCGTCTCGCGTGGGCGCACGCTCGCGCCGGGGAGGCCCAGCCCGCCATCAGAGCACTGGGTGAGGCAAGCGCCGCCCTGGCGAGCACGGCAGGAGCCGAAGAACCGTCGTACCTGTACTGGGTCAGCCCTGATGAGCTCCAGGTCATGGAGGCTCGCGCCTACACCGAACTGCGTCGCCCGCTGCGTGCCGTTCCACTGCTCACCGAGGTTCTGACGCGCTACGACGCCACTCACGTGCGGGAAGTCGCGTTGTACCTGTCGTGGCTCTCCGTCGCTCTCGCCGACGCCAACGAGCCCGAAGCGGCGGCGCATACGGCGTCGCGGATGCTGGACATGTCCGCTGACCTCAGCAGCGACCGCACCACCCAGCGCGCCCGCGTGGTCCTGGCACGGCTCAAGCCCTACGCCGATGTCCCCGAGGTGCGGGAGTTGCTGACCCGCTACCCCATGAGCGCTTGAACTCCTCCGAGCCCCAGATTTCTGAGTGACCAACTGAGTGACAACGACCCCGGACAAGGCTGGACGTCGGTGGACCACCGTGGACCGTATCCGCAGGTGGGGGCGGGTATCAGGCATGCTCCCGCCCCCACCTGGGTTGCCTGGGGGTCAAGAGGTCGCAGGTTCAAATCCTGTCGTCCCGGCGGTTGAAGAGCAGGTCAGGGCCTCGTATCACTTCGGTGGGACGGGGCCTTTCTGCTGTCCGTCTCACAATTTCTCGCATTCGCTTTTCGATCACTCGAACGGTTTGTCGAGCTGCTTCGTGGCCGCCCGCAGATGACTCAAGTCCGGGTTGATGTCGACCCGCTTGGTCGGCGTGCCGACGTCCGCATGTCCGGCCCATGCCGCGAGGATCACATCCGGCACCCCGGCGCCGGCCAGGAAGGTCAGGCAGGAGTGCCGGCAGTCGTACAGCCGCACCTCGCCTTTCCCGCGAACCTCGACCTTCGCCAGGAGCTCGTACGGCTGAGGCCGGCCCGCACATCGCTCATCACCACCCGGCCCGCGTGCTGCGCGAGGCCGAGACCGAGTGAAACCGTCAACGGCCAAGTGCATCCTCCAGCCGACCACCTGTGAGGACTTTTACGTGGTCACGGACAGGAGTCGATGCCTAACGTTCTGCTCAGGTAACTTCAACCGCAAGGAGTGGCATGAAATTACTCGCGGCCATCGCCACCACGATGGTGCTCGCCTCCTCCCCTGTAGCGGCCGAACCCGAGGAGAGCGACAGGGAGATTCTCCTGGCGCACATCGAATACACGACCGGTCTCACCGTGAGCTTCTCCGACAGCCGGCCCTCCGACGAAGTGGGGATGTCCCAGCTCGGGATCATCGGCAGTGCGCCGCTCATCGACTGGGAGCGGAGCAACAGTTACCTGCAGACCTACCTGGAGATCACCCCGCCCGATGTGCCGGTGCCCCAGCGCCTCGTCGACGACCACGGCACCGACCTTCCTACCGCGCTGCAGGGGCGACGGATCACCAGCGAGCCGGTCACCGTACGCGGCCTGACCGCTCCGGCCGACGCCGTGCTCTCCGCCTCGTGCACCGCCGAACACTGGGGCTGGCACATGTGGCACGACAACGCCCAGGCCGGCCTGGCTCCCAAGTCGTACACCACCCATGACTTCGGCGGTTTCAAGGAGCGTCGCGCGGAGAGCTTCATCTTCAACTGCCTGCCGCGGGACTCACCAGGTCATCTGTGGGCCCGGCACCGGCTGTACTACTGGAACGGCACCAGTTGGTGGAAGCACGCGGAGGTGAAGGTCGCTCCTGGGCTTCAGTCGGAAAAGGTCAAGGGCAGCCTGATCAAGCGTCACCGCAGGGTCACCTATGACGACGGCTGGGGATCCAGCCCTAACTGCCTCATGGGGGCGTGCAAGTACACCCGTGAGGGACGTTTCACCAGCTGACGGGTGAGTGCGGGGTTGCGAACCACCTGCGCGCCGCCGGTCCGTGCCGGGTCGCCTCTGACATGGTGGCGCTCGCCGTCTCCGCTGGGGGAGACCTGGCGGCGACCCGGTGGGTGACCGCGGACCGGCCGTCCGGCTGCGGGCTCATCGTCCGGGACGGGAGCGTCGGCCACCTCGACGCCGGCGGATTCGGGTCCCCGTGAGGCATGCACCTGGGGGCCCGCCTGCCCCGAGGGGGGGCACGGTGGGGCTGTGGGTCTCCCGGGACCGAGTGGCGGCTCGAGATCGCGGCGCGGAGTGTGGCAGCTCCTCGCCGGCCAGGCATCGCCGCTGATGCCGATCGTGTCGTACCTGCTGCCGGTCACCGCCGCCCCGGCTTCGCCGGCCAGCCTCCCGGCCGGGGTGCTGACGCCGGTCATCGCCGCTCTGGCCGCGGCCTGGCTGCTGATGGAGCAGCCCGACCTCGTCGAGCGCAGCATCGAACGCCCGGACACGTCGGTGCGCCGCACCTGCGGCAGGGCGGGGCGAGAGAACCCCGAGGCGACCGTGATCGACCTGCGGCACGTACGTACCGCAGACCGGCGACGACGGCACAGAGAACGGCTCGCGGCGCTACAGCGTGCGCTGGGTCGTGTCCGGGCACTGGCTCAACCAGGTGCACGGGCCGAACCGGTCGCTGCGACGACGGCAGTGGGTCCCCTCTCATACGAAGGGTCCCGACGGTGCGCCGCTGCTCATCACCGCGCGCGTCAACGTGTGGCGCCGATAGGAAGTCCCGCAGCCCGTGCCGGACGGGTATGACCGGTAACCCGTGGGACTCCTGTGGCGACGTCGTGATCGTTGGTCCCGGCTCCGGCGAGGGGAGCCGGGACATCTTTACGCTCTACTGGAGCTCGACCAGCCGACGGCGGAACCGCTCGACCACCGCCGCGTTCGGATACCTGCGCTCCAGTAGAGCGCCCAAACTGCCGCTACGGGTGACGATCGCTGCCGAGTAACGCGGAACCGACACGGCCGCCAGCCCGTGAGCGACGGCTTCTTCGAGGTCTCCCAGCCGGGCACAGGCGGTCCCCAGATCCAAGAGGGTGATCCCCCACCGGGTCGGAGATGCCTGCCGGTCTCGCTCGTAGAGCCGACTCGCCTGCGTCGCGAAGTCCCGGGCCTGTTCGTCCTGGCCAAGCCACAGATGAGAGGTCGCGGCCACCGACCAGGCCCGCGCCACGTCAGCGGAGAACAGCCCTGCCGCGTGCTCTTCGTGCCGCTCGGCCTGGACCCGCAGCAGAGCAAGCGCGTCCACCGCCTGATCGGCGTGACGGAGCCGGGCATGGATGCGCGCCACCTGTCCGGTCAAACGGGTCTGCGCGGCGCTGCCCGGCGGCGCCACGGTGACGCCCTGCGCAGCGGCGCGCAGCGCGTGATCCGGCTGGTCGTCATAGAGCCACGTCGTGGCCTCCACATCGAACGCCCAAGCCACCGCCTCAGAGTGACCGGCTTCGGTCGCGTGGTAGCGGGCATCAGCGGCGTAGGCCAGCGCTGCCCGCACCTGTCCGCGGTCACCAGCAGTCCAGGCCAGTACCAGCGAGAGCTCGGCCGCGGTGACGTACAGCTCGCGGCGCTGGCTGAGGGGCATCTGCATCTGCAGGAGCTCGGTGACGTGGTGGCGATCGCCCAGCGCCAGTCGCCATAGCTCCTCAGCGCTGTAGCGCGCGTAGTCGCGCCCATAGTCGCGCCCATAGTCGGCGATGACCTGCTGCAGGTGGGCCAGATGCTCGGAGTTCACCGCAGCAGTCCCGCCACCAGCACATCAGCCTCCGCCACGTGCGCGTCGCTGCGGCACCTCGCCCAGCCCCACCGCAACAGCCGCAGCTCGCCTCGTACCCGCGCCGACACGACGCCCTCTAACGTCGGGCGCAACCCCAGCACCGCCGCTGCGGCCCGCTCCGCATCCCCCGCTTGTAGGTGCGCGCGAGCACACCGCAGTCCCACCACGGCGCGGGTGCGGCGCTCCACCGGCCGCCGCGACCCTGCCGACGCCGCGTAGTGCTCCGCTGCCGCGACATGGTCGCCCAGCGCGGTGAGAGCGAGCCCGGTCTGATGCTCCAGCGACTCGCGCCGGTAGTTGCCCGTCCACTCCGCCTCCGGCAGCGAGTCCACCCGCTCCAACTGCGCCTCCGTGCGGCGCAGCAGGGCCAGCGCGTCCTGCCGATCTGCGACCCCGGCGTGAGCCTCGGCCTGCATGCCCGTCACCCACGCCACCGTCCGGCCCGGCGCTCGGCCGCCGAGAGCCGACGCCGCCGCATCCGCCAAGGACAACGCCTCCTGGTCGTGGCCGAGCTCGCGGGCCTGCACGGCCATGGACCGCAGGGACGTGGCCCGCAGCACCCGATCCCCCGCCTCGTCGGCCAGCCGGACGGTCTGCACGTAGTAGCGCAACGCGAGGCCGTTCGCGCCGGCGTCCATCGCCATGTACGCCGCCAAGTAGGTCAGCTCAGCCGCGGCACGGAACAGGTCCGGGCGGGCCCGGCCCGTGGTGCCGTGCAGCAGAGGGGCCACGTCATGCACGAGGTAGGCGGCGACCGCGTGGCGGGCATGGCCGCCGCCGTACAGGTCGTCGAGGTCGCCGAAGCGGCGGGCGGTCTCGCGGATCCTCTCCACATCCCCGGCGCCTCCTCGGCGGGCGGAAGCGCGAGCCGGGTCGGCCGGAGGAGGTGCGGCAAACCCGGCCAGGGAGAACGCGCCGGCGGTCAGCACGGTACGGCGGCGCAGCATGTCGTCCTCCCCGAGGGCGGTCAGCCGGGCGACCACATCACCCTGCCACGGATCATCCGCCGCCTCGACGAGCCCGGCAACCTCCGGCCAGCCCAGATCAGCCGGTACAAGGTCCGACCGGTGGAGGCCACGGCGAAACGCCTCCACGCCAGCGCTTATACCCTCCGGCCGCGGTGTCGTCCCGGTCAGCCAGTGACCGACCGTCGAGTGGTCGTAGTGCAGCGGAGTACCGGTTTCGGCGGCGACGGCGTTGATGTGCCGGGCGGTCGCGGCGCGGGTCCATCCTGCTGCTTCGATCGCCGCAGCCAGGGCCAGGTTGGCGATCGGACGTGCACGTTTGGGAGCCACCGCAGGTCTCACATTCGTTCACATCGTCGGACCCTCGACGTTCCTCCGACCGGAGAGGAACGTCAAGGAGTAGCAGCCCTTAACACAGGGTTAGGGCTCCAGCTCCGTTCGGAGGACCCATGACCGTCATCCTCGACCGGCCCGCCACCACCCCCCGCACCCTCATCCCGTCCGCCCTTTTCGACCGGCTGACCGCGCGTATCCGCGTCGACCACCCCGAGCACGCCCAACAGGCCGACGTCATCATGGAGCAGGCGCTCGCCTTCCTCGCCGCCTGCGCCGCCCGCCCGGAAGCCCGGCTCGCGCCGTCCGAGATCGTCGACATCGGCTGGCACACCTTCATCCTCTACACCAAGGAGTACGCCGACTTCTGCCAGCGGAACGCTGGCCGCTTCATCCACCACGCCCCCACCGACGAGGAAGGCGTCGGCAGCGACGGGTGCACGGCGGCTGACACCGTCGCCGTCATGCGCAAGCTCGGCCTGCCGGTCGTCCGCGGCCTGTGGGGGCACGCCGCCGCGTGCGAGGGCAGCGGCACCGGCAAGTGCAGCCAGTGCCACCAGGGCTGCACCGACAGCAACAAATAGGCCACCTACCTGGTAGAGGCGGCGTAGCGTGCGGAGCATGACCGGGTACCGATGGGATGACCTCCCCGCCGAGGTGCGCGCAGCGGTCACGGCCGAGTGCGAGCCCATCCTGGACGTGACCTCCCTGCCAGGTGGCCTCACCGCGGGACTCGCCGCACGGCTGGACACGGCGGCCGGGCGGGTGTTCGTCAAGGCCCTGCCCGACAGTTCGCCGTCCGCGTCGCTCTATCAGCGTGAGCGCTTCGTCTGCGCCGCACTACCCGAGGCTGTGCCCGCTCCGCGACTCCTGTGGAGCGGGCACACCGCCGGATGGATCACCCTCCTCATCGAGCACGTCGACGACGCGCGGGAGGCCAAGCTCGGCCTCGCCTCCCCGGATCTTCACGGCGTCCTGGAGCTCGTCCAGGTGCTCGGTGAAACGCTCAGCCCGAACCCGGGCGCCCAGGTGCCCCCCGTCGTCGACAACGTCGAGTTCCTGACCCGCCGTGCTGACGCGCTGCTCGCCGACCCGCCTGTTGATCTGCTGGCGGCCGACGCTTACCGTCACGCCCGCGGGCTCCTCGATCTGGACGCGCTCACCGGGTCCACGCTGCTGCACGCCGACCTCCACGAGGGCAACCTCCTCGCCTGTCCGGCCGGGGTGAGGGTCGTCGACTGGGGGCTCGCTTGCCAGGGCGCCGCCTGGGTGGAGACCGCCCTGCTGGTGCCCCGGCTGATCCTGGCCGGTCACACGCCCGAGCAGGCCGAGCAGCTGGCCGAGCAGGTACCCGCGTGGAAGAGCGCCCCGGCCGACGCGGTGACCGGTCTGGCTGCCGTGTGGTCGCTGTTCCGCGAGTTCGTCGCCCGCAACGGCCCCACCGGAATCCGAGCGTCCCGGGCCCAGGCTGCGGCGGCCGGGCGGACGTGGGTGGAGTACCGCACCAGCTGAGCTCGCAACACGAAGACGCCCCGCCGGCCTCTACGAGGAGGACGAGCGAGGCGTTCGTCTGCGCTACACCGGTGGGGCTTGCATGTAGTTGCCGTCGTGGTCACGGCGTAGACCGCTTTTCGGCAAAAAAGGCGACAGTCCTCTCACCCCGGACAGAGGAGCAAACTCGTGGATGTCGAAGTTCGGGTCCGCGTGCGCAAGGACCTGTGCGGTAACCCACATGACGTTGACCTTCACGCAGTGGGTCTCCTTAGCGGTGAGAGGAGGCTCGCCGGATATGCCCCGGTTGCCTGCTCATGTTGGCCGGATCGGGCCAACAGAACTTCCCGCATGTCAGGCCGGTGCGACGTCTTGGCCCGGGGCGGAGAACGAGCCCCGGCGGTTCACGCTCCTGTGGCGGAGGGAAGACGGGAGCGCTGACGGGCCGACGAACGATCATTCCTCACGAACTGTCTGGGCTTGATCCGGTTTGACGGACATCCGAGATCAGGGGCTCGCCCCCGAGAGGATGTCCATGATGGAGAGCATGGGGAAGAAGAAGCCGCGTCCTCGCCGCTCGTTCACGCCCGAGTTCAAAGCCGAGATCGTCGAGCTGTGCCGGCGCGGTGACCGCCCGGTCGGGCAGGTGGCCAAGGACTTCGATCTGACCGAGACCGCGGTGCGGCAATGGGTGCGCCAGGCCGAGGTCGATGCCGGCGACAGGAACGGGCTGACCAGCAGTGAGCGGCAGGAGCTGCAGGCGTTGCGGCGGGAGAACCAGCGGCTTCGCCAAGACGTCGACGTGCTCAAGCGAGCGACGGCTTTCTTCGTGAGGGAGACCCGGTGAGCGTGCACCCGTTCATCGAGGCGGAGAAGCAGGGCGGCCACAGCGTCAAACGGGCGTGTGAGCTGCTGGGAGTCTCCCGTGCCGCCTTCTACTCGCGCCGCAGCGCGCTGCCCGGTCCGCGCGCGGTGCGTGATGCGGAGCTGGCCGAGCACATCGCCGAGGTGCACGCACGCTCGCGGGGCAGCTACGGCGCGCCGCGGGTGCACGCGCAACTGCAGCGAGACGGTGAGCAGTGCGGCCGGCGGCGGGTGGCCCGACTGATGCGCGTGCTCGGCCTGGCCGGACGGTATCGGCGGCGCCGGCGGCGGACCACCGTCCCCGGCCCGGGCGCCGGCACCCGGCCGGATTTGATCGGCCGCGACTTCACACCAGATGCGGCCGGGCTCGATGCCCGCTGGTGTGGCGATATCACCTACATCGCCACCGAGGAGGGCTGGCTGTATCTGGCCACCGTCATCGACATCGCCTCGCGCCGGGTGGTCGGCTGGGCGACGGCGGATCATCTGCGCACCGACCTGGTCACCGACGCGCTGCTCCAGGCCTGGGCACGCCGCCGCCCCACCCGACCGGTGATCTTTCACTCGGACAAGGGCTGCCAGTACACCAGCGCTGACTACACCGCCCTGGCTGAACGGCTCGGAGTGCGACTGTCGGTCGGTCGTACCGGTCAGTGCTGGGACAACGCGCTGGCCGAGTCGTTCTTCGCCACGCTCAAGGGCGAATTTCTTAACATCCAACCCTGGCCCACCCGCTCCGCCGCCCGAAGCGCGATCTTCGAATTCATCGAGGGCTGGTACAACCTGCACCGGCTGCACAGCAGCCTGAGCTACCGTAGCCCTGCCGATTACGAGGCCGCCCGCGCAGCCTGACCACCACAACGATGGTGTCCGTCAAAGCGGAGCAAGCTCAGTCGGACGGGGCCCGGGCGTGTGGTCGCGTGTCCAGAACCCCACCGGCTCGGCGGGAGCTCGGTCGGTTCGACCCGGAGGCGCGGAAGCTGCTCGATCCGGTGGCCGGGAACGAGCAGAAGCCCCCGCCGTCCGAAGACGGAGAGGGCCCCAGCGCACTCCCGACCGGATTCGAACCGGTGTTGCCGAGTCCCTGCAGAAGAGGGCGCTCGACGTCTTAGAGCGCCTAACAGAATGAGTCTGACTGTGCTTTGATCTCTCGCTGTAGCGACGGTGAGAGGGGTGGCGGGTGGCGCGGCTGAAGCCGTGGGAGGTCAGCGACGAGTTGTGGGCGGTCATCGAGCCGCTGCTGCCGAAACACCAGCGCCGGGCCCGCTGGCCAGGACGCAAACGGCTCGATGACCGTCTGGCCCTGCAAGGCATCTTGTTCGTGCTGCACACCGGCATCGCCTGGGAGCACCTGCCACAGGAACTGGGTTACGGCTCGGGCATGACGTGCTGGCGGCGGCTGAACGAGTGGCACAAGGCAGGTGTCTGGCAGCGCCTGCACGAGGTGCTCCTGGCCCGGCTGCGAGCGGCCGATGCTCTCGACTTCTCCCGCGCCGCGGTGGACTCCTCCCACGTCAGAGCCTTAAAAGGGGGGCGCAGACCGGCCCGAGTCCAGTCGATCGAGGACGGGCCGGCAGCAAGCACCACCTGATCACCGACGCCACCGGCATCCCGCTCGCCGTCATCCTCACCGGCGGCAATCGCAACGATGTCACTCAGCTGATCCCGCTGCTGCGGGCCATCCCGCCAGTGCGTGGCAAGCGTGGCCGGCCTCGCCGACGGCCTGACGTCGTCCTGGCCGACCGCGGCTACGACCACGACAAGTACCGCAAGCAGGTCCGCGCCCTGGGCATCCGCCCGCTGATCGCCCGACGCGGTACCGAGCACGGCTCTGGTCTGGGGAAACAGCGCTGGGTCGTGGAACAGGCCTTCGCCTTGCTCCACCACTTCCGCCGATTACGCATCCGCTGGGAAGTCCGCAACGACATCCACGAAGCCTTCCTCAGCCTCGGCTGCGCCTTGCTCTGCTGGCGCCGCCTCAACTCATTGTGTTAGCAGTTCTTAGGCCGCTGGACTACAGGAGCGCAGAGGTGAGGCTACAGGGTTGCTCCGGCGGTCTCATCTCGTTTTCACGCGCCGACTCGCTCCCGGAACGCGCCGGGAGCAGGGAGATCACCGCGCGAACCGGGAGGCGACGCACACGGCGTCACGGACACCGCACATTTCCGCCGATCGCACCATCCGGCGTGCCCGCGTGGCCCAGGCGCGGCTCACGCCCTACGCCGACGTCTCCGAGGTACGAGTGCTGCTGACGCGCTGGCCCATGAGTTCCCGAGCGGACCGGGTGTTCTCGCCGAGTCTGGCTCGGGCCCAGGTCATCACCTTGGGATGGCTGTCTTCCGCGAGAACCCGTAAGACGGTCTCCGGCGTCGTGGGCCATGCGGCCAGGCACAGCCGCACACTGACCGATCGGTCATGGGCGAGGCGGTGCAGTTCGTCGTGCGGGAGTTTTTCCGACGTTATCGCGGCTACACGCACGGTCGCGGACCTGTCGTTCGCAAGAAGGCGATACTGGTTCATCGTGGTGATCGAGTTCTGAGTCGCACCGACACGAACCTTGGGGTCGGCGTCGGTTATCAGGGCGGCGAGGATGTCCGGGGCGTGGGTGCGAGCCGCCAGGCGCGCTCGGACGTTGGGAGAGGGGTCTGCGGCGAGCACCGAGTTCGTCTCCCTGTCCAGCCCGTCCTGCTCGGCGAGCAGCCCGCGCAGATCCTTGTCCGCGGACCGGCAGATGGCGCGGCGGACGTCGATGACGGCGGCCGGATGCTCCGGTACCGACCATCGGACCGACCAGTGAGGGTCTTCGACCAGGGTCATCAGGACATCGGACGGGCATGAGGGATTCTCGACAAGACTCTGACGGGTCTTCAGATCCGGGTCCCGAGCGAGCGCACGCAAGACTCCGGCCGGTGCGTCGGTCCGAGCCGCCAGGGCACGCCTGACCGTGCGGGAGGGGTCCGTCGCCATGGCTTCGAGAACCTCCGGGGGCGTGGCGGGATCGCTTGCCACGGCCGACCGGATCTGGGCCTTCCTATGATGGGCGCGTACGTCCAGATCGGCCTTACTCGTGTCGCCGTCCATTCCCTGGTCGCCTGGCTTCCGCATCCGTCGGTCCTTCCTCCGCCATGTGAGGAGCATGATGGCAGCCGGCACCGACAACGGGAGCGTGGACGCCAAGCGATGAGGGAACGCCCGAGGGCATCGATCAAGCCGATTGCCGGCAGCCATTGTTCTCTGGGGGACCAACTGACTGCTGTGGCTTCCGTCATGTGAAGGTCCGGTCCATCGCCTCCGCCTCGCCGCGCAGGACCGGGCGGATCTGCTCGCGGTAGGCCGTTTCTGCCACAGCGGTCCCGCCGCACGTTGTGGGAGTCCGGGGGAGTGCCGACAAGGGAGGTGAAGACGAGATCGTTCTCCACCCACTTCGTCCACGTCACCTCGTTTCCTGGCGTGCTGGGTCCGGTGCCCGCAGGGCTCCGACGCGGCGCGAGGGGCCTCCGTGACTATCCGCGTCGTGGTTTCGCCGCCCTCTCGAATGGAGCGTCATCCGGTGATCCGCAGGGAAGTGTCGGTGCCCGGCTTGCCGTCCGTTGTCGTCCTGTCCCGGTAACACCAGGCCGCGGAGGGTGTCACGAGATCTCGTGACCCCCTCCGCGTTGCTGGGTGATTACGCGCCTTGACGCACACCACCCGGGGGGCAGCCCCTACTCTTCTCCGGAAACGGTGTGCCTCTCGAGCTCACCGACATCGCCGCCTTGCTCCTCGAGACCGGCCCGTACGGCTCCCCTGCGACACGAACCCGCCGGTCGGCATCACCGTCACACGAATGTCGTGATGGCACGCACAACCCTCTCCGCGAGGTGACCAGGCTCCGGACGAGTACGGCCGACCCACAGGATCATCGGCTCGCCCGGGCGATGACCTCCTCGGTCGTCAGCGGCGCCCTGGGGTGATGGGTCAGACACAGGGGGGTACGCACCTTCGTGAACCTCGCGCCTTCAGGTGCGACGTAGAACTGGCCGCTGCGGAGCGAACCGATGTCATCGGCCCTGCCGCCTTTGACGCGGGCCATCGTTTTCGCGGCCTCGATCTGCACATCCGCATTGAGCAGGCCGTAGAACTGTGTCGCGGCGTTGCCCGGGATCCGGTTGTGCAGGCCCTTGGGCGCCTGAGTCGCGAACACCAGCCCGAGCCCGTATTTCCGGGCCTGGGACGCCAACGCGAGTGTGCTCTGCGTACACGCGGTCATGGTGCCCGAGGGGGCGAAGGTCTGCGCTTCGTCCATGACGAAGAGCCCGCCGAGGGGCCGGTCACCGGCGGGGTTCTTCTTGATCCAGGCGAACAGCGCCATCTGCAACTGGTTCACGAAGGACTGCCGCTCGAAGTCACCCTGCAGCCCCACGAAGCTGATGACCGAAACCCGGGCCCGCTTTCCCGCGGCCGGAGTGAGGAGCCTCCCCGGATCGACCGGCTCGCCTTCTCCTCCGAACAGTGGATCGGTCACGGCAGCGGCCCGGAGCACCTGGGCGAGCCCATCCGCGATCTTCGCCGCCCCGCTGATCTGGCTGATGTCCTCGGGGAAGTCCGCGAGCAGGTGTATCAGCCCGTCGAGGCCGCTGTTCTTGTACTTTCCGAAATGGACGACCGCCTCCATGAGCACCGCCCGGGCGACCTGGGACTTGCTGCTGTTGCCTTCAGCCTTCGCCCGTGGGGTGAGCGCCGCCATGGCGGCGTGAACGGCTTCGTTGAACTCGTCGACGTCGTCCCGGACGCTGGAGAAGTCGGGCAACGGCTGGAAGGCCAGCGGACGGCCCTTCTCCCTGCGTGGTGTCCAGACCACGACATCGGTGTCCGCGATGTAGCGAGCCGCCCGGTCCTCATCCCCAGGGCCCCAGGCGGAAGGTGCTTCGGGCCATGCGTCGCCGAGACGGGCGAGGTCGTTGTTCGGATCGAGCACGATCGAGGACACGCCCTGAAGAGCGCACTCCTCGATGATCCGCCTGATCAGGACCGTCTTTCCCGAGCCGGATCCCGCGAAGATCGCAACGTGCTTACGGAGCGCCTCCAACTCGACGGAGACCGGGTGGCCGCCATCGTCCGAGCGTCCCACGGTCAGCGACGGCACCTCGGCCGGCCTGTTTTCCGGAGAGCCGTCCGAGGTACCGGTCTCGTGAGCCGGAAGAGGCTTCGCCTGCGCGGGTGGCTCCTCAGGTGCTTTCGGGGCCCGGGGCTCCTGCGGAGCGGTCGGATCCGGCCAGTCATCCAGGGCCTCCTTGAGGAACCTGAGGTCGGCGATGGGTTTCCTGCTGGCGATCCACTGGTCGAGGTGGGCGACACTCTCCGCGAAGAGATCCCGCAAGGCGCACAGTACCTTGAGGTCCTCTTCGTCGGCCGCGATCACCCGGCCGCCCCTGGCGAGAAAGTCGGCGACCGCTTCCTGGGTGACCGGCCCGGAGTTCCACGGAATGTTCCGGACGATGATCAACCGGCGCTTGGGGCTCTCCTCCGCGAGACCGGCTTTGAGAGCCGCCTTGCGGAGCCGGGTCAACGCCGCGAGATGGTGCGTGGCGGCGATGCCGCGGAACGCCCAATGGATCTCGTCCTCGGTCGCCTCGTTCAGGATCTGCCTGAGACCGGCGTGAAGAGAGGTCTTCCGGCCCATCGGCGGGTCGACCCGGTAGCGCGCGGACGTCCCGCGCTGCTCCACGATCCAGGCCCGGAGGCCCGCCGAGATCAGGCCGGGAAGAACCGTGTCCTCCAGTTCGGTGTCCAGCGCTCCACTGATGTCGGCCGAATCGGCCAGCATCGCGAACTTGATGTCGATCGCCCGGAGCGCTTCCTCCTCGGGTTCACGCTTCGCAGGAGGATCGTCGAGGTTCGCGAGCGGGTCGAGGTTGTCCAGCTCGGTGATCTCACCGTCCTTGTGCAGGCACTTCTGGATGTGCTCGTGGAGACGTGCCAGGATCTGACGCGGGGTGTAGAACGGAGCCTTCGCGAAGGCCTCCGGTTTGATCGGCCACGTCGGATACGGCCGGTCGAAGCCGATGTCCGTGAAGTGCTCCGCGAGTCGCACGGTGACGAGCTCCGCCCCGACCTCGGGGGTCGGGATGCGCCGGAGGAACGTGGCCTTCCGGAAGCGGTCCTTGAAACTTCTGACGGCCAGGTCCTCAAGGATCGTCCACGTCTCCGGCAGGCAGGACAGAACCGTCAGGGTTCGGCTGGACACCTCGCGGAGGCTGGTCAGCCCGTGAGCGAACTGGAGAGCCGCCGAGGTCGCCGGAATGCTGGAGCCGCCCTCGGTGAAGAGATTGCTCTGCGCGATGAACGTGTCGAGTTGGTCGAAGGCCATGACGCTCGGGCCGGTCAGTGCCAGCAGCCGCGAGATGTCACGGACGATCTCCTGCGGGGATTTGCGGACCTGCCGGAATCCCCACCCCAGCCGGTAGCGCTCGCCGTCCTCGATCGAGCAGATGTAGGACTCGCCGATGTCCACCAGGGCATCGTCACAGGCCCCCAGGAGCACGAGAGCCCGGGCGACGTCCTGCGTCTCTCTGCCGACCCGGCGATCGATCCCGTACAGGGCCTTGATGAACAGATCGAGATCTTCGCGGGTGACCGGCTGGTTACCGATGATCGTCTTCTGGGTCTTTCGCGGGAGCTGCATCAGGCCCGTGAGATTGCGCAGGAACCGCTTGAGCTGGGTCTCCTCGTCCGTGCCCACCCGGGCCAGCCCGTCCTGGATGGACACGACGGCGCTTTCCCAGAAGTTGCGGGCGTCGAGAACGTCCATCAGGAAGAAGTAGCCGTCGCGCTGGACGGTCTGCTCACGCAACCAGCTCATCAGGTGCGTCTTCCCGCTTCCGGCGCCACCCTCGAGGACCACCCCGATCGGGCTGGTCACGGGAGAGTCGGCGGCGGCGTCCAGTCCCGAGCGAAGGGCGTGGGAGGCCTCCGGGTGCATTCCGGGCACGTGGAACGGAACCGGCTGCCAGACGTCCTCGCTGGCGTTGACGGTCGAGAAGCTCTTGAGACTTTTCAGCGCGTACCATTCGGTGACCATCGTCACGCCCCGACGCGGAACTGATGGTTGGGTGTGCTGCCGATGACGATCGCGGCTTCGTGGTCCTCGGGCCTCAGGTCGCCCACGATCGCGACGGGCTCGATGTCCACACGCCCCGCCAGCATCATGGCGCGCATGACGTCGTCCTGGAGATCCCGATCGATGTCGGTCAGGAGGGCTCGCAGCTTGGTCATCGAGACCCACCGGCCGGCACCGGGTGTGATCTTCGCATAGGCCTTGCGGATCCGGCCCTCCACCTCCTCCGGTGACACCGGCGACACCGTCGTCGCCGGTGCCCGGACGGGTTCCTCGATGACCGAGGTCGCTGCTTTGGACACCAGGAGGGATCGCAGGTACAGAAGGGCCAGCGCCTTGCCCGACCGGGAGGACACCGGGATTCCCTTGCGTACCTCCTCGATGGCGCGCTCTTCACCGGCCGGTGTGATCGTGTACCAGAAAGCTCGTTTTCTGGTCTCCGACTCGATCAGCTTGGCATCGACGAGACCCGCACGGTTCTTAGGTGTGAGCTCCAAGCCCCATTCATCCTTCAGTCCCTTGTGGGGCAACGGGGTTCCGAGCTCTCTCAGCACGAGCAGAGCTGCGACCTGGCGGTACGTGAGTCTTTCTTCGGACATCAGCCTGCTCTTTCGCTCACCCCGAGGCGTCGTGCCCGGAGGAATTCATTGATGTGACGCAAAACTTCCGATAGGTCGCTCATCACCTGCTGGTTGGTGAATCGCAGCACCGTGAACCCGTCACGTTCCAGGTGCCGGTCACGAATCCGGTCACGCTCTCTTTGGGCGGACGTCGCGTGTTCCGGTCCGTCGAGTTCCACGACGCACTTCTCCCGGAGCCATATCAGATCCGTACGGATCATGACGAACAAAGGGTCTTTGGATTTGTACGTCTGATTCCAGATCCGGCCATGAGCCCAGTCGCATTCCGCCAGGGCCGCCTCCAGTGCCTGCTCCACGGTGCTCCCCGGGTGCGGCCTTCCGGCGATCGGCGGCACTCCCACCGTCGCGGTGAGCGGCGGAGCCGTCAGCTTTCCGGCCAGTCTCCTGACCGCTGCGGGTACCTCCAGGTGGAAGGTTTCGACGCGGCGCAGTTCGGGGCCGACGAGCCAGACCCCCATACCGCTCCGGTGCGCCAGCCATTCGCATCCGGCGACCAGGATCGTCTCCCCGTGGGAGGTCAGCTTCTCCGGCACGTAGACGACCAGCGCCGCCGATTCGCGGCCGAACGTGGAGGCGATGACCCGGGCCAGACCGGCGGCCCGCCACTCCGCGGGGAACGATCGTCCCTTCGGGCCGGGCCGTCCGGGGACCAACGGGCCGCGGTGCCGGATGGCCCGGGTGGCGAGGTCGGCCAGGAACGGTCCGAAATGACGGCTGCCTGATGCGAGGCGCGTCGCGAGGATCCTCGCCGCCTCCACTCCGCCACCGCCGGGGCCGGAAAGCTTCTCCCCTCCGGGTAACCAGGCCGGGAAAAGCCCGATGGCCAGTGTTTCCAGATCGCAGAGAATGGAGTCCACCATCTCTGAGACGGAATAACCTTCGGTTGCGGCGTAGGTGATGACGGCGGGGCCGGTCTCGGGGAGGGGATTCAGCGCCAATTCCATCACATTGGCGTCAATGGTGGAATCGACTCCAGCGAGGCGGAGCAGCCTCCCGACCGGGAGATCGCCCCACGGCAATGGCACACCGACCCCCTGTGGACACTCCTCCGAAACGTGACTTTGCGAAGGGTATAGGGAACGCGAGGTGATGGGCGGAAAATCCAAAGATGTCGCTCGTTCCGGGGGTGACAAAACCGTCCAAACGGTCACTCTAGGCGTGTGTATTCCGCCTTGTCGTCCAAGGACACCTTCGAATGGCCTACCTGCGGACGATCGACCAGGTGCCGTTGGCCTTGATCGATGCGTACCGGGTGCCCGGGGGCAGCGAAACGGTACCGTTGTAGGAGCCGACCTTGTTGACGACCAGGTTGTGGGTGCGGCCGTTCGCGTCCAGCGTCCACACCGCGAAATGACCGTCGCCGCTGTGACGGATCCTCAGGCGGTGCAGACCGCGGCTGGTGCTGCTCAGCCGGAGCACGTCATCCCCGGTGCCGCGGCTGGTGATCGACCAGGAACGCGCCTTCGTCAGGGGCAGCACCTGCAGGGTCCAGGCGCCGTCGGCCTTGATGCTGAACGCGGCGGTCCTGTTGGACGTGCCGGTGTTGAACGCGGAGGTTCCCTTGTAGGCGCCGACCTGGTTGGCGAGAAGATCGTCCTCTCTGCCTGACGGAGCGAGGGTCCAGACCGCGAGGTGGCCCTCCCCGTTGTGGGTGATCTTCACGATGCCGGGCCTGGTCGTCGTCCGGACCCGCAGAAGCTGATCACCTTCTCCGCGGTAGATCGTCGCGGCCGACGTCCGTACGGTCGCCGCCGCTTGGGCGGGGGGAGCGAGCAAGGCGGCGGATGCCAGTGCGGCGAGAACGGCGAGGGTGCGAAGGGGTCGCATGAAGGTACTCCAGGGGCAGAAGATGCGAACGGGAGAAGACGCCGCCGGATACGCCCCGGTTGCCTGCTCATGGTGGCCGGGTCAGGCCAATGGAGCTTCCCGCATGTCAGGCCGGTGCGACGTCTTGGCCCGGGGAGGAGGACCGAGCCCCGGTGGTCTCATCCCGTTTTCACGCGCCGGCTCGCTCCCGGAACGCGGTGGGAGCAGGGAGATCACCGCGCGAACCGGAGGAGGCGGTGCACACGGTGTCGCGGACACCGCACATCTCCGCCGGTCGCACCGTCCGGCGTGCCCGCGTGGTTCTGGCGCGGCTCACGCCCCACGCCGACCTCCCTGAGGTACGAGGGCCGCCGGTCCGCTCCCGTGAGCGCTCGAGGCGGCCGAGGGCCGGTCCCCGTACGGACCCGCCGATCAGTCCTCCAGGGGTTCTGCGCCGAGGAACCGCAGCTCCAGCATCTCCGGGGAGAACGGAAGACCGGTGATCCTGCCGGCCAAGGCGAACGAGCGCTCCATCGGGAGGTCGATGTGCGAGCCGTCGTCCTCGATGTCGTACTCGGGGCCCAGGCCGACTTCGCGCATCTCCTTGACGAAGCGGTCCGGATCGCTGCCCGACCGCGCGTCCGGAAGCATCGGGTCGAACCAGACGACCGGCTCCCCGTCGACGATGTAGGCGAAGGTGTCCGAGGCGTAGGTGTGACAGCAGACCGACACGACCTCGGTTCCCCGCCCGACCCGGGCCATGACCTCGGAGTCGACGGCGAGCTTCCATCCTCCGGGTTCGATGACCAGGGTCCAGTCGCCGACCTTCACCGCGCCGACGTAACCGGCCGCGTCGTCGCTCATGCCCTCCGCCGAGCGCTCGCCCAGCTCGTCGGACGTGACCTCCTCCATGGTGCTCTCGTCCACGCCGAACCGGCGGAGGACCTCTTCCGGGGCGAGCCCCCGGACGAAGGACACGCAGTAGATCTCGTCCAGTACCTCGTGCTCGGAGAGCCGGGGGAGTTCTGCGGGGGTCTGTGTCATCACCGCTCCTTTGATCAGGTAGCGGCATGATCGCAGTGATCGCCGACAAAAGGGTCCGGCCTCCGGCCGTCGGGGGAGTGCCGAGTTTCCTGCCGTCGTCGGGGTGGTCGACGGGTTCCCGCTCGCGGACGGCCGCATGCCGATCACCAGGGCGGTGGGCCGGTCGTGAGGAGGGCTCGGGAGCTGAGACACCACCAGTAGGCCCGGTTGGGCCCACCTGGAATCGAACCAGGTAGAAGGAAGCCCCCGAATGGCCTCACGACCGGGATGCGAGGAAGGCGGGAAGGCTGGATCTTTACCAGAAAAGTGAGAAGGAAGCCCTCCCATGGCCTCGCGGTCCGCACTTTATCAGGCGGGGATCAGCTCGTGCAGCGTCCCGGGCGTGTACACCCGCGTGCCCGCCGGCAGGCCGGCCGGTGCCTGCAGGCCGATGTAGGTGGTGTGCCCGCCCGCCGGACCCTTCCGCCGCAGCAGGCCGGCCAGGTACCGGACGCGCAGGTGGTCGCGTTCGACGATCGAGCGCACCAGCGCGGAGGTCGTGAGGCGGTTGCCCTCGACCTGGTTGAAGCGGGGCGCACCCTTCAGGTAGAGGTGCAGCCACTTCACCCGCCAGGCGCCGCCGTCGCCGCGCAGGAGGACGAACGGCAGGGCGACCCGTCCCGATCCGCGCAGGTCGGACTTCATCCGCACGGTGCGCGGCTCGAACGGCATGCCCTCCTGCTCGGCGTCCCTGGTCATGTAGCCGAAGAACGCCTCGGCGGCCTCGTCGAACGCCTCACCGGTGTAGATGTGCACCTGCGGGATGACGATCGGCCGGGTCGCCCGCGCGAGGCGGACGTCGATGAACTCGCTCGCCCCCTCGGGGGCGTCGACGAGGTCGCCGGAGTACTCGGCGAAGCCGTTGCCGAGGTTCGTCCACGAGACGTGCTCGGGATCGTCGTAGGAGGCGTCCAGCATCAGGGCCGACAGGTCGTAGTCGGTGCGCCGTCCGGCCTGCCGCCAGTGGACGAAGAACCGCAGCGACTCCCCGTCCACCGCCGACAGCGAGCCGCGCGGCAGCATGCCGAGCCCGGGTGCGACGGCCTTGCCGGACAGCGGCAGGGCGATGTCTAGCGCCTCGGGATCGACGATCAGCGTGCCGGGGTCGGGAAGGCGCCGGGTGATCTCCTCGTCGAGCAGGGCCACCGCCCGCGACACGACGTCCTCCTCGATCGGGGGGCGGGCGTCGGCCGCCGTCCACGCCCTGCCGTGCCGGTTGACGAAGACCCGTCCGGCCGCGGGGGTGAGCCGGTTCTGCAGGTGCTCGCGCAGCGACAGCAGGACCCGGCCGGAGGCGCCCGCCGTGGCCCTCTCGGCGGCGTCCAGCACGGCCGAGGCCGGCGATCCGGTCCGCAGCAGGTGGTCGAGACGGCGCAGCAGCGCGCCGGGGCTCCTCTCCAGCAGGTCGACCGCCTCGCCGGTGCGGCCGGCCGACAGGGCCTCCTCCACCCGGCTGTCGAGACCGCGCGCCCGGCGCACGCCTCTGGCGACCTCGAAGACGTGCGCGGCGCGCGGGAGGTGCGGGTGCTCGCCGGGGTGGAGCCGTTCGCCGAGCCGCTTCCACTGCTCGCGGTACCGCGGGACGTCGCCGAGCCTCGCGGGGGAGGCGACCGCGTCCAGGGCCTGCAACAGGGTGCGGCGCTCGGCCCGGCGGAACGAGCGGAACCGGGTGGGGACGGCCAGCGTGACGTCACCGCCGGAGCAGCCGCAGGCGAGCCGGAGCACGTCGGTCACCGTGTCCACGAGCAGCGGGCGGCCCGCGGCCAGGCGCACCTCGTTGACGACGGCGCGGTTCTCGCGCACCGGGATGCGTTCGGGTTCGTCGGCGCAGGACGCGGCCAGCGACCGCAGCGCCGTCAGGTCCTCGGCCGGAAGCGGGACCTCCGAGCCCGCCAGCGAGTGGTAGAGGTCGCGCACCTCCGCCTCCAGGCCCCCGCCGAGCTCCAGCACGGTCACCCGGTCACCGGCCAGCGGGACGAGCTCGGCGTGCGCGGCCAGCAGGTCGGCGTAGGTGTGCCGGTAGCGGCCGTAGCCGGGCAGCGTGAGCAGGTCGAGCACCGGCGACGGGACGGGCGTGGCGGCGACCGGGTCGAGCATGGCCTGCCGCAGCAACCCGGCCCAGAACTCCAGGGTGTCGGGCACGTTCCTCGGGAAGTCGATGAAGTACACGTTGTGCCGGACGTGGTCGCCGACCAGGTGGCGGACGGCCGCCAGGACCCGTACCCCGAGATCGACCACCGTCTCCCCGGGCAGCCTGCCCAGGCGGTCGAGCAGGGCCGCCGAGCACGTGAAGCCGACGCTCAGCAGCGCGGCGTCGAGCTGGCGCGCGGCCACCTCTCCCCAGCCGGGGGTGGTGGCCGCGGGGGCGTCGACGGGAACCCGAAGCCGCCTGGTGATGACGAGGCCTTCCAGACTGTCCACGGATGCACCTTATAGCCGGTACGCGTCCGGGCCCCGCGGGTTTTCCGCGCCCGGACGGCCGTCCGGGCGGGGTCGGCCACGTGCGCGAAGCGGATCGGCGCGCCCCCGTCCTGCGGGGCGGGGGCGTCGCCGGGTCAGCGGTGCTGCCGTCCCCAGTGGCGCAGGACGAAGCCCGCGACGACGAGGAACAGCAGGACCAGCGCGATGTCCAGGGGGTTCACCATGCCGGGCCCACTGCCCCGCCGCGGGGGGCCGTAACACGTCCGGCCCGTCCGGTCGCGAGAAATCCCTAGTAAATATGTAGGAATAGTTGGTATTCTCTTCTCAGCGGCACACGCTGCGATGCGGCCCACCCGCACACGCCCATCGAAAGGTGTCAGAAGATGACTCGGCTCCATGACCACGAGACGCCCGCCGTCACCGGCGACTCCTACCGGCACATCGACGTCACGCGGGTCGGCGGCGTGATCGGCGCGGTCGTCGGCGGCATCCGGGTGGGCGGCGACGTCGACGCGGCGGCGGTCGCCGAGCTGCGCACCGCGCTGCTGCGCCACCGCGTGGTCTTCCTGCGCGACCAGCAGCACGCCACCGACGCCGACCAGCACGCGTTCACCGCCCTCCTCGGCACCGTCACCAAGCCCCACCCGACGGTGACCGGCGACGGCGAGGCCGTGCTCCCGATCGACTCCGAACAGGGCAAGGCCAACAGCTGGCACACGGACGTGACCTTCGTCGACCGGATCCCGGCGATCAGCGTGCTGCGCGCCGTCACGCTGCCGCCCTACGGCGGGAGCACGGTGTGGGCCAACACGGTGGAGGCGTACCGGCGGCTGCACCCCGGCCTGCAGGCGCTGGTGGGCCGGCTGCGCGCGGTCCACTCGAACCTGTACGACTACGCGGCGCAGACCCCGACGATCGGCGGCGTCGACGTCAGGGAGCAGAAGTACCGCGACCAGTTCCGCAGCAGCGAGTTCGAGACCGAGCATCCCGTCGTCCGCATCCACCCCGAGACCGGTGAGCCCTCGCTGCTGCTCGGCCACTTCGTCAGGTCGTTCACGGGCCTGAGCGGCACCGACTCCGACGAGCTGTTCGCGCTGCTGCAGCGGCACGTCACCCGCCTGGAGAACACGGTGCGGTGGAACTGGCGCGACGGTGACATCGCCATCTGGGACAACCAGGCCACCCAGCACTACGCCGTCGCCGACTACGACGACCTGCCGCGGCGTCTCCACCGCATCACGGTGGCCGGCGACGTCCCGATCGGCATCAACGGCGACACCAGCGTGGTCCGCAAGGGCGACGCCGGCGCCTTCTCGCCCATCGCCGCCTGAGCGACGGCCCGTCCGGTCGCGCAAAGGGCCGGAGGGATCGCCGGTCGTCCCGGTTCCCGAGACGTTCATCAGCGTCTCTCAGCCCGCTCACAGGCCGGCCCTGGGAGCCTGGTGCCGACGAGACGCCCCGCCGGGTCGTCGCCGGGACCGGCGCGGCCGGCGGGGCGTGCCCTGTGCGGGGCCTGGTCGTGGCGGTCCGCCCGCGCCGCCCACGCCTCGTCCGACGGTACGGGAACGAGGGTGCGGCCATGGCGTTGCGGACGCGGTTCACGGAGCTGCTCGGGGTACGGCATCCGATCGTGCTGGCGCCGATGGGAGGGTCGGCCGGTGGCGCGCTGGCGGCGGCCGTCTCCCGCGGGGGCGGGCTCGGCATGCTGGGCTCCGGGGACGGGGAGCGGGAGTGGCTGGAGCGCGAGTCGTCGATCCTGGCCTCGGGAACCGACCGGCCCTGGGGGGTCGGTTTCCTGACCTGGGCGGTCGACGCCGGCGCGGTGGAACATGCGCTGGAGTACGCCCCCCGGGCCGTCATGTTCTCCTTCGGCGACCCCGGCCCGTTCGTGGAACCCGTCCTGCGGTCGGGGGCGGTCCTGATCGTCCAGGTCACCGATACGGAGGAGGCCCGGCGCGCCGTCGACCTGGGCGCCGACGTCGTCGTGGCGCAGGGGACCGAAGCCGGTGGCCACGGTGCCCGGCGCGGGCGTTCCACGCTGCCGTTCGTCCCCCTCGTGGTGGATCTCGTCGCGCCGGTGCCGGTGCTGGCGGCCGGTGGGATCGCCGACGGCCGCGGCGTGGCCGCGGCCCTGGCCCTGGGCGCCGCCGGTGCCCTGATCGGCACCCGCTTCCAGGCCACCGCCGAGGCCCTGGTCGATCCCGCGATCACCAGGGCGATCGTCGAGGGACGGGGGCGGGACACCGAGCGCAGCAGCGTGCTGGACATCGTCCGCGGCTCCGGGTGGCCGCCGGAGTACACCGCCCGCACCCTCGGCCACCCCTACCTCGATCGCTGGCGTGGCCGTGAGGCCGAGCTCGCCGCCGACCCCCGGGCCGGGCGGGACTACCGGGAGGACCTGGCCCGGGGTGTCATCCCCCCGCTGCCGGTCTGGGCCGGCGAGGCCGTCGACCTCGTCACCGACCGGCCCTGCGCGGCCGACCTCGTCGCCACCCTGGCCGCCCAGGCCGAGGACGCCCTCGGCCGGGCCGGAAGGCGCTGACCGGGTGGAGATCCGCACGAGAAGCCGTTCCGGCGACCGCACGACCATGCTCCCGGCCGGACGGTGGCGGCGGTGGGAGGCGTGAGCGGAGCGGCCGCCGTCGTCGCGCCCGGCGGTCAGCCGACCGAGGGCCGGTCGTGGTGAGATCGCCGGCGAGGTTCGCGCTGACATGGCCGACAGCCTGGCGGACCAGGTCGTGGTCGGGGGAGCGGTGCTGGTGACGCCCGCCGACGTGATCCCGGCCGTGTTCGCCATCGACAGGGTCGTGGTGACGCACGCGATGTCGAGGAGCTCCGCGTCGTCGTGACCGATCACCACGATCTGGCGCTCGTCCGTCGTTCGAGCACAGACCGGAAGGACGGGTGTCCCAAGTTTCCGGACACCGTGCGGTTCCGGACGCGCGGACGGACGGGACGGGTCGGCACAGTCGGACCATGACGAACCCCCCTCTCGCCCACGGCGCGGACGGCCACCGGCGGGCCCTTCCCGGCCGCGCCGGGGCGGCGCTCCTGCACCGCTGTCCAGGTCGGGAGCCGGGTGGCGTGGTGGGTGACAGGGGAGTCCACCACGGCACGCGGGGAGGCGGCGGTTGACCGCCGGTCCGGGCCCCTGTATAAAACCACTTGGTTATTGAACGAAGGGGTTATGCACATGAGCCCGGACCTGCTCGACGCGACGTTCGCCGCGCTGGCCGATCCGACGCGGCGGGCCATCCTGGCCCGGCTGGCCTCGGGGGAGGCCACGGTGACGGAGCTGGCCGCGCCGTTCCGGATGAGCCAGCCGGCCGTCTCCAAGCACCTCAAGGTGCTGGAGCGGGCCGGCCTCGTCTCGCGCGGCCGCGACGCGCAGCGGCGGCCGGTCCGGCTGGAGGCGCGCTCGCTCAAGGCCGCGACCGACTGGCTGGAGAACTACCGCACGTACTGGGAGGAGAGCTACCAGCGGCTCGACGCGCTGTTCGGCGAGCTCAAGGCCGAGGAGGGCACCCGCGGGGGGAAGCCGGAAGGGGCCTCGTGAACGGCGCCGGAGCCCTGGAGGTGACGACGCCGAACGACAGGGAGATCGTGCTGACCCGCGTCTTCGACGCCCCCCGGCGCATGGTCTTCGACGCGTGGACCAGACCCGAGCTGCTCGTGCGGTGGTACGGCGCCCGCGGCTGGAACCTGGTCGTCTGCGAGGTCGACCTGCGCGTCGGTGGCCGCTGGCGCTTCGTGTCCCGCGGCCCCGGCGGGGCGGAGATGGGACAGAGCGGCGTGTACCGGGTGGTCTCACCCCCCGGCCGCCTGGTCCACACCGAGACGTTCGACGACCAGTCGTACCCCGGGGAGACGCTGGTCACCCACGCGTTCACCGAGCGGGACGGCAGGACCACCCTGACCAGCACGGTGCTGTACGCCACCCGCGAGGGCCGCGACATCGTGCTCGGCTACCCGATGGCACGCGGCGTCGCCGAGGGCTACGACCGGCTCGCCGGGCTGCTCGCCCGGACGCCCGGCCGGCCCGGGGACCCGCGACCGGAACACGACCCCCTGGCCGGGACCGGCCGGGGACACGCGACGAAAAGGTGAACGATCATGAATTGGACGCTGGAAGTGGTGGTGGTCCCCGTCTCGGACGTGGACCGCGCGAAGACCTTCTACGCCGAACGGCTCGGCTTCACCGTGGACCACGACACCAGGGTCGGTGACGAGGTGCGCATTGTGCAGCTGACCCCTCCGGGGTCGGGCTGCTCGGTCGTCATCGGCAAGGGGTTCGTCGAGAACATGCCGCCGGGCTCGCTCCGGGGGTTGCAGCTGGTGGTCCCGGACATCCACAAGGCACACGCCGAGCTCGCCGGGCGCGGGGTGGAGGTCGGCGAGATCCAGGTCCTGGGCGAGAGCCCGACGCCCATGCCCGACCCCCTCGACAACGTCGGGTTCTTCTTCTTCAGCGACCCGGACGGCAACGGCTGGGCCGTGCAGCAGATCTCCGACCGCGGGTAGGGCGGGCCCGCGCGGGCCGGACCGGGGAGGGGCGCGCCATACCGGCCGGGCATGGCCGGTAACCCCGCGGGCGGCCGGGACGATCTCGTGGTCGTCGGTCGTCGGTCGTCGGTCGTCGGTCGTCGGTCGTCGGTCGTCGGTCGTCGGTCGTCGGTCGTCGGTCCCGGCTCCGGCGAGGGGAGCCGGGACCCGGCGCCCGGGTGGCGTGCACGGCGTGACGCGGGGGCTCCGGCCGGGGGAGACCCGCGGGCGGCGCCGGGGCCCCGCGGGGCTCAGGCGTAGAGGAACCAGTAGCCGTGCTCGGGGTTGCAGGTGTACGAGGTCCACCAGCCGCTGGAGATGCCGAGGTTCCCCACCCGGTGGCAGTCCCAGTCGTAGTAGTAGACGTTCCTGAGGGTGGCGGCCTCGGCCGGTGCCGCCCCGAGGGCGACCGTCAGGCCGCCGGCCAGAATCACCGAGGCGAGCAGGGCACGTGCTTTGGCCATGAGTCCTTCTTTCCCGTGCGCGAGGGGCGTTCCACCGGAAGGCCCCGTCTCTCCCCCCGTGACGGCGGGCACCGGAAGTATCACATCGGCGATCATCCGGGTACAGATCACGTCCGGTCGTCCCGGCCGGTGGGGGGGAGGTGCGCAGGTGGGGGCGGGGGACGGGCCTCGGCGCGGTGAAACGTTCACCGCCCCTTCCCGGGAGCCGTCGTCGAGGAAGCCCTGCCCCCGGAAGAGGAAGCCCTGCCCCCGGAGGCCGCGTCCGGGCGGCGCACCCCGAAGTTCGCCCGCGAGGGACGCCCGGGGGAGCCGTCACGGGGGCATCAGGGGGCGTCAGGGGGCGTCAGGGGGCGTCGCGAAAACGTCAGGGTGTCCCCACCCGGCGCAGTTCCAGCAGTTCGCTGCGGTAGTCGGGGCCGTTGGGGAGCCAGGAGGGCAGGATGAGCCCGTGGGCCGTCAGCGTGCGGCCGTGCCAGCGGGAGCCTGCCGGCGCGGTCGTCCCGGCCTCGCTCGTCACGACCTCGTAGACGGCCTCGGGGTCGAGCCCGGCCAGGCGCAGCCGCCTCGGTGGCCGCGCGTCCAGCGTGAACGGGTTGTAGGCGAGCACCACGACCCGGTCGTCCAGGACGTACTGCACGGCCGAGGCGGTCAGGCCGGGCGTGCCCGCCAGGCGGTACAGGCGGCCGTGCTGCACGACCGGGCGGATCGCCTTGTAGGCCGCGACCAGGCCGGCGGCCTCGGCCAGCTCCTCGGCGCTCCACGTCGTCAGGTTCCCGCCGATGCCCAGGATCCCGGCCATCGCGACGTGGAATCGGTAGCGCAGCGGCACCCGCCTGCGGGTGTGCGGGTTGGGGCTGTCGGTCACCCAGGCCGACATCGTCCCGGCCGGGTACAGGTACGAGAAGCCGTGCTGGATGGTCTGCCGGTCGCGGGCGTCGGTGTTGTCGGAGGTCCACACCAGGTCGGTGCGGCGCAGCACGGCCAGGTCGACCCGGCCGCCGCCCCCCGAGCACGACTCGATCCGCAGGCCGGGACGGCGCCGGCGCAGCTCGTCCATGACGGCGTGGACGCCGTCGGTGTGCTCGATCCAGAGCATGTCCGCGCGCTCCCCGGCCTCGGGCCAGCCCGCCTGGCTGAAGCTGCGGTTCATGTCCCACTTCAGGTAGGCCAGGCGGTACTCGCCCACCAGGCCGTCGAGCCAGCCGACCGCCCACTCGCGCACGTCGGCACGGGCGAAGTTGAGCACGAGCTGGTTGCGCATGGTGTCGCGGCGCCGCCCGGGGTGGTGCAGGACCCAGTCCGGCCGGTCGCGGTACAGGTCGCTGTCGGGGTTGACCATCTCCGGCTCGACCCAGAGCCCGGGGAGCATGCCGAGGGCACGGACCCCGTCGAAGAGGCGGGTGAGCCCGTCGGGGAAGCGGGCCGGGCTGGGCCACCAGTCCCCGAGGCCGCGCGAGTCGCGGTCGCGGGTGCCGAACCAGCCGTCGTCCACCACGAACAGCTCGGCACCCAGTTCGGCGGCCCTGGCGGCCAGTTCGAGCTGGCCCGCCTCGGAGACGTCGAAGCCGGTGGCCTCCCAGGAGTTGTAGAGGACCGGCCGCTCCTCGTCCGGCGCGGGCAGGACGTGGCCGCGGGTGTACGCGTGCCAGGCCCGGCTCGCGGCACCGTACCCGCCGTCGGAGTACAGGCCCAGCGCGGACGGGGTGCGCAGGCGCTCGCCCGGCGCCAGGTGCGCCTGCGGCCCGTCGTGGCCGGAACCGCAGGTCACCGCGACGTCACCCTCGGACCGGTGCTGCGCGGTGAGCCGCCAGGAGCCGCTCCAGGCCAGCGCCACGGTCCACACCTCGCCGCTCTCCTCGGTGGCGTCACCGGCGTCGATCATGATCCACGGGTTGGCGCGGTGGCCGGTGGTGCCGGTCCTGCTGGTGAACGTCGTCTCCCCGACCGGCAGCCCGGTCCGCTGGAGCTGCGTCTCGCGTCCCCACGCCCCGAACACCCCGGTACAGCGGTGGGCGGGCCGCTCGGGAAGGACCCAGCTGCCGGAGTCGAGCCTGCCGAACCGCACCGGGGCCGCACCCTCGTTGGCCACCGTGACCCACCGCTCGACGACGTCGGTGTCCTCGGCGCAGCGCACGTGCAGGCCCACCCGCAGGCCGTACGCCTCGTCGCGCAGGACCAGCTCGATCTCGCCGGGCCCCGTGACGGCCTCTGCGTAGGACAGCTCGACCGAGCGCACCCCGCCCTCGTAGACGGCCTGCAGCGACGGCACCCCCCAGCGCCGCCCGCCGTCCACCGGCAGCAGCTCGTCGACGTCGCGCGGGTCGAGGAACCCCGTCTCCTGCCGGGGGATCGGGAACCGTGCGGCCTCGGCCAGGGCCGCCTCGGGCAACCTCGGCCCCCAGTACCACTGCACGACGCGGACGTCGGTGTCGGCGTCGGCGCCGGCCTCCACGCCGAACAGGTACGTGGAGGCCGGGGTGACGGCCGCCCAGGTGCGTTCGGCCACCGGGATGATGGGCATGCTCTGCTCCGCTCGTGAGGGGCCGCCGCCGGCACCGGCGGGACGGCGGGACGCCGAGAAGGTCCTGGCCAGACACTAACGGGCCGGGAACGCGGTGGCCGGCGGCCGGGCGGTCAGGACGGCGGGGCCCCCTCGCGGCCCTCGCGGGAGCCCTCGTACGCCCGCTGCCGGAACCGCGCCAGCCATCCGGGCAGGCGGAGCTCGGGATGGGCGTTCAGGACCGGGTCGAAGGAGACGTCCGGCAGCGGGGGCCCGCCGTCGACCGTCAGCGTCGCCAGGGTCCACGGCCGCCCGCGCGAGGGCAGGGCCCGCAGGTGGAAGGTGAGGCGGCCACCGCTCAGCCGCGCGAGATCAGGCGGCACCGGCGGGCCCGACGGGTCGGCCACCAGGCGGAGCCTTCCCTTGCGGTGCACGTAGGAGACGAGGGTGGAGTACCGCCCGGCCGTGAAACCGCCGCGCGGGAAGGGCAGCCGGTCCAGCAGCGGGAGCGGGGTGCAGGTGGACAGCAGCAGGTCGAGGTCGCACCCGGGCCCGGCGCCGTCCGGGACGCGTACGGCCAGGCCGAGCACGTCGGGCAGGGCCCCCGGCGTCGAGGTCGACTTGGACAGGCGGACGGTGACCTCCGTCCGCCCCGGCCGGTCCAGGACGCCGACGCCCAGGGGCCTGGACGTCTCCGTGCCGACGGCCAGGACCCCGTTCAGGGTGACGCCCGCGGGGTGCAGCGCCCTTCGTCCCCGGCGCGTCCTGGCGACCGTGCGGGCGAGACGACGGGTCACGCTGTCACCGTGCCTGAGCACGGCCGAGCTCGGTGATGACATCCGGGATCCGTGCCCACCGGCGTGGCCGTGACACCTTTCGTCCCGGGCCGTCTCCCACGGGCCCGGCCGGGGCCCGGCTTCCCTCGTCCAAGCCGGGACCCGGCCGCTCAACCGGTGGCGAGCCGCTCGGCTTCGTGGTGCAGCACCTCGACCAGGATCAGTTCCAGACGAAGGTCCGGATCCGCGAGGATGTCCGACGGTGTCATCACATACCTCCAGCCTCGCAGGTGGGGACGCTCCGCCGGGCCGTGCGGTTACCCGTCATAGCGGGCCGGTATGGGGACGCCCGCCATCATGCGTCCCGTCCCCGCCACCGCCCGTCCCCGCCACCGCCCGTCCCCGCTACCGCCCGTCCCCGCCCTTGCCCGTCCCCGCCCTTGCCCGTCCCGCCCCACCGGCCCGCCGGTTCGGCGCGCGTCAGGTCGTGCCGGGCTCCGCCCAGTAGAGCGTCCCGGAACCGCTCAGTTCGACCGGCCCGTACGAGGCGGGCACGAACACCGACTCGCCGGTACGCAGGGTGTGCCCGCCGCCCTCGACCTCACCGGCGGTGCAGAGCAGGATGCGCGGCAGCCCGCCCCGCAGCACGAGGCCGGAGCCGGGCACGGCCGTGCCGAGCCGGAACTCGGGCGCGGGGGTGCGGTAGAGGCCGTCCTGCGGCTCGATCCGCAGCGCCGGGACCGAGGGGTCGGTGACCCGCAGCAGTTCCTCCACGTCCATCGGCTTGCCGGTCAGCCCGGCGCGCAGCACGTTGTCCGAGCCGCCCATGATCTCCACGCCGAAGCCGCTGAGGTAGCAGTGCAGGACCCCCGCGCCGAGGAAGATCGCCTCACCCGGACGCAGGTCGTGACGCCGCAGGAACAGCGGTGCCAGGCAGGCCGGGTCCTCGGGATGGATCCCGGCCAGCCGGACGACCAGCTCGTGGTCGGGGCCGCCGTCGGCCGCCGCGGCCCGCGCGATCGCGTCCAGCAGCTCGGCCCTGCCCTCCTTGGGCCACTCCACCAGCGCGCGCAGCGCGGCGGAGGTGTCCCCGGCCGCCAGCGGGGCGACGATCGGCTCCAGCGCCGGCAGGCCCAGCCCGCCGATGAGCGCGGCGGCCTCCCCGGGCGGCCGGAACCCGGCCAGCGCGGTGAACGGGGTCAGCGCGCAGATCAGTTCCGGCTTGGGGAACGGGTCGACGTAGGTGCCCCGGGCGAAGCCCTCCTCGGCCTGCTCGCGCGAGGGGTGCACCTGCAGCGAGAGCGGCAGGTCCACCGCGATCAGCTTCAGCAGGTACGGCAGCCGGGAGCCGAACCGCTCGACGGTCTCCGGGCCCAGCTCGGCCACCGGGTCGGCGGCGACCGCGTCGGCGAGCGAGTGCCAGGTCCCGTCCCGCAGCACCGACGAGGATCCCGACGGGTGGGTGCCGAACCACATCTCCGCCTCGGGCCGCTCGGCCGGGGACGGCCGCCCGGTCAGCGTGGCGATGGCCGTGTGCGATCCCCAGTCGTAGTTCTTCACCGGGTTGCGCAGCGGGCCGATCGTGCCGGCCGTCGCACGGGCGGCGGGGATACGGGAGTCGTTCATGATCGTCTTATGTCCCTGGGTCCGTGAGGGGGGCCGAATGAGTAGCGCAGAACGCCGATGCTACGCGCCTCGCCTGCCCGGTTCCCCGGGGAACGTCGATAGGGGGGCACGGGCGTCCCACCCCTGCCGTAGGTCCGAGATGAGGGGTTTCCAGGTGATACGGGGTCATGAAGACTCCGCTGGGAAAGGGCCCTGACGCGTCCATGGCCTCACCGTTCCCGCCCCTCGCGCGCCGTTTCGCGCGAGGGGCCACCCCGGAAGGAGACAGTGAGATGAGCATGCGCCCGCTCGGAATCGACGGTGCGTGGGTGTTCGAGCCGAAGGTGTACCCCGACGACCGGGGCAGCTTCCACGAGTGGTTCCGCGAGGGGGACCTGCGGGAGGCCGCCGGTCAGGGGATGTCCCTGGCGCAGGCGAACTGCTCGATCTCGCGGCGGGGTACCCTGCGCGGCGTCCACTTCGCCGACGTCCCGCCGAGCCAGGCCAAATACGTCACGTGCGTCCGGGGCGAGGTCTTCGACGTGGTCGTCGACATCCGGGTGGGATCGCCCACCTTCGGGCGGTGGGAGGCGGTGCTCCTGGACGACGAGGAGCACCGCGCCGTCTACATCTCCGAAGGGCTCGGGCACGCCTTCATGGCGCTGTCCGACGACGCCACCGTGGTGTACCTCTGCTCCGAGGGGTACGCACCCGGACGCGAGCACGGGATCGACCCGATGGACGCGGAGCTGGGGATCGAGTGGCCCGTGGGGGTGAAGCCCCTGCTGTCGCCCAAGGACGCCTCGGCCCCGACGCTCGCCGAGGCCCGCCGCTCGGGCCTGCTGCCGCGCTACGAGGAGTGCGACATGCTGTACGCCAAGCTGCGCAGCTGAGACCGCACCCCACCGGGCCCGCCCGTACACCGGAGCGGGCCCGTCCGCCGTCCTCGCCGCGCCGTCCCGTGCGCCGTCCCGCGCACCGGGCGGGGCGGCGCACGGGACGCGGGGTCAGAGGGCCCGCACGCCCGCCTTGAGCGGCTCCCACCAGGCGCGGTTGTCCCGGTACCAGTCCACGGTCTCGGCCAGGCCGGTGGTGAAGTCCTTCGCCGGCCGGTAGCCGAGCTCTTTCTCGATCTTGCTCCAGTCGACCGAGTAGCGCCGGTCGTGGCCCTTGCGGTCCTCCACGTAGGCGATGCTGCTCTCGTCCGCGCCCAGCGCCTCCAGCAGCAGGTCGGTGAGCTCCCTGTTGCTCAGCTCGGTGCCGCCGCCGATGTTGTAGACCTCCCCGGGACGGCCCGCGGTGCGGACCAGCTCGATGCCCCGGACGTGGTCGTCCACGTGCAGCCAGTCGCGCACGTTGAGACCGTCGCCGTACAGCGGGACCTTCAGCCCGTCGAGCAGGTTGGTGATGAACAGCGGGATGACCTTCTCCGGGAAGTGGTGGGGCCCGTAGTTGTTGGAGCAGCGGGTCACCCGCACGTCCAGCCCGTGGGTGCGGTGGTAGGAGAGCGCCAGCAGGTCACCGGCCGCCTTGGAGGCCGCGTAGGGGGAGTTGGGGCTCAGCGGGTCGGTCTCCGGCCAGGACCCCTCCGCGATCGACCCGTACACCTCGTCGGTGGAGACGTACACGAACGTCGCCCGCCTGCGCAGCGCCGCGTCCAGCAGCGTCTGGGTACCCACCACGTTGGTCCGCACGAACGCGTCGGCACCGAGGATCGACCGGTCGACGTGGGACTCGGCGGCGAAGTGCACCACCTGGTCGTGCGCGGCGACGAGCTCGCCGACGAGCCCGGCGTCGCAGACGTCGCCCTGGACGAAGGCGAAACGGTCGCTGCCGCGGACCGTGTCGAGGTTGGCGGGATTGCCGGCATAGGTGAGCTTGTCCAGAACCGTGACGGTCTCTGGGCCGTCCGTACCGAGAAGGGTACGCACGTAGTGGGAGCCGATGAATCCGGCGCCCCCGGTGACGAGAATTCTCATCGGAGATGCACCTCGCTGTGATCGCTGACGGGAGACCTGGTTCCGGGACCGCAGGCGCCACGGGGCGATGCCCCTCTGTTCACGCGCGGGCGCCCGAATTACGGCACATGTCCCGGAACGGCTTTCAGCCGCGTTTCATCGTCACGGAATTCACGGGCCGCGCCTTCGACTGTAGGGCGCGGGATGCGGGGTGAGAAGCCCTGACCGGGGAAAAACAAATCACCGGCCGGAAATAGGGGGGCGAGGGGAGAGGGTAGGGGGTTGATGCCCTCTAAGAGCCGTGTGAGTCTTCCTCTACCGGCCGGATTCCCATCTGATCGACCTTCACCGGCAGGATTCGTCATGAAGGGCTTTTCCATGAAAGGCATTATTCTCGCAGGCGGTCACGGCACGAGGTTATATCCTCTGACTCTCGCCGTATCGAAACAGCTCCTGCCGGTGAATGACAAGCCGATGATCTATTATCCTTTGTCGGCGCTCATGCTCGCCGGCATCCGGGAGATCCTCGTCATTTCCACCCCGGGGGACCTGCCGCAACTGGCCCGCCTGCTGCGCGACGGCTCGCACCTCGGGCTCGACATCAGCTACGCCCAGCAGGACGAGCCCAAGGGCCTGGCCGACGCCTTCGTCATCGGCGCCGACCACATCGGCCAGGACCCGGTGGCGCTGGTGCTCGGCGACAACATCTTCCACGGCAACTCCTTCTTCGACATCCTGCAGACGGAGACCGCGAACGTGGACGGCTGCGTGCTGTTCGGCTACCCGGTCAGCGACCCCGAGCGGTACGGCATCGGCGAGACCGACGCCGATGGACGGCTCGTCTCGATCGAGGAGAAGCCCGCCAGGCCCCGCTCCAACAGGGCGATCGTCGGCCTCTACCTCTACGACAACGACGTGATCGACATCGCCAAGAACCTGCGGCCCTCCGCGCGGGGCGAGCTGGAGATCACCGACGTCAACCTCACCTACCTCGAACAGGGCAGGGCACGCCTGCGCGACCTGGGCAGGGGGTTCGCCTGGATCGACGCGGGAACGCCGGAGTCGATCGTCCAGGCCACCCAGTACGTGCAGGCGCTGGAGAACCGGCAGGGCGTGCGCATCGCCTGTGTCGAGGAGATCGCGCTGCGCATGGGCTTCATCGACGCCGAGGCCTGCGACCGGCTGGGGGCCGAGCTCTCCGCCTCGGCGTACGGCCGCTACGTGCGCCTCGTCGCCGCAGAGTTCCGCTGAGCCGGGCCTTCGCGCCCGGACGGCGCGGAAGGGATCCGCGCCGGGCCGGCGGGCCACGCCGGCCGAACACACCGACCGGGAGGTATTCCAGGTGAGCGTCTCTCTCGAACAGGGCGGGCACGAAGGCGGGACGGACGTCCGCGTCCACACCGCGGCCGTCGCGGCCGTCGCGCCGCCGCCCGCGGGCGCGTACGTCGACATCACGCTCGAAGGCGGGCCCGCCGACATCCCGCGGACCGTGCGCGTCGACGACGCGACGGCCGCGTACGGCAAGATAAAGGTCCCGTGGGGGAACGGCTACGAGCACTTCGAACGGCCCGTCACGCCCCCCGCCGTCGCGCTGTCCCCCGTGTCCCCCGTGTCCCCCGTGTCCCCCGTGTCCCCGGTGTCCGCCATCGCCGACGCCGTCTCCTCCGACGTGCCCTCGGCCGTGCCCTCCGACCTGCCCTCCGACCTGCAGTCCGTCTCCGACGTCCCGGGTCCGGTGGTCTTCCGCTGGACGACCCGGACGAGAATCGCCGAGTAGCGCGGCCGTGAACCTCGCCGGCACCCCCCGCCCGCGCCGCGGGCCGTCCGGGAAGGACCTTCCCGGACGGCCCGCGGCGCACGGCCTCCTCGGTGTCGCCGACGTCACCGGTGTCACCGGCGTCGCCGGGGTCATCGAGGCCACCGGGGTCACCGGGGTCACCGGTGCCCGGTACGGCGTTCCGGCGGGGTGGCTACGTCATCAGGCCGCGCGCGGCGTCCGGCTCGGCCTGCCCCGCCCCGTCCACCGGCCCGGTCCCGCCGGCCTGCCGCGCCACGTCCACCGGCTTCGCCCCGTTCACCCGCGCGGCCTCTCCCGCCGGTCCGGTCCCGCGCGACGGTCCCCTGTCCGTGCCCTCGATCAGGACGGCGAGACCGTCGAGAAGGTGCCGCAGGCTGAACTCGAACCACTTGTCGATGTCGATCGCGTCGCCCTGCTCCGCGTACAACCTGGACAGCATGGGGAACTGCCCGGACTCCAGGATCTCCAGGAGCATCGGCGTCTTGGAGGCACGCCACTGCCTGGTGGTGACGCCGGTGCGCCGCTCGGCCTCGACCTCGTTCACCAGCAGCAGCGCCGCCCCCTGCACCTGCGCGCTGACCATGATGGCGACCCAGTGCATCGTCGTGGGATCCAGCCCGAGCCCGTCCATGGCGCGCATCGCCCACTCCACGTCGGCCAGCACGTTCGGCCCGATCGGGGGCTGGGGGGTGGCGATGACCCGCAGCGCCCACGGATGCCGGGAGTACATCCCCCACTCCCGCCTGGCCGCGACCTCCAGCCGGGTGCGCCAGTTCCCCGGCAGGGTGGTGGGGTAGGAGCTCTCCCCGAACACCGCGTCCACCATCAGCTCGACGAGCGCGTCCTTGCCCGACACGTAGCGGTACAGCGACATCGTGCCGGCGCCCAGCTCGGCCGCCACGCGGCGCATGGACAGCGCGTCCAGCCCCTCGCTGTCGGCGATCTGGATCGCGGTGCGCACGATCCGCTCCGTGCTCAGACCGGCCGGTGGCTCGTGGTGTTCCCCCACCTCCTCCCGGGCGCGGGGCGGTGGATGCTCGCCGACGGACCCGCTCCTGTCCCACACGGCGGGAGAGGTGGCCCGCAGCGTGGGGGCCGCGGCCCGCTCCGCGCTCCGGGCCCGATAGGCCCGCGCCTGGCAGGCGCGGGAGCAGTACCGCGGGCGTCTTCCCCGAGGTGGAGCCTGCAGCGGCTTCCCGCACTGTGCGCACGTCAACATGTGGTCCCCGTCCGGTTGCGGCATACCCATGGTGTGTGACGAAACTCTAACACATCGATTCTGTGACGTAACAAGCCCTTCTGGTGTGACGTTTCATGCTGGGACCCCCTTCCCATGAAGCTAGATTGTTACTCTTATACCGTTTGACCTGCAAATCGAAGCGGGATCCGGTCGGCCGACAATTAGTCGTTGCATACGTCCGGAGAATGTGCGTACGATGTATGCACCGATTCGACGTACAAAGTACCCGAGGAGTTGTGGCCGTGACACAGGGCGTAACCAGAGCCGGGCGGAAGGAGTGGCTCGGGCTCGCGGTGCTGGTCCTCCCCGTCCTGCTCATCTCCGTGACCGTGACCGTGCTGTACTTCGCGCTGCCCTTCCTGAGCGCGGACCTCGCACCGACCGGTCCCCAGCTGCTGTGGATCGTCGACATCTACGCCTTCCTGCTGGCCGGCCTGCTGATCACGATGGGCGCGCTGGGGGACAGGATCGGCCGCAGGAAACTGCTGCTGCTCGGCGCGACCGCGTTCGGCGTCACCTCCGTCGTCGCGGCCTACGCGCCCAACGCCGACCTGCTCATCGCGGCCCGTGCCCTGCAGGGGGCGGCGGCGGCGAGCCTGATGCCCCCCACCCTGGCGCTGATCCGCAACATGTTCCACGACGCGGGGCAGCGCAGGATGGCCATCGCCCTGTGGGCCGCGGGCTTCGCCGGGGGCAGCGTGCTGGGACCGATCATCGGTGGCTGGCTGCTGGAGCGGTTCTGGTGGGGCTCGGTGTTCATGATCAACGTTCCGGTCATGGTCCTGCTGCTGATCCTGGGGCCGCTCCTGCTCCCCGAGTACCGCGATCCCGCCCCGGGGCCGTTCGACATCTTCAGCGCCGTGCTGTCGCTGGCGGCCGTGCTGCCGGTGGTCTACGGCATCAAGCAGTTCGCCGCCGACGACTTCAGCGCCCAGGCGCTGCTGAGCGTCGCGGCCGGCGTGGTCGTCTGCGTCGTGTTCCTGCGCAGGCAGCGCAGGCTGCCGCACCCGATGCTGGACCTGCGGCTGTTCTCCAACCGGGGCTTCACCATGTCCCTGGTCACCAGCACACTCGCGATCTTCGCCCTGGTGGGACTGTTCTACTTCATCGCGCAGTACCTGCAGATGGTGCTGGGACTGCGGCCGTTCACGGCCGGGCTGCTGACCCTGCCCGCGGCCGGCAGCGCCCTCGTCGGCTCCATGCTGGCCGCCGTGATCGCCCAGCGGGTACGCCCCGGGTACATCATGGGCGGCGGCATGATGCTCGCCGCCTGGGGGTTCGCGGTGATGAGCCAGATCGACGTCTCCTCCGACCGGTGGTTCCTCATCACCGGCCTGATCCTGCTGGGATCGGGGATCGGAGCGGTGCAGGCGGTCGCCTCCGACGTGATCGTCGCGCTCGCCCCGCCCGAGCGGGCCGGTTCGGCGTCCGCGGTGATGGAGGCCTCCACCGAGCTGGGCGGCGCGCTCGGCATCGCCATCCTGGGCAGCATAGGGCTGGCCGTCTACAGCGAGCAGTTCGTCGAGGCCGGTGGCGCCGACGGCCTGCCGCCCGAGCAGGCCCTGGTGGCGCGCGAGACCCTGGGCGGCGCGATAGGGGTGGCCGAACGGCTGCCCGACCAGGCCGCGGCGGCCCTGCTCGACGTCGCCCGCACGGCCTTCACCAGCGGCATGCAGGTTGCCGCCATCCTGGGAGCCGCCATCATGGCGCTGACGGCGGTCCTGGCCACGATCCTTCTCCGAGAGGTACGGATGGACGCCACCCCGGTGGACAGCCGTATCGAGTGAACCGGCTCGCCGTCCTCCGCCCCGGCGCCCCTCCGGCGGAGGCGGACGGCACCGGTTCCCGCGCGGGTCCCGGTCCCCGGCCACGCCCCCGAACCGGCGGGCCGGGACCCGTCCCGCCGCGGACCCGTCCGAGGACGGGTCCGCCTGAGACGAAGACCGTTCGAGACGAAGACCGTTCGAGACGAAGACCGTTCGAGACGGGGACCGCCTGAGGACGGGGACCGTTCGGGACG
Source organism: Streptosporangium longisporum (assembly GCF_039534895.1). Taxonomy (NCBI): domain Bacteria; kingdom Bacillati; phylum Actinomycetota; class Actinomycetes; order Streptosporangiales; family Streptosporangiaceae; genus Streptosporangium; species Streptosporangium longisporum. The sequence continues at coordinate 474,960 of NZ_BAAAWD010000019.1, read as the reverse complement.
GGACCGTCTGAGACGGAGACCGTCCGAGGGGGGAACCCCCGGAGGGCGGAGACCCCGAAGGCGGGCCCCGTCGAAGGACGGGACCCGCCGTACCGTCGAAGGACGGAACCCACCGGACCGGGCCCTCGCCGCCCGGCGGTGGGATGGGAAGGTGCGACGGGGGCACGACGCCGGCGTCGCGCCGGCTCACATCATCTGGGAGAACTGCGCGGGCAGGTCCCTGCGGCCCTTGACGTTGAGCTTGCGGTAGATGCGCGTCAGGTGCTGCTCCACCGTGCTGACGGTGATGTAGATCTTCCTGGAGATCTCACGGTTGGTGTATCCCAGCGCGGCCAGCGACGCGACGCGCTGCTCGGCGTCGCTGAGCACGTTCATGCTCTCCCCGGCGCCGTTCTCGTAACCGTCGGTGCTGTGCCGTACGGCCTGCCGCAGCGGCTCGGCCCGGCACTCGCCGGCCACGCTGTCGGCGCGGTAGCCGATCATCCGCGCCTTGTTGGGCTCGCCCAGCTCGTTGAGGGTGTGGGTGAGGTCGACCAGCGCGTAGGCCATCTCCAGGCGGTCGCCCGCGGTCTGCAGCATGTCGATCGCCTCCCGCAGCAGGGGTGCGCGCTGCCGCAGGTCGCTGGTCGCGGCGAGCAGGCGGCGGGAGATGCCCCTCGCCCGGAGCGAGTCGCCGCCGGGCAGCTCGTAGGGCTCCTCCAGCAGCGCCCGCGCCTGGTCCTGCTGGTCCATCTGCAGCAGGGCGGCGGCGGCGCCGTGCCGCCACGGCACCAGGGTGGGGGTGTCCAGCCCCCAGGCCCGCATCAGCCGTCCGCAGGTGGAGAAGTCGCTCAGCGCGGCGTGCGAGTGGCTGGTCGCCAGGTGGTAGTGGGCACGCGCCTGCAGGTAGTAGAGCCCGAACCGGGTCTGCAGGATGCCGTCGGGGATGGGCTGCCTGAGCAGGTGCGCGGCCACCTCGTACTTGCCCATCTCGGTGGTGGCGCGGATCAGCACGGCCAGCGGCAGGCCGATGAGGACCCCGAGGCTGCGCGGGGGCAGGATGTCCAGCGCTCCGCGCGCGTACTCCTCGGCGGTCACCAGGTCGCCCTGGCGCAGGGCGATCACCGCGCGCAGCGAGGCGAGCGTCGCGCGCCAGGTCGGAGCGCGGCGCTGCACGGCCTCGGAGTACATCACGTCGCACCACGGCGCGGCCAGGTCGGCGCGGTCGGAGTAGACCAGGGCGAAGAGCGCCGACTCCACGGTCTCCAGGTTCGCGTCGTCCAGCGAGACGGAGTGCAGGACGCGCTCGGCGGTCCTGAGCGTGTCCGCGTCCGGGCCGTCCCGCAGGACGCCCGTCAGCAGCGTCGCCGCCTGCGCGTGCGGGCCGCTGCCGGCCGCCGTCCACGCCGTCGCCCCGGCCGCCGGGGCGGTGACGGCGACGGCGCGGGCCCGGGAGAGCACCGGTGGATGGGTGCACGACAACCGGTTGCGGACGATGTCGAGCCAGGCCGCCTCCTCGTCGGCGCCCGGTTCGGTGGCCAGCGCGTCCAGCCGTTCGAGCACCCGCGCGGCCTCGTCGTGCTGCCCGTTCCACAGCAGGAACCTCAGCAGCGTGTCCAGCTCCTGGAAGGAGAGCGCGTCCCCGCGGGCGGCCACGATGAGCCGGTCGACGTTCCGGCTGGCCGAGGCCGGGTTGATGCGCCACTCGGCGCGGGCGAGCGCCGTCGTGATCAGCGTGCGGTGCGGGTCGTCGCCGCACAGCTCCAGGGCGAGCTTCAGGCACCGGACCGCGAACTCGTGCCGGTCGTCGGTGAGCGCCTGCTCCGCGGCCTCGCGCAGCTCGGCCAGCGCCCAGGGTTCCCGGAACCGCGCGGCGCCCAGCAGGTGCTCGGCGACCACCGTGGCCGCGGCTCCCTCGGCGTGCAGAAGCCGCGCGGCACGACGGTGCATGTCCTGGCGCGCGTGCGGTTCGAGATCGTCGAGCACGGCCGCCCTGGCGGTGGGATGTCGGAAACGCAGCTCGTCGACGATGCCGATGACCCCAAGACGATTCAGTGTCTGTTTCACATTCGACGCCGGTATGTCGAGCAATTCGGCGAGCAGGGACGGCAGTGCGAAATCCCCCAGGACGGCCAGCCCCTGGGCGACCGTCAGCATGGCCGGGTCACTGCGATAGAGAAGCGCGCGCACCGACCGGGAGAAAGCCTCCGAGACGACGAGCTCGCCGACCTCCCTTCCCGCGTTACCGGTGTCCTCCATCAATGCCCTGACCAGTAACGGGTTGCCCCCGCTGATCCCGTGAAAGGCCGGGCCGAATCTTACCGAGGCGGTATCGCCCATCAATTCGCGGGTCATCTTCATCACGCCCTGGTAAGAGAAGGGCAACAATGCGATCCGCTCGTAGTGAGGATGACGCATGAGGTCGACCTCGATATGCGAGTCCATGTCCTGTGAGCCTTCCGTGGCGGTCAGGACGATGAACACGTTGGCACTCTTGAGGCGGTGGACGAAGTTCAACAGGAGTTGCCACGACATGGAATCGGCGTATTCGATGTCGTCCACGGTGATGAGGACCGTATTGGCCTTGGAAAGTTCGAGGACAATGGACCACAGGCCCTGGGTGGCACGCAACCGGTCGGACTCCCGCGTCCTTTCCGTCGGCGACCTCGACTCCGGCGCCGCGTCCTCGATCAGCCGTGCCGCGCGCGAGGAATGGTCGATGGGCAGCGCCGCGCTGTGGAAGAGCTGGCTCACCACCCCGAACGGCACGTTCTGATCCGTCCGCGAGCAGGTCGCGCTCAACCAGATGGCCCCCGATTCCACGGCGCGCCGGCTGAAGGCGTACACCAGTTCGGTCTTGCCCGTCGCGGTGGGCCCGGTGATCGTCGCGACGCGGCCACGGCAGTGCGCACACTCCGTGAGTAGGTCGGTGAGAAACGTGATTTCCTTGTCCCGCTCGATTAATATCATCGGGCTCCCCGTTCACCCCGGTGTCCCTAGATGAAAACAGACGATGAAACGATAACATCCGGCGTATAAAAGGCGGGACCTCGGCGGAACCCACCATCGCGTACCGACGGCGCCGAGTGCCACTCTTTTTTGGAGAAGTGCCGGAGACAGGAAGGCGACAGTTCCTGATTTCATCACGCTGCGACACGCAATTTCATCATCACCCCGCTCCCGGTTTCATCACGACGTTGTGTATATGAACCCGGGAGTTACCGTCGTCTACCCAGCGGGATCATCCACGGATGGCGAGAAAAATGCAAACCCCCTATTTACCCTTATACGGGGATCTGATTTAGGGGGGCCGTCGGGGTCGCCGGAGTGGATCGTCGCAGGTGGCTTTGGATATGCTGGCCCAGGTAGAGGCCTAATTCGCCGCAACGTGATCATCGCATCACTTTCGGTAGTGAATACCGGTCGGCGGGTAGAACGTGATATCGCTCACAGGTTCTTCGCGGATTCTTCGGAGAACCGGCCCGTCGCGCCGTGCGCCGCGGTCTTCCGCCCGGGGGCGACGGCACGGGCCGATCGGTTACGGACGGCGAGAGCAAATGAAACGGATGTCATGAAAGAGACCGTGGGCGTCGACGACACCTGGATCCGGCGTTTTCATCTCGGCTCGCGCCAGGAGCCGGCCGAGACGGCCGACGCGGCCGAGGCGTCGGTCTCGCTGATCTGTTTTCCGCACGCCGGGGGTGCCGCGGGCTTCTACCTGCCCGTGGCCCGGGTGGCCCCGCCCGGGGTCGAGGTGCTCGCCGTGCAGTATCCCGGCAGGCAGGACCGGCGGGCCGAGAAGTGCGTCGACGACGTCGAGGAGCTGGCCGACCGGATCGCCGAGGCGCTGCGTCCCGGGACCGGCCGTCCGATGGCCCTTTTCGGGCACAGCATGGGCGCCCTCGTGGCCTTCGAGGTGGCCCGCAGGCTGGAGGGGCAGGGCACCGTGCCCGTGGGGCTGTTCGCCTCCGGGCGCCGCGCCCCGTCGGTGCACCGGGACGACCGGATGCACCTGAGGCCGGACGAGAGCCTCCTGGCCGAGCTGCGGGGCCTGGGCGGCACGGCAGCGAGGGTGCTCGGCGACGACGAGTTCATGCGGGCGGTGCTGCCCATGGTGCGCAGCGACTACCGGGCCGTCGAGACCTACCGTCACCGGCCGGGCCCGAAGCTGTCGTGCCCGATCACGGCCCTGTCGGGCGCGGACGACCCCAAGGCCCGTCCGGGTGACGTGAGGGTGTGGCGCGAGCACACCGAGGCGGAGTTCGAGATGCGGCTCTTCCCCGGCGGCCATTTCTACCTCGTCGACCACGTCGAGGAGATCGTCGGTGTCATCGGGGACCGCATCGCGTCGGCCCTGACCGGCGCGGGCCGCGGCCCCGAGACCGGCTCCTGAGCACGGTCCGGCGCGGGCCTCGGCTCCGAGGCCGGTTCCCGGACGTGGTCCGGTACAAGCCGCGGTCCTGAGACCGGTTTCCGGACGCCGTCCGACACGGGTCCGCGGTTCCCGGACGCCCTCCGTCCCGTCCCGCCCCGGTCCACGACGTTCCTGCGTCCCGGGTCCCGCCGCCCGGCGTTCCGGCGTTCCGGCGCACGGTGCTCCGCGTACCGCGTCCCGTGTGGAAAAGCGACGTCCGTCATTCCGTACAGCGTCGTCCCCGTGACGAAACACCGGCCGGGCGCGTCGTAAAGATCACGGCCCGCGTCGAAACCTCCGGTGCCGTACCGCGCCGGCCGCACCGGAAACGGGTGCGGGGACGCCCGGCATCCGGTTGTGCAGCACCACAACGGATATATGTGGATTTATACGTAGACGCGAGAACGGCGCCGGAGCGGGTCCGGCGCCGTTCTGGTGAGGGGTCACGGGGGTGTCGCGCGGCATCCCTCACGGGCGCGCCACGCGGTGTCGCTACGGGGTCACGGGCACGTACCCCTCACGGGCGCGGGCCGCGCGGTGTCGCTACGGGTAGACGTGGAACCCGCGGCCGGTCTTCTTGCCCAGCAGGCCGCCCTCCACCATCCGCAGCAGCATCGGCGGCGGCGAGTACTGCGGGTCCTTGAACTCCTCGTACAGCGCGTCGGCGATCGAGGCCACCGTGTCCAGCCCGATCAGGTCGGCGAGCTTCAGCGGGCCCATCGGGTGCGAGCAGCCGAGCACCATCCCCTTGTCGATGACGTCGGCGGTCGCGAAGCCCGTCTCCACCATCCGGACGGCCGCCAGCAGGTAGGGGATGAGCAGGGCGTTGACCACGAAACCCGCCCGGTCGGGGGAGCGGATCACCTGCTTGCCGAGCGTCCCGACGACGAACGCCTCCGCCCGCGCGCGGGTCTCCTCCTCGGTGAGCAGCGACCCGATCAGCTCCACCAGCGGCAGGACCGGGACGGGGTTGAAGAAGTGCACGCCGATGACCTGGCCGGGCCGATCGGTCGCCCTGGCCATCCTGATGATCGGGATGGAGGACGTGTTCGACGCCAGGATCGCGCCGGGATCCTCCACGATCTTGTCCAGCGCGCCGAACAGGTCGAGCTTGATCGACTCGCTCTCCGGGGCCGTCTCGAAGACGATCTGCCGGTCGCCCAGGTCGTTGAGGTCGGTGGTGAAGGTGACCCGCTCCACCGCCTCGCTCCGCTCGGCCTCGGTGATCGTCGCCTTGCGCAGCCCGCGGTCCAGGGAGCTCAGCAGCCGCTGCCGCCCGCGGGCCATGGAGGCGCCGCTGGAGACCACCACCCGCACGTCGAGCCCGGCGCGGGCGCAGACGTCGGCGATGCCCGAGCCCATGACCCCGCAGCCGACGATGCCGACCCTGTCGATGCCCGCGGTCCTGTCGATGCCGTTCGCGTCGCTCATGCCCTCTCCCCGGACGTCCCGGCCGACCAGCGCAGCAGGCTCAGGCCCATCGACATGCCGCCGCCGAAACCGGCGAGCAGCACCAGGTCACCGTCGGCGATCATGCCCGACCGGGCGGCGTCGTCGAGGGCCACCGGCACCGACGCGCTGCCCATGTTCCCGTAACGCTCCACCGTGCTCGGCGAGCGCGCGCCGGTCAGTCCCGACCTGCGGGTCAGCTCGTCCAGCAGCACCCCGTTGGCCTGGTGCGGTACGAAGACGTCGATGTCGTCCAGCCGGTGCCCGGCGCCGTGCACCAGGTCCTCCAGCGCGGGCGGTACGTTCTCCATCACGAAGTTCCTCACTCCGCGGCCGTCCATCCTGAAGTAGTGGTCGCCGGCCGCGACGGTCTCGTGGGAGGCCGGGAGCCTGCTGCCCCCGGCCCTGACGCTGATGAGCCCGCTCGCCTCGCCGCGGCTGGACAGGTCGCTGGCGATGATCCCGTACGGCTCGGGCACCATGCCGACGAGGGCGGCGCCCGCGCCGTCCCCGAACAGCACCGCGGTGCGGCGGTCGGTGGCGTCGAGGATGCGCGAGTAGACGTCCGCGCCCACCACGAGCGCGTAGGTGTCCGGCCGGAGCGTGACCAGGGCTCTGGCCAGGTCCAGGGCGTAGACGAAGCCGCTGCACACGACGTTGACGTCGAAGCAGGCGGCGCCGTACGCGCCGATCGCGTCCTGCACCAGGTAGGAGGTGGGCGGCTGGGGGTGGTCACCGGTCGAGGTGGCCACGATGACGTACCCGATGCGGTCGACGCCGACGCCGGATCCCTCGATCGCGCTCAGCGCGGCCCGGGCCGCCAGGTCGGAGGTCGCCTCGTCCGGTGCGGCGTTCCGGCGGAAGGAGATCCGGGTCTTGCCCAGGATCCATTCGGGGGTGACGCCGGCAGGACCAGCCACCCGCTCGTTGCCGACCTCCTCCTTGGGCACGTACGAGCCGGTCGACAGGATTCCGGCGGTTCGCCTGGTCACGGCCGCCTACACCCTTCCGGCCAGGAGCGCCTCGGGGCGGACCGCGGCCTCGGTGCCCGGCATGACGCGGAGCGGGTTCAGCCGGTGCTCGCCGATCCTGGCGCGCAGCCCGGGGTCGGTGACGCCCAGCCCCGGCTCGGGGGCCATGCACAGCACGCCCACCTTGCCCAGGTGGGCGTTGGTCTGCACCAGCCGGGTGGCCTCGCCCACGTCGTCGAGCGAGTACACCGTCGACAGGGTCGGCATCAGCTTGCCCAGCTCGAACAGCCGCAGGCACTCCCAGAGCTCCTGCAGGTTGGCGGCGTGGCTGCCGATGATGCGCTTGAGGTTCATCCACAGGTAGCGGTTGTCGTAGTGGTGCTGGTAGCCGGTGCTGGAGCCGCAGGTGACGACCACGCCGCCGCGCCGGGCCAGGAACACCGAGATCCCGAACGTGGCCCTGCCGATGTAGTCGAAGACGATGTGCGGGTCGCCGCCCGCCCGCTCCCGGATGATCTTCCCGAGGCGCCTGCCCAGCTCGATCGTCCGCTCCGGCCCGGGAGGCTCGTCGCCGCCCATGCCGATCTCGCTGCGGTCGATGACGATGTCGCACCCCAGCCGCTCCAGGGCCGCGGCCTTGGCCGCGGAGCCGACCACCCCGACCGGGATGCCGCCGCCGTTCTTCACCATCTGCACGGCGTACGCGCCCAGCCCGCCGGTCGCGCCCCAGATGAGGACGATGTCGCCCTGCTTCATGTCCGCACCCTGACGGCTGACCAGCATGCGGTAGGCCGTGCCCGCGCACAGCGTGATGGAGGCGGCCTCCTCCCAGGTCAGGTGGGCGGGCTTGCGGACCAGCTGGCTGGCGCGGACCACCGTGTAGTGGGCCAGCCCGCCGAAGTTCGTCTCGAACCCCCACACCCGCTGGTCGGCGCCGAGCATGCCGTCGCCGTGGGTGGCCGGCTCCTGGTCGTCGACCTGGACCGGGCTCATCACCACGTGGTCGCCCACCTGCCAGCGGCGCACGCCGCCGCCGACCCGGACGATCACCCCGGCGCCGTCGGAGCCCAGGACGTGGTAGGGCAGGTCGTGCCGGGCGGCGAACCCGCCGGTGGCGCCGAACCGCTTGAGGAAGCTGAACGTCGGCAGCGGCTCGAAGATCGCCGACCAGACGGTGTTGTAGTTGACGGAGCTGGCCATCACCGCGACCAGGACCTCGTCCGGGGCCAGCTCGGGCATGGGCACCCGGCCGACGCGCAGCGACTTGCGCACGTCCTTGTCGTCGGTGCCGCCGAACATGTCGACGTCCTCGACCCGCAGGTGGGCGGCGACGTACTCCTGCGGCAGCGCGGTCCGCGCGAGCTCGGCCGAGGTCGCCCCGCCCAGCAGGGCGTCGGCCATCGGGTCCGCGGGGAGGGGCGCCGGGTTCGCCCGGCGGTGGAAGGGCGTGACGGGGGAAACGGCGTTCATCGGAATCCACCGGCTCCTTTCGGTGTGGTGGGCTTGCCTGCGGTGACGGCCGCCGGAGGGCGGGCCCGCCGCGGAGGTGAGGCGGTCCGTTCGGACCCGGGACGGGCCGGCGGGAGACGCGCGGGGTCGGGGAGCCGGGGGACGGCTCACGTGCTGCGGGTCAGAGGGGGATGTTGCCGTGCTCACCGCGCCCGGGCGGGGCGGCGGCGAGGGCCTCGGCGATCCTGCGGCGGGTGTGCGCCGGCTGGATCACCTCGTCCACCACGCCGATGGACACGGCGCGGGCCACGCCCCCGGCGGTGCGGGCGTGCTCGTCGACGAGGCGGAGCCGCAGCGCCTCGCGTTCGTCGTCGCCGGCCGCGGCCAGCCGCTTGCGGTGCAGCACGCCGACCGCGGCCTCCGCGCTCATCACCGCGACCTTCGCCTCCGGCCAGGCGAACACCGCGCTGGCGCCCAGCGACCGGGAGTTCATCGCGATGTACGCGCCGCCGTAGGACTGGCGGGTGACCAGGGTCACCCGGGGGACGACGGCCTCGGCGAAGGCGTGCAGGAGCTTGGCCCCGCGCCGGATCACCCCGCCCCACTCCTGCCCGACCCCGGGCAGGTAGCCGGGCACGTCGACGATCACCACCAGCGGAATCCCGAACGCGTCGCACATGCGCACGAACCTGGAGGCCTTCTCCGCGCTCAGCGAGTCGAGGCAGCCGCCCTTGCGCAGCGGGTTGTTGGCGACCACGCCCACCGACGCCCCGGCCAGCCGGCCCAGGCCGACGACCACGTTGGCCGCCCAGCGCGGCTGCATCTCCACGAAGGGCGCGCCGGCGTCGAGGATCTCCAGCACCAGCGGGTGCACGTCGTAGGCCCGGCGGGGGTTGTCCGGCAGCAGTGCCCGCAGGTCCGCGCCGTCGGGGACCGACCCGGGGTCGGCCGAGCCCCGGCGGGCCAGCAGCTCGGTCGTCCAGCGGGCCCGCAGGTAGGCCTCGTCCTCGGTCCCGGCCACCACGTGCGCCACGCCCGACGTGCGGCCGTGCGCCACGGGCCCGCCGAGGGACTCCATGTCGATCTGCTCGCCGGTGACGGCGCGCACCACGTCGGGACCGGTCACGAACATCCGGCCGGCCTCCGACATGATCACCACGTCGGTCAGCGCGGGCCCGTAGGCGGCGGCGCCCGCCGCGGGCCCCAGGACGACCGAGATCTGCGGCACCCTGCCCGACGCCCTGGTCATCGCGGCGAACACCCGGCCGACACCGTCCATCGACTCGACGCCGTCGGCGAGCCTGGCGCCACCGGAGTGCCACAGGCCGATCACCGGCACCCCCTCGGCCAGGGCGGTGTCGACGGCGTCCACGATCCTGAGGCTGCCCGCGGCGCCCATCGCCCCGCCCATGTTCGTGGCGTCGGTGCAGTAGGCGATCACGTCGATGCCCGCGACGCGGCCCCGTACGGCCGACACGCCGCTGGTGTCCTCCTCGTGCAACGGGAGCAGGGAGCCGGCGTCGAGCAGCCGCGCCAGCCGGACGGCCGGTGCGCGCTGGTCGAGCTCGGGCTCCTGCCGGGTGCCCGGATATCCGACGGTCAACGCGATCATCCATTCTCGGCGAAAGTCGATACGGTGAAGGGCGGGTTTCCTTGCACGTGGGACACCCCCGTTGAAATCGGGTACGGGCTCGATCCGCCGCCGGCGGCCGAAGAATGTTCACGACCACGGGAACATGAATCCGCCGTGTTCTATCCGGCCCGTGCACGAAACGCTATATGCACGCCACGTGGGCACCAACCCTTATCGCACCCCTAGAGAAAGGCCCCCTCGAAAGGCCGTGCCGGGCCCTGAGCGCGCCACCGCGTCCATGCGGCCGTCCGGTCCCGCGCACGCGCCGGGGAGGGCGCCGGCCGGACACCTCCCGGGACCGGCGCCCGGCCCCGCGCCCGCCGCCACCGGACGGCCGCCGCCGTCCGGCCCCAGCTCGACGGGGGTCCCGCTGCCGGTGGCGCGGGGCCTGCCGGGCGCGGACGGCGTGGCCGGAGCGGTCCGCGCCACGATCGTTAAGGGGCGGGTAGGGGTTGTCCGGCACCGCGCCGCTGACGACCATGAACGGTATCGGTGGAGAACGGCGCCGGGTACGCAAGGCCGGGCGCGGAACCGGGCCGGCGGGCCCCGAACGGACGCCCGCGCCTTCACCGGAGACATACGGGAAAAGCCGGAAAACGTTCGGGAAAAGCGTTTCCGCCGACGGCGGACGCGTTTTCGTGAACGTTCTCGTGAATCGGCGGGTCCTCGTCGTCTCCGGCCGGGCGTCGTTTCCCCGTGTGCTTTTCGGCGGTGACCGGGGACCCTGGCGCCGCCGTTCGGCACGGGGTCGTCCGGTGCGTCCCGTGACGGTCCCGCCGCCGCCCGGCCCTCCGGCGCGTCCCCTTCCCGGGCGCGTGGCCACCGGCCCCGCGTCACGCCGGCGCGGGTGCCGGGGAACTCGCGCGGTCGCCGGCACACGGCGGCTCCTCAGAAAGGTTTCGAACATGAAGATCCACCAGCTCGAGGTGGAGGACTCGTTCCTGATCACCCCCGAGGTCTTCGCGGACCGGCGGGGGACGTTCCTGGAGATGTTCAACCAGCCCGCGTTCCGCGAGGCGATCGGCCACCCCCTCTCGGTCGCCCAGGTCAACTGCTCGGTCTCCCGGCGCGGGACGATCCGCGGCGTGCACGCGACCGCCCTTCCCGGGCAGGCCCGCTACGTGGCCTGTGCCCAGGGCGCCATCGTCGACATCGTGGTGGACATCCGGGTCGGCTCGCCCACCTACGGCCGTCATGTCGCGGTCCAGCTCAGCGCCGACAACCGGCACGCCCTGTACCTGGCCGAGGGCCTGGCGCACGGCTTCGCCCCGCTGACCGAGCACGCCACCGTCGTCTACCTGTGCTCCAGCAACTGGTCGCCCGGCACGGAGATCCAGATCAACCCGCTGGACGCGGAGCTGGCGCTGCCCTGGCCGCGCGAGCACGAGCTGCTGCTGTCGGACAAGGACCGCGACGCCCCCTCGCTGCGCGAGTGCGCCGAACGCGGCCTGCTGCCGGCCTACGCCGACTGCAAGGCCCGCTACGCCGAGCTCAACGACTACGCCCTGACCTGATGACGTCCCCGCGGAACACCTGGAGCCAACGATGATCCCCTTGTTCGGTGTGGCGATGTCACCGGCCGCCCCCGCCGCGGCCGCCGAGGTCCTGGGCAGCGGCCGGATCGGCCAGGGCGCCAAGGTCGACGAGTTCGAGGCGGCCCTGGCCGCCAGGATCGGCAACCCCCGGGTCGCCACCCTCAACAGCGCCACCGCCGGTCTGCAGCTGGCCCTGCACCTGGTCGCCGGGAGCACCGGCGACGGCGACGACGGCGAGGGTGAGGTGCTGTCCACGCCGCTGACCATGGAGGCCACCAACTGGGCGATCCTGGCCAACCGGCTGCGCATCCGCTGGGTCGACATCGACCCGGCCACCCTCAACATCGACCTGGACGACCTCGCCCGCAAGATCTCGCCCCGCACGCGCGCCATCATGGTGGTGCACTTCGCCGGGTACGCGGTCGACCTCGACCGGCTCGGCCAGATCCTCGACGAGGCCGAGGCCAGGTTCGGCTTCCGTCCCGTGGTGATCGAGGATTCCGCGCACGCCTGGGGCGCCACCTACCGGGGCAGGCCGCTGGGCACCCACGGCAACGTCTCGGTCTTCAGCTTCCAGGCCATCAAGCACCTGACCTCAGGCGACGGCGGGGCGATCGTGCTGCCCGACGACGAGCTGTACCGGCGGGCCCGGCTGCTGCGCTGGTTCGGCATCGACCGTACCGCCGACCGGCTGCGCAACCCCCCGGACGTGCCCGAGTGGGGCTTCAAGTTCCACATGAACGACATCAACGCCGCGGTCGGCCTGGCCAACCTGGCCGGTGTCGACGACGTCCTGGCCAGGCACCGCGACAACGCCGCCTTCTACGACCGCGAGCTCGCCGGCACCCCCGGCCTGGAGCTGACCGAGCGGGCCGGCGACCGGGAGTCCTCCTTCTGGATCTACCCCATGAAGGTGGAGGACCGGGAGTCGTTCATGAAGCGCATGGACGACGCCGGGATCATGGTCAGCAACGTGCACGAGCGCAACGACCTGCACACCTGCGTGCGCGAGTACTCCGCGCTCCTTCCCAACCTGGAGAGGGTCGCCCCGCAGATCGTGTGCGTGCCGGTGGGCTCGTGGGTGACCGACGAGCAGCGCGAGCACATCGTCGCCTCCATCAAGAAGGGCTGGTGAGGATCTCCCATGCCCGTCGCGCCCAGCGCCAAGGGGACCGTGCCGTTCGGTGAGCACCGGACCTGGTACCGGGTGACCGGCACCCCCGGGTCCGGCCTGCCCACGCTGGTCGCGGTGCACGGCGGTCCCGGCAGCACCCACGACTACCTGGTGGGCCTGGCCGTGCTCGCCGAGGCGGGCTGGCCCGTCGTCCACTACGACCAGCTCGGCAACGGCGGCTCCACCCACCTGCCGGACGCGGACCCGGGCTTCTGGACGCCCGCCCTGTTCCTCGACGAGCTGGACAACCTGCTGCGGCACCTGGGGGTGGACGACGACTACGTCCTGTTCGGCCAGTCGTGGGGCGGGCTGCTGGTCGCCGAGCACGCCTCGCGCAGACCGGCCGGGCTGCGCGGCCTGGTGGTCGCCAACGCCCCGGCCTCGTACCCGCTCTGGCTGAGCGAGATGCGGGTGCTGCGCGAGCGGCTGCCCCCCGGCGTCGACGACACGCTGCGCGCGCACGAGGAGGCCGGCACGACGGACTCCCAGGAGTACTTCGACGCCATGATGGTCTTCTACAACAGGCACGTCTGCACGCTGCAGCCGTGGCCGCGCGAGTTCCTCGCCACGTTCATGGAGATCTACAACGACCCCACCGTCTACTACGCGATGAACGGGCCGAGCGAGTTCCACGTGATCGGCTCGCTGCGCGACTGGGGGGTGATCGACGGCCTTCCCGACATCGACGTGCCCACGCTGGTCGTCTCCGGACGCCACGACGAGGCCACCCCCGCCACGGTACGGCCCTACGTCGACCTCATCCCCGACGTCCGCTGGGAGATCTTCGAGAACTCCAGCCACACGCCGCACCTGGAGGAGCCCGAGCGCTTCATCGCGGTCATGACCGAGTTCCTCAAGAGTTTGGAATAGCGATGAACAGCGATACAGACACCGGCGCCAAGGCCGGGACCGCGATCGTCTTCCCCGGCATGGGACCCACCAGGTTCGCCGACGTCGCCGCGTTCATGCGCGACGACCCCGGGGCGCGGCGGCTGTTCGAGCGCGCCGGCGACGCGCTCGGCTACTCGCCCGTCGAGCGCTTCCGCGACTCGGGGGACGACTACACCGAGGCGGCGCAGGTGGCGTTCATGGTGAACTGCCTGGCCCTGGCGGAGTGGGCGGAGAGGGAACTGGGCGTCGAACCCGAGGTGTGCGCGGGCCCCAGCTTCGGCGGCAAGGCCGCCACCGCCTACTCGGGCGCGCTCTCCTTCGAGGACGCCGTGCGGACGACCGCGGCGCTGGCGCGCTGCACCGCCGGGTACTTCGCCCGCGAGCACACCGACATCGTCACCCACTCCTTCGTCCGCGTCCCCGAGCCCCGGCTGAAGGAACTGCTGGCGGAGCTGGACGAGCACGACGAGTGGTACGACCTGTCGTGCCGCGTCGACCACGACTTCCACATGCTCTCGCTGCGCGAGCGGCGGGTCGAGTGGCTCCAGGGCAGGGTGCGCTCGATGGGCGGGCTCTCGCTCTACACGATGCGGCCCCCGATGCACTCGGCCGCGTTCGAGCCGCTGCGGCGCCTGGCGGCCCGGGAGGTCCTCGACGGCCTGGACTTCGCCGACCCGCGCCTGCCGGTCGTCGACGACCACGACGGGACCGTGCTGACCACCGGGGACGGCGTGCGGACGATGCTGCTGGACGGCTTCGTGCGGGCGCTGCGCTGGCCGGACGTGGTGGACACGCTGCGCGGCCTCGGTGTGGCGCGGCTCTGCGTCGCCGGGCAGGACAGCCTGTTCGGCCGGGTGCCGGTCACCACGAGGAACTTCACCGTCGTGCCGGTCAACCCGAGGGTGGTGGCGGCGCCCCGGCCGGGGTCGCGGCCCGCGTCGTCCTCACCGTCGCGACCGGTGTCGCAGCCGGTGTCGCGGCCGGTACGGCCGTCCGGTGCGTGACGGGACCGGCGGGTCCGCCCGCCGGTCCCGCGCTGCCCGGTCAGCCCACCGGCCGGAACATCCCCGACAGGACCTTCCAGAGCGTGCCCGGTGTGCGGAAGGTCTCCATGCTGAGGGCGTCGTCCTGGAAGTGCACCCCGTACTCCTCCTCCAGGGCGGACAGCAGCTCGACGATGCCGAGCGAGTCGAGACCGAGGTCGGTCAGGGGGGTGTCCTGCTCGATCTTCTCTTCCGGCGGCAGGAAGGGGAGCTGCCGGCGCAGGAGCTCCTCGAAACGATCGTCCCACATGATGGTCGACTTCCCTTCTCGGTGGAGGGCGTGCTGGGGTGTGAACGCGAAAAGAAAGATGAGGGGGGTCGCGGTCCGCGACATTCACCCGAGGGGCGGCACCACTGCCGGGCGTCATTCTCACCTCGCCCCTCCGAAGTGAACCTAGCGCGCGCGGACGCCGATGTCCATCGCTCCCGCGGTGATTCTTCGAATTGATTCCGGGCCTTTCGCCGGGCGTATCGGAATAACCACGCGCACCCATCGACATTCAAGGACGGAAATGACCGTGGAAACCTCCCACGCCCTCTACTCGCGTTTCCTGCGCGGCCTGGAGACCTCCCCGGAACGGCCGGCCTTCCGCGTCGCCGGCCCCGGCAGCGGTCCCGGCAGCGGTCCCGGCGGCGGTCCCGGCGGCGGTACGGCCTCCTACGCCGAGGTCCACCGCGCGGCCCTGCTCTGGGCCGGGGCGCTGCCCGTCCCGGCCCCGTCCGGGGACACCGCAGGCAGCGGGGCCGAGTCCGGCCCGGCCGGCCGGTCAGGGGCCGTCGGGGTGCTCGCCGCCAAGGGGGCCGTCGCCTACACCGGGATCCTGGCCGGCCTGTACGCCGGGGCGACCGTCGTGCCGCTGCACCCGGACTTCCCCGCGGCCCGTACCCGGCAGATGATCGAGGCCGCCGGGGTGTCCACGCTGGTCGTGGACGACCGCGGCCGGGCACGGGCCGCCGAGCTGAGTGCGGACGGGCTCGACCTCGCGGTCCTGGACCCGGCGGCGGCCCCGCCCGACCCGGCGCGCGCGTTGGAGCGCCCGCGCCCGGTCGAGCCCGGCGACATCGCCTACGTGCTGTTCACCTCCGGCTCCACCGGCCGCCCCAAGGGGGTGCCGATCACCCACGCCAACACCGCCCACTACTTCGCCCTGCTGGACCGGCGCTACGACTTCACCCCCGGCGACGTCTTCTCGCAGACCTTCGACCTGACCTTCGACTGCGCGATGTTCGACCTGTTCTGCGCTTGGGGGGCCGGGGCCGTCGCGGTCCCCGTACCGCCGCACGCCTACCGGGACCTGCCCGCGTTCCTCGCCGAGCAGGGCGTCACCGTGTGGTTCTCCACGCCCAGCGCCATCTCCATGGTCCGCAGGACGGGCGGCCTGCGGCCGGGC
Organism: Streptosporangium longisporum; assembly: GCF_039534895.1. Classification (NCBI taxonomy): domain Bacteria; kingdom Bacillati; phylum Actinomycetota; class Actinomycetes; order Streptosporangiales; family Streptosporangiaceae; genus Streptosporangium; species Streptosporangium longisporum. Next base: position 459,031 of record NZ_BAAAWD010000019.1, on the reverse strand, counting down.
TCCATGCCCGGCCTGCGCTGGAGCCTGTTCGCCGGTGAGGCGCTGAAGTGCGCCGACGCCACCGACTGGCAGCGGGCCGCGCCCGCCTCCACGCTGGAGAACCTCTACGGGCCGACCGAGCTGACCATCACCATCACCGCCCACCGCTGGGACCAGGAGGTCTCCCCGGGCCTGGGCGTCAACGGCATGGCGCCGATCGGGGGGGTCAACGACGGGCACGAGCACGTGCTGCTGGACGCCGAGGGCAGGCCCGACGCCGCCGAGGGCGAGCTGTGGATCACCGGGCCGCAGACCACCCCCGGCTACCTCGACCCCGCCGACGACGGCGGCCGGTTCGTCGAACGCGACGGGCGGACCTGGTACAACACCGGCGACCGGATCCGCAGGGCCGCGAACGGGGAGCTGGTCTACCTGGGCAGGGCCGACGCCCAGGTCCAGGTGCGCGGCTGGCGGGTGGAGCTCGCCGAGATCGACCACGCCCTGCGCGGGTGCGACGGGGTCGACGACGCGGTGACCGTCAGCGGAGGCGCGGACGGCGACGTCGAGCTCGTGGTGTTCTACACCGGGACGCCGTCACGCCCGGCCGACCTCGCCGCGAGCCTCCGCCGGACCCTGCCGCCGGGCATCATCCCCCGCCACTACCGGCACCTGGACGAGCTGCCGCTGAACCCCAACCGCAAGGTCGACCGGGCCGGTCTCGCGGCATGGGCCGCCCGCATCCTCACCGGCACCGAACAGGCGCCTGCGGCGACCCCCGAAAAGGCGTCCCCCGTCGGCGCGGCGTCCCGGGAGATTCTTTAGGGGGGCGTAGGGGTGTGGCCGCCGGGGAGGGGCGAGGTAGCGTTTCCATGGATTTATATGGGCCCTGTCCCATGAAAAAGCGCATGGGCTGCCGGAGGAAATTCTTTTTTCATTCGGGGACGGGAGATTAACGTGGAGAAATTGATTTCCGAGGTACCGTCCCTGCGGTCGGATCTCGTGCACCGCCTGCTGGACGACGCGGCCGCGGCCGCGCCTTCCGACCCCGCGGTCCGCGACGCGCGGGGCGGGTGGGACTACCGGCGGGTCGCCGGGCTGAGCCACGCCTTCGAGGCGTGGCTGGACGAGCAGGGGGTCCGCCCGGGGGACCGGGTGATCGTCCAGCTCCCCAACCGGCGCGAGATGGTCCCCATCGTCTACGGCGTCCTGCGGCGCGGCGCCGTCCTGGTGCCGCTGAACCCCGGCATGAAGCCGTTCCACCTGAGCTCGGTCCTGAAGGACTGCGAACCGTCGCTCGTCGTCGGGTCGGGGGAGGCCGCCGCGACCGTGCGGGCGCTCGGGGACGTCCCCGTGCACGACCTCGACGAGATCTGGGCCGGGATCGAGGAGCGGGCCGACCGGCCCGTCACCCGCGAGCCGGTCGAGATCCTGGCCGAGTACGTCGCCGTCCTCATCTACACCTCGGGCAGCACGGCCGCGCCCAAGGCGGTGGTCTGCCCGCACGAGCGGGTGAGCTACGCCGCCTCCGCCATCAACGCGGTGCTCGGCTACCGGCCGGGCGACGTGGTCTTCTGCCGGCCGCCGATGTCCTTCGACTACGGCCTCTACCAGATCTTCCTGTCCGCGCTCGGCCGCGCCGAGCTGGTGCTGGCCGGGGACGGGCCGGACGTGGCGCTGCTCGGGCAGATCCGCGACTGCGGCGCGACCGTCGTCCCGATCGTGCCGTCCCTCGGCGCGATGATCTCGACGCTGGCCAGGCGCGCCCCCGGCTCCGCGCCGTCGGTGCGGATGTTCACCAACACCGGGGCGGCCCTGCCGTCCGCGACCATCGACGGTCTGCGCGCGTCGTTCCCGGGCGCCCGGGTGGTCAGGATGTACGGCATCACCGAGTGCAAGCGCGTCACGATCATGGAGCCGGAACTCGACGGGGAACGTCCCGGCGCGTCCGGCAGGGCACTGCCCGGCACCCGCGTGCTGATCCTCGACGGCGAGGGCCGCCCGCTGCCCGCCGGCGAGGTCGGCGAGATCGTCGTGGACGGGCCGAACGTGATGGCCGGCTACTGGCGCGACCCCGTGCTGACCGCGCGGGCCTACCGCCCCGACCCCGAGACCGGCAGGGCCCGCCTGCACACCGGTGACTACGGCAGCCTCGACGAGGACGGCTACCTGTACTTCCAGGGCCGCCGGGACGACATGTTCAAGCGCAAGGGCACCCGGATGAGCACCGTCGAGATCGAGGCGGCCGCCATGGACATCCCCGGCGTCACCGCGGCCGTGGTCCTTCCCCCCGCCGACGGCCGCGACCTGGTCGTGTTCGTCGAGGGAGAGCTGACCCCGCACGCGGTCCTGCGCGAGCTGGCCGAGCGGCTGGAACCGCCGAAGGTGCCCGCGGCCTGCCACGTGCTGGAGAAGTTCCCGCTGACCCTGAACGGCAAGAACGAGCGCAAGCAGCTGGCGCTGCTGCTCGAGGGGAGCTCCGCATGAGCCGCAACACCGACCTCGTCGCCAGGTACGGCTCCCCGCTGTACGTCTACGACCTCGACCGCGTCACGGACGCCCGCGACGCCCTGCTGTCCTCGCTTCCGGAGACGTTCGAGCTGTTCTTCTCCTTCAAGGCCAACCCGCACCCCGAGATCGCCCGTGCGCTGCGCGGCGGGGACGGGCGCGGCTGCCTGGCCGAGATCAGCTCGACCGGCGAGCTGAGCGCCGCCCTGGAGGCCGGCTTCGACGGCTCGGAGATCCTCTACACCGGGCCGGGCAAGACCCGCGAGGAGCTGACGGCCGCGATCGCCGCCGGGGTCGTCTCCTTCTCGGTGGAGTCACCGGGCGACCTGCGGCGCGTGGGGGAGGTGGCGAGCGCCCACGGCGTGGTCGCCGACTGCCTGCTCCGCGTCAACAGCGCCACCTCCAGCGCCGCGACCAGCATCAGGATGACCGGCACCCCGTCCCAGTTCGGCATCGACAGCGAGACGCTGGCGGACCTGATGCCCGAGCTGCGCGCGGTGCCCGGCACCCGGCTGGCCGGGGCCCACCTGTTCTCGCTGAGCAACGCCAAGGACGAGGAGAGCCTGATCGGGGAGTTCCGCCACACCATCTCGGTGGCGGCGGACCTGCGGCGGGAGGTGGACCTGCCGGTGCGCCTGCTGGACATCGGCGGGGGCTTCGCCGCCCCCTACCTCACCCCCGGGGAGCGGCCCGTCTACCCGGGCCTGCGGGCCGCGCTGGAGGAGATCCTCGACGAGCACTTCCCCGACTGGCGGGCCGGGACGCCGCGGATCGCCTGCGAGTCCGGTCGCCACCTGGTCGGCGGCGCCGGGGAGCTGCTGTGCACCGTGGTCAACATCAAGGAGAGCCGCGGGCGCAAGTTCGTCATCCTCGACGCGGGCATCAACACCCTGGGGGGCATGTCGGGCCTGGGACGGCTGCTGCCGGTCTCGGTGGGGCTCGGCGACGACCCGTCGCGGGACGGCGACCCGGCAGGCGAGGAGGTCGCCACCCTGGCCGGCCCGCTCTGCACCCCGGGCGACCTCCTGGGCAAGAACGTGCGGCTCCCCGCGCTCTCGGTGGGCGACGTCGTCACCATCCCCAACGCGGGCGCGTACGGGATGACCGCGAGCCTGCTGATGTTCCTGGGACGTCCCGCCCCCACCGAGGTCGTCGTGCGCGGCGGCGAGGTCGTGTCGGCGTCCCGTATCCAGTTCGTCCGGAAATACGACTGAGTTCCGGCGCCGCGGGGCCCGGGTGAGGGTCCCGCGGTGTCCACGCGGTGTCCCCGCGGTGTCCCCGGGGAGCCCCGCGGGGCCCCGCAGGGCTCCCCGGCGCGGCACGGTCGCGTGCCACGGCGGGACCCCGGCGGTGCCGGGACGTCCGGGAGCGGCCGGCCCGCTCTCCCGGAACCCCGCATGCTTCAGCGCCTCTGGCGATTCGTACGGCCTTCATACGGTTTTTCAAAGACGTGGAGTGGACGGATGAGCGAGTCCGAGCAGTTCGTTTCTGGCACCTCCGGCGCGGCGGACGGCGGGCGGGTGGCGCCCTCGGCGTTCACGTTCCCCTCGGAGGACCTGACCGCCGAGCGCCGGCTCGCCTTCCTGGTCGAGCTCGTGCACGACCTGACGGTCGAGATCCTGCGCACCGTGCTGCCGTACGCCCCCGACACGATCGACCCGTACCAGGCGTTCCAGGAGCTGGGCTTCGACTCGCTGGCCGCGGTCGAGCTGCACGACCGGCTCGCCGAGCGGATGGGCGCGGAACTGCCGATGACCCTCGCCTTCGACCACCCCACCCCCGCCGCCGTGGCCGCCTACCTGTTCGAGGAGGTCCTCGGCCTGGCCGACGGCGAGACCTCCGAGGTACGCGCGATCGTCGGCTCCGACGAGCCGATCGCCATCGTCGGCATCGGCTGCCGCTACCCGGGCGGCATCGCCACCCCCGAGGAGCTGTGGCGGCTGGTCGCCGAGGGCGGCGAGACCGTCACCGGCTTCCCCGTCGACCGCGGATGGGACCTGGAGCGGCTGTTCGACGACGACCCGTCGGCGGCCAACACCAGCTACGCGCGCGTCGGGCACTTCCTGCACGACGCCGCCGAGTTCGACTCCGACTTCTTCGGGATCAACCCGCGTGAGGCCGTGGCGATGGACCCGCAGCAGCGGCTGCTGCTGGAGACCGCCTGGGAGGCGTTCGAGCGGGCCGGCATCGACCCGCGCTCGCTGCGCGGCAGCCAGACCGGCGTGTTCATCGGCGCCGAACCGCAGGACTACGGCCCCCGGCTCGACAAGGCGCCCGGCGAGGTCGAGGGGTACCTGGTCACCGGCAACGCCACCAGCGTGGTCTCCGGCCGGATCGCCTACACCTTCGGGCTGGAGGGGCCGACGCTCACCGTCGACACCGCCTGCTCGGCCTCGCTGGTCGCGATCCACCTGGCCTGCCAGTCCCTGCGCACCGGCGAGACCTCGCTGGCGCTGGCCGGTGGCGTGACCGTGATGTCCACCCCCGGCACCTACACCGCGTTCAGCCGCCAGCAGGTGATCGCCGCCGACGGCCGCTGCAAGGCGTTCTCCTCCTCCGCCAACGGCACCGGCTTCTCCGAGGGCGTCGGCGTCATCGTGGTCGAACGCCTGTCGGACGCGCTCCGCCAGGGACACCCCGTGCTGGCGGTCATCCGCGGCTCGGCGATCAACCAGGACGGCGCCAGCAGCGGCCTGACCGCGCCGAACGGCCCCTCGCAGGAACGGGTCATCCGCCAGGCCATGGCCAACGCCGGGCTCTCCAGCGGCGACGTCGACGTGGTCGAGGCGCACGGCACCGGCACCAAACTGGGCGACCCGATCGAGGCCCACGCCCTGCTGGCCACCTACGGCCGCGACCGGGGCGACGCCGCGCCGCTCCGGCTCGGCTCGATCAAGTCGAACATCGGGCACACCCAGGCGGCGGCCGGCTCCGCGGGTGTGATCAAGATGGTGATGGCGATGCGGCACGGCGTGCTGCCCAGGACCCTGCACGTGGACGAGCCGTCCCCGTACGTCAACTGGTCCATGGGAGAGGTCGAGCTGCTGACCGAGGACCTGCCGTGGGAGAAGCCCGGCGCCCCGCGCCGGGCCGCGGTGTCCTCGTTCGGCGTCAGCGGCACCAACGCGCACGTGATCCTGGAGGAGCCTCCGACGGCCGGCACCGCGGCCGTGGACGGTCCCGCGGACGACCTCGCGAGCACCGGGAGCGCCGGGAGCACTGAGAGCGCCGATGGTGTCGCGGAGGAGGCGCTTCGGCCCGTCGCGGTGCCGGTGCCGCTGTCGGCCAGGAACGGGCAGGCGCTGCGGGCGCAGGCGGCCCGCCTGGCCGCCCACCTCCAGGACCGCCGGGAGGCCGGGGAGGACCTCGACCCGGTCGACGTCGGCCACTCCCTGGTGACCACCCGGTCGCTGTGGGACCACCGCGCGGTCGTCGTCGCGGGCGACCGCGAGGAACTCCTCGCGGGCCTGGCCGCGCTGGCCGAGGGGGAGTCGGCGCCGAACGTGCTCGAGGGCGTCCCCTCCGCCCAGGAGCGCCCGGTCTTCGTCTTCCCCGGCCAGGGGTCCCAGTGGGCCGGGATGGCCGTGGAACTGCTCGACTCCTCGCCGGTCTTCGCGCGCAGCATGCGCGAGTGCGCCGCGGAGATCGAGACCCACGTGGACTGGAGCCTGCTCGACGCGCTGCGCGGCACGCCGGGCGCGCCCTCCCTGGACCGGCTGGAGGTCGTCCAGCCGGTGCTGTTCGCGGTGATGGTCTCCCTGGCCGAGCTGTGGAAGTCCCACGGCGTCCTGCCCGCCGCCGTCGTCGGCCACTCCCAGGGCGAGGTCGCGGCCGCCTACGTGGCCGGAGGACTGTCGCTGGCCGACGCGGTACGCGTGATCGTGCTGCGCAGCCGCCTGTTCGCCGAGACCCTGATCGGCAAGGGCGGGGTCGCCGCGGTCGCGCTGCCCGCCTCCGAGGTCGAGCGGCGTCTCGCCCGCTGGCACGGCAAGCTGTCCGTCGGCGGCAAGAACGGCCCCTTCTCCTCCACCGTGGTCGGCGACGCCGACGCCCTGGCCGAGCTGGTCGCCGGCTGCGAGGCCGAGGGCGTGCGCGCCCGCGTCGTGGCCTCCTCGGTCGCCTCGCACTGCGCGCAGGTCGACCCGCTGCGCGAGCGCCTGCTGGACATGCTCGCCCCGGTCACCCCCCGCAGCGGCGACATCCCGTTCTACTCGACCGTGACCGGCGGCCTGCTCGACACCGCCGAGCTGACCGCGGAGTACTGGTTCGGCAACGCCCGCTACCCCGTGGAGTTCCACCAGGTCGTCCAGACGCTGCTGGCCGAGGGACAGCGCGTGTTCCTGGAGTCCAGCCCGCACCCGGTGCTCGCGATGAGCGTCCAGGACGCGATCGACCAGGCCGGCCTGGAGGCCGTCGCGTTCGGTTCCCTGCGCCGCGGCGAGGGAGGCCCGCGCCGCTTCCTGACCTCGCTGGCCGAGGCCCACGTCCACGGCCTGCGCGTCGACTGGGAGCCGGCCTTCGCCCCGTACGGGCCGCGCCGGGTCGACCTGCCCACCTACGCCTTCCAGCACCGTCGCTTCTGGCTGGAGGCCGGCGCCTCCGGCGGCGACCTCACCTCGGTCGGTCTGAGTTCGGTGGATCATCCGTTGCTGGGTGCGGTGGTGGTGGTGGCCGATTCGCGGGGGGTGTTGTTCTCGGGGCGGTTGTCGCTGGGGTCGCATGGGTGGTTGGCCGATCATGTGGTGGGTGGCCGGGTGGTGGTGCCGGGGACGGCGTTGGTGGATGTGGTGGTGCGTGCGGGTGATGAGGTGGGGTGTGGGGTGGTGGAGGAGTTGACGTTGGAGGCTCCTTTGGTGGTGGAGGGTTCGGCTGGGGTGCGGGTGCAGGTGTCGGTGGGGGTGGCCGATGGGTCGGGTCGTCGTGCGGTGGCGGTGTACTCGTGCCCGGAGGGTTCGCTGGGCGTTCAGGAGTGGCGTCGTCATGCGTCGGGGTTCGTGAGTGCTGCCGCCGTGGACGGGGGGTTTGATCTGGTGCAGTGGCCTCCGGTGGGGGCGGTGGCGGTGTCGGTGGAGGGGTTGTATGAGGAGTTGGCGGCTGCGGGGTATGGGTATGGGCCGGCGTTTCGGGGGGTGCGGGCGGCGTGGCGGCGTGGGGGTGAGGTGTTTGCGGAGGTGGCGTTGGCTGATGGGGTTGCGGTGGGGGGGTTTGGGGTGCATCCGGCGTTGTTGGATGCGGCGTTGCATGTGGAGGGGTTGTTGGAGGGGGGTGTGGGTGAGGGGGTGAGTTTGCCGTTCGTGTGGTCGGGGGTGTGTGTGCATGCGTCGGGGGCCTCATCGGTGCGGGTGCGGTTGTGGTCGGAGGGTGTGGGTGCGGTGTCGTTGCAGGTGGCGGATTCGGCGGGTGCTCCGGTGGCCACGATCGGCTCCCTGATCTCCCGCCCGGTCACCACCGAGCAGCTCTCCGCCGCCCTCGCCTCCCACTCCGACGCGCTCTTCCGCGTGGAGTGGACCGCGCTGCCCGTGACGGAGACGTCCACCGCCACCGGGACCGCCCTGGTCGGGCCGGACACGCTGGGCCTGGCCGATGCGCTGCGCGGCGCGGGCGCGGACGTGACGGAGCACGCGGAACTCGCGGAGCTCGCGGGGCTGGCCGCGGCGGGCGAGGTCCCGGAGCTGGTGTTCGTCCCCTTTTCCGTATTCCCTGACGGGGCCACCGGGAACGCCGGAGGCGACCGGGTTCCGGGCGCGGTCCGGACGGCGGCGTACCGGGCGCTGGAGCTGGTCCAGCGGTGGCTGGCCGACGAGCGGTTCGCCTCGGCGCGCCTCGTCGTGGTCACCCGCGGCGCGGTCACGACCGGCCCCGGTGAGGACGTCCACGACCTGGCGAACGCCCCGGTGTGGGGCCTGCTCCGCTCGGCCCAGTCGGAGAACCCCGACCGCATCGTGCTGATCGACCTGGACGACCAGGCCGTGCCCGGCACCCTCCTGCGCGCCGCCGTGGACTCCGGTGAGCCCCAGCTCGCCCTGCGCTCCGGTACGGTGCTCGCCGCGCGCCTGGCGCGGGCGGCCACCGGTGGCGGTGCTCTGGTGCCGCCCGCGGGGACGGCGCACTGGCGGCTGGACGCGCCGGTCAAGGGGAGCCTGTCGGACCTGACACTGGTCGCCGCCCCCGAGGCCGGCCGGGAGCTGGGCTCGCGGGAGGTGCGGGTCTCCGTCCGCGCCGCCGGGCTCAACTTCCGCGACCTGGTCGTCACCCTGGGCATGGTCCCCGAGAACGACGAACCCATCGGCGGGGAGATCGCCGGCGTGGTGCTGGAGGTCGGCTCCGAGGTGGACGACCTCGCCCCCGGCGATCATGTGATGGGTCTGCTGGACGGGGCGTTCGGCCCGGTCGGGGTGACCGACCGGCGGCTGCTGGCCCCGATGCCCGAGGGCTGGACCTTCGAGCAGGCCGCCTCCGTACCGGTGGTCTACCTCACCGCCTACTACGGCCTCATCCGCCTGGGACGGCTGCAGGCCGGGGAGTCGGTGCTGGTGCACGCCGGTGCCGGTGGTGTGGGCATGGCAGCGATCCAGCTGGCGCACCACTTCGGCGCGCAGGTGTACGCGACCGCGTCGCCCGCCAAGTGGGAGGTGCTGCGCTCGCTGGGCGTTCCGGACGAGCGGATCGCCTCCTCGCGGGATCTGGACTTCGAGGGTTACTTCGCCGAGGCCAGTGGCGGGCACGGGGTGGACGTGGTGCTGAACTCGCTGGCGCGCGAGTTCGTGGACGCCTCCCTGCGGCTGCTGCCCCGCGGCGGCCGGTTCCTGGAGATCGGCAAGACCGACATCCGCGACGCCGCCGACGTCACCGCGGCGCACCCCGGCGTCGAGTACATCCTCTACTCCCTGATGGAGGCCGGATTCGACGGCCTGCGCGGCATGCTGGCGGAGGTGCTGGAGCTGTTCGGCCGTGGGGTGTTGCGGCCGTTGCCGGTGCGTTCGTGGGACGTGCGCCGGGCGCCGGAGGCGTTCCGGTTCCTGTCGCAGGCCCGGCATGTGGGCAAGGTCGTGTTGCGGATGCCGCAGACGTTCGGCCCCGGTGGCACGGTGCTGGTGACCGGCGCGGGAACGCTGGGCGCTTTGGTGGCGCGGCACCTGGTGCGGGTGCACGGGGTGCGGGACCTGGTGCTGAGCAGCCGTCGTGGCCGTGCGGCGGCCGGGATGGCGGAGCTGGAGGAGGAGCTGGGCGAGGCCGGTGCGCGGGTGCGGGTGGAGGCCTGTGACGTGGCCGACCGGCAGGCGCTGGCGCACCTGCTGGCGTCGATCCCGGCCGACCGCCCGCTGGCCGGGGTGGTGCACACCGCAGGCGTGCTGGACGACGGGATCGTCGAGACGTTGACGGCCGAGCGGGTGGGTGCGGTGTTGCGTCCCAAGGTGGACGCGGCCTGGAACCTGCACGAGCTGACCAAGGACATGGACCTGTCGGCGTTCGTCCTGTTCTCCTCGGCCGCGGGTGTCTTCGGCGACGCCGGGCAGGGCAACTACGCCGCCGCCAACACCTTCCTGGACGCGCTGGCCGCGCACCGCAGGGCCGGCGGCCTGCCCGCCGTCTCGGTCGCCTGGGGCTTCTGGAACCAGCGCAGCGACATGAGCGCCCACCTCAGCGACGCCGACCTGGCCCGGATGGAGCAGTCCGGCGCCCGCGGCCTGTCCTCGGAGGAGGGACTGGCGCTGTTCGACGCCGCCCGCACGGTGGACGAGGCACTGCTGGTGGCCGTCCACCTCGACCTGGCGGCGATGCGCACCGGCACCCCGCCGGCGCTGCTGCGCGGCCTGGTCCGTCCCCCGGTCCCCCGGTCCGCCGCGAGGCCGCGGCGGCGACCGCGGCCCCCGCGGACGGCGGCTCCCCGCTGCACCGGCAGCTCGCGGGCCTGTCCGAGGCCGAGCAGGACCGGGTGCTCGTCTCCATGGTCCGTACCCAGGCCGCCACCGTGCTCGGCCACGCCGACGCCGACGCGGTGCTGTCCGGCCGCGCCTTCAGGGAGCTGGGCTTCGACTCGCTCACCGCCATCGAGCTGCGCAACCGGCTCAACGCCGCCACCGGGCTGCGGCTGCCCGCCACCATCGTCTTCGACTACCCCACGCCCACGGTGCTGGCCGAGTACCTCAGGGGCAGGCTGCTCGGCGCCGGGCTCTCGCCCGCGACCGCGCAGCCGGCGCTCCCGGCCGCCGCGCCGGCCGGTGACGGTGACGGGGACGACCCCATCGTGATCGTCTCCATGAGCTGCCGCTACCCCGGCGGCATCGACTCGCCGGAGTCGCTGTGGCGGCTGCTGGCCGAGGGCGGGAGCGCCATCTCGGAGTTCCCCGTCAACCGAGGCTGGGACCTGGAGCGGCTCTTCGACCCCGACCCGTCCAAGCACGGCACCAGCTACGCCCGCGGCGGCGGCTTCATGCACGACGCGGGTGAGTTCGACGCCGACTTCTTCGGCATCTCGCCGCGCGAGGCCCTGGCCACCGACCCTCAGCAGCGCCTGCTGCTGGAGGCGTCCTGGGAGGTGCTGGAGCGCGCGGGCATCGCCCCCGGCACGCTCAGGGGCAGCTCGACCGGCGTGTTCGTCGGAGCGTCGAGCACCGGCTACGCCACCGGCCTGTCGACGCTGCCCGAGGGCGTCGAGGGCTACCTGCTCACGGGCAACTCCAGCTCGGTGATGTCCGGCCGCGTCGCCTACGTGCTCGGCCTCGAAGGACCCGCCGTCACGGTCGACACGGCCTGCTCGTCCTCCCTGGTGGCCCTCCACCTCGCCTGCGACTCCCTGCGCCGCGGGGAGAGCACCCTCGCGCTGGCCGGCGGCGTGACCGTGGTCTCCACGCCGGAGCTGTTCGTGGAGTTCAGCCGTCAGCGGGGCCTGGCCCCCGACAGTCGCTGCAAGGCCTTCGCCGACGCGGCCGACGGCACGGTGTTCTCCGAGGGCGTCGGCATGGTCGTCCTGGAGCGGCTCTCGGACGCCCGCCGCAACGGCCACCCCGTGCTCGCGGTGGTCCGGGGCAGCGCGGTCAACCAGGACGGCGCCAGCAACGGCCTGTCCGCGCCCAACGGCCCCTCCCAGCAGCGCGTCATCCGCCAGGCCCTGGTCAACTCCGGCCTCACCCCCGCCGACGTCGACGCGGTCGAGGGGCACGGGACGGGCACCACGCTGGGCGACCCGATCGAGGCCCAGGCGCTGCTCGCCACCTACGGCGAGGCGCGCCCGCAGGACCGGCCGCTCTGGCTGGGCACCGTCAAGTCGAACATCGGCCACACCCAGTGCGCCGCCGGCGTCGCGGGCATCATCAAGATGGTGCTCTCCATGCGCAACGGCATGCTGCCCAGGACGCTGCACGTGGACGCGCCCAGCTCGCACGTGGACTGGTCGGCCGGCGCGGTCTCGCTGCTGACCGAGCCGGTCGAGTGGCCGCAGAACGACCACCCGCGCCGCGCGGGGGTGTCGTCCTTCGGCATCAGCGGCACCAACGCGCACGTCATCATCGAGCAGGCCCCCGCTGACGTCCCGGAGTGGGCGTCCACCGGGACGGCCACGGGCGACGACACGGCCGCACGGGCCGGGACGGCCGCCGAGGCCGTACGCTCCGCGGTTCCGGCGACCGTCCTGGACGGCGTGCTCGTCACCGTGCCGGAGCAGGCACGGAACGGGCGGCACACCGACGGCGCCGACGGCGGCAACGGTGGCAACGGCGCCAACGGCGCGGGCGGCGACGGTGCGCACGCTCCGGAGACGGCACCCCTGCCGGCCGGGCTCACGCTGCCGGTGCCGGTGGTGGTGTCGGGCCGCGGCGAGGAGGGCGTACGGGCCCAGGCCGGCCGCCTGGCGGAGTTCCTGTCCACTCAGGACGCCGCAGGGCTGGTGGATGTGGGGTACTCGCTGGTGGTGACGCGGGCGGGGTTCGATCATCGTGGTGTGGTGGTGGGTGCGGATCGTGCGGGGGTGGTGGCGGGGTTGTCGGTGCTGGCCTCGGGCGGTGTGGGGGCCGGTGTGGTGCGTGGCCGGGTGGCCGAGGGTGGTGTTGCGCTGGTGTTCTCGGGTCAGGGCAGTCAGCGTGCGGGGATGGCGCTGGGGTTGTGCGCGGCGGTTGCGGGTTTTGAGGAGGAGTTGCGGGGGGTGTGTGCGGGGTTTGCGGGGTTGCTGGAGCGGCCCTTGGAGGAGGTTTTGTTCGCCGAGGCGGGCTCGCAGCTGGCGGGGTTGGTGGATCAGACGATGTACACCCAGGCGGCGTTGTTCGCGGTGGAGGTGGTGTTGTATCGGCTGCTTGCGCGGTGGGGGGTTGCGGCTGATTACGTGATGGGTCATTCCATCGGTGAGGTGGTCGCCGCGCATGTTGCGGGGGTGGTGTCGTTGCGGGATGGGTGTGTGCTGGTGGCGGGCCGGGGCCGGTTGATGCAGGCGCTGGCGGCGGGTGGGTCGATGGTCGCGTTGGGTGCTTCGCTGGAGCAGGTGCAGCAGGTGCTGGAGCAGATCGACCCCGACGGGGCGTCGGTGGGCGTCGCGGCGGTGAACGGCCCGTCGTCGGTGGTGGTCTCCGGTGTGGAGGCTGTGGTCGAGCAGGTGGTGAGCGTGCTGGTGGAGCGGGGGGTGCGGCGCAAGCGGCTGCGGGTCAGTCACGCGTTCCACTCGCCGTTGATGGAGCCGATGCTGCAGGACTTCCGCCGCGTCCTGGACGGCATCGCCTTCCAGCCTCCGACCGTTCCGGTGGTGTCGAACCTGACCGGCCGGGTGGCGGGGGAGGAGATGTTGTCGCCTGAGTACTGGGTGCGTCATGTGCGTCAGGCGGTGCGGTTCGCCGATGGGGTGGCGACGCTGCGCGAGGCCGGGGTGAGCACGTTCGTGGAGGTGGGTCCGGACGCGGTGCTGTCGGCGATGGGACAGGAATGCCTCCAGACCCCGCTCGCCCCGTCCGCAGGCAACGCTGTCACCCCCGAGGACGCGGTGTTCGTGCCGGTGCTGCGGCGCGACCGCGACGAGCCGGCCGAGCTGGTCACCGCGCTGGCCACCCTGCACACCAGGGGAGTCACGGTGGACTGGGAGACGTTCTTCACCGACGCCGCCCGGACCGGCCACGCGCCCGCGGCGAAGGCCAACGGCCACCCCAACGGAACCAACGGAACCAACGGGACCGGTGCGGCCGGGCCCCGCAGGATAGAACTGCCGACCTACGCCTTCCAGCACCGCCACTACTGGCTGCAGACCGACGGGCTCACCGGCGACGCGACCGGCTTCGGCCAGGTCCCCGCCGAGCACCCGCTCCTCGGCGCGGTGGTGACGCTGCCCGAGTCCGGCGGAGCCGTGCTGACCGGCCGCGTCTCGCTGAGCAGCCACCCCTGGCTGGCCGACCACACCATCCTGGACACGGTCATCGTGCCGGGTACGGCCTTCGTCGAGCTGGCCGTCCGCGCGGGCACCCAGGTCGGCTGCGCCGGCGTCGAGGAGCTCACCCTGGAGGCCCCGCTCGTCCTGCCGGGCAGGGACGCGGTCGCGCTGCAGGCCGTCATCGGCGGTGCCGACGACTCCGGACGCCGCCCGCTGTCGCTGTACTCCAGGAGCGGGGCGGACGACGAGCCCTGGACGCGGCACGCCACCGGCGTGCTGACGCCGTCCGCCGAGCCCGGTGACTTCGACCTGGCCGAATGGCCACCACCCGGTGCCCGGCCGATACCGGTGGACGGGCTCTACGACCGGCTGGCCTCCGAGGGGGCCGGCTACGGCCCGGCCTTCCAGGGACTGCGCGCCGCGTGGCGCCGGGACGACGAGGTGTTCGCCGAGGTCGTGCTGCCCGACGGCGTCGCCGGTGACGCCGCGCGCTTCGGCATCCACCCCGCCCTGCTGGACGCCGCGCTGCACGCCGTCGAACTCGGCGGGAGCACCGCGCCGCAGGGACAGGTCGAGTTGCCGTTCGCCTGGAACGGGGTCGCGCTGCACGCGACCGGCGCCTCGTCGGTGCGGGTACGGGTCCGGCGGAACGGCTCCGACGCCGCGTCGCTCCAGGTGGCCGACGGCACCGGTGCCCCGGTGGTCAGCATCGGCTCCCTGGTGATGCGCCCCGTCACCGGCGACCGGCTCGGCGCCGCCCGCGACACCCGCGGGGAGTCGCTGTTGCGGGTCGACTGGACGTCCGTGCCCGTCGTCGCCGACGGCGGCGTACCGGGTGGCGGGGGATGGCTCGTCCTCGGTGCCGAGGACGGCGAGCTGGGCCGGGCGCTGCGCTCGGCCGGGCTGGAGGTCCCCTTCGCCGCCGACCTCGCCGCGCTGCGCGCCATGCCCGCCCTGCCCGGGACGGTGCTGGTCGCCGCCCCCGCCGCCCCCGGCGAGCCGGACACCGGCCCGGCCGGCACCCCGCCCCGGGCGGCGTACGACGCGACGCTGCGCACCCTCGACCTGCTGGGCGCCTGGCTCGCCGACGAGGCCCTCGCCGGGACCAGGCTGGCGGTGGTGACCGAGGGCGCGGTCAGGACCGGCTCCGGCGACGGCCCGCCCGATCTCGTACAGGCACCCCTGTGGGGTCTGGTCCGCGCGGCGCAGGCGGAGAACCCCGGGCGGTTCCTGCTCGTCGACGTGGACGGCACCGACGACTCCCGGCGTGCCCTGCCCGCCGTGCTGAACACCGGTGAGCCCGAGCTGGCCCTGCGCGAGGGCACGGCCCTGGCGCCGCGCCTGGCGAAGGCCGCCTCGGCGGGCATGCTCGAACCGCCGTCCGGCACGCCGGCCTGGCGCCTGGAGGTGACCACGCCGGGCACGCTCGACAACCTCGCGCTGACGGCCTGCGACGCCGCCGAGCGTCCGCTGGAGCCGGGCCAGGTACGCCTGGCGGTCCGCGCGGGTGGCCTGAACTTCCGCGACGTCATGATCACCCTCGGCATGTACCCGGGCAGGGCCGACCTGGGCGCGGACGCCGCCGGGGTGGTCGTCGAGGTCGGGCCCGGAGTGCCGGGCCTGGCGCCCGGCGACCGCGTGATGGGACTCGTCGACGCCGGGTTCGGCCCCTACGCGGTGGTCGACCACCGGATGGTCGTGCCGATCCCGTCCGGCTGGACGTTCGCCGAGGCGGCCGCGGTGCCCGCCGTGTTCGCCACCGCCTACTACGGCCTGGTCGACCTGGCCGGGCTGCGCCAGGGCGAGTCGGTGCTCGTGCACGCCGCCGCGGGCGGTGTCGGCATGGCCGCCGTACAGCTCGCCGCCCACCTGGGCGCGGAGGTCTACGGCACGGTGAGCGACGGCAAGCGGGACGCGCTGCGGGCGCTCGGCGTCGCCGACGACCACATCGCCTCCTCCCGCGACCTGGGATTCTCGCGGCGCTTCCTGGAGGCCACCGGCGGGCGCGGCGTCGACGTCGTGCTCAACTCGCTGGCGGGGGAGTTCGTCGACGCCTCCCTGGACCTGCTGCCGCGCGGCGGCCGGTTCGCCGAGATGGGCAAGACCGACGTGCGCCAGGCCGGGCAGGTCGCGGCCGGGCACCCCGGCGTCTCCTACCACGCGTTCGACCTGTCCGACGCCGGTCCCGACCGGACCGCGGAGATCCTGGCCGAGCTGGTCCGGCTGTTCGAGCGGGGCGTGCTCGTCCCGCCGCCGGTCCGTACCTGGGACGTGCGCCAGGCCCCCGAGGCGTTCCGCTTCATGGCGCAGGCCAGGCACGTCGGCAAGCTCGTGCTCACCGTGCCCGTACCGCTCGACCCGGAGGGGACGGTGCTCGTCACCGGCGGCACCGGCGGGCTCGGCGCCCTCGTCGCGCGGCACCTCGTCACCGCCCACGGCGCCCGCCACCTCGTGCTGGCCGGGCGGCGCGGGCCGGACGCCCCGGGGACCGGGCCGCTCCGCGAGGAGCTGACCGCGGCCGGGGCCGAGGTCACCGTCGTCGCCTGCGACGTCGCCGACCGGGACGCGCTGGCCGCGCTGCTCGGGGACCTGCCCGGGGGGCGCCCGCTCACCGCGGTCGTGCACACGGCCGGTGTCGTGGCCGACGGCGTCGTCGGCTCCCTCACCCCCGGCCAGGTCGACAGCGTCTGGCGGCCCAAGCCCGACGCCGCCTGGCACCTGCACGAGCTCACCCGCGACCTCGACCTGTCGGCGTTCGTGCTGTTCTCCTCCTCGGCCGGCACGCTCGACGGCGGCGGCCAGGGCAACTACGCGGCAGCCAACGCCTTCCTGGACGCGCTGGCCGCCCGCCGCAGGTCCGCGGGCCTGCCCGCGGTGTCCCTCGCCTGGGGCATGTGGGCGCCCGAGGTGGGCGGCATGACGGCCCAGCTGGGCGAGACCGACCTGCGCAGGCTGCGCCGGTCCGGCCTGCTGCCGCTGACGGCCGAGGCCGGGCTGGAGCTGTTCGACGCCTCCCTCGGTCTCGGTGAGGCCGCGCTGGTGCCGATCAGGCTGGACCTGGCGGCGCTGCGCTCCCGGGACGACGCGCCACCGGCGATGCTCCGCGGGCTGGTCACCGTCACGACCCGGCGGGCGGCCCGCGACGCCGCCCCGGCCCCGGCCGAGCGCTCGCTGCAGGAGCGGCTGCAGGCACTGTCGCCCGGCGGGCGCGACCGGCTGCTGACCGACCTGGTCCGCACCCACGTCGCCGCGGTCCTCGGTCACGCCGACGAGGACGCGGTGGACCCGCTCCGGCCGTTCAAGGAGCTGGGCTTCGACTCGCTGACCGCCGTCGAGCTGCGCAACCGGCTCGGCGCCGCCACCGGGGTACGGCTGCCGGCGACCCTCATCTTCGACTACCCGACCCTGGCCTCGGTCGCCGAGCACATCAGGGGCGAGCTGGTCACCGAGGAGCCGGCCGCGGCGACGCTGGAGGCGGAGCTGGCCAGGCTGGAGCGGGCGATGGAGAGCGTCGCGCCCGATCCGGCCGAGCACGAGAGGATAACCGGCCGCCTGCGCGCCCTCACCTCCCGGTGGATCGAGACGCACCGGGGAGAGACGCCGGGGACCGGCGGGCCCGAGCTCGGATCGGCGACCGCCGACGAGCTGTTCGACATCCTCGACAGCGAACTGTGACGGCTTTCGGCCGGGACTGGGCCCCTCGTACCCGGTACGAGGGGCTCCTTCTCGGGAACCCCAGGATCCTCACCACGCCCCGCCCCAGGGATGAAGGTAATGGCCCCTCAGACCGATGTGTCGGTTACCGTCCACTGATTAACTTTCGTCCTATGGAGACCGAAGGGATCAGCGAGCAGAGCGACCGGACAGACGAGATCGTCCGCCTCGAATCGGTGCGGAAGTCCTACCGGAGCGGGACGGACTCCGTCCTCGCCCTGGGGGGTGTGACGATCGGCTGCCCGCGCGGCAGCGTGACCGCCATCATCGGACCGTCCGGGTCGGGCAAGAGCACGCTGCTGCAGTGCGCGGCCGGGCTCGACCGCCCCACCTCCGGGACGGTGACCCTCGACGGGGAGGAGCTGAACGGGCTCGACGAGACGGCGCTGACCAGGCTGCACCGCGACCGGGTCGGCTTCATCTTCCAGACGTTCAACCTGCTGCCCGCCCTCGACGTGGAGGAGAACGTCACCCTGCCGCTCACGCTGGCGGGCCGGAGCGCCGATCCCTCCCTCCTGGTCGACGTGATCCGCAGGGTCGGCCTGGCCGAGCACATGCGCCACCGGCCGTTCGAGCTGTCCCCGGGGCAGCGCCAGCGGGTCGCCATCGCCCGCGCGCTCGTCACCCGCCACGCGGTGATCTTCGCCGACGAGCCGACCGGCGCGCTGGACGCCCGTGACACCGACGAGGTCCTCGGCCTGCTCCAGGAGACGGTGCGCGAGACCGGGCAGACGGTCGTCATGGCCAGCCACGACCCGCTGGTCGCCTCCTACGCCGACCGGGTCGCCTTCCTGTCCGCCGGCCGCATCGTCGACGAGCTGAACTTCCCCGTCGACCGGGCGGTGATCCAGCGGATGACCCACCTCGGCGTCTGGGACAGGCCCCCCGGGCCGGAGAGGGGGGGTCGCGGGCTGATGTGGAGGCTGGCTCTGCGCACACTCCAGTTCCGCAAGGACGTCTTCGCCGCCGTCTTCACCGCGATGTTCCTCGGCGCGGTCATGATCTCGGCCGCCGGGGCGCTGATGGAGACCGGCGTGCGCGAGGTCCTGCCTCCCCAGCGCCTGGCCGGGGCGCCGATCGTGATCGTCGGCGATCCGTCCTACGCCATGCCCAAGGCCGACCCCCGGGACGAGGACACCGAGTGGACGCGCCTGACCGAACGGGTGCGGCTCGGCGCCGCCCTGCTCGACACCGTGCGCGCGCTCCCGGGCGTGGAACGGGTGATCGGCGACCTGTCGTTCCCGGCCACCGTCCTGCTCGGGGACCGGCCCGCGGCCACCGGGCACGACTGGAGCTCCGCCGTCCTGGCGCCCTACCGGCTCCGGCAGGGTGCGGCACCGGCCGGTCCCGGTGACGTGGTGCTCGACTCCGCGACGGCCGGGCGCTCGGGACTGCGGGCCGGTGACAGCGTCCGGATCGCGGTCGCCGGCGTCACCCGCGTCTACCGGGTGACCGGCGTCGCCGCCCCCGCGGGCGGCCGCGAGATCACCGGGGCCGCGCTCTTCTTCTCCTCCCCGGACGCCCGGCACCTGGCCGGGCACCCGGGCACGGTCGACGCGGCCGCCGTCCTGCCCGACCCCGGGACCGACGCCGCGGCACTGCGCGCCAGGATCCAGGACACCCTGCGCGGGCACGCCGCGGTGACGCTGACCGGCGACCGGCGCGGCCTGGCCGAGTTCCCCGGCGGCAGGGACGGCGCCGAGAACCTCGTCGTCATCTCCGGGGTGACCGCGGGGATCACGTTCATGGTCGCGCTGCTCGCCGTGGCGAGCACGCTCGGCATGTCGGTCGAGAACCGCGGGCGGGAGATGGCGCTGCTGCGGGGGATGGGCACGTCCCGGGCACGGATCCGGCGCATGGTGCTGGCCGAGGCGATGACGGTCTCCGCGGTCGCCGTCGTACCGGGCAGCCTGCTGGGGCCCTACCTCGGCCACCGCCTCTTCCGGCTGCTGGTGGCCGACGGGGTGGTGCCGGAGGTGATGCCGTTCCAGCAGGGCTGGGCCCCGGTGCTGACCTCGGTGGTGGTCTGCCTGCTCGCCGCGGCCGCGGCCGCGTTCTTCCCGGCCAGGCGGGCGTCACTGGTCCCGGCCGTCGGCAGGCCCGCCGGCGCGGCGCTCCGGGGCCGCCCGCTCGGCCCCGTACGGTCGGCGATCACGGTCGCCTGCCTGGGCGGCGGCGCCGCGCTCGCGGTCTCGGTGGTGGTGGCGCCCCGCCCGCCCGCGGCGGGCACGGCCACCCTCACGGTGCTCGCCCTGTCGGTGGGGATGGCCCTGGTCGCCCCCCTGACGACGCGGGCGATGACCGACGCGCTCCGCCAGCCGGTACGCGCCCTGTTCGGCCAGATCGGCCACCTGGCGATCCTCAACGCGCGGGCGCGGACGGTCCGGGTGGCCGCCGCGGCCACGCCCATCATGCTCGTCACCGGGATCGCCCTGTCCAACGTCTACCTGCAGACCAGTCCCGCGGACGCGGCCGAGCGCGTCTACGTCGAGCAGCTGCGCGCCGACGTCGTGCTGACCGCGGGCACTGGGGGACTGGCCTCCGGGGTGCTGGACCGGGTCCGGTCCGTCCCGGGCGTCGCGGGCGCCTCGGAGTTCGTGACCGGCACCGCGTTCCTGGAACGCCCCTACGACGTCTGGCAGAACGACGACGGCTGGCCCGTCCAGGGCATCACCGCCGAGGCGGCCGAGTCGGTGACCGCGTTCCGGCTCGTCGCGGGCTCGCTCGCCGACCTGCGCGGCAACTCCGTCGCACTAGCCGAGGGGCACGCCCTGCAACTGGGCCGCGACCTCGGGGACACCGTCACGATGCGGCTGGGCGACGGGCACGCGGTGGACCTGCGGGTGGTCGCGCTGCTGTCGGCCAGGCCGGGGGACGAGACGATCCTGATGCCCGCCTCCCTGCTGGCCCCGCACACCACGGCCGGCCTGCCGCCCCAGATCCTGGTGCGCGCGGCCACGCCCGGCGCCGTCCCCGCGGTCAGAGCCGCGCTGGCCGAGATGGGCGGCACGATCCCCGGCATGCGGGTGTCCGACGCGAGCGTGCTGTCCGTCGTGCACACCGAGCGGCAGCGGACGCGGGCCTGGGTGAACTACCTGTTCATCGGCACGATGCTCGCCTTCGTGGTGATCTCGGTGATCAGCATCCAGGCGGCGGGCGCGGCGCGGCGCGGCAGGGAGTTCGGGCTGCAACGGCTGATCGGCTCCAGCCGGGGCCAGGTATTGCGGATGATGGGCATCGAGGGCGTCCTGGTCGCCGTCATCGGCGTGGTGCTGGGCACCGTGGTGTTCGTCCCGGTCCTGCTGCTCTTCACCATCGCGATCAGCGGTTCCCCGCTCCCGTCGGGGCCGGTCTACCTGTACGTCATCGTGGTCTGCGCCGCGGGCCTGTCGGCGCTGATGGGTGCGCTGCCGCCCGCGTGGGCCGCGACCCGCGGCCGCCCCGTGACGACCGTCCGGCCCTCCGACCCGTAGGCCGGGACGCCCGTCCCACCCCTGCCCGGGGACCCCTGCCGCTGCCCGGCCCGGGTCCCCGGGTCTTCGCGCGCGCCCGTCCCCGCCGGTGCCCGCGACCCACCCCGCCACCCCCTTCTGACCTGCTCGTGCGGCAGGTGACCCCGCGCCGGACGGGGCCGGGACCGCGCTCTCCCACAGGGGAGGCTGAGGGGTGCGCTAGGGGTCGGTTTCCCGGTACGGGTCTATGTAGCGTGCTAATTGATCCAGCGTGGAGAACGGTGACCGGAAGATCGCCGGCCCGGATCCTCCGGCCGGATCCCAGAACCGTTCCGGACCTCGCCGGTGTGGTACGCCGCCCTGACGTACGAAGGCGAGTGCCCCGGCCTCATGGCGCGCGGGCCGACCGGTCGTGCGATCTAGTCATTCGGAGGAAGTCTTCATGCGTGTCCTGTTCACCATGCACGCCGCGGCCGCCCACCTGTTCCTGGTGGTCCCGATCGCGTGGGCCCTCAAGGCCGCGGGTCACGAGGTGATCGTCGCCACGCAGCCGGACATCGTCGACGACGTCACCAGGACCGGCCTGACCGCGCTGCCGGTGGGCGACCCCTCCAACATCGCCGAGCGGCTCGCGAGCATCCCCGCGGACCAGCAGATCTTCGGCTCCGGCTACGACATCGCCGAGGAACGGCCCGAGGTGCTCACCTACGAGTACGTCCGCGACTGCATGGCCGCGTTCGCCTCGCCCCTCGCGCTGGACCTCATCACCGACGACTCGATGTACGACGACCTGGTCGGCTTCTGCCGCGAGTGGCGGCCGGACCTGGTGGTCTGGGACTCCATCACCTTCCCCGGCATGGTCGCGGCCCGCGCCTGCGGCGCCGCGCACGTCCGGTCCACCTTCGGCCGCGACCACTGGGGCCGGATGCGCTCGCTCTTCCTCCGGCTGCGCGCGGAACGGCCCGGAGCGGCCGACGAGGACCCGGTGGCCGACTGGGTCGCCGCGAAGCTGGCCAGGTACGGCTGCGGCTACGACGAGGAGGCCGTCCTCGGGCAGGCCACCGTCGACTCCATGCCGGTCTGGACGCGCTTCCCGGTCGAGCACGACTACCTGCCCGTCCGGTTCATCCCCTACAACGGCCCCGCCGTCATCCCCGACTGGCTGAAGACGGCCGGCCCCGCACGCCCCCGCGTCTGCTTCACCCTGGGCGTGTCCGGCCGCGAGGTCTGGGGCGGCAACGGCAGCATCCGCGCCACCGACCTGTTCGAGGCCGTGGCCGACCTCGACGTCGAGGTGGTCGCGACCCTCAACGCCGCCCAGCTCGACCCCGACGTCAAGGTGCCCGACAACATCAGGGTCGTCGACTACGTCCCGCTCAACTCGCTGCTGCCCGGATGCTCGGTCATCGTCCACCACGGCGGCACCGGGACGTTCGGGACCTCGATCGCGCACGGGGTGCCGCAGCTCGTCGTCCCCGCGAAGCTCTACGACGAGGGGGGCATGGCCCGGCAGGTGGCCGCGGAGGGCGCCGGCCTCGTCATCCAGCCCGAGGACCTCTCGGCCGCGACCCTGCGGGAGGGCCTGCTGCGGCTGCTCGGCGAACCGTCCTTCACGGAGAACGCCGCCAGGATCAGGCGGCTGGCGGAGACCACCCCCACCCCGCACGACCTCGTGCGCGACCTGGAGGAGGTCGTCGCCCTGCACCGGGCGCGCTCCGGCGAGCGGACGCCGACCGGCTGACCCCTTCTCCGTACCGACCGGCCGGATCCGCGCCGGCCGACCCTCCGCGCCGACCGGCCGGAACCCTCCGTGCCGATCAGCACGGAACCCTCCGCGCCGACCGGCGCGGAACGCCGAACACGGGTCGCCCCGCGATGCGAGCGCCCTTTCCCTCATGCCTCGACCCGGTACGCACCGTCGGCCGGGCGAGGCCCTCTCACGGTCCGACAGGGGTGACGTGGTGGAGAACGACGGCAAGATTCTCGACTATCTGCGCAAGGCGACCGCGGACCTGCGGGAGACCCGTCAGAGGTTGCGGGAGGCCGAGAACAGGCAGACCGAACCGATCGCGATCGTCGGGATGAGCTGCCGCTTCCCCGGCGGCGCCGACACGCCCGAGGCACTGTGGCGGCTGCTGGCCGAGGGCGCCGACGCCGTCTCGTCGTTCCCGGAGAACCGGGGCTGGGACGTCGAGAACCTCTACGACCCCGACCCCGACAGCCCCGGCAAGAGCTACACCCGCTCGGGCGGCTTCCTGTACGACGCCGCCGAGTTCGACCCCGCCTTCTTCGGCATCAACCCGCGCGAGGCCGTGGCGATGGACCCGCAGCAGCGGCTGCTGCTGGAGACCGCCTGGGAGGCGTTCGAGGACGCCGGGATCGACCCCACGTCCGCGCGCGGCACCTCCGTCGGCGTGTACACCGGGGTGATCTACCACGACTACGGCTCCCGGATCCGCGTCGTCCCCGAGGACCTGGGCGGCTACATCGGCAACGGCAGCGACGGCAGCGTCGCCTCCGGCCGGGTGGCCTACGTCCTGGGCCTGGAGGGCCCGGCTGTCTCGGTCGACACCGCCTGCTCGTCGTCCCTGGTCGCGCTGCACCTGGGCGTCCAGGCGCTGCGCCAGGGCGAGTGCTCCATGGCCCTGGCCGGCGGGGTCACGGTCATGTCCACGCCCAGCACCTTCGTGGAGTTCAGCCGCCAGCGCGGCCTGTCGCCCGACGGCCGCTGCAAGGCGTTCGCCGCCGCAGCCGACGGGACCGGCTGGGGCGAGGGAGCGGGCATGCTCCTGCTGGAACGCCTCTCGGACGCCGTCCGCCTGGGACACCCGGTGCTCGCGGTCGTCCGCGGCTCGGCGATCAACCAGGACGGCGCGAGCAGCGGCCTGACGGCGCCGAACGGCCCGGCGCAGCAGCGGGTCATCCGCCAGGCGCTGGACAACGCGCGCCTGTCGGCCGCCCAGGTCGACGCCGTCGAGGCGCACGGCACCGGCACCGCGCTGGGCGACCCGATCGAGGCGCAGGCGCTGCTGGCCACGTACGGGCGGGAACGTCCCGAGGGCAGCCCGCTCCGGCTGGGCTCGATCAAGTCGAACATCGGGCACACCCAGGGCGCCGCCGGGGTCGCCGGCGTCATCAAGATGGTGCTGGCGATGCGGCACGGCGTGCTGCCCAGGACCCTGCACGTGGACGAGCCGTCCCCGCACGTCGACTGGTCGGCCGGTGACGTCACCCTGCTGACCGAGAGCGAGCCCTGGGAGACCGGCGGCGCCCCGCGCCGGGCCGCGGTGTCCTCCTTCGGCGTCAGCGGCACCAACGCCCACGTCATCCTGGAGCAGGCCCCCGAGCCGGAGCCCGCCGCCCCGGCCGGCGAGCCCGGTGAACCCGGGGAGGCCGCACTCCCGGTGCCGCCCGCCCCGGTCGTGCCCTGGGTGATCTCCGGCAGGGGCGCGGACGCGCTGCGGGCCCAGGCGGAACGCCTCGCGGCCCACCTGGACGCGGACACCACCCTCTCCCCGGTCGACGTCGGCCACTCCTCGGTCGTCTCCCGGGCCGCCTTCCCGCACCGCGCCGTGGTCGTCGGCACCGGCCGCGAGGAACTGCTGGCCGGCGTGCGCGCCGCCGCCGAGGGCACCACCGCGCCGAACGTCGTCCGCGGCACCGCCTACCCCGCCCCCGGGGTGGTGTTCGTCTTCTCCGGGCAGGGTGCCACCTGGGCGGGAATGGCCGTCGAGCTGATGGAGACCTCGCCGGTGTTCGCCGCCCGGCTCACCGAGTGCGCCGACGCCCTCTCCCACGTCGTCGACTGGAAGCTGGCGGAGGTGCTGCGCGGCGAGCCCGGCGCGCCGCCGCTGGACCGGGTGGACGTGGTCCAGCCCGCCCTGTGGGCCGTCATGGTCTCGCTGGCGGAGCTGTGGCGCTCGTACGGCGTGGAGCCCGACGCCGTGGTCGGGCACTCGCAGGGCG
This sequence comes from Streptosporangium longisporum, assembly GCF_039534895.1. Lineage (NCBI taxonomy): Bacteria > Bacillati > Actinomycetota > Actinomycetes > Streptosporangiales > Streptosporangiaceae > Streptosporangium > Streptosporangium longisporum. The sequence continues at coordinate 434,068 of NZ_BAAAWD010000019.1, read as the reverse complement.
AGGTCGCCGCCGCCTGCGTGGCGGGTGCCCTGTCACTGGAGGACGCCGCCAAGGTCGTCGCGCTCCGCAGCGTCGCCATCGGCGAGCAGCTGTCCGGCCGCGGCGGGATGATGGCCGTCTCCCTCCCGCAGGACCGGATGCGCGAGCGGCTCGCCCCCTGGGGTGACCGCGTGTCGGTGGCCGCGGTGAACGGCCCGGGCTCGACGGTGCTCTCCGGAGAGACGGCCGCCCTGGACGAACTGCTCGAAAGCCTCCTCGCCGACGACGTCCGCGCCAGGAAGATCCCGGTCGACTACCCCTCGCACTCGGCGTACGTGGAGCCGCTCCAGGAGCGGATCACCGCCGACCTGGCCGGGATCGTCCCCCGGTCGGTGGAGGTGCCGTTCTGCTCCACGGTGACCGGCGAGCCGATCGACACCGCCGGGCTGGACGCCGGCTACTGGTACACCAACCTCCGCAGGCAGGTGCGCTTCGACGAGGCCGTCCGCACCCTGCTCGGACAGGGCCACCGGGTGTTCATCGAGGTCGGCCCGCACCCGGTGCTGGCCATGGGCGTCCAGGAGACCATGGAGGCCATGGGCGCCGACGCGGTCGCGATCGGGTCGCTGCGCCGCGGCGAAGGCGGCATGGACCGGTTCGTCACCTCGCTGGCCGAGGCGTACGTGCACGGGGCGCCGGTGGACTGGACGCCGCTGTTCGCCCCCCACGGCCCGCGAAGGGTCAAGCTGCCCACCTACGCCTTCCAGCGCGAGCGCTACTGGCTCGACGCGACCGACAGCGTCGACCTGACGTCCGCCGGTCTGAGTTCGGTGGATCATCCGTTGCTGGGTGCGGTGGTGGTGGTGGCCGATTCGCAGGGGGTGTTGTTCTCGGGGCGGTTGTCGCTGGGGTCGCATGGGTGGTTGGCCGATCATGTGGTGGGTGGCCGGGTGGTGGTGCCGGGGACGGCGTTGGTGGATGTGGTGGTGCGTGCGGGTGATGAGGTGGGGTGTGGGGTGGTGGAGGAGTTGACGTTGGAGGCTCCTTTGGTGGTGGAGGGTTCGGCTGGGGTGCGGGTGCAGGTGTCGGTGGGGGTGGCTGATGGGTCGGGTCGTCGTGCGGTGGCGGTGTACTCGTGCCCGGAAGGTTCGCTGGGCGTTCAGGAATGGCGTCGTCACGCGTCGGGGTTCGTGAGTGCCGCCGCTGTGGACGGGGGGTTCGATTTGGTGCAGTGGCCGCCTACTGGGGCGGTGGCGGTGTCGGTGGAGGGGTTGTATGAGGAGTTGGCGGCTGCGGGGTATGGGTATGGGCCGGCGTTTCGGGGGGTGCGGGCGGCGTGGCGGCGTGGGGGTGAGGTGTTCGCGGAGGTGGCGTTGGCTGATGGTGTTGCGGTGGGGGGGTTTGGGGTGCATCCGGCGTTGTTGGATGCGGCGTTGCATGTGGAGGGGTTGTTGGAGGGGGGTGTGGGTGAGGGGGTGAGTTTGCCGTTCGTGTGGTCGGGGGTGTGTGTGCATGCGTCGGGTGCGTCGTCGGTGCGGGTGCGGTTGTGGTCGGAGGGTGTGGGTGCGGTGTCGTTGCAGGTGGCGGATTCGGTGGGTGCTCCGGTGGCCACGATCGGCTCCCTGATCTCCCGCCCCCTCCCGCCGGACGGCCTGCTCGCCCTCCCGGACGCCCACCGCGACCTGCTGTTCCGGGTGGACTGGACGGCACTGCCGCCCGTCGAGATCCCGGCGGGACGCCGGTACGCGGTGCTCGGCACCGATACGCTCGGCCTGGCCGCTGCGCTGCGCGGCGCGGCCGCGGACGTGACGGAGCACGCGGAGCTCGCGGGGCTGGCCGCGGCGGGCGAGGTCCCGGAGCTGGTGTTCACCTCCCTCGCCGGATCCCCGGACGGGCCCGCAGCCCAGGACACCGGGAACACTCAGAACACCGGGAACGCCGGGGGTGACGCGACCCCGGACGCGGTCCGGACGGCGACGTGCCGGGCGCTGGAGCTGGTCCAGGAGTGGCTGGCCGACGGGCGGTTCGCCTCGGCGCGCCTCGTCGTGGTCACCCGCGGCGCCGCGGCCGTGAACGGCCAGGACGTCACCGACCTGGCCGGTGCCGCCGCGCTGGGCCTGCTCCGCGCCGCCCAGTCGGAGAACCCCGGCCGCGTCGTGCTGGTCGACCTGGACGACCGGGCCGTGCCCGGCACCGTCCTGGAGGCCGCCACCGTTCCGGACGAGCCCCAGCTCGCCGTACGGGAGGGAGCCCTGTGGGTGCCCCGCCTGGCGCGGGCGGCCACCGGTGGCGGTGGTCTGGTGCCGCCCGCGGGGACGGCGCACTGGCGGCTGGACGCGCCGGTCAAGGGCAGCCTGTCGGACCTGACACTGGTCGCCGCCCCCGACACGGGCCGGGAGCTGGGCCCGCGGGAGGTGCGGGTCTCCGTCCGCGCCGCCGGGATGAACTTCCGCGACGTCGTCGTGGCGCTCGGCATGGTCCCCGAACGCGACGTGCCCATGGGAGGCGAGGCGTCCGGCGTGGTGCTGGAGGTCGGCTCCGAGGTGGACGACCTGGCACCCGGTGACCGGGTGACGGGTCTGCTGGACGGGGCGTTCGGCCCGGTCGGGGTGACCGACCGGCGGCTGCTGGCCCCGATGCCCGAGGGCTGGACCTTCGAGCAGGCCGCCTCCGTGCCCGGCGTGTTCCTGACGGCCTACCACGGCCTCAGGTACGTGGCGCGCTTGGAAGCGGGGGAGTCGGTGCTGGTGCACGCCGGTGCCGGTGGTGTGGGCATGGCCGCGATCCAGCTCGCGCACCACTTCGGCGCGGAGGTGTACGCGACCGCGTCGCCCGCCAAGTGGGAGGTGCTGCGCTCGCTGGGAGTTCCGGACGAGCGGATCGCCTCCTCGCGGGACCTGGACTTCGAGGGCTACTTCGCCGAGGCCAGTGGCGGGCGCGGGGTGGACGTGGTGCTGAACTCGCTGGCGCGCGAGTTCGTGGACGCCTCCCTGCGGCTGCTGCCCCGCGGCGGCCGGTTCGTCGAGATGGGCAAGACCGACATCCGCGACGCCGCCGAGATCGCGAACACCTACCCCGGCGTCGAGTACGCGGCCTTCGACCTCATCGACTCCGGCCCCGACCACATCCACGGCATGCTGGCGGAGGTGCTGGAGCTGTTCGGCCGTGGGGTGTTGCGGCCGTTGCCGGTGCGTTCGTGGGACGTGCGCCGGGCGCCGGAGGCGTTCCGGTTCCTGTCGCAGGCCCGGCATGTGGGCAAGGTCGTGTTGCGGATGCCGCAGACGTTCGGCCCCGGTGGCACGGTGCTGGTGACCGGCGCGGGAACGCTGGGCGCTTTGGTGGCGCGGCACCTGGTGCGGGTGCACGGCGTTCAGGACCTGGTGCTGACCAGCCGTCGTGGCCGTGCGGCGACCGGGATGGCGGAGCTGGAGCGGGAGCTGGCCGAGGCCGGTGCGCGGGTGCGGGTGGAGGCCTGTGACGTGGCCGACCGGCAGGCGCTGGCGCACCTGCTGGCGTCGATCCCGGCCTATCGTCCGCTGGCCGGGGTGGTGCACACCGCGGGTGTGCTGGACGACGGGATCGTCGAGACGCTGACGGCCGAGCGGGTGGGTGCGGTGCTGCGTCCCAAGGTGGACGCGGCCTGGAACCTGCACGAGCTGACCAAGGACATGGACCTGTCGGCGTTCGTGCTGTTCTCCTCGGCCGCCGCGGTGCTGGACGGATCCGGCCAGGCCGGATACGCCGCGGCCAACGCGTTCCTGGACGCGCTGGCCGCGCACCGCAGGGCCGGCGGCCTGCCCGCCGTCTCGCTGGCCTGGGGCTTCTGGAACCAGCGCAGCGACATGACCGGCCACCTCGGCGACGCCGAGGTCGAGCGGATGGCCCGCTCCGGACTGGTCGGCCTGACGTCCGAGGAGGGACTGGCACTGTTCGACGCCGCCCGCACGGTGGACGAGGCACTGCTGGTGCCCATCCACCTCGACCTGGCGGCGATGCGCACCGGCACCCCGCCGGCGCTGCTGCGCGGCCTCGTCCACTCCCCGGCCCGCCGGGTCGTGCGGGCCGCCGGCGCCGCGGGCGCCGCCCCCACCGCGTCCGCGCTGGAGGACCGGCTCGCGAGCCTGACCGCGGACGAGCAGCTGACCTTCCTGGTACGCCTCGTCTGCGCCGAGGCGGCCGGGGTGCTCGGGCACGCGAGCCTGGACGCGGTGGAGCCGGAACGGGCGTTCAAGGAGCTGGGCTTCGACTCGCTCACCGCCGTCGAGCTGCGCAACCGGCTCAACGCCGCCACCGGGCTGCGGCTGCCCACCACGCTCGTCTTCGACCACCCCAACCCGACCGTGCTCGCCGGCCACATCAGGGACGAGATCGCCCCCGCAACCGCCGACCCCTCCGCGGCACTGCTCGCCGAGGTGGACCGGCTGGAGAGCGCCCTGTACGCGGCGGACACCGCGGACCATGCCACGATCACCGCCCGGCTGCGGGCGCTGGTCCGCAAGTGGGACGACACGCACGGCGGCCCGGTGGAGACCGAGCCGGAGCAGGACTTCGAGTCGGTCACGGACGACGAGCTCTTCGCGGTCCTCGACGAGGAACTCGGCACCTCCTGAACCCCCCTGACGAATCCCTACTGCACCGAGGCTGGTTGACGTCCCATGGCGAATGACGACAAGTTGCGTGACTACCTCAAGCGCGCCACCGCAGACCTGCAGCACGCCCGCCGCCGCCTGCGCGACACCGAGGCCAGGCAGCGTGAACCCATCGCGATCGTGGCCATGAGCTGCCGCCTCCCCGGCGGGGTGAACAGCCCCGAGCAGCTCTGGCGGCTGGTCGACGAGGGCAGGGACGCCATGTCCGGCTTCCCCGAGGACCGCGGCTGGGACCTGGACCGGCTCTACGACCCCGACCCGGAGACGTCCGGCACCACCTACGCCCGCGAGGGCGGTTTCGTCCAGGACGCCGGCGGGTTCGACGCGGACTTCTTCGGGATGAGCCCCCGCGAGGCGCTGGCGTCCGACCCGCAGCAGCGGCTGCTGCTGGAGACCTCCTGGGAACTGCTGGAGCGCGCCGGGATCGACCCGGCCACGATGAAGGGCAGCCGGACGGGCGTGTTCGTCGGCGCCGCCTCCAGCGGGTACGGCGTGGGACAGGGCACCTTCCCCGCCGGTGTCGAGGGCCACCTGCTGACGGGCACCTCCACCGCCGTCATGTCGGGCCGGATCTCCTACACGCTCGGCCTCGAAGGGCCCGCGATCACCACCGACACGGCCTGCTCGTCCTCCCTGGTGACCCTGCAGATGGCCTGCGAGTCCCTGCGCAGGGACGAGTGCGCCATGGCCATCGCCGGCGGCGTCACCATCATCTTCACCCCCGAGATCTTCGTGGAGTTCAGCCGCCAGCGGGGCCTGGCCCCCGACAGTCGCTGCAAGGCCTTCGCCGAGGCCGCGGACGGCACCGCCTTCTCCGAGGGCATCGGCCTGGTGCTGCTGGAGCGGCTCTCGGACGCCCGCCGCAACGGCCACCCGGTGCTCGCGGTGGTGCGGGGCGGCGCGGTCAACCAGGACGGCGCCAGCAACGGCCTGTCCGCGCCCAACGGCCCCTCCCAGCAGCGCGTCATCCGCCAGGCCCTGGTCAACTCCGAGCTGGTCCCCGCCGACGTCGACGCCGTCGAGGCGCACGGGACGGGCACCATGCTGGGCGACCCGATCGAGGCCCAGGCGCTGCTGGCCGTCTACGGCCAGGACCGGCCCGCCGACCGGCCGCTCTGGCTCGGGTCGGTGAAGTCCAACATCGGCCACACCCAGGCCGCCGCCGGCGTGGCGAGCGTCATCAAGGTGGTCATGGCCCTCCGGCACGGCGTACTGCCCAGGACGCTGCACGTGGACGCCCCCACCTCGCACGTGGACTGGTCGGCCGGCGCGGTCTCGCTGCTGACCGAGCCGGTCGAGCTGCCGCAGAACGACCACCCGCGCCGCATCGGCATCTCCGGCTTCGGCATCAGCGGCACCAACGCGCACGTCATCGTCGAGCAGGCCCCCGCCGACGTCGAGGTCGCCTCCGACGTCCCGGCCGTCGAACCGCCCCCCGGCCTTCCGGTGCCGGTCGTGGTCTCGGGCCGTGGCGAGGAAGGGGTACGGGCCCAGGCCGGCCGGCTGGCGGAGTTCGTCGCCGACGGAGGTACCGGCGTCGGCGGTCTGGTGGATGTGGGGTACTCGCTGGTGGCGACGCGGGCGGGGTTCGATCATCGTGGTGTGGTGGTGGGTGCCGATCGTGCGGGGGTGGTGGCGGGGTTGTCGGTGCTGGCCTCGGGCGGTGTGGGGGCCGGGGTGGTGCGTGGCCGGGTGGCCGAGGGTGGTGTTGCGCTGGTGTTCTCGGGTCAGGGCAGTCAGCGTGCGGGGATGGCGCTGGGGTTGTGCGCGGCGGTTGCGGGTTTTGAGGAGGAGTTGCGGGGGGTGTGTGCGGGGTTTGCGGGGTTGCTGGAGCGGCCTTTGGAGGAGGTTTTGTTCGCCGAGGCGGATTCGGCGGTGGCGGGGTTGGTGGATCAGACGATGTACACCCAGGCGGCGTTGTTCGCGGTGGAGGTGGCGTTGTATCGGCTGCTTTCGCGGTGGGGGGTTGTGGCTGATTACGTGATGGGTCATTCCATCGGTGAGGTGGTCGCCGCTCATGTTGCGGGGGTGGTGTCGTTGCGGGATGGGTGTGTGCTGGTGGCGGGCCGGGGCCGGTTGATGCAGGCGCTGCCCGCAGGCGGGTCGATGGTCGCTTTGGGTGCTTCGCTGCAGCAGGTGCAGCAGGTGCTGGAGCAGATCGACCCCGACGGGGCGTCGGTGGGCGTCGCGGCGGTGAACGGCCCGTCGTCGGTGGTGGTGTCGGGGGTGGAGTCGGTGGTGGAGCAGGTGGTGTCGGCTCTGGTGGAGCGGGGGGTGCGGCGCAAGCGGCTGCGGGTCAGTCACGCGTTCCACTCGCCGTTGATGGAGCCGATGCTGCAGGACTTCCGCCGCGTCCTGGACGGCATCACCTTCCAGCCTCCGACCGTTCCGGTGGTGTCGAACCTGACCGGCCGGGTGACGGGGGAGGAGATGCTCTCGCCTGAGTACTGGGTGCGTCATGTGCGTCAGGCGGTGCGGTTCGCCGACGGGGTGGCGACGCTGCGCGAGGCCGGGGTGAGCACGTTCGTGGAGGTGGGTCCGGACGCGGTGCTGTCGGCGATGGGACAGGAATGCCTCCAGACCCCTCTCACTCCCTCGACCGCGTCGTCCGACGGCACCGGGAACGGCCTCGACGGCGTCGGCCTCGGCCCTGCCGGTGGGGACGACGCGGTGTTCGTGCCGGTGCTGCGGCGCGACCGCGACGAGCCGGCCGAGCTGGTCACCGCCCTGGCCACCCTGCACACCCGCGGGGTGACGGTGGACTGGGAGACCTTCTTCACCGACGCCGCCACCGCCGCGACCGGGACCGGGACCGGCTCCGTGGTCAGGCCGCACACGGTGGACCTGCCCACCTACGCCTTCCAGCACCGCCACTACTGGCTGCACGTCCCCAGCGCCGGTGACCCCGAGTCCGTCGGCCTCGGCACCCCCGACCACCCCCTCCTCGGCGCCGCGGTCGAGCTCCCCGACTCCGGCGGGCACCTGTTCACCGCCCGGCTCTCGGCCCGGACGCGTCCCTGGCTCGCCGACCACACGGTGGGCGAGACCGTGCTGTTCCCCGGCACCGGGCTGGTCGAGCTGGCCGTCCGCGCCGGTGACCAGGTCGGCTGCGCGGGCATCGAGGAGCTCACCCTGGAGGCCCCGCTCGTCCTGCCGGACCGGGGCGGCGTCCAGGTGCAGGTCGTGGTGGGGGCCCCGGACGAGTCCGGCGCCCGGACGATCACCGTCTACGGGCGCCCGGAGGACGTCCCCGACGACGAGCCCTGGACCCGGCACGCCACCGGCCTGCTGACGCCGTCCGCCGAGCCCGGTGACTTCGACCTGGCCCAGTGGCCGCCGCCCGGCGCCGAACCGGTGCCGGTGGACGGGCTCTACGACCGGCTCGCCGGCATGGGCCTGCACTACGGCCCCGTCTTCCAGGGGCTGAAGGCCGCCTGGACGCACGGCGACGAGGTGTTCGCCGAGATCGCGCTGCCCGAGGGCGTCGGCGCCGACGCCGCGCGCTTCGGCATCCACCCCGCCCTGCTGGACGCCGCGCTGCACGCCCTCGCCCTCAGCGGGGCCTCGGCCGAGCACGCCGCACTGCCGTTCACCTGGTCGCAGGTGAACCTGCACGCCGCGGGAGCGTCCGACCTGAGGGTCCGGGTGGTCCCGACCGGCGGCGACTCCCTGCACCTGGAGGCGGCCGACCGGGCGGGAAGGCCGGTGGTGTCGATCGGCTCACTGGTGCTGCGCCGGATCGACACCGCGGACCTGGCGGGCGGCTCCCGCCCCGGGGCGGAGCGTTCGCTGTACCGGGTGGAGTGGACGCCGGTCGAGGCCGGGTCCGGCGCCGAGGCCCGGGAGTGGGCGCTGCTCGGCGGCGACGCCTCCGGCACCGGCGCGGCACTGCGCGCGGCCGGGGTCTCCACGGCGTCCTACGACGACCCGGCGGCGCTGCTGGCGGCCCTCGACGCGGGCGCGCCCGTCCCCGAGGTCGTGGTCGTGACCGCGGGCGCCACCTGGCCGTCCGGCGACGACGTCCTCGACAACGGCACGCTCGCAGGCTCCATCGTCGCTACCGGCCCCGTCGCCGTCCCCGGCACGGAAGGCACCCTCGCCGGGGCCGGGGGCACGGCGCCGGCCGTCCGCTCGGCCGTGAACCGGGCCCTGGACCTGGTGCAGGCGTGGACGGCCGACGACCGCCTCGGCGAGTCGAAGCTGCTCTTCGTCACCGGCGGCGCCGTCTCCACCGGTTCCGGCGACACCGTCCGCGACCTCGCGGGCGCGGCCGTGTGGGGCCTGGTCCGCTCCGCGCAGGCGGAGAGCCCCGACCGCTTCGTCCTGGCCGACCTCGACGGCCACTCCGCCTCGGCCGCGCGGCTCCCGGCCGCGCTCGCCACCGGCGAGCCGCAGGTCGCGCTGCGCGAGGGACGGGAAGGCAGGGGCGTGCTCGCGGCCCGGCTGGTCCGCGCGACCGGCCCCGTCCTCACCCCGCCCCCGGGAGCGTCCTCCTGGCGGATGGACAGCCTGGACAAGGGCACCCTGGAGAACCTCACCTTCCTGGACGCCCCCGAGGCCGTGGCCCCGCTGCGGCCGGGGCAGGTCCGCGTCGCGCTCCGCGCCGCCGGGGTGAACTTCCGTGACGTGCTCAACGCGCTCGGCATGTACCCGGGCGAGGCGGGCGCGATGGGCCTGGAGGGCGCGGGCCGCGTCGTGGAGGTCGGGCCGGGCGTCACCGCGTTCGCCCCGGGCGACCGGGTGATGGGCATGTTCGACGGCGGGGCGTTCGGCCCGCTGGCCGTCACCGACCACCGCCAGCTGGTCTCCGTCCCCGAGGGCTGGACCTTCGCCCAGGCCGCCTCGACCCCGGTCGCCTTCCTGACCGCGTACTACGCGCTGGTGGACCTGGCCGGGCTGAAGGCGGGAGAGAAGGTGCTGGTCCACGCCGCGGCGGGCGGCGTCGGCATGGCCGCCGTACAACTCGCCAGGCACTTCGGCGCCGAGGTCTACGGCACCGCCGGGCCGGGCAAGTGGCACGTCCTGCGGTCCATGGGACTGGACGAGGAGCACATCTCCTCCTCGCGCACCCTGGACTTCGAGGGCGGGTTCCTCTCCTCGACCGGCGGTGACGGCGTCGACGTCGTGCTCAACTCGCTGGCGGGCGACTTCGTCGACGCCTCGCTGCGGATGCTGCCGCGCGGCGGCCGGTTCGTGGAGATGGGCAAGACCGACGTGCGCGTCCCCGAGGAGGTGGCCGCCGCGCACCACGGCGTCCGCTACCGCGACTTCGACCTCGTCGAGGCAGGGTACGACCGCATCGGGCAGATGCTGCGCGACCTGGTCGCACTGTTCGAGCGGGGGGCGATCCGGCCGCTGCCGGTCGCCGGCTGGGACATCCGCCGCGCCCCCGAGGCGTTCCGCTTCCTGTCGCAGGCCAGGCACGTCGGCAAGGTCGCGCTGACCCTGCCGGTCGCGCTCGACCCGGACGGCACCGTGCTGGTGACCGGCGGGACCGGCGGCCTGGGCGCGCTCGTCGCCCGCCACCTGGTGACCGTGCACGGCGTCCGCAACCTGCTGCTGGCCGGCCGCAGCGGCCCCGCCGCCGAGGGCGCGGAGCGGCTGCGGGCCGAGCTGACCGGGCTGGGCGCGGACGTGGAGATCGTCGCCTGTGACGCGGCCGACCGGGCCGCCCTGGCCGACCTGATCGCCAAGGTGCCCGTCGACCGCCCGCTCACCGCCGTGCTGCACGCGGCCGGGGTGCTGGACGACGGCGCGATCACCTCCCTGACCCCGGACCGGGTGGACCGGGTGCTGCGTCCCAAGGCGGACGCCGCGCTGAACCTGCACGAGCTGACCCGCGAGCTGGACCTGTCGGCCTTCGTGCTGTTCTCCTCGGTGGCCGGCACGTTCGGCAGCACCGGCCAGGGCAACTACGCGGCGGCCAACGCCTTCCTGGACGCGCTCGCCGACGCGCGCCGCGCCCAGGGACTGCCCGCGCTCTCGCTGGCCTGGGGACCCTGGTCGCAGGAGGGCGGCATGCTCGGCACCCTCACCGACGCCGACCTGGCCCGGATGGCCCGCGAGGGCGTCGTGCCGCTGGACGCGCGAGAGGGGCTCGCCCTGCTCGACGCGGCCACCGGCCGGTCCGAGCCCGTGCTGGTGCCGATCCACCTGGACACCAAGGCGCTGGCCGCCAAGGGCGACCGGCTGCCGCCGATCCTGCGGGGCGTGGTGCGCGCTCCGGCCCGCCGTACCGCGACGGCGGCCGGGGGCGGGCGCTCCGCCGCGGACCTGCGGGCCACGCTGGCCGCGCTGCCCGCCGCCGACCGCGACCGTGCCCTGCTCGACCTGGTACGGGCCGAGGTCGCCGCCGTGCTCGGCCACTCCTCCGCCGGCCAGGTGGAGGCCGACCGCGCCTTCGACGACATGGGCTTCGACTCGCTCACCTCGGTCGAGCTGCGCAACCGGCTGAACGCCGCGACCGGCAGGCGGCTGCCGGCCACCCTGGTGTTCGACTACGCCAACCCGGCCGCCCTGGCCGCGTACCTGCGCGCGGAGCTGGCGCCCGACGAGGCGCCCACCGACACGCAGGTCATGCGGGAGCTCGACCGGCTGGACCGGGTGCTCGGCGAGCTCACGCCCGACGAGGAGACCCGGTTCACCATCGCCACCCGGTTGCAGGGACTGCTGACCCGGTGGCGCGGCGACCGGCCCGAGCGGGAGGCGGACGACGTGCCCGCGGGCGAGGACGTCGGGTCGGCGAGCGCCGACGAGCTGTTCGCGCTGATCGACAAGGGCCTGTGAGCCCACCGTGCTCTCCGGTGAAGAACGATCTTTCCGTGCGTGCCCGAGGGGCCGCGCGACATGTGGGGAAGAAGGTGACGTGACGTGGCGGACGAGCAGAAACTCCTCGGCTATCTCCGGCGGGTGACCGCCGATCTCCAGCAGGCCCAGCAGCGGCTGCGCGAGGCGGAGGCCAGGGACCACGAGCCGATCGCGGTCATCGCCGCGGGCTGCCGCTTCCCCGGAGGCGTACGCGACCCCGAGGACCTGTGGCGGCTCGTCGCGGAGGGCCGGGACGGCGTCTCGGCGTTCCCCGACGACCGGGGCTGGGACCTGGAGGGTCTCTACGACCCGGACCTGTCCCGGCCGGGCACCAGCTACACCCGCGAGGGCGGGTTCCTCTACGACGCCGGGGACTTCGACGCGGCCTCCTTCGGCATCTCCCCCCGGGAGGCGCTGGCCACCGACCCGCAGCAGCGGCTGCTGCTGGAGGTGTCCTGGGAGGCGTTCGAGCGGGCCGGCATCGACCTGACCTCGCTGAAGGGCAGCCAGACCGGGGTGTTCGTCGGCGCCTTCTCCAGCGGGTACGGCACCGGCCTGGAGTCGCTGCCCGAGGGGGTCGAGGGGCACCTGCTGACCGGCAGCTCCACCGCGGTGATCTCCGGCCGGGTGGCGTACGTGTTCGGCCTCAAGGGGCCCGCGGTCACCGTCGACACCGCGTGCTCGTCCTCGCTGGTGGCGCTGCACTGGGCGTGCGAGTCGCTGCGGCGCGGGGAGAGCACGCTCGCGCTGGCCGGCGGGGTGACCGTGATGGCCACGCCCGAGACCTTCGTCGAGTTCAGCCGCCAGCGCGGCCTGGCGCCCGACGGCCGGTGCAAGGCGTTCTCCGAGGACGCCGACGGCACCGGCTGGGGAGAGGGGGCCGGCATGCTGCTGCTGGAGAGGCTCTCCGACGCGCGCCGCAACGGCCACCCGATCCTCGGCGTCGTCCGCGGCTCCGCGGTCAACCAGGACGGCGCCAGCAACGGCCTGTCCGCGCCCAACGGCGTGTCCCAGCAGCGCGTCATCCGCCGCGCGCTGGCCAACTCGGGCCTGGCCTCGTTCGACGTGGACGCCGTCGAGGCGCACGGCACCGGCACCACCCTGGGCGACCCGATCGAGGCCCAGGCCCTGCTGGCCGTCTACGGCCAGGACCGGCCCGACGACCGGCCGCTCTGGCTGGGGTCGATCAAGTCCAACATCGGCCACACCCAGGCCGCGGCCGGGGTCGCCGGCGTCATCAAGATGCTGATGGCGCTGCGCGCCGGGCTGCTGCCCAGGACCCTGCACGTGTCCGAGCCCTCCTCCCACGTGGACTGGTCGGCCGGCAACGTCCGGCTGCTGGCCGAACCCGTCGCCTGGCCCGACGCCGACCGGCCGCGCCGGGCCGGTGTCTCCTCCTTCGGCGTCAGCGGCACCAACGCCCACGTGATCATCGAGCAGGCCCCCGGCGACGCGCCCGGCGACACCTCGCCCGGCGAACCGCCCGCCGGGGAGCGGGGCGGGCACGCGCTCCTGTCGGACGGCGCCGCCGCGGCGTGGGTGCTGTCGGCCAAGAGCGCGCCCGCGCTCCGCGCTCAGCTCGGCCTGCTGGACGAGCACGCCGGGCGCCACCCCGGGCAGGCGCCCGGCGACATCGGCCTCTCGCTGGCCTCCCGCGCCGCCTTCGGGCACCGTGCCGTGGTGGTGGGACGCGACCGCGAGGAGTTGCTGTCCGGGCTGCGCGCGCTGGCCGGCGGACAGGAGGCCGCCGGAGCGGTCACCGGGACGGCGTCGTCCTCCCCGGGCAAGACCGTGTTCGTCTTCCCCGGCCAGGGTTCCCAGTGGGCCGGGATGGCGACCGGGCTGCTGGAGTCCTCTCCCGCCTTCGCCGCGCACGTCGCCGACTGCGAGCGCGCCCTGGCGCCGTTCACGGACTGGTCGCTGTCGGCGGTGCTGCGCGGCGATCCCGGCGCCCCCTCGCTGGAGCGGGTGGACGTGGTCCAGCCGGTGCTGTGGGCGGTCATGGTGTCGCTGTCGCGGCTGTGGGAGGGCCACGGGGTCCGTCCCGACGCCGTGATCGGCCACTCCCAGGGCGAGATCGCCGCCGCCACGGTCGCCGGTGCGCTCTCCCTCGACGACGGCGCCCGCGTCGCCGCCCTGCGCAGCCGCGCCATCGGCGACGTCCTCGCCGGGCGCGGCGGCATGCTCTCCGTCGGGCTGTCCGAGCAGGAGCTGTCGGCGCGGCTGGAGTCCTGGCGCGACCGGATCTCCGTCGCCGCGATCAACGGCGCCCGCTCGGTCGTGGTCTCCGGCGCCCCGGACGCCCTCGACGACCTGACCGCCGAGCTGACCGCGGACGGCGTACGGGCCAGAAGGATCCCGGTGGACTACGCCTCGCACTCGGCGCAGGTCGAGGAGCTGCGCGAGCGCCTGCTGCGCGATCTCGGCCCGATCCGGCCGCGGCGGAGCGAGGTGCCGATGATCTCCACGGTGACCGGCGAGTGGATCGACACCTCCACCCTGGACGCCGGGTACTGGTACACCAACCTGCGCCGCACCGTCGGCTTCGACGCCGCCGTCCGCGCGCTCGCCAGGCAGGGGTACGGGGTGTTCGTCGAGAGCAGCCCGCACCCGGTGCTCACCATGGGCCTGCAGGAGACCCTCGACGCCCTCGGCCTCGACGCCGTGGTCACCGGCACCCTGCGCCGCGACGACGGCGGGCCGCTCAGGATGCTGACCTCCGCCGCCGAGCTGCACGTGCGGGGCGTCGGCGTGAACTGGACCGCCCTGTACCCGGGCGCGCGGCCGGTGGACCTGCCGACCTACCCGTTCCAGCGGAGCCGCTACTGGCTGAGGTCCGCGCCGCCGCCCGCGACCCCGGGCACCGACCCGGTGGACACCGCCTTCTGGGAGGCGGTCGAGCGCGGCGACGTGGCGAGCCTGGCCGCCGGCCGGGGGGTGGACCCCGCGGCGCTGGCCGAGGTGCTGCCCGCGCTGGTCTCCTGGCGGCGGAGCAGGCGCGAGCGGGCCACGGTCGACTCCTGGCGCTACCGGGTGGTCTGGCGGCCGGTCGGTGAGCCGGTGAGCACCGAGCTGACCGGCTCGTGGCTGGTCGCCCTGCCCGCGGACGGCCAGGTGGCGGCGGCCGACGCGGTCGTGGCCGGCCTGACCCGGCACGGCGCCCGGGTGGTGATCGTCGAGGTGGCCGGGCACGACCGGGCCGCGCTCACCGCCGCCCTGCGCGACCGCCTCCCCGACGACCCGCCGGCGGGAGTGCTCAGCCTGCTGGCCCTGGACGAGCGCCCGCACCCGCTGCACCCGGCGCTCTCGCGGGGTACGGCGGCGACCGTCACGCTGGTCCAGGCACTGGCCGACGCCGGCGTCACCGCCCCGCTGTGGGCGGTCACCTGCGGGGCGGTGCACACCGGCACCACCGGCTTCTCCGCCGGAGGGGACGCGGCGCCGTTCCAGGCCGAGGTCTGGGGTATCGGCACCGTGCTGGCGCTGGACCACCCCGACACCTGGGGCGGCCTGGTCGACCTGCCCCCGGTCCCGGACGAGCGGGCCCTGGCACGGCTGTGCGGGGTGCTGGCCGGGCTGGGCGGCGAGGAACAGCTCGCGGTCCGGCAGGACGGCATCCTGGCCCGCCGCCTGGTACGGGCCCCGCTCGGCGAGACCCCCTCCGCCGCCCCCGCGGTGCCCGCCCCGCGTACCGGCGAGGCCGGGACGTCCGAGGCATCCGAGGCACCCGGGGAGCCCGGGGGGCCCGGGGGGCCCGGGGAGTCCAGGGAATCCGGGGGCCGGCGCCTGAGCGGGACGGCGCTCGTCACCGGCGGCACCGGCGGGGTCGGCGCGCACGTGGCGCGCTGGCTGGCCGGGCGGGGCGCGGAGCATCTCGTGCTGACCGGCCGCCGGGGCCGTACCGCCCCGGGAGCGGCCGAGCTGGAGGCCGAGCTGGAGGCGCTGGGCGTCCGGGTCACCATCGCCGCGTGCGACGTCGCCGACCGCGAGGAGCTGCGGCGCCTGCTGGACGCGCTGCCCGACGGGCTGCCCCTGCGCGCGGTCGTCCACGCGGCCGGTGTCGTCCACGACGACGTGACGCTGGCCGGCACCACCGTCGAGGAGTTCGCCGAGGTCGGACGGGCCAAGGTCGCGGGCGCCCGGAACCTGGACGAGCTGCTGGGCGACCACCCGCTGGAGCTGTTCGCGCTGTTCTCCTCCGGAGCGGCCGTGTGGGGACAGGGAGGCCAGGCCGCCTACGCCGCGGCCAACGCCTTCCTCGACGCGCTGGCCGCCCGGCGCCGCGCGCGCGGCCTGGCCGCCACCTGCGTGGCCTGGGGCGCCTGGGACGGCGGCGGCATGGTGGACGCCTCCATCGGCGCCCGGCTGCGCCGCCTCGGCGTGCGCGCCATGGCGCCGTCCGCGGC
Organism: Streptosporangium longisporum; assembly: GCF_039534895.1. Classification (NCBI taxonomy): domain Bacteria; kingdom Bacillati; phylum Actinomycetota; class Actinomycetes; order Streptosporangiales; family Streptosporangiaceae; genus Streptosporangium; species Streptosporangium longisporum. Next base: position 418,227 of record NZ_BAAAWD010000019.1, on the reverse strand, counting down.
CACGGCCGCGCTCGGCCAGGCGTTCGACCACGACGAGTCCCACCTGGTGGTGGCCGACATCGACTGGACCCGGTTCGCCCCGGCCTACACCCTGGCCCGGTCCCGCCCGCTGCTGCGTGCCCTGCCCGAGGTCGAGGCCGTCCTGGACGGTGGCGGCGACGGTGCCGCCGAGCAGGAGGACGGCGGGTCGCCGCTCGCGGAGCGGCTGGCCGGCCTGGCCGAACAGGAGCGGCTGGACGCGCTGCGCGAGGTGGTGCGGGCCCACGCCGCCCGGGTGCTCGGCCACCCGGGCCCCGAGGCGGTCGACCCCGACCAGAACTTCCTGGAGGCCGGGTTCGACTCGCTGACCTCGATGGAGCTGCGCAACGGCCTCATCAAGGCCACCGGCCTGCGGATGCCCGCGACCGTGGTCTTCGACTACCCCAACCCCTCCGACCTGGCCAAGCACCTGCTGGGCGAGCTGGCCGGCCGCCTGGAGGGCACCGGCGACCGGTCCTCGCGCACCGGGGCCGACCCCTCGGACACCCCGAGCGCCCTGCTGCACGAGGCCGCCCTGTCCGGCAGGATGCACGAGGGCATGGCCCTGCTGCGGGCCATGGCCGACCTGCGCCCCTCGTTCTCCTCGCCCGAGGAGCTTGGGGAGATCCCGCCGCCGGTGAAGCTGGCCTCCGGCCCCGGCGGGCCCGCCCTGTTCTGCTTCAGCACCCCGATGGCGCTGGGCGGGGCGACCCAGTTCGCCCGCCTGGCGGCGAACTTCCGCGGCGTACGGGACCTGTACGCGCTCCCGGTGCTCGGCTTCGCCCGCGAGGAGAGCCTGCCGGGCACCGTCGACGCCGCGGTGCGCGTCTGGGCCGAGTCCGTACGGCGGGCCGCGGGCGACGAGCCGTTCGTCGTCCTGGGCTACTGCGCGGGAGGCATCTTCGCGCACGCCGCCGTCACCCACCTGGAGAGCCTCGGCGTCCGGCCCGCGGGCCTGGTCCTGCTCGACACCTTCCTGCCGGACGACAAGGTCATCGACGACCTCGGGACGCAGATGGTCCAGGGCATGTTCGACCGGGAGGCCTCGTTCGGCCCGTTCACCAGCGCCCGCCTCGGGGCGATGGGCCGCTACTACAAGCTGTTCCGGGACTGCACGCTGGGGCAGGTGCGGGCGCCCATCCTGTTCCTGCGCCCGGACACCCCGCTGCCCGGCCCCGACGGCGTGCCGACGGCCACCCCGGACTGGCGCGCCTCCTGGCACACCGAGCACGTCGCCCGCGAGGTCGAGGGCGACCACTTCACGATGCTGGAGGACCGGGCCCCCTCGATGGCCCGCGCCATCGAGGGCTGGCTGGAGTCCCTGCCGGAAGGACGCTGACCCGGGACCACCCGGGCTCCCCGACCCCCGGGTCCGGGGAGCCCGGGTGATCCGGATCACCAGGATCCGCACGCCGCAAGATCCGCACGCCGCCCGGGCCGCCCGCGTCGCCGGGGCCCGGGGCGCCCGAGCCGTCCGGGACCCGCACGTCGCCCGAACGGTCCGGATCACCGGGACCCGCGGGCCGTCCGGGCGATCCGGGTCACCTTGAGAAAACAAAAGCCGCCGGGCCTCCCACGGGAGGCCCGGCGGCGTCTGTCTCGATCACCCCGAGGGGCGGTGGTGGACGATACAGGGATTGAACCTGTGACCTCTTCCGTGTCAGGGAAGCGCTCTCCCGCTGAGCTAATCGTCCTCGTCGAAACCAGAGGTGGAGACGGGATTTGAACCCGTGTAGACGGCTTTGCAGGCCGTTGCCTCGCCTCTCGGCCACTCCACCGAGTGGGGGGCCGGAGCCCCTTTCCGAGCGGAAGACGGGATTCGAACCCGCGACCCTCACCTTGGCAAGGTGATGCTCTACCACTGAGCCACTTCCGCGTGCCTCCGGGACCCGGCCCGGACTCACGGTGAGAACTCTAGCGAATACCCGGCGACTCCCCAAACCGAATAGACCGCTATCGTGAGATGTAAGGAGCGGGAACCGCTTTCACCAGTTACCATCGCTTCACCTACGTGAGAGAGCAGACAGCATGCGCGGCAACCGCGACAACGAGGTCGTGACCATCGGGCCGGATCCGCTGAGCTTCGAGGAGGTCGTCGGGGTCGCCAGGCACGGCCTCCCGGTGCGCCTTTCCGACGACGCCGTGGCCGCCATGGCCGCGGCCCGCACCCGGGTGGACGAGCTGGCCGAGAGCCCCGTCCCCGCCTACGGCGTCTCGACCGGGTTCGGCGCCCTGGCCACCCGGCACATCGACCCCTCGCTCCGCGCCAGGCTGCAGCGGTCCCTGGTCCGCTCGCACGCGGCCGGATCGGGCCCCGAGGTGGAGGTGGAGGTCACCCGGGCGATGATGCTGCTGCGCCTGCACACCCTGGCCACCGGCCACACCGGCGTGCGCCCGAAGACGGCCAGGGTGCTCCAGGACCTGCTCAACGCGCGCATCACCCCGGTCGTGCACGAGTACGGCAGCCTCGGCTGCTCCGGCGACCTCGCACCGCTCTCCCACGTGGCCCTCACGATCATGGGGGAGGGCGTGGTCCGGGACGCCGCCGGGGAGCGCGCCGACGCCGCCGAGGCGCTCAAGCGGGCCGGCATCGAGCCCGTCGAGCTGGCCGCCAAGGAGGGGCTCGCGCTCATCAACGGCACCGACGGCATGCTCGGCATGCTGATCCTGGCCATGGACGACCTCGCCCGCCTGTTCAAGGCGGCCGACATCGGCGCGGCCATGAGCGTGGAGGCCCTGCTCGGCACCGACCGGGTCTTCGCCGCCGATCTGCAGGGCCTGCGCCCGCACCCCGGGCAGGCGGCCAGCGCCGCCAACCTCAGGGCCCTGCTGGCGGGCTCGCAGATCATGGAGTCGCACCGGGACGGCACCTGCACCCGCGTCCAGGACGCGTACTCCCTCAGGTGCGCGCCGCAGGTCGCCGGGGCCGCGCGCGACACCCTGGCGCACGCCGCCTCGGTCGCCGGGCGGGAACTCGCCTCGGCGATCGACAACCCGGTGGTCCTGGCCGACGGCCGGGTGGAGTCCAACGGCAACTTCCACGGCGCCCCCGTCGGCTACGTGCTCGACTTCCTCGCCATCGCGGCCGCCGACCTGGCGAGCATCTCCGAGCGCCGCACCGACCGCATGCTGGACGTGTCCCGCAACCACGGCCTGCCCGCCTTCCTGGCGGACGACCCCGGCGTCGACTCCGGCCACATGATCGCCCAGTACACCCAGGCCGCGGTCGTCTCCGAGCTCAAGCGCCTGGCCGTGCCCGCCAGCGTCGACTCCATCCCCAGCTCCGCCATGCAGGAGGACCACGTCTCCATGGGCTGGTCGGCCGCGCGCAAGCTGCGCCGCTCGGTGGACGGCCTGACCCGGGTGCTCGCGGTGGAGATCCTCACCGCCGCGCGGGCCCTGGACCTGCGCGGCCCGCTCCGGCCCGCCCCGGCGACCGCGGCCGTGGTGGACGCCCTGCGCCAGGCCGTCCCCGGCCCCGGCCCGGACCGCTTCCTCGCCCCGGAGATCGAGGCGACGGTACGGCTCGTCGCGGCCGGCGCGGTCGTCGCCGCGGCCGAGACCGTCACCGGCCCCCTGGCCTGACCCCGCCGTTTCCGGCCCGGCCCCACCGCTTGGCCTGACCCCGGCGTTTCCGGCGCGGGGTCACCCTCTGGTCTGACCCCGGCGTTTCCGGCTCGGCGTCACCTCCTGGCCGGTACCGACCCCACCCCGGCCCGGTACCGGCTCTCCTGCCTGACGGCGGCCGGGTCCCCCACCCGGCCGCACGAGCCGTGGCGCCGCCCCCGATCAGTGCCCCGCCGGGACGGCGGCGACCACCTCCACCTCGATGACCAGGCCGGGCCGGAACAGCCGGGACACCTCCACCGTCGTGCTGGCCGGGGGCTCACCGGTGATGTGGCGCACGCGCTCGGCCGCGTACTCCGGCAGCCGCGACATGTCGGTGAGGAAGGTCCGGATGTGGGTCACGTCGTCGAACGTGCACCCCTGGTCGGCCAGGATGCGCGCGACCAGGTCCATCACGTACGCGGACTGGCGTGACATGTCCCCCTCGGCGACCACGTTGCCGTCCTCGTCCACCGCCACCTGACCGGAGACGAACAATAGGTTCCCGGTCCTGGTGGCGTGGGAGTAGTACCCGTTGGTGGCGGGCACCGAGGCCGGATTCAACCTCCGCACCCCTGCCCGCCCCGCCCCGGCCTGCCCTGCCCTGGCCCGCCCCGCTTCGTCCGGGTTCGCCCCGCCGTCCCGGCCCGCCTCGCCCGTCCCGTTCATGCCCGTACCGCCTTCCCGGCCTTCTCGCCCTGTCCGCTCCTGCCCGGCTCCACCGTCCCGGCCCGCCCCGGCCGTGCCCGTCAGGTCCGCCCCGGTGGGACCCGACGGGGCGAGGTGCGCGAAGATCGCCGTCAGGTCCGCCCCGCCCAGCCCGGCCGCGACCGCCTCCGCCAGCCTCGCCCCGGCCGCCTCGGCGATCGTCCCCGTCCCGTGCGAGACCAGCGCCACGTCCTTGGCCGCCAGCCCGAGGGCGTACCGCGTCTCGTGCGGGCCGTGCTCGACGGCCGGGCGGACCCGCTCGACCAGCGGCCCCAGCGGGGTGGCGGCCAGCACGTCCAGCAGGGTGGCGGTGTCCACGCCGGTCCTGCGGGCGTACGCCACGGTCTCGGCGAGCAGCACCTGGGCGGGCACCAGCGCGCCCATCACGGTCACCTTCATCGCCGCGCCGGACCCGGGCCCGCCGAGCTCCAGCACCCGGCCGAACACCCCGAGCACCTTCCGGCAGCGCGCCAGGTCCTCGGGCAGGCCGCCGGCCAGCACGGCCAGCGTGCCGTCGGCCGCCGGTCCCACGCTGCCCAGGACCGGCGCGTCGACCAGCCCCACCCCCGGGGGGAGCAGGTCGCGCAGCCCGGCCACCGCCTCGGGCCCGATCGTCGACATCTCCGCGACCACCGTCCCGGCCCCCAGCCCCGGTGCCGCGTCCGACAGCACCCGCCGTACCGCCGCCGGGTGGCTCAGCATCGTGACGACCGTCTCCGCGCCGACCACGGCCTCGGCGGGCGACGCCGCGGAGGCGGCCCCCTCGACCGTGCGGGGAGTGCGGTTCCAGGTCGTCACCTCGTACCCGGCCGCCACGAGCCGCCGGGCCATCGGGACGCCCATGCGTCCCAGACCAAGAAAGGAGATCATGCCTGCCACGCTAGGCACCCCCGAGGCATTCCACCAGCGACTAGATTGCATGTGAGCCATGCGAGGAGGGAATGTGTTCGACGTCGAGGGGCTGCGCCTGCTGGACACCGTGGCCCGGACCGGCTCGTTCACCGCGGCCGCGGCGAGCCTGAACTACACCCAGTCCGCGGTCTCCCGGCGCATCGCCGTCCTCGAACAGCGCGCCGGGGGCCCGCTGTTCGAGCGGCTGCCGCGCGGGGTGCGGCTGACCCCCGCCGGTGAGGCGCTCCACCACCACGCCCGGGTGGTGCTGAACCGGCTGACCAGGGCCGAGGAGGAGCTGGCCGGGATCCACGGCGGCTACAGGGGAAGGCTGCGGGTGGGCGCGTTCGCCACCGCCAACGTCGCGCTCGTGCCCGGTGCCCTGCGCGCGTTCCGCGAGGACTTCCCCGACGTGGAGCTGGTCCCCGTCGAGGGCCCCAGCCGGAGCCTGCTGCGCCGCATGCGCGAGGGCGGCCTGGACGTCGCCGTGGTCAGCGACTACCCGGCCGACCTGCCCGACGAGGAGGGGGCCGAGCTGATCGGGCTGGTCGTGGACGAGCTGCTCGTCGCGCTGCCCCGCGACCACCGGCTGGCGGGACGGGAGATCGTCGACCTGCGCGAGCTGCGGGAGGAGACCTGGATCGAGGCGCCCCCGCCGGGCCGGGCCACGGCCCTGGCCACCGCCTGCGCCCGTGCCGGGTTCACCCCCCGCGCCTCGGTCAGGATCGGCGAGTGGACGGGCAAGTTCGGGTTCGTCGCGGCCGGGCTCGGGATCACGCTCGTGCCCGCCATCGCCGCGCACGCCGTCCCGCCCGACCTGGTGCTCCGCTCCCTCGGCGACCTCGCCCCGCGCCGGACCGTCTACGCCGCCCTGCCGCCCGCCCCGCTGCCCGCGGCCCGCACCCTGGTGAGGCTGCTGGCCCGGCAGGCGGGACAATGGGGCGGTGCATGACTCCTTCGCGCACGTCACCGGCCACCCGGCCTCCGGTCACCCGGGCCCCGGCCTCCTGGCGACCGGGTTGCGCGACGTCACCACCGATCTGGGAGCGCTGGACGGCGAGGGCTGGTGGGCCGTCGTGGTCGACTACGAGGGCAAGGCCACCTGTGCCCGGTTCGACCGCGTCCGCCCGGCCCCGCCGCCCGCGCCGCGCGGCCCCTGGCACGGGCCGCACCCCTCGGCCTGGCGCAGTTCCCTGGACCGGGCCGGGTACGAGGAGCGGGTGCGCGAGATCCGCTCCCTGATCGGGCGGGGCGAGGTCTACCAGGCCAACCTGTGCCGGGTGCTGGGCGCGCCGCTGCCCGCCGGGCGGGAGGCGGACCTGCCGGCGCTGGCCCTGCGGCTGGCGCGCGGCAACCCGGCCCCCTACGCCGCGACGGTGAGCCTGCCGGGGGTGAGCGTGGTCTCGGCCTCACCGGAGCTGTACCTGTCCAGGGACGGCGACGTGGTCGAGTCCAGGCCGATCAAGGGGACCGCGGCCACCCCGGCCGGGCTGCGCGACAAGGACCGGGCCGAGAACGTGATGATCGTCGACCTGGTCCGCAACGACCTGGGCAGGGTCGCCGAGGTCGGCTCGGTGAGCGTGCCCGCCCTGTGCGAGGTCGAGGAGCACCCCGGCCTGGTGCATCTGGTCTCCACGGTCCGGGCACGGCTGGCACCGGGGTACGGCTGGCCCGAGCTGTTCTCTGCGACCTTTCCTCCGGGTTCGGTGACCGGCGCTCCGAAATCCTCGGCGCTGCGTATCATCGACGAGCTCGAACCCACCTCCCGGGGGCCCTACTGTGGAACCGTGGGCTGGGTCGACGCCGATCGGGGGCGTGCGTCGCTGGCCGTGGCGATCCGTACGTTCTGGATGTCGGACGGGGAGATCCGCTTCGGCACGGGCGCGGGCATCACGTGGGGCAGCGACCCGCGCCAGGAGTGGGACGAGACCGAGCTGAAGGCGTCCCGGCTCATCGCACTCGCATCGACACCAGGTTCAGAGGGAGTCCCATGAACGTACCCGTATGGCTCAACGGAGCGCTTCTCGCCCCGGACCGGGCCGTCGTCTCGGTCTTCGACCACGGGCTGATGGTCGGGGACGGGGTGTTCGAGACCATCAAGTGCGTGAACGGCGCCACGTTCGCGCTCACCCGCCACCTGGAGCGGCTGACGCTCTCGGCGCGGCGGATGGACCTGCCCGACCCCGACACCGAGGCGATCGCCGAGGGGATCCGTGCCTGCCTGGCCGAGGCCCCGCCCTGGCGGCTCGGCCGCGTCCGCGTCACCTACACCAGCGGTCCCGGGCCGCTCGGCTCCGACCGGGGCGACCAGGGCTGCACGACCGTGGTGATCGTGGACGAGCAGAAGCCGTTCCCGCCCGTCTCCGACGTCACCGTGGTGCCCTGGCCGCGCAACGAGCGCGGCGTGCTCGCCGGGGTCAAGAGCACCTCCTACGGCGACAACGCCAAGGCCCTGTTCCACGCCAAGGCCAGGGGCGGCAGCGAGGCGATCTTCCAGAACACCGTGGGCGACCTGTGCGAGGGGACCGGCAGCAACGTCTTCGTCGTACGCGACGGCCGTCCGGTCACCCCCACGCTCGCCTCGGGCTGCCTGGCCGGGGTCACCCGCGCGCTCGCGCTGGAGTGGTGCGGGGGAGTGGAGGAGGACCTGCCGCTCTCGGCCCTGTACGAGGCCGAGGAGGCGTTCCTGACCTCCACCACCCGGGACGTCCAGCCGATCCGCGCGGTCGACGGGACCGTGCTGCCCGCCGCCCCCGGCCCGGTCACGGCCAAGGCGATGCGGGTCTTCGCCGAGCGCGCCGCCGCGGACCTCGACCCCTGAGGGATCCCGGGAAACCCCGGGAGATCCTTTTGGAGACGCCGGGAGATCCCCGGAGATCCCGGGGCGTCCCCGGACCGGTACGTCAGCCGCCGGCGCCCTCCGCGGGCCGCCCGGCGGGAATCAGGGCGAGCAGGACGAGCCCGCACCCGATCCACAGGACGCTCGTCAGGGCCAGGGAGTCCACCGCCAGGCCGCCGAACAGGGCGCCCAGGGCGATGGACAGGTTGAAGGCGGACACGTACAGCGAGGAGGCGGCCTCCGCCGCCACGGGGGCCGCCCGGGTGATCCACGTCTGCAGGGTCACCGGGACGGCGCCGTAGCCCAGGCCCCACACGACCAGCAGGCCGGCCGACACGGCCGTGCCCGCGGGGACCAGCGCGAGCAGCGCCATGGCCGTCACCAGGGCCGCGGCGATGGCCGTGACGGTCCGCCGCAGGTGCCGGGCGACGAAGGCCCCGGCCAGGAAGTTCCCGCAGATCCCGGCCACACCGAAGACCATCAGCAGCGGGCTGACCAGGGCGTCCTCGACGCCACGGCCCTGCAGCAGGGGGCGTACGAAGGTGTAGGCGATGAAGTGGCCGGTGATGACCAGGAACGTGAGCGCGATGCCCGCGCGCAGGGCGGCGTTGGCCCGGAACAGCCTCGGCGGGTCGGCGAGCGTGATGGCCCGCACCGGCGGGAGGGCGGGGAGCAGGAGGACCAGGCCGATCAGGGCGAGCAGGCCCAGGACGCCGACCGCCGCGAACGCGACGCGCCAGCCGCTGAGGTCGCCGATGAACGTACCGGCCGGGACGCCGAGGACCGACGCGGTCTCGACGCCGCCGAAGATCAGGGCCATGGCCCTCGGGACGTGCCGCTCCGGGACGAGCCGCAGCGCGATGCCGCCCGCGATCGACCAGAAGCCGCCCACGCTGACGCCGATGAGGAACCGGGCCACCAGGACCAGGGCGAAGGAGGTGGCGAAGGCCGAGGCCAGGTTCGCCGCCGCGACCAGCCCGACGAGCAGGACCAGGACGAGCCGGCGGTCCACCCGGCCGGTGGCCACGGTGATCAGCGGTGCCGAGACCGCGGCGACCAGGCCGGGCACGGTCACCATGAGCCCGGCGGTGCCCGCCGACACCTCCAGGTCGGTTCCGACCGGGCTGAGCAGGCCCACGGGGAGCAGTTCGGAGGTCATCAGGGAGAAGATGCCCAGCGTCACCGCGAGCACGGCGAGCCAGCCCCGCAGGGGGGAGGGCTCCGTGGCGGTGGACGGGCCGGTGGTGACTGCGCTCATTGCGCCATCCGTCCGTTCGGGTGCGGGATGAGGGTGGACATGCCTCGGGCGGTGGCCGGCCCGCGAGGTGGCCACCGCCCGAGGTGCGAGGGGGAGGGGAGAACCGGCTACCGGGTGCCGGGGGTCTTGCGGGTGGTGACGTTCATGCGGTTCCAGGCGTTCACCGTGAAGATCAGCGCGATGAGCCGGGCCAGTTCCTGCTCCTCGAAGTGCCGGGTGGCCTCGTCGTACACCTCGTCCGAGACCCCCTCGGGCAGCCGCGTGACCGCCTCGGTCAGGGCGAGCGCGGCGCGCTCCTTCGCGGTGTAGAGGCTGGACTCCTCCCAGGCGGAGAGCTGGTAGATCCGGTCCTCGCTCTCGCCCGCCTTGCGGGCGTCGCCGGTGTGGTAGTCGATGCAGTACGCGCACCGGTTGATCTGCGAGGCGCGGATCTGCACCAGCTCGACCAGGACCGGGTCGAGGCCCTGGCGGGCCGCGGTGTCGAGGGCGAACACGGCCTTGAAGACGGCGGGTGCTGCGGTGGCGAAGTTCATGCGCTGGGCGATCTCGACTGCTGTCATGTCCAGAAACCTACGGGGACATTAGCCCCAGGGTATGGTGCATTTTCATGTCGGATCGATGGGGCAATTCACCACAGGACCCCGGCGCACCCGCACCGCACCCGGGCACGGACGCGGACCCGGATGCGGGCACGGACGCAGACCCGGACATGGACCTGGACCTGGACATGGACCTGGACCTGGACCTGGACCTGGACATGGACCTGGACATGGACCCGGACCCGGACCCGGACCCGGACCCGGACATGGACCCGGGCACCGGTACGGACATCCACCTGGAGCTCACCGGTGAGGGGACCCGGCGCGAGCAGCTGATGCGGGCGCTGCGCGAGGCGATCGGCTCGGGCCGGCTGGCCCCCGGTGTCCGCCTCCCCCCGTACCGGAGCCTGGCCAGGGACCTGGGCGTCGCCCTCAACACGGCCGCCGCGGCCTACGGCGAGCTGGTCGCCGAGGGGTGGCTGACGGCGCGGCAGGGCTCGGGCACCCGCGTGGCCCGGCGCAGCTCCCCGCTCGCGTCCGAGGCTCCCCGCCGCTCCGCGCCGCCCGTACGCCGGCCCTCCTACGACATGATGCCCACCTCCCCGGACGCCTCGGCGTTCCCCCGGCAGGCCTGGCAGACCTCGTCGCGCCGCGCGCTCGGCGCCGCCCCCAACGACGCCTTCGGCGTGGGCGACCCGCGCGGCCGCGTCGAACTGCGCGTCGCGCTCACCGAGTACCTCGCCCGTGCCCGCGGGGTGCGGACCGCGCCCCACCGGATCGTCGTCTGCGCCGGGTTCGCCCACGCCCTGAGGATCCTGGGCGAGGTGCTGGACGGGACGGTGGCCGTCGAGTCGTACGGCCTGGACTTCCACCGGTCCCTGCTCGCCGCGGCGGGACGGGACACGGTGCCCCTGCGGCTGGACGCGCGCGGAGCCAGAATCGAGGAGCTGCCCGGCACCGGGGCCGGGGCCGTCCTGCTCACCCCGGCCAACCAGTTCCCCACCGGAGGACCCCTGCACTCCGAGCGCCGGGCGGCCGTCATCGACTGGGCCCGCGCCTCGGGAGGGCTGGTCCTGGAGGACGACTACGACGGTGAGTTCCGCTACGACCGCCAGCCGATCGGCGCGGTGCAGGGCCTGGACCCGGATCGCGTCGTCTACCTCGGCTCCACCAGCAAGAGCCTGTCCCCGGCGCTCCGCCTGGGGTGGATGGTCCTGCCCGAGCGCCTCGTCGACGCCGTCCTGGCCGCCAAGGGTCCCCGGGAGCTGTGGTCGGGGGCGCTGGACCAGCTCACCCTCGCCGACTTCATCGCCTGCGGCGCCTACGACCGGCACCTGCGGCGCATGCGGCCGACCTACCGGCGCCGCCGCGACCAGCTCCTCGCCGTCCTCGCCGAGCGGGCCCCGCACATCAGGGTCGGCGGGATCTCCGCGGGCCTGCACGCCGTCCTCGACCTGCCGCCCGGCACCGAGCGGGACGCGCTGCGGGCGGCGGGGCGCCTGGGACTGGCCCTCGACGGGCTCGGCGCGTACCGCCATCCCCGCAGCGCCATGCCCGCCCGCGACGGGCTCGTCATCGGCTACGGCACCCCGCCCGAGCACGCCTTCACCGGAGCGCTGCACGCCCTGTGCCTGGCCCTGCCCCCGGCTCCCGGCTGAGAGTTCCCGCCCGGGTACGGGTACCCCGCCGGCCACGACCGTGCCTCCGGTCAGGCACGCCTTCACGGCGCCGCCGATGTCATGCGTGACCTCCCTCGGACCCGCCGAGCTTGCATCAGGAGCATACGATGTTGTCCATGACGCAAGACATCGAGGACATGGAGAGCCTCGTCCGCAGACGCCTCCGTGCCCTGAGGGTCGCGCAGGGCTGGTCCCTGGAGGAACTGGCCGGGCGTGCCAACCTCAGCCAGTCCTCGCTGAGCCGCATCGAGAACGGCCGGCGCCGTCTCGCGCTGGACCAGCTCGTCACCCTCGCCCGAGCCCTGGACACCACCCTCGACCAGCTCGTCGAGACCGCCACCGACGACGTCGTCACCAGCCCGACGATCGACGGCGCCCACGGCCGGATGCGCTGGCCCGTCAAGAGCGACCCCGGCATGAGCGTCATACGCCAGCGCGTGACCGAGCCGCCGCCCGACAACCCCTCCCGGATGCGCGCCCACCCCGGCCGGGAGTGGCTGGTCGTGCTCTCCGGCACCGCGATCCTCATGCTGGGCCACCGGCGCTTCCGTCTCGAGACCAACCAGGCCGCCGAGTTCCCGACCATGATGCCGCACGCCATCGGCGCCGAGGGCGGGCCGTGCGAGATCCTGGGTATCTTCGACCGGGACGCCCGCCGCGGGCACCAGTCCGAGGCCGTCGGCGACGACGGTGTCCCCGGTGCCCCCGGATGACGCCGACCCCTCCGGTACGGCCGCGTCTTGCGCGTCGGGCCCCGCCATGCGCCGACATCTTGCGTATACCGGGAGAGGTCCTGCCGTACAGGCAAAACCGGCCTACGGTGACGGCATGACCAACGCACACCCGCACACCCCCGCCCACGACGCACCGCACGGGGCGCCGCACGACGCTTCGCACGACCACCACCGGCAGGACGACACCGACCTGGCGGAGATCCTCGACCTGGACGCGGAGGTGCTCGGCGAGCACATCGCGTCCATCATCGCGTGGCTGCCGCTGAAGACCGGCCCGCGCCACATCGTGGACCTGGGCTCCGGCACCGGAGCGGGCACCTTCGCCCTCCTCGACCGCTTCCCCGAGGCGCACGTCACGGCCGTCGACGCCTCTCCCGGGCACCTGCAGCGCCTGCGGAGAAAGGCGTGCGCCCGGAACGCGGACGACCGCGTGCGCACCGTGCAGGCCGACCTCGACGCCGCCGACTGGCCCGACCTCGGCAGGCCGGACCTGGTCTGGGCCTCGGCCTCGATGCACCACCTGGCCGACCCCGCCCGCACGCTGCGCACCGTCCGCGGCCTGCTCGCCCCGGACGGCCTGCTCGCCGTCGTCGAGCTGGCCGGATTCCCCCGCTTCCTGCCCGAGGACGCCCCGAAGGAGCGGCCCGGCCTGGAGGACCGCTGCCACGCCGCGACCGAGCGCTTCCACGCCGAGCACCTGCCCCACCGCGGCGCCGACTGGGGGCCGATGCTGGTCGCCGCCGGATTCACCCTCGAAGGCGAGCGCACCGTCACCGTGAACATCGAGGGCCCCCACGACGAGGCCGTCGGCCGCTACGCGCTCAGCGGCCTGCTCCGCATCCGCGGTGCCGCCGCGCACGCGCTCGACGCCGCGGACCTCGCCGCTCTCGACCGGCTGCTCGACACGGACGGCCCCCACGGCATCCTGCGCCGCGACGACCTCGTCGTCCGCACGGAGCGCACCGTCTGGGCGGCACGCCCCTGATCCCCGCCCGCACGGACCCTAGTAGGACACCTGGGTCTGCGCGTTCAGCTCCTTGATCCTGACCTTGGACGCCGGGTCGGTCAGCGGGTCGTCGATGCGGAGCACGTCCAGGCCCCTGGTGATGTCACTGGAGTAGATGTGGCCGTTGTAGTAGTACGCCGACCACGAACCGCCGACCCCCTGGACGGGGCCCCGCTCGAAGAAGCCGATCTCCTTGGGGGCGGTCGAGTCGGTGAAGTCCCAGACGGACACCCCGCCCTGGTACCAGGCCTGCACCATGATGTCCTTGCCCGGTACCGGCAGCAGCGAGCCGTTGTGCGCGACGCAGTTCTCCTCGGCCGTCTGCTCCCTCGGGATCTTGAAGTAGCCGCGGAGCTCCAGCCTGCGCTCGGAGGTGAGGTCGTACACGGCGTTGGCGCCCTTGGTCTTCGGGGTGTTGGCGTCACAGGTGGCGGCCACGCCACCGCCCAGCTCGTCACCGAAGACGACCTTGGTGGCGTCGTTGTTGAACGTCGCCGAGTGCCAGATGGCGAAGTTCTCCTCGTCCTTCACGTGCTGGAGCACCGTGGGGTTGACCCGGTCGGTGATGTCCAGCAGGATCCCGTCGCCGAAGCAGGCGGCCGCGGCCAGGTTCTTCTCCGGGTAGGCCGTGATGTCGTGGCAGCCGCCGATGCCGCCCTGCCCCGCCGTGTCGGAGAGCGCCGGGGTGGAGACCACCTTGGCCTTCTCCGGGGTCTCGACCGGCACCTCGACCACGGAGATCTTGTTGTGCGGGGCCGGGCAGGTCGACGACGTGGGCTCGGGCCCGGGGGAGGAGATGTAGAGGTAGAGCCGGTCGGCCTTCTCGCCCGGGACGAGGGTGTGGGTGTGCGAGCCGCAGTCGGTACGCACCGCCGAGACGAACTTCGGGTGGGCCTTGTCCTTGATGTCGAAGATCCGGATGCCCTCCCAGCCGTCGGACTCGGGCTCGCCGCGCTGGGCCTCGCACTCGGGACCGTTCCGGGCGGAGTCGATCGACAGGAACAGCAGGTCCCCGCTCACCGAGATGTCGTTCTGCTCGCCGGGGCAGAGCACCTGGCTGGCCGGTGAGGGCTGGGCCGGGTCGGAGATGTCGAAGATGCTGAAACCGTCGAAGTTGCCGACGAACGCGTAGTCCCCCTGGAAGGCCAGGTCGGTGCCCCACGCCTGCGGCCCGTTGAGCGGCGCGCCGAGCGGGACGTTGGCCAGGTGGGTGACGTTGCCGCTGTGGACGCCGTCACCGGAGATGCCCGGGGCGGGGGTCCTGGAGGACTCCCCGGCCGGGCTCGGGCTCTGCGCGGGAGCGGCCGGGGCGGACGAGCCCGCCGCGGCCGATGGAGCCGAGGAGACCGGATCCGCCCCGCATCCGGCCACCAGAAGTAGCGCTGCCAGTCCGAATGCCACGGTCGGTCGCACGGTGCCCCCATTACGTTGTTCCACTTGCCCCATTATTGAAGGTATGTGGAAGATGCGTATGCCGGGTCAGGTTATCGCGGTGATCATGGCGATATCGGCGGTCGGCGGCTGCGCGGGGACCCAGCCGGAGCGCCCGGCGCCGCTCGTCGCCGACGGCGGCGCGCCCGTGATCATTCCGGGAGGGCCGGGTGAGGCCGGGCGCACGGCCTCACCGGGCGAGAACCTCGGCGAGTCCGAGGCGCGGGTCACCGCGGCCGACGTGAGGTTCGCCGAGGACATGATCCCGCACCACCGGCAGGCGCTGGAGATGGCCGATCTGGTGCCGTCCCGGTCGTCCTCACCCGTCCTGCGCGGGCTCGCCGAGCGGATCACCGCCGCGCAGCG
Source organism: Streptosporangium longisporum (assembly GCF_039534895.1). Lineage (NCBI taxonomy): Bacteria > Bacillati > Actinomycetota > Actinomycetes > Streptosporangiales > Streptosporangiaceae > Streptosporangium > Streptosporangium longisporum. The sequence continues at coordinate 403,152 of NZ_BAAAWD010000019.1, read as the reverse complement.
TCCGGAGATCGCCGCCATGACGTCGTGGCTCAGGGCGGCCGGACGGTCCCCGGACGGCCAGGGGGACGGGCACGCGGGGCAGGGGGGTCACGACGACGTCGTCACGCTGGAGCAGATGAACCGGCTGCGGACGGCCAGGGGAGCGGACTTCGACACGCTCTTCCTCACCCTCATGATCGCCCATCACGAGGCCGCGGTCACGATGGCCGGGCGCCAGCTCCGCGAGGGCACCGACCGGGCCATGCTGGCCACCGCCAAGGACGTCGTCTCGGGTCAGGCCATCGAGATCGCCAGGATGCGGCGGCTGCTCGCGTCCCCGGCCTGAGGCGGGCGCGGCGCGCAGGACCGTGACGGTCCCGTGACGGCCCCGCGCACACCGGCCGGCACGGCCGATGCCGGGACGGGGATCGCCGCGGGTCCGCCCAACCGGCGGACACGACGGACGAAGCGGACATGGCGAACGCAGCGGACGCGGTGGGTCAGGAGCTCCAGAGCATGTTGCTCAGCTCGGCGTCCAGATCCATGAAGTCGGTCTCGCGACCGGCCGGGACCAGCTCGTACGTCCGGTGCAGGAACTCCGTGAGCGGGGCCAGCGGCACCTCGAACAGGGCCTGGCCGAACGGTGAGGTGAGGCTGATGTGCAGGGTGCGCTCGCCCTCGGCGCGGGCGGGCCACACCTGGACGTCCCCGTCGCCCACCCGCCGCACGATGCCGACCGTCAGCAGCTCGCGAGCGAAGATCCACTCGACCGGCTCGTCGTTCCCGACATGGAAGGCCATGCGGATCGCGTACGGGTCGCCGGCCGTGTAGCCCAGGCCGGCGAGAAGAGGGACGGTGGTACGGTCGGGGACCACAAGCCGAAGGCCTAGCTCGGCAGAGACGGTGGCGCTGTTCATCGTCAGCCAAACCTTTTTCGTCGTCGGTCCCCTCTGCGGGGCTTTCACTGCTCTGAACGGCTTCGTTCCGCGTGAGCTCTCACGCGGAACGAAGGAACCTGTAGGAAAGATTCCGCCTCCACGCCCTTCTGTAACACAGATCACAGCGAGACATTTGGGCATCTACCTGGCTAAACATCACCAACAGGGCCGTATTTGCAAGGGTTTTGCGTATCGTTTTGGTCACCGTCGACTCCCCGGCGGGGCGTCTCGGGTGATTCGGGTCGAGCCTGGGTCGTTCGGTGCTTCTGCGGATCAGGACGATGCTATGACACCGTAGCCCTCCGCCGGATGCATCCTCGGACCTTTGCCTCCCGGCCGTGTCGTTCTCAAGATCTTTTATAGGCCGTCACCGCTTCGCGAGCGGTCCCGGATTGCTGTATGGTTTTCCACGTCGGCACCGTGAGGCGCCGCACAGGGCGGGCGATTAGCTCAGCGGGAGAGCGCTTCGTTCACACCGAAGAGGTCACTGGTTCGATCCCAGTATCGCCCACAGTAGCAAGGCGCAGGTCAAGGCCCCCCGGCGGAGTCCGCCGGGGGGCCTTCGACGTTCCCGGGGCCGTCCGGCCCCGCTCGCATGATCGCGTCATGATCCCGCCCGGTCCCGTACGTGCCCGGAGCGGGGGCGTGCCCCGGATTCCTGATCTACTTCGTAAAGGCGGGCGGTCGCCGAGCGCGTGGATGTCGGTGGGCGGTGGCATCCTGGGGGCGTGAGAGCCCACACCGTCAGTCCCCGGTTCATCGGGCGCGCGGCCGAGCTGGCCGCCCTGGAGCGCGCGCTCGGCGGGGCGCGCGCCGGATCGGCCTCCACGGTGTTCGTGGGCGGCGAGGCCGGGGTGGGCAAGACCCGCCTCGTCCGCGAGTTCGCCCGGCGCGCGGGCGACGCCTTGGTCCTCATCGGCGGGTGCCTGGAGCTCGGCACCGACGGCCTGCCCTTCGCCCCCTTCACCGCGGTGCTCCGCACGCTCGCCCGCGACCTGGGGCACGACGGGGTCGCCGCCCTGCTGCCGGGCGGCACGACCCGGGAGCTGGCCCGGCTGCTGCCGGAGTTCGGCGAGCCCGACAGGGAGGGCGCCGAGGCACGGGCCCGGCTCTTCGAGCAGGTCCTGGGGCTGCTGGAGGGGCTCGCCGAGCTCCGGCCGACGGTGCTGGTCGTCGAGGACGCCCACTGGGCCGACCGCTCCACCCGTGACCTGCTGTCGTTCCTGGTCCGCTACCGGCGTGCCGACACCCGGCTGCTGACCCTGGTCACGTACCGGATCGACGAGATCCACCGCACCCACCCGCTGCGCCCGCTGCTGGCCGAGCTGGGCCGGGTCGACGGGGTCGGCCGCCTGGAGCTGGGCAGGCTGAGCCGGCGGGAGGTGGACGAGCAGGCCGCGAGCATCCTGGGCACCGGGCCGGGTGCCGTCCCCGAGACCGACATGGACCTGGTCTACGCGCGCAGCGAGGGCAACCCGCTCTTCGTCGAGGCGCTGCTCAGCGGTGACGGGAGCGAGGCGCTGCCCGAATCCCTGCGTGACCTGCTGCTGGCCAGCGTCGAGCGCCTTCCCGAGGAGACCCAGGAGCTGCTGAGGCTGGCCGCCGCGGGCGGGGCGAGGGTCGAGCACGCGATGCTGGCGGCGGTCGCCGGCGCGGGCGAGGCCGAGCTCTCCGGCCTGCTGCGCCCCGCGGTGGCGGGCAACGTCCTGGTCGTGGACGGCGAGACGTACGCGTTCCGGCACGCGCTGATCCGCGAGGCCGTCCACCACGACCTGCTGCCCGGCGAGCGGATCCGGCTGCACACCCGTTTCGCCGAGGCGCTGGAGCGCGACCCCGGCCTGCTGCCGGCCCCGCGCGGGGCCGTCGAGCTGGCCCACCACTGGTACGCCGCGCGCGACCACCTGTGGGCACTGATGAGCGCCTGGCGCGCGGCCGCCGCGGCCAGGAGGGCGGCCGCCTACGACGAGCAGCTCAGGATGCTGGACCGGGTGCTGGAGCTGTGGGAGACGGTGCCCGACGCCGCCGGGCGGATCGGGACCGACCATGTCGAGGTGCTCCGGCAGGCCGCCACCGTGGCCCACCTGGCGGGGGAGTTCGAGCGGGGCCTCTCCCTGGCCAAGGCGGCGCTGCGCGAGATCGACATCGAGGCCGACCCGATCCGTGCGGCCCGGCTGCTGCGGCAGCGCGGCCTGGTCAGGTACGACCTCGGCCGGCCCGGTTCCGTCGAGGACCTGCGGACCGCCGTCGCGCTGGTCCCGGCCGAACCGCCGACGGGCCTGCGCGCCCAGGTCGTGGAGAAGCTGGCGCGGGTGCTCCACCACTCCGGGAACTCGCAGGAGAGGGAGGCCCTGGCCGAGGAGGCGATACGCATCGCCCGCCAGGTGGGCGACGCCGACACCGAGGCCCACGCGCTCATCACCCTCACCTGTGGCGGGTGTCACTACGCGGACATGGAGGGCCGGCTCGACGCCTTCGCGCGGGCACGCGAGGTCGCCGGGCGGGCCAGCACCTACGGCGCGCTGATGCGGGCCGTCATCTCCGAGTCCGACGCCTTCGAGGGGGCCGGCTGGCACGAGCGGGCCGCCGAGGTCGCCCGCCGGGGCGTCGCGGACGCCGAGGCGTACGGCCTGGCCCGCACCTCGGGTGCCTTCCTGGCGATCAACCTGGCCGAGCCCCTGGTCTCGCTGGGGCGCTGGGACGAGGCGCTGGAGGTGATCGAGCACGCCCTGGAGGTCTCCCCGCCCGCGCCGTTCCGCGCGAGCCTGCAGGGGCTGGCCGTCGACGTCGCACTGGCCCGCGGTGACCTGGACCGGGCCGGGGTGCTCCTCGCGGCCTCGCGGGCGGTGTTCCACCAGGGGGCGCACAAGGACCAGGCGGTCCTGCCCACGCTGCGCAGGGAGATCGGGTCGCTGGCCGCCCACGGCCGGTTCGACGAGGCGTGCGCGCTCGTCGAGCGGATCCTGGACCAGCGCGACCTGACCGACTCGCCCCGCTACGCCTGGCCCCTGCTGCTGACCGCCGTCCGGGTGCCGGGGGCTCCCGTGGACCGGCTGCGGAGGCTGGCGGAGAAGCTCGCCGCGGAGGGGGACCTCCAGCGGGCGCACGGCCTCACCTTCGCCGCCGAGGTGGGCCGGCTCGACGGCACGGACGACCACGGGCGGTGGCGGGCGGTGGCCTCGGCCTGGGCCGGGCTGCGCCAGCCCTATGCCGAGGCCCGTGCCCTGCTCGGTGCCGCCGAGGCCGCGATCGCGTCGGGGGAGCGCGAGGCGGCGGCCGGTGACCTGTCGAAGGCGGCCGGGCTCGCGGCCGGGCTGGGGGCGGCACCGCTGGCCGCCGGGATCGAGGCCCTGGCCGGACGGGCACGGATCGCGATCGCCGAGGGGGCGGAGCCGGCCCGGACGCCCCCCGCGGTCCCGTCCCCCCGGATGGCGGGGTTCGGGCTCACCGCGCGCGAGCGCGAGGTGCTGGCCCTGGTGGTGGCCGGGCGCAGCAACCGGGAGATAGCCGGTGAGCTGTTCATCTCGGTGAAGACCGTCAGCGTGCACGTCTCGAACATCCTCGCCAAGCTGGGCGTCGCCTCGCGCGGGGAGGCGGCGGCCACCGCGCACCGGCTGCAGCTGGTCCAGCGGTAGGGGCCCGCTTTTCCGGCTGTCGTTCGCCGGATCGCGCGTTGCTGCGAGGATCTTTCATCCCCTTATCCGGTCGATGATCTCCACGGGTCCGCCGTGCCCGTCCGTGCCGTTGTACGCCCGTGCCCGCCCCATGCCCGCACCTGTCCGTGACCGGCCGTTCCCGGTGCCCGACCCTTTCGGGCGGCTCTCCCGGACGGCCCGGCAGGCCCGGAAAGAGCGGGATCCTCGCGTCCACCGGCGGCTTCACGAAGCCCTCCGGGGACCCTTTCCGCGGGCCCTTCGACATCCGGTAAGCGGCCCGTCTCGACCCGTTGACGTGCCCGTAGCACGTATGTAACATTTGGCCAGCGCAATGCAAAAATATTGCAAATGACTGTTAAATTTTCTCCTGACTTCGCAACTTCTGCCAGCGTTGCGCTGCGCACCGCTCGTCCCGCCGACCGTCCCCCGCAGGCATCCCGGCGTACACGGCGACCAGCACCCCCCAGCCTCTCCCCGTCCCCGTCGTTCCAGACGAGAGATAGAGGAACAATGAGAAAGCAGTACCTGGCGCTGAGGCTGGTGGCGGCGATGGCCGCCACCAGCCTGCTCGCCCTGGCCGGTGCGGTCACACCGGCCACGGCGGCGGCCGCCCCCAACCTGGCGGCGGGCAAGGCGGCCTCGGCCTCCGGCTCCAACGCCCCGTACGTGGCCGGCAACGTCAACGACACAAACGCCTCCACCTACTGGGAGAGCCCCAACAACGCCTTCCCGCAGTGGGTCCAGGTGGACCTCGGGGCCACGGCCACCGTGAACAGGGTCGTGCTGAAGCTGCCTCCGGCGACGGACTGGGCCACCAGGACCCAGACCCTGTCGGTGCAGGGCAGCACGAACGGCTCGTCCTTCTCCACCCTCGCCGCCTCCGCGGGCCGCACCTTCAACCCGGCGACCGGCAACACGGTGACGATCGACTTCACCGCGGCCGGCACCCGGTACGTGCGGCTGAACATCACCGCCAACACCGGCTGGCCCGCCGGGCAGCTCTCGGAGTTCGAGATCTACGGTCCCGAGGGCACCGGCGATGACACCACGCCGCCGACCGCGCCGGGGAACCTGGCCTACACCCAGCCCGCCGCCGGGCAGATCAGGCTGACCTGGAACGCCTCCACCGACGCCGTCGGCGTGACCGGCTACGAGGTGTACGCCAACAACGTCCTGCGCGCCAGCGTGGCGGGCAACGTGCTGACCTACACCGACAGCCAGCCCGACACCGCGACCGTGTCCTACCGCGTCAGGGCCAGGGACGCCGCGGGCAACCGGTCGGGCGACAGCAACACCGTGACCCGCAACGGCTCCACGCCGGGCGGCACCAACCTCGCCCTGGGCAAGCCGATCAGCGCCTCCTCCTCGATCTTCACCTTCGTGGCCGCCAACGCCAACGACAACAGCACCGCCACCTACTGGGAGGGCAGCGCGTACCCGGCCACCCTCACGGTGAACCTGGGGTCGAACGCCACCCTCGGCTCGGTCGTGGTGAAGCTCAACCCCGACAGCGCCTGGGCCACCCGTACCCAGACCATCGAGGTCCTGGGCCGCGGGCAGGGCACGAGCGGGTACACCACCCTGTCACCGGCGGCGCAGTACACCTTCAACCCGGCCACGGCCAACACCGTGACGATCCCGGTCTCCGGCACCGCCGCCGACGTCCAGCTGAAGATCACCTCCAACTCCGGCGCCCCGTCCGGGCAGGTCGCGGAGTTCCAGGTCCTCGGCACCCCGGCGCCGAACCCGGACCTGACGATCACCGGCCTGACCGCGTCCCCGGCGAGCCCGGTCGAGACCGACTCCGTCACGCTCTCGGCGACGGTCAGGAACGGCGGCACCGCCGCATCCGGCGCGACGAACGTCAACTTCTACCTCGGCACCACGAAGGTCGGCACCGCCGCGGTCGGCGCGCTGGCCGCGGGGGCGTCGGTCACCGTCTCGGCGAGCGCCGGTCCCCGGGACGCGGGCAGCTACCCGCTGAGCGCCAAGGTCGACGAGGGCGGGAGCGTCAACGAGCAGAACGAGTCCAACAACACCTTCTCGGCCTCCTCCCCGCTCGTCGTCAGGCCCGTCGACACCGCCGACCTGGTGGCGACGACGACCTGGACCCCGGGCAACCCGTCGGCGGGCAACGTCGTCACCTTCTCCGTGGCGATCAAGAACCAGGGCACCGCGGCCTCGGCGGGCGGCGCTCACGGCATCACGCTGACCGTGCTCAACGAGTCCGGCACGGTCGTGCGGACGCTGACCGGCTCCCACACCGGCGTGATCGCCGCTGGCGCCACCGCGGCCACGGTCACCCTGGGCACCTGGACGGCCGGCAACGGCAGGTACACGGTCAGGACGGTCCTGGCCGACGACGCCAACGAGCTTCCGGTCAAGCGCGCCAACAACACCTCCACCCGGCCGTTCTTCGTCGGCCGCGGCGCCAACATGCCGTACGACATGCTGGAGGCCGAGGACGCCGTGGTCGGCGGCGGGGCGGCCGTGGTCGGCCCGAACCGCACCATCGGCGACGTGGCCGGCGAGGCGTCGGGCCGCAGGGCCGTGACGCTGAACACCACCGGCAGCTACGTCGAGTTCACCACCAAGGCCAGCACCAACACCCTGGTCACCCGCTTCTCCATCCCCGACGCCCCGGGCGGCGGCGGCATCGACTCCACGCTGAACGTCTACGTCGACAACACCTTCCTCAAGGCGATCAACCTGACGTCCAGGTACGCCTGGCTGTACGGCGCCGAGGCGTCCCCCGGCAACTCGCCCGGCTCCGGCGGGCCGCGTCACATCTACGACGAGGCGAGCCTCATGCTCGGGACCACCGTCCCGGCCGGCAGCAGGATCAGGCTGCAGAAGGACCCCGCCAACACCACCACGTACGCGATCGACTTCATCAACACCGAGCAGGTCGCGCCGGTCGCCAACCCCGACCCCGCCAGGTACACCGTCCCGGCCGGGTTCACCCACCAGGACGTGCAGAACGCGCTGGACAAGGTGCGGATGGACACCACCGGCACGCTGGTCGGCGTCTACCTGCCGGCGGGCACCTACCAGACCGCGAGCAAGTTCCAGGTCTACGGCAAGGCGGTCAAGGTGGTCGGCGCGGGCCCCTGGTACACCCAGTTCCGCGCTCCCGCCAGCCAGGACAACACCGACATCGGGTTCCGCGCCGAGGGATCCGCGAACGGCTCGTCGTTCGCGAACTTCGCCTACTTCGGCAACTACACCTCGCGCATCGACGGCCCCGGCAAGGTGTTCGACTTCGCAGGCGTCGCCGACGTGGTGATCGACAACATCTGGAACGAGCACATGGTCTGCCTCTACTGGGGCGCCAACACCGACCGGGTGACGATCAAGAACTCCCGGATCCGCAACATGTTCGCCGACGGCATCAACATGACCAACGGCAGCACCAACAACCTGGTCAGCAACAACGAGGCCCGGGCGACCGGTGACGACAGCTTCGCGCTGTTCTCGGCCATCGACGCCGGCGGGGCCGACATGAAGGGCAACGTCTACGAGAACCTGACCTCCATCCTGACCTGGCGGGCCGCGGGCATCGCGGTCTACGGCGGGTACGACAACGTCTTCCGCAACATCTACATCGCCGACACGCTGGTCTACTCGGGCATCACGATCAGCTCGCTGGACTTCGGCTACGCGATGAACGGCTTCGGCGCCAGCCCGCCGACCCGGTTCGAGAACATCTCGATCGTCCGCGCCGGTGGCCACTTCTGGGGCCAGCAGGTCTTCCCCGCGATCTGGGTGTTCTCCGCCTCCAAGGTCTTCCAGGGCATCCGCGTCAGCAACGTGGACATCGTGGACCCGACCTACGGCGGCATCATGTTCCAGACGAACTACGTCGGGGGCCAGCCGCAGAACCCGGTCAAGGACACGATCTTCACCAACGTCACGATCACCGGCGCCCGCAAGAGCGGCGACGCCTTCGACGCCAAGTCCGGCTGGGCCATCTGGGCCAACGAGATGCCCGAGCCCAACCAGGGGCCGGCGGTCGGCTCGGCGACCTTCAACAACCTCCAGATGAGCAACAACGTCCAGAACATCAAGAACACCACGTCCACCTTCACGATCAACGTCAACCCGTGATCACCGTCCACGGGTGATCACCGACGGCCGGTGACCCGCGGGCGACCGCGGGACCCGTGACGACCCGGCACCGCCGGGAGGCCCCGCCTCCCGGCGGTGTCCTGCGTCCCCGCCCGGCCGCGTCCGGTGTCCCGTCGTTCCGTGTCCCGCGGTGCACGCCCGGGTCGCGCCTTCCGCGACCCCGACGGACCCCGACGGATCCCGACGGGCCCCGGTCGGTCGCGGCCGTTCCCGGACTTCGCGGCCGGTCGGCCCCGGGTTCCCCGTCATCCGGGGGAGCATCCCTCGTACACTGATCCGATGATCTCCCCCGAGAACGGCCCCGAGGTGAGCGACGCGTCGAGGGTCCTGCAGCGCGTCTTCGGCTACGACTCGTTCCGGGCCGGGCAGCAGGAGATCATCGACCACGTGGTGGCCGGTGGCGACGCCCTGGTGCTCATGCCGACCGGTGGCGGCAAGTCGCTGTGCTACCAGATCCCCGCGCTGGTCCGTAAGGGCACCGGGGTGGTGATCTCGCCGCTCATCGCGCTCATGCAGGACCAGGTGGACGCCCTCACCACGCTCGGCGTACGGGCCGGTTTCCTCAACTCCACCCAGGACTTCGACGAGCGCCGCCGGGTGGAGTCGGCCTTCCTCTCCGGTGAGCTGGACCTGCTCTACCTGGCGCCGGAGCGACTGAGGGTCGACGCGACGCTGCGGCTGCTGGACAGCGGGGTGATCTCGCTGTTCGCCATCGACGAGGCGCACTGCGTGGCCCAGTGGGGGCACGACTTCAGGCCGGACTACCTGGCGCTGTCCGCGCTGCACGAGCGCTGGCCCGACGTGCCGCGCATCGCGCTGACCGCGACCGCCACCAAAGCCACCCACGCCGAGATCGCCTCCCGGCTCAACCTGGAGCGGGCCCGGCACTTCGTGGCCAGCTTCGACCGCCCCAACATCCAGTACCGCATCGTGCCCAAGAACGAGCCCAAGCGGCAGCTTCTGGAACTGCTGCGCGCCGAGCACCCCGGGGACGCGGGCATCGTCTACTGCCTGTCCCGCAACTCGGTCGAGAAGATCGCGGAGTTCCTGGTGGCGAACGGCATCCCGGCGCTGCCGTACCACGCGGGGCTCGACTCCCGCACCCGGGCGGCCAACCAGGCGCGGTTCCTGCGCGAGGACGGTCTCGTGATGGTCGCCACCATCGCGTTCGGCATGGGCATCGACAAACCCGACGTGCGGTTCGTCGCCCACCTGGACCTGCCCAAGTCCATCGAGGGCTACTACCAGGAGACCGGCCGCGCCGGGCGCGACGGCCTGCCCTCCACCGCCTGGCTCGCCTACGGCCTGCAGGACGTCGTGCAGCAGCGCAAGATGATCGACACCTCCGAGGGCGACGACGTCCACCGCCGCCGCCTGGGCACCCACCTGGACGCCATGCTCGCGCTCTGCGAGGCGGTCGAGTGCCGCCGCGCACGGCTGCTCGCCTACTTCGGCCAGGAGGGCACCGCCTGCGGCAACTGCGACACCTGCCTGTCGCCGCCCGAGGCCTGGGACGGCACGGTCGCCGCGCAGAAGGTCCTGTCGACGGTGTTCCGCCTCATGCGCGAGCGCCGCCAGAAGTTCGGCGCGGGCCAGATCATCGACATCCTGCTGGGGAAGAAGACGGCCAAGGTCATCCAGCACGACCACGACGCCCTGACCGTGTTCGGCATCGGCACGGAGCTGAGCGAGGCCGAATGGCGCGGCGTGGTGCGCCAGCTGCTGGCCCAGGGGCTGCTGACCGTCGAGGGCGACTACGGCACCCTGGTGCTGACCGAGGCGAGCGCCGAGGTGCTGGGCCGCCGGCGCCAGGTCCCGCTGCGGCGCGAGCCGGAACGACCGGCGCGCGCCTCCAGGGCCGCGAAGACCGCCACCGGCCGCAAGGCCGACCCGGTCGAGATGCCCGAGGAGGCGACCGGCGTGTTCGAGCTGCTCCGCTCCTGGCGGGCCGCCACCGCCAAGGAACAGGGCGTGCCCGCGTACGTGATCTTCCACGACGCGACCCTGCGCGAGATCGCCACCCGTTTCCCCGCCTCCCTGCAGGAGCTCGGCACGGTGAGCGGGGTCGGCGAGAACAAGCTCGCCAAGTACGGTGACCAGGTGCTGGAGACCCTCGCCGGTTCGCGCCGGGAAGCCGCCGCCGACGATCCGGACCCGGACGCCCCGTGGGCCGGTCCCGACCGGGAGCCCCAGGAGTACGACGACGATCCGCCGGTGTTCCCCTGAGGTAGAATCGGGGCAATCCGGGTCTGGAGGCCCGAAGCGGTGCGCAGGTGGAAGCCTGGAGGCGGACGTCGGCCTCCGGGCTTCTCTCGTTGACGGACCGCCGTGCTGCGGACTCCCGGAAGAGGACGGTCGTTGGCTGACAGAAGGAACGATCCGGTGGTGGTCGTCGGGCTCGGCCGTTTCGGCGGCTCCCTGGCGATGGAGCTGTGCCGCCGGGGGACCGAGGTGCTCGCCATCGACAACCGTCCCAAGGTGGTCCAGAGCATGGCGGCGAAGCTCACCCACGTGGTCGTCGCCGACTCCACCGACATCGAGGCGCTGCGGCAGATCGGGGTGCCCGACTTCTACCGGGCGGTCGTCGCCATCGGCACCGACCTGGAGTCCAGCATCCTCACCACGTCCCTGCTCGTCGAGCTGGAGATCGAGGACGTCTGGGCCAAGGCGACCAGCCGCGATCACGGCCGCATCCTGGAGCGGGTCGGGGCCCACCACGTGATCCTGCCCGAGCACGACATGGGGGAGCGGCTGGCCCACCTGCTCAACGGTCGGATGCTCGACTACATGGAGGTCGACGGCGACTACGCGCTGGTCAAGACCCGTCCTCCCCGCGAGTACGTCGGCGTGCCCCTGGGCGAGTCCAACCTGCGCCGCAAGTACGAGGTGACCGTCGTCTGCGTGAAGGGCGAGCACGAGGAGTTCACCTACGCCGACGCCGGGACCGTGCTGGGGTACGGGGACATCATCGTGATCGCGGGCCGGATCGAGAAGGTGGAGCGGTTCACCGAGCTCCTGTGACGCCTGCCCGACGCCGGTCGCGGGCACGGCCGGTGACCCGGCGGTGGTGTGTGATCGCCACCCTCGATCTACACTGGGCGGACTCGACTAGAATGGAGTTCGGTAGCGATGCGATTCGGACTGATGATCAACGAGCCCAAGGGACCCGACGTACTCGGCGGACTGCGGGAGCGCATCGCCCGCGCGGCCGGTGACGGCTTCTCCTCCGTCTGGATGTCGCAGATCTTCAGTCTCGACGCGCTGACCGCGCTGGCCGTGGCCGGAAGCCAGGTGCCCGGCATCGAACTGGGCACCGGCGTCGTCCCGACCTACCCGCGCCACCCGGCCGCCCTCGCCCAGCAGGCCCTCACCGCCAACGCCGCCCTCGACGGGCGGCTCGCGCTCGGCATCGGGCTCTCGCACCAGATCGTGATCGAGGGCATGTACGGCTACAGCTTCGACAGGCCCGCCCGCCACATGCGCGAGTACCTGTCGATCCTGATGCCGCTGGTACGGGGCGAGAACGCCGACTTCGAGGGCGAGACCCTCACCGGCAAGCTCGGGCTGACCACGCCCGGCCCGAGGGACATGCCCGTCCTCATCGCGGCACTGGCCCCCAGGATGCTCAGGCTGGCCGGGGAGGTGGCCGACGGCACGGTGCTGTGGATGACCGGTCCCAGGACCGTGGCCGAGCACGTGGCGCCCGCGGTCACCGAGGCGGCCCGGGCCGCCGGACGGCCTGCGCCGAGGATCGTCTGCGCGCTGCCCGTCTGCGTCACCGACGACGCCGACGCGGCCAGGGCGCTGGCCGCCGAGCGCTTCGAGGTCTACGGTCAGCTGCCGTCGTACCGGGCGGTGCTCGACCGGGAGGGTGCGGCCGGTCCCGCCGACGTGGCGATCGTCGGCGACGAGGACGCGGTGTCGGCGCGGATCGAGGAGCTCGCCAAGGCCGGGGTCACCGACTTCGTCGCCTCCGAGTACTCCTCGGGCGACGGCCGGACGAGGGAGTTCCTCAAGAGCCTGCTGTGAGACCGGGTCCCCGCGATCCCGGGGCCTCAGGGCCCCGGGTTTGACCCCCGGGTGGCACGGGCCGGTCCCGCAGGACCGGCCCGCTCAGAGGCCGAAGGCGTCCAGCCCTGCCCGGCCCCGCCCAGCCACCCGGCTACGATCGTCCCCGCTCAGCCCGGCCCTGTTCGGTGCCGCTCAGAGGCCGAAGGCGCTCAGCGCGGCCCAGGCCGTCCCGGTGCCGACGGCGGCTCCGGCGGCCACCTGCGCGGGCGTGTGGTGGGTCAGCCGGACCCGTGCCCAGCAGATCGCCGCCACCACCAGAGCGCCCACGACCAGGGTGGGCGCCGCGGGCAGCACCCGGGCGAGCACCACCACGGTGCCCGCCGACACGGCCGCGTGGAAGGAGATCTTCCACCTGAGCGTGATCGGGACCGTCACCGCGAGCGCGGCCAGCATCGCGGTCACCGTGGCCACCAGCAGCCGGGGCGCGCCCAGCAGGACCAGCAGCACCAGCGCGACGACCACCCCGGCCACCGCCACCAGCAGCGGCCCGGTCCGGCTCGCCCGGTCGACCAGGTGGTGGGAGTCCAGGCGCCCGGCGCGGACCCCGGCCAGGATCACCGCGGCCGGCACCCCGCCGCACAGGACCGAGGCCAGCAGACCCCAGGCCGCGCCTGCCGGGCCGTCGGCCATCAGCCCCACGAGCGGGGGCAGCACGATCACCAGCACCTGCGGCGCGAACAGCCCGGTGATCAGCCGCGCCGTCGCGTCCGCGCGGCTCTCACTCTCGGCGGCCTCGGCGCTTCCAGGGCCTTCAGCGTTTCTGGCGTCCTCGGCATTCTCGGTGGTCGGTCGATCGGTCATCTCCGCCCTTCCGGTGTCCCGATGGTGTTCTCCCGGCCTCTCGGACAGGGCCGTCTCCGCAGGCCCGGCCCCGCCCTGCCGGAGCCCCGGCGGGCCCGGCTCGTGGACGGCCCCCGGGCGGTCGCGTCCCCGGCCGGCCCCGTCCCCAGCCGGGCCGCGGTGTTCAGTCGTTGGCGTGCAGGATGCTGTTCAGCTCCACGCCCGTGCCCTGGCGGGGCACGACCTCGACCGCCCCGGAGGTGGAGTTGCGCCGGAACAGCAGCCCCGAGGCGCCGGAGAGCTCGGCGGCCTTGACCGTCCGCCCCTCGGGCAGGGCCACCTTGGTCCCGGCGGTCACGTACAGGCCCGCCTCCACGACGCAGTCGTCGCCCAGGGAGATGCCGATGCCGCTGTTGGCGCCCAGCAGGCAGCGCCGACCGATGGAGATGACCTGCTTGCCGCCGCCGGACAGGGTGCCCATGATCGAGGCGCCGCCGCCCACGTCGGAGCCGTCGCCCACGACGACGCCCGCCGAGATGCGGCCCTCGACCATGGAGCCGCCCAGCGTCCCGGCGTTGAAGTTGACGAACCCCTCGTGCATCACGGTCGTGCCGCTCGCCAGGTGCGCGCCGAGGCGGACCCGGTCGGCCTCGGCGATCCGGACCCCGGTGGGCACCACGTAGTCGACCATGCGGGGGAACTTGTCCACCCCGTAGACGGTCACCTGGCCCCGGGCGCGCAGCCGGAGCCGCACCTCCTCGAAGCCCTCCACCGCGCACGGGCCGTGGTTGGTCCACACCACGTTGCTGAGCATGCCGAACAGTCCGTCCAGGTTCTGGCCGTGCGGCTGGACGAGACGGGCCGAGAGCAGGTGCAGGCGCAGGTAGGCGTCGTGGGTGTCGGCGGGGGCCTCCGACAGCTTGGTGATGCCGGTCCGTACCGCCACCACCTCCACGCCGCGGTCCTCGTCGGGACCCAGCAGCGCGGCGACCCCGGAGCCGAGTTCCTCGGCGGCCTCCCGCTCGGTCAGCCGCACGGTGCCGGGGGAGGGGGGCTCGCCCAGCTGCGGGGACGGGAACCACGTGTCGAGCACGGTCCCGCCGGAGGTGATGGTCGCGATGCCGGCCGCGTGCGCGCCGGAGGTCTGGGCTGCTGCGTTCACATCGGCCAAGCCTAGCCAGAGCCACCGCCACGGCGGTACGCCGAGGGAGCGCCGGCACCACGCCGGCAGGGCCGGGAAAAGGCGTCCCCGGCACCGGTAGCATCGACTCCCTACAGCTTTCGTCACATCCGACGACGTCCTCTCGGGAGCAACCGTGTCCGCCGTGCCAGAACTTCAGATCACCCTCGCCGGAACCGCGCGCGTGGTGGCGGAGGGCACGACGTACGGCGAGGCGCTGGAGGCCGACGGGCGCTCCGTGGTCGCCGCCCGCGCCAACGGCGAGCTCAAGGACCTCGCGGCCCGGGTGGCCGACGGCGACGTGGTCGAGCCGGTCGAGGCGGGCAGCCCCGACGGGCGCGCCATCGTCCGCCACTCCGCCGCGCACGTCATGGCCCAGGCCGTCCAGGAGATCTTCCCCGAGGCCAGGCTGGGCATCGGCCCGCCGGTGGAGAACGGCTTCTACTACGACTTCGACGTCAAGGACCCGTTCACCCCCGAGGACCTCAAGCGCATCGAGAAGCGCATGCGCGAGATCGTCAAGCAGGGGCAGTTGTTCTCCCGCAGGCCCGTCTCCGACGAGGAGGCCACCGCCGAGCTCGCCGCCGAGCCGTACAAGCTGGAGCTGATCGGCCTCAAGGGCGGGGCGGCCGACGAGGAGAGCGTCGAGGTGGGCGGCGCGGAGCTGACCATCTACGACAACCTCGACGCGAAAAGCGGCGAGCTGCGCTGGAAGGACCTGTGCCGCGGCCCGCACGTGCCGACCACCCGGTCCATCCCGGCGTTCAAGCTGATGCGCTCGGGCGGCGCCTACTGGCGCGGCAGCGAGAAGAACCCGCAGCTCCAGCGGATCTACGGGACCGCCTGGGAGTCGCGCGAGAAGCAGGACGAGTACCTGCACCTGCTGGAGGAGGCCGAGAAGCGCGACCACCGCAAGCTGGGCGCCGAGCTCGACCTGTTCTCCTTCCCCGACGAGCTGGGCTCGGGCCTGCCGGTCTTTCACCCCAAGGGCGGCGTGATCCGCCGCGCCATGGAGGACTACTCGCGCAGGCGCCACGAGGAGGCGGGGTACTCCTTCGTCAACACCCCGCACATCACCAAGCAGAAGCTGTACGAGACCTCCGGCCACCTGGAGTGGTACGCCGACGGCATGTTCCCGCCCATGGAGCTGGAAGGCGCCAAGTACTACCTCAAGCCGATGAACTGCCCGATGCACAACCTGATCTTCCGGGCGCGCGGGCGTTCCTACCGCGAGCTGCCGCTGCGGCTGTTCGAGTTCGGCACGGTCTACCGCTACGAGAAGTCGGGCGTGATCCACGGCCTGACCCGGGTGCGCGGCCTCACCCAGGACGACGCGCACATCTACTGCACCCGCGAGCAGATGCGCGACGAGCTGGCGTCGCTGCTGCGCTTCGTGCTGGACCTGCTGCGCGACTACGGCCTGGACGACTTCTACCTGGAGCTGTCGACCAAGGACCCGGTCAAGTTCGTCGGGAGCGACGAGGACTGGGAGGAGGCGACCCGGACGCTGCGCGAGGTCGCCGAGTCGGAGAACCTGGAGCTGGTCCTCGACCCGGGCGGCGCGGCCTTCTACGGGCCGAAGATCTCCGTCCAGGCCAGGGACGCGATCGGCAGGACCTGGCAGATGTCGACGATCCAGCTCGACTTCAACCTGCCGCAGCGCTTCGACCTGGAGTTCCAGGCGGCCGACGGTTCGCGGCAGCAGCCCGTCATGATCCACCGGGCGCTGTTCGGCTCGATCGAGCGCTTCTTCGGCGTCCTGGTCGAGCACTACGCGGGTGCGTTCCCCCCCTGGCTCGCGCCGGTCCAGGTGGTCGGCATCCCGATCGCCGAGGCCCACGTGTCCTACCTCCAGGACCTCGCGGAGAAGGCCCGCGCCCGGGGCATCAGGATCGAGGTGGACGCCTCCGACGACCGGATGCAGAAGAAGATCCGCAACGCGCAGAAGTCCAAGGTGCCGTTCATGCTGCTGGCGGGCGACGAGGACATCGCGGCCGGTGCGGTCTCCTTCCGCTTCCGCAACGGCGAGCAGAAGAACGGGGTGCCGGTCGACGAGGCGCTCGCGGAGATCGTCGACGCGATCGAACGCCGCGCCCAGGTCTGAGCCCTCCGGAGTCTGATCCTCCCGTCCGGGTCCGAGCCTCCCGGGTCTGAGCCTCCCGGCCCTCGGCGCTCTCGACGGGAGGGCCCTCGGACGGCCGGGACGTCCCGGCCGTCCCGGATCCCCGGCCGTCCCGGACGGCCGGGTCAGGCCGGTGTCGTGCTGCCGGTCTCACCGGGCAGGCGGACGTCGTCCACGGTGACGTTGACCTCGACGACCCGCATGCCCAGCATCCGGCTGATCGTCCGCGCCACGTTGGTCTTGACCTCGTTGGCCACGTCCATCACCACGTGCCCGTACTCGGTCACGATCGTCACGTCCACCGCGGCCGTGCGGTCCTGCACGTGCGCGCTGACGCCCCGCGGGCCACGCCTGACGCCGGCTCCGGCCCGGCGGTGTACCGGCTCCGCGGCCGGACCGGCCTCGTCGCGCAGCTCGGCCACGCCCGCCACCTCCAGCGCGGCGAGGGCGGCGACCTTCTCCACCACCTCGTCGGCCACCTTGATCCGGCCCTTCACCACGGCCCCTGCCACGGCGGAGGGCGCGGGCGGGGCCGCCGGGATCACCGAGACCGACTGGGGCGGGGCCTCCGGGACGTCCGGCGCGTCGTCGCCGGGGGACGCGGAGAGCGGCTCGTCCTTCACACCCGACGAGGACACGGAAGGCACGTAGGACCCCGGGGACGGCGTCGAGGGCGCCGGGGAGGGGTCCTCCTCGGCCACGGTCAGGAAGGGCTCGTCGGGGGAGGCGTCCGGCTCGTCCCGGAAGGACGCGGGCACACCCGGGGACGGCTGCGACGGCTCCGGGGTGGACAGGGACAGGCTCAGGGAGAACGGGCGGGCGGGCCTGCCGCTCGCCTCGGCGGGAGACGCGGTCTTCTCGGTCGGTTCCTCGACGGAGACGTCGGTCATGGGTACTCCTCGGCTGTCGTTGGTGGTGAAGGGGGATTCTGCCGGAAATCCTCCATATTCGTCCGCTGATACCGGGACATGCGGGAAGGCGCCTCCCGGGCTCCGCGGGGGCGGGGCGGCGGGGAGGGAAGGCGGGGAGGCGCGAGTCCGGCCGGATCGGGGTGGCAATATGCTGGCGGCCATGAGCAACGAGCCGGAGGCGCAGCACGGGGCGGGGACACCGGACGCGTTCCAGAGACTCTGGACTCCTCACCGGATGGCCTACATCAAGGGGGCCAGCAAGCCGAGCGGCTCGGGCCCGGAGGACGGCTGCCCGTTCTGCGAGATCCCCCGGATGAGCGACGAGGACGGGCTCGTCGTGGCCCGGGGCGAGTCGGTCTTCGCGCTGCTCAACCTCTACCCGTACAACTCCGGCCACCTGATGGTCTGCCCCTACCGGCACGTCCCCGACTACACCGACCTGGACGGGCCCGAGACCGCGGAGCTGGCCGACTTCACCCGGCGGGCCCTGGTCGCCCTGCGCAAGGCCAGCGGCGCGCAGGGCTTCAACGTGGGCATGAACCTGGGCGGTGTGGCGGGCGCCGGCATCGCCGCCCACCTGCACCAGCACGTGGTCCCCAGGTGGGGCGGCGACACCAACTTCATGCCCGTGGTCGGCCAGACCAAGGTCCTGCCTCAGTTGCTGCGCGACACCAGGGAACTGCTCGCCGGGTCCTGGCCCGCCTCGTCGTAGGGCGGGTCACCGGCGCCCAGGGCCCTGATCCCCACCGAGAGGGTCAGCGGGACCGCCAGCGCCAGCGCCATCGACAGCACCGCGGCGCCCGAGTCGTTGACCAGCATGCCGACCACGCCGCTGATCAGGGTGCCGATCAGCCCGGCCCGCAGCGCAGGGGAGTGTGTGAACGCCGCGGGCAGCACCCCGGCGGTCGCCTGCTCGGGCCGCAGCAGCGCGTACACCAGGAAGGCCACCGCGGCGATCACGACCGGCATCAGGTTGGGGTTGAGCAGCGTGCCGATCATCGCGCCGAACTTGCGGCCGATCACCTCCAGGGCCTCGCCGGTGAACACCTGGCCGACGAAACGTCCCAGGTGGGTCTGCGAGCCCGGCGGGCGGAGGTAGTCCAGGTAGGCGATGGCCATCACGGTGACGCCGCCCGCCACGCAGAGCGCGCCCAGCTTGACGATCGAGACCCGCTTGCCCGCGATCAGCATCGCGGTCACCGCGATGCCCGGTACGAACGCGATCACGCCGCCGAAGTCGCTGCCCACGCCGGGCCAGCCGCCCAGGATCATCGCGAAGCCGCCCAGGCCCGCCACCACGGCGACCGCCGTGCCCTTGCGGCCCCGGCGCGTCAGCCGGTGCGCGATCGTGGACGCCAGCAGCAGCACCGAGGTGGCGAAGAGCGCGAAGGGGATGTTGCCCAGCCCGTAGTAGCGGGCCCCGACCACCGCGCTGTAGCCCATCACGCTGTTGAGCTGCAGCGTCGTCCCGGTCAGCAGGTCACCGGCGAGCACCGCCGCGGTCACGCCCGCCACCACCGCCAGGGGGCCGAGCGGGGCGCGCCGCCAGGGACCGGCCAGCGCCACCGCGGCCAGCAGCAGCGCCGAGACGACGATCCCACCGGCCAGCGCCAGGACCGGGGTCCCCGTGCGGTGCCAGCCGACCAGGTTGACCAGGTACGTCGAGACGGGCACCGAGGCCAGCGCCACCGCGGCCACCCGGATGGCGGTCAGGCCGCGCCCGCGGCGCAGCAGCAGGAAGGCGGCCAGGTAGAAGGCGACCTGGAGCACGGCGACCGTGGTGAAGAACACCCCGCCCGCCTGCCTGATCGTCTGCCCGGCCACGTCGGCCCGGTCCAGCTCCACCCGCGCCGCCTCGACGCCTCCGGTACGCCGCTCGCTCGCCTGCCAGGGCACCCCGATCACCGCCGGGGGGGTCGCCACCCCGGCCAGGGAGAGCATGGTCGCGGTGACGTCCGGAAGGATCGTGATGTCGTCGCGGTGGGTGGAGGCCGCCCCCAGGAAGTGTCCGGGGAGCCGTCCGCCGTTCTCGCCGCTCATCATGGCCACCCGCAGGTGCGGGTCGCCGCCGTGGTCGGACAGGCCCGCCAGCAGCACGATCGTCTCCCGGGGCAGCACGCTCAGCACCGCTCCGGCCTTGGCGTCGGCCAGCCGCAGCGCCGCCGCCCGCTGCTGCGGCCCGAGCGGCTCCCCGTCCGCCGGCAGCCGCCCGCCGGTCACGTACGGCCTGATCAGGTCGTCGACGTCGGCGGCCATCACCCGGCACCTGGTCAGCGCCCCGGAGGGGATCTGCTCGGGGGAGGGGGCGTACACGCCGACGCGGCCCGAGCGGTCGGCCAGGGCCAGCGCGGCGCCGGGGCCGATCGCCAGCGTGCACTGCCCGGCGACGCGCACGGCCTCGCCCAGGGCGCCCGCGTAGCGCTGCCCGGCGACCTCGTGCAGGTAGCCGTAGTCGGGGATGACCGCGCCCGTGCCGGAGGGCTCGGGCACCGGCGGCAGGCCGCAGCCGTAGCCGACCGCCGACCTCACCCCGGCCGAGACCGTCAGCCACCCGTCGTAGGGGCAGGTCACCCGCCCGACCGTGCGCACCGAGAGCGATCCGACGGCGCTCCGCCCGGCGAGCCGCCACAGGTTCGGGGTGGTGTCGGGACCGAGATCGCTCCACCGCAGGCCGGGGACGCCGATCAGCATCACCCGTTCGTCCGCCTGCGTGGCGGCGTGCGCGGCCCCTGGCCACAACATGCCCAATACCACCGCAAACGCGACAAGCGTCCGCTTCACGAACGACCTCCCCTTCAGCTTCGGTCAAGGCTGGCACCGTAGGGGAAGATCGCGCCCGGGTCCAGCCGGGGGGGGCCGGGCGGCGGCCGGGCTCAGGTCCCGCTCGGCTCGCTCTCGTTCTGCAGCCGGTCCAGCGAGGTGACCAGGTAGGAACCGCCACCGGGAACGGTGAGGGTCTGGCGCTCCCCGGCGGCCGCGGGCACGACCGCGATCAGGTTGCGGGCGTCGGCGGTGGCGCACTCGCCGGGCTTTCCCGAGGCGATCCGGTAGACCGCGTACGAGCGGGCCCCGGCCGAGCCCTTCCAGCCGAGCGAGGTGCCCTGGAGCCGCACGTCGGAGGGCCTGGGCGGGGCCTGCCCGCCGCGGTCCTTCATCAGCGGCAGCAGCGCCGGGCGCGAGTAGTGGTTCTTGACGAGACGGTCCAGCACCCCCAGCGGGTTGGTGGACAGCTGCTTGGCGCTGAAGTAGACGTCGCCGGAGACCTGCGGGTACGCGCGGTTGCGGGCCAGGTGGGAGGGCAGCTCGCCGGGCCTGGTCCAGGCGGGGGTGTCGGTGGTGCCGACCCGGTACAGGGCCTGGCCGATGTAGAGCTGGACGCCGGTGCCCTTGACCTCGTTCGCCCACCACGGCATCAGCACGTCGTAGTCGGCGATCGCGAAGGCGCGGGGCCAGTACAGCTGCGGGATGACGTAGTCGACCGTGCCCTTGCGGATCCAGTGCCGGGCGTCGGCGTAGATGGAGTCGTAGGCGGACATGCCGCCGGTGGCCGAGCCGGTGGGGTCCTGGGCCTTGTTGCGCCAGATGCCGAACGGGCTGATCCCGAACTTCACGCTGTTCCTGGTCGCGTGCACGGCCTCGTCGACCTGGGCGATCAGCGTGTTGACGTTGGAGCGGCGCCAGGCGGCCAGCTTCTTGCCCTTGCCGTACTTCGCGAAGGCGGCGCGGTCGTCGAACGTGGCGCCCGCGGCGGGGTAGGGGTAGAAGTAGTCGTCGAAGTGGACGCCGTCGACGTCGTAGCGCGTCACCACGTCCGTGACGACCTTGGTGACGTGCTCGCGGACCGAGGGCAGGCCGGGGTTGTAGTAGGCCAGGCCGTTGTACTTGACGATCCAGCCGGGGTGCCGCCGGGCAGGGTGGCCCGCGGGCAGCGCGGCGAGGTTCCCGTCGTAGGAGGCCCGGTAGGGGTTGAACCAGGCGTGGAACTCCATGCCGCGCCGGTGGGCCTCGGCGATGAGGAAGGGGAGCGGGTCCCAGCCGGGGTCCTTGCCCGCGGTGCCGGTCAGGTACTGCGACCACGGCTCCAGCGACGATCGGTACAGCGCGTCCGAGGCGGGGCGGATCTGGACGAACACCGCGTTGAACCGCCGTTTGGCCGCGTTGTCGAGGATCCTGACGTACTCGGCCTGCTGGCGGGCGACCGACAGGCCGGTCCGCGAGGGCCAGTCGATGTTCTTGACCGTGGCGATCCAGATCCCGCGCAGCTGGCGCTTGGGATACCTGGGGTCGACGTCGCAGCGCGCCGAGGCCGAGGCGGTGGTCGTCGCCCCGTCGGTGGCGCGCGCGGCCCCCTTCGCGTCGGCGGTGCCGTCCGCGCCGGTCCCGGCCGGTGCGCGCTCGGCGGTCCTGGCCCGGCCGGGCGGGGCTTCGGGGCCGAACGTGTAGGCGGCGCCGGTGGTCAGAACGGCGAGTGCGGTAGCGGCCAGCAGAGGGCGTCCGTTTCGCATGATTCCTCAGTCTGGCATCCGGACCGGTGTGCTCCGGCCAGAAAAAAGAAATCGTTTCGTGATGACTTCGTTACGGAAGTGCGGGGTGGGAGGCATGTGCCGGACGGGGCCCGTTCCCGGCCCGGAACCGGGCGGCCCGTCCGGCGCACGCCTCCCGCGGCCTCAGGCGGTGACCTTCTCCACCAGGTGGGACGGGAGCGGTTCGTAGCGCAGGAAGGTCCGGCGGAACGTGCCGGTGCCGTGCGACATCGACCTCAGGTCGATCGAGTAGCGGGTGATCTCCAGCTCGGGCACCTCGGCCTTGACCAGGGTGCGGCCCGCGCCCACCGGCTCGGTGCCCAGCACACGGCCCCGGCGCGAGGACAGGTCGGACATCACCGCGCCCACGTGCTCGTCGGCGACCAGCACCCCGATCTCGTCGACCGGTTCGAGCAGCAGGGTGGGCACCTTGGCGGCGGCCTCCTTGAGCGCGAGCGCCCCGGCGATCTGGAAGGCCATGTCGGAGGAGTCGACCGAGTGGGCCTTGCCGTCGTAGAGGGTCACCCGCACGTCCACCATGGGGTAGCCGGCGACGACCCCGCGCTGCATCTGGGTGCGCACGCCCTTCTCCACCGAGGGGATGAACTGGCGTGGCACCACCCCGCCGACGATCTTGTCCACGAACTCGAAGCCGCCGCCGGAGGGCAGCGGCTCGACCTCCAGGTGGCAGACGGCGAACTGGCCGTGGCCACCGGTCTGCTTGACGTTGCGGCCCAGCGCCCGGCAGCTGCCGCCCAGGGTCTCCCGCAGCGGCACCCGCAGCTCGACCTTCTCCACCTCCACGCCGTGCCGCCTGCTCAGCCGGTCGAGCAGCACGTCGGCGTGGGCCTCGCCCATGCACCAGAGCACGAGCTGGCGGGTCTCGGGGTTGTTCTCCAGCCTCAGCGTCGGATCCTCGGCGACCAGCCGCTGCAGCGCCTGGCCGAGCTTGTCGTCGTCGGCCTTGGACCGGGGCTGGATCGCGACCGGCAGCAGCGGCTCCGGCATCGTCCAGGCCGTCATCAGCAGCGGGTTCTCCCGGTCGGAGAGGGTGTCGCCGGTCTCGGCGCGTGACAGCTTGGCGACCGCGACGATGTCCCCGGCCACGCACGTGGCGACGGTGCGCTGGAGCTTGCCCAGCGGGCAGGACAGTGCGCCGATGCGCTCGTCCACGTCGTGGTCCTCGTGCCCGCGGTCGGCCAGGCCGTGCCCGGAGACGTGCACGGTCATGTCGGGGCGCAGGGTGCCGGAGAAGACCCGGACCAGGCTGATCCGGCCCACGTACGGGTCGCTGGTGGTCTTGACGATCTCGGCGACCAGCGGGCCCTCGGGGTCGCAGACGATGCCGGGGACGGGGGTGCCGTCGAGGGTGACGACCTCGGGCACCGGGTGTTCGAGCGGGGAGGGGAACCCCTGGGTGACGAGCTCCAGGATCTCCGTCGCACCCACTCCCGCCCCGGCGGCCAGCACCGGGTGGAAGCCGCCTCGTGCGACCGCCTTCTCCAGGTCCTCGACGAGGGCCTTGGTCTCGATCTCCTCGCCGGAGAGGTAGCGGTCCATCAGGGACTCGTCCTCGCTCTCCTGGATGACGCCCTCGATCAGGGCGCCGCGGTAGAGCTCGATCTGGTCGGCGTAGGCCGGGCCCGGGGCGTTCTCGGTCCGGGTGCCGGTCGCGTAGTTGTAGAACTTCTGGCTCAGCAGCCCGATCAGGCCGTTCACCCGGCCGTTGGT
The DNA here is from genome assembly GCF_039534895.1 of Streptosporangium longisporum. Taxonomy (NCBI): domain Bacteria; kingdom Bacillati; phylum Actinomycetota; class Actinomycetes; order Streptosporangiales; family Streptosporangiaceae; genus Streptosporangium; species Streptosporangium longisporum. The sequence goes on along the minus strand of NZ_BAAAWD010000019.1, from coordinate 379,136 downwards.
CACCACCGGCAGGTACAGCGGGGACACCCCGTCGCCGAAGGCGTCCTGGCAGGCCGTCAGGGCGGCCTCGAAGTCGGCCCGCTGGTGGTCCATCTTGGTGATCACCACGGCGCGCGGCATGCCGACCGCGGCGCACTCCTCCCAGAGCATCCTGGTCAGGCCGTCCACGCCGTCGCAGGCCGAGACCACGAACAGCGCCGCGTCGGCCGCGCGCAGCCCGGCGCGCAGGTCCCCGACGAAGTCGGCGTAGCCGGGGGTGTCCAGGAGGTTGATCTTGATGCTGTTGTGCACCACCGGGGACACGGTGAGGTTCACCGAGCGCTGCTGGCGCACCTCGACCTCGTCGAAGTCGCTCACGGTGGTGCCGTCCTCGACGCGGCCCGGCCGCGAGACGGTCCGCGTCGCCTCCAGCAGGGCCTCCACCAGGGTGGTCTTCCCGGCACCGGAATGGCCGACCAGCACGACATTTCTGATCATGTCCGGCCGGTCGGCCGCGGGTGCCCTCCCCGCGGCTCCCGCTGCTCCGCCGGATGTTCTCTCCGCCACATCGCCTCCCGCGTCGTTGCCGAAGGAGCACGGCCCGGTGGGGCCACACCCCGGGGGTCGCAGCCGCGCCCGTACGCCGACGGACGCGGTCTGTTCACCAAATACCCATGTGGCGAATATCACAAGAGGGGTAAGGCGATCCTCTTGCAAGAAGAAGATCGAATCGCTATTGATCCGGTTCGTACGGATGACCGGGCGACTCCGGCACGTGTCCCGGCCGACGCGCCGCCACCCGTGCCGCCGTCCCGTGGACGTCCCGCGGCCGTCGCCGCGACGGCGCCCGGCCGGCAGGTGATCATCGGGTGGCCGTAGCGCGGGTGCAGGCCGGTTGGCCTACGATCGGAGCGCGATGTTGAAACTTCTGCGCCCCGCCGTCACCCGAGTCCTGACCCCGCTGGGCCGGGCCCTCACCCGTCATGGGGTCAGCCCCAACGCGGTCACCGCGGCGGGCACGCTCGGGACCGTCGCCGCGGCCCTGTTCTTCTACCCCAGGGGCCAGCTGTTCGTCGGCACGGTGGTGATCACCTTCTTCGTGCTGGCCGACCTCCTGGACGGGGTGATGGCCAGGATGACGGGCCCGGGGAGCGTCTGGGGCGCCTTCCTGGACTCCACCCTCGACCGGGTCGGCGACGCCGGGATCTTCTCCGGGCTGGTGTGCTGGTTCATCGTGAGCGACCAGCCGGTGCTGGCCGGGGTCGCGCTGTTCTGCCTCGCGGCGGGCGCGGTGGTCTCCTACGTCAAGGCCAGGGCCGAGGCGCTGGGCATGACGTGCGACGTCGGCCTCGCCGAGCGGCCCGAACGCCTGGTCGTCGGCCTGGTCTCGACCGGGCTCGGCGGTCTCGGCGTGCCGTACATCCTGCCCGTGGGACTCTGGCTGCTCGCCGTGGCCAGCGCGGTCACCGTGGGCCAGCGCCTGCTGCACGTGCGCCGGCAGGCCGTCTCCGCCCCGCCCCGCACCCTCCGCTGATCGGAAAGATCGATGACCGACACGCCCTCCCTCCAGGATCGTCTCGTCGCGGCCGCGTTCGGCGCCGGCTGGACGGTCGTCCCCCGCCTGCCCGAGCGGCTCACCGCCGCCGCCTTCCGCGTCGCCGCGGACCGGCTGTGGAAGCGCCGGGGCAAGTCCGTGCTCAGGCTGGAGGCCAACCTCGCCCGCGTCAAGGGCACCTCGCCCTCGGACCCGGCGATCCGGGAGCTCAGCCGCGCCGGCATGCGCTCCTACTTCCGCTACTTCCACGAGGTGTTCCGGCTGCCCTCGATGTCCGTCGAGGAGATCGCCTCCCGGATGCGCGTGGCCGGGGCCGAGACGGTCTACGACCACCTGGCCGCGGGCCGGGGAGTGGTCATGGCCCTGCCGCACACGGGCAACTGGGACCAGGCCGGCGCCTGGTTCGCCGGGACGGGCCACCCGTTCACCACGGTCGCCGAGCGGCTCAAGCCCGAGTCGCTCTTCCACCGCTACACCGCCTTCCGCGAGGGCCTGGGCATGGAGGTGCTCCCGCTCACCGGCGGGGAGGGCCACACCTTCGGCACCCTGGCGCAGCGCCTGCGCGCCGGCCTGCCGGTGGCCCTGCCGGCCGAGCGGGACCTGACGGCCAAGGGGGTCGAGGTGCAGTTCTTCGGCTCGGCCACCCGGATGCCCGCCGGTCCCGGCCTGCTGGCCGTGCACACCGGGGCCCCGCTCATCCCGGCCCTGCCCTACTTCACCGAGTCCGGCTGGGGACTGCAGTTCTACGACGAGATCGCCATCCCGGCCGAGGGCGACAGGAAGGAGAGGGTGGCCGCGGCGATGCAGAGCCTGGCCACCGTCTTCGAGAAGGGCATCGCCGAGCACCCCGAGGACTGGCACATGCTGCAGCGCCTCTGGCTCGAGGACCTGGAGCCCAGGGCATGAGGATCGGCATCGTCTGCCCCTACACCTGGGACGTGCCCGGCGGCGTCCAGGTGCACATCCGCGACCTGGCCGAGGCGCTCATGGCCGACGGGCACCACGTCTCGGTGATCTCCCCGGCGGCGGACAACGCCCCGCTGCCCCCGTACGTGACCTCGGCCGGCCGCGCCGTCCCGGTGCCCTTCAACGGGTCGGTGGCCAGGATGTCGTTCGGGTTCCTGTCGGCGAACCGGGTACGGCGCTGGGTGCGCGAGGGCCGCTTCGACGTGCTGCACGTGCACGAGCCGGCCATCCCGTCGCTCGGGCTGCTCGCCTGCTGGGTGGCCAAGGGGCCGATCGTGGCCACCTTCCACGCCTCCTACGGCAACTCCCGGTCCTTCTCGGCCGGGGTGGCGATCATCATGAGCGCGCTGGAGAAGATCACCGGCCGGATCGCCGTCTCCGACGCGGCCAGGAAGACCCTGGTCGAGTTCATGGGCGGCGACGCCGTGCTGATCCCCAACGGGGTGGCGGTCGGCCGCTACGCCGAGGGTGAGCCGCTGCCCGGCTGGGACGAGGGCGAGGTGATCGGTTTCCTCGGCCGGATGGACGAGCCGCGCAAGGGCCTTCCGGTGCTGCTGGAGGCCTTCACCCTGCTGGCCGCCGAACGACCGGCGCTGCGCCTGCTGCTGGCCGGCCCCGGGGACGCCGCCGAGGTGCTGGAGCGCGTCCCGGCCGCCTACCACGACCGGATCGGGCTGCTCGGCATGGTGAGCGAGGAGGACAAGGTCCGCGCCTACCACACGGTCGACGTCTTCTGCGCGCCCAACCTGGGCGGCGAGAGCTTCGGCATCGTGCTGACCGAGGCGATGTCGGCGGGGGCGGCGATCCTGGCGAGCGACATCCCGGCCTTCGCCAAGGTGCTCGACGAGGGCCGGGCCGGGGCGCTGTTCACCACGGGCGACGCGGCGTCGCTGGCCCGCGAGGCCGCCGCCCTGCTGGACGACCCCGAGCGCCGGGCCACGCTCTCGCGGGAGGCCCGCCAGGCCGTGCGCAAGTACGACTGGTCCACCGTCGCCCGCGACGTGCTGAGGGTCTACGAGACGGTCGCGAGCACGGCGAGCACGACCGGGGTCCAGGAGGACGACGAGGACGCCGAGAGCCTCGGGGACACCGGGGACACCGGGGACACCGGGGACACCGGGGACGTCAGGGATACCGGGGACGCCTCGGGCGCCGATGGCACCGGTGGCGTGGCGGTGGCCGCTCCCCGGTCCGGCGGGGCCGGGCAGCCCGCGGGCGCCGCCCTGGTCGGCACGGCGACCGAAGGCGACGGCGCGGCGTGACGACCACGATCCTGGTGGTGGGCGCGTTCGTCGTGCTCCTCGCCGTCTACGTCTCCTGGCGGGCGGGCCGGCTGGACCGGCTGCACATCCGGCTGGAGCTGGCCCGCGAGTCGCTGGACGCCGCGCTGGTGCGGCGGACGGCCGTCAGCCTGGAGCTGGCGGCCTCCCGGATGCTGGACCCGGCGACCAGCCTGGTGCTGGCCGCCGCCGCCCACGAGGCCCGTACCGCGGGCCCTGAGGAGCGCGAGCACGCCGAGAGCGACCTGTCGCGCACCCTGCGGGCCGTCGTCGACCAGGAGCGCTTCCGGGACCGGCTGGTGGGCACGCGGGCCGGGTCCGATCTGCTGGAGGAGCTGGGCGCCGCGGTGGCGAAGGTCCTCTACGCCCGCCGGTTCTACAACAACGCGGTGGGCGTGACCCGTACGGCGCAGCGCCGCCCGCTGGCCCGCACGCTGCGGCTGGCCGGGCACACCGCCTACCCGGAGTTCTTCGAGATCGACGACGCGCCGCCCAAGGCGCTCGCCGCCGAATAGCCCGAATATGCCTAATAGGCGGTGCATAAACCCGCGTATCTGATAAGTCGGACACCGGTAGGCTCATGGCGTTCGTGCCAGAGGCCTACCTGGAGGAGACGAGTCGTGCGGGTGCCCCGGATGATCACCGCCGCGGTGGCGGGAGTCGCGCTCCTCGCGCCGGCCGCCGCCTGCTCCTCCGACGAGCCGGCGGCCCCCGCGGGCAACGCCCAGGGTTCGGGCGCCGAGCCCAGCGCGACCCCGACCCCCGAGCCCGAGCCGACGCACCCCTTCACCGGCATGCCGGGCGCGGCCCGCAGGCCGGTGGTCGCGGTGAAGATCGAGAACACCGGGGCGGGCAAGCCGCAGCTCGGCCTCAAGAGCGCCGACGTCGTCTACGTCGAGCAGGTCGAGGCAGGGCTGACCCGCCTGATGGCGATCTTCTCCTCGAAGCTCCCGGCCAAGGTCGGCCCGGTCCGCAGCGCCCGGATCTCCGACCTGCACATCGTCCCGCAGTTCGGCAGGCCCGCCTTCGCCTACTCGGGCGCGCAGACCAAGATGCTCCCCTTCATCGCCGAGGCGCCGCTGTTCGACGTCTCCGACAGCAGGCAGCCGGGCGCCTACTTCCGCCAGCCCGGCCGTTTCGCCCCCTACAACCTCTTCGCCGAGACCCGGCGGCTGCTGGCCGGGGCGCCCAAGGCGTCCAAGGCCAAGGACATCGGGTTCACCTTCGGCGACGCCCCGGAAGGGGGCGTGCCGCGCAAGACCTACACCGTGCGCTACCCCGCGGCCCGCTTCGGGTTCGTCTGGTCCCAGGCGGCGGAGAAATGGCTGATCTGGCAGGACGGCAAGAAGAACATGGCCGCCGAGGGAGGCCAGCTCGGCGCCCCCACGATCGTCGTGCAGTACACCAGGACCGAGCGCTCGCAGTTCCACGACAAGAACCAGAGCTACACCCCGCTGGTGCACACCACCGGCAAGGGCAGGGCGGTCGTGCTGCGCGACGGCCGGGCGTTCAAGGCCCGCTGGTCACGGCCCTCGGAGAAGCAGGGCACCGTCTTCACCACCGAGGCCGGGGACCCGATGAACTTCGCCCCCGGACAGGTCTGGGTCGTGCTGGCCTCGGCCAAGCCCGTCATCCCCTGACGGCGACCCTTACAGGATGTCCAAGACGGTCCGCCGACAGTGACAAGGTGGCATGTGAGGGGAGAGGCCGCCCTGCGCCTACGATGGAGGCGTCAGCGGTCGCCCTCCGGGGCGGCCCGTGCCCCGCAGCCAGACGTCGTGAGGTAGAGCCCGTGTCCAGCAGCACGCCCGAAGTCAGCGAGACCACCGTCACCGGAACCGCCCGGGTCAAGCGCGGCATGGCAGAGATGCTCAAGGGCGGCGTCATCATGGACGTCGTGAACGCCGAGCAGGCAAAGATCGCCGAGGACGCCGGCGCCGTCGCCGTCATGGCGCTCGAACGGGTGCCCGCCGACATCCGCGCCCAGGGCGGCGTCTCCCGGATGAGCGACCCGGACATGATCGACGGCATCATCTCCGCCGTCTCGATCCCGGTCATGGCCAAGGCCCGCATCGGCCACTTCGTCGAGGCCCAGGTCCTGCAGTCGCTCGGCGTCGACTACGTCGACGAGTCCGAGGTCCTCACCCCGGCCGACTACGCCAACCACATCGACAAGTGGCGCTTCACCGTGCCCTTCGTCTGCGGCGCGACCAACCTGGGCGAGGCGCTGCGCCGCATCACCGAGGGCGCGGCGATGATCCGCTCCAAGGGCGAGGCGGGCACCGGCGACGTGTCCAACGCCACCATGCACATGCGCAAGATCCGCGGCGAGATCAAGCGGCTGTCCTCGCTGCCCGAGGACGAGTTGTTCGTGGCGGCCAAGGAGCTCCAGGCCCCCTACGAGCTGGTCGCCGAGGTCGCCAGGGCCGGCAAGCTGCCGGTCGTGCTGTTCACCGCGGGCGGCATCGCGACCCCGGCCGACGCGGCGATGATGATGCAGCTCGGCGCCGAGGGCGTGTTCGTCGGCTCGGGCATCTTCAAGTCCGGCAACCCGGCCGAGCGGGCCTCGGCCATCGTCAAGGCCACCACCTTCCACGACGACCCCGACGTCATCGCCAAGGTCTCCCGCGGCCTGGGCGAGGCCATGGTGGGCATCAACGTCGACGAGATCCCGGCCCCGCACCGCCTGGCCGAGCGCGGCTGGTAGACCCCGCACGGTCCCGCGCCGTACGGACGGATCGGCCGGGTGCGGCCGCCCTCCGTACGGCCCCGCACCGGCCGGCCGGATGTGACCGCCGATCGTCGCGCGGCCCCGTCCCGGACGCCCGGGGCGGCCCGCCCCGCCCCCACCGGAACCCCGGCGGGGGCGGCGAAAGGTCGTTTTGGGATGATCCAGGCGTTGGTCGTACCCTGAAGAGGCACCCACCCGCTCTGGAAGGACCATGGTGACCAACGCCCCCACGATCGGCGTGTTCGCGCTCCAAGGCGACGTGCGCGAGCACATGCACGCCCTGGAGGCCGTGGGCGCCCGGGCGGTCGCCGTGCGGCGGCCCCGGGAGCTGGAGGAGGTCGACGGCCTCGTCGTGCCGGGCGGGGAGTCCACCACGATGTGGAAGCTCGCCGAGACCTTCGAGCTGCTCGAACCGCTCCGCATGCGGATCAAGGCCGGCATGCCCGCCTACGGCTCCTGCGCCGGCATGATCATGCTGGCCGACCGGATCGAGGACGGGATCGAGGGCCAGCAGACGATCGGCGGCATCGACATGGTCGTCCGCCGCAACGCCTTCGGCCGCCAGGTCGACTCCTTCGAGGCCGACGTCGACTTCGCCGGCCGGGGGGAGATGCGGGCGGTCTTCATCCGCGCACCCTGGGTGGAATCCGTGGGTTCGGAGGTCGAAGTGCTGGCGCTGGCCGAACCTGGGGATAGGATCGTCGCGGTCCGTCAGGGACCGCTGCTCGCCACGTCCTTCCACCCGGAGATCACCGGGGATGTCGGCGTGCATTCATATTTCGCTGAGATGGTGAGGGAGCTCTAGGCGATGTCCGGCCACTCCAAATGGGCGACGACGAAGCACAAGAAGGCCGCGCTCGACTCCAAGCGCGGCAAGCTGTTCGCCAAGCTCATCAAGAACATCGAGGTGGCGGCACGGACGGGCGGCCCCGACCCCGACGGTAACCCGACGCTGTACGACGCCATCACCAAGGCGCGCAAGAACTCGGTGCCGATCGACAACATCGAGCGCGCCCGCAAGCGCGGCGGCGGCCTGGAGGCCGGCGGCGCCGACTGGCAGACCATCATGTACGAGGGGTACGCCCCCGGCGGCGTCGCGGTGCTGATCGAGTGCCTGACCGACAACCGCAACCGCGCCGCCTCCGAGGTCCGTGTCGCGCTGACCCGCAACGGCGGCTCGCTGGCCGACCCCGGATCGGTGTCCTACATGTTCAACCGCAAGGGCGTCGTGCTCGTCCCCAAGGGCGACCTGGGCGAGGACGACGTGCTGTCGGCGGTGCTGGACGCGGGCGCCGAGGAGGTCAACGACCTGGGCGACCAGTTCGAGGTGGTCTCCGAGGCCACCGACCTCGTCCCGGTCCGCAAGGCCCTGCAGGACGCCGGGATCGACTACGACTCGGCCGAGTCGGGCTTCATGCCGACGCTGAACGTCCCGCTCGACGAGGACGGCGCACGCAAGGTCTTCCGGCTGATCGACGCCCTGGAGGACAGCGACGACGTGCAGAACGTCTGGGCCAACTTCGACGTCTCCGACGAGGTCATGGAGAAGCTGGACGCCTGACGGCTCCCGCCGTCCGGTGATTTTCGGTTGATCTCATGTCATCTGCGAGGTTTGCCCCTCTGACCAGGGGCATATCACGCGGACGATGGGCAATCCTGATCTGATCTTTGCCGTGGCCGGTGTCGCCGCGCTGCTCGCGGCCACCATGCCGCAGCTTTTGAACCGACGTCCCTTCTCCCTTCCGCTGGCCTGCCTGCTGTTCGGCGTTCTCCTGTACGTACTGCCGCTCGATCTCCCGGACGCCGACCCGATCGCCCACCGGGCCATGGTCGAGCACGCCACCGAGGTGTGCGTGCTGATCTCCCTGATGGGCGCCGGGCTGGCCATCAACCGTCCCTTCGGCCGGCGCTCCTGGTCCTCGACCTGGCGCCTGCTGGGCTGGACGCTCCCGCTGACCGTCCTGGGTGTGGCCGCCGCCGCCTACGGCCTGCTCGGCTGGCCGCTGGCGGCGGCGCTGCTGCTGGGCGCCGTGCTCGCCCCGACCGACCCGGTGCTCGCCTCCGACGTGCAGGTCGGCGAGCCCGTCGACTCGGACGAGGCCGAGGAGTCGGAGAAGCCCGGCGGCCAGGGGAAGCCTCGCGACGCGCAGAAGGACGACGACGACGCGGAGAAGGACGACGACGCGAAGGACGGCGCCGCGGAGAAGGACGACGACGAGGTCCGCTTCACCCTCACCTCCGAGGCCGGTCTCAACGACGGCCTGGCCTTCCCCCTGGTGTACGCCGCGATCGCGCTGGCCGTCAGCGGGGGAGCCGGCTGGCTGGGCGAGTGGGCGCTGGTGGACGTGCTCTACCGGTGCGGCGCCGGTGTGGTGGGCGGCCTGCTGATAGGCAAGCTGCTGGGACGGCTCTTCTTCCGCGCCCGCGCCTCCGACCTGCGGCTGGCCGAGCACCGCGACGGCTTCGTGGCGCTGGCCGCGACGTTCCTGGCCTACGGCCTGACCGAGCTGGTGCACGGGTACGGCTTCATCGCGGTGTTCGTGACCGCCTGCACGATCAGGGCGGCCGAGCGCGACCACGGCTACAACGGGGTGCTGCACGGCTTCATCGAGCAGATCGAGCGGCTGTTCACCGCCTGGCTGATCGTGCTGCTCGGCGGGTTCGTCGCCACCGGCGGGCTGAACGCGCTCACCTGGCGGGGCGCCGCCGTCGGCCTGCTGCTGATCCTGGTGATCCGGCCGCTGACCGGATGGCTGGCCGAGCTGGGCGGACGAGCCGGCCCGCGCGAGCGCATCGCGACCGCGTTCTTCGGCATCCGCGGCATCGGCTCGCTGTTCTACCTCGCCTACGCCCTCGGCCAGGCCGACTTCGGCGTACCGGCCGCGGAGCTGTGGGCGGTGGTCGCCTTCACGGTGCTGGCCTCCCTGGTCGTGCACGGCATCTCGGCCACGCCGGTGATGACCCGCCTGGACCGGCTCCGCGAGCGGGCCGGCCGCGCCCGGGACGCCGACCCCGCCACCCAGCACCTCTGAGGGCGGCGGGACCGGAGAAGGGGCGGGAAGGGGCCGGCGAAAAGGGCTGGCCCGGCGGGAACGCGGCCGACTATCTTGTCCGCTCGTGGAGATACGTCCCCTGACCGCCGACGACCTCGACGCGGTGCTCGACAACCGAAGGCGCGCCTTCGGGATCATCCCGGCCGGTGACCTGGAGGACTGGCGGGCACAGGTCGTCCCGGTCCTGGAGGCCGGCAGGTATCTCGGCGTCGCCGACGGTCCCCGCCTGATCGCCACCAGCAGGATCAACGACTTCACCCAGTGGTGGCACGGCAGGCCGATCTCCATGGGCGGCGTCGCCTCGGTGACGGTCGCCCCGGAGGACCGCGGGCGCGGCGTCGGCCGCATGCTCCTGCGGGCCACCGTGGACCGCTGCGCCGAGCTGGGGCACCCGGTCTCGGCGCTCTATCCGGCCGCGACCCGCGTCTACCGCTCACTCGGCTGGGAACACGCCGGAGCCCTGCACCGGGCCACCTTCCCGGCCGAGGCGCTGCGCGCGATCGGGCCCGCCGAGCGGTCCGCGGTCCGCCGGATGGGCCCCGGCGACGCCGCCGAGGTGATCGAGATCATGGGACGGGTGCATGCCGGCGCCCGCGCCTCCGGCCCGATCTGCTGGGACGAGCGGACCTGGCGCCTGTGGCTGGAGGAGGAGGACGACTTCCTCTACCTGGCCGGCGACGGGTTCGTGATCTACCGCTGGGACGGCGACGACATCGAGGTCGACACCCTGCTGGCCGGCTCCGAGGCCACCGCCCGCACCCTGTGGTCGCTGGTCGGCTCCTCGTCCTCGATCGCCACGTCGGTCCGCGCGATCGTCGCCCCCGACGACCCGGTCTTCTGGCTGATCGGCGAACGCAAGAAGGACGAGGTCACCCAGACCCGCTGGATGTTCCGGGTGATCGACCTGCCCGCCGCCGTCGCCGGCCGGGGTTTCCCCGACGGCGTCACCCTCGACACCGTCGTCCGGGTCGAGGATCCCCACCGCCCCGCCAACTCCGGCGCCTGGCGGCTCTCGGTCCGCGGCGGCACCGGCGAGGCCCGTCCCGCCGAGGCCCCGCCCGGCTCCGTGCCGGTCCTCACCGCCGGGGGCTTCTCCGCGTTGTTCGCGGGCGTCCCGGCGGCCACCCTGCACCGCTCGGGGACGCTCACCGTCCCCCGCGGCCCCGCCTCCCCGGACGCCTCCGGTGCCTCCGGTGCCCCGGACGCCTCCGGTGCCTCCGGTGCCCCGGATGCCCCGGATGTCCCGGGTGCCTCCGGCGTCCTCGGCGCCCTGGAGACCGCCTTCCGCGCCACCCCGTACATGCTCGACGCGTTCTGACACCCGGCTGACACCCGGCGCCGGGCCCGCGAGAGCCGTGCGCGCCGTGCCCGCACGCGGTAGAGTCTGCCACCGAACAGGTGTTCGGCGAGCGGAGGCGTGTCGGTGCGGGTGCCCGAGCTGCGGGTGATGGGGGTCGATCCCGGGCTGACCCGATGCGGGCTCGGCGCGGTCGAGGGGCGGCCCGGGGCGCCGCTGAACCTGGTCAGGGTCGGGGTGGTCCGCACCCCCGCCGACGACGAGATCGGCGCCCGGCTGGTGGCGATCGAGGCCGGCATCGAGCAGTGGCTCGACGAGGTCGAGCCCGACGCGGTGGCCGTGGAGCGGGTCTTCGCCCAGCACAACCTCAGGACCGTGATGGGCACCGCGCAGGCCTCCGCGGTGGCGATCCTCTGCGCCTCCCGCCGGGGGCTGCCGGTGGCGCTGCACACGCCGTCCGAGGTCAAGGCCGCGATCACCGGCAGCGGCACGGCCGACAAGCAGCAGGTCGGCACGATGGTCACCCGCCTGCTCCGGCTGGACGCCATGCCCAAGCCCGCCGACGCCGCGGACGCGCTCGCCCTGGCCATCTGCCACGTCTGGCGGGGCGGCGCCCAGAACAGGCTGGCCGAGGCCGCGGCCAAGGCCAGGGCGGCGAGCGGCCCGAGGACGAGTGCCGCGGCCTACTTCCGCGGCCGGGGCGGGACGGCCGGATACTCGAGAGGAACCAGCACGTGATCGCCTCGGTGCGGGGACAGGTGACCGCGATCGCGCCCGACGGTGCGGTCGTCGAGGTCGGGGGCGTCGGCGTCCGGGTGCACTGCACCCCCACGACGCTGGCGACGCTCAGGCAGGGCGAGGAGGCCCGGCTGGCCACCTCGCTGGTGGTCCGCGAGGAGTCGCTGACGCTCTTCGGCTTCGCCACCGACGACGAGCGCGGCATCTTCGAGATGCTCCAGGCGGCCAGCGGGGTCGGCCCCAAGGTCGCGCTGGCGATGCTGGCGGTGCACACCCCCAACGCGCTCCGGATGGCCGTGGCCGCCGCCGACGTCAAGGCGCTGACCAGGGTCCCCGGGGTCGGCCCCAAGGGTGCCCAGCGGATCATCGTCGACCTCAAGGACAAGCTCGGCACCCCCGAGGAGGCCGTCACCGCCGCGCTCAACGGCGACGCCCCGGTGCCCGTCTGGCGCGACCAGGTCCACTCCGGCCTGGTCGGGCTCGGCTACTCGGCCCGCGACGCCGACGAGGCCGTCGCCGCGGTCACGCCCCAGGCCGACACGGCGCTGGCCGAGGGCCGCACCCCGCCGGTGGCGGCCCTGCTCAAGGCCGCCCTGCGGGTGCTGAGCGTGCGATGACGGACCTGTGGCCGGCGAGGGAAGGCGGGGGAGCGTGAGCGAGCGGGACCTGGTGTCGCCGGACGCCGAGGACGACGAGCAGAACATCGAGGCGGCGCTGCGGCCCAAGCGGCTGGACGAGTTCATCGGCCAGGCGCGGGTGCGTGAGCAGCTCTCGCTGGTGCTGCAGAGCGCGCTGCGGCGCAACCGGCCGCCGGACCACGTGCTGATGAGCGGCGGCCCGGGACTCGGCAAGACGACCCTCTCCATGATCATCGCGACCGAGCTGTCGGTGCCGCTGCGGATCACCTCCGGGCCCGCGCTGGAACGGGCCGGTGACCTCGCGGCGATCCTGTCGACCCTGTCGGAGGGCGAGGTCCTGTTCATCGACGAGATCCACCGGATGGCCAGGCCCGCCGAGGAGATGCTCTACCTCGCGATGGAGGACTTCCGCGTCGACATCGTGGTGGGCAAGGGGCCGGGGGCGACCGCCATCCCGCTGGAGATCGCCCCGTTCACCCTGGTCGGGGCCACCACCCGGGCCGGCATGCTGCCCGCGCCGCTGCGCGACCGCTTCGGCTTCGTCGCGCACATGGACTTCTACGGGGTCGCCGAGCTGGAGCAGGTGCTGCACCGCTCCTCGCGGCTGCTGGGCGTCACCCTTCCCGCCGACGCGGCCCAGGAGATCGCCGGGCGTTCGCGCGGCACGCCCCGTATCGCCAACCGCCTGCTGCGCCGGGTCCGCGACTTCGCCGAGGTCCGCGCCGGCGGCGTGGTGACCAAGGACATCGCCTCGGCCGCGCTCAACCTCTACGAGGTCGACGCCGAGGGGCTCGACCGGCTGGACCGGGCGGTGCTCGGGGCGCTGCTGCGCAAGTTCGGCGGCGGGCCGGTGGGGCTGTCGACGCTGGCGGTCGCGGTGGGGGAGGAGCCGGAGACGGTCGAGGTGGTGGCCGAGCCGTTCCTGGTGCGCCAGGGGCTGCTGGCCCGTACGCCCAGGGGCCGGGTGGCGACCGCCGCGGCCTGGACCCACCTGGGGCTGACCCCTCCGCCGGACGCCTTCGGCGCCTCGTTCCTCGTCGGGCTCGGGGACGAGCCCGGGAAGATATAGCGTGAGGAAGCGGTAGGGAGAACGTACGGGATTGATCACAGATCAATGACAAGAGTATCGAAATGGGAACTTCCTCGTGCGCCGAAACGTGACCTCGTTGCCGCGCTCCTAACAGCTCGCCTAAACTCCTAGGCTTGGCCGGCTGTGTAGGCTGACGTGCTGAGTGGCGTGGCCGTACAAGACGTCCGGCTTCCGCCGGTCATTCTCAAGAGAGGGAGCGGCCCCGTGGGCGACAGCTATTCGAGTTTGATCATGATCGCTCTCATGGTCGTGGTGTTCTACTTCCTGCTCATCCGCCCGCAGCGCAAGCGGCAGCAGGAACAGGCCAAGATGCAGAACAGCCTCACGCCCGGCACCGGCGTGATGACCACGACGGGTCTGTTCGCGACCGTGGTGGCCATCGACGCCGACGACGTGATCCTGGAGATCGCCCCCGGAGTCGAGACCCGGTGGGTCAAGGCGGCGATCGGCCGTGTCCTGGTCCCCGTCGACGACGCCGAGGAGGACCTCAAGGCCGTCGACACCGCAGGCACCGTCGACCCGGTCACCCCGGCGACGCCGGTCACCCCGGTCGTCCAGGACACGCCGAAGACCGCCGAGCAGCGCGGCGAGGACCAGGACTCGACGATCAGGAAACCGTGAGCAGGATCCCCATCAGTCCCTATAGCCGAAAGAACTGACGACCAGTGGCCCGACCGACCAGCAGCCAGAGCAGACCGGGGCGCATGCTCCTGTTGCTCCTGGCGATCATTCTCGCCATGGGCGGGGCGATGCTCCTCAACAAGGCGTACACCCCCGAGTACGGCCTTGACCTCGCCGGCGGCACGACAGTGACGCTGTCGCCCATCACGCCGAACGGGACCGCCCCCACCGAGGAGAGCCTCGACCTCGCCGTGAACATCATCCGGGATCGGGTGAACGGCACCGGCATCTCCGACGCCGAGGTCGCCAAGTCCGGTGACAACATCGTCATCTCCGTCCCCGGCGCGGGCCAGGAGGAGGTCGTCAAGCTGGTCGGCACCACCGCGGAACTGAGGTTCCGCCAGGTGCTGGCGGTCGGGCCCGGCTCGCCCGCGCCCCCGGGACAGCTGTCCACCAAGGCGCCGACCCCGTCGCCGTCGCCCACGGCCTCAGGCAAGGGCGACAAGGGCGACAAGGGCGACAAGAAGGCCGAGCCCGCGGAGCCCGCGGAGTCCACGACCCCGAAGCCCGGCACGACCGCCGCGCCCGACACCGGCGCCTCGCCGGCCGGTCGCGCACTGTCGTCGGCGCTCACCGGTGCCACCCCGGCCCCCGCCACGCCTCCCTCGGCCGAGCCGAGCGGCAACGGGTCGGCCAAGCCGGACGCCAGCCCCGGCGCCAGCGCCCCGCCCACCACCCAGCCGAGCACCATGCCCACCGCGCCCCAGAACCCGCAGGACCCGGCGGCGGGCATGGACACCACCGGCATCGACCCGGCGGCCCTAAAGCAGTTCGAGACGCTCGACTGCGCCAAGGACGCCGGCAAGGGAGCCCAGGACGCCCCGGACAAGCAGTACGTCGGCTGCAGCACCGACGGCAGCGCCAAGTACGTCCTGGAGAAGGCCGCCGTGACCGGCACCTCGATCGACTCCGCCTCGTCGGGCGTCGACCAGACCACCGGCGAGTGGCTCGTCCAGCTCTCCTTCAAGGGCCAGGGCCCCGACCAGTGGTCGAAGGTCACCACCACCGCCTTCAACTCGCAGGCCCCGCGCAACCAGGTCGCCATGGTCCTCGACGGCGTGGTCATCTCCGCGCCCGTCATCCAGGAGCCCATCACCGGCGGCCGGGCGCAGATCTCCGGCAGCTTCACCCAGGCGACCGCCGACGAGCTGGCCAACCAGCTCAAGTTCGGCGCGCTGCCGCTGAAGTTCGAGAAGAGCTCCATCGAGGAGGTCTCCTCCACACTGGGCGCCGACCAGCTGCGCGGCGGTCTCACCGCGGGCGCGATCGGCCTGCTGCTGGTCGTGGTCTACTCGATGCTCTACTACCGGGGCCTCGGCGTCGTCTCGGTGCTGAGCCTGCTCGTGGCGTCGATCGTGACCTACCAGGCCGTGGTGCTGCTCGGCGCGCTGGCGGGCTTCCGCCTCTCGCTGCCGCACATCATCGGCCTGATCGTGTCCATCGGTATCACCGCGGACTCGTTCATCGTCTACTTCGAACGCATCCGTGACGAGATGAAGGAGGGCCGGCGCTCGCTGCGCGCGGCCGTCGAGGTCGCCTGGGTCCGTGCCCGGCGCACCATCCTCATCGCCGACGCGGTCATGTTCATCGCCGCCGTGGTGCTGTACTTCCTGGCGGTCGGCGGTGTGGCCGGGTTCGCCTTCGCGATGGGCCTGACCACCCTCATCGACATCGCGGTGGTGTTCATGTTCACCAAGCCGTTCGTCGCGCTGCTGGCGAAGCTGAAGTTCTTCTCCAGGGGTCACAAGCTCTCCGGCCTCGACGCCGAGCGCATGAGCGAGTCCGTCGTCGCCCCCAAGACCGTTCCGCAGGAGGCATGATGTCCGGCATCGCGCGCCGGCTGTACCGGGGCGAGGTCAACGTCGACTTCGTCGGCCGCCAGAAGCTCTGGTACAGCCTCTCCGGCATCCTGCTGTTGATCTCCGTCGCCGGTCTGCTCTTCAACGGCCTCAACCTGGGCGTGGAGTTCAAGGGCGGCTCGGTCTTCTCGTTCAAGGCCCCGACCGCCACGATCGAGCAGGTCCGCGGCACCTTCGCCGAGTCCGGCGCCCACCAGGTCATCGCCCAGACGACCCAGAACGGCTGGCGGGTCACCACCGAGAGCCTGCCCGCCGAGCGGGTCTCCGCGGTGCAGAAGGCGGTGGCGAACGAGTTCGAGCTCCGGCAGAACGACGTCACCCTGCAGGTGATCGGCGCGTCCTGGGGCGGTCAGGTGGCCGACAAGGCCATCATCGGACTGATCGTCTTCATGCTGGCGATCATCCTGTACCTGACAATGGCCTTCGAGTGGAAGATGGCGCTGGCCGCGGTCGTGGCACTGCTGCACGACCTGGTGATCACCGCCGGTGTCTACGCCTGGTCCGGGTTCGAGGTCACCCCGGCCACCCTGCTGGGCTTCCTGACGATCCTCGGCTACTCGCTCTACGACGCCGTCGTCGTGTTCGACATGATCAAGGAGGTCACCGCCAAGCTCGGCACGACCTCCAAGATGACCTACACCGAGGCCGCCAACAACGCGCTGAACCACACGCTGATCCGGTCGCTGAACACCACCCTGGTGGCGATCCTGCCGGTGGCGGCGATCCTGTTCATCGGCACCACGCTGTTCGGCGCCGGCACGCTGAAGGACCTGTCGCTCTCGCTGTTCGTCGGCATGATCGTCGGTACCTACTCCTCGCTCTGTGTGGCGACGCCGCTGCTGGTCACGCTGAAGGAGCGCGAGCCGCGCTACCAGGCGATCGCCCGCAGGCTCTCCTCGCACGGCACCTCCGGGGCGAAGGCGGCGGCGCGTCAGCCGGTCACCGCCGGAGCCGCGGGCGGTGCGGGCGGCACGGGGGGCACCACGACCGCCGGCCGTGGCGGGGCCACCCGCGCGGCCACGCCGTCCGGCGACAAACGCAAGAAGAGGTAGCTCAGGGCAGTCAGCGCCTCCGCTCCCCGCACAGGGAGCGGAGGCGTTCGTCTTCCCCCACCCGTCCGGCCCAGCCCGGCTCGCCCAGCCCGTCCGTCCGCCCCGATCTTCCTCCGCCGCCCGTTCCTCCTGCCCGGCCCCGCGCGCCCGTCCCGCCCGTCGCCCTCCCGCCCCTCCCGCCCCAGGAGTACCGCCATGACCGAGCTCAGCAACCTGATCCTCGACCGCATCCGCGACGTACCCGACTACCCGAAGCCCGGCGTGCTGTTCAAGGACATCACCCCGCTGCTGGCCGACCCGGTCGCGTTCGCGGCGGTGACCGACGAACTGGCCGGGATGTACGAGGTGGACAAGATCGTGGGAATCGAGGCGCGCGGCTTCATCCTGGCCGCCCCGGCGGCCCTCCGGGCGGGCGCGGGCTTCGTTCCGGTACGCAAGAAAGGCAAACTGCCCTCTGAGACGCTTGAGGAGTCCTACGATCTGGAGTACGGCTCCGCCGTCATCGAGGTCCACCGGGACGCGTTCGTCCCCGGAGAGCGGGTCCTGATCGTCGACGACGTGCTCGCCACCGGCGGCACGGCACGGGCGGCGGTGGAGCTGGTCCGCAGGGCGGGCGCCGATGTCGTCGCCCTCGCCGTGCTCATGGAGCTGGCCTTCCTCAAGGGGCGCGAGCGCCTGACCGACGTCGAGGTGCGCTCCTTGGTCGTCGTTTGACCCACCCGCGGACGAATGCACACAACTCGGTCTGGATACACTGAAGAATCTGGACTCGAACGTAGGGAGTCTGAGTGCCCCGTGATGTGGTCGTCCCCGACACGACCGCCGGCGGCGGCGGTGGTCCCGAGACGACCGCCCCCGCAGGCGATGCCGGTTCTGCCATGTCCGGAACCGCCGAGGAGAAGCCGGCGGTAAGGCGAAGGCTTGCGCGTCTTGGGGGGCAGTGGGGTGGTGGCATGAACCCGGTTCTGGAGCCCCTGTTCCGAACGGTCCGCGCGACCCATCCCAAGGCGGACCTGAGGCTCATCGAGCGCGCCTACGACGTGGCCGCCCACCACCACCGCGACCAGAAGCGCAAGAGCGGCGACCCCTACATCACCCACCCCCTGGCGGTGGCGACGATCCTCGCCGAGCTGGGCACCGACGACGAGACGCTCTGCGCCGCGCTGCTGCACGACACCGTCGAGGACACCGCCTACGGCCTGGACGAACTGCGCTCGGACTTCGGCGACAACATCGCGCTGCTGGTCGACGGCGTCACCAAGCTCGACAAGGTCAAGTTCGGCGACGCGGCCGAGGCCGAGACCGTGCGCAAGATGGTCGTGGCGATGTCCCGCGACATCCGGGTGCTGGTGATCAAGCTCGCCGACCGGCTGCACAACATGCGCACCATGCGCTACCTGCCCGAGCACAAGCGGCACCAGAAGTCCCGCGAGACGCTGGAGATCTTCGCGCCGCTCGCCCACCGGCTGGGCATGAACACCATCAAGTGGGAGCTGGAGGACCTCGCGTTCGCCATGCTCTACCCCAAGCGCTACGACGAGATCGCCCGCATGGTCTCCGAGCGCGCCCCCCGCAGGGACCTGTTCCTGCAGGAGGTCATCGAGAAGGTCTCCGGCGACCTGCGCGACGCCAAGATCCGCGCGACCGTCAAGGGCCGCCCCAAGCACTACTACTCGGTCTACCAGAAGATGATCGCCAGGGACGTCGCCTTCGACGACATCTACGACCTGGTGGGCATCCGGGTCCTGGTCGACACCGTCCGCGACTGCTACGCGGCGCTGGGAACGATTCACGCGCGATGGAACCCGGTGCCCGGCCGGTTCAAGGACTACATCGCGATGCCCAAGTTCAACATGTACCAGTCGCTGCACACCACGGTCATCGGCCCCGAGGGCAAGCCCGTCGAGCTGCAGATCCGTACCAACGGCATGCACCACAGGGCCGAGTACGGCGTGGCCGCGCACTGGAAGTACAAGGAGGACACGACCACCTCCGGTCCCGCCGGGTCGAAGCTGAAGCCCGCCAGCGACATGGCCTGGCTGCGCCAGCTGCTCGACTGGCAGAAGGAGACCGCCGACCCGGGCGAGTTCCTGGAGTCGCTCCGCTTCGACCTGTCGGTCTCCGAGGTGTACGTCTTCACGCCCCGGGGCCAGGTGATCGCGCTGCCCGAGAACGCGACGCCGGTCGACTTCGCCTACGCCGTGCACACCGAGGTCGGCCACCGCTGCATCGGCGCCCGGGTCAACGGCCGCCTGGTGCCCCTGGAGTCGCGGCTGAGCAACGGCGACACCGTGGAGATCTTCACCTCCAAGTCGCCCGACGCGGGACCCTCGCGCGACTGGCTGAAGTTCGTCAAGTCCGGCCGGGCCCGTAACAAGATCCGCCAGTGGTTCTCCAAGGAGCGCCGCGAGACCGCGATCGAGGCCGGCAAGGAGGCGATCGGCCGCGCCATGCGCAAGCAGGGCCTGCCGTTGCAGCGCCTGATGTCGGGAGAGTCCCTCCTGGCCCTCGCCAGGGACCTGCGCTACGCCGACGTCTCCGCGCTGTACGCGGCCGTCGGCGAGGGCCACGTCGCCGCGCAGACGGTCGTGCAGAAGCTCGTGACGTCCATCGGGGGAGTGGAGGGCGCCGAGGAGGACATCGCCGAGACCTCCGTGCCCACCAAGCTGCGCGGCCGGCCGCGTGGCAGCGGCGGCGCCGGGGTGGTCGTCGCGGGCGACTCCGACGTCTGGGTACGCCTGTCGCGCTGCTGCACCCCGGTGCCGGGCGACGAGATCGTGGGCTTCGTCACCCGCGGGCACGGCGTGTCGGTGCACCGCACCAACTGCCCGAACATGGACCAGCTCACCTCCGAGCCCGACCGCCTGGTCGAGGTCGCCTGGTCCGCCGCGGACGACTCGGTCTTCCTGGTCGCCCTGCAGGTCGAGGCGCTGGACCGGCCTCGCCTGCTCTCCGACGTCACCCGCACGCTCTCCGACCAGCACGTCAACATCCTGTCCGCGTCGGTGACGACGTCCAGGGACAGGGTGGCGATCAGCAGGTTCACCTTCGAGATGGGCGACCCCAAGCACCTGGGGCACGTGCTGAAGGCGGTCCGCAACATCCAGGGCGTGTACGACGTCTACCGGGTCAGCGGAGCCGGTTCCTGAGAACACCCGCCTGACGGGCTCCGGGGGACGCCTCCCGCGAGGAACGGTCCGCCGGAACGCGGCCCGGCTCCCGCGGCGTCACGTCGGGAACGGACGTCCCGATCTTCCCGCTCTCATGCCCGCCGGTCCCGCAGCGTCACGTCGGCAACGGACGTCCCGGTTCTCCCGCGGCACCACTCCGGGCGGTCTTGGGGGATCGACGGCCCCGGCTCCTCCGGGGGTCTCCGGGGACCGCGGTGGTCCCGGCTCCCCGGAAGGTTCCTCCGGCGCCACGCCCGCGGGCCGCGGCGCCGGAGGGTGGTTCAGGAGAACTCGGCGAGCGTGCGCTCGGCCTCCTCCAGCCAGGAACGGCGGGCGGCCAGGGCCTCCTCGGCGTCCTTGACGTCCTTGTCCTTACCGGCCTCCTGCGCCTTGGCCAGGCGGGCCTCCAGCTGGGCGATGGACTTGCGCAGCTGGTCGACGGTGTTCTGGGCGCGGGCGCGGGCCTCGGGGTTGGAGCGCTTCCACTCCGTCTCCTCGGCCTTGCGGACCGCTTCGTCGATCTTGCGCAGGCCGCCCTCCAGGCGGTCGCGCTGCTCGCGCGGGACCGCCCCGGCCGCCTCCCAGCGCTCCAGCAGACCCCGCAGGGCGCTCCGGGCCGCCCGGGCGTCGGTGACCGGGAGGATCTTCTCCGCCTCGGTCAGCAGCTGCTCCTTGACCTCGGCGTTGGCGGCCAGCGAGGCGTCGCGCTCGGCGAAGACGGCCGAACGCGCCTGGAAGAACCGATCCTGGGCGCCCTTGAAGCGGCCCCAGAGCTCGTCCTCCACCTCGCGGGAGGCCCGGCCCGCGTTCTTCCACTGCTGCATCAGGTCGCGGTAGGCCGACGCGGTGGTCCCCCAGTCGGTGGACGAGGCCAGCTCCTCGGCCTCGGCCACGATGCGCTCCTTGGCCGAGCGCACACCCTCACGCTGCTCGTCCAGCCCGGCGAAGTAGGCCTTGCGCCGCTTGGCGAAGGCCGTGCGGGCCGCCGACAGGCGCTTCCACAGGGCCGCCTCGGTCACCCGGTCGATGCGCTCGGCGGCCTTCCACTCCTCGATCAGCTGGCGCAGCCGCTCACCCCCCGTCTTCCAGTGGGTGGTGTCCTCGGCGATCCGCTCGGCCTCGGCGACGATCCGCTCCTTGATGCCCTTGGCCTCCGCCCTGGCCACGTCACGGGCGGCCTTGACCTCCTCCCGGCGCCGGGCGACCAGCTCGGTGAGGGCGCCCAGGCGGGCCAGCAGCGCGTCCAGGTCGCCGACCGCGTGCGCGTCGGTGATCGCCTCACGGAGCTTGACGATGGTCGCCTCGGCCTGGGCGGGCGGCAGGTCGGTGCCGCGGACCCGCTGCTCCAGCAGGGCGACCTGCCCGGCCAGCTCGTCGAACTTGCGACGGAAGTAGGCAAGGGCCTCCTCCGGTTCGCCGGCCTGCCAGGACCCGACGGCCCGTTCTCCCTCAGCCGTACGTACGTAGACGGTGCCGTCGTCGTCTACCCGGCCCCACGGGTCGGTGCTCACCGTGTCCTCCCGCACTTTCATCAGCCTTTCGGGACTTGCCGCCCCTTGTATGTATTACGTCAGCTCTTGCTGGACATTGTCACGTCTTTGATTTCGACGGTTTCCTTTGGTGCGCCGGTGCCGTCCGGTCCCGGGGTGATGACCCCCGCCTTGTTCACCTTGTCAAGGATCTCCAGGCCCTTGGTGACCGTACCGAACGGTGTGTAGTCCGGCGTCAGCGGGGCGTCGCCGTAGACGATGAAGAACTGGCTGCCGTTGGTGTCGGGGCCGCTGTTGGCCATGGCCACGACGCCGCGGCTGTACTTGGCCCCCTCCAGGTTCTCGTTGACGAAGCGGTAGCCGGGCCCGCCCTGGCCGTCGGTCTGGCTCTTGCCGTCGGCCTTGGCCAGCGGGTCGCCGCACTGCAGCATGGGGAACTGGGCCGACCCCAGCCGGTGGCACTTGGAGCCGTTGAAGTACTTCTTCTTGGCCAGGAAGGCGAAGGAGTTGACCGTGCACGGCGTCTTGTCCGCCGACACCTCGATCACGATGTCGCCCTGGCTGGTCTTCAGCGTCATCTTCTTCGGGCTCTTGTCGACCTTCGCCGGGGGCAGGCCGACGTCCTTGACCGCGCCACCGGGGGAGGCGGCGTAGCCACAGGTGCCCGCGTCCGGGTCGAACGCCGCGGGCTTGGCCTCCGCCGCCCCCGAGGAGGACGCCGACGCGCTGGCGGACGGGGCCGGGTCGGAGGTCGCGGTCGCCGTCGTGTCCGACCCGCCGCCCAGCAGGGTGGTCGCGGCGATCACACCTCCCACGACCACCACGGCGGCCACGCTGGTGCCGATGATCGCGTTCCGCTTGCCCCTGGCCTCGCGTTCGAGACGCCGCTGCATCTGCCGCTCGTAGTGCTCGCGCGCCAACTGCTTCTGACGCTCCTTGCCGCCGCTCACCGCTTCGCCCTCCCGAGTGCCGAGTAGTACTTAATGAGGTGGGCGAATCGTATCGGCCAATGGGTAATGGTTCGCAGCCCGCCGACCCGCACCGGTACCCTTCGGTTACATTCCCATCCGCATTCTTGACGAGATCAGCTGAGGCAGATGCTCATCGCCGGCTTTCCCGCAGGGGCCTTCCAGACCAACTGCTACGTCGTCGCTCCCGCCGCGGGAGAGGAGTGCGTGGTCGTCGATCCCGGTCAGAACGCCGTCGGCGACCTCGACGACCTGCTGCGCGAGCACCGGCTCAAGCCGGTCGCGGTGCTGGTCACCCACGGGCACGTCGATCACATGTGGTCGGTCGCCCCGGTCTGCGGGGCGCGTGACGTCCCGGCGTGGATCCACCCGGAGGACCGCGAGCTGCTCTCCGACCCGGGCCGCGGGCTGTCGCTGTCGACCCGGCAGCAGCTCTTCGGCGGGATGACCTTCACCGAGCCCGACGACGTGCGCGAGCTCGCCGACGGCGAGGTGCTGCGGCTGGCGGGGCTGGAGCTCACCGTCGACCACACCCCGGGCCATACCAGGGGGTCGGTGACGTTCAGGCTGCCCGCCGCCGAGGAGATCCCGGATGTGATGTTCTCGGGCGACCTGCTGTTCGCCGGCTCCATCGGCCGCACAGACCTTCCGGGCGGCGACTACCCGACCATCCTGCGCAGCCTGGCGGCCAAGTGCCTGCCGCTGCCGGAGGAGACGGTCGTGCTGCCCGGCCACGGACCACAGACCACCATCGGCCACGAGCGTGCCACCAACCCCTACCTCGCGGAGGCGAAGAAGGCCGCGGGCGCAGGCCCCGCGGAGGTCCGGCACGACGGCGGCCCCGGCAGGGGACTTTAGACATGACTTTGCAGGCGCCCAAGGGCACCTTCGACTGGCTCCCGCCGCGCTCCGAGCGAGCGCTGCAGGTACGCGAGACACTGATCGCCCCGGCCCGCCGGGCGGGCTACGGCTACATCGAGACCCCGGTCTTCGAGGACACCGCGCTCTTCGTCCGGGGTGTGGGGGAGTCGACCGACATCGTCTCCAAGGAGATGTACACCTTCGAGGACAAAGGCGGGCGCTCCATCACGCTGCGCCCGG
This sequence comes from Streptosporangium longisporum, assembly GCF_039534895.1. NCBI lineage: Bacteria > Bacillati > Actinomycetota > Actinomycetes > Streptosporangiales > Streptosporangiaceae > Streptosporangium > Streptosporangium longisporum. The sequence goes on along the minus strand of NZ_BAAAWD010000019.1, from coordinate 355,488 downwards.
AGGGCACCGCCTCGGTGGTGCGGGCGGTGCTCCAGCACGGCCTGCAGAACGGGCAGCTCCCGGTGAAACTGTGGTACTCGGGCAGTCAGTTCCGCTACGAGCGGGCGCAGAAGGGCCGCTACCGTCACTTCTCGCAGGTCGGCGCCGAGGCGCTGGGCGCCGAGGACCCGGCGCTGGACGCCGAGCTGATCCTGCTGGCCGTCGACGGCTACGCCGGCCTGGGGCTCACCGGGGTCCGGTTGCTGGTCAACACGCTGGGCGACAAGGAGTGCCGCCCGGTCTACCGGGCCGCGCTCCAGGAGTTCCTGCGCGGCCTCGACCTCGACGAGCCCACCCGGCAGCGGATCGAGATCAACCCGTTGCGCGTCCTGGACGACAAGCGCCCCGACGTGCAGGCGCAGCTGGCCGGGGCGCCGCTGGTCGTCGACCACCTGTGCGAGGCGTGCAAGACCTACCACGAGGAGGTCCGCTCGCTGCTGACCGCCTCCGGCGTCCCCTACACCGACGACCCCCGGCTGGTGCGCGGTCTGGACTACTACACGCGCACCACGTTCGAGTTCGTCCACGACGGGCTCGGCGCGCAGTCCGCGGTCGGCGGCGGGGGACGCTACGACGGGCTGAGCGAGATGCTCGGCGGCCCGGCCCTGCCCAGCGTCGGCTGGGCGCTCGGCGTCGACCGCACGGTCCTGGCCATGGAGGCCGAGGGCCTGCTCGGGGGCGAGAGCGCCGAGGCACGCGTCCAGGTGTACGGTGTGCCGCTGGGTGAGGAGGCGCGCCGCCGGATGTTCCTTCTCGTCACCGAGCTGCGCCGGGCCGGTCTGGCCGCCGACATGGCGTTCGGCGGCAAGGGTGTCAAGGGCGCCATGAAGGGCGCGGACCGCTCCGGGGCGAGCCACGCGGTGATCCTCGGTGAGCGGGACATCGCCGCGGGGGTCGCGCAGGTCAAGGACCTGGTCAGCGGGGACCAGGCCGCCGTGCCGCTCGCCGAGATCGTCACCATGCTGAAGGAGAGACTGGACAAATGATCCGCACGCACGAAGCGGGATCACTGCGCGAGGAGCACGCCGGGCAGCCGGTGACGCTCGCCGGATGGGTGGCGCGACGCCGCGACCACGGCGGCGTGGTCTTCATCGACCTGCGGGACGCCTCCGGCTCCGCGCAGGTGGTCTTCCGCGAGGAGGACGACGCCCACGGCCTGCGCGCCGAGTACTGCGTCAAGGTCGTCGGCGAGGTGCGGGTCCGCCCCGAGGGCAACGAGAACCCCGACCTGGCCACCGGCCGGATCGAGGTCGTCGCCTCCGAGGTCGAGGTGCTCAGCGAGTCGGCGCCGCTGCCGTTCCCCATCGAGGGCGGCTCCGGCGTCTCGGAGGAGGCCCGGCTCAAGTACCGCTACCTCGACATCCGCCGCCCGCAGGTCGCGCAGGCCATGCGCATCCGCTCCCGGGCGACCTACCTCGCCCACGAGGTGATGAACGAGCACGGGTTCACCTACGTGGAGACCCCGACGCTGACCCGCTCCACCCCGGAGGGCGCCCGCGACTTCCTGGTCCCGGTCCGCCTGCAGCCCGGCAGCTGGTACGCCCTGCCCCAGTCGCCGCAGCTGTTCAAGCAGCTGCTGCAGGTGGCCGGTCTGGAGCGCTACTACCAGCTCGCCAAGTGCTACCGCGACGAGGACCTGCGCGCCGACCGGCAGCCGGAGTTCACCCAGATCGACGTCGAGATGTCGTTCGTGGACCAGGACGACGTCATCGCCCTGGGCGAGGCGCTGATCGGGCGCATCTGGAAGGAGACCGTCGGTCACGACCTGCCGGTGCCGCTGCCCCGGATGACCTACCACGACGCCATGGCCCGCTACGGCTCGGACAAGCCCGACCTGCGCTTCGGCCAGGAGCTCGTGGAGATGACGCGCTTCTTCGCCGACACCACCTTCCGGGTCTTCCAGGCCCCGTACGTGGGCGCCGTGGTCATGCCGGGCGGCGCCTCGCAGACCCGCAAGGAGCTCGACGGCTGGCAGGAGTGGGCCAGGTCGCGCGGGGCCAAGGGGCTGGCGTACGTCCTGGTGGGCGAGGACGGCACGCTGGGCGGCCCGGTCGCCAAGAACCTGTCGGAGACCGAGGCGGCCGGCCTGGCCGCCGAGGTGGGCGCCGCCCCCGGTGACGCGATCTTCTTCGCGGCCGGCGCCCCCTCCGCCTCCCGCGACCTGCTCGGCGCGGCCCGCCTGGAGATCGGCCGCCGCTGCGGCCTGATCGACGAGTCCGCGTGGAACTTCCTGTGGATCGTCGACGCCCCCATGTTCGAGGAGGACGGCGAGGGCGGCTGGACCGCGGTCCACCACCCCTTCACCGGCCCCAAGCCCGAGTGGGCCGACACCTTCCAGGACCGTCCCGGCGAGGCTTTGGCCTACGCCTACGACATGGTCTGCAACGGCATGGAGATCGGCGGCGGCTCGATCCGTATCCACCGCGCCGAGATGCAGCAGCGCGTCTTCGACGTGCTCGGCATCTCCAAGGAGGAGGCGGAGAACAAGTTCGGCTTCCTGCTGGAGGCGTTCACCTACGGCCCGCCGCCGCACGGCGGCATCGCCTACGGCTGGGACCGGATCTGCATGCTGCTCGCGGGCGGCGACTCCATCCGCGACGTCATCGCCTTCCCCAAGACGGCCTCCGGCTTCGACCCGCTGACCGGCGCGCCGACCCCGATCACGGCCGCGCAGCGCAAGGAGGCCGGCGTCGACGGCAGGCCCAAGACCGGCGCCTGACCCGGCGCCTCTCGTCCCGGCGCCTTCCGTCCTGGGCCCGGCCCGTCCCCTCGCGGGCCGGGCCGGGCCCCGTGCGTTTCCCGTGGCCGTGGGTCCCCGCGGCCGGGTCTCACCGGCCGGATCCCACGCGGCCGGGTCTCATACGGCCGGGCTTCATGTGCTCAGAAGGAGACCGGCAGGCTCCGCAGGCCGCGGATGATCGTGCCGTTCCCGCGCCAGGAGAGCTCGGAGGGCGGGCACGCGAGCCTGAGGCCGGGCAGCCGGCGCAGCAGCGTCTCGAAGGCGATCCGGCCCTCCAGGCGGGCCAGGTGCGCGCCCAGGCAGAAGTGGACGCCGTGCCCGAAGGCCAGATGGTGGTTGTCGCCGCGGGTGATGTCGAGGACGTCGGGGTCGCCGAAGGCCCGCGGGTCCCGGTCGGCCGCCCCGAGGGCGACGTGCACCACGGAGCCCCGCGGGACGGTCACGCCGTCGATCTCCATGTCCTCGGCGGCGAACCGCAGGGTGGCCCGCTCGACCGGGCCCTCGTAGCGCAGGAACTCCTCGACCGCCGAGGGCAGCAGCTCGGGCCGCTCCCGCAGCAGCCGCAGCTGCCCGGGATGGGTCAGCAGGGCCAGCGCGCCGTTGCCGATCAGGTTGACCGTGGTCTCGTGCCCGGCGATGAGCAGCAGCGTGAGCGCGGCGATCAGCTCCGGCTCGCTGAGCAGTTCCCGCTCGTCGCGGGCGGAGACCAGCGCGCTGACCATGTCGTCCCGGGGCTCGGCCCGGCGCGCGGCGATGATCCCGGCGAAGTAGGCGCGGATGTCCTGGTTCGCCGCGACCCGGCGCCGGGCGTCCTCCTCGGTCAGGGTCGCGCTGACCAGCGTGGTGGACCACACCCGGAAGTCCTCGCGGTCCTCGGCCGGGATGCCGAGCAGCTCGCAGATCACCACGATGGGCAGCGGGAAGGCGTACTCGTCGAGCAGGTCGGCGTGCCCCCTGCCCGCCATGCCGTCGACCAGCCCGTCGGCGATCTCCTGGATCCGGGGGCGCAGGCTCTCGATGCGGCGGGGGGTGAAGGCCCGGGAGAGCAGGCGGCGCAGCCGGGTGTGGTCCGGCGGGTCGGAGTTGAGCAGGTTCCTGTCGAGCAGCGGGCTGCTCGTGGCCGTGTCGCCGTTGTCGTCGGTGTCGCCGCGCCGCTGGGGCGAGGCGGCGCCGTGCCTGAAGTCCTTGGCCAGCCTGGGGTCGGCGAGCGCGGCGCGGCCGTGCTCGTAGTCCACGACCAGGAAGTCGTCCCTGCCGGTGTGGGAGCGCACGGCGTGCACGGGCCCCTTCTCGCGGAGCGCGGCGTAGGTCGCGTAGGGGTTCTGGCCGAACTCGGGATCGAACACGAACTCGCCGCTCAGCTTCTCCGCCATCGGGTGCTCCCTCGTGAGGTGGACAGGATCCGTCTCGAGTCTGGCCTCGGGAGAGAGGGGCACCGGGCGACTGTGGCGGGGATCACGGCCTTTCGGTGATCACGATTTTCTCAGGTTCACGGCCCGGAGTCCCGGCCGGACCCCGCACGGCCCGTCAGGGCGCCCAGACCGCCCCGGACTCCCCGCGCGCGTCCCGGGGCCCACTGGTGCCCGACGGGCACCACCCGTGCCGCACGGACGCTCTGAGCGCTCCGCGGCCGGGTTCGAGAGTGCGAGCCGCCGACACGACGACGCGACGGCACGACGCGATGACACAGCGACGGGACGACACGACGCGATGACACAGCGACGGGACGACACGACGACGAGGGAGGCCAGGACGCGAGAACGCCCCGGGCGGGCCTTCCGGCCTCCGGGGCGTCCATGGTGTCCGTGACGCGGGGACGGGGCGATCCTGTCCCGGCGGCGACGCGTCGCCGCACGGCGTGCTAGGAGAGCTTCACGTCCTTGATGATCACCGGCAGCTTGGGGGCGGTGGAGCCGCCGTCGCCGGTGATGTCGTCGGGGTTCTGGATCCACCCGCCCGTGTAGATCTTCTCCAGGACGTCCATGCCCTCGGTGACGACGCCGAAGGGCGTGTAGGCCTTCTCCACCTGGTTGGTGTCGTCGGCCAGCGAGATCCAGAACTGGCTGCCGTTCTGGTTGACGGAGTCGGGGGCCTGGGCCACGGCGACCACGCCCTTGGGGTACGCGGCCCCCTCCATGTTCTCGTTGTCGTAGACGTAGCCCGCGCTGCCCTGGCCGTCGGTGGGGTTCTTGCCGTCGGCCTTGGCCTGCGGGTCGCCGCACTGCAGCAGGCCCACCCCGGAGTTCTCGGGGGTCGCCAGGCGGTGGCACTTGATGCCGTCGAAGAAGTTCTTCTTGGCCAGGAAGGCGAAGGAGTTGACCGTGCACGGCGCCTGCGGGGTCGCCAGCGCGATCGTGACGTCACCGTGGTTGGTGGTGATCTTCATGGTCTTGAGTTCCATGTCGGGCTTCTTCGGCGGCATGCCCACGTACTTCATCGGGCTGCCGCTGGTGTCCTTGCGATAGGAGCAGCGCGTGCCGGCCGGCGCGGCCGACGTGGTGATGCTGGGCGTCACCGCGGGGGTGTTCGACGGGCTCGGCGAACTCGTGGCGGCGACCGGCTTGCCCTGGTCGTCATCGCCTCCCAGGAGGGTCACACCGGCCACCAGCCCGCCGGCGACGACGAGCGCGGCGACCGTTCCGATGACGGCGTTCCGCTTCGACGTGCTGGTCTGCTCAGCACGCTTCGCCTGCCGCTCCCTGTGTTCCCGAGCCAGCCGGCTCTGGCGGTCCTCGGCGCTCACCGCTATGTCCTCCAGGATTGCTGTTGCATGATGTCTGACTGGCCGAAAGAGTACCGGCCTCGACGTGTGTTGCACGTAAGTGATGAAATTCGTCCATTGGTGCCACAGGGGAGAAAGTTGAATCTTCACGCTCCCCATAACCGGCCCATGGTGGGATTCGCGTCAATCGATGATGAACCACGCACCACCGGAGCACCCTATGTTCGACGAGATCCTCGGCCTGCCCCAGCACCCTTTGATCGTCCACGCCGCCGTGATCCTCACGCCGCTGCTGGCGGTGCTCGCCACCGTGTACGCGCTGGTGCCCCGCACCCGGCCGGTGCTCACCTGGGCGGTGGCCGGGCTCGCCCCGATCGTGCCGGTGAGCGTGTTCGTGGCCAAGCAGAGCGGTGATGCCCTGAACGAGGGCCGTTTCTCCTCCGCGAGCGGGGAGCTCGGGCAGCGCATCACCGAGCACGCCGGGTTCGGCACCCCCCTGCTGCTGGTCGCCCTCGGCCTGGGGGTCGCGTCCGCGGCCCTGGTCTACGCCTGCCGCGGCGACCGGTTCGGGCGTCCGCTCGTGACCGTGGTCTCGGCGCTGACCGTGATCCTGGCGGTGACGGCCCTGTACTACGTGGTCCGGGCCGGGCACAGCGGCGCCGTCGCCGTCTGGGGGAGCTGAGGCCCGCCGGGCGGCGGTACTGTCTCAGGCGTGGACAGCCTGTTCGACGCGGCGGCCGAGGAGGCGCACCGCGGCCAGGAGCCCCTGGCGGTACGGATGCGCCCGCGCGGCCTGGACGAGGTGATCGGCCAGCGGCACCTGCTGGGGCCCGGCACACCGCTGCGCCGCCTGGTCGAGGCCGAGGCGCCGATGTCGCTGTTCCTGTGGGGCCCGCCGGGCACCGGCAAGACCACCCTGGCCTACGTGGTGGCAGGCGTCACCAAGCGGCGCTTCGTCGAGGTGTCGGCGGTGTCGGCCGGGGTCAAGGAGGTCCGCGCGGCCATCGAGCAGGCCCGCCGTGACCTGGGCATGTCCGGCCGTCAGACCGTCCTGTTCGTCGACGAGGTGCACCGTTTCAACAAGGCGCAGCAGGACGCCCTGCTGCCCGCGGTGGAGAACCGCTGGGTCACCTTCATCGGCGCCACCACCGAGAACCCGTTCTTCTCCGTCATCTCGCCGCTGCTGTCGCGCTCGCTGCTGCTGACCCTGCAGGCGCTGACGGAGGACGACATCCGCGCGGTGCTGGAGCGCGCCGTCGCCGACCCGCGCGGCCTGGACGGGAAGGTCCGCCTGGCGCCCGAGGCCGCCGAGCACCTGGTCCGGCTGGCCGGGGGCGACGCCCGCAGGTCGCTCACCTACCTGGAGGCCGCCGCGCTGATCGCCGACGGCGAGATCACGGTCGAGGTGGTGGAACGCGCGGTGGACAAGGCCGCCGTCCGCTACGACCGCCAGGGCGACCAGCACTACGACGTGATCAGCGGCTTCATCAAGAGCATGCGGGGCTCCGACGCCGACGCCGCGCTGCACTACCTGGCCCGCATGATCGAGGCGGGGGAGGACCCCAGGTTCATCGCCCGCAGGATCGTCATCTTCGCCTCCGAGGACGTGGGCATGGCCGACCCCACCTGCCTGCAGGTCGCGGTGGCCGCGGCCCAGGCGGTGGAGCTCATCGGCATGCCCGAGGGGCGGCTCAACCTGGCCCAAGCCGTCATCCACTGCGCGCTCGCCCCCAAGTCCAACGCGGTGATCACCGCCATCGGCGAGGCCTCGGCGGACGTGCGGCGCGGCGCCATCGGCCACGTCCCCGCGCACCTGCGCGACGCCCACTACGCCGGGGCCGGGAAGCTCGGGCACGGTGAGGGCTACCGCTACCCCCACGACTTCGAGCACGGCCTGGTCCGCCAGGAGTACGCGCCCGAGGAACTGCGGGACCGGCGCTACTACAAGCCCACCCGGCACGGCGCCGAGGCGGCCTTCGCCGACCGGTGGTCCAGGATCCGCGCCTTCCTGCGCGGGGAGTGACCCGCCCGCACGTCGCGCCGCCTTCCCGCCTCGCCCCGCCTCCCCGCGCCGCCTTCCCGCCCCGCCCCGCCCCGCGCCTCGCCGCGCCGCGTCCGTTCCGCACCCGGCCGGTGTCCGGCCCGCGTACGTTCCCGCGCGCCCGTCCCCGCGCCGCCGTGCCCGGCGCGTCCGGTGACGTGCGGTGAGCGGAGAGCGGTGACCTCGGGCACGATAGGGTTTTGCCATTCCACCCGACCACGGCCGGGGTCACCTATGAGGGGACGGGTCCGCAATGCTCACCGCAGGAGAGGTCGCCGGGCTGATCGCCGCGATGGCCTGGGCGATCCTGGTCTGCTTCATGGCCGTCGCCCTGGTCCGGCTGATCCGGTTGCTGACCGAGACCACCAAGATGGTCTCCCAGCTGGGCGACCGGGTCGTGCCGCTGCTGGAGGACGTCTCGGCGGCCGTCGGCGAGACCAACCGGCAGCTGGTGGCCCTGGAGGCCATCACCAAGGACGTCAAGCAGGTCAGCGGGCACGTCGCCCGGGTCAGCGACGTCACCCAGAACCTCGTCACCGGTCCGATGATCAAGGTCGCGGCGTTCACCCACGGCCTGCGCCGGGCGCTGGGCGCCCGCCGTCGCCCGGCGGGTGCCCGGCCGGCGCTGGAGAGGCGGCGGCGATGATCCGCAGGCTGTTCTACATGGGCCTGGGCGCGTTCGGCGCCGTGTGGGTCATGCGCAAACTCCAGGCGCTGCACCCCGACCACCTGGCCCGGCGGGCCGTGCACGGTGCCGCCGGCGCGCTGGAGCAGGTGCGCGAGCTGGCCGGTGAGACCCGGCGCGGCGCGGCCGAGCGGGAAACAGAGTTGCGATCGCGGTTCGGACTCGACACCGTGGAGAGCGCCGTGGAAAACCCCTATCACACCGACGTAAAGGATGGCCGCTGACATGGATTCGGCAGAGATCGCCCGCCGCTTCCTGCGCTTCTTCGAGGAGCGTGGGCACACCGTCGTGCCCTCGGCCAGCCTCATCGCCGAGGACCCGACCCTGCTTCTGGTGAACGCGGGCATGGTGCCCTTCAAGCCCTACTTCCTGGGGCAGCAGAAGCCGCCCTACAGGCGGGCCGCCAGCGCGCAGAAGGTCGTGCGGACCCTCGACATCGACGAGGTCGGCAAGACGACCAGGCACGCCAGCTTCTTTCAGATGCTCGGAAACTTCTCCTTCGGCGACTACTTCAAGGACCAGGCGATCCCCTTCGCCTGGGAGCTGCTGACCAGGTCCGAGTCCGAGGGCGGCTTCGGCTTCCCCGAGGACCGGTTGTGGGCCACCGTCTACCTCGACGACGACGAGGCCGCCGAGATCTGGAAGAAGGCCGGCGTGCCGGCCGAGCGCATCCAGCGCCGCGACCTGGCCGACAACTACTGGCACATGGGCGTGCCGGGCCCGGGCGGCCCGTGCAGCGAGATCTACTACGACCGCGGCCCCGAGTACGGGCGCGAGGGCGGCCCGGTCGCCGACGAGAACCGCTACCTCGAGGTGTGGAACAACGTCTTCATGCAGTTCCAGCTCAGCGCGGTCCGCAGCAAGATCGACTTCGACATCGCCGGAGAGCTGCCCGCCAAGAGCGTCGACACCGGCATGGGCCTGGAGCGCATGGCGGCGATCCTGCAGGGCGTCGACAACATCTACGAGATCGACACCACGTACAAGATCCTCGACCGGGCGGCGGAGCTCACCCGGACGCGCTACGGCCGCGACCAGCGCGCCGACGTGTCGCTGCGCGTGGTCGCCGACCACGTCAGGACCGGCGTGATGCTCGTCGCCGACGGGGTGCTGCCCTCCAACGAGGGCAGGGGCTACGTGCTGCGCCGCATCCTGCGCCGCGCCATCCGCAACCTGCGCCTGCTCGGCGCGGGTGAGGAGCGCTACATGCACGAGCTCACCGCGGTGACCGTCGAGGTGATGGGCGAGCAGTACGCCGAGCTCAAGGCCGACGCCCCGCAGGTCCACGGCGTCATCGACGCCGAGGAGGCCTCCTTCCTGGGCACCCTGCGCACCGGCACCGCGATCTTCGACGTGGCCGCCGAGGAGACCAAGCGCAAGGGCCGCGCCACGCTCGCCGCCGACCAGGCCTTCCAGCTCCACGACACCTACGGCTTCCCGATCGACCTGACCCTGGAGATGGCCTCCGAGCAGGGGCTGCAGGTCGACGAGGAGGGCTTCCGCCGGTTGATGAAGGAGCAGCGCGACCGGGCCAAGGCCGACGCCGCCGCCAAGAAGACCGGCAACGCCGACATCTCCATCTTCGGGACGATCCTGGAGAAGACCGGCAAGGTGGACTTCCTGGGCTACGACCAGGTGACCGCCGAGGCCGAGGTCATCGGCCTGCTGGTGGACGGCGCCTCGGTGCCCGCCGCGGGTGCGGGCACGTCGGTCGAGGTGGTGCTGGGCCGCACCCCGTTCTACGCCGAGGGCGGCGGCCAGCTCCCCGACCAGGGCGTGATCCGCACCGGCGGCGCCGAGGTGGAGATCGTGGACGTGCAGTCCCCGGTCCCCGGGGTCGTCGTGCACCGCGGCAAGGTCCGCTCCGGCGAGATCCGGGTGGGCGATCAGGCCCAGGCCGAGATCGACGTCGAGCGGCGCAGGGCGATCTCCCGCAGCCACACCGCCACCCACCTGGTGCACCGCGGCTTCCGCAACGCGCTGGGCGAGACCGCCGCGCAGGCCGGTTCGGAGAACTCGCCGGGCCGCTTCCGCTTCGACTTCACCGCCGCGGGCGCGGTGCCGCCCAGCGTGCTGCGCGACGTCGAGGACGAGGTCAACGCCGTGCTGATCAACGACCTCAAGGTCAACGCCTTCCACACCTCCCAGGCGGAGGCGCGGGCGATGGGCGCCCTGGCCCTGTTCGGCGAGAAGTACGGCGACACCGTCCGCATCGTCGAGGTCGGCGAGTACTCCCGGGAGCTGTGCGGCGGCACCCACGTGGCCAGCTCCGGGCAGCTGGGCCTGGTCAAGGTGATGGGCGAGGCCTCGATCGGCGCGGGCGTGCGCCGGGTGGAGGCCCTGGTCGGGCTGGACGCCTTCCGTTTCCTGGCCAAGGAGAGCGTGCTCGTCGCCCAGCTGTCGGAGCAGCTCAAGGCCCGCAGGGAGGAGCTGCCCGAGCGCATCGAGGGCATCGTGACCCGGCTGCGCTCGGCGGAGAAGGAGCTGGCCGGTCTGCGCTCGGCCCAGGCGCTCGCCGGAGCGGGACAGATGGCGGAAAGTGCCCGTGATCTGCACGGAGCAGCCGTCGTCACCCACCGCGCGCCTGATGGCACCTCTCCGGACGATCTGCGTAAGCTCGCCCTTGACGTACGCGGGCGGCTGCCCGGCGACCGCGCCGCGGTCGTCGTGATCGCCGGTGTCCCCGGCGACCGGCCGGTCGTCATCGCCGCGGTGAACGAGGCGGGACGCGACCGGGGGCTGAAGGCGGGCCTGCTGGTCGGCGTCGCCGCGAAGGCGCTCGGAGGTGGTGGTGGCGGCAAGGACGACGTCGCGCAGGGCGGCGGGGTCCGCCCCGAGGAGATCGGCGAGGCACTCGCCGCCGTGGAGCGGACGATCGCGCAGACGCTCTCCTGACGGGGTACGACACCCTCACGCCACGTCCGGCAGGAGGGTGGAGACGATGATGAGAAACGGTGTCCGGCTCGGGGTCGACGTCGGCTCGGTCCGCGTCGGCGTGGCGCGCAGCGACCCCTCGGGGTTGCTGGCCACGCCGGTGGAGACCGTCCGGCGCGGCCGGGGCGACCTCGACCGGCTCGCGGAGATCGCGGCCGAGTACGAGATCGTCGAGGTGGTGGTCGGCCTGCCGACCTCGCTGTCGGGGCGGGAGGGGCCGGCGGCCGAGGCGGCCCGCGACTTCGCGGGCAGGATCGCGGCGCGGCTGGCCCCGGTCCCGGTCCGGTTGTTCGACGAGCGGCTGACCACGGTCACCGCCCAGCAGGGCCTGCGGGCCAGCGGGGTGCGGGCGAAGAACCAGCGCGCGGTGGTGGACCAGGCCGCCGCGATCGTCCTGCTCCAGGCGGCGCTGGACGCCGAGCGCGCCACCGGCAGACCCCCCGGCGCCCCTGTGGCGCCGCCCCCACCACGCGGCGGGGCGGCCCGCGACGCCGGGCAGGAGGGCGCCGGCGGTCCGGGGGAGCGGGACGTCATGGGCGGTCCCGGGAGCGGGGCCGGTGAGACGTCCGGTCGCGGACCGGCCGGCGGAGCCGTCCGATGAGCGGCCCGCGGCCGATGTGGCCGCTGCTGGCCGGGGCGGGCGCGCTCGTGGTCGCCGCGGGGGCCGCCGGGCTCATCGTGGTCCGGCCCTACCTGGCGCCCGCCGACTTCGAGGGACCGGGGTCCGGCGCGGTCGTGGTGGAGATCCCCCGGGGCGCGAGCGCCGCCGAGATCGGGCGGACGCTGGCCGACGCCGGGGTGGTGGCGAGCGCCAGGGCGTTCGTCAGGCGGGCCGAGGAGCAGGACAGGACCGACACCCTGCACCCGGGCCGCTTCAGGATGCGCAGGGGCATGGAGGCGGCGGCCGCGCTCGACCTGCTGGCCGCGCCCGGGTCGCGCATGGTGCGCACCGTCACGATCCCCGAGGGGCTGCGCCTGCCCGAGCTGCTCGACCGGCTCGCCGAGGACACCGACCTGCGCCGCGCCGACCTGGTCAGGGCCGCCGCCGACGAGCAGACGCTCGGCCTGCCCCGGTACGCCAGGAGCGCGGAGGGCTTCCTGTTCCCGGCCACCTACGAGATCGAGGCCGGCACCACCGCGCCCGGGCTGCTCGCCGCGATGGTGGAACGTTACAAACAGGTCGCCGAGGCCATCGACCTGGAGGACCGGGCCGAGCGGAGACGGCTGACGCCGCTGCAGGCGGTCACCGTGGCCAGCATCGTCCAGGCCGAGGGAGGCCGGGACCCGGACTATCCGAAGATCGCTAGAGTGATCTACAACCGGATCAGGGCCGGGACGCCCCTCCAGCTGGACACCACCGTGCTGTACGCGCAGCGGCGCAGGACCCTGGAGGTGTCCCAGAAGGACACCGAGATGAGGTCGCCGTACAACACCTACCTCCGTCCCGGCCTGCCGCCCGGGCCCATCGCCAACCCCGGGGAGAAGGCATTGATCGCGGCTCTCCAGCCAGATCAAGGTGATTGGTTCTGGTTTGTGACCACCAATCCGGAGCATAGAATCACGAAATTCACTGACAAAGAGAGTGAGTTTGTGAGATACCGGGAACAGCTGAACAGATACCTCGGGAAGCGTTGATGCCCGGCGGAACACCCCCCGTTCCGCGGCGAGCGGCGTCCCGCGTCCCCGGACCGGACGGCGGTTCCCGCGACGGCGGGACGTCCGGCAGGATGCCCCCCTCCGGTTTGGCGGACCCACTTGACGCCATGCCGTCCTCAGCGGGAGATTGGCCAGCGTCTCTATGAACGATCTCGATATGGACTTCCTGGTCGGCTCCGACGACGAGGGTCGGTCGCGCCGCGGCTCCCGCGCGTCCTCGGGCCGCGAGCCCGGTGAGCGGCGGGGACGCCGGCGCAGGCGCCGCCGCAGCCGGGGCCGGTTCCTCGCCCCGATGCTCGCGATCATCGTGCTGCTGGGAGGGATCGGCGCCGCGGGTTTCTACGGCTACACCTGGGTGCGCGACGTGATGACCCCCGACGACTACACCGGCAAGGGCTCCGGTGAGATCGTCGTGGAGATCAAGGACGGCCAGAGCGCCTCCCAGATCGCGCAGACCCTGCAGGACCAGGGCGTGGTGAAGAGCGCCAGGGCCTTCGTCGACGCCGTCGGCCAGGCGGGCAAGAGCTCCTCGCTGCAGCCCGGCGAGTACACCATGCGCAAGCAGATGTCGGCCGCCGAGGCCGTGAAGCTGCTCGACCCGGAAAAGCGGCTGCTGGAGCGGGTCACCCTCAAGGAGGGGCTGCGCCTGGCCGACACCCTCAAGCAGTTGTCCAAGCAGACCGGCAAGCCGCTCAAGGAGTTCCAGCAGGCGGCCAGGAACGGTGAGGAGCTCGGCCTGCCGGCGTACGCCAGGGGCAGGCTGGAGGGCTACGCCTTCCCGGCCACCTACGAGATCAGGCCCAAGATGACGGCCTCGGAGATCCTGACCGCGATGGTCGACCGCTTCAACCAGACCGCCGACAAGGACGACCTGCAGTCCAAGGCCAGGGAGCTCGGCCACACCCCGCACGAGATCATGACGATCGCCAGCATCGTGCAGGCCGAGTCCGGCACCCAGGAGGACATGGGCAAGGTGGCCCGCGTCATCTACAACCGCCTCGACGGCACGCCCCGCCGCAAGCTGGAGATGGACAGCACGGTGATGTACGGGCTGAACAAGTACGGCATCGAATCCTCCGGCAGGGACCTGGAGAGCACCTCGCCCTACAACACCTACAGGTTCGAGGGGCTGCCCCCCGGCCCGATCGCCAACCCCGGCGACGACGCCATCCAGGCGGCGCTCAACCCCACCAAGGGTGAATGGGTGTGGTTCGTCACCACCTGCCCGGGCAAGCGCATCACCAAGTTCGCCTCGCTGGAGTCGGACTTCCTGGCGCTCAAGGCCGAGTACGAGCGGAACAAGGTGAACGGGTGCTGAAGGCGGCGGTGCTCGGATCCCCGATCGTCCACTCGCTCTCCCCGTACCTGCACCGCGCGGCCCACCGCGGCATGGGCCTGCACGACTGGCACTACGAGGCGATCGAGTGCGACGAGGCCGCCCTGCCCGGCCTGATCGCCGGGTTGGACGGCACCTGGCGCGGGCTGTCGCTGACCATGCCGCTCAAGCGGGCCGTGCTGCCGCTGCTCGACACCGTCTCCGAGCTGGCCCTCCAGGTGGGCGCGGCCAACACCGTGATCCTGTCCCAGGACGGGCGCCACGGCGACAACACCGACGTGTACGGCATCGTCGAGGCGCTGGCCGAGGCCGGGGTGACCGCGCCCCGCGCGGCGACCGTCCTGGGCGGCGGCGCGACCGCCTCCTCGGCCCTGGCGGCCCTGCGCCGCCTCGGCCTGGGGGAGGCCACCCTCGTGGTCCGCGACCCGGGCAGGGTCTCCATCACCGCCGAGGCGGCCGAACGGCTGGGCGTGAACCTGACCGTTCAGTCCTTCGACAAGCTCGAGGCGGCGCTGGAGGTCGACCTGGTCGTCTCGACCCTGCCCTCCGGTGCCGCCGACGACCTGGCCGGCACGCTGGAGCGGGTGCCCGCCCTGTTCGACGTGGTCTACGCCCCCTGGCCCACCCGGCTGGCGGTGGCGGTGGCCGCCCGGGGCGGGACCGTCGTCGGCGGGTTCCCGATGCTCCTGCACCAGGCGGTCCGGCAGGTCGAGCTGATGACCGGCCGCGCGGACGTGCCGGTGGAGGCCATGCGTGAGGCGGGCAAGGCCGAGATCGTCAGGCGCGCCGCACCGGCCGAGTGACCGGGCCCGCCGGCGTCTCCGCGTCTCCGCGTCTCCGGCTTTTCCGCGTCCCGGGATCTCCGGGCCTGCCGAGGTCACGGAGAAGCGGACGTCGTGGCGCGGAGCGGGATGATTCTGAGTGAGCACGCGGTTGTGGTAGAGTAACGACTCGATCGGTCCGGCGTGCCTGCTGGACGCGCAAGCGGAGGTCGCCCTCCCACCTCGTCGGCCGCAAGGCTGAGAGGTCAGGATCACACCGGGTGACTCCCGGAGAGCTTACGGCGTGAAGCCCTCGGTTCATGTGACCCCGCATGCGTGACGTGCGGGGCATCTTGCGTTCGACACCCTCGGCAAAGGGTGCGCGTCCGCGACCTCCCGGCACGATCGAGCATGTTGCGGCCTCCTGCCGGGAGGCCGCGGATCGCAACCTAGGAGGCCCCATCAGCGCCGAGCCCCGCATCAACGACCGCATTCGCGTGCCCGAGGTCCGCCTCGTCGGCCCGAACGGCGAGCAGGTGGGCATCGTCTCCATCGGCGATGCCTTGAAGCTGGCTCAAGAATCCGACCTTGACCTGGTCGAGGTCGCGGCAACGGCTCGCCCGCCAGTGTGCAAGCTCATGGACTACGGCAAGTTCAAGTACGAGTCCGCGATGAAGGCACGTGAGGCGCGCCGCAACCAGGCGTACACCATCATCAAGGAGATCAAGCTCCGGCCGAAGATCGATCCGCACGACTACGAGACCAAGAAGGGTCACGTGGTGCGGTTCCTCAAGGCGGGGGACAAGGTCAAGGTCACCATCATGTTCCGCGGCCGGGAGCAGTCCCGGCCCGAGCTGGGCTTCCGGCTCCTGCAGCGGCTGGCCGAGGACGTGACGGAGCTCGGCTTCGTCGAGTCCCAGCCCAAGCAGGACGGCCGTAACATGATCATGGTGATCGGCCCGCACAAGAAGAAGGCAGAGGCCAAGGCCGAGAAGGCGGCGGCCAAGGCGCGGCATGACGAGGACGCCTCCGGTGACGCGTCCCGGTCCGCGGACGAGACGCAGGGCGACGGCGGCAACGCCGGCGACGCAGGCAGCCCGGTCTCCGTCGGCGGAGCGGTGGCGGCTCCGCAGGAGTAACTCGCATAGCCTGGATTTTCAGGTAGTCGCGAGATCAAGCCGAGACCGGGTCCGGTCTCGCAGTCAGGCATGCCCTTGACTCGGGTTACCGGCCCGGGACATCGGCGCGATCGAGGGAGAGACGGCCGAAATGCCGAAGATGAAGACGCACAGCGGTGCGAAGAAGCGGTTCAGGCTCACGGGCACCGGCAAGCTCGTGCGTCGTCGCGCCAACCGCGCGCACTACAACGAGCACAAGCCGTCCACGTTGACGCGTCGTCTCAAGCCCGAGGTCGTGCTCTCCGACGCCGACTCCAAGAAGATCAAGAAGCTGCTCGCTAAGTAACCGCCCCCGGGGAGATAGATACACATGGCACGCGTGAAGCGGGCGATCAACGCCAAGAAGAAGCGCAAGGTCGTTCTCGAGCGGGCGAAGGGCTACCGGGGTCAGCGTTCCAGGCTGTACCGCAAGGCCAAGGAGCAGATGCTCCACTCGATGACGTACGCCTACCGCGACCGCAAGGACCGCAAGGGCACCTTCCGCCGTCTCTGGATCCAGCGGATCAACGCCGCTGCCCGCCAGAACGGCATCACCTACAACAGGCTCATCCAGGGCCTGCGGCTCGCCTCCATCGAGGTCGACCGCAAGATCCTCGCCGACCTCGCGGTCAACGACGCCGCCACGTTCGCGACGCTGGTCGAGGCCGCCAAGAAGGCGCTCCCGGCCGACGTGAACGCACCGGTCGCCGGCTGAGCCAGCCGGTCGGGCAAGGCACTGACGACGATGCGGCCCGCAGCTTCACTGCTGCGGGCCGCGTTCGCATTCTTGGGGGACGGGCATGGCCGGGTCTGAGCTGACCAACATCAAGTCGCCGCGGGTCAAGGCCGCGCGGAGGCTGACCAAGCGGGCCTTCCGGGACCGCGACCGTTCCTTCCTGGCCGAGGGGCCGCAGGCGGTCCGCGAGGCGCTGGCGCTGGACGGCGTGGTGGTGGAGCTGTTCGCCACCGCCGAGGCCGAGACGCGCCACGCCGACCTGGTCGCCGCCGCCACCGCGGCCGGGGTGCCGCTGCTGCGCGCCAGCGGCGAGGTCATGGCCGAGCTGGCCCAGACCGTCACCCCGCAGGGCCTGCTGGCCGTGTGCCGCTTCGTGCACGTGCCCCTGGAGACCGCGGTGACGCCCGGCTCCACGCTGGTGGCCGTGCTCGCCCACGTGCGCGACCCCGGGAACGCCGGCACCGTGCTGCGCACCGCCGACGCCGCGGGCGCCGACGCGGTCGTCTTCACCGACGCCTCGGTCGACCCCTACAACGGCAAGTGCGTACGGGCCAGCGCGGGCAGCCTGTTCCACCTGCCGGTCACCACCGGGGCCGGGGCCGGGCGGGTCGCACAGCACCTCAAGGACTCCGGGCTGCGCGTGCTGGCCGCCGACGGCGCGGGCGAGCTCACCCTGGACGACGTGGACCTGTCCGGCCCGACGGCCTGGATCTTCGGCAACGAGGCGTGGGGACTGCCCGAGGACATCCTGGCCCTGGCCGACGAGGTCGTCAGGGTGCCGATCCACGGGCGGGCCGAGAGCCTGAACCTGGCGACCGCCGCCGCGGTCTGTCTGTACGCATCTGCCCGATCTCAGCGCACCGCTCCCGCCGGCGTCCGCCGACCGGCGCCCGCGGGCTGACCGGTGGTACGGGAAACCCGCTATTGTCGGCCATGTAGCGTCGAGGAGGCGGGGTCGTGCACGGCGAACACACCGGTGGGCGGAGCGCCGACCCCGTTCCCATGATCGACGCTGACGAGCTTCCCGACGGTCTCGTGGTGGCCGACGGGGACGGGCACGTGCTCACCGTCAACCGGGCCGCGACCCGCCTCACCGGGGTCACCCGCGAGCGGGCCACCGGACGGCACCTGCGCGACGTCTTCTCCTTCCGCGACCAGGACGGGCGCGACTGGTGGAAGTGGCTCGACACCTACGGCGGCCTGCCCACCCGCTCCCGCCAGCCCGAGCTGCCGCTGCGCACCCCGGGCGGGCAGGAGATGCTGGTGGCCGCCCGCCTGGTGCGCGAGCCCGCGCGGGGCGGCAGGGTCGTCCGGGTCGTCATCACGCTCCGCGACGCCGGGGCCCGCGCCCGCCTGGAACGCAGCCGCGCCGACCTGGTCTCCACCGTCGCCCACGAGCTGCGCTCCCCGCTGACCAGCGTCAAGGGGTTCACCGCGACCCTGCTGGCCAAGTGGACCCGCTTCACCGACGACCAGAAGCTGGTCATGCTGGAGACGGTGAACGCCGACGCCGACCGGGTGACCCGGCTGATCACCGAGCTGCTGGACGTCTCGCGCATCGAGTCGGGACGGCTGGAGATCCACCGCCAGGTGGTCGACATCCCGGCCAGGATCTCCCGGATCATCGCGGGCCGGGTGGCCGCGGGCGAGCCCGGGGACCGCTTCGTGCTCGACGTGCGCGGCGAGCTGCCCGAGACCTGGCTCGACCAGGACAAGATCGATCAGGTGCTCGCCAACCTGATGGAAAACGCGGTGCGTCACGGGCGCGGTACGGTGACAATAGTGGTCGAACCAAGCGAGTGGGGAGTGGCCGTGTCCGTCCGTGACCAGGGAGAGGGCATCCCGCCCGAGCTGGTCACGCGCGTCTTCCGGCAGTTCTGGCGGGGCAACGCCCGCCGCCGCGGCGGCACCGGGCTCGGCCTGTTCATCGTCAAGGGGCTGATCGAGGCGCACGGCGGCACCATCTCCGTGCAGCGCGGGCCGGACGGCGGAGCCGAGTTCCGATTTATGGTGCCCACCGGCACCCCGGACTTCGCCTGAGCGCGGATGTCGGCCCGGTGGGCTCACCCGACTAGACTCATGGCCGCTCAAGCCCTGGATTCGGAGCCCTCTTGTGTCAAACTACGACCCGGTCGAGGTGACCCCGCTGCACGCCGACGAGATGGCGCGCATGCAGGCCGACGCGCTGGAGGCCGTCAAGGCCGCGCGTGACCTCGAAGAACTGAAGCGGGTGCGCCTCGCGCACGCCGGCGACCGCTCGCCGATCGCCCTGGCCAACCGCGAGATCGGCGTCCTGCCCCCCGCGGCCCGCGCCGAGGCGGGCAAGCGCATCGGCGGCGCCCGCAAGGCCGTCGCCGAGGCCCTGGCGCGGCGGCAGGCCGAGCTGGAGGCCGAACGCGACGAGCGGGTCCTCGTCGAGGAGACCGTCGACGTCACCCTGCCCACCGGCCGCGCCCTCCGGGGCGCCAGGCACCCGCTGACCACCCTGCAGGAGCGCATCGCCGACACCTTCGTCGCGATGGGCTACGAGGTGGCCGAGGGGCCCGAGCTGGAGGGGGAGTGGTTCAACTTCGACGCCCTCAACATCTCCGCCGACCACCCCGCGCGCTCCGAGCACGACACCTTCTTCGTGGAGTCCGTCGACTCCGGCAAGGTGCTGCGCACCCAGACCTCCCCGGTCCAGATCAGGGCGCTGCTCGGCAGGCCGCTCCCGGTCTACGTGATCTCGCCCGGCAAGGTGTTCCGCACCGACGAGCTCGACGCCACCCACACCCCGGTCTTCCACCAGATCGAGGGGCTGGCGATCGACGAGGGCCTGACCATGGCCCACCTCAAGGGCACCCTGGACCGCTTCGCCGAGGTCATGTTCGGCGAGGGCATCACCACCCGGTTCCGGCCCAACTACTTCCCGTTCACCGAGCCCTCCGCCGAGATGGACCTGCGCTGCTTCGTCTGCCGCGGCTCCTCGGCGACGCCCGGCAACCCGCCCTGCCGCACCTGCAGGTCCGAGGGGTGGATCGAGTGGGGCGGCTGCGGCATGGTCAACCCGCGGGTGCTCATCGCCTGCGGCGTCGACCCGGCCCGCTACAGCGGCTTCGCCTTCGGCATGGGCGTCGAGCGCACCCTGATGTTCCGCCACAACGCCGAGGACATGCGCGACATGGTCGAGGGAGACGTCCGTTTCACGCTCCCCTTCGGAATGGAGATCTGATGAAGGTCCCGATCTCATGGCTGCGGGAGTACGTCGATCTGCCCGCCGTCACGGCGCACGAGATCGCCGAGAAGCTCACCGCGGCCGGGCTCAAGCTCGAGTCGGTCGTCTCCTACGGCCACGACATCAAGAACGTCGTCGTGGGCGAGGTCGTCTCCATCGAGACGCTCGAGGGCTTCAAGAAGCCCATCCGTCACTGCCGCGTCGAGGTGGGCGAGGCCGCCCCCCGCGAGATCGTCTGCGGTGCCACGAACTTCTCGGCCGGTGACCGCGTCCCGGTCGCGCTGCCCGGCGCCGTGCTGCCCGGCGGCTTCGAGATCGCCTCGCGCAAGACGTACGGGCGGCTGTCGGACGGCATGATCTGCTCGGAGTCCGAGCTCGGCGTGGCCGAGTCCTCGCCCGGCATCCTGGTGCTGCCCGAGGGCACCCCGATCGGCGCCGACGTGGTCGAGCTGCTCGGCCTGCGCGACGACGTGATCGAGCTGGAGATCACCCCCGACATCGGCTACGCCCTCTCCGTCAGGGGCGTCGCCCGGGAGGCCGCCACCGCCTTCGGCTCGGCGTTCGCCGACCCGGCCGACGTCTCCCCGCCGGAGCAGGGCGGGGTGCCCTCCGGCACCTCCTACCCGGCCTCGATCGCCGACCCCTCGGCCTGCGACCGGTTCGTGCTCCGCCGGATCCGCGGGTTCGACCCGTCGGCGCCGAGCCCGCTGTGGCTGCGCGCCCGGCTGGTCCGCGCGGGCGTGCGCCCGGTCTCGCTCGCGGTCGACGTCACCAACTACGTCATGCTGGAGCTCGGCCAGCCGCTGCACGCCTTCGACGCGGCCCGGCTGACCGGCGAGATCGTGGTGCGCAGGGCCGAGCCCGGCGAGACGCTGGAGACGCTCGACCACGTGACCCGCGCGCTCCACCCCGAGGACGTCCTGATCACCGACGCCTCCGGCGCGATCTCGATGGCCGGTACCATGGGCGGCCTGAACACCGAGATCTCCGACGCCTCCACCGACGTCGTGATCGAGGCCGCCCACTTCTCGCCCAGCGGCGTCGCGCGCATGTCGCGCCGGCACAACCTGGTCAGCGAGGCCTCCAAGCGCTTCGAGCGGGGCGTCGACCGGGAGCTTCCGCTGCAGGCGTCCTGGCGCGCGGCCCGGCTGCTGGCCGAGCTCGGCGGCGGCACGATCGAGCCGGGCGTCACCCACGCCGAGGTGGACGTCGAACCGGTCCGCATCGCCGTCCCGAGCGGGTACCCGGGCAGGGTCGCGGGCATCGGCTACGACCGCGAGACCGTGATCCGTAGGCTGGAGCAGGTCGGCTGCGCGATCGAGAGCCTCGCCGGGGCCCCGTCCGCGGACGGCCTGGCGCCGGGCGCCCCGGGACAGGGGCCGGCCGCCGGCACCGCCGCCACCGGCGACCCCGCCACCGGGGGGATCGCCGCCAAGCTCGCGGTCACCGGCGACGACATGCTGCTGGTCACCCCGCCCTCGTGGCGGCCCGACCTGACCGACCCGAACGACCTCGCCGAGGAGGTCATCCGGCTGGAGGGCTACGAGAACCTGCCCTCGATCCTGCCCACCGCCCCGGCGGGCGCCGGGCTCACCGAGAGCCAGCGCCTGCGCCGCCGGGTGGGCCGCGCGCTGGCCGCCGCGGGCTACGTCGAGACCCTCGCCTACCCGTTCAACGGGGGAGCGCGACTTCGACGGCCTGCAGCTGCCCGCCGGCGACGCGCGACGGGCGGCCGTACGGCTGGCCAACCCGCTCAGCGAGGACGAGCCGCTGATGCGCACCACCCTGCTGCCCGGTCTGCTCAAGACGCTGGTGCGCAACGTGGGCCGGGGCGCGGGCGACGTGGCGATCTTCGAGATGGGGCTGGTCTACCGGCCCTCCCCGGACGCGCCCGCGACCGCCCCGGTGCTGGGCGTCGACCGCAGGCCGACCCCCGAGGAGCTGGCCTCGATCGAGTCGGCGCTGCCGGCCCAGCCGCTCCGGGTCGGGGTCGTGCTGGCCGGGGAGTTCGAACCGTCCGGCTGGTGGGGCAGGGGACGGCCGGCCGACTGGGCGGACGCCGTGCAGGCCGCCCGCCTGGTGGCCGCCGAGGCGGGCGTCACCCTGGAGGTCCGCGCGGACCGCCACGAGCCCTGGCACCCGGGCCGCTGCGCCGCGCTGTACGCCGGTGACGTGCTCGTCGGCCACGCCGGTGAGCTGCACCCGCGCGTGGTCGAGGCCTATGGCCTGCCCCCGCGCACCTGCGCGATGGAGCTGGAGCTGACCCGGCTGGAGCCGCTGATGGCCGGACCGCCGCAGGCGCCGTCCATCTCGGGCTACCCCGTCGCGAGCCAGGACGTCGCGCTCGTGGTGGAGGCGACGACCCCGGTGGCCACGGTGGAGGCGGCACTGCGCGAAGGCGCGGGCGAGCTGCTGGAGTCGATCCGGCTGTTCGACGTCTACACCGGGGCCCAGGTCGGCGAGGGCCGTACCTCCCTGGCCTACGCCCTGCGTTTCCGGGCACCGGACCGGACGCTCACGGTGGAGGAGACCACCGCGGCCCGGGACGCGGCCGTGGCGCTGGCCGCCGAGCGCACCGGCGCCCGGATGCGCGGCGCCTGACCGTCTCACAGGGGCCCGGGACCCGTCCCGGGCCCCTGCCGTCATGTCGGGACCGGTCGCGGGCCGGGCCCCTCGTTCCGGTGGACCCCGCTCGGGAGGCGACGATGAGACACCTGCTGGTCCTCGCCGACCGCGACGACGCCGAGGAGGTCGCCGAGGTCGTGGCCGGGGAGTTCCCGGCGCTGGGCGTGCCCGCGGTGGTCAGGGAGACCCTCGCGGGCGAGGACGACGCCGAGGACGCCCAGTGGCTCGTGGTGGTCGAGGACCCCTCCGGGACACTTCCGCCGGAGGGCGTGGCCCGCCTGGACGCGCTGGCCGAGGAGTACGAGGGCTGGCGCGAGACCGGATGACTCAGGCGGGGGCGGGCTTCTCGCGGCGGGCGCGTTCCCTGAGCGCGTACTCGTCGGTGCGGGCGTCGTAGCGGCGGAAGGCGGGGAGCAGTGCGGCCATCGCGGCCACCGCCCCCACGCAGAGCAGGCCGCCGACGCCCAGCGAGAAGCGGGTCCCGCCCAGGTTGGCCATCAGGCCCGCCCTGGCGTTGCCGAGCATCGGGCCGCTCGTGTAGGAGAGCAGCTCGATGCCGGCCAGCCGGCCGCGGAACTCGTCGGGGATGGTCTGGTTCCAGATGGTGGAGCGGAACACACCGCTGATCATGTCGGCGGCCCCGGCCACCGCCAGGAAGGCGAAGATGCCCCAGACGGTCGGCATCAGCGCCGCCAGTGCCACCGCGACCCCCCACACGGCCGCCGCGACGATCACGCCGAGACCGTGCCGGTGCACGTACCGGGTCCAGCCGGAGGTCACCGAGGCGATCAGCGAGCCGACGGCCGAGGCGGAGAAGAAGAGCCCCAGCGCGTTGGGGGCGCCGACCTCGTCGGCGAGGAACGGGTAGAGCGCGGTGGAGAAGGCGAAGATCATCGCGGCGATGTCGACCAGGTAGGTGCCCATCAGGTCGGGGCGGCGCACCGCGTAGCGGACCCCGTCCACCAGCGCGCTCACCGACGCCGAGGGAGCCTCCTCGGACTTGGGCTGGGCCCGTACCGCCCAGAGCAGGACCAGGGACGCCAGGAAGGTCACCACGTTGATCCCGTACGCCACCGCGACGCCGAACCAGGCCGCGATGAGGCCGCTGAGGGCCGGGGCGACGATGGCGCCCAGGTTCCACCGGAAGGCCGACAGGGCGGCCGCCGCGGTCAGCTGGTCGTGCCTGACCACACGCGGCATCAGCGACTCCAGGCTGGGCCGCTGCAGGCTGCCCAGGCCCGCGGACAGGGCGCCCACCACGTACAGCACCCAGACCTGCGGGTCGGGCAGCAGCGCGTTGACGGTGAGGACGAGGACCGTGAGGCAGAGCCCCACCTCGGTGTAGATGATGATCTTGCGCCGGTCGAGGGCGTCGGCGATCGCCCCGCCCCACAGGCCGCAGACCACCATCGGGACGAACTCGGCCACGCTGACCAGGCCGACCGCGAGGTAGGAGCCGGTGAGCTCCTTCATCTGCAGCGGAACCGCGACCAGGGTCAGGAAGGTCCCGAACATCGTGATCACGCCGGATCCGAAGAGCAGGCGGAAGTCGCGGGAGTCGCGCAGCGGGCTGAGATCCATCGACAGCCGGCGCAGGAGCGTTCTCATCGACCGATCAGGATTTTCCGACACGAGCAGCCAGTCTCGGTGCTGGGCGAGCCGAAGGCAATCGGTTTACGGCCCGCTCACGGACGGGTCCCGCTCAGGTGCCCAGCACCTCCCTGCGCAGGCTGGTCTTGAGGATCTTGCCTCCGGGGTTGCGGGGCAGCTCGGTCTCGCGCGTCCAGAACGTGACCGGCACCTTGAACGGCGCGATCCGCTCGCGCAGGAACGCCTGCAGCTCCTCGGCCGGCACCGGCGACGACAGCCGCACCACCGCGCCGACCTCCTCGCCCAGCTCCTCGTGGGGGATGCCGATCACCGCGGCGTCCTGTACCGCGGGGTGTTCGAACAGGGCGGCCTCCACCTCGGCGCAGTAGACGTTCTCGCCGCCGCGGATGACCATGTCCTTGGCCCGGTCCACGATGAAGACGAAGCCCTCGTCGTCCATCCTGGCCAGGTCGCCGGTGTGCAGCCAGCCGCCGACGAAGGTCTCCGCGGTGGCCTCGGGGCGGTTCCAGTAGCCCAGGATGACGTTGGGGCCGCGCATGCAGAGCTCGCCGACCGCGCCGGGCGGCAGCTCGGCGCCGAGCGGATCGGCGATCTTCACCTCGACCACGGCCATCGGCAGGCCGATGCTGTCGGGCTTGGCCAGGTAGTCCGCGCCGGCGTTGCTGATGGCGAGCGCGGTGGTCTCGGTCATGCCGTACCCGTTGGAGGGGGCGCGGCTGGGCAGCTGCTCGGTGATGCGCTCCAGCAGCTTCGGCGGGGCGGGGGCGCCGCCGTAGCCGAGGGCGCTGAGGCTGGAGATGTCGTACTTCTCCAGGTCGGGGTGGGAGAGCAGCTGCCACACGTTGGTCGGCACGCCGGTGAGGCCGGTGATCCGCTCGCGCTCGATCAGCTCCAGCGCGCGGCCCGCGTCCCACTTGTACATCAGGACCAGGCCGCCCCCGGTGAACATGGTGGTCGTCATCACCGCGAAGCAGCCGGTGACGTGGAACAGCGGCACGGTGAGCAGGGTGACGCGGCGCTGGCCCGCCGCCGCGCCCGGATCCATGCCCGCCTTGAGCATGACGCGGTACATCCCGTAGGCGACGGTCATGGGGGACTGGCCGAGGTTGCGGTGGCTGCCCAGGGCGCCCTTGGGACGGCCCGTGGTGCCCGAGGTGTAGAAGATCGTGGCCGGGTCCTCGGGGGAGAGCTCCACCGGCGGCGGCGTGACGTCCGGCGCCACCTCGCCCAGCACGTCGGCGAACGAGCGGGCTCCCTCGGGCGCCTCGCCGCGGGTCACGATCAGCGCGGGCGCCACGCCGGCCAGACCGGCCGCCCGCTCGCCGTCGGCGATCAGCACCTTGGCCCCGGAGTCGGACAGGCCGTACTCCAGCTCCTGCGGGGTCCACCAGGCGTTGAGCGGTACGGCGATCGCCCCGGCGGCCAGCACGGCCGAGAAGGAGATCACCCACTCGGGGTAGTTGCGCATGGCGATGGCCACCCGGTCGCCCTTGGCCACGCCGTACTCCTCGGCCAGGCGCCGGGCCAGGGTGCAGGCCCGCCGGTAGTGCTCCTCGTAGGTGATGTGCTCGTCCTCGTAGGTGAGGAAGACCTTGTCGCCGTGGAACCGGCTGATCTCCAGCAGTGCCCGGAAGTCCTTGGGCGCGTGCTTCCAGGTCTTGACGGTCCCGCCGTGGCTCGCGACCTCCTCCAGCTCGAAGAGCTGCCCGGGAGCGGTGAGCCGTGCCTGGACGTCGTCATGGGTGATGCTCATACGTTCGTACTCCCGGGAGAGGAGGGACCGGCGCTCGACAGGATACCGACCGGTAGGTACGTGCAACAGTGCCGAAACACGACCGGATGCCCTCTCTGCCGTTCAAGCGGTGATAAATCTCCGTTTTCGTCCCTTTTGTCCGCATCTTCCGCGCCGCAAGACCCCTATCGACTTGCATGGAAATCCTGGCGCGTGCATAATCTTCATGGTAAGACCATGAGGTCCACTGAATGAACATGCAGACATCGGGGGGACGGATGAGAGCGGCCATCGCGGGCGCCAGCGGCTACGCCGGGGGCGAGCTCCTGCGCCTGCTGCTGTCCCACCCCGGCATCGAGATCGGCGCGCTGACCGCGGCCTCCAGCGCCGGCACCGCCCTCGGCGAGCACCAGCCGCACCTGGCACCGCTGGCCGACCGGATCCTGCTGGAGACCACCCCCGGCAACCTCGCCGGCCACGACCTGGTCTTCCTGGCCCTGCCGCACGGCGCCTCGGCCGCCGTCGCCGAGTCACTCGGCGACGCCACCCTGGTCGTCGACTGCGGCGCCGACTTCCGGCTCTCCGACCCCGCCGCCTGGGAGCACTTCTACGGCGGCACCCACGCCGGCACCTGGCCCTACGGCCTGCCCGAGCTGCCCGGCCGCCGCGAGGAGCTGCGCGCCGCCCGGCGGATCGCCGTCCCCGGCTGCTACCCCACCGCCGTCACCCTGGCCGCCTTCCCCGCCTTCGCCGCCGGGCTCGTCGAGCCCGACGTGGTGGTGGTCGCCGCCAGCGGCACCAGCGGGGCCGGACGGGCGCCCAAGCCGAACCTGATGGGCAGCGAGGTGATGGGGGCGGCCAGCGCGTACGGCGTCGGCGGCGTCCACCGCCACACCCCCGAGATGGAGCAGAACCTCTCCTCGCTGACGGGGGAGAAGGTCACCGTCTCCTTCACCCCGGTGCTCGCGCCGATGAGCCGCGGCATCCTCGCCACCTGCAGCGCGCCCGCCAGGCCCGGCCTGACCCCCGCCCTGCTGCGCGAGACCTACGAGGCCGCGGTCAAGGACGAGCCGTTCCTGCGGCTGCTCCCCGAGGGCCGGTGGCCCTCGACCTCCATGACCCTCGGAGCCAACACCGCCGTCCTCCAGGTCGCCCTGGACGGGCGCGCGGGCCGCGTCGTCACCGTCATCGCCATCGACAACCTGACCAAGGGCACGGCCGGAGGCGCGATCCAGAGCGCCAACCTCGCCCTCGGCCTGCCGGAAGAGCTCGGCCTTCCTCTCAACGGAGTCGCCCCATGAGCGTGACCGCACCCCTCGGCTTCCGGGCCGCGGGCATCGCCGCCGGAATCAAGGCCGGCGGCGCCCGCGACCTGGCACTGATCGTCAACGACGGCCCCTGTCGCGCCGCCGCGGGCGTCTTCACCGTCAACCGCGTGAAGGCCGCCCCGGTCCTGTGGTCGCAGCAGGTGCTGTCCGGAGGCAGGGTGCACGCGGTCGTCCTCAACTCCGGCGGCGCCAACGCCTGCACCGGCCCGCTCGGCTTCCAGGACACCCACGCCACCGCGGAGAAGGTCGCGCAGGCCCTGGACGACTCCGCCGGAGAGGTCGCGGTCTGCTCCACCGGCCTGATCGGCGAGCGGCTGCCGATGGACCCGCTGCTGGCCGGGGTCGACCTCGCGGTCTCCCAGCTCGCCCGGGACGGCGGGCTGGCCGCGGCCGACGCCATCCGCACCACCGACACCGTCTCGAAGATCTCCTTCCGCAGGGGCGAGGGCGGCTACATGGTCGGCGGCATGGCCAAGGGCGCCGGCATGCTCGCCCCCGGCCTGGCCACCATGCTGTCGGTGATCACGACCGACGCCGACCTGCCCGCCGAACTCCTCGACGAGGTGCTGCGCAGGGTCACCCGGGTCACCTTCGACCGGCTCGACGCCGACGGCTGCATGTCCACCAACGACACCGTGCTCCTGCTGGCCAGCGGCGCCAGCGGCACCGTCCCCGACCTCGCCGAGTTCGAGCAGGTCCTGCTGGCCGTCTGCGCCGACCTCGTCCGCCAGCTGCTGCTGGACGCCGAGGGCGCCTCCAAGGCGATCGCCGTCGAGGTCGTCGGCGCCGCCTCCGAGGACGACGCCGTGACCGTCGGCCGCTCCGTCGCCCGCTCCAACCTCCTCAAGTGCGCCATCCACGGCGAGGACCCCAACTGGGGACGGGTGCTCTCGGCCGTCGGCACCACCGACGCCGCCTTCGAGCCCGAGCGGCTCAACGTGGCCATCAACGGCATCTGGATCTGCCGGGGCGGCGCCGTGGGCGACGACCGCTCCAAGGTCGACCTCACCCCGCGCGACGTGACGATCACCGTCGACCTGTCGGCCGGGCCGCACACCGCGACGATCCACACCACCGACCTCACCGCCGCGTACGTCCACGAGAACTCGGCGTACTCCTCATGAGACGCGCCGAGGCCCTGTCCAAGGCCGCCACGCTGATCGAGGCCCTGCCGTGGCTGGCCACCTTCCACGGCACCACCGTCGTCATCAAGTACGGCGGCAACGCGATGACCGACGAGGGACTGCGCGAGCGGTTCGCCGAGGACGTCGTCTTCCTGCGCTACGCCGGCCTGCGGCCGGTGATCGTGCACGGCGGGGGCCCGCAGATCAACGCCCAGCTCGACCGGCTCGGCATCGAGTCCACCTTCACCGCCGGTCTGCGGGTCACCACCCCCGAGGCCATGCAGGTCGTCAGGATGGTCCTCGTCGGCCAGGTCAACCGCGACGTGGTCGGCCTGATCAACCGGCACGGGCCGTTCGCGATCGGCATGTCCGGGGAGGACGCCCACCTGCTCACCGCGGTGCGCAAGCACGCCGTGGTCGACGGCGTCGGCGTCGACATCGGCCAGGTCGGTGAGATCGTCGCCGTCGAGGCCGGCGCGGTACGGGCACTGCTCGACGACGGGCGCATCCCGGTGATCTCCTCGGTGGCGCGCAGCGACGACGGCACCGTCTACAACGTCAACGCCGACACCGCCGCCGCCGCGCTCGCCGTGGCGCTGCGGGCGTCCAAGCTCATCGTCCTGACCGACGTCGCGGGCCTGTACCGCGACTGGCGCCCCGACGCCGGCGAGGACGAGATCATCGAACGGCTCTCCGCCACCGAGCTGGAGAAGCTCCTGCCCTCCCTGTCCAGCGGCATGATCCCCAAGATGGAGGCGTGCCTGACCGCCGTCCGGGGCGGCGTGCCACGGGCGCACGTGCTCGACGGCAGGGTGCCCCACTCGGTGCTGCTGGAGATCTTCACCGACGAGGGCGTCGGAACCATGGTGCTGCCGGACGTCCCCGCGACGCCGCACGCGCCCGACCAGCTCACGGCGCGGCCGACGGCCGCCGCCCAGCCGAAGGGGAACGACCAGTGAGCCCGCAGCACGATCCCGCAGGACAGGCGCTCGCCAGGCGCTTCGAGGCCGCCTTCATGCCCAACTACGGGGTGCCCCCGGTGGCGCTGGCCCGCGGCGAGGGCACGAGGGTCTGGGACGTCGACGGCCACGAGTACCTCGACATGATCGGCGGCATCGCGGTCAGCTCCCTCGGCCACGCCCACCCGGCCCTGGTGGAGGCCGTCTCCCGCCAGGTCGCCACCCTCGCCCACACCAGCAACCTCTTCCTGCACGAGCCCGAGGTGCTGCTCGCCGAACGCCTGCTCGGCCTGCTCGGCGCCCCGGCCAGGGTCTTCCTGTCCAACTCCGGCACCGAGGCCAACGAGGCCGCCCTCAAGCTCGCCCTCAAGTACGGCGGCTCCACCGGCCGTCCCCGCTTCGTGGCCGCGGAGAACGGCTTCCACGGCCGTACCCTCGGCGCGCTCTCGCTGACCGGCAAGCGCTCCATCCGCGACCAGTTCGGCCCGTTCCCGATCGACGTCACGTTCGTCCCCTACGGCGACGCCGACGCCCTCAAGAGCGCCGTCGACGACCGCTGCGCCGCGGTCTTCCTCGAACCCACCCAGGGCGAGGCCGGGGTGGTGCCCCCGCCCGAGGGATATCTCCGCGCCGCCAGGGACGTCTGCGACGCCACCGGCGCGCTGCTGGTCGCCGACGAGATCCAGTCGGCGATCGGCCGTACCGGCCACTGGTTCGCCCACCAGCACGAGGGCGTCCTGCCCGACGTGCTCACCCTGGCCAAGGGCCTCGGCGGCGGCCTGCCGATCGGAGCCTGCATCGGCCTGGGCGAGGCCGGGACCCTCTTCGCCAAGGGCGACCACGGCTCCACCTTCGGCGGCAACCCCGTCGCGGCCGCCGCCGCGCTCGCCGTGCTCGACACCATCGACCGCGACGGCCTGCTGGAGCACGTCCGCGCCGTCGGGGC
This sequence comes from Streptosporangium longisporum, assembly GCF_039534895.1. Classification (NCBI taxonomy): domain Bacteria; kingdom Bacillati; phylum Actinomycetota; class Actinomycetes; order Streptosporangiales; family Streptosporangiaceae; genus Streptosporangium; species Streptosporangium longisporum. Next base: position 325,142 of record NZ_BAAAWD010000019.1, on the reverse strand, counting down.
CGAACTCTCCGGCGGCATCGCCGCCATCGAGCACCCGCTGCTCGCCGGCGTCCGCGGCCGGGGCCTGTGGCTCGCGATCGTGCTGACCGCCGACCGCGCGGCCGCCGTCCAGGCCGCCGCGCAGCGAGCCGGGTTCCTGGTCAACGCCCTGCAGCCCGACGCGGTACGGCTCGCGCCCCCGCTCGTGATCACCTCGGCCGACGTCGCCGCCTTCACCGCCGCGCTCCCGGCCATCCTGGACGGAGCCTCCGATGACCGGTGACCCCCTCGGCGCACGGCCCCCGGCCACGTCGGCGCCCGTCAGGCACTTCCTGCGGGACGACGACCTCTCACCCGCCGAGCAGGAGCAGGTCCTCGACCTGGCCGGGGCGATGAAGAAGGACCGCCACGGCTACCGGCCCTTCGCCGGGCCGCAGACCGTCGCCGTCCTGTTCGACAAGCACTCCACCCGTACCCGCATCTCGTTCGCGGTCGGCATCGGCGAGCTCGGCGGCCTCCCGCTGATCCTCGACGCCGGCTCCTCCCAGATGGGCCGGGGCGAGTCGATCGAGGACACCGCCCGGGTGCTGGAACGCCAGGTCGCCGCCGTCGTGTGGCGCACCTCCGGCCAGCACAGGATCGAGGCCATGGCCTCGGCCTCCTCGGTACCGGTGGTCAACGCCCTCACCGACGAGTTCCACCCCTGCCAGATCCTCGCCGACCTGCAGACCGTCAGGGAGCACTTCGGCACGACCGCCGGCCTGACCCTGGCCTACTTCGGGGACGGGGCCAACAACATGGCCCACTCCTACCTGCTCGGCGGGGCACTGGCCGGCATGCACGTGCGGATCGCCGCCCCCGAGGGCTACCTGCCCGACCCGGAGGTCGTCCGCCGCGCCACCGAGATCGCCGGGACGACCGGCGGGTCGGCCACCGTCCTGACGGACCCGGCCGAGGCCGCCGCGGACGCCGACGTGCTCGCCACCGACACCTGGGTCTCGATGGGCCAGGACGGCAGGGAGCGGCGGATCGCCGACCTGACGCCCTACCAGGTCAACGCCGCGCTGCTCGGCCGGGCCGCCCCCGGCGCCGTCGTGCTGCACTGCCTGCCCGCCTACCGCGACCTGGAGATCACCGCCGAGGTCCTCGACGGGCCCCGCAGCGTGGTGTGGGACCAGGCGGAGAACCGGCTGCACGCCCAGAAGGCCCTGCTGCACTGGCTGGTCACGGCGACCGGCCGCGACACCGGCTCCCCGGCCTCCTCCCGCGGAGGGGGTCCGGCATGACGATCCCGATGACCAAGGTCGCCCGCCAGGCGCGCATCGCCGACCTGCTCCAGCGGCAGCCGATCAGGTCCCAGCCCGAGCTGGCCAAGCTGCTGCTGGAGAGCGGGGTGGAGGTCACCCAGGCCACCCTGTCCCGCGACCTGGACGAGCTCGGCGCCCTCAAGCTGCGCGCCGAGGACGGCTCCCTGGTCTACGCCCTTCCCGGCGAGGGAGGCGACCGGATACGGCGCGCCAGGGTCGGCACCGGGGAGTCCCCGGCCGCACGCCTGGGCAGGCTCGCCGAGGAGCTCCTCGTCTCCGCCGAGGCCTCCGCCAACCTGGTCATCGTCCGCACGCCCCCCGGGGGCCGCGCAGTTCCTCGCCTCCGCCATCGACCACGCCGACTGGGAGTCCATCCTCGGCACCGTGGCCGGAGACGACACCATCCTCGTCATCAGCCGGGACCCGACGGGCGGGGCGTCGGTCGCAGAAGCGCTGCTCAGGCACGCCGACCGACGTATTCAGCCCGCTCAGGCGGGCGGTCCCTGGCAGCATCCGACACCCATGACGAACGAAGAACCTGGAGATACCAATCATGACTGACCGGGTCGTACTCGCCTTCTCCGGCGGCCTCGACACTTCCGTCGCCATTCCTTTCCTCGCCGAGAAGACCGGCGCCGAGGTCATCGCGGTGGCCGTCGACGTCGGCCAGGGCGGCGAGGACATGGAGGCCATCCGCAAGCGGGCCATCGAGTGCGGCGCCGTGGAGTCCGTCGTGGTGGACGCCCGCGAGGAGTTCGCCACCGACTTCTGCGTGCCCGCCCTGCAGGCCAACGCCCTCTACATGGACCGCTACCCGCTGGTCTCCGCGCTCTCGCGCCCGCTGATCGTCAAGCACCTGGCCGCCGCGGCCAAGGAGTTCGGCGGCACCCACGTCTCGCACGGCTGCACCGGCAAGGGCAACGACCAGGTCCGGTTCGAGGCCGGCCTGGCCGCGCTCTTCCCCGAGCTCAAGGTCATCGCTCCGGCCCGCGACTACGCCTGGACCCGGGACAAGGCGATCGCCTACGCCGAGGAGAAGAACCTCCCGATCGAGACCAGCAAGAAGAACCCGTACTCCATCGACCAGAACATCTGGGGCAGGGCCGTCGAGACCGGCTTCCTGGAGGACATCTGGAACGGCCCCGTCGAGGACGTCTACGCCTACACCTCCGACCCGGCACAGCCGCGCGAGGCCGACGAGGTCATCATCAGTTTCGTCAAGGGCGTCCCGGTGGCCCTGGACGGGCGGCACCTGACCCCGTTCCAGATCATCGAGGAGCTCAACCGGCGCGCGGGCGCCCAGGGCGTCGGCCGCCTCGACATGGTCGAGGACCGGCTCGTCGGCATCAAGTCCCGCGAGGTCTACGAGGCGCCGGGCGCCATCACGCTGATCACCGCGCACATGGAGCTGGAGAACGTCACCGTCGAGCGCGACCTCGCCCGGTTCAAGCGCTCGGTCGACCAGCGCTGGGGCGAGCTCGTCTACGACGGCCTGTGGTTCTCCCCGCTCAAGAAGGCCCTGGACGCCTTCATCGCCGACGCCCAGCAGCAGGTCACCGGCGAGATCAGGATGGTCCTGCACGGCGGCCGGGCCACGGTCACCGGCCGTCGCTCCGAGGCGTCGCTGTACGACTTCAACCTCGCCACCTACGACACCGGCGACACCTTCGACCAGTCCCTGGCCCGGGGCTTCGTCGAGCTGTGGAGCCTGCCCTCCAAGATTGCCTCGGCCCGGGACGCCCGGCTGTCCTGATTGGGCTAGGGTCGCGGATTGAATGGGGAGGGAGAACGACGGTGACTGATGGTGGCAAGCCGATGCGGCTGTGGGGCGGCCGGTTCGAAGGAGGTCCGGCCGACGCGCTGACCAGGCTCTCGGTGAGCGTGCACTTCGACTGGCGGCTCGTACCGTACGACCTGCTGGCCTCGCGCGCGCACGCACGGGTGCTGCACCGCGCGAACCTGCTGACCGACGACGAGCTGGCGCGGATGATCGCCGCCCTGGACGACCTGGAGCGAGCCTGCAAGGCGGGCGAGTTCCGGCCGACCGTCGCCGACGAGGACGTCCACACCGCGCTGGAGCGCGGGCTGCTGGAACGCCTCGGCACGCTCGGCGGCAAGCTCAGGGCCGGTCGCAGCCGCAACGACCAGGTCGCCACCGATCTGCGCCTCTACCTCCGCGACCACGTCCGGCACATCGTCTCCCGGCTGGTGGAGCTGGAGACCGCGCTGATGAGCCAGGCCGAGGAACACGCCGAGACCGCAGCTCCCGGCATGACCCACCTGCAGCACGCCCAGCCGGTCTCCTTCGGCCACCAGCTCCTGGCGCACGTGCACGCCTTCGCCCGCGACATCGACCGGCTGCGCGACTGGGACCGCCGCGCGGCCGTCTCCCCGCTCGGCTCCGGAGCCCTGGCCGGGTCCTCCCTGCCGCTGGACCCGCGGGCCGTGGCCGGGGAGCTCGGCTTCGACTCCGCCGCGCCGAACTCGATGGACGCCGTCGCCGACCGCGACTTCGCCGCCGAGTTCCTGTTCGACGCGGCGATGATCGGCGTGCACCTGTCCCGGCTGGGCGAGGAGATCGTCCTGTGGGCCTCGCAGGAGTTCCGCTGGATCGAGATGGACGACGCCTACTCCACCGGCTCGTCGATCATGCCGCAGAAGAAGAACCCCGACGTGGCCGAGCTCGCCCGGGGCAAGAGCGGCCGCCTGATCGGCAACCTCATGGCGCTGCTGACCACGCTCAAGGGCCTGCCGCTGACCTACAACCGCGACCTGCAGGAGGACAAGGAGCCGGTGTTCGACTCCGTCGACACCCTGCTGCTCGTCCTCCCCGCGATGGCCGGGCTGGTCGCGACCATGCGCGTCAACACCGCCAAGCTGGAGGCCTCGGCCCCCGACGGGTTCGCGCTGGCCACCGACCTGGCCGAGCTGCTGGTCCGCAGGGGCGTGCCGTTCCGCGAGGCCCACGAGGCGGTCGGGCACCTGGTCGTCTGGTGCCAGGTCAACGACAAGGACTTCGGCGAGCTCACCGACGACGAGCTGGCCAAGGTCTCACCGCACTTCACCCCCGACTCCCGCGAGGTGCTCTCGGTGCCCGGCGCCCTGGCGGCCCGCAAGGCGCACGGCGGCACCGCGCCCGACCGGGTCCGCGACCAGCTCATCGCGTTGCGCGACATCGTCGACGGGCAGGCGAGCTGGGCGAGCGGGAACTGAGGCCCCGTGACGGTGACGCGGCCGACCCCCGATGACGAGCGGGGCGGGCGGACGCCCGCCCCGGCGAGGCCGGCACGGGATCTCATGCCCGACCCGGTGAGGCCGGCACGGGACCTCACGCCCGCTCCGGCGAGGCTGGTGCGGGACTTCTTCGACCGTCCCGCGCACCAGGTCGCCCCGGACCTGCTGGGACGGGTGCTGGTGCACGGGCCGGTCGCGCTCCGCATCACCGAGACCGAGGCGTACGGCGTGCCCGGCGAGGACCCGGCGTCGCACACCTATCGCGGCCGGACGGCGCGCAACGCGGTGATGTTCGGCCCGCCGGGCCACCTGTACGTGTACTTCACCTACGGCATGCACTTCTGCGCCAACCTGACCTGCCTGCCCGAGGGGATCGGCTCCGGCGTGCTGCTCCGGGCCGGGGAGGTGATCTCCGGCGCCGAGCGGGCCCTGGCCCGCCGCACCGCCGGGAGCGGCCGCGTCGTCAAGCACGACGACCTCGCCAAGGGCCCGGCCCGGCTGGCGGTGGCGCTCGGCTTCACCCGCGAGCACAACGGCCTCGACGCCTGCGTCTCGGGGTCGCTTCCGCAGAGCCCGCAGAGCCCGGGGAGCTCGGAGATCCTTGAGCTCTCGGTGCTGGAGGGGGAGCCGGCCGCGCCCTCGTCGATCAGGTCGGGGCCGCGGACCGGGGTGTCATCGGCCCAGGAGACGCCGTGGCGCTTCTGGATCGACGCCGACCCCACGGTCTCGCCCCACCGGCCGCACGTCCCGCGGCGCCGGTAGGTCCTTCACCGCCGGCGGGTCTCCTTTCACTGGGGCCCCTTTCATAGGGTCTCCTTTCAACGGGTCCACGCCGGAGCGGGTCCCGTGCCCGTCCCCGTCGTCCCCGAGCCCGGCCATTCCTCGAGCCCGGCCATTCCTCGAGCCCGGCCATTCCTCGAGCCCGGCCATTCCCGAGCCGCACAGGCCGCGTACCCCCTGGTCGACTCGGGGCGCGAAGGGGGATCCGGGTGGCGCGACCCGGTGGTGATCGGGCAGGGTGTATCCGAAGCCCTGAAGTCCCTTCGAGCATTGGAAAGCAAGGATCGTGACCGACATTCTGGATGACCTCGCCTGGCGCGGCCTGATCGCGCAGTCCACCGACATCGACGCCCTGCGGGCGGCGATGGCCGAGGGTCCGATCACGGTCTATTGCGGCTTCGACCCCACCGCCCCCTCGCTGCACGTCGGCAACCTCGTCCCGCTGCTGACCCTGACCCGCCTGCAGCGGGCGGGACACCGCGCCATCGGGCTGGTGGGCGGCGCGACCGGCCTGATCGGCGACCCCAGCGGCCGGAGCACCGAACGCTCGCTCAACTCCTCCGACGTGGTGGCCGAGTGGGTCGCGCGGATCCGCGTCCAGGTAGAGAGGTTCCTCGACTTCTCCGACGAGACGAGAGGGATCCTGGTCAGCAACCTCGACTGGACCGAGGGCATGTCCGCGATCGACTTCCTGCGCGACGTCGGCAAGCACTTCCCGGTCAACCGGATGCTCGCCCGCGAGTCGGTCTCGGCGCGGCTGGGAGGCGAGGGACTCAGCTACACCGAGTTCAGCTACCAGATCCTGCAGGCCAACGACTACCTGGAGCTGAACCGGCGCCACGGCTGCACCCTGCAGATCGGCGGCAGCGACCAGTGGGGCAACATCACCGCCGGGACCGACCTCATCCGCCGGGTGACGGGCGGTCACGTGCACGCCCTCACCGTGCCGCTCATCACCAAGGCCGACGGCACCAAGTTCGGCAAGACCGCCGGAGGCGCGGTCTGGCTCAACCCCGAGATGACCTCGCCGTACGCGTTCTACCAGTTCTGGCTGAACGCGGACGACCGGGACGTGGTGAAGTTCCTCAAGATCTACAGCTTCAGGTCCCGCGAGGAGATCGAAGGGCTGGAGAAGGCCGCGGCCGATCGGCCAGCCGCCCGCGAGGCCCAGCGGGCGCTCGCCGAGGAGTTCACCACGCTGCTGCACGGCGCGGACGAGTGCGCCGCGGTGATCGCGGCCTCGGCGGCGCTGTTCGGTCAGGGGTCCCTGGAGGAGCTGCCCGCCCGGACGCTGGGGGAGGCCCTGGCCGAGGTGCCGCGTGCCGAGGTGGCCGGGCTGGGGGCGTCCTTCGTCGACCTGCTCGCCGAGAGCGGCCTGGTCAAGTCGAAGTCCGAGGCACGCCGGGCGGTGAAGGAGGGCGGTGCTTACCTCAACAACGCCAAGGTCACCGACGAGACGTACGTGCCGTCGGCCGACGACCTGCTTCACGGGCGCTTCCTGGTGCTGCGCCGGGGCAAGCGTTCCGTCGGCGGCGTCGAGATCGTCGGAGCCTGACCTCGGTGTTCCCGGAGTCCCGGGGGTTCCCGCAAGGGTGCTCCCGGTGCTCCGGGGGTTTTCTCCGGAGGGTCCCTGCGCGGGTGTTCCACACGCTCGCGCGGGGAGCGGTGACCGTCTCCGCGCCGGTTCCGGCCGTCGCACCGGCAACGCCGGGTAGATCGGTTCTGACCAGGTCGATGAGATGTTCAGGATGTCCCGACGCTCCGGTAACAGCAGAGGTGCCGATGGCCCAACGGCGTAACATTCCGGTAGCGAAGGTGGCCTGTTCTTCCCATGCAGGGCTCTGACCTGGGGTTTTGTCCACGGCTCCTGATTTGACGATGTCCCGAGGGGCGCATAATCTTTCACTTGCCCCGGGAGCGAGCCGGACGCCTGAGCGGCGGACGGGCACCGGGAGCCGACCCGCTGAACGAACCTGAGAGTTCGGACCCGCGTAGATCACCGAAAAACCGGTTGATTCGTCGACGGCCTGGATGTCACGGTAGGTTCAGAGGGTTGTCCCGGAAGCGGGATGCAAATCCTAGTGACTTTGCCGGGATTGTGACAAGTGAACCGAGTTTCACAATTTGACACAATCTTGACAGAGATGTACGGTAGAAATACGAAATGGAACGCCCCTGGCGGTCGGCCCGAACGGGTCCGGGTGGCCGGGTGTACGCGTCCGTTTCTTGAGAACTCAACAGTGTGTTAAAAGCCAGTGCATGAAGCACAACCCTGTCCTAACCACCCTTGCGGGTGGGGGACGGATTCCTTTGGTTGAACATCCATCGCGTTCCCGGGCCTTGTGTTTTGGGGATGGTGGTGGGCTTTCAGCCGGGTAAGGACTGTTCAGACATTGTTTGGAGAGTTTGATCCTGGCTCAGGACGAACGCTGGCGGCGTGCTTAACACATGCAAGTCGAGCGGAAAGGCCCTTCGGGGTACTCGAGCGGCGAACGGGTGAGTAACACGTGAGTAACCTGCCCCTGACTCTGGGATAAGCCCGGGAAACTGGGTCTAATACCGGATATGACACATGTCGGCATCGATGGTGTGTGGAAAGTTTTTTCGGTTGGGGATGGACTCGCGGCCTATCAGCTTGTTGGTGGGGTAATGGCCTACCAAGGCGACGACGGGTAGCCGGCCTGAGAGGGCGACCGGCCACACTGGGACTGAGACACGGCCCAGACTCCTACGGGAGGCAGCAGTGGGGAATATTGCGCAATGGGCGAAAGCCTGACGCAGCGACGCCGCGTGGGGGATGACGGCCTTCGGGTTGTAAACCTCTTTCAGCAGGGACGAAGTTGACGTGTACCTGCAGAAGAAGCGCCGGCTAACTACGTGCCAGCAGCCGCGGTAATACGTAGGGCGCAAGCGTTGTCCGGAATTATTGGGCGTAAAGAGCTCGTAGGTGGCTTGTCACGTCGGGTGTGAAAGCTTGGGGCTTAACTCCAGGTCTGCATTCGATACGGGCTGGCTAGAGGTAGGTAGGGGAGAACGGAATTCCTGGTGTAGCGGTGAAATGCGCAGATATCAGGAGGAACACCGGTGGCGAAGGCGGTTCTCTGGGCCTTACCTGACGCTGAGGAGCGAAAGCGTGGGGAGCGAACAGGATTAGATACCCTGGTAGTCCACGCTGTAAACGTTGGGCGCTAGGTGTGGGGACCTTCCACGGTTTCCGCGCCGTAGCTAACGCATTAAGCGCCCCGCCTGGGGAGTACGGCCGCAAGGCTAAAACTCAAAGGAATTGACGGGGGCCCGCACAAGCGGCGGAGCATGTTGCTTAATTCGACGCAACGCGAAGAACCTTACCAAGGCTTGACATCGCCCGGAAAGCTTCAGAGATGGAGCCCTCTTCGGACTGGGTGACAGGTGGTGCATGGCTGTCGTCAGCTCGTGTCGTGAGATGTTGGGTTAAGTCCCGCAACGAGCGCAACCCTTGTTCAATGTTGCCAGCAACATCCTTCGGGGTGGTTGGGGACTCATTGGAGACTGCCGGGGTCAACTCGGAGGAAGGTGGGGACGACGTCAAGTCATCATGCCCCTTATGTCTTGGGCTGCAAACATGCTACAATGGCCGGTACAGAGGGTTGCGATACCGCAAGGTGGAGCGAATCCCTAAAAGCCGGTCTCAGTTCGGATTGGGGTCTGCAACTCGACCCCATGAAGTCGGAGTCGCTAGTAATCGCAGATCAGCAACGCTGCGGTGAATACGTTCCCGGGCCTTGTACACACCGCCCGTCACGTCACGAAAGTCGGCAACACCCGAAGCCCGTGGCCCAACCAGCTTGTCTGGGGGGAGCGGTCGAAGGTGGGGCTGGCGATTGGGACGAAGTCGTAACAAGGTAGCCGTACCGGAAGGTGCGGCTGGATCACCTCCTTTCTAAGGAGCACCGGCCCTTCACCGATCCCTTCGGGATGGTGGGGGTCCAACGTCACGATCAGGGACGCCTGTTTCCTGCGTGACACGCTCATTAGTGGAGCACTGGCTACTCAACCGGGCCTGATCGGCCGGATCTTGCTAGTACCGCCCTTGGTTCGCCGAGGGAGTGGGAGCGTGAGAGTCGGGGGTCGTCCTGGTTGAACACACTGTTGGGTCCTGAGGAAACGGACATCAGGTGAGCCCGCTGAGGCGGGCTTGCTGTCTGTTTGACCCTCATGCAGGACCGATCATCTGCCAGACCAGCTCGTCACGCGTGTCGTGAGGGGTGTTGGTGGCAGGGGTGGTGGGTTGCTGTTTGTTGTTTGAGATTTGCATAGTGGACGCGAGCATCTTTGTGGCCAAGTTTTTTAGGGCACACGGTGGATGCCTTGGCATCAGGAGCCGATGAAGGACGTGGGAGGCTGCGTTAAGCCCCGGGGAGTCGCCAACCAGACTTTGATCCGGGGATGTCCGAATGGGGAAACCTAGCACCAGTCATGTGGTGTTGCCTCCGCCTGAATGTATAGGGCGGTTGGTGGTAACGCGGGGAAGTGAAACATCTCAGTACCCGTAGGAAGAGAAAACAATTTAGTGATTCCGTGAGTAGTGGTGAGCGAAAGCGGATCAGGCTAAACCGTAGGCGTGTGATAGCCGGCAGGCGTTGCGTTTACGGGGTTGTGGGACCCTCTTACGGTTTCTGCCGAGACCGTGAACAGTAAGAAATCCTTCCGATAGTCGAAGCTTCTGGGAAGTGGCGCCGTAGACCGTGAGAGTCGGGTAGGCGAAATTGGTTGGACTGTTGGAGGGGATCCCAAGTAGCACGGGGCCCGAGAAATCCTGTGTGAATCTGCCAGGACCACCTGGTAAGCCTAAATACTCCCTGATGACCGATAGTGAACAAGTACCGTGAGGGAAAGGTGAAAAGCGCCCCGGTGAGGGGTCGTGAAATAGTACCTGAAACCGTGTGCCTACAAGCCGTAGGAGCGTAAACACTTTTCGGAGTGTTTGTGATGTGACTGCGTGCCTTTTGAAGAATGAGCCTGCGAGTTATGGTGTGTGGCGAGGTTAACCCGTGTGGGGGAGCCGTAGCGAAAGCGAGTCTGAAGAGGGCGTTTGAGTCGCATGCTGTAGACCCGAAGCGGAGTGATCTAGGCATGGGCAGGTTGAAGCGCGGGTAAGACCGCGTGGAGGACCGAACCCACCAGGGTTGAAAACCTGGGGGATGACCTGTGTTTAGGGGTGAAAGGCCAATCAAACTCCGTGATAGCTGGTTCTCCCCGAAATGCATTTAGGTGCAGCGTCGCGTGTTTCTTGCCGGAGGTAGAGCACTGGATGGCTAATGGGCCCGACAAGGTTACTGACGTCAGCCAAACTCCGAATGCCGGTAAGTGAGAGCGTGGCAGTGAGACTGCGGGGGATAAGCTCCGTAGTCGAGAGGGAAACAGCCCAGACCACCGACTAAGGCCCCTAAGCGTGTGCTAAGTGGGAAAGGATGTGGAGTCGCAGTGACAACCAGGAGGTTGGCTTAGAAGCAGCCACCCTTGAAAGAGTGCGTAATAGCTCACTGGTCAAGTGATTCCGCGCCGACAATGTAGCGGGGCTCAAGTACACCGCCGAAGTCGTGGCATTCACATATTAACTGAGCCTTCGTGGTTGAGGTGTGTGGATGGGTAGGGGAGCGTCGTGCGGCCGGGGAAGCAGCGGAGTGATCCAGCTGTGGAGGCCGTGCGAGTGAGAATGCAGGCATGAGTAGCGAATCAGAAGTGAGAAACTTCTGCGCCGGATGACCAAGGGTTCCTGGGGCAGGCTAATCCGCCCAGGGTAAGTCGGGACCTAAGGCGAGGCCGACAGGCGTAGTCGATGGACAACGGGTTGATATTCCCGTACCCGCTACGATGCGCCAATACTGAATCCAGTGATACTAAGGGTCCTTAAGTCCCCTGTTGGCCTTCGGGCTTGGGGTGAGGCTGAACGCCTGGCCTGAACTGGTAGTAGGTAAGCGATGGGGTGACGCAGGAAGGTAGCCCAGCCCAGGCGATGGTTGTCCTGGGGTAAGCATGTAGGGAAAGAGGTAGGCAAATCCGCCTCTTATGTATCCTGAGATGTGATGCCGAGCCGATTGTGGCGAAGTGGGTGATCCTATGCTGCCGAGAAAAGCCTCTAGTGAGTGTCGTGGCGGCCCGTACCCTAAACCGACTCAGGTGGTCAGGTAGAGAATACTAAGGCGATCGGGTGAACTGTGGTTAAGGAACTCGGCAAATTGCCCCCGTAACTTCGGGAGAAGGGGGGCCTTCGCTGGTGATGAGCTTTACGCTTTGAGCTGGTGGGGGTCGCAGAGGCCAGGGGGAAGCGACTGTTTACTAAAAACACAGGTCCGTGCGAAGTCGTAAGACGATGTATACGGACTGACGCCTGCCCGGTGCTGGAACGTTAAGGGGACCGGTTAGTTGTTCTTCGGAGCAGCGAAGCTGAGAACTTAAGCGCCAGTAAACGGCGGTGGTAACTATAACCATCCTAAGGTAGCGAAATTCCTTGTCGGGTAAGTTCCGACCTGCACGAATGGCGTAACGACTTCCCCGCTGTCTCAACCGCAGACCCGGCGAAATTGCACTACGAGTAAAGATGCTCGTTACGCGCAGCAGGACGGAAAGACCCCGGGACCTTCACTATAGCTTGACATTGGCGTTTGGAACGTCTTGTGTAGGATAGGTGGGAGACTGTGAAGCTGTCACGCTAGTGGTGGTGGAGTCATTGGTGAAATACCACTCTGGTCGTTTTGAACGTCTAACTTCGGTCCGTGATCCGGATCAGGGACAGTGTCTGGTGGGTAGTTTAACTGGGGCGGTTGCCTCCTAAAGAGTAACGGAGGCGCCCAAAGGTTCCCTCAGCCTGGTTGGCAATCAGGTGTCGAGTGTAAGTGCACAAGGGAGCTTGACTGTGAGACCGACGGGTCGAGCAGGAGCGAAAGCTGGGACTAGTGATCCGGCGGTGGCATGTGGAAGCGCCGTCGCTCAACGGCTAAAAGGTACCCCGGGGATAACAGGCTGATCTTCCCCAAGAGTCCATATCGACGGGATGGTTTGGCACCTCGATGTCGGCTCGTCGCATCCTGGGGCTGGAGTAGGTCCCAAGGGTTGGGCTGTTCGCCCATTAAAGCGGTACGCGAGCTGGGTTTAGAACGTCGCGAGACAGTTCGGTCCCTATCCGCTGCGCGCGCAGGAGACTTGAAAGGAGCTGTCCCTAGTACGAGAGGACCGGGACGGACGAACCTCTGGTGTGCCAGTTGTTCCGCCAGGAGCACGGCTGGTTGGCTACGTTCGGAAGGGATAACCGCTGAAAGCATCTAAGCGGGAAGCTCGCCTTGAGATGAGGTCTCCCACCACGAGAGTGGGTAAGGCTCCCGGGAGACGACCGGGTTGATAGGCTGGAAGTGGAAGCGCAGTAATGTGTGGAGCTGACCAGTACTAATAGGCCGAGGACTTGACCACAAAGCATATGCTCGCGTCCACTAGGCAATTCTGAGACAGCAACCAGTGTTCTGGTTTGTGTGTTTCATAGGGTTACGGCGGTTATGGCGAAGGGGAAACACCCGGTTACATTCCGAACCCGGAAGTTAAGCTCTTCAGCGCCGATGGTACTGCACCGGGGACGGTGTGGGAGAGTAGGTCACCGCCGGACAATCTTTTGAAGGCCCCCACCGTTGGTGGGGGCCTTCGTATTTCCAGGGGACTTCGATCCCCTCCTGCCGGGGATGCTTTCCGGGGTGGTTCTTCTGCCCGGTGAGGGTCTTCTCCTACGGGCTCTGGTGTTTCTGCGGGGTCCTTTTCCTGACGCCTCCTGCGAGAGCGAGGCGAGACTCTCTCGCCACGTGCCCCAGGCCCCATATGACGTACCCGCCTCATGCGTCCCCTTCGGTGGCGTCGGAGAAGGGCTCGTGGAGTTTCGGGAGCTTGCTAGGCTGGAGGAGCCGGGCCACCCCACCAGCGGGTGGCCTTCGTCGCGCCGGACCACGATAGGGCGGGGCAGCGATAGCGAACGGGGCGCACCCCGCGGCCGGAAACCGCCCACACGGCGAATGCCCCATCCGATCGAGGAGATGGGACGCGCTCGCAGAGTGAGCCAACGAATGGACCAGAAGTGAACAGTGACAGCGGGCGCGACGACGCGGGCCGACGAGAAGAGAGCGAGAACCGCGGATCTGGCGGTCAGGGAGGCTACCGCGGCGATCGCGCCGGTGGCGACAGGGGACGTCCGGGAGACGGTCCCCGATATGGTGAGCGCCGCGAAGGGCGCCCGAGTGGTTCCTACGGCTCTCGCGATCGTGGCGACAGGCCGTCCTACAACCGAGACGACCGTGGCTCCGGCCGTCCTCCGTTCAATCGTGACGACCGTGGTTCCGGGCGTCCCCCGTTCAACCGCGACGACCGTCCGGGCGGCGGGCAGAGGCCTTCAGGGCCGCGTGAAGGCGGCCAGCGTTCCTATGGTGACCGCGATCAGAGTCGCGGAGGTTCCTACGGGTCTCGTGACCGTGGTGACAGGCCGTCTTACAACCGTGACGACCGTCCTCCGTTCAACCGTGAAAACCGCGGTGGGGAGCGTCCTCCGTTCAACCGTGATGCTCGGGGTGGCGGGGATCGTCCCTCGTTCAACCGTGATGATCGTGGTGGCAGCCGTTCGTACGGTGATCGTGATCAGTCGCGTGAGCGTTATGGTTCGCGTCCCGACGGGGAGCGCAAGCCGTTCAACCGCGATGACCGCGGATCGGGCCGGCCCCCGGCCGGTCGCGATGACCGTGGTGGGAGCCGTCCCCCGTTCAATCGTGACGACCGTCCCGGTGGCGGCTACCGAAGTGACCGTGGGGAACGGCCGCCCTACAACCGCGACGACCGCGGCGGGGACCGTCCCTCCTACAACCGTGGCGGAGAGCGTCCGCCCTTCAACCGCGATGATCGCGGTGGGAGCCGTTCTCCGTTCAACCGGGACGCTCGCGGCGGGGACCGCCCGTCCTACAACCGTGACGACCGTGGCTCCGGGCGCCCCCCGTTCAACCGTGATGACCGTGGATCTGGCCGGCCCCCGTTCAACCGTGACGACCGTCCGCCGTTCAACCGTGACAACCGCGGTGGGGAGCGTCCTCCGTTCAACCGTGATGATCGTGGTGGCAGCCGTTCGTACGGTGATCGTGATCAGTCGCGTGAGCGTTATGGTTCGCGTCCCGATGGGGAGCGCAAGCCGTTCAACCGTGACGATCGCGGATCGGGCCGGCCCCCGGCCGGTCGCGATGACCGCGGTGGGAGCCGTCCCCCGTTCAATCGTGACGACCGTCCCGGTGGCGGCTACCGAAGTGACCGCGGGGAACGGCCGCCCTACAACCGCGACGACCGCGGCGGGGACCGCCCCTCCTACAACCGGGACGACCGCGGTTCGAGCCGTCCTCCGTTCAACCGCGACGACCGTGGCTCCGGTAGGCCCCCGTTCAACCGCGATGATCGTGGTGGGAGTCGTTCGTACGGTGATCGTGATCAGTCGCGTGAGCGTTATGGTTCGCGTCCCGACGGGGAGCGCAAGCCGTTCAACCGCGACGACCGCGGATCCGCCCGGCCCCCGTTCAACCGGGACGACCGCGGTTCCGGCCGGCCGTCCTTCAACCGCGATGATCGCGGTGGGAGCCGTCCTCCGTTCAACCGGGACGACCGTGGCGGGGACCGTCCGTCCTACAACCGGGACGACCGTGGTGGTGAGCGCAGGCCGTTCAACCGGGACGACCGGTCCGGGGGTGGACGCCCCTTCGGTGACCGCGACGGTGAGGGGTCCCGTACCCGCTATGGCCGTGACGAGCGGTTCGGCGGCCAGGAGGAGGCCCCCCGCCAGCGTGAGGAACTGCCGGAGCTCGCTCCGGACATCACCGCGGAGGAGCTCGACAAGGAGATCCGCGAGGAGCTGCGCTCCCTCCCGGGCGATCTCGCCGATCTGATCTCGCGTCACCTGGTGGCGGCGGAGAGGGCCCTCGGTGAGGACGACGCGGAGCGGGCGTACGAGCACACCAAGGTCGCACGGCGTTTCGCGGCCAGGATCGGCGTGATCCGTGAGGCCGTGGGCATCGCCGCCTACCGCGCCGGTCACTTCGCCGAGGCGCTCAGCGACCTGCGCGCGGCTCGCCGGATGACGGGGTCCGACTCGTTCCTGCCGGTCATGGCCGACTGCGAGCGCGGCCTCGGGCGGCCCGAACGCGCCCTCGACCTGGTCCGATCCAAGGAGGCCGAGCGGCTGGACCGCGTCGGCAAGATCGAGCTGGCCATCGTGGAGTCCGGTGCCCGCAGGGATCTCGGCCAGAACGACGCGGCGGTCATCACCCTTCAGCGCCTCCCCGAGCTGAGGGACACGCGTCCCCAGCCCTGGTCGGCCCGTCTGGCCTTCGCGTACGCCGACGCGCTGGCCGGAGCCGGACATGAGGAGCCCGCGACCGAGTGGTTCGGCCGTGCGATGGCCTTCGACGAGGACGGCGAGACCGACGCGGCCGAGCGTTACGCGGAGCTGACCGGCTCCGTCATCGAGGATCTCGAAGAGGACGAGGACGACGAGGCGATCGACGCCGGAGACGCCCTCGCCGACGACGAGATCGACACCGGGGACGCTGGAGACACCGAGGGCACCGGGGAGCTCGGAGAGACCGGAGTCATCGAGGACACCGACGATGACGATGACGTTCCCGCCACCGATGACGTGCTCACCGTCGAGGACGTCGAGGACGACGAGGACGACGAGGACCACGGTGACGCCCCCCTGGGAGCGGACGCCGAGGACGACGATCTCGACGACGAGGATGACGACGACCAGGACGACGATCTCGACGACGAGGACGACCGGTCCGTGACCGGAGAGGTTCCGGCCGGCGGGTCCGCCGTCGATGCCGGCCCTTCGGGGGGCGAGCCTTCCACGGAGGCGGCCGGGACCGGGACCGGGGAGAAGTCCGGGACCGGGGAGAAGGCCGAACCCAAGGCCCAGAAGGCTGGCAAGACCGACCTCGTCGGACCGGCGTTCATCGAGCCCGACTTCGGAGACATTCTCAGCGACGTCCCCGACATCGACCCCGATGACGAGGACGAGATCGGCCCTGGCCGGGACGGCGACTCCGGCCGCGCTCACCGGAGCAGGAACGACAAGAAGTAGTTCGGAACGGCCTCGTACCGCCGCGGAGACGATTCAGCGCTCCGCGGCGGTACGAGGCATGCCCGTGGCGGACGAGACGACGGGTCCGCGACGGACGAGATCCCGTGACAGCCGGGACGTCCCGTGACGGCGCGATCCCGGACCGATCCGGACGTCCCGGACCAGCCCGAGCACCCCGGACCAGACCGGATGTCTCAGGCCGGTTCGAGCCTCCCGGGCCGATCCGGACGTTCCATGGTGGACGAGGGCGCCCGCCCGTGGCCTGCCGTCGAGGACGGAGGCCACGGGCCCCTCAGGGCTGGACCCGGTTCAGCCAGTGCAGGATCCCGGCCACGTTGGACGGGGCGCCGCTGAGCAGTTCGAACTGCTCGGCGGTCGCCTCGTCCCCCCTCAGGGCGGCGTAGCGGTCGCGGGTACGGTCCCTGACCATGGCCACGGCGTGGTCCAGGTCCATCCCCTCCGCATGGGCCTGCCGGGTCAGGTCGACCCAGACGCGCAGCTCCTCGGCGGAGCGCCCGAGCGTCTCCTCCACGTCCGTGACGGGACCGTAGTGGCTGAAGAGCAGCCGCTGCGGCCCCAGTGCCTCGAACAGGGCGATGGAGTCCAGCGCGGTCTGCAGGTCGAAGTCCGGCGGGGGCGTGGCGGGCCGCAGGTCGCCGGTCTCCGGAAGGTAGACGCCGGCCGCGTCCCCCACGTACAGATCACCGGTGCCCGAGTCGACGAGCCCCACGTGGTGCTTGGCGTGCCCGGGGGAGTAGTGACTGCTCAGCGTGCGCCCGTTGCCGAGGTCGATGGAGCCGGTGTCGCCGAGCGCGCGGATCCTGGACGCCTCGGTGGGGGGACAGCTCGCCGAACAGGACGTCCAGTTTGTCGCCCCAGACCATGCGGGCGCTGCTCATCAGCCTGGACGGGTCGGCGAGGTGCCGGGCGCCCTTCTCGTGCACCACGATCTCTGCGTCCGGGTAGAAACCGGCGATGTCGCCGACCCCGCCCGCGTGGTCCAGGTGGATGTGCGTGACGACGACCGTGGCGAGGTCCCGCGGGCCGACGCCCAGGGAGGTCAGGGCGTCGCGGACCACGGGGGCGGAGGTGGAGGTGCCGGTCTCCACCAGGCAGGGCCGGTCCCCGAGGATCAGGTAACCGGCCGTGATGCCGGAGTACCCGGCCATTCTCGTGTCGATCTCATAGACGTCCCCGCCGAGGGCGGTGATGTTATCCACGGGTCACCTCATCAATGGAACCGGCGTCTCCAGAACAGTATTCGGCTCTTTGGGTGCGTCTCCCAGTGTGACGGCGCGGAAAGATCCCAGAATCGCTCAAGGAGCCGGATCCCCGGCCGGTACGGGCGTCCCGGAGCCGGACGCCTCCATGTCGGTGAGCAGGCGGAGCACCAGGCCGGTCCGGGGCTTGGGACCGAACGAGGTGGACTTGCGGGGCACCCGTTCCCCCTGGGCCGCGACCGCGAGCACGTCGTCGACCGCCAGCGGGCGCAGCAGCACGGCCGTCCCGCCACAGGTCCGCGCCAGCCGTACGGCGGCCTCCGGATCGTGGTGGACGATGTGTACCGACCGCTCGTCGTCGTCCGTCCCCCACACCTTGGGAAGCAGGAACTCGGCCAGGACGGACGTGTTCAGCGCCCGCCAGCCGGCCGACCGGCCCGGAGGCATGGCGTGTTCGAGCTGGTCGAGGTCGGGGTCGCTGAGCAGGTGGACGAGGTCTCCGCCGGCCAGCAGGTAGGCCGGTCCGGTGGTCTTCTCCAGCGCGGCCAGCCCTTCGGCCAGGTCCGGGTGTTCCTGTACCCGCCAGGAGCCTCTGGCCTTGGTCAGCGCCTCCTCGGGCGGCAGGCCCGGAACGACCCGGTGGATGGCCTTGAGGTTGGGCGGGTAGGCGGTGGAGTCCACCAGGAGGGCGAGACCGAAGTCCCACGGCCCGGGTTCCACGGGGACGGGGCCCGCGGGGACGGAGCTCGGAGAGACGGAGCCCGCGGAGCTCGCGGAGCCCGGCGTCCCTCCCGTACCGGCTGTCCCGGTGACCCCGTCACTCCCGGCCTCCTCGCCGCCCGTCGCCGTCCGGTGCTCGCGCTGGAGCTCCAGGTAGGTGGCGTAGCGGTGGTGCCCGTCGGCGATGAGGGCCTGCCGGGGGCGGAGGTCGGCGTCGATCGAGGCGAGCTCCCCGGCGTCGGTGACGGCCCACAGCCGGTGCCGGAGGCCGTCGGAGGTCTCCGTCTCCGCCAGCGGCGGACGGGAGGCGGCGATCCGGTCGACGAGACGGGTGGTGGCGCCGCCCGCGCCGTCGTAGAGCAGGAAGATGGGCTCCAGGTTGGCCTCGGTGGTGCTCATCAGTGCCAGCCGGTCCGCGACCGGGCCGGGCATGACGTCCTCGTGCGGCAGGATGATGTTCGACTCCGGCCCGGCCAGCCCCACGTCCCCGATGAGCCCGCGCTGCAGGATCCCGGGCCCGGACTGCTCGTACACGTAGAGGGCGGGCCTGTCGTCGGCGGCCAGCACTCCCGAGGAGAGCCATTCGTGAAGCGTCGCGCGCGCCTCGGCGTATCTGTGGCGGTCGGAGCCGGGAAGGATCAAACGCACCACGTTGTTGGGATGGGTGTCGAGCAGCTCTCGCACCCCGGCCTCGTCGATGAGGTCGTAGGGCGGGGAGGTGACCCCGGCCAGATCGTCGACCGTGAACCGTATTCCGCGGAACGGGCGTAGCACCAGCCCGTCAGGTACCGGCAGTTCAGGATTCGCCATAGAGGGCATGCTGCCATAAAGGCCAGAACCGGCCGGGAACCACTTCAAGGCCGTGGTGGTGTCCGGCCCCCCGTCTGGAATCGGCCGGATCGGTCAGATCTGTCGTCTGTCGATGAAGGAGGCCTCACACGATGGTCCAGGGACGTGGCGGTCCGTCCGATTCCCCCGGCCCCGAGACGGGCACGCCGGTCGGGGACGTCTACGAATGGTTTCAACGAGGGATGAGGCTGCTGTCCGAGGGCAGCCCCGCGGCCGCGGCCGCGCTCCTGGAGCGGGCGGCCGACGCGGAGCCGGAGTCGCGCAGCGTCCGCGAGGCCCTCGCCCGGGCACAGTTCAACTCGCGCCAGTACGCCGACGCGGCCGACAGCTTCCGCTGGATCATCGACGCCAACCCGGCCGAGGACTACGCGTACTTCGGTCTCGGGCTGTCCCTGTGGCGGACCGGGGACATGGAGGGGGCGCAGGAGCCCCTGGCCATCGCCGTGGCCATGCGGCCCGACCTGCGGCATTACGTCTCCGCCCTGAAGAGCGTGCGCGCCACGCTGCGCGCCCGCCGGATGTGACCCCCGGGCCACGCGCCCGAGGCCGCGGCCCCGTCCACCCGACCCCCACCCCGAACCCCCGAACCTCCAGAACACCCCGGACCTCCCGGACCTTCTGACACCATCCGCCACTCGCCACCTCACCCGGCATTCACTACCCCTCGCCCCCGCCCCGGATGATCTACCAAGTCATGGATGATCCATCCACGATGCGGTGACGAGTGATGGAATGGGCCGGTGGACACGAATACGCTGATCGACCCCTATGACACCCTTCTGCTGGATCTGGACGGGGTGGTCTATCTCGGGCGCGCGGCCGTACCCGGGGCCCCGGAGTCGCTGCGCGAGGCGGCCGGGCGGGGCGTGCGCCTGGCGTACGTCACCAACAACGCCTCGCGCACCCCGGCGGCCATCGCCCAGCACCTGAGCGATCTGGGCGCCCCGGCGACCGCCGAGGACGTCGTCACCTCGGCCCAGGCCGCGGCACGGCTCGTGGCCGAGCGGTTCGGGCCGGGCGCCGCGGTCCTGGTGGTGGGCGGCATGGGGCTGCGCGTCGCGCTGCGGGCCCACGGCCTGCGGCCGGTCAGCACCGCCCGGGACGCTCCGGTGGCCGTCGTCCAGGGCATGGCCCTCGACCTCTCCTACGGGCTGCTGGCCGAGGGGGCGCTCGCGGTGCGCGGCGGCGCGCTCTTCGTGGCCGCGAACACCGACTCGACGCTGCCCACAGCCAGGGGCGAGCTTCCCGGCAACGGCTCGATGGTCAGGGTGATCGCCACGGCGACCGGGGTGGAGCCGGTCGTGGCGGGCAAGCCCGCCCCGCCGCTGCACCGCGAGTCGATGCTCCGTACCGGATCGCGGCGGCCCCTGGTGGTCGGCGACCGGCTCGACACCGACATCGAGGGGGCGACCAACGCAGGCGTCGACAGCCTGCTGGTGCTGACCGGCGTGGCGACCCCGCTCGACCTGCTGACCGCCGAGCCCCGCCACCGTCCCACCTACGTCGCCGCCGACCTGTCGGCGCTGCACCTGCCCTACCCCGAGGTACGGAGCACCGGGCGGGGATGGGTCTGCCAGGGGTGGACGGCTCGCTGGGAGGGGGGGCGCGCTGGCCCTGGAGGGGGAGGGCGATGCGCTCGACGGGCTCCGGGCGGCCTCCGCGGCGACCTGGGAGGCGATGGGCGAGGAACGGGCGGAGGAGGAGATGGTCAAGGTGGCGCTGGACGCCGTCCTGCCCCCGCGGGACTCCGGCCCCGGCCCCGCCTCCACCCGCTGACCCCTCCTGCTCGCCGACCTCGTCGGCCGTCCTCGCCCGGACCTCGAACCACGGACCCCGGACCCCGGACCTCGGACCCCGAACTGGACCCCGGACCGTCCGCGTCCGCCGACCTCGTCCGCGCTCGCCGAGTGTCCCGTCGCCCCGGCCTCGTCTACGCCGGGGCTCCGGGGACGTCCTCAGAGGAGCTTGCGCAGGCGCAGGAGGTCGCCGAAGCTGGCGTCGATCTTGACCCGGCCGCCGAAGACGGCGCGTCCCATGTCGAGCTCCCCGTTCACCAGGGAGACCAGGTCGTCGCTGCCGATGGTCAGTTTCACCTCGGCCCTGCGGTCGTCGCCCGGAGCCAGGTCCTCGAAGGGGCCGAGACCGCCGTGGTGGAGACGGCCGTAGAAGGTGACGCCCAGATCCTTGACGTGGCAGCTGATGCTGCGTTCGACCACGTGCCTGGCGCGGCTCTCCTGGTCGACCTCGTCGAACTGCTCGCCGAGTTTGCGCAGTGCCGTCCGGCACTCGTCGACGGTCGCCATCGCGTCGCGCTCCCTTCTCCTGCCGGACCGGCCCGGATCCCTCTCAGGTACGGACGGTAGCGTTCCACACGGGGGAGGCCGCAGTCCGGCGCGGGGGTGCCGGGAAAAGGATGCTCCCCATGACGTACGGCCCGTCCGGGACGGGTGGTGCCCGTCCCGACGAGATGACAACGATCGGATCGCCGGGATGGTTCGCGCCCGCCCGGATTTCGCCGGACGTTCCGCCGGTCCCCGGGAAGGCCCACGGGGACGGGTCCGCGACCGCGCGGGGGAACGGCCCTGGATGCGGTCCGCAAGGCGTCCAGGACACGGACACCGGGACACGGACACCGGGACACGGACGCACCGGGACCAGGACGGGACCGGCGCCGGTGCGACGCGCGACGCGGGTTCCGATACGGTCGGGGAGTTCACGCACGCGGCACCGGCGGGCGCCGTGCCCGCACGACGACCCGTACGCCCTGCCGGGGCACCGTCCGTACGCCGGCCCGCGGTCACACGGTCCAGGGACGGGACGGGCACGGGACGAGCGTGGCACGGGAAGCGACCGGGAGAGGTTCCGGAGGGGACACATGACGGACCTGCTGGAGGAGACCGGCGACGGGCGGGCGGACGCCGCGCTGAGCGGCCTGGCCCGGCTCGGCGCGCTGCCCGTCTCCGCGCACGCGGACGTCTTCGAGGAGGTGTTCACCGGGCTGGAGCACGCGCTCGCCTCGGTGGACGACAGGCCGGGCACGCCCGGCCGGGACACGGAACGGCCGGGCGACCCGCGGGAGCGGCACCGGTGAGCAGGCGGGCACGTCTCGACAGCGAGCTGGTCCGCCGCAAGCTCGCGCGCTCCCGGGAGCAGGCGGCCCAGCTCATCGAGGCCGGGCGGGTCAGCGTCGGCGGCAGGACGGCGGAGAAGCCCGCCACCCAGGTCGACACGGCCTCGGCGATCGTGGTCGCGGAGGCGGCCGAGGGCCCCGACTACGTCTCGCGGGGGGCGCACAAGCTCCTCGGGGCGCTGGAGGCGTTCGGTCCCCGGGGTCTGGCCGTGGCGGGCCGCCGCTGCCTGGACGCGGGGGCCTCGACCGGTGGCTTCACCGACGTGCTGCTGCGCGCCGGGGCCGAGCACGTGCTGGCCGTCGACGTCGGGTACGGCCAGCTCGCGTGGTCGCTGCGGACCGACGACAGGGTCACGGTGATGGAGCGCGTCAACGTCAGGGACCTGACCCCCGACATGGTCGGCGAGCCGCCCCCCACGCTGATCGTCGGCGACCTCTCCTTCATCTCCCTGCGGCTGGTGCTGCCCGCCCTGACGCGCTGCGCGGCCGGCCGGGCGGACTTCGCGATGCTGGTCAAGCCCCAGTTCGAGGTCGGCAGGGAACGGGTGGGCGCGGGCGGGGTCGTCCGGGATCCCGCGCTGCGGGCCGAGTCCGTGCGGGAGGTGGCCCGATCCGCGGGGACGCTCGGCCTGGACGTGCGGGGGGTCACCGCGAGCCCGCTGCCGGGCCCGTCGGGCAACGTCGAGTACGTCCTGTGGCTCGGCAAGGGGGAGGGGCCCCCGCCGGTCGCCGACCTCGACGCCGAGATCGAGCGCGCGGTGCGGGAGGGTCCCCGGTAGAAAGGAACCTCCACCGGAAGGTCCCGGCGCGAGGCCCCGGCGTGAGGGGCGGCCCGCGCGGTCGCCTTGAGGGCAGGGGCCTGCCATAGGGTCCTGTTGCGGTGGGAAGGCTCGTGGACGGGTTCCGACGCAAGGCCGGCGGGGAGGGCCACGACAGGTGGCGACCCGGGAGAGTGGGACACATGACTGTCAAGCGCACCGTGCTGGTCACCGCGCACACCGGGCGGGAGGCGGCGGTCGACAGCGCCCGGATGGTGATCAAGCGGTTCGTGGACGCGGGGCTGACCGTGCGCGTCCTCAGCGCCGAGGCCGACGAGATCGCCTGTGCCGGGGCCGACGTGGTCCCCGCGGGCTCGGCGGCGGTCGACGACGCCGAGATGATGATCGTGCTCGGCGGTGACGGGAGCCTGCTGCGGGCGGCCGAGCTGGCACGCCCGGCCGGGGTGCCGCTGCTGGGCGTCAACCTCGGCCACGTGGGCTTCCTGGCCGAGGCCGAGGTCGAGGACCTGGCGGAGGCGGTCGACAGCGTGGTGGAGGGCCGCTACGACGTCGAGGAGCGGATGACCATCGAGGTCACGGCCCGCCTCAACGGCAAGCTGCTGGCCGACAGCTGGGCGCTGAACGAGGCCACCGTCGAGAAGAGCGAGCGGATGCTGGAGGTGGTCGCCGAGATCGACGGGCGGCCGCTGTCGCGGTGGGGGTGCGACGGGGTGATCTGCGCCACGCCGACGGGTTCGACCGCGTACGCGTTCTCGGCGGGCGGCCCGGTCGTCTGGCCCGAGGTGGAGGCGCTGCTGCTGGTGCCGATCAGCGCGCACGCCCTGTTCGCCAGGCCCCTGGTGGTCTCGCCGCGGTCCAGGCTCGCGCTGGAGGTCCAGCCGGACACGGCCGGCGCGGTGCTGTGGTGCGACGGCCGCCGCAGGTTCGACCTGCCCGCGGGCGCGAGGGTGGAGCTCAGGCGGGCCGCGCTGCCGGTACGGCTGGCCAGGCTGCACGGCCTGGAGGACACCGGGGCACCGTTCACCGACCGCCTGGTCGCCAAATTCGATCTCCCCGTTCAGGGCTGGCGTGGCCGGGTGAGGCCCTAGTTCGTCCGGGCGGGAGGCCTCCGGAGCGCGTAGGATCGTGCCCGCGCACCGCACTGATGTTCGGTGAACTCGATGTGACGGGAGGGACCAGTGCGACCCAGAGTCGAGGAGGTCCGCATCCAGGGGCTCGGCGTGATCGATGAGGCCGTCCTGGTGTTATCGCCGGGATTCACCGTGGTCACGGGCGAGACGGGTGCGGGCAAGACCATGGTCGTCACCGGTCTGGGGCTGCTGTTCGGCGGGCGGGCCGACCCCGCCCGCGTCCGCCCCGGTTCCGACAGGACCACCATCGAGGGCACGCTGATGGTCGACCCGGCCGGCCGGGTCGCCCAGCAGGTGCAGGACCTCGGCGGCCAGGTCGAGGACGGCGAGCTGATCATCTCGCGGACCGTCTCGGTCGAGGGGCGCAGCCGCGCCTGGCTGGGCGGTCGCACCGTCCCGGTCGGCACCCTGACCTACCTCGCCGAGGACCTGGTCGCCGTGCACGGCCAGATGGACCAGCAGCGGCTGCTGCAGGCCGGACGGCAGCGTGCCGCCCTCGACCGCTACGCCGGTGAGGAGCTGGTCAAGCCGCTGCGCGCCTACGAGCAGGCCTACAAGCGGCACCGCAAGGCCGCCGAGCAGCTGGCCGAGCTCACCACCAGGGCCAGGGAACGCGCCCAGGAGGCCGACCAGCTCAGGTTCGGGCTCGGCGAGGTCGAGAAGGCCGACCCCAAGCCCGGCGAGGAGAACGAGCTGCGCGAGGAGGAGGAGCGGCTCTCCCACGCCGACTCCCTGCGCAGCGCCGCCGAGAGCGCGCACCGGGCGCTGCTCGGCGACCCGATGTCGGGCGAGCAGGCCATGCCGGACGCCATCGCGCTGGTCGGCGAGGCCCGCACGGCCGTCGAGGCGGTACGCGACTTCGACCCGGCGTTGTCCGGCATCGCCGACCGGCTAGCCGAGGCGGGCTACCTGATCTCCGACGTGGCCACCGAGCTGGCCGCGTACGCCGAGTCGGTCGACTCCGACCCGGGCCGGCTCGCGGCCGTGCAGGAGCGGCGGGCCGAGCTCATCCACGTCATCCGCAGGTACGGCCAGGACACGCACGAGGTGCTGGCCTGGGCGGCGCGGGCGGCCGCGCGCGTCGCCGAGCTCGACGGCGACGACGACCGCATCGCCGAGCTCACCCGCGAGCAGGAGGAGCTCACCGAGCTGCTCACCGAGCTGGCCGCCGAGCTGACCCGGGTCAGGACGGCGGCGGCGGAGCGGTTCGGGCAGGCGGTGACCGAGGAGCTGACCGCGCTGGCCATGCCGCACGCCCGGGTGGTGGTCGTCATCACCGCCGCCTCCGAGTTCGGCCCGCACGGCGTCGACGAGGTCGAGCTGCGCCTGTCCCCGCACCCGGCCTCGCCGCCGCTGCCGCTGAACAAGGGCGCCTCCGGCGGTGAGCTGAGCCGGGTGATGCTCGCCATCGAGGTGGTGTTCGCCGGCGCCGACCCGGTCCCGACGTTCGTCTTCGACGAGGTCGACGCGGGGGTGGGCGGCAAGGCCGCCGTGGAGATCGGCCGCAGGCTGGCCCGGCTGGCCCGCACCTCGCAGGTGATCGTCGTCACCCACCTGCCGCAGGTGGCGGCCTTCGCCGACCAGCACCTGGTGGTGGAGAAGGCCGACGACGGCAGCGTGGTGCGCAGCGGCGTGATCGCCCTGGACATGGACGGCCGGGCACGGGAGCTGTCCCGGATGCTCGCCGGCCTGGAGGACTCCGAGCTGGGCCGCGCGCACGCGCAGGAGCTGCTGTCGATCGCCGCCGCCGACAGGGCGTGACCGGCGGGCACGTGACGATGTGAAGGAGCGCCCGCCCCGGCGTGACCACGGCGTGACCACGGGGTGACGGCCGCGAGGGCGGGTGCGCGGGCGGGCGCGCGAAGGGGAGACGTGCCCGTTCCGGGGAAACGGGAGGCAGGCTCGTCCTGTGACGTATCTGACACGCTGCCGCCTGTTTGGCTCTCCCGGTCGTTCCCTCTGGCAGGATGGGCGTGATGAAGGTGCCGATTGACGGGCTGCGGGACAGGCTCACGGGGTACCTCCGCCGCAGGAAGGTCACGGACCTTCCCGGGGTGACGGCAGTGGCGAGAATCGATCGGCGGACCAAGAGGCTGACCAAGCGCCTCAGGGCCGGGGAAATCGCGATTATCGATCACGTTGACGTTGACCGGGTGAGCGCGGAGGCGCTTGTCGCGTGCGGCGCGGCGGGCGTCGTCGACGTCGCCGCGGGCATCAGCGGCCGCTACCCGAACCTGGGCCCGCAGATCATCGTCGAGGCCGGGGTGCCGTTCATCGACAACGCCACCCCCGAGCTGTTCGAGCGCATCAAGGACGGCGACCGGGTCCGGCTGCACGAGGGCGTCGTGTACCTGGGCGAGGAGGCGGTCGGCAAGGGCGACGTGCAGACCACCGAGTCCATCGAGGCCGCGATGAGCGAGGCGCGCGCCGGGCTGACCGTGCAGATCGAGGCGTTCGCCGCCAACACCATGGAGTACGTCCGCCGCGAGCGCGACCTGCTCATCGACGGGATCGGCGTGCCCGAGGTGCGGACCGTGATGGAGGGCAGGCACGTCCTCATCGTGGTGCGCGGCTACCACTACAAGGAGGACATCGCCGCCCTTCGCCCCTACATCCGCGAGTACCGGCCGGTCATGATCGCGGTGGACGGCGGCGCCGACGCGCTGCTGGAGGCGGGCTACACGCCCGACATCATCGTGGGCGACTTCGACTCGGTCTCCACCAAGGCGATCGGCACCGGCGCGGAGCTGATCGTGCACGCCTACCGCGACGGCAGGGCGCCGGGGCTGGAACGGGTCCAGCAGCTCGGCCGCAGCGCGGTGCTCTTCCCGGCCATCGGGACCAGCGAGGACATCGCCATGCTGCTCGCCGACGACAAGGGCGCCGACCTCATCGTCGCCGTCGGCACCCACGCGACGCTGGTGGAGTTCCTCGACAAGGGCCGCTCGGGCATGGCCAGCACCTTCCTCACCCGGCTGAGGGTGGGCAGCAAGCTCGTCGACGCCAAGGGCGTCAGCCGGCTCTACCGCAGCCGGATATCCACTCCGTCCCTGCTCCTGCTCGTCGCCACCACGCTGATCACCATGGGGGTGGCGATCGTCGTCTCCCCGGTGGGCAAGATCTGGCTGGACAGCATGCGCGACGTCTGGAGCGGCTTCATCTTCTGGCTGGTCGGACTCTTCTCGTGATCGATTTCCGCTATCACCTCGTCTCCATCGTCGCGATCTTCCTGGCCCTGTCGGTCGGCATCGTGCTGGGCACCACCCTGCTGGAGGACCCCGTCATCAAGGCGAGCGAGCTGGCCGTCAACCAGTTCCGCGAGGGCAACAACGAGCTCCGCGAGCAGGTGGAGACCCTGCAGAAGCGCGAGGCCGCCAACGACGCCTTCGTCGTCGGCGACACCCCCCGGCTCGTCCAGGACGCGCTGACCGGCAAGCGCGTCGTGATCGTCGAGGCGCCGGGCGCCGTGACGGCCGTGCGCGAGGCGGCGCAGCAGGTGCTCGAGGAGGCCGGGGCGACCGTGACCGGCCGGGTCACCCTCGCCGAGAGGTACGTCGACCCCGCCCAGGTGGGCTTCGTCGACAAGCTGGCGGTCGGGGCCAAGGCCCCCGAGACCGTCTTCGCGGCCGAGGACACCGCCTACGACAAGGCGGCCGAGGTGCTCGCCGGCGCGATCGTGACGACCGACCCCGGCCAGGCGGGCGAGGAGCACCCGGCGGGCGCCGGCATCCTCGACGCCTTCCAGCGCGGCGGCCTGATCACCGTCACCGACACCCCGGCCAGGCGCGCGGACCTGGCGCTGGTGATCGCCCCGGCCGAGGCGTACACCGGTGACGACGCCGCCCAGCAGGCCCGCGCGCTGGTCACGCTGACGCTCGGCCTCGACGAGGCGGGCCAGGGAGCGGTGCTGGCCGGTACGCAGACCGCGGCGGCGACCGGCGGGGTCATCACCGCGATCCGCGACGACGCCGCCTTCACCGAGAAGATCTCCACCGTCGACACCGCCGATATGCCCGCGGGACGGGTCGTGGTGGTCTACGCTCTCCGGGAGCAACTGACCGGGCTGGCCGGTCAGTACGGCATAGGCCCCGGCGTCTCCGGCATCGAGCCCAGCGCGACGCCGACCCCCACGGCCGCCACTGCCACCTCCGGAGGATGATTCCGATGGCTCGTCTGGCTCCTCGCGCCTTTCCCCGTGCGCTCGCGGGTGCCCTCGCCGGCGCGGCCCTCGGTGCCGTGGCCGCGCGTGCCGCCTACGCCGCGTTCACCCGCAGGCCCCCGGTCGGCGACGCGGAGACCTGGGCCCGTACCAACCACCGGGGCGAGCCGATCACCCTGCTGGAGGGGCCGGCGTTCGTCGCCGGAGCCGGGGCGGCCGTGGCCGTGATCCCCGGCCTGCCCGCACGGGTCCGCGCGGCGGCGGTGCTGGCGGCGGCGGGCGCCGGGGGGGCTCGGCGCCTACGACGACCTGTACGGCGCGACCTCGTCCAAGGGGTTCCGGGGGCACCTCGGCGCGCTGGCCAAGGGCGAGGTCACCAGCGGGGCGGTGAAGATCCTCGGTATCGGCGTGACCGGGCTGGCCGCCGCCGCCCTGACCTCCCGCACGCCCCTGGACGTGGCCGTCGGCGGCGCGCTGATCGCCGGGAGCGCCAACCTGGCCAACCTCTTCGACCTGCGTCCGGGCCGCGCCGTCAAGGTGGGCCTGCTCGCGGGCGCCCCCCTGCTCGCCGCGGGCCTGCGCCGCGGCGATCCGGCCGGGGCCACCCTGGCCGCGCTCCCCATGGGGGCCGCGGCCGCGCTGCTGGACGAGGATCTCGGCGAGCGGGCCATGCTCGGCGACGCCGGGGCCAACGCGCTGGGCGCGCTGCTCGGCCTGGCCGCCACCGTGAGCCTGGGCCGTCCCGGGCGCCTGGCCGTGCTGGGCACCGTGGTCGCGCTGACCGCGGCCTCGGAGAAGGTCAGCTTCACCAGGGTGATTGCGGGCAACCCCTTCCTGCACCGCGTCGACATGCTCGGCCGTCGCCCCGTGGAGCAGGCGCCCACCTCCCGATGACCGGCCCGATGACCAAAAGGATCGGGCAGGGCGTCGCGGGTGCGGCGCTCCTCATCGGGATCGTGACCGTCCTGGCCCGGCTCGTCGGGTTCGGCCGCTACCTGGTCCAGTCGCAGAGCGTCGGCAACCTCTGCCTGAGCACCGCCTACAACACCGCCAACTACGTGCCCAACATCGTCTTCGAGCTGGTGGCGGGCGGGGCGCTGGCCGGGATGGTGGTGCCCGTGCTGGCCTCGGCGGCCTCGCGGGCGGGCGAGGACCCGCGGGCCAGGGCCGAGGCCGGCCGGACCGCCTCGGCGCTGCTGACCTGGACGATGCTGGTCCTGGTGCCGGTGGCGCTGCTGATCGTGGCGTTCGCCGGGCCGATCGTCACGCTGCTGGCCGGCAAGGCGCCCGGCTGCGACCTGGCCCAGGTCGTCGAGGTCGGCACCGGCATGCTCGTCGTCTTCGCACCCCGGATGATCTTCTTCGGGCTGGCCGTCGTCCTGTACGGGGTGCTCCAGGCCCACCGGCGCTTCCTGGGGCCGGCGCTGGCCCCGCTGGTCTCCAGCCTGCTCATCGTCGCCTCCAACCTGCTGTTCGAGGCGGTGAACGGACGTGCCGCCGCCGACCTGTCGGCCCTGAACGACGCGGGCGCGCTCTCGCTCTCCCTCGGCGCGACCGTCGCCGCGGCGGCGATGGTGGTCACCGTCGCCGGCCCGGTGGCCCGGCTGCGGCTGAGGTTGCGGCCCTCGCTGTCGTTCCCGCCGGGCGTCGCGGCCCGTGCCCGGCGCCTGGCCACCGCGGGCCTGGCCGTCCTGGTCGCCCAGCAGCTCACGCTGATCGTCGTCGTCCACCTCGCCAACGACCTGGGCGGCGAGGGGGCGGTCGGCGTCTACACCTACGCCTGGGCGCTGTACCAGCTGCCGTACGCGGTGCTGGTGATGCCGATCGCCACCAGTTCCTTCCCGGAGCTGTCCACCCGGGCGGAGGAGGGGGACCTGGCCGGGTTCGACGCGCTGACCTCCGCCACGACGCGGGCCGTGCTGCTGGTGACCGGGCTCGCGGCCGGGGTGATGGCGGCGGTGGCCGTGCCGGTGGCGCGGGTGTTCCTGGAGGACACCCCGGGGGGCCACCCCGCGGAGATGGCCCGCGCGGTCGCGCTGTTCGCGCCCGGCCTGGCCGGGTACGCGCTCATGCTGCACCTGGCCCGCATCCTGTACGCCCGCGGGCTGGGCAGGCCGGCGGCCGTCGCCTCGGTGGCGGGCTGGGGGGTCGCGCTCGCGGCCCAGGTCGTCCTGGCCCGTGCCGCGGGCGACGAGACCGAGGTGGTGGGGATGCTGGCGCTGGGCAGCACGATCGGCATGACCGTCGGCGGCCTGCTGCTGGCCCTGGCGGTGTTCCGGGCCGGCGGGGCGCCCGCGCTCGCGGGGGCACCCCGTGCCCTGCTGGCCTCGCTGGCCGGTGGCGCCGCGGCCTGGGGGGCGGGCCTGGCCGTGGTCGGCGCCTTCGGCGAGGTGTCCCGGTGGGCGTGCGTGGCGGTCGGGACGGCCGCCGCGGTGGCGGGCACGGCCGCGTTCGCGGTCGTGGTGGCGGCGATCGGCGGGCCGGACGCCCGGGGACTGCTGCGACGGCTCCGCGGCCGGGGCGGGGCGAGGACGACGGAGGGAACGACGGCGAGCACGACGGAGGGGAGCGGTACCGATGGCTGAGATGGCTGACCGGGGAAGACGCGTGGCGCTCGTGCTGGGGACCAGCGCGGGCGGTGTCGGCCGGCACGTGGCCATGCTGGCCAGGGGGCTGACCGGCCGTGGCCACCGGGTGGTCGTGGCGGGCCCGCCGAGCACCGAGGAGGCCTTCGGGTTCGCCGCCCTGGGTGCGCGCTTCACGCCCGTGCCGATCTCCGACCGGCCCCGCCCGCCCGCCGACCTGAGGGCGGTCCTGGCGCTGCGGTCGCTGCGCGGGGCCGACGTCGTGCACGCCCACGGGCTGAGGGCCGGGGCGCTGGCGGCGCTCGCGCTGGCCGGGACCCCGGCGCCGCTGGTGGTGACCCTGCACAACGCGGCCACCGCGGGCGGCGCGGTCGGGGCGGTGTACGGGCTGCTGGAGCGCGTGGTGGCCCGCCGGGCCGACCGGATCATGGTGGTCTCGCCCGACCTGGGGGAGCGGATGACCCTGCTGGGAGCGCTGCGCGTCGAGGCCGCCGTCGTCCCGGCGCCCCCGCTGGCTCCCTCCGGGCGCCTGCCCGGACAGGTGCGGGCGGAGCTCGGCGCCGGAGACCGGGTGATCTTCCTGACGGTCGCCAGGCTCGCGCAGCAGAAGGGGCTGGAGACCCTGCTGGACGTGGCGGGGACGCTGCCCGGCGAGCAAGGGTCTCCCGGGCCGCTGTTCCTGATCGCCGGGGAAGGGCCGCTGCACGCGGAGCTGCGGCGCCGGATCGACCGGGAGGACCTGCCGGTACGGCTGCTCGGTCCCCGCGCCGACGTCGCCGACCTGCTCGGGGTGGCCAGGGCGCTGGTGGTGCCCAGCCGGTGGGAGGGACAGCCGCTCGTCGTGCAGGAGGCCCTGCGGGCGGGCACGCCGGTCGTCGCCACCGCCGTGGGCGGCGTCCCGGCGATGGTGGGCGAGGGCGGGGTGCTGGTGCCGTACGGAAATGTGGCCGCGATGCGAGACGCGGTGGCAGGGCTGCTCGCCGACAGCGAGCACGCGCGAAGGCTGGCCGTCGCCGCCGCCCGGAGGGGTCGTGAGCTGCCGGGCGAGACCGAGGCGCTGGAGGCGGTGCTCGCCGTCTACGCCTCACCGGCCGGCCCGTCCGGGCCGCCGGCGCCCGGGGAACAAGGGGTGGGAAGGCAATGTTGAATTAGGCGGCACCAGGCCGGACACCTATACTGGCGTGGTTAGGGGGGGAGTATCCCTTCGTGGCAGTCTCGTCATCACGGTGTTGCCTCGCTCCACGAGGCCCCCGGGGCTGTCGGTCCGCACGGCCCGGCTTCTAGCCGGGCCGGACCCATGCGGGCGGGAGAGACCTCCGGCTGTCTGTCGTGCGCGCTGCCGGAGGTTTATCAGCTGTGAGTGTTCCCACCTGGGCATGGTTCGCCGTCATCGGCGGACTTCTCGTCGTCCTCGCCTTCGATCTGTGGATAGTCGACCGCGGCGAACCCAGGGAGTTCTCCCTGAAGCAGGCCGGGTTCTGGGTCGGGTTCTACGTCACCCTGGCGATCGTCTTCGGCATCGTGATGTGGGTGTTCGCCGGTCCCGTCCCCGCGGGCCAGTTCTTCGCCGGCTATCTCACCGAGTACAGCCTGAGCATCGACAACCTCTTCGTCTTCTACATCATCATGACCCGCTTCGCGGTGCCGAAGATGTACCAGCACAAGGTCCTGCTGGTGGGCATCCTGATGGCGCTGGTCATGCGCGGCATCTTCATCGCCATCGGCGCCGCGGCCCTGGCCAACTTCGGCTGGCTGTTCTACGTGTTCGGCCTGTTCCTGATCTACACCGCGGTCCAGCTCGTCCGCCAGTTCGGCCAGGAAGAGGACCTCCCGGAGAACGCGGTCCTGCGCTGGGCCCGCCGGGTGCTGCCGCACACCGACGACTACGTGGGCTCCAAGGTCACCGTCAAGATCGACGGTAGGCGCCTGGTCACCCCGCTGCTGATCGTCATGATCGCCATCGGCACCACCGACCTGCTGTTCGCGCTGGACTCGATCCCGGCGATCTTCGGCCTGACCACCGACCCGTTCATCGTCTTCGCCGCGAACGCCTTCGCCCTGATGGGCCTGAGGCAGCTGTACTTCCTGCTGGGCGGTCTGCTCCAGCGACTGGTCTACCTGAGCTTCGGTCTCGCGTTCATCCTCGGTTTCATCGGGGTTAAGCTGATCCTCGAGGCTCTGCACTCCAGTGGCGTCTCCTGGGCCCCCGAGATCCCGATCTGGGTGTCGCTGTCGGTCATCGTCGTCACGATGGTCTTCACCACCGTGATCAGCCTGATGAAGGCCAGGCGCGACACCCGTGAGGGCAAGGAGAACAGCACCCCGGCGAGTGTCGAGCAGGGCTAGCGAATCGGTGCATGAGGCGCTTTGCTTGTCTCATTGCGCCTTATAAGGGCTGAGAGATGGGTAACATCCTGCCCCAGAGCGGGTAGACATACCGGTCTAATGCCGCAAGACATCACAAAAGGTTCCCTGTGTCCCACGATTCAGCAAGTCGCCGGCCAGGTCCGCTGGGCCTGGCGCGGGGCGTCTCCCCGTGGTTGCTCCCGACCGTGGCCGCCGCCGCGGCGACCTCCCTGCTCAGCCGCCGCGACCGGCGCTGGGCGGCGGCGGCGCTCCCGCTGACGGCGCTCACCGGTGGGATGCTCTGGTTCTTCCGCGACCCGGACCGGACGCCGGGCACCGGGCGGATCCTGTCCCCGGCCGACGGCGTGGTGCAGAGCATCGACCCGTGGCCGGACGGGCGCACCAGGGTGGCGATCTTCATGAGCCCGCTCGACGTGCACGTCAACCGGGCTCCGCTGGCCGGCACGGTCACCTCGATGCGGCACGTGTCCGGGGGGTACGTCCCCGCGTTCGACAAGGACAGCGAGAACAACGAGCGGGTCGTCTGGCACCT
This sequence comes from Streptosporangium longisporum, assembly GCF_039534895.1. Taxonomy (NCBI): domain Bacteria; kingdom Bacillati; phylum Actinomycetota; class Actinomycetes; order Streptosporangiales; family Streptosporangiaceae; genus Streptosporangium; species Streptosporangium longisporum. The sequence continues at coordinate 291,243 of NZ_BAAAWD010000019.1, read as the reverse complement.
GGACACCGCGCTGGGCGACATCGAGTTCGTGCAGATCGCCGGCGCGGTCGCGCGCCGCATCGTGCCGTACGTGGCCGTGGGCGCCAAGGTCGCCAAGGGCGAGCGGATCGGCCTGATCAGGCTCGGCTCCCGGGTCGACGTCTACCTTCCCGAGGGGATCGCCCCGGCCGTCTCGGTGGGCGAGAGAACGGTCGCGGGGGTGACGGGTCTTGACCACGGCTGACGCGAGCTGGCCGCTGGACGAGACGGACGACGAGCCACGGGGGCCGGTGGGCAAGGCGTTCCGCCTGTCGGCCGCCGACTCCCTCTCGCTCGGCAACGCCCTGTGCGGGTTCCTCGCGGTCTGCGTGCTGGCCTGGTCGGCCATCAGCGCGCTGCAGGAGGGCAAGCCCTTCGCGGCCGACCCCCGGTTCTTCGGCACCGCCGTGGTGCTGCTGCTGATCGGCGCCACCTGCGACCTGTTCGACGGCCTGGTGGCCAGGAAGTTCCGCGCCTCGGCCATGGGCGCCGAGCTGGACAACCTCGCCGACGTGATCAGCTTCGGGTTCGCCCCCGCCTTCATGGTGGTGATCTGGGCGGGGTTCAACCAGCAGATCCCCTTCCTGCTGGTGATGGCCGCGGCGGCGTCGGTGCTGCTGGCCGGCGTCATCCGGCTCGCACGATTCGCCTGCGTGAAGACCAAGAGCGGCGACTTCATGGGCCTGCCCATCCCGATGGGGGCCATGACCGTGGTCTCGATCGTGCTGCTGTTCCCGCCGTCGAGCTGGACGGTCCTGCCCATCTTCGCGGTGGCGTACCTGATGGTGAGCCGGATCGAGTACCCCAAGCCCAAGGGCAACCTGGCCGCGGGCGTGCTCGCCTGGATGATGATCAACGTGGCCTGCCTGACCATCTGGGTCGCGGGCCTGGCCGGAGGGGACACCCTGATCAAGGTCGGGGCGGTCATGCAGCTGACGATCGTGGCCAGCATCCCGCTGCGGGTCCTGATGTTCAAGCGGGAGAAGCGCAAGGAGCGCCAGGCGTCGGCCGGGGTCGGCTGACCTCCTTTCCCGGCCCTCGGGCCGGGGGCCCGGGGGGGATCCCGATGGGGGATGGTCGGGGATCCGTCATACGGGCGTCCGTTCTCGCCCCCGAACCCCCGATCCGCCTTTCCCCGGGCCGGGCGATCGCGTTCAATTGCCGCATGGCGACCGAGCCGCGCGAGCACACCCGCACGTACTTCCTGAGCCTGCTCGCCCGCGAGCTGGAGGGCAGGGGCGTCACCGCGACCCTCAGGCAGAGCCCGCCGTCGCTGCGGGTGAGCGATCCCGAGGCGGCGCTGTTCTCCGAGACGGTCGACTGCGTCCCGCAGGCCGACGGCTGGTTCTACCGCTGGTCCTGGGGGGACCTGGTCGAGCGGGTGGAGGACCCGTCCGCGGCGGCGGACCGGATCCTCCGGATCTTCGGAGGTACGGCCCGCTGACACCCGGCCGGGCCCCGCCGCCGGGCCCCTCCGCTTCCCGGCTTCACCGCTTCCCGCGTCGCCGCGCGGTCACCCGTCGCCGCGGAGGGTCACCGCGCGGTCACCTGTCGCCGCGGAGGGTCACCAGCCGCGTTCGCGCCACTCGGGCAGCGAGGGGCGCTCGGCGCCCAGGGTGGTGTCCCGGCCGTGGCCCGGATAGACCCAGGTGTCGTCCGGCAGCCGGTCGAAGATCCGCTCCGACACGTCCGCGAAGAGCTGGGCGAACCGCTCGGGATCCTTGTTGGTGTTGCCCACCCCGCCCGGGAAGAGCGAGTCACCGGTGAACAGGTGGCCGGGGTAGTACAGGGCGATCGAGCCGGGCGTGTGCCCGCGCAGGTGGATCACCTCCAGGCTGACCACGCCGACGGTGATCCCGTCGCCGTGCCCGACCTTCAGGTCCACCGGCACCGGCAGCCCGGGCGCGTCCAGGGGGTGGGCGATCACCGAGACGCCGGTCGCCGCGGCGACCGCCTCCAGGGCCTGCCAGTGGTCACCGTGCTGGTGGGTGGTGATGATCTTGCTGATCGGCAGGTCGCCGATGAGCTCCAGCAGCCGGTCGGGCTCGGCGGCGGCGTCGATCAGGGCGCCGTCCCCGGTCTCGGTGCAGCGGACCAGGTAGGCGTTGTTGTCGAACGGGCCGACGGCCAGTTTGGCGATCGTCAGGGCGGGCAGTTCGCGCAGGTCGGCGGGGCCGCCCACCTGCACGTCACCGGTGTACGTCACGGTCTCTCCTCGGGCGGGTCGCGGGAAGGCGAGGGCACGGGCGGTGCCCGTCATGGTCGTCGTCTCGTCATCATCATCGCGCGCCGCCGGCGTGTGAGGGCATAAGGGGGGTGTTCGGATCGTTGAGTAGCTGAGCGGCCTGCCGTGTCCGCGGGGAAGCCGTACCCTGGAACGGGCGGGGGCCCGAGGGCCAGGACGCCGGCCCGGAAAACTGTCGGTCGCTGCCGCTAGTCTGCCCGCGACCGCTCTCAACCCTTCTATATCGACGTCGGGACTGCTGTGGCTGACCGCCTCATCGTGCGTGGCGCACGGGAACACAACCTCAAGGACGTCTCGCTGGATCTTCCGCGAGACTCTCTGATCGTCTTCACCGGGCTGTCCGGCTCGGGGAAGTCGAGCCTGGCCTTCGACACCATCTTCGCCGAGGGCCAGCGCCGCTATGTCGAATCGCTGTCGGCGTACGCGCGGCAGTTCCTCGGGCAGATGGACAAGCCCGACGTCGACTTCATCGAGGGGCTCTCGCCCGCGGTGTCGATCGACCAGAAGTCCACCAGCCGCAACCCGCGCTCGACCGTCGGCACGATCACCGAGGTCTACGACTACCTGCGCCTGCTGTGGGCCCGCGTCGGCAAGCCGCACTGCCCGCAGTGCGGGCGGGCGATCGCCAGGCAGAGCCCCGAGCAGATCGTCGACCGGGTGATGGAGCTGCCCGAGGGCACCCGCTTCCAGGTGCTGGCCCCGGTGGTCCGCGGCCGCAAGGGGGAGTACGCCGAGCTCTTCGGCCAGCTCCAGGCCAAGGGTTTCGCCCGCGCCCGCGTCGACGGCACGGTGGTCCGGCTGGACGAGCCGCCGACGCTGAAGAAGCAGGAGAAGCACGACATCGAGGTGATCGTCGACCGCCTGGCCGTGAAGGAGGGGGCGGCCAGCCGCCTGACCGGCTCGGTGGAGACCGCCCTGAACCTGTCGGGCGGGACGATCACGCTGGAGTTCGTCGACCTGCCCGAGGACGACCCGAACCGCGAGCGCTTCTACTCCGAGCACCTCTACTGCCCCTACGACGACCTGTCGTTCGAGGAGATGGAGCCCCGCTCGTTCTCGTTCAACTCGCCCTTCGGCGCCTGTCCGGAGTGCACGGGTCTCGGCGTCCGCATGGAGGTCGACCCCGACCTGATCGTGCCCGACCCGGAACGGCCGCTGGGCGAGGGCGCCCTGTCGCCGTGGGCCGGCGGCCACACCAGCGACTACTTCGTCCGGCTGGTCGAGGCGCTCGGCCTGAACATGGGCTTCGGCCTGGACACCCCCTGGGAGCGGCTCCCCAAGAAGGCCCAGAAGGCCCTGCTGTACGGCCACGACGAGCAGGTCCACGTCCGCTACAGCAACCGCTACGGCCGCCAGCGCTCCTACTACACCACCTTCGAGGGGGTCATCCCCTGGGTGCAGCGCCGCCACGGCGAGTCCGACAGCGACGGCATGCGCGAGAAGTACGAAGGCTACATGCGGGAGATCCCGTGCCCGGCCTGCAAGGGGGCCAGGCTCAAGCCGGTCTCGCTGGCCGTCACGGTCGAGGGCCGCTCGATCGCCGAGGTCTCGGCGATGTCGATCGGCGACTGCGCGGTCTTCCTGGCGGGCCTGAAGCTCTCCGACCGCGACATGCAGATCGCCGAGCGGGTGGTCAAGGAGATCAACGCCCGGATGGGCTTCCTGCTCGACGTGGGCCTGGACTACCTGACCATGGACCGGGCCTCGGGCACCCTCGCCGGTGGCGAGGCGCAGCGCATCCGGCTCGCCACCCAGATCGGCTCCGGCCTGGTCGGCGTGCTCTACGTGCTGGACGAGCCCTCCATCGGCCTGCACCAGCGTGACAACCAGCGGCTGCTGGAGACGCTGATCAGGCTGCGCGACATGGGCAACACGCTCATCGTGGTCGAGCACGACGAGGACACCATCGCCGCCGCCGACTGGGTGGTCGACATCGGCCCCGGAGCCGGTGAGCACGGTGGCCAGGTCGTCGTCTCCGGCACCGTGGCCGACCTGCTGGCCTCCGAGGACTCGATGACGGGCGCCTACCTGTCCGGCCGCAGGTCCATCACCATCCCCGCGACCCGCCGCAAGCGCGACAGGAAGCGGCAGATCACCGTGAAGGGCGCCCGCGAGCACAACCTCAAGGGCGTCGACGTGGAGTTCCCGCTCGGCGTGCTGACCGCGGTCACCGGGGTCTCCGGATCGGGCAAGTCCACCCTGGTCAATGACATCCTCTACAACGCGCTGGCCAAGGAGCTCAACGGAGCGCGCACCGTCCCTGGCCGCCACTCGCGGATCAACGGGATGGACCTGGTCGACAAGGTCGTGCACGTCGACCAGTCGCCGATCGGCCGCACGCCCCGCTCCAACCCGGCGACCTACACCGGCGTCTTCGACAAGGTCCGCGACCTGTTCTCGCAGACCACCGAGGCCAAGGTCCGCGGCTACCAGAAGGGCCGCTTCAGCTTCAACGTCAAGGGCGGCCGGTGCGAGGCGTGCTCGGGAGACGGCACGCTCAAGATCGAGATGAACTTCCTGCCCGACGTCTACGTGCCCTGCGAGGTCTGCCACGGCGCGCGGTACAACCGGGAGACCCTGGAGGTCCACTACAAGGGCAAGACGATCTCCGAGGTGCTCGACATGCCGATCGAGGAGGCCCTGGGCTTCTTCGACTCGATCCCGTCGATCAAGCGCTACCTGCAGACGCTGTTCGACGTCGGGCTGGGCTACGTCCGGCTGGGCCAGCCGGCCACCACGCTGTCCGGTGGCGAGGCCCAGCGCGTCAAGCTCGCCTCCGAGCTGCAGCGCCGTTCCACCGGACGCACGATCTACGTGCTGGACGAGCCCACCACGGGCCTGCACTTCGAGGACATCCGCAGGCTGCTGGGGGTGCTGGGCAAGCTCGTCGACGGCGGCAACACCGTCATCGTGATCGAGCACAACCTCGACGTGATCAAGACCGCCGACTGGCTGATCGACATGGGCCCGGAGGGCGGTTCCCGCGGCGGCAGCGTGCTGGCCGTTGGCACGCCCGAGGAGGTCGCCCTGGTCGACGAGAGTCACACCGGCCGCTTCCTGCGCAAGATCCTCGGCAGCTGAGGGCGGGGCCGGCGGCGGGGCCCGCCGCCGGCGTCCCCGGCACGAGTTCCGTGCCGGCTCCGTGGCGACTCCGTGGCGACTCCGTGCCGGGTCCCCTGGCGGTCCTCGAGCCGGGGTCCCGGTGACGGGCCGCGCCGGTCCCGGTGCCGAAGGGCCCGGTATGAAAGGCCGGTACGAAAGGTCCCGGTACGGAAGGTCCCGGCGTGGAAGGGCCCGTGGCCGGATCCCGGGGCGGCGGACCTCCCCAGGGCGTATTTCTTCACAGTCTCCTGATGCGCCGTACGGCATGCTGAACCGTCATCGGGGTGTTGGCCGTACCTGAACATGACGATCCTGGAGGACATAGATGACTGAGACGACGCGTCGCACGGTGATGTTGAGCGCCGGTGGAGCCGGTATGGCCGCGGTGCTGACCGCCTGTGCCGGGTACGGGGAGCCGGCCGCCGGTGGCGGGGAGACCTCCGCGACCGCCGCCTCGGAGGCGCCCGGGAAGAGCGCGGACACCGGCGCGGGGTCGGGCTCCGACTCCGCGGCGGAGGCGCTGGCCAAGACCGCGGACATCCCCGAGGGGGGCGGCAAGGTCTTCAAGGACGAGAAGATCGTGATCACCCAGCCCACCGCGGGCCAGTTCAAGGCGTTCAGCTCGGCCTGCACCCACCAGGGGTGCGACGTCGACAAGGTGGCCGACGGCACCATCGACTGCCCCTGCCACGGCAGCAAGTTCAAGATCACGGATGGTTCGGTGGTCGACGGTCCCGCGACCAAGCCGCTGCCGGAGAAGACGATCAAAGTGGACGGCGACTCCATCACGCTGGCCTGATCCCCGCCGCCGGACTCGCCGCCGGGGGACGGGTTCCCCGGCCGCGAGGCCCGTGCCGTGACGGGCGCCTCCTTCGAGGAAGGGCGGCGCCGTTATCGTAAGGAAAGCTGTCGGTCGGGGCCGATAGGCTCATGGTGTGGCGAGATCTGTGGGTGGTCCGGCGAGTTTCCGGCCGAAACCGGGGTCGATCCCCGATTCTCCCGGCGTCTACCGGTTCAAGGACGGCGACGGCCGGGTCGTCTACGTCGGCAAGGCGAAGAACCTCCGTCAGCGGCTCAACTCCTACTTCGCCGACTTCGCGGGCCTGCACCAGCGTACCCAGACGATGCTCACGACCGCCGCGGCCGTCGACTGGACGGTCGTCGGCACCGAGGTCGAGGCGCTCCAGCTGGAGTACTCCTGGATCAAGGAGTACGACCCGCGTTTCAACGTCAAGTACCGCGACGACAAGTCCTACCCCTACCTGGCGGTCACCATGGGGGAGGAGTTCCCCCGGGTGCAGGTGCTGCGCGGCGCCAAGCGCAAGGGCACCCGCTACTTCGGCCCCTACTCGCACGCCTGGGCGATCAGGGAGACCGTCGACCTGCTGCTGCGGGTCTTCCCGATCAGGAGCTGCTCCACCGGCGTGTTCAGGCGCGCCGAGCAGATCGGCCGCCCCTGCCTGCTGGGCTACATCGACAAGTGCTCGGCCCCCTGCGTCGGCCGGGTCACCCCTGCCGAGCACCGCGCCCTGGCCGAGGACTTCTGCGAGTTCATGGCGGGCAACACCGCCAGGTTCATCAGGCGGCTGGAGCGCGAGATGCGCCAGGCCGCCGTCGAGCAGGAGTACGAGCGGGCGGCCAGGCTGCGCGACGACGTCCAGGCGCTCCAGCGGGCCCTGGAGAAGCAGGCCGTGGTCCTGGGCGACACCACCGACTGCGACGTGGTCGCCCTGGCCGAGGATCCGCTGGAGGCCGCCGTCCAGGTGTTCTACGTCCGCGGCGGGCGGATCAGGGGGCAGCGCGGCTGGGTGGTCGACAAGGTCGGCGAGGTCACCCCGGCGGAGCTGGTCGAGCAGTTCCTGCTGCAGATGTACGGCGACGCGGCCGCCGAGGCGCTTCCCAGGGAGGTGCTGGTGCCGGTGCTGCCCCCCGACGCCGAGGCGGTCTCGCAGCTGCTCTGCGAGCACCGCGGCGCCCGGGTGGAGATCAGGGTCCCGCGGCGCGGCGACAAGAGGTCGCTGATGGAGACCGTCGAGCGCAACGCGGCCGAGTCGCTCAAGCAGCACAAGCTCAAGCGGGCCAGCGACCTGACCACGCGGAGCAAGGCCCTGCAGGAGGTCGCCGACGCCCTCGGCCTGGACCAGGCGCCGCTGCGCATCGAGTGCTACGACGTCTCCCACATCCAGGGCACCGACGTGGTGGCCTCCATGGTGGTCTTCGAGGACGGCCTGGCCCGCAAGAGCGAGTACCGCCGCTTCTCCGTGCGCTCCACCGAGGGCGACGTCGCCTCCATCCACGAGGTGATCGCCCGGCGGTTCAAGCGTTACCTGCAGGAGCGCTCCGAGACCGGGGAGCTCGACGCCGACCCCGGGGCCGAACCGGGCGAGGGGACCGAGGGGATCGAGGGGATCGAGGGGATCGAGGGGATCGAGGGGATACGGCCGACCGGCATCGACCCGGAGACCGGGAAGCCGCGCCGGTTCGCGTACCCGCCCAACCTGGTGGTGGTCGACGGCGGTCCCGCGCAGGCCGCGGCGGCCCGCAGGGCCCTGGACGAGCTGGGGATCGACGACGTGGCCGTGTGCGGCCTGGCCAAGCGGCTGGAGGAGGTCTGGCTGCCCGGCGAGGACCTTCCGGTGATCCTCGCCCGCTCCAGCGAGGCCCTTTACCTTCTGCAGCGGGTACGCGACGAGGCCCACCGCTTTGCCATCACCTACCATCGAGCCAAGAGGTCCAAGAGCGTCACGGAAAGCGCCCTGGACGAGGTCCCCGGACTCGGCCCGGCCCGCAGACAGGCGTTGATCAAGCATTTCGGATCGGTGAAACGGCTGCGGGAGGCGACCGCGGCCCAGATCCGCGAGGTTCCCGGAATCGGCCCGGCGACGGCCGAGACGATCGTGTCGGCCTTGAAGGGGCAGCACCCATGAGCGAGAGAGAGTCCGCGTTCGTCCTGGTCACCGGCATGTCGGGGGCGGGGCGGAGCACGGCGGCCAAGGCCCTGGAGGACCTGGGCTGGTTCGTCATCGACAACCTGCCGCCGGGGCTGCTGTTCGCCATGGCCGAGGAGGCCGGCCGGGTCAAGCTGGCCGCCGACAAGGTGGCCGCGGTGGTCGACGTGCGCAGCCTGGCCTTCACCAGCGACCTCAACAGCGCGATCGAGGAGCTGGAGGGGCGCGGCGTCGGCGTGCGCGTGGTGTTCCTGGAGGCCAGCGACGAGGAGCTGGTCCGCAGGTTCGAGAACGTCCGCCGCCCGCACCCGCTGCAGGGCGACGGCCGCCTGGTCGACGGGATCGCCCGCGAGCGCGGCATCCTGCGCGAGGTCCGGGCCAACGCCGACCTGGTGATCGACACCTCCAACCTCAACGTGCACGAGCTCCGCGGGAAGATCGTCGCCTTCTTCGGCGGGGAGGACCGCCCCGGCCTGCGGGTCAACGTCGTCTCCTTCGGCTTCAAGTACGGCCTGCCGGTCGACGCGGACCTGGTCGTCGACTGCCGCTTCCTGCCGAACCCGCACTGGGTGCCGGAACTGCGCCCCATGAACGGCCTGGACGCTCCCGTACGGGAGTACGTTCTCAATCAAGCGGGTGCGAAGGAACTCCTCGACGCCTACGAGGAGGTGGTCTCCATCATCGCCTCGGGCTACACCCGCGAGGGCAAGAGCTACGCCACGCTCGCCGTCGGCTGCACCGGCGGCAAGCACCGCAGCGTCGCCATGGCCGAGCAGATCGGCGGGCGGCTGCGGGACCGGGGTGGCATGGAGGTGCAGGTGAGCCATCGGGATGTGGGCAGGGAGTGAACGATGAGGGTCTCAAGGTCGTCGCACTGGGCGGGGGACACGGGCTGTACGCCTCGCTGTCGGCGCTGCGGAGGGTCACCTCCCGTCTGACGGCGGTGGTCACGGTGGCCGACGACGGGGGGTCCAGCGGGCGGCTCCGCCGCGAGCTGGGGGTGCTGCCCCCGGGGGACCTGCGCATGGCGCTGGCCGCGTTGTGCGACGACGACGAGTGGGGGCACACCTGGAGCGAGGTGGTCCAGCACCGTTTCCGCAGTGACGGCGACCTGCACGGCCACACGGTCGGCAACCTGCTGATCGTGGCCCTGTGGGAGCGGCTGGGCGACACGGTCGCCGGGCTCGACTGGCTCGGGCGGCTGCTGGGCGCGCACGGGCGGGTGCTGCCGATGTCGTCGGTGCCGCTGGACATCGCGGCCGAGGTGGAGCTGGACGGCCGGGTGAGCACGGTGCGCGGCCAGGTGGCCTGCGCGCTCACCCCCGGCCGGGTGCGGGCCGTCTCGCTGCTCCCGGCGGACCCTCCGGCCTGCCCCGAGGCGGTCGAGGCGGTCCTGGACGCCGACTGGGTGGTGTTCGGTCCCGGCTCGTGGTTCACCAGCGTGCTGCCGCACCTGATGGTGCCCGAGCTGGCCGAGGCGCTGCTGGCCACCCGCGCGCGCCGCCTGGTCGCGCTCAACCTCGCCCCGCAGCCGGGCGAGACCGACGGCTTCTCCCCCCAGAAGCACCTGGAGGTGCTGGGCCAGCACGCCTCCTCCCTGGCGATCGACGTGGTGGTCGCCGACACCGGGGTGACCCACGACCGCGACGCCCTGGCCAAGGCGGCCGCCGATCTCGGCGGACGGCTGGTCCTCGCCCCGGTGGCCGACGAGGACGGCTCGCCGCGACATGATGCGCAACGTCTTGCCTCCGTCCTGGACGAGATTTTCCGTGAGAAGCGTTGATCCTGGTCAGCGGTGCTCAGGAGTGCGAGAAACTTCTGTGAGCCCGATTCATCTCGGGCCGCAAGGGGTCTGTATGGGGGAGGACGAACGCGCATGGCGATGACCGGTGTGGTCAAGGACGAGCTGAGCAGGCTTCCGGTACTGAAGCCCTGCTGCCGCAAGGCCGAGGTGTCGACGCTGCTGCGGTTCGCGAGCGGGCTGCACCTGGTGAGCGGGCGGATCGTGATCGAGGCCGAGCTCGACACCAACGTCACCGCCCGGCGGCTCATCAAGGACATCGGCGAGGTCTTCGGGCACAAGGCCGAGGTGCTCGTGCTGGCCCCGGCCGGGTTGCGCAAGGGCTCGCGCTACCTCGTGCGGGTCTACCGCGACGGGGAGGCCCTGGCCCGCCAGACCGGCCTGATCGACAACCACGGCCGCCCGGTGCGCGGCCTGCCGCGCCAGGTCGTCGCGGGGGCGACGTGCGACGCCGAGGCCGCCTGGCGGGGGGCGTTCCTGGCGCACGGCTCGCTCACCGAGCCGGGGCGTTCGATGTCGCTGGAGGTCACCTGCCCCGGGCCCGAGGCGGCGCTCGCGCTGGTCGGCTCGGCACGGCGCCTGAAGATCCACGCCAAGGCCCGGGAGGTCCGCGGCGTGGACCGGGTGGTGGTCCGCGACGGTGACGCGATTGGCGCGCTGCTGACCCGGCTGGGTGCCCACGACAGCGTGCTGGCCTGGGAGGACCGGCGGATGCGCCGGGAGTTCCGGGCCACGGCCAACCGGCTGGCCAACTTCGACGACGCCAACCTGCGCCGTTCGGCCCGCGCCGCGGTCGCCGCCGGGGCCAGGGTCCAGCGGGCCCTGGAGATCCTCGGCGAGGAGGCCCCCGAGCACCTGGTGATCGCCGGTCGCCTGCGGGTGGAGCACAAGCAGGCGTCCCTGGAGGAGCTGGGCCAGCTCGCCGACCCGCCGCTGACCAAGGACGCCATCGCCGGCCGCATCCGCCGCCTGCTGGCCATGGCCGACAAGCGCGCCCAGGACGTCGGCATCCCCAACACCGAGGCCAACCTCACCGTGGACATGCTCTCCCCCTGAGGACGGTACGGCGGTCCGGGCCGCCCGCCGGGAGCGGAACGCTCCAACCGTCCGGCGGGGAGCGCGGGGGTGGGCACCGCGGGGCCCGCGGGGCGGGTGAGGCCGCCGGGGTGGCGTCCGCGCCGTCCTCGCGGGGGCGTCCCGCGGGGTGCGGATCGTGGCCCGTCGTCGCAGGTCCCGGCGGGGCTGGAGGAATTTACCGGACGATCCGGGCGTCTTACGTGAAGGGTGCGATACCCCTTCATGAAGCATGAAATAACGCACCCTACCCCTCCAGTGGTCTACACCAATTTGGGTCCGATAGGGTTCGTGGTTGAGGTTTCAGCCACCCCCAGTCGCCGGTCCCACGATCGGCGCACCGACGTACGAGGAGATCGGCACCGTGACCATCCGCGTAGGCGTCAACGGATTCGGCCGTATCGGCCGCAACTTCTGGCGTGCGGTCGCTGCCAGCGGCAAGGACATCGAGATCGTCGCGGTCAACGACCTGACCGACAACGCCACCCTCGCTCACCTTCTGAAGTACGACAGCATCCTCGGCCGCCTGCCGTACGAGGTGAAGAGCACCGCCGACGAGATCATCGTCGACGGTAAGACCATCAAGGCCTTCGCCGAGCGCGACCCGGCCAAGCTGCCCTGGGGCGACCTGGGCGTCGACGTCGTGGTGGAGTCCACCGGCTTCTTCACCGACGCCAACAAGGCCCGCGTGCACGCCGACAACGGCGCCAAGAAGGTCATCATCTCGGCCCCGGCCAAGAACGAGGACGTCACCGTCGTCATGGGCGTCAACCACGACACCTACGACCCGGCCAGCCACACGGTGATCTCCAACGCCTCCTGCACCACCAACTGCCTGGCCCCGATGGCCAAGGTCATCAACGACACCTTCGGTATCGAGAAGGGTCTGATGACCACCATCCACGCCTACACGCAGGACCAGAACCTGCAGGACGGCCCGCACAGCGACCTGCGCCGCGCCCGCGCCGCCGCGCTGAACATCGTGCCGACCTCCACCGGCGCGGCCAAGGCCATCGGCCTGGTGCTGCCCGAGCTCAAGGGCAAGCTCGACGGCTTCGCGCTGCGGGTGCCGATCCCCACGGGCTCGGCCACCGACCTCACCGTCGAGGTCGGCCGCGAGACCACCGTCGAGGAGGTCAACGCCGCGCTCAAGGCCGCCGCCGAGGGCCCGCTCAAGGGCTACCTCACCTACACCGAGGACCCGATCGTCTCCTCCGACATCGTCACCGACCCCTCCTCCTGCATCTTCGACTCGGGCCTGACCAAGGTCATCGGCAACCAGGTCAAGGTCGTCGGCTGGTACGACAACGAGTGGGGCTACTCCAACCGCCTGGTGGACCTCATCGAGCTGGTCGGCGCCGACCTGCGATGAAGGACATCACCGAGTTCGACGTGAAGGGTCGGCGCGTCCTGGTGCGCGCCGACCTCAACGTCCCCCTGGAGGGGGACGTCATCACCGACGACGGCCGCATCCGCGCCTCGGTGCCGACGATCAAGGACCTGGCCGGTCGCGGCGCCCGCGTGATCGTCGTCGCGCACCTGGGCCGCCCCAAGGGCAAGCCCAACCCCGAGTTCTCCCTGGCCCCGGTGGCCAGGAGGCTGGGAGAGCTGCTGGAGGCCGAGGTCGCCTTCGCGACCGACGTGGTCGGGGAGTCCGCCCAGGCGGTCGTGGACGGCCTCCAGGACGGCCAGGTGGCCCTGCTGGAGAACCTGCGCTTCGAGCCCGGCGAGGAGTCCAAGGACGACGCCGCGCGGGCCGCGTTCGCCGGGAGGCTGGCGGCGTTCGCCGACCTGTACGTCGGTGACGGCTTCGGCGCGGTGCACCGCAAGCACGCCAGCGTCTACGACGTGCCCGGCCTGCTGCCGCACGCCGCGGGCACGCTGGTGCTGGCCGAGGTCGACGTGCTCAGGAAGCTGACCGACGACGCCGAGCGCCCCTACGTGGTGGTGCTGGGCGGTGCCAAGGTCTCCGACAAGCTCGGGGTCATCGGCAACCTGCTGACCAAGGTCGACCGGCTCCTCGTCGGCGGCGGCATGGCCTACACCTTCCTGGCGGCCCAGGGCTACGAGGTGGGCGGGTCGCTGCTGCAGGAGGACCAGCTGGAGCAGGTGCGCGGCTTCCTCGACGAGGCGGCCAAGCGCGGCGTGGAGCTCGTCCTGCCGGTCGACGTGCTGGCGGCCGTCGAGTTCGCCGAGGACGCCGAGTACGAGGTGGTCGACGCCACCGCCATCCCGGCCGACCGCGAGGGGCTCGACATCGGCCCGCGCACCCGCGAGCTGTTCGCGGGCAAGCTGGCCGACGCCGGCACCGTGTTCTGGAACGGCCCGATGGGCGTCTTCGAGTTCGAGGCGTTCTCCGGGGGAACCCGCGCGGTCGCCGAGGCGTTGATCGCTTCGGAGGCCTTCACGGTCGTCGGCGGGGGGGACTCGGCCGCGGCCGTGCGCAAGCTCGGCCTGCCCGAGGACGGTTTCTCGCACATCTCCACCGGTGGCGGGGCCAGCCTGGAGTATCTGGAGGGCAAGACCCTCCCCGGCCTCGTGGCCCTGGAGGAGCAGAAGTGAACCCGGAGGTCGGTGCCCGATGACAGTCCGCAAGCCGCTGATGGCCGGCAACTGGAAGATGAACCTCAATCACCTCGAGGCCATCGCCCACACCCAGAAGCTCGCCTTCGCCCTCAACGACAAGGACTTCGACCGGGTCGAGGTGGCCGTGCTGCCGCCCTTCACGGACCTGCGCAGCGTGCAGACGCTGGTGGACGGTGACAAGCTGCGGATCACGTACGGCGGGCAGGACCTGTCCGCGTACGACGGCGGGGCCTACACCGGAGAGATCTCCGGTGCGATGCTCGCCAAGCTCGGCTGCACGTTCGTCACCATCGGGCACTCCGAGCGCCGCCAGTACCACCGCGAGGACGACGACGTCGTCAACGCCAAGGTGCACGCGGCCTACCGGCACTCGCTCACCCCCATCCTGTGCCTGGGAGAGGGCCTGGACGTGCGCCGGCAGGGCGAGCAGGTGGCCTTCAGCCTCGCGCAGCTCGACGGGGCGCTCCGCAAGGTCACCGCCGAGCAGGTCGCGTCCATCGTGATCGCCTACGAGCCGGTATGGGCGATCGGCACCGGCGAGGTGGCCACCCCGGACGACGCCCAGGAGGTCTGCGGCGCGCTCCGGACGCGACTCGCCGAGCTGTACGATGCGCAGGTGGCCGCCGGTGTCCGTATCCTTTACGGTGGGTCGGTCAAGGGCGACAACATCGCGGGCATCATGGCGCAGCCTGATGTCGACGGTGCCCTGATCGGCGGGGCCAGCCTCGACCCCGGGGAGTTCGTTAAGATTTGCCGTTTTGGTGAATTGTCGAACTGACTGAGCCATTCGGGGGGTACGACTTGACATCACGTCATACCCTCTTAGAGCAAGTTTGAATCGTCACGCCTCGGCGTACACAGGGTCGTGCCCGGACGCGGGTCACGCGCACACAGGGAACAGGTCAACGGTGACAATCGGAATCTCCATCGCCCTCATGCTGGCGAGCTTGCTGATGATGCTGCTCATTCTGCTTCGCAAGGGCAAGGGCGGCGGTCTGTCGGATCTGTTCGGTGGCGGGTTCTCGTCGTCGTTCGGAAGCTCCTCGGTGGTGGAGCGCAACCTCGACAGGCTCACCGTCATCACCGGTCTCCTCTGGCTGGTGTGCATCGTCGCGCTGGGACTTCTCCTGCGACCCTGACCCGATTCGACAGGCGTGACAGTGGTTCACTCCCCGCATCCCCAAGCGGCGGGGCCATCGAGCAAGGAGTTCATCCGTGGGTAGTGGCAACGCGATCCGTGGCAGCCGTGTCGGTGCCGGCCCGATGGGAGAGGCGGAGCGCGGCGAGGCGGCCCCCCGTGTACGGGTGCCTTTCTGGTGCGCGAACATGCACGAGACGCGCCCCAGCTTCGCCAGCGACGCGGCCGTTCCCGAGTTCTGGGACTGCCCTCGGTGTGGTCTCCCCGCCGGTCAGGACGAGGCCAACCCGCCCGCCCCGCCGCGCAACGAGCCGTACAAGACGCACCTCGCGTACGTGAAGGAGCGCCGTAGCGACAAGGACGGCGCGCAGATCCTGGCCGAGGCCCTGGAGCGGCTGCGCTCCTCCTCGCGCCCGATCTACTAGTCCGGCTCCGCGCGGCCTCGTGCCGTGCGCCGTCGAAGGCCCTCGCGGTGATCCCGCGGGGGTCTTCGTCGTTCCCGGGCCGCCGGGCGGTCGCGGGCTGCCGGGCGCTCCCGGACTACCGGGCGGTCGCGGCCGGTCTCACCGCGCTCCGGTGCGGACGGTGAAACTTTCATCTCCCGGCGGGGGTCCGGTTCGTCGCGATCACGGTTCTGGGGTGCGCCGACGGACGGTCGGGACGGGGGCCGCGTTCCCGGAGGGTTGACCTTAGAAAACGCTTTCCATACCGTGCGGTCAGTCCGATGAACACGTTTTAATCGACGTCGCGAAGCACGGTGATCAGGTCGGCCCCCGCCTGAAGAGGATGACGATGACATGAGACGCCCCAGGTTCGGCCGCGCCCTGGTCGCGGCGTGCGCGATCGCCGTCACCGCACTGGGACTCCCGCAGTCGGCGCTCGCCGCGCAGCGGGCCTCCGCCCCGTCCGACGCGATGTCCGACGCCCCGTCCGGCGCCGTGCCCGGTGCGACGGCCGTCACGCTAGCCGTCACACAGGCCGTCACGTGGGCCTCGGCTCCGGTGTCGACGCGGGCCTCGGTGCCGGTGTCGGTGCCGGGTGCCGCGCCGGCTTCGGGAGCCGCCGGGACCTCGCTCGCCGACTACCCGGGGCCCGGCCGGGTCACCGGGGGACGTCCTCGTCCACGACCCCTCGATGGTGAAGAAGCCGGACGGCACCTACCTGCTGGTCCACACCGCGGACGGCATCGGCATCAAGACCTCCGCCGACCGGACGGCCTTCCGCAACGCCGGCGTCGTCTGGCCCAACGGGGCGCCCTGGACCACCGCCTACACCGGTGGGAGCCGCAACCTGTGGGCTCCCGACCTCTCCTACCGCAACGGCCGCTACCACCTGTACTACTCGGCCTCCACCTTCGGCTCGTCCCGCTCGGCGATCTTCCTGGCCACCAGCACGACCGGAGCCTCGGGGTCCTGGACCGACCGGGGGCTGGTCGTCGAGACCACGGCCGACAGCGGGTACAACGCCATCGACCCCAACCTCGTCGTCGACGGCCAGGGCAGGTGGTGGCTGTCCTTCGGCTCCTTCTGGTCCGGGATCAAGATGATCCGGCTGGACCCGGCCACCGGCAAGAGGTCGTCCTCCGACACCTCGGTCCGCGGCCTGGCGCAGCGGACCACCGCCTCCGGCGCGGTCGAGGCGCCCTTCGTCCACCGTCGCGGCGGTCACTACTACCTGTTCGTCTCCTTCGACCTGTGCTGCCGGGGGGCACAGAGCACCTACCGCACGATGGTGGGCCGCTCGACCTCGGTCACCGGGCCGTTCGTCGACCGTAACGGGACCCGGATGACCTCGGGCGGCGGGACCGAGATCCTGGCGGGCCACGGGAACGTCCACGGCCCCGGCCACCCCGCGGTGATGCCCGACGCCGACGGGGACCTGCTCGTCTACCACTACTACGCCGACGACGGCTCGGCCAGGCTCGGGGTCAACCTGCTCGGCTGGGACTCCGCCGGCTGGCCGTACGTCCACTGAGACCCCGCCGTACCGGCGGGAGGCGCGGTCCGGGCCGGGCGCAGAGCGCCGGCTCGGAGAACGGCGCGACGGCGACGGCCCCCGGGTCGGGAGCCCCCAGGGTGGCCTCGCCGGCGTGACCGGCCCGGCCGCGCCGGACTATGACGTCGAGCGGCGATGTGAGCGGTGACGTCAAGTGTGACGTCGGGCGGTGACGGGTGTGGCGGGGGACGGGTCAGGAGGCGAGGATGCGGCGGCCGGTGATCCGGCTGGGGGCGATCCTGACGTAGAGGTCGCGCTCACCGCCCGCCCAGGGCTCCACGCCCACGCCCGCCACCGAGGGCAGCTCCTCGGGAGCGACGTGGTGGACGGGGCCCTGGACGAGCACGCTCCATCCCTCCCGGCGGGTCTCGTCGATCCGGTCCACCTCGAAGCCGATCTTCATCTCGACGCCTTCGACGCCGGTGCGCAGGTCCTGGTCCATCGGGCCGCCCGAGCGCGTACGGAAGACGATCACTCCGTCGTGCACCCGGTAGTTGACCGGCAGCACGGACGGTCCGGCCGGGCCGTCGAAGGCGATCCTGCCGACGCCGCCGGGGGCGATGAGCCGCATGCACTCGTCCGGGGCGAGCTCCTTCGGCGGGGGAGGCTCGTCGTCCAGGGGCCGTTCCACGTCGCCGGCGAGCAGGTCGCCGGGCGTGGTGTCCAGCGCGTCGGCCAGGTGCGACAGCGCGCCGTCGGTCACGCCGACCGGGTTCTCCTCGATGTACTCCACCGAGGTCGGGGGGATGCCGCTGCGCTCGGCGAGCTCCTCGCGGCTCAGGCCGAGACGTTCACGGTTGAGGGCCACACGACGGCCGAGGCCGTCCGGTGCGGGGGTGATGTCCGGCATCGACACTCCTTGTTTTCGCGGGTGCGGTACGGCTCGCGCCGCGGGTGGGGGAGGGCGGCGGCGCGGCGCCCCGGTGTCGCTTCCATGGAGTGTGCATCGAATCGCCCGTATCTCGTCCATGCGCCTTGCCGGGCAATCCGACATAACCGGTGTGCCCCCATGTTGGGAACTTACGCCGCATAGGAGCATGACCATTACGAGACCTCCATCTTCCAGGCAGGGGTGGGGCGGGAAGGTGCCCCTGGTTTGCCAAACGATGATCATTGCGTGATGGTCGGGGCATGGCTGATCCGGGCACCGACCGGCTGCGCGCCGCGATCCGGCGCGAGCTGCGGTACGTACGCGAACAGGCGGCAGGGCTGGCCACGCGCGACTCCGAGCAGCGCTTCGAGCTCCGGCAGATCGCCAAGGCGACCCTGGCGGCGGTGCTGGCCTGGTTGCTGGCCGACCGCCTCCTGCCGCGCGAGACCGTGTGGATCGCCCCGGCGACCGCCGTCATCATGGTGCACGCGACCGTCTACCAGACCCTGACCAACGGGGTACGGCGGGTGTTCGCGGTCGCGGCCGGAGTGATACTGGCCGGCAGCGTCGGCTACCTCATCGGCCTCACCGCGCTGGGCCTGCTCCTGGTCGTGCCGCCCGCGCTGGTCGCGGCCCGCTGGCACCGGATGGGCCGCCACGGCACCGACGTGGCGACCACCGCGGTGCTGATGCTGTCGTTCGGCGCCGCCTCCCAGGAGCGCTACCTGCTGGCCTACGTGGTGGCCACCGGCGTCGGAGCCGTCTGCGGCGCGCTGGTCAACGCGATGCTCTGGCCCCCGCTGTACTACCGCCGCCCGCGCGAGGCGGTGCGCCGCCTGAGCGGGGAGGCCGCCACCCTGCTGGAGAACGTCGCCGGCGGAATGCGCGAGGGCTGTGACCTGTCCGGCCTGCCCGACTGGCGGCAGCAGGCCGAACGGCTGGACGAGCATCTGGCCCGGGCCGCCTCGGCCATCGCCGACGGCGCCGAGAGCCGCCGCTACAACCTGCGCGGCGCCCGCGTCCCTGAGCCGGACGACTACCAGCGGCTGCTGTCGGCGATGAGCGAGATCGGCGTGCACCTGCACGCCCTGGTGCGGGCGCTGGCCCACATCGCCCAGCGCGGGCGCCCCCACGGCGACGGCCCGCCGTGGATCAGCGAGGAGTTCGGGCGCGACTACGCCGAGCTGCTGGACCTGCTCGCCCGGGCGCTACGGGCCCGGATGCGCATCGCGGACGAGCCCGCGCGGCTGAGCGCGCTCATCTCCGTCGCGCTGGAGCGGGCCGACGCGATCCAGGAGCAGATGACCGAGGAGGTGCGCACCGGCAGCCTGGACCAGCCGCGCGGCTGGGCCGTCACCGGGAGCCTGCTCACCGACGCCGAACGCGTCCTGACGATCCTCAAGGCGCTGCACGCCGACTCCCTGCGGGACCCGGCCGTCCTCGGCGACGGGGACGGGGTGCCCGACGCCCTCGTGTGAGACGGGCCACAGGGAACGTACGGGCACCCGGCGTGCGGGCCCGGGTCAGGCGGTCCGGCCGCGGAGCGTTCCCGGGACCGCGCGCGTGATGACGGCGATCCGGTTCCACGCGTTGATCGTCGAGATCGTCACGACCAGCGCGGCCAGCGTCTCGGGCTCGTAGTGCCGCTCGGCCTCCGCCCACACCTCGTCCGGCACGGTCTCGCCGCGGTCGCACAGGCGGGTGGCCTCCTCGGCCAGGGCGAGGGCCGCCCGCTCGGCCTCGGTGAAGAAGGGCGTCTCCCGCCAGGCCGCCACCGCGTACAGCCGCTCGTCGCTCTCACCCGCGGCCTTGGCGTCGTGGCAGTGCATGTCCACGCAGAAACCGCAGCCGTTGATCTGGCTGACCCTGATCTTCACCAGTTCGCGCGTGGTGTGCGGCAGGTCGCTGGAGGCCGTGTACCTCTCCAGCCCCTGCATGGCCCGGTACGCCTCGGGGGCGAGCTCGGCGACGTTCATCCGCTGCTTCATCGGACACTCCTTAGTTTCTCCGGGTTCATCACGATGTCGATCTCGGTGATCCGGCCCTCGGACACGGTCAGCCCGTAGACGGCGTCGATCGTCCCGTTCCGCGTCCGCAGCAGCCCGGCCCGGCCGTTGACCGTGGCGGACGTCAGCACGCTGTCGCCGCGGTCGTACTTCCCGGCCACCCCGAGCACGAAGCGGGCCACCCGGTCGGCGCCGTGGATCGGCCGCCGGGCCGCCCCCACCACCCCGCCGCCGTCGCTGCGCAGCACCACGTCCGGGTCGAGCAGCAGCATCAGCGAGGCGAGGTCGCCCTCGCCGTCCCGGGCGAACCGCGCGAACGCCTCGACCACCCTGCGGTGCTCGGTCTCGTCGACCTCGAAGCGAGGCGCCCGCGCCGCGACGTGCCCGCGGGCACGGGCGGCCAGCTGCCGGCACGCGGCGGCCGACCGTCCGACCGCCCGCGCCACCTCCTCGAACGGCAGCCCGAACACGTCGTGCAGCACGAAGGAGGTGCGCTCGGCCGGGCTGAGCGACTCCAGCACGACCAGCATGGCCAGGCTCATCGACTCGTCCAGCGTCACCCGGTCGGCCGGGTCGCCGTCGGTCACCACCGGTTCCGGCAGCCACGGCCCGACGTACTCCTCGCGGCGTACGCGTGCCGAACGCAACACGTCCAGCGCGAGCCTGGAGACCGTGACCACCAGCCAGCCCGTGACGTCCTCGATCTCCGCGCGCCGGGTCCTGCCCAGCCGGAACCAGGCGTCCTGCACCACGTCCTCGGCCTCGTCGAGACTGCCGAGCAGCCCGTACGCCACGCCGACCAGCCGCGGCCGGATGGCCTCGAACTCGGCCGCGAGGGCCTCGTCACCGTTCACACGACAAGGACGGGACGGGCCCGGAGTCTGTGACATCCGTTCTGTGGCCGCGCGTCACGAGGTGGCGGGCGCCGTGTGCTCGGGGCCGGAACGGCGGATGGGGGTCAGCAGCGCGGTCACCGCGATCAGCAGGCAGGCGATGCCGGCGACGAGACAGGTCACGGTGACACCGTACTCGCCCGCACCCCAGGTCAGCACGGCCGCGCCCACCGGGCCGAGGGAGAAGTGGATGGTCCAGAACGCCGAGGTGACGCGGCCGAGCAGATGGTCCGGGGTCACCTGCTGGCGCAGGGACATCGAGCAGATCCCGGCCACGCTGACGCCGCCGAGGTAGACGGCCATCAGCGCGGCGATCACCGGGACCCGGCCGGAGAGGCCGACGCACGCCATGGCGACCCCGCTGACGGCGATGGCGCCGATCCAGGTGGCGCCGAACCCGAGCCTGCGGCGGACGGGCGCCACGAGCAGGGAGCCCGCGATCGTCCCCGCGGCGGCGATCGCGAGGACCGTGCCGACGGTGCCGTCGGAGCGGCCCAGGTCGTGCTTGAGGTGGTAGATCAGCACGTCGGTCATCCCGAGCGTGAAGAAGACGAAGAAGGACAGCAGGATCGTCAGGGAGCGCAGCACCGGATGCCGCCAGAGGAACCGGGCACCGGCCGACAACTCCCGCCAGGGCCTCTGCCGCGCCGGCGCGGGCTCGGTGACCCCGGTGCCTTCGGCGGCCTCGGCGGCCTCGGCGGCCTCGGTGACCCCGGTGACCCCGGTGACGTCGGCGGCCTCGGCGGTTCGGAACCGGACGAAGAACAGGCCCACCGCCGACAGCGCGAAGCTCACCGCGTTGACGGCGATCGCCGCGGCCGGTCCGAACTGCCCCGACACCACCCCGGCGAGCAGCGGGCCGCCGAGACCGGCCGCCGCGGCGGTCGCGTACAGCCGGCCGTTGGCCTCGGTGACGCGGTCGACGCCCACCAGGTTGCGCACCGCGGTCACGTAGGTGACCTGGAAGACCATGCCGACCGCCTCGCCGACCGGCAGCACCACGTACAGCAGCCAGACCTGGGGGCCGAACGTCCAGGCCAGCGGGATGAGCCCGTACAGCACCAGGCGGACGAGGTCGCAGCAGATCATCAGGGTCCGCCGGTCGAACCGGTCGGCCAGGACGCCCGCGAAGATCCCGGCGCACACCGACGCGGCACCCGCCACGCCCGTCAGCAATCCCATCTGCGCGACCGACCCGGTCACGTGCAGCACCAGCAGCGGGACGGCGATGTAGGCGAACGAGTCCCCGGCGACGGAGAGGGTCTGGGAGACCCAGAAGACCCCGAAGTTCCGGTCCCGCCACAACGGCGGCGAGGGCACGTCCTCCGCTCCCGATGCTTCCGCCACCGGATCACTATCACCCGCTTCGAGGATCTTTTCCAGTGATCGAACGATCTTCTACGGAAGGGCACCGGCGCCCCGCCACGGCCGCCGGTGCCGTCACGGGCCCCGTGACACCGCGATCAGCGGCGCGTCCCCCCGGCACCGCCGCTCGCCGGAAGGCCCTGTCACGGCCGGGGCGCCACAGGCTCACCCCCGCGCAGGCGGTCAGCGGCGGTAGACCTCCTGGCCGTCGACGAAGGTCATGGCGACCCGGGTCCGCCAGATGTCGGCGGCGGGCTCGGTGAACGGGTCGCGGTCCAGGACGACCAGGTCGGCGCGGTTGCCCGGGACGATGCTCCCGGCGTCGTCGTCGTGGTTGATCCACGCCGAGCCCGCGGTGTAGGCGGTCAGGGCCGTGGCCAGGTCCAGGCTCTGGCCGGGCAGGAACGGGGTCTGCGCCGTCGGGTAGTCCGCGTGCACCGATCCGCCCGGTTCGGTGCGGTTGACGGCCACGTGCATGCCCTGGATCGGGTCGGCGACCGAGACCGGCCAGTCGCTGCCCGCGCAGAACCGCGTGCCCGCGCGCAGCAGGTCGGCGAACGGGTACTGCCAGCCCGACCGTTCCTCGCCCAGGAACGGGATCGTCAGCTCGTCCATCTGGGCGTGGTGGGTGGCCCAGAGCGGCTGCAGGTTGGCGGTCACGCCGAGCCGGGCGAAGCGCGGCACGTCGGACGGCTCGATGATCTGCAGGTGCGCGATGTGGTGCCGGTTGGCCGGGTCGGTCCCCTCGAAGGCGTCCAGCGCCTCGCGGACGGCCCGCTCGCCGATGGCGTGGACGTGCACCTGGAAACCGTGCCGGTCCAGCTCGGCGACGTACCCTCCCAGCAGCGCGGGCTCGACGTACGACAGGCCGGTGCCGCCGCAGCGGCAGTAGGGCTCGATCACCGCGGCGGTGAAGTTCTCGGCGATGCCGTCCTGCATGATCTTCACCGAGGTGGCGCGGAACCGCTCCAGGCCCTCGGCGGAGCGGCGGCGCTCCAGCAGCTCGGGGATCTGCTCGGCGCCGCGGGTGCGGTCCCACCAGAGCGCACCCACCACGCGGGCCCGCAGCGCGCCCGAGGCCGCCGCCGACAGGTACGTGGGCAGCGGGTCCTCGCAGCCCGCGTAGGAGCCGATGATGGCGTCCTGCCAGCCGGTGACGCCGAGGGAGAACAGGTGTTCCTGGGCGGAGAGCAGGGCCTCGTGCAGGTCGCCGGGGGTGGGGCGGGGGGCGAGCAGGCCGACCAGGTCCATCGCGCCCTCGTGCAGCACGCCGCTCGGGGTGCCGTCGGGGTCGCGTTCGATCCGGCCGTCGGCGGGGTCGGGGGTGTCGCGGGTGATCCCGGCCAGCTCCAGCGCCCGGGTGTTCACCCAGGCGGCGTGGTGGTCGCGCTGGATGAGGTAGACCGGGCGGTCGACGACGTCGAGCTGGGAGCGGTGCGGCAGGCCGCCGGGGAAGGCCGACATGTCCCAGCCCCCGCCCTCGATCCACGCGCGCCCGGGATGGGACCCGGCGTAGGCGGTGACCCGCTCCAGGTAGTCGGGCAGGCCGTAGACCGCCGACAGGTCGCACCTGGCCCGCTCCAGGCCCGCCAGCACGGGGTGGATGTGCGCGTCGGTGAACGCGGGGGTCAGCAGCGCGCCGTCCAGGTCCACGACCTCGTGGCCCAGGGCGGCCAGCCGTACCACGTCGGACTCGGTCCCCACGGCGGCGATGCGGCCGTCGCGGACCAGGACCGCCTCGGCGAAGGCGCCGGCGGCGAGGAAGACCCGGCCGCCGCGGAAGAGCAGGTCGCTCACGGGAGTGGGGGGCATGGCTCTCCTCGGCGTGGGGACGCGACCGTCGTCAGCGTCCGGTGATGGAGTCGGCGACGCGGGCCAGCACCGAGGTGCGGCCGAGCCCCGCGTTCTCCCGGGCGTCGGCCCGCCGGTAGAGGTCGTACATGGCGTGCACGCCGATCCACCGCAGCGGTTCCACCTCCCAGCCTCGCACCTTACGGTCCACCCAGGGCAGGGAGGCCAGCTCGGTGTCCTCGCGCAGGATCAGGTCGCGCAGGGTACGGCCGGCCAGGTTGGCCGTGGTGACCCCGTGGCCGGTGTAGCCGCCCGCCCAGCCGATGCCGGTGGCGTGGTCGACGTGCACGGTGGCGCACCAGTCGCGCGGCACGCCCAGCACGCCGGACCAGGCGTGCGCCACCCGGGAGGCCCGGACGGCGGGGAACATGCCGGTCAGCAGCTCCCACAGCGCCTCGATCGTCCAGGAGTGGGTGCGGCCGCGGTCGTCCACCCGCGAGCCGAACAGGTATGGCCTGCCGCGCCCGCCGAACGCGATCCGGCCGTCGGCGGTGCGCTGGGCGTACATGTAGTAGTGCGCCATGTCGCCGAGGAGCTCGCCGCCGGACCAGCCGATCTCGTCCCAGAGCTCCGCCCCCAGCGGCTCGGTGACGATCATGGAGCTGTTCATCGGCAGCCACGTCCGGTGGTACTGCCTGAACCCGGCGGTGAACCCCTCGGTGGCGCGGATGACGTGACCGGCGCGGACCGTGCCGCGGGGGGTGCGGGCCTCGTGCGGGGCGATCTCGGTGACCGGGGTCCGCTCGAAGATCTCCACCCCCATCTCCCGTACGGTGTCCGCCAGGCCGCGGGCCAGCTTGGCGGGCTGGATGCGGGCGCAGTGCGGGCTCCAGATCGCGCTGACCGCGCCGTTCACCCGCAGCCGCTCCTCCCGCTCGGCCGCGTCCAGCAGCCGCACGTCCTGCTCGGTCCAGCCCCAGTGGCGCTCGTGGGCCAGCAGCCGGCGCAGCCGACGGTCCTGGGCGGCGTTGGTGGCGACCGTGGTGACCCCGCCCTTGACGATCTCCGCGTCGATGTCCTCGTCCTCGGCCACGGCCACGACCTCGTCGACGGTCTCGAACATCACCCGCTGGAACCGCCTGGCCGCGTCCGCCCCGTGCGTCCTGGCGTAGCGCTCGGGGGTGCCCGCCAGCTCGCCGACCAGCCAGCCGCCGTTGCGCCCGGAGGCGCCGTAGCCCGCGAACTCCTTCTCCAGCACCACGACCCGCAGGCCTGGGGCCGCCTTCTTGAGGTAGTACGCGGTCCACAGGCCGGTGTATCCGGCGCCGACGACGGCCACGTCGGCGTCGAGGTCGCCGTCCAGGGGCGTACCGGCCGCGGGGAGACCGAGGGAGCGGTACCAGAAGGAGACGTCTCCGTTGACGAAATCCCCAGCCAGGGGAACACGCGTACTCATAGCTTCATATCCTGCTATATCCGTCTATATGGGCATAACCGGCAACGGAAATCGTTGCGGGAACGCCGTCCGGCCGCGTAATTAGTGATCTTGCCATACGTAACGATGGGCTCACTCATGTGTAGCAGTCCCGTAACAGGATCAGGAAAGGCTATCCCCTGACAGAGGGAGCGTTCTGATGGGATTTCTGCGAATCCGCACCACCGTCGACGAGCGGCCCGGGCGTCTCGCCTCGCTGGCCGCCGCGCTCGCCGCCAAGGGCGGCAACATCCTGGGCCTGAGCGTCCAGACCGACGCGAACGGCACGGTCGACGAGTTCGTCACGGACATCCCGGCGAACGCCGAGGCGGTCCGTGAGGCTCTGGAGGCCGCCGGGGGACGCGAGGTCCAGGTCGTCACCGCCACCGCGCACGAGCTGACCGACGAGCCCACCCGGGTCCTGCTGCTCGCCTCACGGCTGCGCACGACGCCCTGGCGCCTGCCGGAACTGCTCGGGGAGCTGCTGCGCGCCGAGGACTCCCGGTGGGTCTACGGCTCGGAGATGAGCGATCTTCCCGACCCGACGCTGCTCACCGTCCCGGTCACCGCGCGCCGTGCGATCAGGGTGCGCCGCTCCGAGCTTCCCTTCACCCTCACCGAGGCCGCCCGCGCCGCCTCCTTCGTACGGCTGGCGCAGCCCCCGGCCGAGCAGACCGGCTCCGACCGCGAGCTCAAGCTCTCCGACGGCACCGAGGTCCAGGTCCGCCCGCTCACCGGCCTGCACCGCGAGGCCGTACGCGACCTGCACGACCGCTGCTCGCCCGAGGCCCGCAGGTTCCGCTACTTCACCGCCATGCCGGTGCTGCCGCCGAAGGTCTTCGACCGCCTCTGCGACCGCACCCGCGGCCACTCGGTCGTCGCCGGACAGGACGGCCAGGTCATCGCCGTCGCCAGCCTGATGTTCACCCCGGACCCGGGCATCGCCGAGATGGCCTTCCTGGTCGAGGACCGCTGGCAGGGCAGGGGACTGGGCACCCACCTGGCCGGGGTGCTCGTCCGCCAGGCCCGCGACCTGGGCTTCGCCGAGGTCAGGGCGACCCTGCTGTCGGACAACGTGCGGATGCGCAGGCTGCTGGTCTCGCTCGGCGCGACCCTGAACCACACCGAGGACCCCGGCGTGGTGGAGGCCAGGCTGGCCGTGGGCGCGATGGCGACGGCGTCCCCGGGGTGAACCCGTCACACGTCCTCCCCGTTCCGGGATCGCTCAGGGGTCCCGGAACGGGGAGGCCACCCTCCCGCGCCTCCCGTCGGGGGCGGGCGCGGGCACGCCCCGATCCCTCCGGCTCCCCGGCCTTCCCGGTCTCTCCGTCCCCTCGCGGGTGAGGCCCTCAGGCGCCCGGTCTCTCCCCGGCCGCCGGCCCCGGGTCCTGTCCGGACCCGGGAGTCTCGTCGGGATCCCCGTCCGGCCGCCCGGGAACGCCGCCGGACGGTGCCGACGACTCCGGTGACGCCGGTGACGCGGATGACGCGGATGACGCCTCCGGGGAGAGCGGCGCCCCCGGGGAGCCGGAGCTCTCGCCCTCCGGCCCCAGCGCCGCCAGCCTGAGCTCGATCCGGTCCAGGCTCTCCTGGACGCGGTCCAGCCGTGCCTCCACGGAGGTCCCCATGATCGGGAAGCCCTCCTCCACGGCCGGCACGCGGCCCGGATCGCGCCGGCCGAGCACCGTGATCACCTGGGCGCGTACCGCCTCCAGGTGCGCGCCCCGGCCGGCCAGCACGCGCGCGGCCACCCCGTCGCCCTCACGGATCAGCCCGAGCAGGATGTGCTCGGTGCCGATGTAGCTGTGATGCAGGCCGAGCGCCTCCCGCAGGGACAGTTCGAGCACCTTCTTGGCGGGGGCGGTGAAGGGGATGTGACCGGGCTCGGTCCGCCCGCCCTTGCCGATGATCTCTTCCACGTCGTTCCTGACCTGGTCGCCGCCGATGCCGAACCTCTGCAGGGCGCGGCCGGCGACGCCGTCCTCCTCGCGGATCAGCCCGAGCAGGATGTGCTCGGTGCCGATGTGCCCGTGACCCAGGCGCCGGGCCTCCTCCTGGGCCAGGACCACGACCCTGCGGGCGCGGTCGGTGAAGCGCTCGAACACGGGGAGCCTCCAAGAGGGGTGTCGAGGTGCCTGACACCCACTATGCGCCAGGTGCGGGACGATCGGGAGGAGATCCCCCCGGGGATTTTCGCCCCGCGCGGCGCGCCCCGCGTGCTCCGGCCATTCCCTGTGAACGGGAAACCGTACATTTTCATGTCAGGTTCCTTGAGAATGCCTTCCGTGGGCGGCCGGGGGGTGCGTAGGGTCCCGGCATGACGATCGACGCCTTCATCGACGCGCTCCCCAAGGTCGAACTGCACGTCCACCTGGTCGGCTCCGCCTCGGTGCCCACCGTGCTCGAACTCGCCCGCCGCCACCCCGACGGCGGCGTCCCCGCCGAGGAGGAGGCGCTGCGCGCCTTCTACCGCTTCCGCGACTTCCCGCACTTCGCCCGGATCTACCAGGCGGTCAACGCCCTGGTCCGCGAGCCCGAGGACATCGCGACCCTGGTGCTCGGCCTGACCCGCGACCTGTCCGGGCAGAACGCCCGCTACGTCGAGCTGACCGTCACCCCGTACGCCCACCACGTGGTGGGCATGCCGATGCGCGAGGTCACCGAGGCCCTCGACCACGCCGCCCGCCGCTCCCTCGAGGAGCACGGCGTGCGGGTGGCGTACGTCTTCGACATCCCCGGCGAGTACGGCACCGAGGCGGCCCGGATCACCCTGGACCACGCGCTCGGAGAACCTCCCCACGCGCTGGTAGGTTTCGGGCTGGCCGGGATCGAGCAGGAACGCCCCAGGTACCGGGACACGTTCCGGGACGCCTTCCGTGCCGCCACGGCCGCCGGGCTGCGCAGCCTGCCGCACGCGGGCGAGATGAGCGGCCCCGAGACCATCTGGGAGGCCCTGGAGCACCTCGGCGCCGAGCGGATCGGCCACGGCATCTCCTGCATGGACGACCCCCGGCTGATCGCCCACCTGCGCGAGACCCGGATCCCGCTGGAGGTCTGCCCCACCTCCAACGTCTGCACCGGCCAGGTCGCCCGGATCGAGGACCACCCGCTGCCCCGCATGATCGAGGAGGGCCTGTTCGTCACCCTCAACAGCGACGACCCGCCCATGTTCGCCACCAGCCTGAGCCGCGAGTACCGGGTCGCCGCCGAGGACCTCGGCCTGGACCGCGACACCCTCGTCACCCTGGCCCGCAACGCCGTGCACGCCTCCAGCCTGGACCCGCAGGGCAGGCAGGAGATCCTCACCGAGATCGACGCCGTCTCCACCGGCCCGGTACCGGGGTGAACCGTGCCGGTCTCCGGTGGCCGTCGACGGCCGGGATCACTTCTGGCCGGGCGGCGGATTGAGCTGGGCCAGCCCGCTCTGGAACTCGGTGACCCACTCTCCGGTCTCCCTGGTGATCGTCGCCGACAGGTCGGTGATGAAGGCCCGGAGCAGTTCGAGGTACTCTTCCACCGGGATCGGCCCCTGTCCGGCCGCGTCGCGCGCGTTGAGCACCGCCCAGTCGAGCTGGAAGTCGTGAAGGCGCGACCGGATCTCCTGCGCACAGACCATGTTCCGCATCCAGCGGGACGACAGCCCGAGGAAATGGTCGAACGCGACGCAGACACCGGCCGAGGCGAGCAGCACATAGCCCCACCCCAGACCGCCCCCCGCCCCGGCCGCGCTGGCCAGCGGCTGGAGCCCGCCCGCGGCGGCCAGCACGATCGCCGCCCCTCGCACCACCTTGGAGGAGACCCGCTTCCTGACGCGGTCCCGCATGTACCAGGTGTACGCCTCGACGGCCCGCTCCTCGGCCTCGAGATACATCCGCCGCAGGACCTCCTCGGGCCTGCGCCACTCCTCGGCCGAGACCAGCGGAAAGGTCCTGACCCCCAGGTCGGGTTGCCTGAACGTACGACGCCCGCCCGGTGCGGAGCCTCCGCTCCCCTCCGGTGCCCGGCCGCCGGAGGGAACAGGGGCGGTGCTTGACATGAGGGTCACCTGTCTTCGGGGCGGGGGAGGAGCGCGCTCAGGGGAGAGTCGTACGGCACCCGGCGAAGGCCGGAGACGTAGGGGGCGAGTTCTTCCGCGGAGAAGGTGCACAGGTTGACGGCCCACCAGAACACGCCGGTGGGAGTGCCGCTGAGCTTGTGGACCAGCCCGTCGGGCCCGAAGGCGGCGGATCCGTCGGGCAGAGCGAGCAGCGAGGCGAGGTGGGCGCCGGTGGCGGGGTCCCAGACGCGGACGGTCGCGTCGTGTCCGGCGGTGGCCAGGCGGGTGCCGTCGGGGCTCCAGGAGATGGAGCGGATCCAGTGGGTGTGTCCTTCGAGGGTACGGACCAGGGTGCCGGTGGCGGGGTCCCAGACGCGGACGGTCGCGTCGTCGCCTGCGGTGGCCAGGCGGGTGCCGTCCGGGCTCCAGGAGACGGAGCGGACCCAGTCGGTGTGTCCTTCGAGGGTGCGGGTCCGGGTGCCGGTGGCGGGATCCCACAGGTGGACGGTCACGTCGTCGCCGCCGGTGGCGAGGCGGGTGCCGTCGGGGCTCCAGGCCAGCGCGTTGACGCCGCCGGTGCGACCCTCGACGGTGCGGGCCACGACCCCCGTGGTGTGATCCCAGATGCGGACGGTCGTGTCGTCACTGCCGGTGGCGAGGCAGGTGCCGTCGGGGTTCCAGGCCAGTGCGTTGACACCGCCGTCGTGGCCTTTGAGGACGCGGGATCGGAGGCCGGTGGAGGGATCCCAGACGCGGATGATCGCGTCACCGTCGGCGCTGGCGAGGTGGGTGCCGTCGGGGCTCCAGGCCAGCGCGTTGACGCCGCCGGTGTGTCCTTCGAGGGTGCGGGTCCGGGTGCCGGTGGCGGGGTCCCACAGGTGGACGGTCGCGTCGTCGCCGCCGGTGGCCAGGCGGGCGGCGTCGGGGCTCCAGGCGACGGAGCGGATCCAGTCGGTGTGTCCTTCGAGGGTGCGGGTCCGGGTGCCGGTGGCGGGATCCCACAGGTGAACGGTCGCGTCGTCGCCGCCGGTGGCCAGGCGGGTGCCGTCGGGGCTCCAGGCGACGGAGCCGGTCCAGCGGGTTCGGCCTTCGAGGGTACGGACCAGGGTGCCGGTGGCGGGGTCCCAGACGCGGATGATCGCGTCGTTGCCGATGGTGGCCAGGTGGATGGCGCCGGGACTCCAGGCCAGTGTGTTGACGCGGCCCGGGTGTCCTTCGAGGGTACGGACGAGGGTGCCGGTGGCGGGGTCCCAGACGCGCACGGTCGCGTCGTTGCCCGCGGTGGCCAGGTGGATGCCGTCCGGGCTCCAGGAGACGGAGTTGATCCAGTCGGCGTGTCCTTCGAGGGTACGGACGAGGGTGCCGGTGGCGGGGTCCCAGACGCGGACGGTCGCGTCGTTGCCCGCGGTGGCCAGGTGCGCGCCGTCCGGACTCCAGGTCAGTGTGTTGACACGGCCCGGGTGTCCTTCGAGGGTACGGACGAGAGCGCCGGTGGCGGGATCCCACAGGTGGGCGGTCGCGTCGTTGCCCGCGGTGGCCAGGTGCGCGCCGTCCGGGCTCCAGGCCAGCACGTTGACGCGGCCGGGGTGGATGTGGACGGCGCGGATCCGGGCGCCGGTGGCGGGGTCCCAGACGCGGACGGTCGCGTCGTCGCCGGCGGTGGCCAGGCGGGTGCCGTCCGGGCTCCAGGAGACGGAGCGGACCCAGTCGGTGTGTCCTTCGAGGGCACGGACCAGGGCGCCGGTGGCGGGGTCCCAGACGCGGACGGTCGCGTCGTCGCCGGCGGTGGCCAGGCGGGTGCCGTCCGGACTCCAGGCCAGCGTGTTGACGCCGCCGGTGTGGCCCTGGAGGGTACGGATCAGGGTGCCCGCGGCGGGATCCCAGAGGTGTATCCGATGACTGCTGCCACCGAAGGCCAGGATGTCCCCGCCGGGACTCCACGCCAACGAATGGAGCAGGCTGTCGTGTGACGGAGCCGACTCGTGCGACGGCACGAAGCGGGAAGGCAGGGCCGCGCCTCGGGTGTCGCAGCCGTCGAGGCGGCCCGGGGTCAGGACGGCGCCCAGCAGAACCGTACGGACCCACCGCGAGCCCTCGAAGCGCGCGCCGGTGAGGCCGGCGTCGAAGAACCGGGCCAGGGAGAAGTCGGCGCGCCGCAGGTCGGCGCCGTCGAGGCGCGCCTTCCTCCCAGAACTCTCCCGCAGTACGGCGTCGCGCAGGTCCGCACCGGTGAGGTCGGCACCGTCGAGGCGGGCCTCCCGCAGGTCCGCGCCGGAGAGGTCCGCGTCGCGGAGATCGGCTCCGGTGAGGTCGGCGCCGCGCAGGTTCATCCCGGAGAGCCTGACGCGCGGCCGGTCGCCGTCCCCGGAGCGCAGGGGAGCGTTCAGGCGGCGCAGCAGCGTCAGGGCGTTCTGCTTGGCCGTCCGTGTCGTCGTGTCGGTCCCGGCCGCGAGCGACGCCTGCGCCCAGGCGGTCACCGTGGATCTTCCCGCCAGTTCCGCGACGAAGTCGGCCATCAGCTCGGACAGGGCCCGCACCAGCAGTTCGGGCGGATTCCGCTCCCCCTCCTTGAGCCGTCCGGCGATCCGGTCCGCGACCAGCCACTCCATCACCGAGCGGTGCACGAACGCGAACCGTCCGCTCTCCGGGCGGACCAGGAGGGTGCCGGAACCGATCACGTGGGACGCCTGGCCGGGGGTGAGCCGGAGTTCGGCGAGGCTCCGCAGGGTCTCGGCGACGGTTCCCAGGGCGTCGAGGCCGAGGGTCTCCTGACCGGTGTTCCACAGCTCCAGCGCGAGCGCCTGCACCGCCGTCCAGCGATCCGTGACCGGCAGGGACGGCATCGTGCCCTTCGGCCGGGCACGGTCGTACTCGAACTCCAGCCAGCGTTCCAGCAGCTCGCGGTAGAGCACCGCGGCGCTGATCGTGCCCTTCCGGTCCCGGATCCGCCGGAGCCGGTTCTCGTCGAGCCGGGAGATGAAGCCGAGCATGCGCGGGTTCCGCGACAGCCCCAGAAGATCCTGCACGTCGCGCAGCAGTTCGAGTCGCGCGCGGGCACCGGCCTCGTCCCCGCCGAGGAGACGGGTGAGGAAGGCCAGGATCTGGGCGTCGTCGAACTCGTGGAGCCTGACGAGCCTCCGGCCCGGTACGGTGGCCAGCCTGCCGCTCAGGGCGGTCTCCACGTCCCGGTCGGACAGGAAGTACTGGGTGCGGCTGGTCAGCACCACCTTCGCCCGCCCCTGCGCGGCCTGGACCAGGGTGCCGAGGTGCTCGGCGGCCCGCTCGTAGGTCACGCGCAGCGCGAGCTCGTCGAAGCCGTCGAAGAGCAGCAGCACCCGTCCCTCATGGATGAGATAGCGCAGCAGGCGGTGGTCGATGACCTCCTCGCCGCCCGCCGTCAGGTGGGCGGCGAGGAGCTCGTCGAGGGTGTGGGCCTTCTCCAGGTCCCTGAGCTGGATCAGGATCGGGATGACCGGAGGGACGCCCTCCCGGTGGATCAGCCGGGTGAGCTCGCGGAGAAGGAAGGTCTTGCCGTGGCCGAAGTCGCCCAGCACGACGACGAACCGGCCGTCGTGGTCGGCGATCCACTCCCTCAGCCGTTCCAGCAGGCCGGGCCGGGCCTGTCCCGGTCCGCGGCCGTCCGCGACGCTGAAACGCTGCGGCACGTAGAGCTCGGAGGGATAGACCTGGCTGCCGGCCAGCCGCTCGGCCTGCTTGTCCGCGTACGGCTGCAGGTCGGGAACCCCCTGGAACTCCATCAGCCGCTGGAGGCGCACCCCCCGCATGCCCGACCAGGTCCTCAACTCCTCCGGGACGGCCTCGCCGTCGTAGACGAAGTACGAGGTCAGGTGAGGATCGCCGGCTCGATAGCGCGCGTCCACCTCCGACAGGAAGGACTCCATCACCTCACGACCCGGCGGCCCCTCGCACACCCCGATCGGATACATCGACACCTGGGGCTCGGACGGCACCGTGACCCGCAGGTAGCCGGAGCGCCTGTCACCGCTCCTGATCTCTTTCACATCCGCTTCCGGATGGCGCACCCGGCAGACCTGACGCACCCGGGTGAGCAGGTCGTCGCGGTGGACGTCCGGTGAGCGGCGGGTACGAGGGTCCGCCTCCTCGTCGCGCTCGTCGTCCCGGGACGCGAGGGAGGGAAAGGTGGCGTGGCAGTCGTCGAAGGAGCGCTTCAGCCGGCGCGTCGCCTGGTCACGGCCGATCCCGATGCCCGTGTCACCCTCCCAGCGACGGCGGGAGGCGTTGTACCGCCTCGCGTACACCTGGAGGCCTCCGGGGGTGACCTCGACGAGCTGGTACTGGTTGGGCACCTCGTCCGGGCGTGCCGCCTCACGGACCCCGGTGCTGCCCGCGCAGAG
This sequence comes from Streptosporangium longisporum, assembly GCF_039534895.1. Classification (NCBI taxonomy): domain Bacteria; kingdom Bacillati; phylum Actinomycetota; class Actinomycetes; order Streptosporangiales; family Streptosporangiaceae; genus Streptosporangium; species Streptosporangium longisporum. The sequence continues at coordinate 257,524 of NZ_BAAAWD010000019.1, read as the reverse complement.
CACGGCGAGGGCGTCGGCGCCGTAACTGTCGATGCGGCCCTCATGGGTGTGGCCGTGCAGCAACAGGTTCAGGTGCGGGGCGACGAGCTCGCCGAAATGGTGCCGATCACGCAGGAAGGCGTCGTCCTCCGGGTCGACGATCACCGGGTTGTGGTGCATCACGCCGATCCTGAGCCAGCCCCGCCCGGCGTACGCGCGCAGCCTGTCGGCGAACCAGCGCAGCTGCTCCTCGCCGCAGAAGCCGTAGTGGTCCGGGTCCCGATGGCTCTCGGCCATGGTGGAGTTGAGCCCGGCGACGACCGTGTTCAGCTCGGGCATCTCGAACAGGGACCACGGCTGGTCCTTGGGGAATTCGATACCGGGTATTCCAATATAAAACTGGCTGAACATCCTGAAAAAGGGCATCCATTTCGGCCAGTACGGGGGCACGGGATTGATTTCGTCCCCGGCGCAGTCATCGAAGTACGCCCGGCATTTCTTCCAGCTGATGTCATGGTTGCCCGGCACCATCGCGACCCGGTCATTTCCGAGCCCGAGACCCTCCGCCACTTCGGTGAGAAACTCGTTCACCTTCGTGAACTCGGTGGGAAGTGCCCATTCGGTCAGATCTCCGGAGGCGACCACCAGGTCGGGCCGCAGCTCATGCTCCCCCTGGAGCCAGGCGAGGTCGTCCAGCAGCCGTGCGGCCAGCGAGGAGCATTTGCGATCCCCCTCGGTGATGCCCTCTGTCCCGAATCGATGCTCCTTTCCGAACTGCATGTCCGAAACATGAAGAATGGTGACAGAGTGCCGACCGGTCATGATCCCTCCACGGATACCGCCGTGGTCGCAATCATAAGGCGGTCGTTGATATGAAAAATCCTCGCAAATCAATTTTCATCTGTCGGCCCAGAGCCGTGACAACGGATCGTCGGCCGGGGTCGGGAGGCGGCGAGCGCCGCCCGTGCGGCGGCCGTCTTCATCACCGGCCGACGGGGATCGTCCTTGACCGGGAGAAACCCGTGGAAGGAGGAGAAGCCGGCGGCACGGTCGTCGATCGCGTCGACCACGATGACGCGACCCCCGCCGTCCCCGAGGCCGAGACGATCTTGGAGACGGCGTTCACCGGCCGTGGCCGTGGCCTGTCGCGCGGTCGGGAGCGAACCGCGATCCTCCGTGCCGGCCCGCAACGCCGTGCACGCCTCCAGCCCGGACCCGCGGGAGATCCTCACCGAGATCGACGCGGTCGCCGGACGGCGTCCGTGAGCGTCCGGGGGACCGGTGAGGTGGGGCTAGTTGTTCCTGCCGTTCGGGTTGGGGTTCGCGTTCGGGTTCGGGTTGTTGTTCCCGTTCCCCCCGTTGCCGTTGTTCCCGTTGCCACCGTTGTCGCCGGGCTCCGGCTTGGGCGCCGCGGAGGTGGCCGCGACGGTGGGTTCCGTGCCGGATCCGGTCGCGGTCGGCCGCGCCGGGGTGGTGGACCGCTCACGGGGCGAGGTGGTCGCGGCCTGGTCGCGAGGCTCGGCCGTGGAACGGTCGCGAGGCGCGGTCGTGGGCTGCGGCCGGGGTTCGGCCGTGGAACGGCCGCGAGGTTCGGACGTGGACCGCCCGCGGGGCGTGGAGGTGGAACGGTGGCCGGTCGTGGGATGCACCTCGGGGACCTCGGGCACCTCGGGAACGCGGTCGATCCGGAGCGTCGCGGCGGGATCGGCGCTGGCGGGGGCGACACGCGGCGACCGGTCGAGCCCGCCGTCCGGATGCTGGGACGTGAAGGCGCTGATCGTGACGAGAACGCCCGCGAGCAGGGCCACGACGCCCGCCGAGAGCCACCGGTACCCGATGGTCCGCCGACGCGCCGGAGCGGGCCCGGAACGGTCACCGTTCCCGGCGTGCCCGTGACGCGTGGACGGGGGGACCGTACCGGACCCGAGGCCGAACACGGGCGAGGGGACGGACGCGGGGCCGGACATGGGGGAGGGGGCGGAGCCGAGGGCAGGGGCTGAGACAGAGACAGGGGCAGGGGCGGAGGCAGCGCCGGGGGCGGGGACGGGCGGAGGGGTGGGGGTGGGAACGGGATCGGGGGAGGGGACGGGGGCGGAGTGCCCCGTGGTGCTCCGGACGGCGGCGGACGTCACGATCGCCCCGGTGCGGAAGGGGATCCCGGCCTCACCGGTGTCCCGGTCCCACGACGCGGCCTCTTTCGGTTCCCGGCCCTGCGACGTGACCGTGTCCTGCTCCCGGTACCCCGGCACGGCCGTGTCCCCCTCCGGGACGCGCAGCGCGGCCACCTCCCTCAGCTGCTCGCGGGCGCGGGCGGCGTCGGTACGCAGGGCGGGATCCTTCTGGAGCAGGCCGGTGATGACGGGCGCCAGGGGGCCGGCGTACCGGAACACGGGGGCGGTCGTCATCACCGCGGTGAACGTGGCCATCACGGTGCTGCGGGCGAACGGAGCGTGTCCCTCGACGGCCGCGTACAGGGTGGCACCCAGGGACCACAGGTCGCTCCGGGGGCTGGAGGCGCCGCCGCCGGCGCGCTCGGGAGCGATGTAGGCGGGCGTGCCCACGACCATGCCCGCGCTGGTGAGACCGCCCTCCTTGTTCACGGCGGTGGCCAGCCCGAAGTCGGTCAGGATCGACCGCCCGTCGTCGGTGAGCAGGATGTTGGCGGGCTTGACGTCGCGGTGGACGACACCGGCCGCGTGCGCGGCCTCCAGCGCCGACAGCACCTCCAGCCCGATGCGCGCGACGACGGGCACGGGCAGGCGGCCCTCGGTGGTGATCACCTCGGTGAGGTCGCGGGACCGGACGAGCTGCAGCATGATCCACGGGTTGCGGTCGGTGCGGACCACGTCGTACACCGCGGCGATGTTGGGGTGGTTCAGCCGCGCGGCCAGGCGCGCCTCCCTCAGGGTGCGCTCCAGCAGGACCTCGCGCTCCGCCTGGGGCAGGTGGTCGGAGATCACGACCTCCTTGGCCGCGACCTCGCGATCGAGGAGCTCGTCGTGGGCGCGCCACACCGTCGCCATGCCGCCCCTGCCCAGTTCGGCGATGAGACGGTACCGCCCGGCCAGCAGCAGGCCCTCGTAGTGCAGAAAAGCCACGACACCTCCCTACCCGGTTGATGATCCGACATGCCGGTCGTACGCGCCGGTCATGGGGAGGAGATGCGCCCCAGCGAGGAGGGGATCTTGGAGGCGGCGGCCCTGTCCAGCAGGAAGAGGGTCCGCCGGCTGCCCCGGGCGCCGGCCGCGGGGACCTGCATCGGTCCCGAGTCCGACAGGGCCAACCGTACCGCCCCGGCCTTCTCCTCGCCCGCGGCGATCACCCACACGTCGGCGGAGTTCCGGATGACCGGCATGGTCAGCGAGATCCGGGTGGGCGGCGGCTTGGGCGAGCCGTGCACCGCCACCACCGGGCGGGTGTCGTACAGCGCGGGCATGCCGGGGAAGAGCGAGGCCACGTGCCCGTCCGGGCCCATGCCGAGCATCGTCAGGTCGAAGGACGGGGCCGGGCCGTGGTCCTCGGGGCGGGCGGCGCGCCGGAGCTCGTCGGCGTAGGCGTCGGCCGACTCCTCGGCGGTCATCCCCGAGTCCGGGCCGCGCATCACGTGGACCCGTTCCGGGTCGAGGTCGAGGTGGTCCAGCAGGGCCTCGCGGGCACCGGTCTCGTTGCGCTCGGCGTCGCCGGAGGGCAGGAAGCGCTCGTCACCCCACCACAGGTCCACCCTGCGCCAGTCGACGGCGTCCCTGGCCGGGGAGGCGGCGATCTCGGCGAGGGTGGCGATGCCGACGGTGCCGCCGGTCAGCACCAGGTGCGCCGAGCCCTTGGCCGACTGCGCGTCGACGGCGCGGACGATGACCCGGGCCGCGACGGCCTTGGCCAGCATGTCGGCGTCACGGTGGATGATCACGGTGGGAACGCTCACGGGACTACTTCTTCTCTTTCGGCCCGGAACCTCGGGCGCGGGAATCGTGGGGCGCGGGACTGTGGAACGCGGGACTCATGGGACGAGGCCTCGGGGTGAGGCCTCAGAGGCCGGGCCTCGAAGGCCAGGCCTCACGGGTGAGGTCTCAGGGGCGAGGCCGATGACGCGGGGCCTCCGGTACGGGACTCCGGGCGCGAGACTACCCGGCCCGGGACGTCCCGCGCGGGACGTCGGGTACGGGAAATTCGCGCCCCCGGAACAGGCGAAACCGAAATTCTTCTATGGAACGCCCGAAACAGGACGAGCGGCACACCCCGTATCCGGGACACGCCGCACCGGGGAGCGGCGGACGGGGAAGCGGCGGACGGGTGCCCCGCGGCTCACCGCGGGGCACCCACCACTCAGGACCGGCTCAGGACCGGCTCAGGACCGGCTCAGGACCGGCTCAGGACCGGCTCAGGACCGGCTCAGGACCGGTTGGTCTTGGCGAGCCGCTGGAGCGCGGCCGCGTAGACCTCGTCGGGGTCCAGCCGCCGCAGTTCCTCGGCGAGCAGCTCCGACGTCGGGCGCCGGGTCAGGGCGACCCTGCGGTCCGGCTGGCCCGGACGCGAGAGCGTGGCCAGGTGGCCGTCGGACCGCGTGATCACGATGTCGCCGTCCGCGGCCGACAGCCTCACCGCGGTCAGGCCCGGACCCTCGGACTCGGAGACCTTCACGGACGCGCCCAGCCGGTCGCTCAGCCAGGCCGCCAGCAGCAGGGCACTGGCGTGACCGGGCACCGCCTCCACGCCGCCCCGCTTGACCTTGCCCACCGGCTGGTCGAACGCGGCGGCCAGCAGGCTCCGCCACGTCGTCAGCCGCGTCCAGGCCAGGTCGGTGTCACCGGGCACGTAACCGCGGGCCCGGCCGACGATCGCCTTGACCGCGTCGGACGCGGCCCGCGCGTCGACGATGCGACGCTGGGCCAGCATGCCGATCGGGTCCTTGGCCGGCACCTCCGGGCACTCGCCCGGCCACCAGGCCACCACCGGGGTGTCGGTGAGCAGCAGCGGGCTGACCACCGAGTCGGCGTGCCGGGTCAGCTCCCCGTACAGGCGGAGCAGGATCACCTCGCCGGGCGTCGACTCGCCGAACCGGATCTCGGCGTCCAGCCGGTTCGGCTCGTTCGGGTCGCGGGAGATGACGACCAGGATCCGGGAGGGGTGCTCCCTGGCGGCCTCGGTCGCCGCGCGGACCGCGTCGTACTGCTCGCTCTCGCCGCAGACCACCACCAGGGTCAGCACCATGCCGACCGCGGGGGTGCCCATCTGGTGGCGCAGGTGGGTGAGCTGCGAGGAGATCTTCGAGGCGGTCGTGCCGCTCAGCATGAAGCTGGTCATCTACAGCCGCCTCCAGACGCGCCCGTCGCGGGCCATCATCTCGTCGGCCGAGGCCGGCCCCCACGTGCCCGCCGGGTACTCCTCCGGCGGGCCCTGGGAGCTCCAGTACTCCTCGATCGGGTCGAGGATCTTCCACGACAGCTCGACCTCCCGCTGGTGCGGGAAGAGCGGCGGGTCGCCGATCAGCACGTCCAGCAGCAGCCGCTCGTAGGCCTCGGGGGAGGACTCCATGAACGACTCGCCGTAGGCGAAGTCCATCGAGACGTCCCTGACCTCCATCGCGGTGCCGGGCACCTTGGAGCCGAACCGCACCGTGATGCCCTCGTCCGGCTGCACCCGGATCACCAGGGCGTTCTGCCCCAGGATCTCGGTGTCGTCCTTGCTGAACGGCAGGTGCGGCGCCCGCTGGAACACCACGGCCACCTCGGTCACCCGCCGGCCGAGCCGCTTGCCGGTCCTCAGGTAGAACGGCACCCCGGCCCAGCGCCGGTTGGCGATCTCCACCTTGACGGCGGCGTAGGTCTCGGTGATGGAGTCCGGCGGGATGCCCTCCTCCTCGGTGTAGCCGATGACCGGCTCACCGCCCTGCCAGCCGGGACCGTACCGCCCGCGCGCGGTGGCCAGCGACAGGTCGGCCGGCAGCCGCAGCGCCTTGAGGACCTTCTCCTTCTCCCTGCGCAGCGAGTCGGCCCCGAACGACGTCGGGTCCTCCATGCCGACCAGGGCCAGCAGCTGGATCAAATGGTTCTGGATCACGTCGCGGGCCGCGCCGATGCCGTCGTAGTACCCGGCCCGGCCGCCGATGCCGATGTCCTCGGCCATCGTGATCTGCACGTGGTCGACGTAACCGCGGTTCCAGATCGGCTCGAACAGGTTGTTGGCGAAGCGCAGCGCCAGGATGTTCTGGACCGTCTCCTTGCCCAGGTAGTGGTCGATGCGGAACACCGAGCTCTCCGGGAACACCGCGCTGGTGATCGCGTTGAGCTCCTGGGCGCTCTTCAGGTCGTGCCCGAACGGCTTCTCGATCACGACCCGCCGCCAGGAACCGTCCGGGCCGTCGGCCAGGTCGGTCCGCTTGAGCTGCTGAACCACGACCGGGAAGAACTTCGGCGGCACCGACAGGTAGAAGCCGTAGTTGCCGCCGGTGCCCCGGGTCTGGTCGATCTCCTTGAGCATCATCGCCAGCGCGTCGAACGCGCCGTCGTCGGTGAACTCGCCCCGGCAGAAGAAGATGCCCTCCGACAGCTGCTTCCAGACCTCCTCGCGGAACGGCGTCCGCGCGTGCTCCTTGACCGCGTCGTGAGTCAGCTGCGCGAAGTCCTGGTCCTTCCAGTCGCGGCGGGCGAAACCGACCAGCGAGAAGCCCGGCGGCAGCAGCCCCCGGTTGGCCAGGTCGTAGATCGCCGGCAGCAGCTTCTTGCGGGCCAGGTCGCCGGTCACGCCGAACAGCACCAGCACGCAGGGCCCGGCCACGCGCGGCAGGCGCTTGTCGCGCGGGTCGCGCAGCGGGTTGGCGTCGATCACGGCCTCGGTGATGCCGACGCTGGAGGCGGCGGTGGCCGCGGTGGTGGTGTCCGTCCCCTTGGCGGGACTCTTGTGCCCCTTGTGCCCGCCCTGCCGGTCGGACGCGGCCGGGGAGCCCGTCCTGCTCTCCCCGGCGGGCGCCGGGGAGCTGTCCTTGCTCATGCGAACCTCCAGCGGCCCATCAGACCTCCCTGGCGGCGGCCAGCAGGCGCGCGACGCCCGCGACGCGGTCGGTCAGGTGCAGCCGCACGACGGGACGTCCGCGGCCGGCAAGCGCTCCCAGGTCACCGAGCGCCTGGGCGAGCTGCAGCCTGCCCAGGGTGTACGGCTTGCCGGGTACTTCGAGATCGTTCTCCACGGCCCCGGTGATCTGCAGGAACGCCCCGTTCTGCGGGCCGCCCTTGTGGTACTGGCCGGTGGAGTGCAGGAAACGGGGACCCCAGCCGAAGGTGACCGGGCGGTCGGTGCGGATGGCGAGCATCCCGCGCAGCGTGGCCGCGTCGGCCCCGCTCCACACGTCGGTCATCTCCTCGAACGAGGCGCCCTCGGCGTAGGGGGCGTCGAAGGCCGCCTCACGGTCGAGGTAGGCCATCACCGCGAGGTAGCCGTCGGAGGGGATCGCCTCCAGCAGCCGGGTGAACACGTCGGACAGGTCCTTGGCCTCCCCGTCCCCGGGAAGCTCGCCGTAGACCTCCACCGGGCCGTCCACCAGGAGCGGCGTGCCGACCGGCAGCTCGGCCCGGTCGAGCAGCGCGGCGGTGTTCTCCTTGGACTCCGACACGTTCGGCTGGTTGAACGGGTCGATGCCCAGCACCCGCCCGGCCACGGCCGTGGCGTACTCCCAGACGAGGAACTGCGCGCCCAGCGGACCGGCCACGGTCACCACGCCGTCGGTGTCGATCCCGGCGAGCAGCTCGTCCTCGGCGTCGCCCGGGTCGGCGCCGACCACGGGCAGGATGCCCTTGCCGGACTTGCCGGTGGACTCGGCGACCAGCTGCTCGATCCAGTCGGGCAGACCGTTGATCTCCGACAGGCCGTCCTCGATGACCAGCTTGTCGCGCCCGGCGGCCGCGGCGGCCCCCAGGGCGGCGCCGAGGTCGAGGCCGGGGTTGCCCTCGGTGCGCGACAGCAGTGGCAGCACCTCGGCCGCGTCGTCGAGCAGCCGCTCGACGTCGGCCCCGGCCAGCGCGCTGGGCACCAGGCCGAACGCGGTCAGCGCGCTGTAGCGCCCGCCCACGTTCGGGTCGGCCAGGAACACCTGGTAGCCGGCCTCGCGGGCGGTCTGCTCCAGCGGCGAGCCCGGGTCGGTCACGACGACGATCCTGCTCGCCGGGTCGATCCCGGCGTCGCGGAAGGCCTTCTCGTAGATCCGCCGGTGGCTGTCGGTCTCGACGGTCCCGCCGCTCTTGCTGGCCACGACCAGGATCGTGCTCTCCAGCCGGTCCGACAGGGCCCGGCGCACCTGGCCGGGGTCGGTGGTGTCGAGCACGGTCAGCGGTACGTCGTCGGAGGCCGTGATGACCTCGGGGGCCAGGGAGGAGCCGCCCATGCCGGCCAGGACCACGTGGTCCAGGCCCTCGGCGCGGGCCCTGCGCACCAGCGCGTCGATCTCGGGCAGCAGCTCCCGGCTGGTGTGCGGCAGGTTCAGCCAGCCGAGGCGGACGGCCGCCTCGGCCTGGGCCTCGGGCCCCCACAGGCGGGAGTCGCCCGAGGCGAGGGCTTGGGGAACGCCCTCGGCGGCGAGCCGTCCCGCGGTCTCGGCGGCAAGCTCGGTGAGATCGTCCTCACCGAACGTCACGGACACTGACATGTGCTCCCTCACGCCTTCTTCAGCTCGGCGGAGACGGTCGCCAGCAGCTCGGTCCAGGAGGCCTCGAACTTGTCCAGGCCGTCCGTCTCCAGGAAGCCGACGACGTCGTCGTAGTCGATGCCGGCCTCCTTGAGGGCGGCCATGGTGTTCCAGGCCTCCTCGTAGGAGGAACGGATCGTGTCGCCGTCGATCTTGCCATGGTCGGCGGTGGCCTCGAGGGTCTTCTCCGGCATCGTGTTGACCGTGCCGGAGGTGACCAGCTGGTCGACGTAGAGCGTGTCGGGGTAGTCGGGGTTCTTGGTCCCGGTGGAGGCCCACAGCGGGCGCTGCGGCCGGGCCCCGGCCGCAGCCAGCGCCTTCCAGCGCTCCGAGGCGACGACCTCCTCGAAGGCGGCGAAGGCCAGGCGGGCGTTGGCCAGCGCGGCCTTGCCCTTGAGCGCCAGCGCCTCGGGGGTGCCGATCTTGTCGAGCCGCTTGTCGATCTCGCCGTCCACCCGGCTGACGAAGAACGAGGCCACCGACTCGATGCCGCCCAGCTCAAGGCCCTTGTCCCTGGCCTGCTCCAGGCCGGTCATCCAGGCGTCCATGACCGCGCGGTAGCGCTCCAGCGAGAAGATCAGCGTGACGTTGACGCTGATGCCCTCCGCGATCACCTGGGTGATCGCCGACAGGCCCTCGACGGTGGCCGGGATCTTGATGAACAGGTTGGGCCGGTCGACCAGCCACCACAGCGCGCGCGCCTCGGCGACGGTCTTGTCGGTGTCCTTCGACAGCCGCGGGTCGACCTCGATCGAGACCCGGCCGTCGGTCTGGCCGCCGCTCTCGTAGACCGGCTTGAGCACGTCGGCGGCCCAGCGGATGTCGTAGGTGGTGATGGCGCGCACCGCCTCCTCGACGTCCACACCGCGGATCTTCAGGTCGTGCATCTGCTGGTCGTAGGCGTCGCCCTTGCTCAGCGCCGAGGCGAAGATCGTCGGGTTGGACGTGACGCCGACCACGTGCTTGTCGCGGATCAGGTCCTGGAGGTTGCCGGTGCGCAGGCGCTCGCGGCTGATGTCGTCCAGCCAGATGGAGACGCCCTGCTCGGACAGTTTCCTGAGAATCTCACTCATGATCAGTTTCCCGTCGTCTCGCCCTTGTCGGCTCCGGTCTTGGCGAGGGTCGCCTTGGCGGCGGCGGCCACGCGCTCGGCGGTCAGCCCGAACTGCTCGTACAGGGTGCGGTAGGGGGCCGAGGCACCGAAGTGGTCCAGGCCCAGGATCACGCCCTCGTCTCCCACGAACTCCCGCCAGCCCAGCGGGATTCCCGCCTCGACCGCGACGCGCGCCTTCACCGAGGGCGGCAGCACCGACTGGCGGTAGGCCGCGTCCTCGGCCTGGAACCACTCCACGCACGGCATCGACACGACCCGGGCGGTGATGCCCTCGGCCTCCAGGAGCTCGCGGGCCTCGACGGCCAGCTCGACCTCGGAACCGGTGGCGATCAGCAGCACCGACGGCTGGCCGTCGGAGGCGTCCTGCAGGATGTAGCCGCCGCGGGCGACCTTGGTGGCGTCCCGGGTGCCCTCGTAGACCGGCAGGTTCTGCCGGGTCAGCGCCAGCGCGGCCGGACGGTCGTGGTGCTCCAGCACGACCTGCCAGGCGGCGGCCGTCTCGTTGGCGTCGGCCGGGCGGACCACGTCCAGGCCCGGGATGGCGCGCAGCGCCCACAGGTGCTCGATGGGCTGGTGGGTCGGGCCGTCCTCGCCCAGGCCGATGGAGTCGTGCGTCCACACGTAGGTGACCGGCAGCTTCATCAGCGCCGCCAGCCGCACCGCCGGGCGCATGTAGTCGCTGAAGACCAGGAACGTGCCACCGTACGGGCGGGTGCCGCCGTGCAGCGCGATGCCGTTCAGGATCGCGCCCATGCCGTGCTCGCGGATGCCGAAGTGCAGCGTGCGGCCGTAGGGGTGGCCCGGGAAGTCCTTGGTTTGGAACTCCTCGGGGATGAAGGACGGCTCGCCCTTCATCGTGGTGTTGTTGGACTCGGCCAGGTCGGCCGAGCCGCCCCACAGCTCGGGCAGCACCGGCGCGAGGCTGCTGAGCACCTCGCCGGAGGCCTTGCGGGTGGCGACCGAGGAGCCGATCTCGAACGTCGGCAGCGCGTCGGTCCAGCCCGCGGGCAGCCGCCGGGAGGCGATGCGGTCGAACTCGGCGGCGCGCTCGGGCTCGGCCTCGCGCCAGCTCTCGTAGCGCGCGTTCCAGTCGGCGCGGGCGGCACGGCCGCGCTCGACGACCTCGCGGGTGTGCCCCAGCACGTCGGCGGGGACCTGGAAGTCCTTCTCGGGGTCCAGGCCGAGGACCTTCTTGGTGGCGGCGACCTCCTCGGCGCCCAGCGCCGAGCCGTGGATCTTGCCGGTGTTCTTCTTGTTCGGCGCGGGCCAGCCGATGATCGTGCGCAGCCGGATGAACGACGGCCTGCCGGTCTCGGCGCGGGCCTCCTCCAGCGCCTGGTGCAGCGCCTGGACGTCCTCGACGTAGTCGCCGGTCTGGGTCCAGTCGACGGTCTGGGTGTGCCAGCCGTACGCCTCGTAGCGCGCGACGACGTCCTCGCTCAGCGCGATCTGGGTGTCGTCCTCGATCGAGATGTGGTTGCTGTCGAAGACGACCGTCAGGTTGCCCAGCTTCTGGTGCGCGGCGAGCGCGCTGACCTCGTGGCTGATGCCCTCCTCGATGTCACCCTCGGAGGCGATGCACCAGATGGCGTGGTCGAACACGCTGGTGCCCGGCGCGGCGTCCGGGTCGAACAGGCCGCGCTCGCGGCGGGCGGCCATCGCCATGCCGACCGCGTTGCCCAGGCCCTGGCCCAGCGGGCCGGTGGTGGTCTCCACACCGGCGGTGTGACCGTGCTCGGGGTGGCCGGGGGTCAGGCTCTGCCACTGGCGCAGCCCCTTGAGGTCGTCCAGGCTCAGGCCGTAACCCGACAGGTACAGCTGGATGTAGAGGGTCAGGCTGCTGTGCCCGGCCGACAGGACGAACCGGTCGCGGCCCGTCCAGGAGGGATCCGACGGGTCGTGCCGCATGACCCGCTGGAACAGCAGGTAGGCGGCGGGCGCCAGACTCATCGCGGTACCGGGGTGTCCCGAGCCCGCCTTCTCAACCGCGTCCATGGCCAGGGCCCGTACGACGTCGACCGCGCGGCGGTCCAGGTCGCTCCATTCAAGGGTTGGCACGAGTTCACTGCTCAAGTGCTCGATCTCCGGATCTTTAATCGTGTGATGATGGCGCCGATCTGGCTAGTTCCCGCCCACACCGGACCCTAACGGTTTCGGCCGCGCCGTCGTGGCGCGAGCGGCTCCCGGACAGGCCCGCGGGACCCGTGATCCGCCCGCGCCGTCGCGGCGCGGACGTTCCCGGGACGGGCCCGCGGGATCGGTGAGCGGCCCGGACGCCGTCCCCGCGGGGTGGCGCGCCGTGCCGCTTCCGTACCCCGTGCCGGGACCGTCCCCCCCTGCAACTACAGTTGAGTCCTCAAGGCTGGCTGGTGCCCGCATTCACGGATCCGCTCTAATCAGAGGTTACGCGTTGACCCCGCACGTGCTGGAAGCGCCTTAGATGGTGCTCACCGACAAGCAATCGACGGCCCCGCACGAGCCGGGCGCGACCCCGCACACGCCGGGCGCGACCCGCTCCCTCGGCGACGTCGTGAAGGCGTACGTGGCCCTCACGAAGCCGCGGATCATCGAGCTGCTGCTGATCACGACGCTGCCGGTGATGTTCCTGGCGGCCAAGGGCCTGCCGCCGCTCTGGACCGCCGTCAACACCCTGGTCTTCGGCACCCTGTCGGCCGGTAGCGCCAACGCCCTGAACTGCTACATCGACCGGGACATCGACGCGGCCATGCGCCGCACCCGGCGCCGGCCGCTGGCCCGCGACCTGGTCCCGCCCACCAACGCGCTGATCTTCGGGATCGTCCTGGGCGTGCTGTCCACCCTGGGCCTGGGCCTGACGGTGAACTGGCTCGCCGCGGGCCTGTCGCTGGCCGCGAACCTGTTCTACGTTCTGGTCTACTCGATGATCCTCAAGAGGCGGACCTCGCAGAACGTGGTCTGGGGCGGGCTCGCCGGGTGCATGCCGGTGCTGATCGGCTGGGCCGGTGTCACCGGAAGGCTCGACTGGGCGCCCGTGGTGCTCTTCGGCGTGGTGTTCTTCTGGACGCCGCCGCACACCTGGACCCTGGCCATGCGCTACAAGGAGGACTACGCCGCGGCCAAGGTCCCCATGCTCCCGGTGGTCGCCACCGAGCGCCGCGTGGTGATGGAGAGCATCGTCTACACCTGGGCCACCGTGCTCTGCTCGCTGCTGCTGTGGCCGGTGGCCGGCACCACCGCGCTCTACCCGGTGGTCGCCGCCGTCCTGGGCGCCGCCTGCCTGTGGGAGGTGCACCGCCTCATGGGCCGGGTCAACGCCGGCAAGACCGGGGTCGACCTGCGACCGATGCGCTTCTTCCACTGGTCCAACGCCTACCTGGCGCTGCTGTTCCTGGCCGTGGCGATCGACTCGATGCTCGTCTGAGGCAGCCCCCGGGCCGCGGTCTCCCCGCGACCCTCGGGACGGGCCCGTGAGGGACGGGAAGGGACGCTCGTGGTCACCGGTGACGGGTACCGGCCGGATTCCGGGTTCGCTCGCGGAAGCGGGCCCCCACCCGGTAGGGTCACGGGATTCCAGGCGGCCGTACGGGGCCGCCGGACCGTCGGCAGGGTGTGGGGGCCCCGCCGCCGGACGATCCGCCGTCCGGTCGCCCACCCGGTGATCCGCGCCCGGCCGATCGCCGACGCCGGAGGTGGGATCCCCCTGTACGAGCCGTGGTGTGCACATCAGCGGTTACGGTTGCCACATGTCCAGCAGTGATCCCCGATGGGTGCTCAGGGACCGTCCGTCACGCGCGCTGATCGGCGGGCTCGTGCTGACCGGGCTCTGCGGCCTGGTGTCGCTCTCCTTCGACGTGCTGAACGGCGACCCGGTCTACTTCTTCATCGCCCTGGCCCTGGCGCTGGCGCCCGTCCCGGTGCTGCTGGCCGCGGTGCTGGCGCTGGACCGGATCGAACCGGAGCCGCGCGGCAACCTGGTCTTCGCGTTCGCCTGGGGCGCGGGGGTGGCGGTCCTGTTCGCCGGGGTGATCAACTCCTTCAACCTGATCTACCTGGAGAACACCGTCCGGCTGGGCTACGACTACGCGCGCAACCTCACCGCCACGTTCGGCGCCCCGGTGGTGGAGGAGACGATGAAGGGCCTGGTCCTGCTGGGCCTGCTCAGGTTCAGGCGCGCCGAGCTCGACGGGCCCACCGACGGCATCATCTACGCCTGCATGGTCGGCCTCGGCTTCGCCATGAGCGAGAACGTCAGCTACTACGTGGCCGCGCTCGACGAGATGGGCGCGCAGGGCCTGGCGGTGACCGTCGTGCTGCGCGGGGTCCTGTCGCCGTTCGCGCACCCGCTGTTCACCTCGATGATCGGCGTCGCGGTGGCCTACGCGGCGCAACGGCGCGGGCCGGGCCGGATCCTCGTCATCGCCGCCGGATGGGCCGGGGCGATGCTGCTGCACGGCATCTGGAACGGCTTCGCCTCCTACGTCGGCATCGCCGGCCTGGCCATCGCGTACGTGCTGCTGATGATCGTGCTGTTCGTCCTGATCTGGATCGTCTTCCGCGACCGCAAGCGCATCATCGGGCTCATCCAGGCCTACCTGCCCGCCTACTGGGCGACCGGCCTGGTCTCCTCCGCCGACGTCGCGATGCTCTCGTCCCTGCCGGGCCGCCGGCACGCCAGGCAGTGGGCCAGGGCCAACGGGGGGCGGCCCGGGCTGCGGGCGATGAGCGACTACCAGCTCGCCGCGACCGAGCTGGGCCTGCTGCACGAGCGGGCCAGGGGACACGTGATCGACGAGCCCACCTTCAACGCCGAGCAGCGGGCGCTGCTGGAGTGCATGGCCGCCGCCCGCGCCCGGTTCCCCGCGGTGCCCCCGCCCCCGCCGCCCTCACCGTTCCCCGCGCCCCCGGCCGGAGGCGCTCACCTCGGCTGAAGCGCCGCCTCCAGGGTGGTCTCGCGCGGCCCGGGGAAGACCGGCGCGGAGTCCAGGACCACCGAGTCCAGGAGCCCCTTGGCCGCGGCGGCGAACTCGCGGGCCGCGTAGGCGTAGGTGGACGCCCACACCCGTGAGGAGTCGTCGCCCACGCCGAAGGTCTCCAGGCCCGCGGTACGGCAGAGCGTGACGGCCCTGGGCAGGTGGAAGACCTGGGTGACCACGGTGAGCCGGGTGGCGCCGAACACGGTACGGGCCCGCACGCAGGAGTCCCAGGTGTCGAAGCCCGCGTGGTCGAGGACGAGCGCGTGCCCGGGGATCCCCCGGGCGAGCAGGTAGTCGCGCATCACGGTCGGCTCGTCGTAGCCCACCCGGCCGTTGTCGCCCGAGAGCAGGATCGCCCTGACCCTGCCGGCCCGGTACAGCTCGGCGGAGATGTCCAGCCGCCTGGCCAGCATGGGGGAGGGGGTGCCCCCGAAGGCGGCGGCCCCCAGCACCAGCGCCACCGGCGCCGCGGGCACCCCGGCCGTCCAGCCGGGGGAGGTGCCGGCGACTGCGCGGTGTCCGGAACTGGCCAGCCAGACCCAGGTCAGCGGCGCGATCGTCAGGACGCTCAGCAGCACGGCGCCCTGGTAGCAGAGGCGGAGGGCCCGTCGTGACGGTGACATCCGATCATTGTCCCGGCCGGGCGGGACCGTGTCGAACCTGCGGGGTGAGCGGGGGAACGGGGCCGGGAGGACGCGGGGGTCAGGCGGGGACGGTGGGGGCGGGGGCGGCAGGGGTGCCGTCGAGCCGGTCCGCTTCGCCGGTCCCGGAGGTCCCGGAGGTCCCGGTCCCGGTGTTTCCGGAGGGCTCGGCCGGGACGTACGGGCGGGTCGCGAAGAGCACCCGCAGCGCGCAGACCCAGACCAGGGCGGCGCCGAGCACGTGCAGGTTGACCAGGGCCGCGGGCACCCCGGTGAAGTACTGGACGTAGCCGATGAGGCCCTGGGCCGCCTCCACGGCCAGCAGTGTCCACGCGGCCCGGCGGGCGCGTCCGGGGGCGCCGGTGAGGTGCAGCGCGAACGCCAGCGCGAAGGTGAGGCCGACCGTCACGTAGGCGATGTCGGCGTGGATCCGCGCCACGGTCTCGATGTCGAAGCCGAACCGGGAGGCCATCTCGTCGCCGGAGTGCGGGCCGGTGCCGGTGACCACCACACCCGCGACCACCAGGACGAACGTGGACGCCAGCAGGGCCCAGGCGAGCGCGCGCACCTCGCGGCGGACCGGCGGCTCCGGGCCCTCGTACCGGCGGGAACGCGCGTACAGCGCGTACGCCGCGGCGGTCATGCCGATGGAGACCAGGAAGTGCACGCTCACGGTGACCGGGTTGAGCGCGCTGCGCACGACCAGGCCGCCCCACACGCCCTGGAAGGCCACGCCGATCGGCTGCACCCAGGCCAGCAGGACCAGGTCGCGGCGCCGGGGCAGCAGCCGCAGGGCGGCGAACAGGCAGCCCAGGGCGATGATCAGCACCACGAAGGAGAGCAGCCGGTTGCCGAACTCGATCGCCATGTTGATCGGCGAGATCTCGTCGTGGGCCCTGGGGACGAAGCTCTCCGGCGTGCACCGGGGCCAGGTGGGGCACCCCAGCCCCGAGCCGGTGACCCGCACCGCCGCGCCCGTGACGGTGATCAGGACGTTGACGGCCACCGCCACCAGCGCCCAGCGGTGCACGGTGGGAAGGGTCGGGGGACCCACGATCCGCGCCGCGCTCAGGGCGCGCCGGCCGGCCCGGTCAAGGAGGTGTTTCACGGCTCATATGGTAGGCGGCCAGGTGGGCGGTCCCGTGGCGGACCCCGGCGGGTGAGGGGGGGCCGGGCGGAGCGTCCCCTCGATGTCCGATTTGGGACATTGATCCGATTAAAGGTATGTGACATAGTACTGACGGATCCGGGCCGCGAGAGCGAGGTGGGACATGCCGGACGTCGTGGTCATCGGGGCCGGGGTCGTCGGTGCCGCCTGCGCCTACTACGCCGCCCGCGCCGGACTCGACGTGGTGGTCGTCGACCGGGGACCCGTGGCCGGGGGGACGACCGGCGCCGGTGAGGGCAACATCCTGGTCTCCGACAAGGAGCCCGGACCCGAGCTGGACCTGGCCCTGCTGTCCAACCGCCTCTGGCGCGACCTGGCCGGGGCCGAGACGGGTGACGGACCGGGGAACGGATCAGGAAAAGCGGCGGGCGGGTTCGAGTTCGAGGCCAAGGGCGGCCTGGTGGTCGCCGAGACGGACGAGGTCCTGGAGGCGCTCACCGGCCTGGCCGCCGCGCAGGGTGTCGAGCACGTCCTGGCCGGTCCCGGAGAGCTGCACGACTACGAGCCGCACCTGGCCCGGGGGTTCGCCGGGGGCGTGTTCTACCCGCAGGACGCCCAGGTCCACCCCATGCTGGCGGCGGCCGGGCTCATCCGGCGGGGCGCCGAGCGGTTCGGCCACGGCGCCCTGATGCTGCGCACCGGCGTCACCGTGACCGGCTTCGTCCGCCGCGGCGGCCGGATCGCCGGTGTCACCACCGACCAGGGAGAGATCCTCGCCGGGGCCGTGGTCAACGCCGCGGGCACCTGGGGCGGCCAGGTCGCCGCGCTGGCCGGGGTGCACGTCCCGATCCTGCCCCGGCGGGGCTTCATCCTGGTCACCGAGCCCCTCGCCGGGCCGCTCGTCCGGCACAAGGTCTACACCGCCGCCTACGTCACCGCGGTGGCCAGCGACTCCGCCGGGCTGGAGACGTCCGCGGTGGTGGAGAGCACCCCGTCCGGGCCGGTACTCATCGGCGCCAGCCGGGAGCGGGTCGGCTTCGACCGCACGGTCTCGATCCCGGTGCTCGAACGCCTCGCCCGCCAGGCTGTGGAGCTGTTCCCGGCCCTGGCGGACCATCGGGCGATCCGCGCCTACTGCGGGTTCCGCCCGTACTGCCCCGACCACCTGCCGGTGATCGGCGAGGACCCCCGGGTACGGGGTCTCTACCACGCCTGCGGCCACGAGGGCGCGGGCATCGGCCTGGCCCCGGCCACCGGCCACCTCATCGCCCGGCTCCTGGCGGGCCTCCGCCCCGAGCTGGACCTCACCCCCTTCCGCCCGGACCGCTTCGCCGAGGAGGCATCGTGAGAGGGCCGTACGACCTGGTGCGGGCACGTCCCGAGCCGGGCTTCGAGATCAGCGTGGACGGCGTCGGTGTCCCGGTGATCCCCGGTCAGACGATCGGCGCGGCCATGCACGGCGCGGGCATCCGGTCCTGGCGGACCACCAGGTTCGGCGGGCGCCCGCGCGGGCTGTTCTGCGGCATCGGGGTCTGCTTCGACTGCCTGGTCACGGTGAACGGCGTTCCCTCCCTGCGTGCCTGCCTGACCGAGGCCCGCCCCGAGGACCGGGTGACCACCGGCGCCGCCGGGGACACCGGGGACACCGGGGACACCGGGGACAGCGGGGACACAGCAGAGATCGGGGACCCCGGGGACCTCGGGGACGACGGCGGGAGCGACGGAGGAGGGGCGGTGAGCGGTCCGTGACGCGGATCCACGACCTGGCCGTGGTCGGCGCGGGCCCCGCCGGGGTCGCCGGTGCGCTGACCGCCGCCCTGGCCGGGCTGGACGTGGTGCTGCTCGACGGCGCGGCCAGGCCGGGTGGACAGTACTTCCGCCGTCCGGCCGAGGGCTTCCGCGCGGCCCGGCCCGGTGCCCTGCACCACGGCCTCGACGGGTTCACCCGCCGCTGGGATCTGCTCACGGAGCGCGCCGAGGTATTGCTGCGCCACCGGGTGTGGGCGGTCGAGCACACCGGCGAGACGGTCGTCCTGCGCTGCCTGGAGGGGGACCGCGAGGAGCGGCCCCGCACGGTGACCGCGCGCGGGCTGCTGATCGCCACCGGCGCGTACGACAGGCCGCTGCCCTTCCCCGGCTGGGACCTTCCCGGCGTGCTCACCGCGGGAGCGGCACAGGCGCTCCTCAAGGGGGACCTGGTCCTCGCCGGGCGCGAGATCGTGGTCGCCGGTACAGGCCCGTTCCTGCTCCCGGTCGCCGCGGGCCTGGCCGACGCCGGCGGACGGGTGGTCGGCGTGTACGAGGCCAACGGCCGGTTCGGGCTGGCCGCGCACCCGATGCTGGTGGCCGGCCGGGCCGGGGAGGCCCTGGGGTACGGGGCACGCCTGGCCCGCCACCGGATCCCGTACCGGGGACGGCGGGCGGTGGTCGCCGCGCACGGGGACACCGCGCTGACCCACGTCACCGTCGCCACCCTGGACGCCGCCTGGCGGCCGGTCTCGACGACGACCGTCGCGTGCGACACCCTGGCCTGCAGTTACGGCTTCGTCCCCCAGCTCGACCTGCCGGTCCAGCTCGGCTGCGCCACCCGCCGCGACCACGACGGCAGCGCGGTCGTCACGGTGGACGCGAGCATGCGCACCAGCGTGCCCGGGGTGTACGCGGCCGGGGAGAGCACCGGCGTGGGCGGCGCCGTCCTGGCCGAGGTGGAGGGCCGCCTCGCGGGCCGCTCCGCCGTCACCGACCTGGGCCGGTCCGCTGCCAGCGGCCCGGGCCGGTCCGCCGTCGTCGGCCTGGGGCGCTCCACCGGCCGGGCCGCCTTCCCTCCCGCGTCTATCGGTCCCGCGGACCTCGTGCCTGTCGACCCGTCCGGTCCTGTGCCCCCCGACCGGCCCGATCCCGCAGCCGGTCGACCCGACCCCGCGCTGACCCGTCGCAGGGACCGGCTCGCGGCCTTCGCGCGGGCCCTGCAGGAGGCGTACCCGGTACGGCCCGGCTGGCAGGACTGGCTCCGCGACGACACGCTCGTCTGCCGCTGCGAGGAGGTGCCCCTGTCGGCCGTGCGCGAGGCCCAGGCCATGGGCGCCGCCGACGCTCGTTCGGTCAAGCTGCTGGCGCGGCCCGGGATGGGCTGGTGCCAGGGCCGGATGTGCGGCTACGCGGTCGCCTGCCTGGCCGGTGAGGACCCCGCCCCGGCCAGGCGCCCGATCGCCCAGCCGATCCGGCTCGGTGCCCTCGCGTCGCAGACCGGGCCCGAGACCGCACAGGCCGATCCCGAAGCCGCGCGTCCCGGAGCCGAGCCTTTTCCCACGGAACCGCCGGTGTCCCCGGCGGGCCCGGACCGGCCCGAACCCCCTCGGGACCGACCCCACCGGAAGGATGAACGATGACGACCCGCGTGAAGCCCTGGCACGGCGTGATGGTGGCCACCGCGCTGCCCCTGGCCGAGGACCTCTCCGTCGACCTGGACGGCTACGCCGAGCACTGCCGGTGGCTGGTCGACTCCGGCTGCGACGGCGTCGTGCCGAACGGGTCGCTGGGGGAGTACCAGACGCTGACCCCCGAGGAGCGCGCCGCGGTCGTGGAGACCGCGGTGGCGGCCGTCGGCGGCGACCGGGTGATGCCCGGGGTGGCGGCGTACGGCTCCCTGGAGGCCCGGCGCTGGACCGAGCAGGCCGCGGAGGCGGGGTGCCGGGCGGTGATGCTGCTCCCGCCGAACGCCTACCGGGCCGACGACCGGACCGTGGTGGAGCACTACCGGGAGGTGGCCGCGGCGGGCCTGCCGGTGGTGGCGTACAACAACCCCTTCGACACCCGCGTGGACCTGACCCCCGAGCTGCTGGCCACCCTGTACGGCGAGGGCCTGATCGTCGGGGTCAAGGAGTTCAGCGGCGACGTCCGCCGCATCTACGAGATCGCCGAGCTCGCACCCGGCCTGGACGTGCTGGCCGGGGCCGACGACGTGCTGCTGGAACTGGTCACCGCGGGCGCGGTCGGCTGGGTCGCCGGGTACCCCAACGCGCTGCCCGTCTCGACCGTGGCGCTGTACCGGGCCGCCGCGGAGGGGGACATGGCCACCGCGCTGCCGCTCTACCGCGCGCTGCACCCGCTGCTGCGCTGGGACTCCCGGCCGGTGTTCGTCCAGGCCATCAAGCTCTCCATGGACCTGGCCGGGCGCACCGGCGGCCCGTGCCGCCCGCCCAGGCTCGCGCTCGCCGGCGAGCAGGAGGCCGCCGTGCGCGCGGCCACCGAGAAGGCGCTGGCCGAGGGCATGCGATGACCTCGGCGTCGCCGGCCCCCGCCCGGCCCGTACGCGTACCCGTGCCCGTTCCGCCGGTCCCCGGCCCGTCCGTGGCGGGAGACCCCTCCCGCGAGGAGCGCCCATGAGAACCAAAAGGGTCTTCCACGCGGTGGACTCCCACACCGAGGGCATGCCCACCCGGGTGATCACCGGGGGAGTGGGGGTGATCCCGGGCGCGACCATGGCCGAGCGGCGCGAGCACTTCCTGGCAAAGATGGACCACGTCCGCACCCTGCTCATGTACGAGCCGCGCGGCCACTCGGCGATGAGCGGCGCCATCCTGCAGCCCCCCACCCGGCCCGACGCCGACTACGGGGTGCTCTACATCGAGGTCTCGGGCTGCCTGCCGATGTGCGGGCACGGCACCATCGGGGTCGCCACCGTCCTGGTCGAGACCGGGATGGTCGAGGTCGTCGAGCCGGTCACCACGATCCGGCTGGACACCCCCGCCGGGCTGGTGGTCGCCGAGGTGCGGGTCGCCGACGGCGCCGCCGTCGAGGTGACCATCACCAACGTGCCCTCCTTCAGCGTGGGCCTGGACCGCGTGGTCCGGGTGCCCGGCATCGGGGAGGTCGTCTACGACCTCGCCTACGGCGGCAACCACTACGCGATCCTGCCGATCGAGTCCGTGGGCCTGCCGTTCGAGCGCTCGCACAAGCAGGAGATCCTGGAGGCGGGCCTGGCCGTCATGGGGGCGATCAACGAGCAGGACGAGCCCGTCCATCCGCTGGACGCCGCCATCCGGGGCTGCCACCACGTGCAGTTCACCGCGCCGGGCTCGGACGCCCGGCACTCGCGGCACGCGATGGCGATCCACCCCGGCTGGTTCGACCGCTCGCCGTGCGGCACCGGCACCAGCGCCCGGATGGCCCAGCTGCACGCCAGGGGGGAGCTCCCGCTGGGGGCCGACTTCGTGAACGAGTCGTTCATCGGCACCCGGTTCGTCGGGCGACTGGTGGAGGAGACCCGGGTGGCGGACCTGCCCGCGGTGATCCCGACGGTCACCGGCAGGGCGTGGATCACCGGCACCGCGCAGTACTTCCTGGACCCCTCCGACCCGTTCCCGGCCGGTTTCCTGCTCTGACCGCAGCTCCGGCCCCGTCACGACCGTGTCCCGCTCCGGCTCTGTCACGACCGAGCCCCGTCACGACCGTTTCGCAGCCTCGTGGACCAGCTGCGGCCCTGTCACGACCGTGTCGCGGACCCGGGGACCCGCTCCGGCCGGGGCCGGATTCGGCCTGTCCGGAAACCCCCGCGACGCCCCCCTGCCCGGAGCCGGGAAGGGCCCGCCGGGAGCGCCACGACGACGGTTCGTACCCGGCGGAAGGGGTTTCGCGGGGAAACGGCCACTTAACGCTAACGGTCTGATTTCGGCCCTTGACGTTGTGCTTCCCTTACCCATGCAATGTCACACATCACCAGATGTGAGGAGCGGCAATGCGCGCCATCCCCCTGAAATCCTTCACGTCCCTGGCCGTCCTCGGTCTCCTGGTCACCGGATGTGGCCAGGGGCTGCTCGGCGGCGGCGAGGACGGCGGCCAGGCGGCCGGCAAGAAGGGCGAGCCGATCGTGCTCGGCATGCTGATCCCGCAGTCGGGCAGCGAGGCCGCCATCGGTCCCTACATGAGCAACGCGGCCCAGCTCGCGATCGACGAGATCAACGCCAAGGGCGGCGTGCTCGGCCGCCAGCTGCAGCTGAAGACCGCGGACGACGCCTGTGACGCCCAGTCGGCGGCGGCCGGCGCCAACAAGCTGGTCACCGAGGGGGTCGACGTCTCCGTGGGCGGTTACTGCTCCGGGGCGACGCTACCCACCCTGCCGATCTTCGGCAAGGCCGGCATCCCGATGATCATCCCGGCCGCCAACTCCCAGGAGCTGGTGGACCAGAAGCTCAAGCACGTCTTCCTGATCAACGGCACCGGCTCCCAGCAGGCCGCCGCCGCCGAGAAGTGGATCACCAAGCAGGGCGCCAAGAGCGTCGCGCTGATGCACGACAACACCAGCTACTCCAAGGACATCGCACTGCGGACCGAGACCCTGCTGAAGGCCCCCGACGGGGCCGAGGCGGTCATCACCGAGGCGGTCACCCCCAAGGAGAGCGACTACAGCGCCAACATCACCAACGTGCTGGCCAAGAAGCCCGACTTCGTCTACTGGACGGGCTACTTCCAGGAGGGCGGCCTGATCGCCCGCCAGCTGCGGCAGGCCGGCTACAAGGGCTCCATCATGGTCGGCGACGGCTCGGTCTCGCCCAAGCTGATCGAGATCGCCGGGGACGAGGCCGCCGAGGGCGTCTACGCCACCATGACCCAGACCCCCGACACCCTCGAGGGCGCCGAGGGCTGGATCGACGCGTACAAGAAGAAGTTCGGCACCGACCCCGGGCCGTACTCCAACCAGGCCTACGACGCGGTGCGGCTGGCCGCCGAGGCGGTCACCAAGGCGGGCGGCACCGACGGCCCGAAGGTGATCTCGGCCCTGGAGGCGGTCGACGGCTTCTCGATGTTCTCCGGGCCGCTGAAGTTCACCCCCGAGCACACCCTGGCCAACGGCGGCTTCCAGATCCTCGTCGTGAAGGGCGACGCCTTCGCCCTGCAGGACTCCCTCAAATGACCGGCAACACCTCACCCGGCGCCTACGGCGGCGACGCCGGGTGCGAGAGCGCCCGGGGCGGCGAGAACGACGCCCGCCCCGAGTCCTCCGAGGACCGGCAGCCCGCCGGGTACCGGGGCCGTCACCGGCGTCCGGCCGGCGGCACCGGCGGCAGCGGCGGGCACGGCGGCCCGGACCGCCCGCCGGGGAAGCGGGCCGCGCGATGACGCAGCTCGTCTGGAACGGCCTGTTCGTCGGCTCGTTCTACGCCCTGGTGGCCCTGGGCTACAGCATGGTGTACGGGATCATCAAGCTGCTCAACTTCGCCCACGGTGACCTGTACATGCTGGGCGCGTTCGCCGGCTTCGCCATCCTCGGCGCGGTCGGCGGCGTGACCTCGGCGATGGCGCTGCCGCTGCTGCTCGCGGTCCTGCTGGCGACCATGGCGCTCACCGGCCTGGCCGGGGTCGCGCTGGAGCGGATCGCCTACCGGCCGCTCCGCCGCGCTCCGCGCCTGTCCCTGCTGATCACCGCGGTCGGCGCCTCCTTCGCCCTGGAGTACGGGATGCGCGCGGCGGCCGGGGCCGACCCGCGGGTCTACCCGGTACGCCTGGGCGGCACCTCGATCGAGATCCTCGGCGCCCGGATCACCCTGCAGCAGCTCGCCCTGGTGGGGGTCGCGGTGGTGCTGATGGCCGGGCTCAACCTGCTGGTCACCCGCACCCGCGAGGGACGGGCCATGCGGGCCATCGCGCTGGACCCGCGCACCAGCGCGCTGATGGGCATCGACGTCAACGCCGTGATCTCCCGCACCTTCTTCATCGGCTCGGCCCTGGCCGGGGCCGCGGGCGTGATGGCCGGGGCCTACTACGGGAAGATCGACTTCCTGATGGGCTTCCTGATCGGCCTCAAGGCCTTCACCGCGGCGGTCATCGGCGGCATCGGCAACATCCCGGGCACCATGCTCGGGGGGCTGCTGCTCGGGCTGCTGGAGTCGTTCGGCACGTTCTGGCTGGGCGGCGAGTGGCGCGACGTGTTCGCCTTCGGGGTGCTGATCCTGTTCCTGACCGTGCGGCCCACCGGCCTGCTCGGCGAACGCGTCACGGAGCGGGTGTGACGGCCGGGACCAAGGTCCGCCGCCGCGGCACGGACCGTCCCCCCCAGCCTGGCGTCGAAGCTGATGCAGAACAGGTGGGCCGGCACCGCCGGCCTGCTGATCGCGCTGCTGGCGCCCTTCGTCAACGCCAGCCCGTACGCGCTGTCGGTCATGA
Source organism: Streptosporangium longisporum (assembly GCF_039534895.1). NCBI lineage: Bacteria > Bacillati > Actinomycetota > Actinomycetes > Streptosporangiales > Streptosporangiaceae > Streptosporangium > Streptosporangium longisporum. The sequence continues at coordinate 232,893 of NZ_BAAAWD010000019.1, read as the reverse complement.
CCAGCGCGGCCATCGCCGTGATGCTCGCGGCCGGGCTGAACATCGTGGTCGGCTACTGCGGCCTGCTCGACCTGGGCTACGTCGCCTTCTTCGCGGTCGGCGCCTACACCAGCGGCGTGCTGGCCACCCGGTTCGACCTGCCGCTGCTGGCCACGGTGCCTGCGGTGATCGTGGTCACCGTCGTCGCCGGGATCGTCATCGGCGCGCCCACCCTGCGGCTGCGCAGCGACTACCTGGCGATCGTGACGCTCGGCTTCGGCGAGATCATCCGGATCACCGCCAACAACCTGGACGTCACCGGCGGCCCGTCGGGCATCTACGGCATCCCGACCCTGGTGGAGAACCCCGCGGTCTTCTACTACGTCACCGTGGCCGTCGTCTCGCTGGCGGTCCTCGGCTCGGCGCGGCTGGGCCGCTCCCGGCTGGGCCGGGCCTGGCGGTTCGTCCGCGAGGACGAGGACGCCGCCGAGGCGATGGGCGTGCACACCTACCGGGTCAAGCTCGCCGCTTACATCGCCGGCGCTGTCTGGGGCGGCCTGGCCGGGGTGCTGTTCGCCGCGCAGCTGTCCGCCGTCTCGCCGGGCAGCTTCACCTTCCTGGCGTCGGCGCTGGTGCTGATGGCCGTGGTGCTCGGCGGCATGGGCTCGGTCTCCGGCGTCGTGGTGGGCGCCGTCGTGATCAGCATCCTGCCGGAGATCCTGCGGGACCTGGCCGACTACCGTTACTTCCTGTTCGGCGTCCTGCTCATCGCCTTCATGCTGCTGCGCCCGCAGGGCCTGTGGCCGGCCCGTTCCAAGGAGGTGCCGTGAGCCTGCTGAGCGTGACCGACCTGCGCCTGACCTTCGGCGGGGTGACGGCCATCGACGGCCTGTCGTTCTCGGTGGACGAGGCGGAGATCGTCTCCGTCATCGGGCCCAACGGGGCGGGCAAGACGTCGGCCTTCAACTGCGTCACCGGCTTCTACCGGCCGACCGCGGGCCGGATCACCCTGCGCGGCAAGGACCTGCCGGGACTGCGGCCCTCGGCCGTGGCCGCCCTCGGCGTCGCGCGCACCTTCCAGAACCTGCGCCTGTTCGGCGAGCTGTCGGTCCTGGACAACGTACGGGCCGGATCGCACCTGTGGCTGCGCCAGAGCGTCTTCGACGCCCTGCTGCACACCCCCCGGTACCGGCGCTCCGAGCGCGAGTGCACCGAGCAGGCGCACCACTGGCTGGACTTCGTGGGCCTGCGCGGCGACCGGTACGGGCAGGCCCGCAACCTGCCCTACGGCGAGCAGCGCCGCACCGAGATCGCCCGCGCCCTGGCCCGCAAGCCCGACCTGCTGCTGCTGGACGAGCCCGCCGCCGGGCTCAACCACGGCGAGAAGGCCGAGATGCTCGACCTGATCCGGCGCATCCAGGCCCTGGGCGTGGCCATCGTGCTCATCGAGCACGACATGGGGCTGGTCATGGAGGTCTCCGAGAGGGTGGTCGTGCTCAACTTCGGCAGGGAGATCGCCGACGGCCGTCCCGAGGACGTCCGGCGGAACCCGGCCGTCATCGAGGCCTACCTCGGCGGTGACATCACCGCGGGGGAGAGGGACACCCCGCAGGACGATCCCTCCGGGACCACGCCGGGCACGGACGCCGCGCACACACGGGCCCCGGACGCTGGCGGCGCCGACGGGGACGACCCCGCGGGCGGCTCCGGGGACGGGGCCGGGAACCGTACCCCCGCACGTGACAGGACCGCCGGGAGCGACGCCGATGCTTGAGATCGAGGACCTGGACGTCCACTACGGCGGCGTGCACGCGCTGCGCGGGCTCTCCCTCACCGTCGGCGAGGGCGAGATCGTGGCCCTGCTCGGCAACAACGGCGCAGGCAAGACCACCACGCTGTCCGCGGTCTCGGGGCTGGTACGCCCCAGCGGCGGCGGCGTGACCTTCGACGGGCGGAGGATCACCGGTGAGAAACCGCACCGGATCACCGCCTCCGGCCTGGTGCACGTCCCCGAGGGACGCAGGATCTTCAGCACGCTGAGCGTCCACGAGAACCTCCAGCTGGGCGGCTACCTGGTTCGCGACCAGGCGGAGGTCCGCGGCCGGATCGAGCGGGTCTACGGGCTGCTGCCCCGCCTGGCGGAACGGCGTACCCAGCAGGGCGGCACGCTCTCGGGCGGCGAGCAGCAGATGCTCGCCATCGGCAGGGCGCTGGTCACCGGGCCGCGCCTGCTGCTGCTCGACGAGCCGTCCATGGGCCTGGCCCCGCTGGTGGTCGCCTCGGTCATGGAGCTCATCGCGGGCATCAACGCCGAGGGGACCTCGGTGCTGCTCGTCGAGCAGAACGCCACGGCCGCCCTGGGGATCGCGCACCGCGGGTACGTGATCGAGAACGGTGCCTGCCTGCTGGCCGGGCCGGCCGCCGAGCTCCGCCGGGACCCCCGGGTCGTCGAGGCCTACCTCGGCGGGGTCTGACGGCGGGGTCCGGGAACGAGGTTCGGCGACGGGGCCGGTGCGGGTCCGGTGCGGGTTCGACGGAGAACCCCGCCGGACCTCGGATGTTCGATGGCGGGCGCACCGCCTGGGAGGATGTGACGGTGGCGGGTTCCGTCCGCCGGACGTGGACGCGGTCGACAGGAGAGGCTCCGGTATGGCTTCGAGGGCGGACGGCCGGCTCGACCTGCCCGCGGTGGGGGAGAGACAGAGCCTGCGGGAGCAGGTGGCCCACGCGCTGCGGGCGGCCCTGATCACCGGTGAGATGCGGCCCGGCATGGTCTACTCCGCCCCGCTGCTGGCCGCCCAGTTCGGGGTCTCGGCCACCCCGGTGCGCGAGGCCATGCTCGACCTGGCCAAGGAGGGCCTGGTCGAGGCGGTGCGCAACAAGGGCTTCCGGGTCAGCGAGATGTCCGAGCGCGACCTGGACGAGCTGGCGGAGATCCGCGAGCTCATCGAGGTGCCCACGGTGACGCGGCTGGCCGACACCGGTCGCGCACCGGCCTTCGAGACGCTCCGCCCGATGGCCCAGGAGATCGTCGACGCGGCCGAGCGGGGCGACCTGCTCGCCTACGTCGACGCCGACATCCGCTTCCACCTGGAGCTGCTCGCCCTGGGGGGCAACTCCCACCTGGTGGAGGTGGTCCGCGACCTGCGCAACCGGGCCCGCCTGTACGGGCTGTCCGGCCTCCACCGGCGCGGGCGGCTCGCCGACTCCGCCCGCGAGCACCTCGCCCTGCTGGAGCTGCTCTCCACCGGAGACGCGAACGGCGCCGAGCGGCTGATGCAGCACCACATCCAGCACGTCCGGGGCATCTGGGCCGGGGCCACCGAGCCCTGACACCCGCCCCGGCCACCCCGTCCGCAGCCGCGAACGGAACGGAACTTGGAACAGGCCAGGGCCGGGAACGGGCCGGAGCCGCGGTGGACCCCGGGGGCACGGTGGATCGGCCCGGGCGCCGAGGTCAGCCGGAGGAGCGGGTGGCGCCCAGGGTCGCGATGACCACGCAGCCGACCGCCGCCCACTCGCGTACCTGGAGCACCTCGCCCAGGATCACCAGGCCCGCCAGCGCGGCCACGGCCGGCTCCAGGCTCATCAGGATGCCGAAGACCCGCTTGGGCATCCTGCGCAGCGCCTCCAGCTCGATCGAGTAGGGGATCACCGACGAGAGCAGGCCCACCCCCAGGCCGATCAGCAGCACCTCGGGCCGGAGCAGGTCGGCGCCGCCCGAGGAGATCCCGACGGGGGCGACCACCACGCAGGAGATGATCATCGCCAGGGAGAGCCCGGTCGCCCCCGGGAAGCGCCGGCCGACCGAGGCCGACAGCAGGATGTAGGCGGCCCAGCAGGCCGCCGCGACCAGGGCGAAGGCGATCCCGGACCAGCTGATCCTGGACGTCGCCGTCCCCCACGGGGCCAGCAGCACCACGCCCGATCCGGCGAGCGCCACCCAGAGCAGGTCGAGGCGGCGGCGCGAGGCCGCGACCGCGACGCCGAGCGGGCCGAGGAACTCGATGGCCACCGCGATCCCCATGGGAAGGCGGGCCAGCGCCTCGTAGAACGACAGGTTCATCACGCCCAGCGTCACGCCGAACGCCACGCCCGCCGCCGCGTCCCCCCGGGTCAGTCCCCTCAGCCGGGGCCTGGCGACCGCCCCCAGGATCAGCGCTCCGGTGGCGATCCGCAGGAACACCACCGCGCTCGGCGAGAGCTGGCCGAACAGGTCCTTGGCGAACCCCGCGCCGACCTGGACCGACAGGATGGCCAGCAGGACCAGCCCGGACGGCGGAACGGCGTCGGAGGCGGCCTTCAGCAGCGCGCCGGGTCTGACCGGGCCGGGCTTGTAGGGTTCTGCGGGCCCGTGCAGGGCTTCGGCGGTCACGGCACTCCTCAGGTGCGAAAAGGTCGGTCACACCTTACCGGGTGGGGTGTTCCCGCTCAGGGACTTCCGCCATGTGAGACGGAGTCCACCCTGGCCCGCCGCGCTCCCACAGGCCCGAAGCGATCCCATGGAGCCCCCTCCGGACCCGCTCCCGGACCCGCCGTGCCCCCGAAGCCCCCACGATCCCGCTCCGGGCCCGTGCGGGGTACGCGCTCAGCGGGTGTAGAGGGCCACCGTCATGCCCGGCACCCGGCCCGTCCGCCACGCCTTGGTACGGACGAACCCCTCCCCGGTCAGGACGGCGACCCGGTCGACGCGCGAGGCCGCCTCGGACCCGCCCCGCCAGACGACCCAGACCCGCTCGCGCCCGGCGACGGCGGCGGCCAGGTCGGAGCGCTCCGGGTAGCCGAACGAGGCCGGCAGCGGGTCGCGGCCCGTGAGCATCACGTCGTCGGGCAGGCCCGCGCCGCCGTAGTAGAGCAGGCCCTGGCGCAGCGAGGAGCGCCCGTAGACGAGGGCGTCGCCGGGCCGCGCCTCGCTCGCCAGGATGCGCGCGGCCCGGGGGAAGTTCTCGTGGTGCCCGTCCTCCCCGCGCACGTCCAGCTGGCCGGGGAACCCGGCCGCCAGCACGCCCGCCACCGCCAGGACGGCGGGCGGCCGGGGCAGCGCGGCGAGCGCGAGCCCGGCCAGCAGCGCGTACCCGGGCACCGTCGCGAACAGGTAGCGGTCCACGTACACCGGGGTGATCAGGTGGGAGACGGCGAACAGCGCCAGGGGCGGCAGGAGGGCCCAGCCGGCCAGCAGCGCCACCCAGAGCCGGTCGGCGCCGTGGCGCCGCAGGAAGGGGGCCGCCGCCGCCAGCAGGAACAGCGCGCCCCCGGCCAGGGCGGTGCCACCGATCATCTTGGGCAGCGTCAGGAACACGTCGGGTCCCGGCAGGGTGATCCAGCTGATCGCGTGCCGTTCGGCGAACCCGACCACCGCCCAGACGGCCCCCGGCACGAGACCGGCCGCCAGGCAGGCCACCACCCTGGGCAGCACCCCCCGCCCGTACAGCGCGATCGCCGCCAGGTGCGCCGCCGCGACGAGCAGGGCGAACACCTGGGTGCAGCCGAGCAGCGCCACGGCGGCCGCGTACCCCCACCAGCCGCGGCGCCGTCCCGGCTCCTCGATCGCCCGGTGCAGCGCCCAGGTGGCCAGGACCGCGGCGGCCGCGGCGAACGCGTACGAGCGGGCGTTCTGCCCGTGGTAGGAGACCGACGGCAGCGCGATGTAGACGACGGCCGCGGCCAGCCCGGCGGGCCACGAGCTCATCCGGCGCCCGAGGTCGGCGACCAGCGCGGTCGCCACGCCGGTGGCGAGCGCGGAGGGCAGGCGCATCCACCACTCGGCCTGCCCGAACTCCAGCCACAGGTGCATGAACGCGTAGTACGGCAGGAAGTGCCCGTCGATGTGCTGGGCCAGCTCCCACAGCCCCGCGGCGCTCCGGCGGGCCGCGCTGAGGGTGGCGAGCTCGTCCGAGGAGTGGGAGACCGTGGAGGCCCCCGCGACGCAGACGAGCGTGGCGACGATCCCCGCGGCCGGGCCCGCCCACGTCCGCCCCTGCCGTTCCCCCGCGGGCCGGGACGGGCGTCGCGCTCCGGTAATGATCACCCGGAGGATGTTAGGTGGAAACGATCACCCTTGATCGTCTTTCTCTGACAAAAGATCGTATTTCTACGGAAAAAAGCCCGATCATTCCCAGCGGAAGGTCCGCGCGGTCAGCAGGAGCGACCCCGCCGCCCACGCCGCGAGGACCACCACCGCGGCCACCGGCGGCCCCGCCCCGTCGGCGAGCACCGCGCGGAGCCCGCCGGTGAGCGCGGAGATCGGCAGCAGCTCCAGCACCGGCCGCACCGCCTCGGGGAACCGCTCCAGCGGGAAGGCGACCCCGCCGCAGGCCAGCAGGACCAGGTAGACCAGGTTCGCCGCGGCGAGCGTGGCCTCGGCGCGCAGCGTCCCGGCCATCAGCAGGCCCAGGCCGCTGAACGCGGCCGTGCCCAGCACGATCAGCAGCAGCGCCGCGAACGGCGAGCCCGCCGGGCGCCATCCCAGGGCGGCCGCCACCGCGCAGAGCACCGCGACCTGGACGACCTCCACGGCGATCACCGCGAGCGTCTTGGCCAGCATCAGCCCGGTCCGCGACAGCGGGGTCGCCCCCAGCCGCTTCAGCACCCCGTAGCGGCGCTCGAAGCCGGTCGCGATGGCCTGCCCGGTGAAGGCGGTGGACATCACGGCCAGCGCGAGCACCCCCGGGGTCATGAAGTCGATCCGGGAGCCGCCGCCCACGTCCAGGATGGGGGCGACCGAGAGGCCGACGAGCAGCAGCACCGGAATGATCATCGTCAGCAGCAGCTGCTCGCCGTTGCGGAGCATCGCCCGGATCTCCGCGCCGGTCTGGGCCGCCACCATCCGTCCCAGCGGCGCGGCCCCCGGGGCCGGGGTGAGGTCCAGGGTCGTCATGTGCGTCGTCTCCTTCGAGGCGGGGTCTCCTTCGGGGCGGGCCGCGTCAACGGAGCTCACGCCCGGTCAGTTCGAGGAAGACGTCCTCCAGGGTGCGCCGCTCGATGCTGAGGTCGTCCGCGGTCACGCCCTCGGCCGCGCACCAGGTCGTCACGGTCGCCAGCAGCTCCGGCACGACCTGTCCCTCGATGATGTAGTGCCCGGCCGGCGACTCCTTGGCCGCGCTGCCGACGGGCAGGGCGGCGAGCAGCTCGTCCAGGGAGAGTCCCGGCCGGGCGCGGAAGCGCAGCTGCCGCTCGGCGCCGGTGAGGGAGGAGGGCGTGCCCTCGGCGACCACCCGGCCGCGGTCGATGATCACGATCTGGTCCGACAGGCGCTCCGCCTCGTCCATGTGGTGGGTGGTGAGCACCACCGAGACCCCGCTCGCGCGCAGCTCGCGGACCAGCTCCCAGCAGGCGTGCCTGGCCTGCGGGTCCAGGCCCGCGGTCGGCTCGTCGAGGAAGACCAGCTCGGGACGGCCGACGACCGCCCCGGCCAGCGACAGTCGCTGCTGCTGGCCGCCGGAGAGCCTGCGGTACGGGGTGCGGGCGTGCTCGGTCAGCCCGAGCCGCTCCAGCAGTGCCCCGGGGTCGAGCGGACGGGCGTGGAAGCGGGCCATCAGCCGCAGCCACTGCCCGCAGCGGGCCGCGGGCGGGACGCCGCCGGCCTGGAGCATCACCCCGACCCTGGCCCGCAGCTCCCGCGCGGACGGGTCGAGCCCCAGCACCTTCACGCTGCCCGAGTCGGCCCTGCGGAACCCCTCGCAGATCTCCACGGTGGAGGTCTTGCCGGCCCCGTTGGGGCCCAGCACCGCGGTGACCGCGCCGCGGGCCGCGGTGAGGGTCAGGCCGTCGACCGCGGTCGTCCCGCCGTATCTCTTGACCAGGTCGACGATCGCGACGGCTGGGGAGTCCATGGCCACGAGTTTAGAGACCGCCTCCGGCGCTCCCGCTTCCGGACCACATGTCCGGCGCGCCCGCGGCTCGCGGGCGGCGCGTGAGGGGGTCCGGTCGCGTGGCGGACCCGCTGTTCCCTGTCCTTTTTCAGGAAATTTCCGAAACGAAGGAATTCGGATGGCCAATTGATGGTTGGGACGCTTCGGCTCACGCGGCCCCTCCGGGCTCGTGGGCCGTCTCATGCCGGTGACCGGAGAGGGAGTACGAGTATGACCGCGGCCGTCGTCGAGCCGGGGGTGACGCCGGGCACGCGGCGCAGGGGACTGCTGCTGATGATCCTGGGCGCGCTGTCGGCGATCGGCCCCCTGTCGATCGACATGTACCTGCCCGCCTTCCCCGCCATCGCCGAGGGGCTGGGCGCCGGGCAGGCGCAGGTGCAGCTGACCCTCACCGCCTGCCTCGTCGGGGTCTCCGCCGGGCAGGTCGTCGCCGGGCCGCTGAGCGACGTCCGCGGGCGCCGCGGCCCGCTGCTGATCGGCATCGCCGCCTACGCCGCGGCCTCCCTGCTGTGCGCCTTCTCGCCCTCGGTGTACGGGCTGATCGCCTTCCGCCTGCTCCAGGGCTTCGCGGGCGGCGCCGCGCTGGTGATCGTCCGCGCGATCGTCCGCGACCTGTACGAGGGAGCGGCCATCGCCCGCATCTTCGCCACCCTGATGCTGGTGACCGGCCTGGCCCCGATCCTGGCCCCGATCGCCGGTGCCCAGCTGCTCGCCCACACCTCCTGGAGAGGCGTCTTCGTCGCCCTCAGCGTCGCCGGGCTGCTGCTGCTGGTCTCGGCGCTGGCCGGGGTGCGCGAGACCCTCCCGGCCGACAGCCGCGAGGGCGGCGGGCTCCGGCACACCCTGGTGACCTTCTGGTACCTGCTGCGCGACCGGCCCTTCATGGCCGCCGCGCTGTCCGGCGGGATGGGGTTCGCCGCGATGTTCGCCTACATCTCCGGGTCGCCGTTCGTGCTCCAGGAGGTCTACGGCACCTCTCCGGAGGTGTTCTCCCTGGTGTTCGGGCTGAACGCGCTCGGCCTGACCATCACCGCGCAGATCGGCGGGCGCCTGGCCGGGCGCCGGGTGGACCCGGCCCGGCTGATCCTCCTCGGGCTGCTGCTGAGCGTGGCCGGGGCCGCGGCGATCCTGGCCACGGTCGTGTTCGGGCTGGGCCTGCCGGTACTGGTCGCCGGGCTGTTCGTGATGATGTGCGGCGGCGGTTTCGTGCTGCCGGGCAGCGGCGCGCTCGCCCTGGCCGGCCAGCCCCCGCAGATCGCCGGGAGCGCGGCCGCGCTGACCGGCGTGCTGCAGTTCGGGCTCGGCGCGCTCGCCGCGCCGCTGGTGGGCCTGGGCGGCGAGGGCAGCGCCCTGCCGATGGCCGTCGTGCTGACCGGCTTCACCGTGGCGGCGCTCGCGATCTTCGCCGGTCTGGGCCGGGGTCCGGGACGCGTTTCCGCTGGTTAGGTAAGCCTTTCCTACGTGATGCATCGCATTCCCGGCACGCCCGCACCGGTTTGTCAGCGGGGAAGTAATTACGGCACACTGATGTTGTGAAATACGTGACCGGGATGCGAGACACCGAGAAGGCCGCCGCCGCGCGGCTCTCCGGCGTGTCCGCCGAGCGCAGCACGCGAGCGCGTGTCGCCCGGCTCATCCTGGAGCACGGACCGATCACCGCCGCCGCTCTCGGCGAGCGGCTCGGCCTGACCCCGGCGGCCGTGCGCAGGCATCTGGACGCGCTGCTGGCCGAGGGGATGACCGAGGTCCGCACCGCCCGGCCGCGCGGCCAGCGCGGGCGCGGGCGGCCGGCCAAGCTGTTCGCGATGACCGACCAGGGCCGCAGCGCCTTCGAGCACGCCTACGACGACCTGGCGGGCAGCGCGCTGCGCTTCCTGGCCGAGCGCGTGGGCGAGGAGGCCGTGGCCGAGTTCGCCCGTTCGCAGGTGGCCGGCCTCGTCGACCGGCTGCGGCCGCAGATGCGCGAGGTGCCCGCCGACCAGCGGGTGCGCGTCCTGGCCGAGGCCCTCTCCGACGACGGCTACGCCGCCTCGGCGAGCAAGGCCGGTGTCGGCGGCGAGCAGCTCTGCCAGCACCACTGCCCGGTGGCGCACGTCGCCGCCGAGTTCCCGCAGCTGTGCGAGGCCGAGACCGAGGCGTTCGCGCGCATTCTCGGCACGCCCGTGCAGCGGCTCGCGACCATCGCCCACGGCGACGGTGTGTGCACCACCCACGTGAGCCCCCATCGGGCTCCGGGAGCGGGCGCGCGGGAGGGCGCGACGTTCTCCCCACCCTCCCCACGCCTTGAACCGGCACCACCGCCGGCCGTCCACGAAACGATCGACATATCGAGCAAGGAGACCGGAAGGTGACTGTCACCGACCGCCCGGAGCTGGAAGGCCTCGGGAATTACAAGTTCGGCTGGGCCGACTCGGACGCCGCGGGAGCGACGGCCAAGCGTGGCCTGTCCGAAGAGGTCGTCCGCAACATCTCCGCGCTGAAGAACGAGCCGGAGTGGATGCTGGACCTGCGCCTGAAGGGGCTCCGCCTCTTCGGCAAGAAGCCCATGCCGAACTGGGGCTCCGACCTCAGCGGGATCGACTTCGACAACATCAAGTACTTCGTGCGCTCCACCGAGAAGCAGGCCGCCTCCTGGGAGGACCTGCCCGACGACATCAAGAACACCTACGACAGGCTGGGCATCCCCGAGGCCGAGAAGCAGCGCCTCGTCGCCGGTGTCGCCGCCCAGTACGAGTCCGAGGTGGTCTACCACAAGATCCGTGAGGACCTTGAGGAGAAGGGTGTCATCTTCGTCGACACCGACACCGCCCTCAAAGAGCACGAGGAGATCTTCAGGGAGTACTTCGGGACCGTGATCCCGGTCGGCGACAACAAGTTCGCCGCGCTGAACACGGCCACCTGGAGCGGCGGCAGCTTCATCTACGTGCCGCCGAACGTCAACGTGGAGATCCCGCTCCAGGCCTACTTCCGGATCAACACCGAGAACATGGGCCAGTTCGAGCGGACCCTGATCGTCGTGGACGAGAACTCCTACGTGCACTACGTCGAGGGCTGCACCGCGCCGATCTACACCTCCGACTCGCTGCACAGCGCGGTCGTGGAGATCATCGTGAAGAAGGGCGCCCGCTGCCGGTACACGACCATCCAGAACTGGTCGAACAACGTCTACAACCTGGTCACCAAGCGCGCCGTGGCGTACGAAGGCGCGACCATGGAGTGGGTCGACGGCAACATCGGCTCCAAGGTCACCATGAAGTACCCGGCCGTCTACCTCATGGGCGAGCACGCCAAGGGCGAGACCCTCAGCGTCGCCTTCGCCGGTGAGGGCCAGCACCAGGACGCCGGGGCCAAGATGGTCCACCTCGCGCCCAACACCAGCTCCTCGGTGATCTCCAAGTCCGTCGCCCGCGGCGGCGGCCGGACCTCCTACCGCGGCCTGGTGCAGATCGCCGAGGGTGCGCACGGCAGCGCCAGTACGGTCAAGTGCGACGCGCTGCTGGTCGACCAGATCAGCCGCTCCGACACCTACCCGTACGTGGACGTGCGCGAGGACGATGTCTCCATGGGGCACGAGGCCACCGTCTCCAAGGTCTCCGACGACCAGCTCTTCTACCTGATGAGCCGTGGTCTGGGCGAGGACGAGGCGATGGCGATGATCGTCCGTGGCTTCGTCGAGCCGATCGCCCGCGAGCTCCCGATGGAGTACGCCCTGGAGCTGAACCGGCTGATCGAGCTGCAGATGGAAGGAGCCGTCGGCTGATGGGCCTCGACACCGCTGTGAAGCCCCTCTCGACGCTGCACGAGAGGGCCTCCTACGACGTGGCCGACTTCGCCGTCCCCACCGGCCGGGAGGAGGAGTGGCGCTTCACCCCGCTCTCCCGGCTGCGGGGCCTGCACGAGGGCGTCGCGGCCTCCGCGAACGTGACCGTGCACGTCGACGCCGCGCCCGAGGTGACGGTGGAGACCGTCGGGCGCGACGACGCCCGGCTCGGGCGGGCCTACGTGCCCGCCGACCGGGTCAGCGCCCAGGCGTACGCCTCCTTCGAGAAGGCCACCGTGATCACGGTGGCCCGCGAGGCCGTCACCTCCGCGCCGACCGTGGTCACCTTCACCGGGTCGGGCACCGGCACCGCCTACGGCCACACGGTCGTGCGCCTGGAGCCGATGGCCGAGGCCGTGGTCGTCCTCGACCACCGGGGCAGCGCTGTCTACGCCGACAACGTCGAGTTCGTCGTGGGCGAGGGCGCCACGCTCAAGGTCGTCAGCCTGCAGGACTGGGCCGACGACGCCGTGCACGTCTCCCACCACCACGCCCAGCTCGCCAAGGACGCGGTCTTCCGCGGCTTCGTGGTCACCCTCGGCGGCGACCTGGTCCGGCTCTCGCCGTCGGTCTCCTACACCGGTCCCGGCGGCGACGCCGAGCTGAACGGCCTGTACTTCGTCGATGCGGGCCAGCATCTGGAGCACCGCCTCCTGGTCGACCACTCCACGCCCGACTGCCGGAGCAACGTCGACTACCGCGGCGCGCTCCAGGGGGCCGACGCCCACGCGGTCTGGATCGGCGACGTCATCATCCGCGTCGAGGCCGAGGGCACCGACACCTACGAGCTGAACCGCAACCTGCTGCTCACCGACGGCGCTCGCGCCGACTCGGTGCCCAACCTGGAGATCCTCACCGGGGAGGTCGCCGGGGCCGGCCACGCCAGCACCTCCGGCCGTCTCGACGACGAGCACATCTTCTACCTCCGGTCCCGGGGCATCTCCTTCGAGGACGCCCGCCGCCTGGTCATCAGGGGCTTCTTCGCCCAGCTGCTGGAGAAGATCGAGATCCCCGAGCTCCGCGAGCGCGTCCTCGCCCGGGTCGAGGCGGAGCTCGAGAAGTGACGTTCGAGAAGGTCTGCAAGCTCGCCGACATCCCCGACGAGGGAGTGATCGGCCTTGAGGTGGGGGACGTCCCCGTCGCCCTGGTCCGCCGGGGCGAGGAGGTGCACGCGCTGCACGACGTGTGCTCCCACGCCGAGGTGAAACTCAGCGAGGGGGAGGTCTACGAAGGCACCCTCGAGTGCTGGCTGCACGGCTCGTGCTTCGACCTGCGCTCGGGCAAGCCCACCGGCCCGCCCGCCATCAAGCCCGTCCCCGTCTACCGAGTAAAGATCGACGGCGATGACGTCCTCGTCTCGCTCTCGAAGGAGTCATAACGTGTCTGACACCAGCCGAGTCACCTCGGGTTCCACCCTGGAGATCCGCGACCTGCACGTCACCGTCGCCGGCAAGGAGATCCTGCGCGGCGTCGACCTGACCGTGCGCGCCGGTGAGACCCACGCCATCATGGGCCCCAACGGCTCGGGCAAGTCCACCCTCGCCTACGCGATCGCGGGCCACCCCAAGTACGCCGTCACCGGCGGCCAGGTCCTGCTCGACGGCACCGACCTGCTCGACCTGTCGGTCGACGAGCGTGCCCGCGCCGGCCTGTTCCTCGCCATGCAGTACCCGGTCGAGGTCCCCGGCGTCAGCGTCGCCAACTTCCTGCGCACCGCGGTCACCTCGACCACCGGTGAGGCCCCCAAGCTCCGCCAGTTCGCCAAAGACCTCAAGTCCGGCATGGACGCCCTGTCCATCGACGCGGCCTTCGCCCAGCGCAACGTCAACGAGGGCTTCTCCGGCGGCGAGAAGAAGCGCCACGAGATCCTCCAGCTGGAGCTGCTCAAGCCGAAGATCGCCGTTCTCGACGAGACCGACTCCGGCCTCGACGTCGACGCGCTGCGCGTGGTCTCCGAGGGCATCAACCGCTTCCGCGCGAGCGGCGAGACCGGCGTGCTGCTCATCACCCACTACACCCGCATCCTGCGCTACGTGAAGCCGGACTTCGTCCACGTCTTCTCCGCCGGGCGGATCGTGGAGCAGGGCGGCCCCGAGCTCGCCGACAAGCTCGAGGAAGAGGGCTACGAGGCCTACACGAAGGCGTCGGCCTGATGAACAACGGCCTTGACGTGGAGAGGATCAGGAAGGACTTCCCGGTCCTGTCCCGCGAGCTTCCCGGCGGCAGGCCGCTGATCTACCTCGACTCCGGAAACTCCGCGCAGAAGCCCACCCAGGTGGTGGAGGTGATGCGCGAGCACATGGCGATGCACTACAGCAACGTCGGCCGCGCCATGCACGTGCTGGGCGCGGAGTCCACCGAGGCGTACGAGGACGCGCGCGACAAGATCGCCGCGTTCATCGGCGCGCCCGGTCGCGACGAGGTGGTCTTCACCAAGAACGCCTCCGAGGCGATCAACCTGGTCGCGTACGCCTTCGGCAACCGGACCTGTGAGGACCCGCGCTTCCGGCTCGGCCCCGGCGACGAGATCGTGATCTCGGAGATGGAGCACCACTCCAACATCGTGCCGTGGCAGATGCTGGCCCAGCGCACCGGCGCGACCCTGCGCTGGTTCTCCGTCACCGACGAAGGCCGCCTGGACCTGTCGAACCTCGCCGAGCTCGTCACCGAGCGCACGAAGATCGTCTCGATCGTGCACCAGTCGAACGTGCTCGGCACGGTCAACCCGGTCGCCCCGGTGCTGGCCAGGGCCCGCGAGGTCGGCGCGCTGATGATGCTGGACGCCTCCCAGTCGGTCCCCCACCAGGGGGTGGACGTGGCCGCCCTGGGCGTCGACTTCCTGGCCTTCACCGGCCACAAGGTCGTCGGCCCGTCCGGCATCGGCGTGCTGTGGGGTCGCGCCGAGCTGCTGGAGGCCATGCCCCCGTTCATGGGCGGCGGCGAGATGATCGAGGCGGTCTGGATGGACCACTCGACCTACGCTCCCGCGCCGCACAAGTTCGAGGCCGGCACCCCGCCGATCGTCGAGGCCATCGGCCTGGGCGCGGCGGTGGACTACCTCACCGAGATCGGCATGGACGCCGTCGCGAGCCACGAGCGCGAGCTCACCGCCCACGCGCTCGGCGCCCTGGGAGAGATCCCGGACCTGCGGGTGATCGGCCCGGCCGACCTGGCCGACCGCGGCGGCACCGTCTCGTTCACGCTGGAGGGGATTCACCCGCACGACGTCGGGCAGATCCTGGACGACAACTTCGGCGTGGCCGTGCGGGTGGGTCACCACTGCGCCCGCCCGCTCCACCTCAGGTTCGGGATCCCCGCCACCACGCGGGCGTCCTTCTACCTGTACAACACACCGGCCGAGATCGACGCGTTGGTCCGCGGCCTCCACCACGTGCGGAAGGTGTTCGCCTAGCCATGCCCGAGCAGTCGAGCCGGCGTACGGGCGGGCGGCGGGGGCCGGGTGCCCTCCGCACGGCGTCCGGCGACGCGCGAGCGCACGGCGCAGCGAACGAGAAGGTGAGCACGACCCTATGATCGCCGAGTCCATGTACCAGGAGCTGATCCTGGAGCACTACAAGCACCCGCAGGGGAGGGGTCTTCGCGACCCCTACGACGCCGAGGTCCACCACGTGAACCCGACCTGCGGCGACGAGATCACCATGCGGGTGAAGCTGGGCGACGGCGGCAAGGTCGAGGACGTCTCCTACGACGGCCAGGGCTGTTCCATCAGCCAGGCCGCCGCCTCGGTGCTGCACGAGCTGGCCACCGGCTCGACCGTCGAGGACACCCTCGGCGTGGTGGACGAGTTCACCCGGCTCATGCAGGGCAGGGGCAAGGTCGAGGCCGACGAGGACGTGCTGGGCGACGCGGTCGCCTTCGCGGGCGTGGCCAAGTTCCCCGCCCGTGTGAAGTGCGCGCTACTGGCCTGGATGGCCTACAAGGACGCGGTCGTGAGGAGCACGAAATGAGCAAGGCTGTTGAGACGCCGACCACGGCGCAGGACGACACCGCCACCCATGACGAGGTCATGGAGGCGCTCAAGGACGTGGTGGACCCCGAACTCGGCATCAACGTCGTGGACCTGGGCCTGATCTACGGGCTGCACCTCGACCCGGCAGGGGAGGGCGCCGAGGGCACGGACGGCGCTGCGGCACTGCCGGTCGCCACCATCGACATGACGCTGACCAGCGCGGCCTGCCCGCTGACCGACGTCATCGAGGACCAGGCGCACTCGGCCCTGGAGGGCATGGTCTCCGACGTGAAGATCAACTGGGTGTGGCTCCCGCCGTGGGGCCCGGACAAGATCACCGACGAGGGACGCGAGCAGCTCCGCATGCTCGGCTTCAACGTCTGACCGGGACGCCGTCCGGGACGTCCGGGGACGAGGGGCCCGCGCCCCGTGTCCCCGGGCGTCCTTCCGGCTCTCCGGGGGAACCGCGGGTGCTCGAAGGGCTCGCGGGACGCTCCGGACACCGGCGGCACGGACCTCTCGGGGGGCGTGCCGGCCCCCCGGAGCAACCCCACCGGGACGGGCCCCGTACGCTCCGGTGCAGGTGAGGGCGTGACGGACTCGTGTCCGGTGAGGGGCGCGACCCCCCGGATTCGAGCTGTGCCGAATTGTATGAGAGTATTTCCGAGGCCGGGAAGAAAAGCCCGGCCGGGAGTGTTGACTCCAATCGACGGACAAGCGGACGGCTGATGCCGGACGCCCCGAACGAACCTGGCACTGCGAACGCCGGGTATGCTTGATCGTGGTTTGACTGCGTGCGGGTAAGCTAGACCCGCCCCGTGCGGTGCGCCTCGACTTGCACCGCACCACCGCCCCGATGTGGGTGTTCATCCAGCGCGGCCTCATGCCGCGCGCTCCAGGCTCGTCCTTTCGCAGAAGTGACGTGCCCCGTTCTTCTATCGAAAGGCACGAGTCTTCGTGACCATGCTTGACGCTGTTCTGCCCGAGTTCACCGAGATCACCGAGATCTCCCAGGCCCCGTCCGGGCCGTCCGAGTTCACCCTTCTCGGCCTGCCGAAGCCCCTGGTGACCGGGCTGTCCCGCGCGGGCATCGACAGCCCCTTCCCCATCCAGCGGGCCACGATCCCCGACATCCTCGCCGGGCACGACGTCCTGGGCCGCGGCCAGACCGGCTCCGGCAAGACGCTCGCCTTCGGCCTGCCCATGATGACCCGCATCGCCGGCGCCAAGGCCCGTCCCGGCCGCCCGCTGGCCGTCGTCCTGGTGCCGACCCGCGAGCTCGCCATGCAGGTGACCGACGCGCTCGAGCCGCTCGGCCGTGGCCTGTCGCTGCGCATGAAGACCGTCGTCGGCGGCATGTCCATGGGACGCCAGATCGAGGCGCTGCGCCGCGGCGTCGAGGTCGTGGTGGCCACCCCGGGCCGCCTGACCGACCTCATGCAGCAGGGTGAGTGCATGCTGGACGAGGTCCAGGTGACGATCCTGGACGAGGCCGACCACATGTGCGACCTCGGCTTCTTCCCGGTGGTCAGCGCGATCCTGCAGCAGACCCCGGCCGACAGCCAGCGCCTGCTGTTCTCCGCCACCCTGGACGGCGACGTCGACAAGCTCGTCCGCCGCTTCCTCACCAACCCGGTGACCCACTCCATGGACCCGGCCACCTCCTCGGTCGACACCATGGAGCACCACGTCCTCGAGGTCCACCGCGACGACAAGTTCCCGGTGACCGCCGAGATCGCCAACCGCGAGGGCCGGACGATCATGTTCGTCCGCACCCAGCACGGCGTGGACCGGCTCTGCAAGCAGCTCGCCCAGGTCGGCATCCGCGCCGGCGGCCTGCACGGCGGCAAGCGCCAGAACCAGCGCACCCGGATCCTGTCCGAGTTCAAGGAAGGCGCGATCAACGTCCTGGTCTGCACGGACGTCGCGGCCCGCGGCATCCACGTCGACAACATCAGCCTCGTGCTGCACGTCGACCCGCCCCAGGACCACAAGAGCTACCTGCACCGCGGTGGCCGTACCGCCCGCGCCGGGGAGAAGGGCACCGTCATGACGCTGGTGCTCCCCAACGAGCGTCGCTCCACCGAGTCGATGACCCGTCGCGCCGGCATCAAGCCGTTCCGCATCAAGGCCACCCCGGGCCACCCCCGCCTGGGGGAGGTCGCCGGTGCGCGTACCCCCAGCGGCGAGGCGATCCCGGTCTGGGAGCCCTCGGCCCCGGCCGCCAAGCAGCGTCAGGGCCGTGGCGGTTACGGCAACGGCGGCGGTAACGGCGGGGCCCGTGGCCCGCGCCGCTTCCGCTCCGACCGTCCCGCCCACGGCGCCGAGGGCGGCCAGCCCCGCGAGCGTTCCTTCGGTGACGACCGTCCCGCCGGTGGCGGTGGCTACCGTTCCGAGCGTCCGGCCGGTGGTGGCGGTTACCGTTCCGAGCGTCCCGCCGGTGGCTACCGCGGTGGCGAGCGGCGCGAGCCGTTCCGCGCCGACCGTCCGGCCCCGGCCGCCGGTGGCGGTTACCGTTCCGAGCGTCCCTCGGGCGAGCGCGAGCCCTTCCGCGGCGAGCGTCAGGGTGGCGGCTTCCGCGGCGGCGAGTTCCGCGCCGACGGCCGCGGCTCGGCCCCGCGCAGCGGTGGCAGCCGCTACGGCCGCTGATCGCTGATCGCTGATCCATCGTCGGGACCTCTCAGGGGGTCCCGGTACGACCCTCCGAAGGGCCGGTACGGCATCCGCCGTGCCGGCCCTTCGGCGTTCCGCCTCCGGTGGGTGTGCCGGCCCTTCGCGTTCCCGGACCGGCAGGTGTGCCGGCCGTTCGCGGTCCCGGACCGGTGGGTGCGCGGGCTCAGTGGCCGGTCGGGGCCGGATCGTCGCGCAGCCTGCTGTAGAGGTGGCCGTCACGCCACCGGCCGGCGCGGAACTCCACGGCGCGCAGGACGCCCTCCAGGGTGAAGCCCGCCTTCTCCAGCGACCTCTGCTCCGCGATGTTCTCCGGGTGGGTGGCCGCCTCGACGCGCTGTGCCGGGGTGTGCGTGAACAGGTAGTCGCAGAGCATCGCCTGCGCGCGCCAGCCGATGCCGCGCCCGCGCCGGTCCGGAAGCAGGGCGATGCCGATCTCCCAGTACCGGGAGACCGCGGACCCGCGTGCCATCCAGCTCATGAAGCCGGCGGTCGTGCCGTCGGCCTCGACGACGAGCCTGCTGTCGTCCGCCCCGAGATAGCCGTCCAGGGCGAAGCGCCGGGCCGGGGCCTGCGCGTCGCGGAACCCGGTCCAGTCCAGGCCGATCAGGCCGGGTTCGGTGCTGAAGCGCCGGAACATACCGAGGTCGTCCTCGGTCACCGGCCGGAGCCGTACCTCAGGGCCGCTCACCGTGACGCCTCCTCGGGGACCGCCCGCGAGGGCGTGATCACGTCGATGACCCGGACCATACCTCCCGCCTCGGGGTGGCGCGGAGCGGGCCTCGGGGAAAGGCGGATCGGATCGTGCCGCCGGGGCCGGTCCGTGGAGACGGTGGCGTACGTCCTCAGGGGGAGGTGGCGACCTGTGGCCGGGCGCCCGGGCCGGGGAGCACGTCGACGTCGGTCGCGTGCATCGGCCGGTGGCAGACCGAGCAGTGCGGCTCGACGTGGCTGATCTCGCCGCAGGCGTGGTGCCGGTAGAGCGCCGGGGGGCCGGCCTCGCCCGCCGTCCAGCGGTCGCCCCAGCGCACCATCGTCATCAGCAGGTCGCACAGCTCCATGCCCTTGGTGGTGAGCGTGTACTCGTGACGCGGGGGCCTGCTGGAGTACTCGATGCGTTCCAGGACGCCTTTCTCGACCAGCCACCTGAGCCGTTCGGCGAGCACCTTTCGCGAGATGCCCAGGCTCTGCTGGAGGCGTTCGAAGCGGGTGATGCCGACGTAGACGTTCCGCAGGATCAGCGGTGACCACGGCTCGCCGATGACGTCCAGGGTGCGGGCGATCGAGCAGGCCATGTCACCGAACGGGGTTCGCTGCATGACGACAGTCTAAGGGAAGGGTTTCCTCAGGGAACCGTCTCCGGTGACGACTCCCGCGCGCTCCTGTCGGAGGCTCGATCGCGGACGGCGTGTGGATCACCTGTTGACGATCTAGATCCAGTCGTCATCATGGGCTTATATCCCCCTATGTCAGCCCGTGTCAGTGCCCCTGTCATCCCCGTCCTGCCCGCCCTTCCCGCTCGTCGCCGCCTCGGGGCCGGATCCCCTCCACCGGGCCGCCCGCACGGTCGGCCGACGTGCCGGAGACGGCCGGGACGTCCGAGATAAGAGGATCAATGCGCCGCTCGTGGTTCCGTCCCCGCACGTCCGCCCGCCCTCGTCCCGTCGTCCCGCAGGCCCTGGTCGCCCTCCTGGTCGCGGCGGCGACCGTGCCCGTGACGTCCTCGGCGTCGGCCGCGTCCGCGGTCTCGGCCACGTCCCCGGCATCCGCGGTGTCCGCGGTGCCCAAGACATCCGCGGCATCCGGGACGTCCCCCGCCGTCCGCTCCGTGGCCGGTACGGCCGCCGCGCAGAGCTACCGCGTCCTGCAGCTCAACCTCTGCCACAGCGGGGTCAACACCTCCTGCTTCAACGGTGAGAACACCGTCCAGGAGGCACTGGGCGTCATCGGCGCCAGGCAGCCGCAGGTGGTCACGCTGAACGAGATCTGCCGCGCGGACCTGGCCCGGCTGGCCTCCGCGATGGGCGACGGGCACCGGGTCTTCGCCCCCGCGCTGCGTCCCGACGGCACACCGGTCCGCTGCGTCGACGGCGACGAGTACGGCAACGGGATCGTCTTCCGCGCCACCGGGGCGACGAACTTCTCCGGCGTCCACGCCACCCAGGACGGCGGGAGCGAGAGGCGCGTCTACGTGTGCGCCGAGTTCGCCGACCTGACCGGCTGCACCACCCACCTGTCGACCACCGGCACCGTCGCGATGGCGCAGTGCAAGGCCACCGTCGCCCTGCTGCGCGACAGGGGCGCGGCCACGAGACCGACCTTCCTGGCGGGGGACATGAACATGAAGTACGCCCCGCTGTTCGGGCAGAACGTCCAGAACTGCAACTCCGCACCCTTCTTCCGCAAGGGGGACGGGGACGTCCAGCACGTCTTCGCGGCGAGCATGGGATTCGAGCGCACCGACGTCATCCCCATGCGGTACACCGACCACCCCGCGCTGCTCGTCACCCTGACCCGGCCCTGATGCGGCCCCGACGCGGCCCGCGGACGGGACGTCCCGGTGCCGCGCCCGAACCGTACTCACCCGTCCGCGGGGACGCGCTCCCGTACCCGCGGGGGAGCGGTGCTGCCGCGCGGGGTGAGGCGGGCGGCCTCCTCCTCGTGCGGACCGGGGTCCTCGCCGGAGACCAGCGAGAGCAGCCGGCGGGCGGCCTGCGCGCCGTAGGCGGCGATGTCGCGGCTCAGGGCGGTGAGCGGAGGGCGGACGACCTGGCAGAGCGGGGAGTCGTCCCAGGCGACGACGGACAGGTCGCCGGGGACGTCCAGGCGCAGCTCCTGGGCGGCGGACAGCCCGGCGACGGCCATGATGTCGTTGTCGTAGACGATGGCGGTGGGCCGGTCCGGGGAGCTGAGCAGTCGCCGGGTGGCGCGGGCCCCCTCCTCGCCGGTGTAGTCGGTGTGCACGGTCACGTACTCGGCGACGCCCTCGCACGCCTCGGTGAAGGCGCGGTCGCGCAGCACGGTGTGGACCAGGCGCGGCAGGCCGGCGACCCTGGCGATCCTGCGGTGGCCCAGGGCCAGCAGGTAGCGCACGGTCTCGCGCACCGGGCCGTCGTCGTCGGACCAGACCGGGAGCAGCGGCCCCGCCCCGGAGGGATGGCCGATCACCACGGCGGGCAGGCCCAGCGACGCGAACGCGGCCGGGCGGGGGTCGTCCACGTGCAGGTCGACCAGGATGGCGCCGTCGATGCGGCCCTCGCCCCACCAGCGGCGGTAGATCGCGATCTCCTGGTCGTGGTCGGCGGCCATCTGCAGCATGAGCGCGTACGAACGGTCCGAGAGCTCGCTCTCGATGCCGCTGATCAGCTCCATGAAGAACGGTTCCACGCCGAGCGTGCGGGCCGGGCGGCACACGGCCAGGCCGACGGCGCGGGCGTGCGCGCCGTTCAGGGCCCGGGCCGCGCTGCTGGGACGCCAGCCGATCTCCTCGGCGATCGCCAGGATCCGGGCCCGGGTGCTCGCGGACACCCCGGGCCGCCCGTTGAGCGCGTACGACACGGCCCCCTTGGACACCCCGGCCTGCCGGGCGACGTCCGCGATCGTCGGTCTTTTCATGATCCCCCCGTCGACGAGTGGAGCGATTGTAACTGAACCGGTCCAGTGTTCTATTGACAGGGCCGACACATGGACTTTACGGTCTCGATACTTATCCGGTTCAGCAAGCGCATGCGGTCGCGTCTGGTCGGTTGGGAGCGCTCCCATGCTGGAGAGGAGAACTGTCCAATGCGGATTCGACGAAGGTTCGCGGTCCTCGGGACGGCGGCCTGCCTGGCCGCCGCCGGATGCAGCGGAGGTTCCACCACACCGTCCGCCCCCTCCGGAGCGCCCCCGGCCTCAGGCGGTGCCGGGGCCCCGTCGGCCCCGGCGGGCCCGGGTGCGGCGGACGCCGCGTTCCCGCGCAACGAGACCCTGTACACCAGCGGCACCCAGTGGGGCCCCCCGGCCAACTGGAACCCGCTGCGCACCTGGGACTCGGCCACCGGCACCAAGGGACTCGTCTACGAGACCCTCTTCCTGTACGACCCCCAGAACGACACCTTCACCCCCTGGCTGGCCGAGAGCGGCGACTGGACCGGGGAGGACACCTACGAGCTCAAGCTCAGGCAGGGCGTGACCTGGGCCGACGGCAAGCCGTTCACCGCCGACGACGTGGTCTTCACCGTCGAGCTCGGCAAGATGAAGACCGTCCCCTACGCCAACCTGTGGGGCTGGCTGGAGAAGGCCGAGGCGGTCGACCCGGCCACGGTCAGGTTCACCTTCTCCAAGGCCAACCACCAGCAGTGGGCCAACTGGGTCTACAACAACGCGATCGTCCCCAAGCACATCTGGCAGGGCCGCTCCGAGGACGACGTGATGAACGGCGTCAACGACAAACCGGTCGGCACCGGGCCGTACACCTACCACAGCCACGACCAGGACCGGATGGCCTGGGTCAAGCGGGACGGCTGGTGGGCCACCAAGGCGCTGGGCAAGGACGTCAAGCCGAAGTACGTCGTCGACATCGTCAACTCCAGCAACGAGGTGGCGATGGGCCTGCTGCTGCAGAAGGGCCTCGACCTCAGCAACAACTTCCTGCCCGGCGTGGCCAACCTGGTCAAGGGCAACTTCGGCATCCAGACGTACTTCCCCGAGCCGCCCTACATGCTCTCGGCCAACACCGCCTTCCTCGTCCCCAACACGAAGAGGAAGCCGCTGGACGACCCGGCCTTCCGCAAGGCCGTCGCAGGCGCCATCGACACCAAGAAGATCGTCGAGGGCGTCTACGGCAACCTCGTCAAGGCCGCGAGCCCCACCGGCCTGCTGCCGCAGTGGGACAAGTACGTCGACCAGGCCGTGGTGAGCGAGAAGGGGTTCTCCTTCGACACCGCCAAGGCCAGGAAGCTGCTGGCCGACGCCGGGTACAAGGACCGCGACGGCGACGGGCTGGTGGAGAACAAGGACGGCTCCAAGGCGTCCCTGAAGCTCATCGTCCCGGCCGGGTGGACCGACTGGATGGAGGCGAGCCGGGTCATCGCCGAGGGCGCCAAGGCCGCCGGGATCGACATCACCCCCGACTTCCCCGACTTCAACGCGCTGGTCGACCAGCGCTCCTCCGGCAAGTTCGACCTGGTGCTCAACAACGAGCGGCAGCTGTCGAACACCCCCTGGATGTACTACGACTACATCTTCCAGCTCCCGGTGAACAAGCAGCAGAACACCGTCAACTTCGGCCGGTACGAGAACAAGAAGGCCTGGGACCTCGTCCAGGAGCTCGACGGCAAGAAGGTCGACGACGCCGAGGGCATGAAGAAGGTCACCTCCGAGATCCAGAAGATCCAGCTCGACGACCTGCCGGTGATCCCCCTCTGGTACAACGGCCTGTGGGCCCAGACCAGCACCGCGGTCTGGACGAACTGGCCCTCCTCGGCCCCCGGCACCCCCAAGAGCCCGCCGACCATGTGGCGCAACTGGCTGGAGCTGGGCGGCGTGCTGACGCTGACCGAGATCAAGCCGGTCGGGGGCTGACCCCGCGATCCTCGCCCCCTCCCGTGCCCGGCGCGCGGGAGGGGGCCCATCTCGCCGATTCTGGAGGATCGCGTGCGACGTTACTTCGGCCGGAAACTGCTGGTCTACGGGCTGACCTTCCTGGTGGCCGTCACCGTCAACTGGATGATCCCGCGCTTCATGCCGGGCGACCCGGTGCAGAGCATGCTGTCGCGGGCCAACGTGTCCCAGCCGGCCGCGGTGGAGGCGATGCGCGCCCACTACACCGCCCTGTTCGGCCTCGACCTGCCGTTGTGGCAGCAGTACGGCAACTTCTGGGCCGCGCTGTTCCGCGGTGACCTGGGGACCAGCATCTGGGTGTTCCCCACCCCGGTGACCGACCTCATCATGCGGGCGGTGCCGTACACGCTGGCGCTGCTCATCCCGTCGATCCTGCTGAGCTGGTGGGCGGGCAACAGGTTCGGCGCCTTCGCGGCCCGGCGCAAGTGGCTCGACAACACCGCGCTGCCCATCGGGTACGTGCTGACCGCCACCCCGTACATGTGGCTGGCCATCCTGCTGGCCTGGGGGCTGGGCGTGGTGGCCGGGATCTTCCCCGTCTCGGGCGGCTACAGCTTCTCGATGCGGCCCAACTGGTCGTGGGAGTTCGTCGGGGACCTGGCACTGCACTGGTTCCTGCCGTTCGCCTCGCTGTTCCTGGTCGCGTTCGGCGGCTGGGCCATCGGCATGCGCAACATGATCATCTACGAGCTGGAGGCGGACTACTCCACCTACCTCGCCTCGCTCGGCGCGCCGCGCAGGCTGATCCGCCGCTACGCGTTCAGGAACGCGGTGCTGCCGCAGATCACCGGCCTGGCCCTGCAGCTGGGCGTGCTGGTGGCCGGGGCACTGGTCACCGAGATCGTCTTCTCCTATCCGGGGCTGGGCCACCTGATCCTCAAGGCGATCCAGAACCAGGACTTCTTCCTGCTCCAGGGAGCCTTCCTGTTCATCGTGGTGGGCGTGCTGGTCGCCAACTTCGTCATCGACATCGTCTACGTCCTGGTCGACCCGCGTACCAGGATCGGCATGGGAGGGGAGGCGACGTGACGGCCGTTCCCGCGCGACGGCGCGAGGGCCTGTACTTCGCGGTCCGCAACGGCAAGCTGCTGGCCGGCCTGGCCGTGCTGGTCCCGCTGCTGCTCCTGGCCGCCGCGGCGCCGCTGCTCGGCGGCCAGGACCCCAACGCCTACGTCGCCGCCCCGGCCTCGCCGCCCTCGGCGCAGAACTGGTTCGGCACCACCATGTTCGGCCAGGACGTCTTCGCCCAGTTCGTCTACGGATTGCGTTCCACCTTCATCGTGGGGGCGCTCGGCGGCGGGCTGGCCGCGATCATCGGCATGACGATCGGCTTCACCGCCGGGTACCGGGGCGGGATCGTCGACGAGGTGCTGAACATGCTCACCAACATCGTCCTGGTGCTGCCGGCCCTGGCGGTGCTGCTGATCGTCAACGCCTACCTCGGCGTGCGCAGCGTGGGCGTGCAGGCGCTGTTCATCGGCCTGACCTCCTGGCCGTGGGCGGCCAGGGCCATCAGGGCCCAGACCTTCTCGCTGCGCTCGCGCGACTTCGTGGACCTGGCCAGGCTCAGCGGGGTGCGCACCTGGAAGATCATCGCTCGCGAGATCGCGCCCAACATGAACTCGTACCTCGTCATGACCTTCATCCTGCTGTTCGGCGGGTCGATCCTGATCGCGGCCTCGCTCGACTTCATCGGGCTCGGGCCCAGCCAGGGCATCTCGCTCGGCCTGATGCTCAACAACGCGGCCCGCTGGAGCGCCCTGCACCTGGGGATGTGGTGGTGGTTCATCCCGCCCGGCGCCGGGATCACCGCGATCGTCGGCGCCCTGTACGTGATGAACGTCGGCCTGGACGAGGTCTTCAACCCCCGGCTGCGGGAGCTGTAGTGGAGGAGAGCACATGACCCTGAGCGTGCGCGACCTGAGGGTCCACTACAGGACCCTGCGCGGCGAGGTGAAGGCCCTCGACGGTGTGAGCTTCGACGTCGCCGACGGCGAGATCCTCGGCCTGGCGGGCGAGTCCGGGTGCGGCAAGACCACCCTGGGCAAGAGCCTGATCAGGATGGACGGCCGGATGCGGCTGGCCGGGGGCACCGCCGAGCTGGACGGCCAGGAGCTGCCGATCGGCGACGACCGCCGGATGAACCGCTTCCGCTTCGCCAGGGTGTCGCTCATCCCGCAGTACTCGATGAGCGCGATGAACCCCACCCGGAAGATCGGGAAGATGGTCGGCGAGCTGCTCGCCTCCCGGGGCGAGAAGCTGGACCGCGCCGAGCTGGAACGCCGCCTGGACCTGGTGGAGCTCCCGCGCGACGTGCTCGGGCGCTACCCGATCGAGCTGTCCGGCGGGATGAAGCAGCGGATGGTGATGGTCATCTCCACCCTGCTCGACCCGTCCCTGCTGATCGCGGACGAGATCACCTCCGCGCTCGACGTGTCCACCCAGAAGGCCGTGGCCAGGACCCTGGTGGAGTTCCGCGACCGCGGCTTCGTCCGCAGCATGATCTTCATCACCCACGACATCTCGCTGACCTACCAGATCGCCGACACGATCATGATCATGTACGCCGGGAAGCTGGCCGAGAAGGCCCCCGCGGGCGTGATCGTCAGCGAGCCGCGCCACCCGTACACCCGGATGCTCATCTCCTCGCTGCCCGAGGTCGGCGTCCGGCACGCCGAGCGCAGGCTGTCGGGCATCCCCGGCAGGCCGCCCTCGCTGCTCGACCCGCCCACGGGCTGCCGGTTCCGGGACCGCTGCCCGCTGGCCTTCGAGCGGTGCGCCGAGGAACCCCCGCCGATCGAGGTCGCCCCCGGTCACCACGTCGCCTGCTGGAAGGCCTGACATGCCCGCGCCGGAGAGACCGGCCACGCCGAGCCCGTACGCGCCCGCAGGAGTGAGACGATGCTGAGCCTCGAAGGGGTCACCAAGACCTACCGGGTCGGTGCCTTCGGCACCTCCACCCTCACCGCCGTCGACGACGTGAGCCTCGACCTCGCGCCGGGGGAGGTGGTCTCCCTCATCGGCGAGAGCGGCAGCGGCAAGACGACCCTGGGCAAGACGGTCCTCGGGCTGCTCTCCCCGACGAAGGGGAGGATCACCCTCGACGGTGAGCGGGCCAGGCCGGGCAAGGCGTACTACCGGCACGTGCAGGGCGTCTTCCAGGACCCGTTCAGCTGCTACAACCCGGTCTTCAAGGCCGACCGGGTGCTCACGATGATCAGGAACGAGTACTTCCCCGGCGTCGCCGACTCCGAGTGGCAGGGCAGGATCGAGACCTCTCTCTCCGACGTCGGCCTCGACCCCGGCCAGATCCTGGGCCGCTACCCGCACCAGCTCAGCGGTGGCCAGCTGCAGCGCCTGCTGATCGCCAGGGCGTTGCTGCTGGACCTGCGGTACCTGGTCGCCGACGAGATCACCAGCATGCTGGACGCGTCCACCAGGATCGACGTGCTCAACCTGCTCGCCGACCTCAAGGCGCGCGGGCTGGGCGTGCTGTTCGTCACCCACGACCTGTCGCTGGGCAACTACATCAGCGAGCGGGCCGTGGTGCTGTACCGGGGGCGGGTCGTCGAGTCGGGTTCGACCGCGGCCGTCTTCGGCAACCCCCTGCACCCGTACACGATCAGGCTGCTGTCGTCGGTGCCGAGGCTGACCAGCCGGTGGGGCGGCGAGGAGGACACCGCGTCCGCCGAGGTGCCCGAGCCGGACGACCGGAAGGGGGCCTCCACGCTGGTGGAGGCCGAGCCCGGCCATCTCGTCCGGCGCACCGGCGGCGACACCGACGCCGGCACCGCATCGCTGAGGAGCGCGCGTTGAGCACCTACCGTCCGCTGCACGACGGGTGGACCCTGCGCCAGGTGGACGGGGACATCCGCGGTGTCCCGGCCGCGGTGCCGGGGTGCGTGCACACCGATCTGCTGGCCGCCGGGCTCATCGAGGACCCCTACCTGGACGACAACGAGAACCGGCTGACCTGGATCGGCCGCTGCGTCTGGGAGTACGAGACGGTCTTCGACTGGCGCGACGACGGGCACGAGCGCGCCGACCTGGTCTGCGAGGGCCTGGACACCGTCGCCACGGTCGAGCTCAACGGGGTGCGGGTCGCGTCCACGGCCAACCAGCACCGCTCCTACCGGCTGCCCGTGCGCGAGCTGCTGCGCGAGGGTCGGAACACGCTGCGGGTCCGCTTCGACTCCCCGGTGGCCTACGCCGAGGCGCGCCGGGCCGAGCTGGGGGAGCGGCCCGGTGCCTACGAGGCGCCGTACCAGTTCATCCGCAAGATGGCCTGCAACTTCGGCTGGGACTGGGGCCCGGCCGTGGTTACCTCCGGCATCTGGCGGCCGATCGGGCTGCATTCGTGGAGCGGGACCCGGCTGGCCGGGGTCCGGCCGCTGGTGCGCACCGACGGGCCGGACGGCCTGGTCGAGGTGCACGTCACCCTTGAGCACTCCGGCGGGCCCTTGTCGTCCGGCCGAACCCCGGTGGTCGTGACGGCCTCGGTCGCGGGCGTCCGGTGCGAGGCGCGGCCGGCCCCGGGCGAGCGCGAGACCGTCCTGACGCTGCGGGTGCCGGACGCGGAGCGCTGGTGGCCGCGCGGGTACGGCGCCCCGCACCGCCACGAGCTCACGGTGGACCTGCAGACCAAGACGCCCGGGACACTCGACGGGCCCGGAGCGCCCGGGGCGCAGCGGGAGGGCTGGACGGGTCTGATCGGTTTCCGCGACGTGCGGCTGGATCGCACCGACGACGCCTTCACCCTGGTCGTCAACGACGTGCCGGTGTTCGTGCGCGGCGTCAACTGGATCCCCGACGACTGCTTCCCCTCCCGCCTCACCCGTGCGCGGCTGGCGGAGCGTTTCGGTCAGGCCGTCGGCGCGAACGTCAACCTGCTGCGGGTCTGGGGCGGTGGCCTGTACGAGAGCGAGGACTTCTACGACCTGGCCGACGAGCTGGGCCTGCTGGTCTGGCAGGACTTCCCGTTCGCCTGCGCGGCCTATCCCGAGGAGGAGCCGTTCGCCTCGGAGGTGGAGGCCGAGGCGCGCGAGAACGTCGCCCGTCTGGCCTGGCGTCCCTCGCTGGCGCTGTGGTGCGGCAACAACGAGGTGCTGGAGGGACACGCCGACTGGGGCTGGCGCGAGAGCCTGGGCGAGCGTACCTGGGGGGCGGGCTTCTTCCACGACCTGCTTCCCGCGGTCGTGGCCGAGCTGGACCCCACCCGTCCCTACTGGCCGGGCAGCCCCTACTCCGGCGACCCCGGCCTGCCGCCCAACGACCCCTCGCGCGGGACCCTGCACATCTGGGACGTGTGGAACCGCGAGGACTACACCCGCTACGGCGACTACCGGCCCCGCTTCGCGGCCGAGTTCGGCTTCCAGGGCCCGCCGGTGCACGCCACGCTGCGCGCCGCCGTCGGCGGCGAGCTGGCCCCGGACGCGCCCCTGGTGCTGCACCACCAGAAGGCGCACGAGGGCAACGCCAAGCTGCTGCGCGGCCTGGGTGAGCACCTGCCCGCACCGGGTGCCTACGACGACTGGCACTACCTGACCCAGCTCAACCAGGCCAGGGCGGTCGTCCACGGCATCGAGCGGTTTCGCGCGCTGGCCCCGTACTGCTCGGGCACGATCCTGTGGCAGCTCAACGACTGCTGGCCGGTCACCTCCTGGTCGGCCGTCGACGGCGCCGGGCGGCGCAAGCCGCTGTGGTACGCGTTGCGCCGCGTCTACGACGATCGCCTGCTGACCGTCGTCGACGGCGCCGTGGTCGTGATCAACGACGGCCCGCGGCCGTGGGCGGGCGAGCTGGAGCTGTTGCGGCTGGGCCTGGACGGTGAGCCGCTGGCCAAGGAGACGTCCGTCGTCGAGGTGGCCCCCCGTTCGGTGACCACGGTTCCGCTGCCCGGCGCGGTCGCGGTCCCGGGCGATCCCGCGTCCGAGCTGCTGGTGGCCCGGCTCGGTGACCGGCGCGCGGTCTCGTTCTTCGCCGAGGACACCCGGGTCGCCTTCCCGGCCGCGGCCCACCGTACCGAGGTGACCCCGGTGCGGGGCGGTCTGGACGTCACCGTCACGGCCGTGACCCTCCTGCGCGAGCTGGCATTGTTCCCCGACCGTCTCGACCCGGCCGCCTCGGTTGACGACATGCTGGTGACGCTGCTGCCCGGGGAGAGCGTCACCTTCCACATCGCCACCGGACGCGACCTCGACCCGGCCGCGCTCGTCACCCGCCCGGTCCTGCGCTGCGTCAACGACTGAACGGCCCGCCCGGCCCGCCCGGGGCGCGGCCCCGTGTCCGGTCACCGGGCGGCCCCGGATCACCGGCGGGGCCGCCCGATCGGCGGACCCGCCGCGTCCCGGAGCGTGGACCCGCACACGCGGAGGCCGGGCGGCCCGTTAGGCTTGACGCGCACATCCGACGACTCCGAGAGAGATCATGAAGACCTTCGAAGAGCTGTACGCCGAGCTGTCCGACAAGGCGCGCACCCGGCCCGAGGGCTCGGGCACCGTGGCCGCGCTGGACGCCGGGGTCCATGCCATCGGCAAGAAGGTCGTGGAGGAGGCCGCCGAGAGCTGGATGGCGGCCGAGCACGAGTCGAACGAGCGGGCGGCCGAGGAGATCTCCCAGCTCCTCTACCACGTGCAGGTCCTCATGATCGCCAAGGGGATCGGGCTGGACGAGGTCTACAAGCATCTGTGAGCCGGTGCGCCCGGCTCCGGTCTCGCAGGCAGATCCCGTCCACACCTAAGGAAGCTCGTCATGCTCCGTCTCGCCGTACCCAACAAGGGCGCCCTCACCGAGGGTGCCCAGACGATCCTCAAGGAAGCCGGATACCGGGCCCGCAAGGACAGCAAGGAACTCGTGGTCGTCGACCCGGAGAACTCCTGCGAGCTGTTCTTCCTGCGTCCCAAGGACATCGCCGTCTACGTCGGCGAGGGCACCCTGGACGCCGGGATCACCGGCCGTGACATGCTGCACGACTCCGGCGCGCAGGTGGAGGAGCTCATCCCGCTCGGCTTCGGCCGCTCCACCTTCCGCTTCGCCGCCAACCCCGGTGACTTCGACTCCGTCGCCGACCTCAAGGGCAGGCGCATCGCCACCGCGTACGCGGGCCTGCTGGAGTCCTACCTCGCCGAGCGGGGCGTCGAGGCCCGGGTGATCAGGCTGGACGGCGCGGTCGAGACCGCCATCCGGCTCGGCGTGGCCGACGCGGTGGCCGACGTCGTGGAGACCGGCACCACGCTGCGCAACATCGGCCTGGAGGTCTTCGGCGAGCCGATCGCGCAGTCCGAGGGCGTGCTGATCAAGCAGGTCGGCGCGGCCGAGACGCCCGGCCTGCGCCAGCTCATCCGCCGCCTGCAGGGCGTGCTGATGGCGCGCGACTACGTGATGATGGACTACGACATCCGCGCCGAGCGGATCGAGGAGGCCATCACGCTCACCCCCGGCATGGAGGGCCCGACGGTCTCCCCGCTGCACCGGGAGGGCTGGGTCGCGGTCCGCGCCATGGTGCCGCGCAAGGGACACCAGCAGATCATGGACGAGCTCTCGGAGATCGGCGCCAAGGCCATCCTGGTGACCGCCATCTTCGCCTGCCGCGTCTGACCCTCCGCGTCCGACCTGTCGCGTCCGGCGCGCCGCGCCGGGCACGACCGGGCCGGGAACGACCGGGCCGGTGACGTCCGGCCCGGCGGCGACCGGGTCAGGAGGGCTCAAAAGGACTCGGGAGGACTCAGGAGGACAGGGCCGCGGCCTCCTCGGCCTCGATCTGCTCGTTCCACTCGCGCTTGGAGGAGCGCCAGGCCTCGTCGTCGCGGCCCAGCCGCCAGTAGCCCGAGATGGACAGCCGCGACAGCGGGACGCCGCGCTCGGTGCGCAGGTGGCGCCTGATGTCGCGGACGGCCCCGGCCTCGCCGTGCACGAAGGCGTGCACGACGCCGTCGGGGAAGTCGAGCTCGCGGACCGCGGTGACCAGCGCCTCGCCGTACGGGGCGTCCCCCCGGTGCAGCCAGACGATCTTCACGTCGCCGGGGGAGTCGAGCCGCTGCTCCTCCTCGGGGCCGGCGACCTCGACGAAGGCCCAGGCCGGGGCCCCGGCGGGCAGGTGCTCCAGGGCGACGGCGATGGCCGGCAGCGCGCTCTCGTCACCGGCGAGCAGGTGCCAGTCGGCCTCGGGGTCCGGGGTGTACGCGCCACCGGGGCCGAAGAAGTGCAGCTCGTCGCCGGGCCGGGCCCGGTCGGCCCACGGCCCGGCGAGGCCGCTGTCGCCGTGGTGGACGAAGTCGATCGTCAGCTCGCCCGCCTCGGCGTCCCAGCGGCGGACGGTGTAGGTGCGGGTGGTGGGCCACTGCTCGCGGGGCAGGTCGCGGCGGACGGCCTCCATGTCGAACGGCTGCGGGTAGCTCACCCCGGCCGGGGCGAACAGCAGCTTCACGTAGTGGTCGGTGTACTCGTCGGCGCGGAAACCGGCCAGGCCCTCGCCGCCGAGCACCACCCGGATCATGTGCGGGGTGAGCCGTTCGGTGCGCAGGACCCGGCCGGTCGTCACCTTCCGCGCGGGGCGTTCAGCCTTGTCGTCTGCCATGTGGTCACTCCCGGGGGTGCGAGTTAGGTAAGCCTAAGTCCCACCTTACGTCACCGGAGGGTGGAGACGGCCTTGACGGCCTGGTCGACCTGCTCGGGGGTGGTGACGATCCCGGGACCGAAGCGCAGGTAGACCTCCTGGTACGGGGTGACGCTGGTGACGATCCGGTGGTCCCTGCGCAGCCTGCCCGCGGCGGCCGGGGCGTCCACGCCGTCGATCTCGCAGCAGACCAGCCCGGCCGACAGCTCGGGGGAGCGGGGGGTGACCAGCCGTACGTTGGGCAGGGCGGCGAGCCCGGCCTTGAGCCGGGTGGCCTGCTCGGTGATCCTGGCGGCCACCCGTTCCCTGCCGATCTCCCGGTGGAAGGCGAACGCCTCGCCCAGTGCCCAGCGGTGCTCGAAGCTGTGGTAGCCGCCCGGGGTGGCGACCAGCCCGCCCGGCCCGTACGGCCGGTACGACCGCCCGGCCTCGTCGCCGGCCTGGAGGTCGAGCCTGCCGGAGAAGGTGGGGATCACCGGGAGCATCGCGTCCCAGGCCTGCCCCCGCCCCCACAGCACGCCGGTGCCCCGGGGGCCGAACAGCCACTTGTGGGTGCCCGCGACCAGGAAGTCGCAGCCCAGTTCCGCGACCTCGTCGGCCACGGCGCCCAGGCCGTGCACCCCGTCCACGCAGAGCAGCGCCCGGTCGGCGGCGTCCCTGTCCCGGTTGGCCTCGGCGATCATGTCGGCGATCGCCCTGACCGGCGTCCGCACCCCGGTGCCCGAGTGCACCCAGGTGATCGCCACGACCCGGGTCCTGGGGCCGATCCCGGCCCTGAGCCGGGAGACGATCTCGTCGGCCGAGGCCGTGGCCGGGTCGTCGTACAGGCGGACCCTGCGCACCGGGGCGCCGGTCCTGGCGGCGAGCAGCCGCAGGCTCTCGTGGGTGGCGTAGAAGTCGTGCTCGGTGGTGAGCACGTCCTGGCCCGGCAGCAGCCGCATGCCGCCGTAGAGCAGGCCCAGGCCCATCGTGGTGCTGTCGGTCAGCGCCACGTCGGGGGCGTCGGCGCCCAGGTAGTCCGCGGCGGCCTCGCGCACGGCGTTCTCCCGGTCCTCGCCGTGCAGGTAGGCGTCGGTGTCGGTGTCCAGGCCGCGCCGGTGCTCCTCGATGGCCCGCCGCACCGGTGCCGGGTGGGCGGCCAGCACGTAGGCGGCGAACTGGGCGTGGGAGGGGTCCAGCGGGAACTGGGCGCGTACCGACTCCCAGTCCTGGGGGTCGAAGGGCGGTGGCTGCTTCCCGGTCGCGGGGTCGCGGGCGGGGGAGGCGGCGTCGGAGGTGCAGCCGGTCAGCGCGGCCCCGGCCAGCGCTCCCGCGCCCAGCAGCCCGGTCCCGAGCAGCCTGCGCCGTCCGACGCGAGGTCCCTGATGGTCCATGCCGTGCCCCTGTCACCCCGCCCGCGGCCCCGATCGCCGTCCTGATCGTGACCCTCTGCCCTGTACGCCCCTTCCTATCGGGATCATGCGTGCCTGCCAAGGGGCGTCGTCGTGAATCTACAACGTAAAGGCGTCGGCGCGTTGAACCGGCCCGCACGGGGGTGGAGCGTTCCGGAGGGTCAGTGGCGCATGGCCGCGACCTGGCGGATCAGGTCGGCGACCCGGACGACGCCCATGCAGCGGCCGACCTCGTCGGTGACGACCAGGTCGTCGTAGACGCGCTCGGTGTCCCGGCCCGCGACCTGCATGGCCGCGATCACCGGGGTGGTCCTGGGGACCGTGCGGGCCGGGTCGGCCAGCCGTCCGGCGGGTTTCCTGCCGTGCAGGGCGTGGCCGAAGCGGCCGGCGATGGAGAGCAGGAAGCGGCTGCGGTCGAGGCTGCCCGTGGGGCGCTGGTACTCGTCGACGAGGATCACGCTGGTGATCGACGGCTCTCCGCCGAAGGCGTTGACCACGGCCTCGGCGCTCGCCTCCTGCGGGAGGGTGACCGCGGGCAGCAGGAACTCCTGGACGCGCGGGCCGAGCACGGCCCCCGGAGCCTTCGGCTCGACCACGGGCAGCGGCACGCGCACGCGGCCGGACGGGCCCGGGGTCAGCAGCGGCCCGTGCGCCAGCCGTACCCCCCAGCCGCGGACCGCGGCGAGCTGCGCCTCGTCGTGCACCCCGGGGGCCAGCACGTGCGCCCCCGTTCCGCGGGCGAGGGCGGCCAGGCCCTCGCCGATCGCGGCGCGGCGCGGGTCGCGGGCCGCCTGGGCGACCAGGTCGCGGGAGAGCACCGCCAGGTACGGCGCCGCGTCGGCGAGCAGGTCAAGGGGGATGTGGCCGCCGCCCAGGTCGCCCACGGCGATGAGGTAGCCGATGGCGCGCAGGCCGTCCAGCCCGGTGAGCAGGGAGCCGCGCTCGAACTGCGCGAAGTCGCCGCGCACGGTGAGGATCACCTCGCGGGGCCTCCGGCCGGACGCGCGCAGGGCCTCGTGCAGCGGCGCCAGCGCGGCCGAGCCGCCGATGACCGCGGACGTCGGCAGGGTCAGCAGCAGCGGGAGCGGGACGTCGCCCCCGGCCAGGGCGCGTACCGTCTCGACGGTGGAGGAGATGTTCCCTCGGTGCCCGCCGTCGGCCTGAAGTGCGATGACGCCCCCGGTGTCGAGGTCGACGACGGGGGTGACGCCCACCGGGGCCGTTCCCGGCATCCCCGCCGGGGCCCCCGGGACGGGTGCCGTCAGGGGCGGCGCGGGGGTGTGCGGGGCGGTGTGCGCTCTGGTCGTCACGTTCAGATCATGGGGCATCCCTTAACGTCACAAAAGTGACGCACAGTTATGTTCACCGATATTTCGCCATCCGTTGTGGTCGTCCGGTGAGATCGCGGGCTCACCGGGGCGCCCGGTAGTGTCTCGTTCCATGACGTCGCGACCGGCCAAGGGGGGAGGCCGCTGGGTCTCGGTGGCACCCGAGCGGCTCAACCGCTGGATCGACGGCTTCGTCGACCGGCACGGCCCGCCGGAGGTGACGGCCTCGCCCGGCGTGGTGCGGCTGGCGGGCACGGACGGCGCGGTGGCCGAGTGCCAGGTGCCCTTCCCGCCCCTGACCGGCTCCGGGGGCGGGCCGCTGGGCCGGCTGGTCACCCATGTGCGCACCGAGCGCAGGATCGGCGTGCTGCTGGTGCGGCTGGGCGGCCACGCGGCCGGGATCTTCCAGGGGGAGGAGCTGGTCTCCTCCAAGGTCGGCTCGCGGCAGGTGCACGGCCGCAGCGCCGCGGGCGGCTGGTCCCAGCGCCGCTTCGCCCGGCGCAGGGAGAAGCAGGTGGACCAGGCGCACGAGGCCGCGGCCGAGGTGGCGCTGCGGATCCTGGTCCCGTACGCGGACGGGCTGGAGGCGGTGGTGCTGGGCGGTGACCGGCGGGCGGTGGACGCGCTGCGGCCCGACCGCAGGCTGGCGCCGGTCTTCGCGCTGGAGGCCGAGCCCTTCCTGACCGTCCCGGACCCGCGGCTGGTGGTGCTCAAGGACACCCCGGCCCAGTTCCGCGCGGTCCGCATCCGGGTGACCGACCCCGCCTAGCCTGGTCCGCACCGAGGTGACGGGCCCCGCACGGCCCGGTCCGCATCCGGACGACCGGTGCCGTACGGCCGGGGCCGCGCGGGGACGGCCGGTTCCGCGTGATCGGGTGCGTGTCCGGCTGAGGGCCGTCGTCGACCGTCCGGGTGAGGGCCTCCGTTAATGGAGGAGAAGAGGGCCGGTGACGCGCCGTACACTGATCGGTATGCGCACTCCCGATTGACCGTCGTCCCGACGAAGGCGAGACGGCCGAGCCGAGAGCCGGGAGACACAGGGCGCGGCGGGTTCGGCCACAGTGAAGCGGACCTGTGTATTTCCTGCTGGGAGTGTTCTCCAACCATGATCGTAGCTTCTGACATCGAACTGAGGGCCGGCGCGCGGCTGCTCATCGAGGGTGCCTCGTTCCGGGTCAACCCGGGCGACAAGATCGGGCTCGTCGGCCGCAACGGGGCCGGTAAGACGACGCTGACCCGGGTGCTCGCGGGGGAGGGGTCTCCCGCGAGCGGCACGGTCTCCATCACCGGCCAGGTCGGCTACCTGCCCCAGGACCCGCGTACCGGTGACCTCCAGGTGCTGGCCCGGGACCGGATCCTGTCGGCCAGGGGGCTCGACCAGGTGCTGAACGAGCTGCGCGAGGCCGAGCTCGGCATGTCCTCGGCCGACGACCGCACCCGGGACCGCGCGGTGCGCGCCTACGGGCGCCTGGAGGACCGGCTCCACGTGCTGGGCGGGTACGCCGCCGAGTCCGAGGCCGCCTCCATCGCCTCCAGCCTGGGCCTGCCCGACCGGGTGCTCGGCCAGCCGCTGGAGACCCTGTCCGGAGGGCAGCGCAGGCGGGTGGAACTGGCCCGGATCCTGTTCAGCGGGGCGGAGACTCTCCTTCTTGACGAGCCGACAAACCACCTAGATGCAGACTCAATCGGGTGGCTTCGTGATTTTTTACGATCTCACCAGGGCGGCTTGATCATTATCAGCCACGACGTGTCACTTCTTGAAGCGACGGTAAACCGCGTTCTGCACCTGGACGCCAACCGCGCGGTGATCGACACCTACAACGTCGGCTGGAAGGCCTATCTGGCCCAGCGGGAGACCGACGAGAAGCGCAGGCGTCGTGAGCGGGCCAACGCCGAGAAGCAGGCCTCGGCCCTGATGTCGCAGGCCGACAAGATGCGTGCCAAGGCCACCAAGGCCAAGGCCGCGCAGGACATGCAGCGCCGCGCCGAGCGCCTGCTGTCGGGCCTGGAGGTGGAGCGGCGCAGCGACAAGGTCGCCAAGCTGCGCTTCCCCCAGCCCGCCCCGTGCGGGCGTACGCCGATCATGGCCGAGGGGCTGTCGAAGTCGTACGGCTCGCTGGAGGTCTTCACCGACGTCGACGCCGCGGTGGACCGGGGGAGCCGGGTCGTGATCCTGGGCCTGAACGGCGCGGGCAAGACCACCCTGCTGCGCATCCTGGGCGGGATCGAGCAGCCCGACACCGGCGCGGTCAAGCCCGGTCACGGTCTCAAGCTGGGCTACTACGCCCAGGAGCACGAGACCATCGACCCCGAGCGCACCGTGCTGGAGAACATGCGCTCGGCCGGGGGAGAGCTCCCCGACGTGGAGCTGCGCAAGGTCCTGGGCTCGTTCCTGTTCACCGGGGACGACGTGGACAAGCCCGCGGGGGTGCTGTCCGGCGGGGAGAAGACGCGGCTGGCGCTGGCCACGCTGGTGCTGTCCGCGGCCAATGTGCTGCTCCTGGACGAGCCCACCAACAACCTCGACCCGGCCAGCAGGGAGCAGGTGCTTTCGGCGCTAACGTCCTATTCTGGGGCGATTGTGCTCGTCACGCATGATGAGGGTGCTGTGGAGGCTCTACGGCCCGATAGGGTGATCTTGCTGCCTGACGGAATCGAAGACGCGTGGAGCGAGGAATTTTCCGATCTTGTGGCACTTGCCTGATCTTAATTTGAGCGGGTACGGATCTTTTCCCATGGAGTAGGTAGCCGATCTCGCTGAAATGACTGATCATGGCGTGTGTAACGCTGCGGAAGTCTGGCACTACAGGAGGTACTCGTGGCCGACACACTGAAGAAGGGCACCCGGGTCACCGGGGCCGATCGTGAAAAACTGGCCTCCGATCTCAAGAAGCGATACAGCGCAGGTGAGAGCATCCGCGCCCTGGCCGCTTCGACCGGCAGGTCATACGGGTTCATCCACCGCATCCTGAGCGAGTCCGGTGTGACTCTGCGCGGGCGCGGCGGAGCCACCCGAGGCAAGTCAAAGCGCTGACCCCGCCTCGGAACGCGCGACCGCAGCCGCTCGATCCCCCACACGCCGACGCCGTCCCCGCCCGGACCTGTAGAACCTCATTCTGGAGAGTCGATAGGCTCGGGCGAGGCGGAGACGGAAGGCGGGAGAAGAGGCGATGGTGGGAGTGTCGTTCGGGGGGAGTGCGGAGGAGATCTCTCTGAAGGAGGTCGGTCTGCGCTACGAGGTGGACGGCGAGATCGCGACGATCACGCTGGACCGGCCGGACAAGCGGAACGCTCAGACGTTCGCGACCTGGTCGGCCCTGGCGGACATCGGTGACGGCCTGCCGCAGCAGGTGAGGGTCGTCGTGATCAGAGGTGAGGGGCCGTCCTTCTCGGCAGGGATCGATCTGAGGATGTTCACCCCGGAGGGGGTGCCGGGGCAAGGGTCGTTCGCGTCCTCGGCGGCACTCGGGGAGGCGACGTTCGCCGACCGGGTGACGCAGGCCCAACGCGGTTTTCTCTGGCTGAGGCGTCCCGACATCGTCTCGGTGGCAGCGGTTCAGGGCCACGCGATCGGTGCGGGGTTTCAGCTGGCGCTCGCCTGCGACCTGCGGGTCCTGGCGGACGACGCCAAACTGTGCATGAAGGAGCCCGCCCTGGGCCTGGTCCCCGATCTGACCGGCACCAAGCCGCTGGTCGACCTGGTGGGACTGTCCAGGGCCATCGAGATCTGCCTGACCGCCCGTGTCGTGGGGGCACAGGAGGCGGCGCGGATCGGGCTGGCCGAGCTGGTCGTGGCACCGGAGGAGCTGGACGAGGCCGTACGGGACCTGAGCGCCGCGCTGCTGGCCACGAACCGTGACGCCGCGACGGCGACCAAGCGCCTGCTTCAGGGCGCCTCCGGCCGCACCCTGACCGAGCAGGCCGCGGCCGAGGGCCGCGAGCAGGCCGCACGGATCAAGGCGCTCTTCGGGGAGGGGGGCGGCAGGGCCCCCGCGTAGGCCCCGGACGGCCGGGAGGTCGCGTTCCCACCGGCTCCGGGTGTTCGCCCGGAGCTGATCGGGGAATGGGCGTGCCCCTCGCGGTGCTCGCATCGACGAAGGAGGCCGGATGACGATGATGGGCGGGGGCTTCGGGCCCCAGATGATGCGCTCGCTGCGGCGCGACAGCTCGGTGACCAAGGAGCGTCTGGCACCGGGCACGGTCCGGCGCATCGCCCGCTACGCCCGTCCCTTCTCCCGGCACATCGCGGCCTTCCTCGCGCTGGTCGTGGTCGGCTCGGTCATCGTGATCGCCAACCCGCTGCTGATGAAGGCGATCATCGACGACGGCATCGGCGCCAAGCGCACCGGGGTCGTGATCGCCCTGGCGCTGGTCATCGCGGGCCTGGCGGTCGCCGACGCGGCGCTCACCCTGGCCCAGCGCTGGTTCTCCTCGCGGATCGGCGAGGGCCTGATCTACAATCTGCGCACCGAGGTCTTCGACCACGTCCAGCGGATGCCCGTGGCCTTCTTCACCCGCACCCAGACCGGTGCCCTGGTCTCCCGGCTCAACACCGACGTCATCGGCGCCCAGCGGGCCCTGACCAGCACCCTGTCCTCGGTCGTGGCCAACGTGGTCATGCTGGTGCTGGTGCTCGGCGCCATGCTGGTGCTCTCCTGGCAGATCACCGTCGTCGCCCTGGTGCTGCTGCCGATCTTCATTCTGCCGGCCAAGTGGGTCGGCAGGAAGATGTCCGGCCTCACCCGCGAGCAGATGGAGCTCGACGCCGAGATGAGCTCCATGATGACCGAGCGGTTCAACGTCGCCGGGGCCATGGTCGCCAAGCTGTACGGCCGCCCGGCCGACGAGGCCGCGGCCTTCTCCGGCAAGGCCGGGCGGGTGCGCGACGTGGGCGTCACCGTCGGCATGTACGGCACGGTCTTCCGCGCCGCCCTCGGCCTGGTCGCCGCGCTGGCCACCGCCCTGGTGTACGGCGTGGGCGGTGTGCTGGCCGTCTCCGACGTCTTCGAGCTGGGCACCCTGGTGGCGCTCGCCGCCCTGCTGATGCGCCTGTACGGGCCGCTGACGAGCCTGTCGAACGTGCACGTGGACGTGATGACCGCGCTGGTCAGCTTCGACCGGGTCTTCGAGGTGCTCGACCTGCGGCCCATGGTCGCCGAGCGGCCCGGCGCCGAGCCGGTCCCGCCGGGCCCGGTCGCGGTCGAGTTCGACGACGTCCGCTTCACCTACCCCTCGGCCTCGGAGGTCTCGCTGGCCTCGCTGGAGGCGGTGGCCCGGCCCGACACCGGGCCGGGCCACGAGGTGCTGCGCGGGGTCACCTTCACCGCACGTCCCGGCGAGATGGTCGCCCTGGTCGGCCCCTCGGGTGCGGGCAAGACGACCATCACCGCCCTGGCCTCCCGGCTGTACGACGTCTCCTGTGGCGCGGTCCGCGTCAACGGCCTGGACGTGCGCGACGCCACCCTGGCCTCGCTGCGCGACACCGTCGGGGTCGTCATGCAGGACGCCCACCTGTTCCACGACACCATCGGGGCCAACCTCCGCTACGCGCGGCCGGAGGCGAGCGACGAGGAGATCTGGGACGCGCTGCGGGCCGCCCAGATCGCCGACCTCGTCCTGGACCTGCCCGACGGGCTGGAGACCGTGGTCGGCGACCGCGGCCACCGGCTGTCCGGTGGTGAGAAGCAGCGGCTGGCGCTGGCCAGGCTGCTGCTCAAGGCCCCCCGTGTGGTCGTGCTGGACGAGGCCACCGCCCACCTGGACTCCGAGTCCGAGGCGGCCGTCCAGCAGGCCCTGAAGGTGGCGCTGGCCGGGCGGACCTCGCTGGTCATCGCCCACCGGCTCTCCACGATCCGCGAGGCCGACCAGATCCTGGTGGTCCAGGACGGCCGGGTGGTCGAGCGGGGCCGCCACGAGGAGCTGCTGGCCATGGGCACGGTCTACGCCGAGCTCTACCGCACCCAGTTCAGCGAGGTCTCCTGACGGGACGCCGCCCACCGTCCGGGCCCGGCCGTCCGGGCCCGTCCCGGGTGGCGGGGAACGGCCCCGAGTGGATCTTCAAGCGCCGATGGTGTAGATCATGGGGTCGTGGAAGACCGCCTGAGACGCGATGACCTGACCGACGACGAGTGGGAGTCCCTGGCGCCGCTGCTGCCCGCTCACGCCCGGCAGGGAAACCGGTGGGCCGACCACCGCA
Organism: Streptosporangium longisporum; assembly: GCF_039534895.1. Classification (NCBI taxonomy): domain Bacteria; kingdom Bacillati; phylum Actinomycetota; class Actinomycetes; order Streptosporangiales; family Streptosporangiaceae; genus Streptosporangium; species Streptosporangium longisporum. The sequence goes on along the minus strand of NZ_BAAAWD010000019.1, from coordinate 191,450 downwards.
CGATCATCGACGGGGTGTTCTTCCGCGCCAGGACCGGCTGTTCCTGGCGGGGGCTGCCGGAGACGTACGGGAAGTGGAAGACCGTCTACAACCGGCACCGCCGCTGGACGCTGGACGGCACCTGGGAGACGATCCTGAAGGTCCTGCACCCCGGCGGGAGCGGCGGGAGTGCCGGGGGTGCGGGGGGCGTCCCCGCGGCCCGGGCGGTGCGCCGGTCCGCCCCGCCGGAGGACATCCGGCCCTGGGCGACGTTCGAGGTGCCGAACCGGTGACCGTCCCGGCGGGCGGATAGGCCCGGTCTCAGGAGGGCTGCACGTAGCCCAGGCGGGCGAGCTCCTCGCGGGCGACCTTGGAGACCAGCTCGGTGTCGGCCTCGCGCAGCCGGGTGCGCCAGACGCCGACCTTGGGCACGTCCCTGCCCAGCAGGGCGACCCTGGGGACCCTGGTCTCCAGGAAGCGGGAGAGGCCGTCCACCGTCTCGGCGGGGGAGGAGACCAGGTCCTCGTAGCGCAGGGTGAGCAGCTGGTCGCGGGGCAGCTCGTGGTGCAGGGTGGCCGAGAGCCGGACCGCGCTGCGCCAGCGCAGCGCGCACTTGCCCGCCGTGGGCATCGCCTTCCAGCGCTCGCTGTGCTCGCCGGAGTTGACGCCCAGGAACGGGTTGGGGAACTCCGTCTCCTCGCTCAGCATGGAGGGCTTGAACCAGGCCAGGGCGGCGGGGTCGGCCAGCATGTCGGCGGCCACGTCGCGGCCGTCCCTGATCAGCTGGACGAAGCGGGCGTCGGGGAAGGCCTGCAGCAGCACCGAGGCGCTGTAGAGCAGGTCGGGGCTGGCGTCGCCGAAGCGGGCCACGGCGTCCGAGGTCGTGCACGGGCCCGCCCCGGTCACCCCGCCGGCCTCCCGGCAGGGGGACGGGCACTCCTCGCAGGCGCCGGGCAGCAGCTGCCAGGACTCGGCCAGGGCGTCGCGGAGCACGCGGGTCGCCCCCATGCCCCGTCCGGCGATCGAGGGACGCCGCGCGAAGGCGTAGACGACGTGCGCCACCGCCGCCCGCCCCATGGTGACGTGGAAGCCTGGGGAGCGTTTCAGGGCGCGGGCCAGCAGGTCCGCGCCGGAGTGCGGGGCGGCGAGCACGAAAACCGGCCGGCGGACCTTGATGCCGTTGACCACCAGGATGTGGGGCGGAGGTCGCATATGAAAGCCCAGTGTGGCACCGTTTGCGGGGTGAACGAACCGGCCGCCGGGTCACCGCTCCCACCCCCGCCGCGCCCGGGGGACACGGTGGCCGTGGTGGCGCCGTGCGGCCCTCCCGACCCCGAGCGGCTGGCGCGCGGCGTCCGCGTCCTGGAGGACCTGGGCCTGAAGGTCCGCGTCGGCCCGCACGTGCTGGAGCGGGACCGCTACCTGGCGGGCCCGGACGCGGCCCGGGCGGCCGACCTGCGGGACGCCTGGTGCGACCCCGGGGTGACGGCGGTGTTCTGTGCCCGCGGCGGCTACGGCGCCACCCGGATCCTCGGCCTGCTGGACTGGGACGCCATGCGGGCCGCCGGGCCCAAGGCGTTCGTCGGCTCCAGCGACGTCACCGCGCTGCACGCCGCCCTCGCCGCGGAGCTGGGCATCGCCTCCTGGTTCGGCCCGATGCCGGCCTGCTCCACGATCAGCGACCCCGAGGGGCCCGAGCCGCGCACCTTCGAGAACTTCACCGCCGCCCTCGCCGGGACGCCGCCGCGGATCACCGGTGACCGGGTGATCACCGCCGGCACCGTCACCGCCCCGGTGACCGGCGGCAACCTCAGCCTGCTGGCCGCGCTCTGCGGCACCCCGTACGCGCTGTCGGCGCGGGGGAGGATCGTGCTGCTGGAGGACGTGGCCGAGGCGCCGTACCGGATCGACCGGATGATCACCCAGCTGTTCCAGGCGGGCGCGCTGGACGGGGCCGCGGGGTTCGTCCTGGGCTCCTGGGTGGGCTGCGCCGACCCCTATCCGGTGCTGGAGGAGCTCCTCGGGCCGCTCGGCGTGCCCGTCATCGCCGGTCTCCCGATAGGTCATGGAAAGCCACAATTTTCCGTATTACTAGGGACACTTGGTGTTATTGATGCAGAATCGTGCTCTCTGGCCTACTCAACCGGGGGCGCGGGCACGGCACTCTAGGTGCGAACCTAGGAGGAAACCGGCAGAGGGGGCGCACGCGTGAGATTGTTTCGGCGGCACCGCGACCGGAAGGCCGAGACGCCCAGGCGTCCGGTCGAAGACGTCGACCTCGACTCCCTGCTCGCCCTGGTCGCGGACAATCTCGGCTACGCCTGCGCCTTCGATCCGGACGGCGCCGCCCTGACGCTCACCGGCCCTCGCCGGCTCACGGTACGCCTGGCCGGGCTGCGCGCCGAGGCCCTGCGCCGCTCCCGCGAGGACTGGCCGGTCCTGGTCTCCGGTCACCTGACCCACGCGCTGGCCACCGCGGACGAGCCGTTCGACGCCTGCGACCTGAAGCAGGTCCGCCCGCTGCTGCGGACCCGCATCCAGCTCGACGACGACCTCGACCCGGTCCACGTGGTCGGCCGTCACCTCACCGCCGACCTGGTCGAGGTGCTCACCATCGGCCCCGGCTCCTCCGGCCCCACCGGTTCCTCCGGCTCGGCCGCCCGCCCGGTCCGCCCGGAGGAGGTCGGCTGCTGGCCGATCACTGCGGGGCAGGCGCTCGACCTGGCCCTGGAGAACGCCCGCAGGGACGAGCGGCTCTCGGTCACCGAGGGCGACCTCGGAGGCGTGGCGGTCCGCAGGCTGACCGGCCCCACCGAGGGCGCCGCGGCCCACCTGCGCAGGCTGGGCGACTACCTGCCCGTCCCCTCCGACGGGGTCCTCGTCGCCCTGCCCGACCCGGCCACGCTGATCGTCCACCCGGTCGAGGGCATCGGCGTGGTCCGCGCGATCGAGCGGCTGCGGCTGTTCGCCCAGCGGGAGTTCGAACGGCGGGCCGGGGCCCTCAGCCCGCAGGTCTACTGGTGGCACGCCGGCCGTCTCTCCCTGATCAGGGCCGACCTGATCGACCAGGACGGGCAGACCCGGCTGGTGGTCGCGCCCCCGCCGGACTTCGCCCGCGTCCTGGCCGCCCTGGCCGTACGGTCCGAGGGCGGCTCGGAGGGCTGACCCGCCGCGCGGCGGACACCGGTGGTCCCGGGCGGGTTCCGTGGTCGTCCCGGCTCCCGCCGTACCGGATCCCGGTCCGCGCCTGCCCGCACGGCCCCGGACGGGGGTGCCGGATACGGGATGATGGGGGCGGGATCAACGAGGGGTGGGACATGGCGCAGTGGTGCCTCGGTGTCGATCTGGGGACGAGCTTCTCCGCCGGGGTGATGGCGACCGAGGGGCGCTTCGACGTCCTGGAGGTCGAGGGGGAGCGGCGGATCCCCTCCGCCGTCATGCTGGACGAGCGGGGGACGCTCGTGGCGGGCCGGATCGCCCAGCGTGGCATCGCGATCAGCCCCGAGCGCGTCGAGCGCAACCCCAAACGCTATGTCGGCCGCGGCCGCATGCTGCTGGGCGGCGTCCCGGTGGACGTGGCCGACGCCCTGGCGGCCCTGCTGGAGCCGTTCGTCATCGAGGGCCGGCGCCGGTTCGACGGCGCCGATCCCGACTGCATCGCGCTGACCCACCCGGTGGCCTGGGGTGCCGACCGCAAGGCCGTCCTGCTGGCGGCGGCCAGAAAGGTCGTCAGCGGGGTGCGGATCGCGCTCGTCGACGAGCCCGTCGCCTCGGCCCGCTACTACGCCTCCTCCGGGTGGGCGGCCGGTGGGTCGCGGCTGGCCGTCTACGACCTGGGCGGAGGCACCTTCGACGCGGCGGTGCTCGCCGAGGACGGCGGTGACTTCGCGGTCGTCGGCGAGCCGGGCGGAAGCGACGAGATCGGCGGGGAGGGGTTCGACGAGCAGGTGTTCGCGTTCCTCGGGAGCCAGATCGAACGGTTCGACGCCGACTGGTGGCTGCAGGTGACCACCAACCCCGAGCGTCGTTACGTGAGCTACGCCGCCGATCTGCTCACCATGGCCAGGGAGGCCAAGGAGACGCTCTCGACGTTCGACACCTCCTCGCACTACGTGGTGGGGATCAACGAGGACGTGCACATCACCCGGGCCGACCTGGAGGACCTCATCGGGGAGGAGATCGCCAGAACGGTCGGCATCCTGGAGCGGACGATCCGCGGTGCCGGGGTGGAGCCGGACGAGCTGGCCGCGGTGTTCATGACCGGCGGTCCCAGCCGGATGCCGCTGGTGCAGAAGGCGGTGCGCGACCGTTTCGGCGACCGGGTCAGGACCTACGACGACCCGAAGGTCGTGGTCGCGTACGGTGCCGCGCAGCTGGCCTGGAAACTGAAGGTGGAGCGCCGTGAGCCGGGCGCGCCGGTGCCGGGCGTCCCGGCCGGTGGGCACCGGGCGTTCGTCGGGCCCGGCGGGGGCGCCACCGGGGGGCACGCGGTCACCGGTCCCGGGCCGGGCTCCGGCACCGGGGCCCGTCCCGTCCCCGGGCTCGTCCCCGTCCCCGGTCCCGTTCCCGTTTCTGGTCCCGGCCCTGGTCCCGGTCCAGGGATGGGTCCCGGGCTCGGCACCGGTGGTCACCGTGGCCCCGGTGGTGGAGGCGCCGCGGGGGCCAGGGGAGCGGCGGACGGGCCCGTCGTCCAGGGGATCGAGAAGGTCATGGACGGTGTGCTGGAGGCGCGCGTCGCGGCGGGCCGCGTCCTCGTCCACCAGGCCTTCGGCAACGGGCACGTCCTGCGCAGGCTCGACGGGATCGGCGGCCGTCACGACCGGGAGCTCGCCTTCGGCAGGCTCGTGGAGTGGGACGCCTCCCCGGAGGGCGTCGTGGCGGTGGAGCAGGTCGGGCCCGCCCAGGTGCTGGTCCGTACCCTCACCCTCGACCTGGCCGTCCGCGCCACCCACCCGATGCAGATGTGGGGCGACCCGACCGTGATCGCCCACGGCCGTACCGCCTGGGTCTTCTTCCACTCGCGGCCGGGGGTCCCGGTCGACGCCTCGGTGGGCCTGCCCTGGGGCGAGACCGGGCAGCTCGCCATGATCGAGCTCGACCTGGGCGAGGGGTTCGCCTTCCAGGCCCCCCGGCAGCACGAGCTGGGCCCGTACGCCCGGTGGTTCCTGAACGAGGACAACAGGCGGCGCCGGTTGCTCGACCAGGAGGCGCCCAGCGGTACCGAGCCGTCGTCCTCGGTGGGCGCGCCGGGCTGCACCGTGGTGCTCGGGCAGTTCAGCAGCAACAAGCCGGTGTTCCAGAACATGCATCACGGCTTCCGGCCGTGGCAGGTGCTCTGCCTGATCGACCCCGGCGGCGTGGTCCGCCCGACGGTGCGGGAGCCGGGACGCGCCTGGCTGCACCAGGTGGTCCTGCACCGGGGCAGGTGGTTCACCTCCGGCTCGGCGGGACTGGAGGCCGACACCGCGGACGGCAGGACCCGGCTGGTCATGCCGCGCCCGCGCGGCGGCGCGCTGCGCTGGTTCCCGGCGGGCAACGAGATCTACGCGGTCGGCGCCGACCAGGTGAGCCCCGCCAGGGGCTGGTCGGTCGGCGTCTTCGACCGGCACTCCCAGAAGCCGGAGTTCCTGATGGGCAAGCAGTCGGCGACCCTGGCGGGCCACCTCACCTCCCGGTACCGCTGGGAGCGTCCCCGGCTGGTCGCCGACGGCGACTCGATGTGGATGACCATGCTGGACGCGGGCCGCAGCAGGCTGCTGCACGTCACCCCCGCGGGAGCGCGCGAGGTGCACCGCACGCCCGGCACGTTCGAGCCGGTCGTCCGGGTGCCCACCGGCCTGCTCTGCCTGCACCGTCCCGCCGACCCGGCCGGTGCCACCCGCGACCACCCGGCGACCCTGGTGCACCTGCCGCTCTGACGGTCCGGTGCCCCGCCTCCGGTCCCCGGTCCCCGGTCCCGGCCTTCGGTCCCCGGTCCCGGCCTTCGGTCCCCGGTCTTCGGGAGGTTCGACCCCCGGGGCACACGCGAACGCGGGCCCCGGGGAGGAGGTCTCCCCGGGGCCCGCGGCCGACGACGCGCGTCCTGTGGCCGGTGCTCAGCCCTGGTCGGCGCGCAGCGAGGACACCGGGTGCGGGCCCTCCGTCTCCAGCCGGTACTCCCGGCCGGACTTGCTGCGGTTCTCGTCGATGACGATCTCGCTCGGCGGCTTCTCGCCACCGTGGATGGCCGCCTGCCAGCCCTCGAACCGCTCGTGCATGTCCCTGACGTAGCCGGTGCCGATCGTGGTGAAGTCGATCGTGTCGGTCAGCAGCTGGCGCAGGTACGCCTTGTTCGGCTCGAAGGTCACCGGCGCCGGCAGGACCGGTGCCAGGACCTGCTCGGGCTCGCGCCCGTCATGACGCTTGAACATCTCCGCCGCGAGGCGCAGGTGCTCCAGCTCCATGTTCAGGTGCAGCTCCCAGATGGCCTTGACCTTCGGGTCGGACTCGGTCTCCATGAACGAGTGGTAGAGGTAGCACTCGTTGTACTCGTGGGTGAGCAGCTGCTCCCACCAGGTCTCGCCCGGGTCGACCAGTGACTCGTAGTGGGTGACGTGCTCCTCCTCGATCAGCCCGATCTCCTGGTACAGCTGCCGGGCGATCGGCTCCATGTAGGTGGGGCCGACGTTCATGTAGAAGTTCATGGTCTGCTGCTCGGCCGCCATGATCGTCAGCGCGTGCAGCCGGGAGAGCGGGTCGACGACGTTCTTGTCGTACGGCTCGCGCACGTTGTCGACCGGGTGGCGGTGGTGCAGGTAGGTCGGCCGGCCGGGGGTGACCTCGGTCAGGTTGTCGACGATCTTCTCGGCCTTGCGGTGCTCGATCATCTCGTACAGGTTGGCGTACCGGTACAGGTGGTCGAAGTCCTCCAGGACGCCGAACTCGTAGGCGCGCTTGAGGTAGGGGTCGGGCTCCATCCGGGCGACCCAGGCGGTCAGGTCCACCGCGACCTGCTCGTAGGCGATCGTGGTCTCCAGCACCGACGCCAGGCCGGGCAGCAGCCAGTTGACCACCTTCTGCTGCTGGGCCTCGATGTAGCGGACCTCGGCCAGCTGCTGCTTGACGGCCGGGTCCGGGCAGTGCCGGGCGAACTGGTGGCTGAACATGATCGACTCGACTTCGATGCCGTTCAGCGCGATGATCCGGCACCGGGTGTAGGGGTCGCCGTGATCGGGATCTATGGGGGTGACGTTGAGTTCACGCCAGTTGCGCAGTTGCCTGTCCAGCGGGATGCCCCGCTCCTGCAGGGGGTTGAAGGTCATCTGGCTCTCGCTCCTTCTAAAACAGTGACGAGTGCGGAGAGCCTCCGGTACCCCTCTTCTCAAGGGCCAATCCGGTTTTCGCAAGGGACGATTCGACGTGGCCCTCACGCTGGGGGTCAGCGGCCGAAGTCAGGACACGCCGGTGACGGGGCCGCGGATCCGGGCCGTTCCGGAGGTGCTCCCGGCGGCCTTTTCGGCGGTCCCCCGACGGTCTCCCGTCGGTGCTCCCGGGCGGTGTTCCCGGTGTCGTGATCGTCCCCGGACAGGGGGCCGTGCCGCCGGGCGGCGGAGCGGGAGGACGCGGGGATCCCTCCACTCCTCCGGTGGTTTGGCAGGTCAGGGACGGGGGAGTCCGTCGCCATGACATACGACGTGGTGGTCGTCGGAGGCGGAGCCGCGGGGCTCAACGCGGCGTCGGTGCTCGCCCAGGCGAGGCGGCGCGTTCTCGTGATCGACGCCGGAACGCCTCGTAACGCCCCGGCCGCGCGGATGCGCGGCTACCTGTCCCGGGAGGGGGCCAACCCCGCCGAACTGCTGAGGACGGGCCGCGAGGAGGTGCGCTCCTACGGGGGCGAGGTCATGGAGGAGACCGTCACCGGGGTAGGGCGGGACGGGGAGGAGTTCCTGGTGGAGTTCGAGGGCCGGGCGGGGGTGCGGGCGCGGCGGCTGCTGGTGGCGACCGGCCTGCGTGACGAGCTCCCCCCGGTGCCGGGCCTCGCCGAGCGCTGGGGCAGGGACGTGCTGCACTGCCCCTACTGTCACGGTCACGAGGTGCGCGACGAGCCGATCGCGGTGCTCGGCACCGACGAGGAGGGGCCGGAGCACGCGCTGATGCTGCGGCAGTGGTCGGACGACGTGACGCTGCTGCAGCAGGTGCCGATCGGTGACGAGGACCGGCGCAGGCTCGACGCCCGCGACGTGTCCGTGGTGGAGGGGCCCGTCACGGAGCTGGTGGTCGAGAACGACCGGCTGACCGGTGTGCGCGTCACCGGCCGGGACGTCGTCCCGGTCGCCGCGATGTTCGTCACCCCCGGTTCCACGGCCAACGACGACCTGCTGATCGCGCTGGGATGCGAGATGGACGAGAACGGCTGGGTGCGGACCGACCCCGACGGCCTGACCAGCGTGCCCGGCGTGTGGGCGGCCGGGAACGTCGCCCATGACACCGCGCACGTCATCACCGCCGCGGGAAACGGCCTGGTCACCGCGATCGCCGTCAACGCCGACCTCGTCGAGGCGGACGTACGGGCCGCGCTCGCCGCCCGGGCCGCCGCTCCGGCGGAGCAGGGCGGAAGAAGGGCGTCCTGAACGCGGCACCGCTCCCGTGCCCGTCCTGAACGCGGCACCGCTCCCGCGACGACCGTCCTGACCGCCGCCCCGCTCCCGCGACGACCGTCCTGACCGCCGCCCCGCTCCCGCGACGACCGTCTTCGGTATATTCAGAAAATGGTGAAATTAGATCGGCGTCTCATGCTGACGACCGCGGACATCGCGTTCGCGGACCGGGGAGCCGGCGAACCCGTCGTGGTGCTCACCCACGGCGCGGGCGTCGACCATTCGATGTTCGACGCGCAGGCCGCCTCGCTCGGCCGGCGAGGTGCCCGCGTGATCCTCTGGGACATGCGCGGGCACGGGCGGTCGACGCTCGCGGACGGCTCACGGTTCACGGCCGTCGACGCACTCGGGGACCTCGGCGCGCTGCTGGCCGAGTGCGGCGTCGACGCGCCGGTACTGGTCGGGCATTCCCTCGGGGGCAACCTCGTGCAGGCCTTCGCCCGCAAGCACCCGGACCGGGTGGGCGGGGTGATCGTGCTCGACTCCGCGTGGAACGCCGGTCCGCTCTCGACGTCCGAGCGTCTCGCGCTCCGGCTCGCCGCGCCGGTGCTCTCCCTGATCCCGCGGAGCGTTCTTCCTCGTCTGATGGCACGAGCCTCGGCCGAGTCCCCCGAAGCGGTCGCGCGCGCCGAAGCGGTGTTCGCGCGTATGCCCAAGCCCGTGTTCCTCGACGTGTGGAAAGGTACGGCGTCGTTCGTCGCACCCGATCCCGGCCACCGTTCCCCCGTGCCGATCGCCCTCGTCCGCGGCGGCCGGGATCGTACGGGGAACATCGCCGGGGCGATGGCGCGGTGGGCCGCGGCCGAGGGCGTCACCGAGCACGTCATCCCGGATGCCGGCCACATGGTGACGTGGGACGCCCCCGACGCGGTGTCACGGGTCCTGGCCGAGATCCTCGAAGGGTGGGGGCTCCTGCCCGCGCGACCGGAGGGGCGATCGCTGTGACCCCGGAGCAGGAGCGGTTCGTGAACGCCATGGGCGACACCCTCGCCGGATGGCGGCTTCCGCGGGCCACCGGACGGATCTACGGGTACCTCCTGCTGCGCGACGGGCCTTCCAGCTCCGAGCGGCTGCGTGCCGACCTGTCGCTCAGCTCGGGGGCCGTGAGCACCGCGATCCGCGAGCTCGTGTCGTGGGGGCTGGCCCGTACGATCCCGCAGCCGGGCAGCCGTCGTCTGCTGGTGGAGGCGGCCGGTGGGTTCGAGCAGCTCCTCGCCGCCAGCCACGAGCGCGCCCGTACCCTCATCCGCACGTTGCGCGCAGCCGAGGAACTCACCGAGAACGCCCGGGCCGCGACGCGCCTTCGCGACGTCACGAGCCTGTTCACCTCCTACGTCGACGCCGGCGAGCACGTCCTGCGGGAACGCGGGCGACGGTGAGCCACGGCGACGCTCCGCCCGGCGCAGAAGGCCGCGACGCCTCGCCGGGCGATGCCGGACCGGGTATCGCGGGGACCGCCCCGACCCGGCGGGCGGACCGGCGCAGGCCCCTCTCCTCGCTCACGGCGGACGAGCACGGTCCCGTCATACGACGTGAGACCGGTCATTTCTTCATCCGCGTATCGCAGCCCCGGGAGCCGCGACGCCACGATCTCGATCTCCGATCCGGAACCGGCCGGATGACCGCCCGCGCGCCTCACCACGATCGCGTGCCGACTCGTTAAGGTGGTGCCGTCCATGTCGCGCGCCCAGCGGCGCCCGGCATGAGTGATCTTCCCCCGTGTGCCGATGTCGACGCCCGGGAGAGAAGTTCATGGTCCGCAGGCCCGTCCTTGCCGCCGGATGCGTTCCGGTGATCGTCGCGCTCGCCCTCGCGGCCGTTCCGGCCCGCGCCGACCGGCCCGGCGGAGTCGTCCCGGCCCCGGCGGCCGCTCCGGCCGCTCCGGCCGCTCCGGCCGCTGTGACCACTGTGACCGCTGCGGCCGTCAAACCGCCGCCGGGCATGCTGGAGGCCATCGAGCAGGACCTGAACATGAGCAGGGAGGAGGCCGAGACCCGTCTGATCAACGAGAACCGGTTGCTCGCGGTCGCGGCCCGGCTGAAGGAGAAACTCGGCGTCCGCTTCGGAGGCGCCTGGCTGCGCACCAAGACCGCGCACACCCTGGTGGTGGCCTCCACCAGCGCCGCCGACATCCCCCAGATCATCGTCGAGGGCGCCCAGGCCGAGGTCGTCCCGCGCTCACTGACACAGCTGATAGCGATCAGGAAGAAGCTGGACGCCACCCTGCCCCCGGATCCGCTGATCTCCGGCGTGCGCTACGTCGACGTCAAGCGCAACAAGGTGACCGTCCTGGCCACGGCCCCCCAGCGGGTCGGCGTCTTCGTGCAGAAGTCCGGCGTGGACCGAACGGCGGTGACCGTGCTGCCCTCCGTCGAGGTCCCCCTGCCCCTGAGCGCCCCCTCGTACGAGCTGGTGGGCGGCGCCGCCTACTACGTCGGCCCGGTCAACCGCTGCTCGGTCGGTTTCTCGGTGACCAAGGGCGCCCAGGCCGGTTTCGTCAGTTCCGGTCACTGCGGCAGGAAGGGGGACGTCACCACGGGCTTCAACCGTGTCGTCCAGGGCGTCTTCCAGGCCTCGGCGTTCCCCGGCAGCGACCACGCCTGGATCACCGTCAACGAATCCTGGAAGACCGTTCCCGCGGTGGAAAGCGGTGCGGGCTCCACCGTGGCCGTCTCCGGCGCCCGGCCGGCGGTCGAGGGCGCCTCGATCTGCCAGTCCGGTTCCACCACCGACTGGCAGTGCGGCCGCGTCCAGCAGCTCAACGCCAGCGTCACCTACCCCCAGGGCGTCGTCAGCGATCTGACCCGTACCAGCATCTGCGCCGAACCCGGTGACTCGGGCGGCCCGATCATCTCCATCGACCAGGCCCAGGGCGTCACCTCCGGAGGCTCGGGCGACTGCGCCTCGGGCGGGACCACCTACTTCCAGCCGATCACCGAGATCCTCACCACCTACGGCCTGACCCTGAAGACCACCGGGGACGACATGCCGTCCGGGGCCTCCCGGGCCTGCACGGGGTACCCGCGGCAGGTGACCGGCACCTTGATCAAGGGACAGGACGACTACCAGCCGGCCGAACCGTACCGCTCGGCCGTCGCCGGCCTGCACGTCGGCTGCGTGGACGGCCCGGAGGACGCCGACTTCGATCTCTACCTGGAGAAGTGGACGGGCCTGAAGTGGCTGGCCGTGGCCCCCGGTGACGGCGTGACCTCCGACGAGATGGTCAGCCACCAGGGCACGCCCGGCTCCTACCGCTACCGGATCACCGCCACGACCGGCTCGGGTCCCTACGTCCTGGGATTCACGACGCCCTGAGCCTCCGGTTCCGCGAGGACCGCCGGTGGCGCCGGTGGCGCCGGTCGCACGGGTGGCACGGTCTCGCGGTGCGCGGTGCGCGGTGCGTCCCGGTGCCGGGCGGGATTCCTCGGACCGTCACGGCCGACCTATACTCACCTCGACGACTCATGACGACATATGCCGACTCCTCACCGGACGCCTTCGCGAAGCTGCCCGACGTGTTCAGGGCACTCGCCAATCCCGTGCGGCTCCAGGTGCTCCAGTGGTTGCGCGACCCCGAGCGTCATTTCCCGGTCGAGGGCGCGGTCGCGGACGAGATCGGCGTGTGCGTGAGCCACATCCAGGCCAAGACCGGGCTCGCGCAGTCGACCGTCTCCGCCTACATGGCCGAGCTGCAGCGTGCCGGGCTGGTCCGCTCCACCCGCGTCGGGAAGTGGACGCACTACCGGCGCGACGAGGAGCGCATCGCCCTGCTCGTCGACGTGCTCGGACGCTCGCTCTAGCGGCGTGTGACACGCGGGGGAGACCCCGCGTCCCGGACATGCCGGATTTGCTTCATATCGACATTATGCGATACTTCGATGCACTTGGAGATCACGAGAGACGGTCCCGTACCGTCGTCCGGGAGGGGACATGGGCGCGATCGAGGGGATGGACCTGGGCCGTTTCGGGGTCTGGACGTTCGACTTCGAGGACCAGCCGGCGAGCATGATGCGGGACTCCGTCCAGGAGTTGGAGGAGCTCGGCTGGCGGGCGTTCTGGATCCCGGAGCGCGACGGGCGCGAGGCGATGACGCACGCCGGGTTCCTGCTGTCCTGCACCGAGCGCATGACCGTCGTCAACGGCATCGCGCAGATCTGGTCCCGGGGGGCGCGGTGGACCCGGGGCGCGGCGACGCTCCTGGCCGACGCCTACCCGGACCGCCACCTGCTCGGCCTCGGCTTCGGGGGCGAGCGCCCCGGGGTCACCAGCCCGCTGCAGGCGATGGGCGAGTACCTGGACGAGATGGACGCGGCGACGAGCGCCAACCCCGCGCCGCGGGCACCGGCGCGGCGGCTGCTGGCGGCGTACGGGCCGAAGATGCTCGAACTCGCCCGCGACCGGGCCGAGGGCGCCCACACCTACCACGTGACGGTCGGGCACACCGCGCAGGCGCGCCAGGCGCTGGGGGAGGGCCCGTTCCTCGGCGTCGAGCACGCGGTGCTCTTCGAGACCGACCCGGTCAGGGCGCGCGAGATCGCCCGCGAGCACCTGCACGTCTACTTCAGCACGACGTACAACATCGCCAAGTTCCTCCGCCTGGGCTACACCGAGGCGGACATCGACGGCGGCCGGGGCAGCGACCGGCTCGTCGACGACCTCGTGTTCTGGGGGGACCTCGACACGATCGTGCGCAGGCTGCACGGCCACCTCGACGCCGGGGCCGACCACGTCGGCGTCCAGGTCATCGGCGTCGAGCCCGGCCGGTCGGCCATGCCGCAGTGGCGGCTGCTCGCCGAGGCGCTGCGGCCCGGACCGGCCGCGGGATAGCGGGGACGGCCCGCCCGGCGTCCGGGCTCACCCGGCCCCGGACGTCCGGGCTCGCGGCCGGCCCCAGGCGGCCGGCCCCAGGCGTCCCGGTCCCAGGCGTCCCGGTCCCAGGTGTCCGGGCTCGCGGCCGGTCCCGGGTCCCGGCGGGTCGGCCGCGCGAGCCTGTGAGGTCACGGCCCGGGATGGAACAATCGCCGTATGCCACGCTTCACATGTCTCACCGTCGAGGAAGCACGGACCCTGAGCCGTAACCAGCTCCTTCCCCGCATCGAGGACGAGCAGAAGTACTGGTACGGGCGGATGAACCGCGGGGAGATGCGCGTCGGCGACGACGAGGCGTTCAAGACCTTCAACCGGATCCTGCACGTCGTCACCGGCCCCGGCCGTTCCGCCGCCGGCACCGGGTCACCGCCCGACGACGACCCCCGCGACCGGGACCCCCGCGACCGGGACCACTGGACGAAGCCGCTCGGCGAGCTCGGCGACCTGTAGACGGAACGGCCGGGTCCCTCAGGCCCCCTGGGGATGACGCCGGTGGAGCAGGCAGAACTCGTTGCCCTCGGGGTCGGCCAGGACGACGAAGCCCTCCTCGCCCGTCTGGCCGACGTCGACGCGGGTGGCGCCCAGCCCGACCAGCCGCTCGACCTCGGCCTGCACGTCGCCTCCGTCGGGGACGTGCAGGTCGGGGTGGTTGCGGTTCTTGTCGCGCTTGGGGGCGTCCGTCTGCTGGAGCCAGACGGTGAGCGAGCCGCGCGGCGCGTCCGCCGGAGGCCACAGGTGCGGGCTCTCACCGTCGTGCTCGATCTCGTACCCCAGCGCCGCCGACCAGAACGCCGCCATCCTCCGGCTGTCGTGCACGTCGAGTGTCCACTGCGCGAACCGGCTCGTCACGTGTCTCCTCCTCGTGGTCCCTCGTGGTCCCTTGTTCTTCCCTGCGGTTCCGGCCTACCCGGAGGCGCCGGGGATATCTGCGCGCCCGGCGCCCAGGGCGGCCACCGCGGTGGCCAGCTCGGCGCGGAGCTCCCGTCCCCTGTTGGTGAGGGTGCCGATCGCGGCGATGCGCTCCTGGCCGGACTGCCGGGCCTTGAGCCGGTCGGCGGCCGAGCGGGCCGAGGCGGACCTCAGCTCGGCGCGCCTGGTCTCCAGCTCCTTGCGCCGCCGGGCCAGGCTCTCGTCCGCGGTCTGCTCGACGCCCACCCGCCAGGTCGCCACCATCCGCTCCAGGTCGAGCGTCATCTCCCGGGCGACCACCGAGAACTGGTCGCGCAGCGCCCCCCTGATCGCGGCCTGGCTGCGCTGCACCTTCTCCATCGAGCGGCGTCCCATGAAGATGGCCGCCCCGATGGCCGGGGCGACCAGGATGAAGCCCACCGGGCCGAGCAGCGCCGTGGCGAAGCCGCCCAGCGAGAGCCCGATCGAGGCCGAGGGCAGCACGTCCCGGATCAGGTCCACGTCGCCCGCGTCGTCGGCCGCCAGGTCGCCCCTGACCTGGACCTGCGACAGGCCCGGCATCGCACGCCCCCCTCCGGCCAGATCGACCGGATCCATGCCGAGGTCGCGGGCGAAGGCGTCCAGGGTGGTCCTGGCCAGCCTCTCCACGTCGTGGACGATCTGCGACCAGGCGGCCTCCAGGGAACGCTGGACGCTCTCCGGCAGCTCCGCCATGTACCGGTCGATCTGGTCCTGCTTCTTCAGCGTGGCGATCGTGTTCTCGTACGGCTGGCGGATCTCGGCCACCCGCGCGGCCACGATGCCCGCGACCTCGCGTCCGAGGAAGGTGTTGGCCACCGCGCCCGCCCTGCGGCGACCGGCGAGCACGGTCAGCTCGGCCAGCCCGGCGTCCACCTCCGCCAGGCGCGCGGCCACGTCGCCCTCGTCGCCGGAGCCCGCGGCGACGTCGTCCCCGGCGCCGGTCGCCAGCGTGCCCAGCACCGACAGGGCGGCGGCGACCACCGTGGCGCCGCGCGCGGAGTCCCTGCCCTCGGCGAAGCCGCGCAGGTGGCGTTCGAGCGCGTCCATCCCGCTGCGCGCCCGCAGCGAGTCCGCCCGTTCGGCGCGTCCCTCGCGCCGCTTGGCCTCGGCGGCCTCGGCCAGCTTCGCGCTCACCGGGAACCAGGGCGCCTCCAGCAGCGGCTCCAGCGTCGCGGCCCTGCCGGGATCGGCCGCGATCGCCTCGGTGACGAACGTCCTCAGCCGCGTCCTGTTCTCCTCCATCAGGCTCCGCCAGTTGGCCGAGTCCTCCACCTTGGTCAGCACGAACGCGATCGCCTGCACCCGCTCGGCCGCCTCGGCGAGGAACTCCAGCTCGTGCCGGAGCACCGGCTGGTCCTGGGCGCTGAGCGTGAACAGCAGCGCGTCGGCCCGCTGCAGCATGGCCACGGTCACCTGCCGGTGCCCCACCGTCAGGCTGTCCACCCCCGGGGTGTCGAGCAGCCGCAGGCCGTCCAGGAGGGGGGAGTCCACGGTGATGTCGACGCTGACGACGTCGCGGCGCCTGCCCGCGTCGCCGCGCATCGAGGCGTGGTCGGGGACCGACTCGACGGTGATCGGCGTCCGGACCGGGCCCGCGCCGGTGCTGCGGTGCACGACCGCGGTCAGGCGGGGGCCGCGCCGCAGCGACAGGAAGCAGTTCGTGGCGACGTCGGCGTCGACGGGCAGCAGGTCGGGGTGGCCGACCAGGGTGTTGAGCAGGCGGCTCTTGCCGCGTTTCTGCGCACCGGCGACCACGATGTCGGTGCACTCGTCCTTCCAGCGGCCCGCGCAGGCGGCCAGCACCTCCGCAAGATCGGGCCTGCCGCACCGCCCGGCCAGCGCGTGGACCTCGTTGGCGTAGCGCAGCAGCCGGGCCACCGGGCCGTTCGGGTCGGGGCTCGTCATCGGACACCTCCAGCGTGAGGGGCGGGACCTCGGTCCCGGGGGGAAAGGGCGGCGGCGAGCCGCGGGGTGGGGTCGCGGGACCGGGGGTCCCGGCGGCCGGGCGGGCGCGTCGCGGGGACGGCGTCAGGAACCGGTCCCGTAGCGCGACCAGATGGTCTCGTACGCCTCGCAGAGGGTCTCCGCCGCGCGTCGTTGCCGCAGCGGGAGCGGCCGGTGGGTGAGAGTACGGAACCGGGCCCCCAGGGCCGCGGCGTGACCGGCGACCTCGGCGGGCGGTGCGCCGGGCGGTGCGCCGAGCTGGGTGGCCAGCTCGGTCCCGGTGACCAGGAGCTCCAGTGCCCGCCGGTCGTCGGCCGGGACCAGGGGGGAGGCGCGCAACGCCTCGATCGCGGCCGGGTCCACCCGGACCGCCGGGAGCGGCCCGCCGTTCCCGGAGCCGTTCCCGGGTCCGTTTCCGGAGAAGCCACCGGGGCCGCCACCGGGGAGGCCGCCGGCATTGTCGGCGCGCTCCCGCGCGTCCAGCGCCGCCGAGACCATGTCCTCCAGCACGGTCAGCACGTCCCGGGCCCGCTGCCCGCCGGTGCGGCCCTCGCTCATCATGGCGAGCGTGCGCCAGCGCACCGCCGCCGCCGTGGCCGCGGCGGCGATCTCGTCCGGGGACGCCTCCGCGGGCAGGCCGAGCCGACCGGCGGGCTCGTCGTGACGGGCCAGGCGGAGCAGCTCGCCGGTCATCTCCTCGTTCAGGACCAGCGTCCCCCGGCCGAGCGCCTCGGCGGCGGTGAAGATCCGCAGGCCGCCCAGGGCGGTCGCGATCGGGCGGTTCTCGTCGAGCTGGGCCGCCAGCGCGTCCAGGGTGACGCGGTCGGACCCCAGCGCGGGCGTCCGGGCGATCGCGCGCAGCCGGGTCAGCGCGTCGAGCGCCTTGAGCTGGTCGGCGCGGCGGGCGAAGTGGGCCAGGCCCGCGGCCACGGAACCGGTCGCGGCCCGTCCGGCCGAGGCGTACCCCGAGCGTTCCAGCAGCAGCGTGGTGAGCGCCCCGGGATCGGCGGTCCCGGCCTCGCGCACCGCCCGCACCGCGACGGTGAGACCGTAGCGGTGCAGCCGCTCGACCAGCCGGTGCCGCACCGTCGCCGGTACGGGCAGCTCGGGCGCCGTGCGGAAGTCCTCCAGGTCCAGCAGGTAGTCCTCCAGGTCGTCCTCGTCCATCGCGGCCAGCGCCTCCAGCGCGGCCGTCTCCTCGGCGTCCAGCGGCCGGGCCCGCGCGGTCTCGGCCAGCAGGCCGATCACCGGGACCACGTCGAAGACCGAGGTGCGCAGGTCCCGGTACCCCTGGGCGGCCAGCCTCCTGGCGGTCGGCCAGGGGTCGTCCTCGTCGCCGCGCCGGTCGACCTGGCCGAGCACGGCCAGGGTGTTGACGCAGCTCATGCCGGAGGCGTCGGTCAGCGCGCGGAACTCCGCCAGGGTGGCGTCGTCGAACCTCTGCACGTAGCGGAGCACGTAGATCATCGCCTGCGCGCGGTCGTCCTCGTCACCGGAGCCGAACAGCATGCTCCTGGCCGCCCGCTCGTTGGCCGCGGTCACCGTGTTCATGCCGGGGGTGTCGACGATGGTGACCGTGCGCAGCGAGGGCAGGTCCAGCGCGACCCGCAGCCGCCGGATCCGGGACACCTCGACGCCGAGGTCGGCGGGGAGGCGGTGGCCGGGCAGCAGCCGGGAGTGGGCCACGCCGCCGTCGGCGAGCTCGATCGTGATGCGGCCGTCGTCCTCGCCGTACTCGTACTGGGTGACCACGAACGTGCACTCGCCGGCGTCCACCGGCGCGACGGGCAGCCCGAGCAGCGCGTTCACCAGCGTGGACTTGCCGCTGCTGACCGCGCCCGCCACCGCGACCCGCAGCGGCGCGTCCAGGCCGGCGCGCACCTGCGCCACCCGCTCGCGCAGGTGCGCGCCGGCCAGCCGGGCCGCGGTGGTGTCGCACAGGCGGCGCAGCAGCTCCGCGGGCCCGGTCCTCATGGCGTCTCCATAATCGGCCTGAATCCGTGATTGTTACGGTCCAATATCATGACGCGGTACTTCGCGCCCTATGTCGTCGGACGTGGTGTCATTAGCTGATTTTTCGCCCGGTGAGAAGGGACGACCCGATGACGACCGTGGCGCCGGGCGCCACCGTGGCCGACGACCTCCCCGCCGGGACCTGGACCGGAGCGGAGACCGAGGCGGAGACCGGCGCGGTGGCCGGGGCCGAGGAGGTCCTGCTGCTCGTCCGCGCGAGGACGGGTGACGAGGGTGCCTTCCGCGCGCTCTGGGACACGGCCCAGCGCCAGGCGTTCGGCCTCTGCCACCAGCTGACCGGCAACCGGGCCGACGCGCTCGACGCGCTCCAGGAGACGCAGTTCGCGGCCTGGCGCGGCCTCGCGGCCTTCGAGGGCAGGTCGTCGTTCCGCTCCTGGGTGATGGTCATCGCCCGCAACGCCGCGTACACGGTGGTGCGGCGCCGCTGTCCCGCCGGGGTGGTCTTCGCCGAGGTGGACGAGACGTCGGCCGTCACCGAGCCCTTCGAGGACTCCGTGGCCCGGCTGGCGGACCTGCGCCGGGCGATGGCCGCGCTGCCGCCCTCCCAGCGCCAGGTGCTGCTGCTCTGGGCGGGCGGCCTCACCTACGAGCAGGTGGCGGTCTCGCTCGGCGTGCCGCTCAACACGGTACGGGTCTGGATCCACCGGGGCAGACGGCGGCTGCGGGCCGGGCTCTCCGAGAACTGACCGCCCTCCCGGCCCGCCCGGGACGGGACGGCTCACCGCTCCGCCCCGGTGCCCGGCGACCGGTAGACGACGACCCGCGGGACGCGGATCACGCGCTCGCCGTCGGCGTACCCGCACCTGACGGTCTCGGCGACGAGGTCGTGCAGGTCCGGCCGGGGAGCGGGTGCGGTGCCGGACGCCTCGTGCAGGCGCGGGTCGAACCGCAGCCCGTCGGCCACGACCTCCCGCACGCCGGCCCGGGCCAGTCCGTCCAGCAGCGTCCCGGCCAGCCGGGGATGCCGCTCGGCGAGCTGGTCGCGGTAGCCGACGCAGGCCGCGACCAGGGCCTCGCGGCCCGGGTCCCCCCCGGCCAGGAGCCTGTCCACCTGCTGAGCCAGCGCCGGGCTGATCCCGCTCCCGGCCACCTCGTGCAGCGCGTCCACCAGCGGGCCCGAGCCCGGTCCTGCGACCCCGCCGAGCCCACCGGCCCCACCGGCCCCACCGGCCCCGTCGGCCGCAGGTACCGGCGCTACCGGCGCCGTCCCGGGGAACGGCGCCGTGCCGGGTCCCCTCCCCGCCGGTACGTCCCCCGCACGCCGGCCGTCCGGCGCCGGGACGAAGGAGGGCGGGGACGCGGGGAGCGGGGCCGGGCGGCCCCGGTGCCATCGGTGCCACAGGTACAGGCCCGCGGCCACGGCGGCCAGCACGACCGCCGCCGCCACGAGCGTCAGCGGCAACGGCAGCGGGAGCGGCAGGGACCCGAAGGGCGTCTCCACCGTCCCCGGTCCCGTCCCGAGTTCCGTCCCGGGCCGGGTTCCGGGCCCGGCCGGTTCGGGGCGCAGGGGCAGGACGCCGCCCCGCGACGGCGCGGGTGAGGCGCCGCCCGCCCCCGCGCCGGATCCCGTCGCCGCGGCGCAGCCGGTCAGCACCGGCCAGGCCAGGAGCGGCAGGGCGAGGAGCGCGCCTCGGTCCCTCATCGGTCGCCTTCCTGATCGGCGGCCCGCGCGACCCCGGTCCGGGTTCCCCCCTCGGCACGGGTCGGGCGGGCTCACGCCGGTTCGCGTGATCGGACGGTCGGGTCAGACGGCCGGGAAGGGACCCGCGGTCTCGGTGTAGTCGGAGACGCCGTCGCCGTTCAGGTCGACCCGCGTCTCGTCGACGTAGCCGTCACCGTCGTTGTCGAGGTAGACGACGTCGGTGACGCCGTCACCGTCGGTGTCGTAGCGCTCCTCGTCGGCGAGACCGTCCCCGTTGACGTCGATCAGCTGGGCGTCGGTGCCCCCGTCGCCGTCATAGTCGATGAAGTCCGTGGTCACGTCGAAATCGCTCATTGGTCTGTCCCTTTCCGGTGGTGTTCCACCGGATGAGAGTCGCGACCGCCCCGGATTGTTGCGGCCGACCACCGACTTTTCCGGATCATTTTTCCGAGGGCCGGTCTCCCCCGGTCCTCCCGGCCGGGGGAGACCGGCCCTTTCGGCCGCATGAGCGCTCCCGGGTCGCCCCGGACGGCTCAGCTGAGCGCGCGGGCGGTGTGGATCAGGGGCACGTGGCTGAAGGCCTGCGGGAAGTTGCCCACCAGCCGCTTGTAGCGGGGGTCGTACTCCTCGGCCAGCAGGCCGACGTCGTTGCGCAGCGCGAGCAGGCGCTCGAACAGCTCGACGGCCTCGTCCTTGCGGCCGATCATCGCCAGCGCCTCGGCCAGCCAGAAGCTGCACGCCAGGAACGCGCCCTCACCGCCGGGCAGGCCGTCCACGTCGTTGTCGGGGGAGACCGGGTAGCGCAGCACGAAGCCGTCGACCATCAGCTCGCGCTGGATCGCCTCCACCGTCCCGACCACGCGCGGGTCCTCCGGGGGCAGGAAGCCGACGATGGGGATCAGCAGCAGCGCCGCGTCCAGCTCCTGCGAGCCGTACGACTGGGTGAAGGTGCCGCGTACCGGGTCGAAGCCCTTGTCGCAGATCTCGGCGTGGATCCGGTCGCGCAGCTCCTTCCAGTGCTTCAGCGGGCCGGGCTTGCCGAACGCCTCCACCTGCTTGACGGCCCGGTCCAGGGCGACCCAGCACATGACCTTGGAGTGCACGAAGTGCCGGCGCGGGCCGCGGACCTCCCACAGTCCCTCGTCCGGGTCCCCCCAGTGCTGCTCGACGTAGGAGATCAGCTCGAACTGCAGGGTCCAGGCCCGGTGGTCGGCCTCCAGCCCGGAGACGCGCGACAGGTGCAGGGAGTTCATCACCTCGCCGTAGACGTCCAGCTGGAGCTGCTCCACGGCGCCGTTGCCGATCCTGACCGGCCGGGAGTTCTCGTACCCGGGCAGCCAGTCGAGCTCCAGCTCCGTCAGCCGCCGCTCCCCGGCGACGCCGTACATGATCTGCAGGTCCTGGGCGCGGCCCGCGATGGCCCGCAGCAGCCACGCGCGCCAGGCGCGGGCCTCGTCGAGGTACCCGGCGCCGATGAGCGCGTCCAGGGTCATGGTGGCGTCGCGCAGCCAGCAGTAGCGGTAGTCCCAGTTGCGGACGCCGCCGATGTCCTCGGGCAGCGAGGTGGTGGGGGCCGCGACGATGCCGCCGGTGGGGGCGTAGGTGAGCGCCTTGAGCGTGATGAGCGAGCGGACCACGGCGTCCCGCCACGGCCCCCGGTAGGTGCACTTCTCCACCCACTCGGCCCACAGCGCCTCGGTCTCGGCGAGCTGGTGGTGCGGGTCGATCTCGTCGGGCCGGGGCTCGTGCGAGGGGTGCCACGTGAAGACGAAGGCCATGCTGTCCCCCTCCGACACCGTGAACGTTGCGTGGTGGGCGTAGTCGCCGCCCTCCAGCGGGACGGGGGAGTGCAGCCAGACCGAGTCGGGCCCGCCGACGGCCTGCAGGATGTCCTCGTCACGGCGCACCCAGGGCACGATCCGGCCGTAGTCGAAGCGGATGCGGATCTCGGTGGCCATCTCCACCGTCCCCGACACGCCCTCCACGATCCGTACCAGATCGGGGTTGGTGTGACGGGTGGGCATGAAGTCGGTCACCCGGACGGTGCCGGTCGGGGTGTCCCACTCGCTCTCCAGGACGAGGGTCTCCCCCCGGTAGCGCCGCCGGGTGGCGCGCGGGCGCTCGGCGTGCGCCGGCCCGATCCACCACTGCCCGTTCTTCTTGTCGCCCAGCAGCGCCCCGAAGCACGAGGGCGAGTCGAACCGCGGCAGGCAGAGCCAGTCGATGGAGCCGTTCCGGCCGACCAGGGCCGCCGACTGCATGTCGCCGATGAGCGCGTAGTCCTCGATCCACATGCCTCGACGCTAGTGCCTCACCCGAGGTGCGCGCTCCCCCCGCAGGGGCGTCAGGGGGACGTGACGGCCCGTTCCGCCGGATGCTCGCGCATCATCGCGTGCAGCCGGCCGGCGAACGCCAGCAGCACCAGCGACGCCACGATGGCGATGCCCGCCAGCGTGAGGAAGTACGCGGGCTCGGACATGTACCGTCTCAGCCGCCAGGTCTGCCCGCCCACCGCGTCGCCCACCGAGAACGAGATGAACCACAGTCCCAGCATCTGGCTCTTGAACGCCTCGGGGGCGAGCTTGGTGGTGACCGAGAGCCCGACCGGGCTCAGCGCCAGCTCCCCGAAGACCTGGACGAGGTAGACCAGCACCAGCCACCACACCGAGATCCTGCCGCCCAGGGCCAGCTGCGCGGCCAGGGCCATGAGCACGAAGCTCAGCCCGTTGACGAACAGGCCCGCGGCGAACTTCTGCGGGGCGGTCACCCGGTTGCCCAGCCTGACCCACAGGGCCGCGAAGACCGGCACGAAGATCATGATGAAGAACGGGTTGAACGCCTGCGTGGTGGCCGGGGTGATCCGCAGGCCGAACAGCGACAGGTCCGTCCTGTTCTGCGCGAAGAACAGCAGCACGGTCGGCGCCAGGTCGTAGATCATCCAGAAGATCGCGGCGGCGATGAAGAGCCAGATGTAGGCCTTCACCCGCGAGCGCTCGTCATCGGTCAGGTTGTGGCTGCCGAGCAGCACGTAGCCGAAGTACAGCACGGGCACGGCCACGATGAACAGCGTCATCACCAGCGCGAAGGCGTCCAGCGTGAACGTGCCGGACGCCACCCAGGCGGCCAGCCCGCTGGCGACCACCACGACGGCGACGGCGACCGCGATCAGGAAGTGCCCGCGCTCGGCCGGGGTCATCCGGTGCCCCGGCCGCTCGCCCACCCCCCGCAGGTGGCGCCCGCCCAGCACGTACTGCGTCAGGCCGAGCGCCATGCCGACCGCCGCCGCGCCGAAACCCAGGTGCCAGCGGTCCCCCGAGGCCAGCCAGCCGACGACCAGGGGGGCGACGAAGGCGCCGATGTTGATGCTGAGGTAGAAGATCGAGAAGCCCGCGTCCCTGCGCCCGTCCTCGTCCGGCCGGTAGAGCCTGCCGACCATCGTGGAGACGTTCGGCTTGAGCAGGCCGGTCCCGACGATGATCAGGAGCAGCCCGAGCACCACGAAGACGCCGCCCCGCACCGGGACGGCCATGCTGATGTGACCGCACATGATCACGAAGCCGCCCCAGAGCACCGCCCTGCGGGCCCCGAGCACCCGGTCGGCGATCCAGCCGCCGGGCAGCGCGACCAGGTAGATGAGGGCGCCGTAGATGCCGATGATCGCCTGCGCGGTCTGCTCGCTCAGGCCCAGGCCACCGGTCGCGGGGGAGGCGGCCATGAAGGTGGCGAGGATGGCCCGCAGCCCGTACCAGCTGAAGCGCTCCCACAGCTCGGTGCCGAACAAGGTGGCGAGGCCGCGCGGATGCCCGAAGAAGGTCCTCTCGCGAGCCGGTCCCTGCGATGACATGCGCCCCCCTTGCCGAGTGTGATCGAAGGGACACTCTACGTACGGGATCCGGCGACACGCGGGCGCGGCCGGGCACGGTGGCGTTTCTTCTCCCTTTCAGGGGCTTGTCCGGAGGGAACGGCGTGTGGTGCGATGCATGCCACTTGCGCAAGCGAACACTTTCTGGAGGAGCGCCATGGCCGGTGTCCTTGATGAGCGCGCGGAGATCGAGCGGGAGATCGCGGGCCGCACGATCTGCGATCAGCTGAAGGAGGCCGCCGACGGCAACCCCGACGCCCCCGCCTACTCCGACCCGGTCGAGGGGGGCTGGTCGACGCTGACCTACGCGCAGGCGCGGCAGCGGGTCCTGGAGATCGCCGCCGGATTCGCCGCCCTCGGGCTGGAGCCCGGCGAGGCCGTCGCGCTCATGATGGTCAACCGCAGCGAGCACGTGCTGGCGGACCTGGGCGCGGTGCACGCCGGCGCGGTGTCCTGCTCGGTCTACTCGACGTTCGCCCCCGAGCAGGTCGCCTTCGTCGCCTCCGACGTGCAGGCCAGGGTCGCGGTGCTCGGCGGCCCGGCCGAGCTGTCCAGGTGGGAGCCGGTCCTCGGCGACCTCCCCGAGCTGCGCACGATCATCATGCTGGACGGCGCCCCGGCCGGTGACCGCTTCCTGAGCTGGGACGACTTCCTGGCCCTGGGCCGCGAGCGGCTCGCCGCCGACCCCGGGGCCGTCGACGCCCGCTGGCGGGCGGTGAACGCCGACGACGTCCTCACCGTGCTGTACACCTCCGGCACCACCGGCAACCCCAAGGGCGTGCCGCTGACCCACGCCAACGTGTTCTTCGAGGTCGTGGCCACCAACCGGATGGCCGACCTGCCGGTCAGGGGCACCCAGATCTCCTACCTGACCTACGCGCACATCGCCGAGCGGGTGCTCAGTCTCTACCTGCCGCTGTTCAAGTTCTCGCACACCCACTTCTGCACCGACCTCGCCCAGCTCGGCGCCACCCTCGGGCAGGTCAAGCCGGTGCTGTTCTTCGGTGTCCCGCGGGTGTGGGAGAAGATGATGGCCCGCCTGCAGGCGCTGCTGGCCACCCAGTCCGAGGAGCAGCAGGAGAACGTGCGCGCGGCCATGGCCGCGGGACTGGCCTACGTCGAGGCCAACCAGTACGGGCGCACCCCCTCGCCCGAGGTGACGGCCGCCTACGAGCAGGCCGACGCCTCCCTGCTGGCGATCATCCGCTCGATGATCGGCTTCGAGAACGCCGGCTGGCTCGCCACCGCGGCCGCCCCCATGCCGCTGGAGGTGCAGCGCTTCTTCGCCGGTCTCGGCCTGCGGATCCTGGACGTGTACGGCATGACCGAGACGACCGGCGCGTTCACCGCCAACGCCCCCGAGCGCTTCAAGCTCGGCACTGTCGGCCAGGCGGGGCCGGGCGTCGAGGTCCGCATCGCCGAGGACGGCGAGATCCTCACCCGCAGCCCGGCCAACACCCGCGGCTACCTGCGGCGTCCCGAGGCCACCGCCGAGCTGATCGACGAGGACGGCTGGCTGCACACCGGTGACGTGGGCTCCGTCGACGAGGACGGCTTCGTCAGCATCGTCGACCGGAAGAAGGAGCTCATCATCACCGCCGGGGGCGAGAACATCTCCCCGGCCAACATCGAGAACTACCTCAAGGAGCACCCGCTCATCGGCCAGGCCCTCGCCTACGGCGACGGCAGGCCGTACCCGGTGGCGATCCTCACCCTCGACGGCGAGGTGGCCCCCGGCTGGGCCCAGGCGAACGGCATCACCTTCACCACCCTGGGGGACCTGGCCGAGCACCCCGACGTGCTCAAGGCCGTCGAGGGCGCGATCGCCGTCGCCAACGAGAAGCTGGCCCGCGTCCAGCAGGTCAAGCGCTGGCGGCTGCTGCCGGTGGAGTGGACGGCCGAGACCGCCGAGCTCACCCCGAGCCTGAAGCTCAAGCGCCGCATCATCCACGCCAAGTACGCCGAGATCATCGACGAGATGTACCGCGACTGACCGGGCGTCGCCGCCACCGGGGACGGGCCCGTCCCCGGTGGCGGCGGGGCGCCGTTTTGCCCAACGGGGCGTGTGTCGTCTACCCCCCTGTTACCGGCGTCCTCCTAGCGTCACGATCATGACGATCAGAGTTCTTCTCGCCTCGCTGGCGGCCGGGGCCGCGGCCCTGCCGGCCGGGGCCGTCCCCCCGGCACCCCCGGCTTCCCAGACTTCCCAGGTTCCCCCGGCGCCGGCCGGCGCCCCGGCCGCCGCCGTCGAGGACCTGACGGTCCGCTCGGTGACCCTGCGCCCCCCGGCCCCGGTGGTCGGTCCCGCCGACTCGGTGCGCATGGTGGTGGAGGTGGTGGCCCGGGGCGTCGGCGGCCCCGAGGGAGTGACGATCAAGGTCGAGCCGGGCCTGCCGCCCGGCTCGGTGGACACCTTCTTCCCCCTGACCGCTCCCCACCGGCAGGCCCGTCCCGGCAGGACCCCCGCGCCCCGCCCGGGAGGCGGCCCCGGCGGCGCACCCGGTCCCGCACCCCGGCCGGGCCACGACCACGGCCACGACCACGACCACGACCACGGTCACGGTCACGACCGGGGCCCGGCCCTCGCGCCCGGCCCGGCACCCGTCCGGCCCGCCCCCGCGCGCCTGGCCCCCGCCCGCCCCGGTACGGGGACCGGCGCGCCCGCACCCGGTGAGGGCTGGGAGACCTGGCGCTTCGTACCGGAGAAGAGCCTGAGCCGCTGGTACCCGGCCGGGCCCTGGACGGTCACGGTGAACGCCAAGGCCGCCGACGGCACCCGGCTCACCGGCTACCGGGGATTCCTGCTGAAGCGCCTGACCAGGTTCGGCGGGGTCCAGGTGGCCAGGCAGGGGCCGGCCGTGCGGGTGACGGGCGTGCTGAACCGGGTCGATCCCCAGGGGCACCTCGACTACGCGCCCTTCCCCGATCAGCCCGTCGAGATCCTGCACCGGCCGGGACGGGAGCACGGCTGGACGACGGTGGCCGAGGTGGTGACCGACGCCCACGGGCGCCTCGCCCGGACCGTGCAGGGCCGCACCGGCGGCGAGTGGCGCCTCCGGTTCGAGGGGACGAGCCGCTACGCCCCCCGGGTGGGCGTCGTCCACCGGGTCGCCGCGGGGTAGGGGTCAGGCCGGCACGTGGACCACCGCGCGCCTTCCCGTCAGGCCGGGGCGTGGACTGCGGCGCCGGACGGCGCGGTCAGGCCAGCGCGTGGACCGCGGCGCCGAACAGCGCGGGCATCCGCCGGGCGGCCGGGACGATCAGCCGTCCCGCCGTCCGGTAACGGCGGGTGCCCACCAGCGCCCCGGTGAGCATCCGGTGCCGCCGGGACAGGCGCCGCCAGGCCGGCTCGTACGCCTCCGGGGTGCCCGCCCGCAGGCAGTCCACCAGCAGCCGCGCGGACGTCAGCGCGAGCGACACCCCCTCGCCGGTGAGCGCGTCGACGTATCCCGCCGCGTCGCCGACCAGCAGCACCCGCCCGGCGACCCGGGAACGCACCCGCTGGCGCAGCGGTCCCGCACCGCGCACCGGGGTCGCCGCCGGGCCGTCCAGCCGTTCCAGCAGCGCGGGGAAGTCCGCCAGATGCTCGGGGTAGCCGCGCCGCCGCGAGCTCAGCACCGCGACGCCCACCAGGTTCTCGCCCACCGGCGTCACGTACGCCTCACCGTCGGCCGCCCAGTGCACCTCGACGAAGTCCGTCCACGGGGCGATCGGGTAGTGCCTGCGCAACCCGTACCTGCGCGGCCCGTGAAAGGGCAGCTCCAAGCCCAGCCGGGCGCGCAGCGGGGAGTGCAGGCCGTCGGCGGCCACCAGCCAGCGGGCCCGCAGCCCCGCGGCCTCGACCCGGTCGCCGTCCTGCCGTACGTCCTCCACCTTGCCGGGCACGACCCGCACGCCCAGCTCCCGCGCCCGCAGGGCCAGCCCGGCGTGCAGCGTGGTCCGCCGCACGCCCAGGCCGAACCCGTCGCGGAACTCCGCCTCGACCGCGTGGCGCCGGTCGAGGTAGCGGATGCCGCGCAGCGGCCTGCCCTCGGCCCGCACGCCCAGCTCCCGCAGGGCCGCGGCGCCGCTGGGCATCAGTCCCTCGCCGCACGCCTTGTCCACCGGTACGGGCCTGGGCTCGACGACCACCGCCTCCATCCCGGCCATGGTCGCGTGGATGGCGGTGGCCAGCCCGGCCGGTCCGCCGCCCGCGATCAGGACGTCGATCACCCCGTTCCCCGCCCGCCGGCCGGTGCCGACGTGCCGGGTGACGCGCCGGCCGGCGGGCCCGCCGACGCGGCCAGGGCCTCCTCCTCGCAGCGGATCCGCACCACCATCAGCGCGGCGTTGAGCACGGTGAAGGCCAGCGCGGTGACCCACGCGCCGTGCACCAGGGGCAGCGCGGCGCCCTCCACGGCGACCGCGACGTAGTTGGGGTGGCGCAGCCAGCGCAGCCGGTAGGGGCCGCGCTCCACCAGCGGCATCCCGGGGACCACGACCACCTGGGTGTTCCACTGCGGCCCCAGCGCGGTGATGCACCACCAGCGCAGTCCCTGCGCGGCCACCACCAGGGCGAACATCGGCCAGCCGAGCGCCGGGACGAAGGGCCGGTCGGCCAGTCCCGCCTCCAGCAGGCACCCGGCCAGCAGGCCGGTGTGCAGGGCGACCATCCACGGATAGTGGCCCCGCCCGTAGGTCACCCCGCCGCGCTCCGCGCTCCAGCGCGAGTTGCGCCGGGCCACGAACAGCTCGGCGACGCGCTCCAGCCCGACGAGCAGCAGGAGCAGCAGGTACCAGGACGACAGATGCCAGGACATCGGGCTCCTACCAGCGCAGCAGTACGAGTTCGGAACAGAAGCCCGGCCCCATCGCCAGCAGGAGCCCCGGGGTGCCGGGCGGCGGCGGCCGCAGGGCCAGGGTATCCCGCAGGACGTGCAGGACCGAGGACGAGGACAGGTTCCCGATCGTGGCGAGCGAGCGCCAGGTGAGGTCCAGCGCCCCCTCCGGGAGCTCCAGCGTCTCCTGCACCGCCTCCAGCACCTTGGGGCCGCCGGGGTGGCAGACCCACGCGGTCACGTCCGCGCCGGTCAGCCCGTGGTCGGCCAGGAAGTCGCGCACGTCGTCGGCCAGGTAGGTGCGCACCACCTCCGGGACGCTGGCGTCCAGCACCACGCGGAAACCGCTGTCGCCGACGTCCCAGCCCATCACGTGCTCGGACCCGGGGTACAGGTGGCTGCGCGAGGCGACCACCCGGGGGCCGGGCGCCGGGGACGCGGCCGAGGCCGCGGAGAGACGGGACGTCCCGGACGCGGGGGAGGTCCCGGCGGGACCGGAGGGGCCGGGGGTCCCGGGGGTCCCGGGTGCCCCGCTCGCCGGGGAGGACCCGGCAGGACCGCAGGGCCGG
This sequence comes from Streptosporangium longisporum, assembly GCF_039534895.1. Taxonomy (NCBI): domain Bacteria; kingdom Bacillati; phylum Actinomycetota; class Actinomycetes; order Streptosporangiales; family Streptosporangiaceae; genus Streptosporangium; species Streptosporangium longisporum. The sequence goes on along the minus strand of NZ_BAAAWD010000019.1, from coordinate 162,168 downwards.
GTCGTGGCCGCGGTCACCGCGCCGGTCACCGCGCCGGTGCCCGCGGCACCGGACGGCTCGTCCTGGCCGGGGGTGCCCGCGGCGTCCGTCCCGTTCCCCGGGGACGACACCGGCGCCGGGTCACACGACGTCCCGGCGGTGCGGGGGAGAGCCGAGGTCCCGGCGCGGCGCGGACGCCACTCGTCGCCGCAGGCCACCACGGCCGTCGCGCCGTCACCGAACAGGGCACTGGCCACCATGTTGGCGATGGAGGCGTCACCGCGCTGCAGGGTCAGCGAGCACAGCTCGACCGAGAGCAGCACGGCGAGCTGGTCCGGCCAGCCGCGCAGGTAGTCGTGCAGGCGGCCGATCCCGGCCGCGCCCGCGACGCAGCCGAGCCCGAAGATCGGGGTCCGCTTGACGTCCGGGCGCAGCCCGAGCCGGCCGGCGATGCGCGCGTCCACCGACGGTGCCGCCAGGCCGGTCACCGAGGTGAAGATGATCATGTCCACGTCCTCGGGCGCGGCCCCGGCGTCCTGGAGCGCGCCGCTCACCGCCTCGACGCCCAGTTCCATCGCCGTCTCGACGAAGGCGGCGTTGGCCGCACCGAAACCGTCCAGCTTGGCGTACCGTTCCAACGGCAGCGCCAGGTGGCGGGACTCCACCCGCGCGGAGGCGTGCAGCCGGTCGAGCAGCAGGCGGCTGGATCCCTCGGGCAGGCACGCCCGCGCGAACGCGTCGGTGATGTCCGCCTGGGAGTGTCGGTTCGGTGGAAGCGCGCCGCGGACAGCGACGATTCGCGTCATCTGAACAACCACCCCCGGCTTACGAAACGTAGACACCTCCCTTTTGCCCAGCCGCGTCCGTCGCATGCGTGGCAACGACCGCGATGCCCGCTTTCCGGGACGGCCCGGCTTACCATCGGTCCGTGACGACGAGCCGGTCCTCGAATCCGCGCCCGGGGCCGGTGCCCCGGGCCGCGCCGGCGTTGCTGCTGGCCTGCCACCCGCTGCCGACCGCGGCGGTGACCGTCCTGGTGACCGCGCTGGCCGTGGCGAGCGGTCGCGACGCGGCCGGGTGCGTCCTGGTGGCCGCGGCCGTGCTGACCGGGCAGCTCTCGGTCGGCTGGTGCAACGACGCGGTGGACGCTGCGCGCGACGCCGCCGCGGGCCGTACCGACAAACCCGTCGCCGGTGGCGCGGTGAGCGGGCGCGCGGTGTGGGCCGCCGCGTTCACCGCGCTGGCGCTCTGCGTGCCGCTCTCGCTGGCCTCGGGCCCGGTGGCCGGCGCCGTCCATCTCACCGGTGTCGCCGCGGCCTGGGCCTACGACCTCGGGCTCAAGGCGACGGTGCTCTCCTGGCTGCCGTACGCGGTGGGGTTCGGCTCGCTGCCGGCGTTCGTGACGCTGGGCCTGCCGGGACACCCCTGGCCCGCCTGGTGGGTGGTCCCGGCCGCCGCGCTGCTGGGCTGCGGGGCGCACCTGGCCAACGTGCTCCCCGACATCCCGGCGGACCTCGCGGGCGGGATCCGGGGCTGGCCGCAGCGGCTGGGCGCCGCCCGCGTCCGCACCCTGATCCCGGTGCCGCTGCTGGCGGCGACGGTCCTGCTCGTCCTGGGGCCCGGGGAGCCGCCGGGGCCGGGAGGCTGGGCGGCCCTGGCCGTGGCCGGGGCCCTCACCGCGGGCGGGCTGGCACTGGGCCGCGGCTCGCCGCGCGTGCCGTTCGTCGCGGCGATCGCGGTCGCCGCGGTCGACGTCGCGCTGCTCCTCGCCGACGGCACCGCCCTCACCGCCGCCTGACCCGCGCCCCGAACCTCCCGCTCCCGCTCCCCGGCCTGATCCGCGCCCCGGCTCCCCGGGCTCCCCGCTCCCTGGACTCCCGTCCCGCCTCCCGCCTCTCGTCCCCGCTCCCCGGGTTTCCCGGCCCGTTCCCCGGGCTCCCCGGGCTCCCCGGGCTCCGCGGTTTCCGTCTCCCGTTCCCGGCCGGGGGAGTGCTCAGCGCGCCGTCGTGGAGACCGGGGTGTCCCAGGAGACGCGGTAGTCGTACATCCAGGCCATCGCGTTCCCCTTCGCCACCTGTCGCATGATCACCGGCAGCACCAGGTCGCGGACGAAGGCGCCGGCGACCCCCGGGGCCTTGCCGCTCCCGTTCCGCCTGCCCTGCGCCACGACCTTCTCCACCCGGTCGCGGCGCAGCCGCTCGAAGGCGGCGAACGCGTCCCGGGTCCCGGGCACGTCGCGCAGGCACGTGGCCAGCACGACCGCGTCCTCGATCGCCATGGAGGCCCCCTGGCCCGCCGAGGGCGAGGTGGCGTGCGCGGCGTCGCCCACGATCACCATGCGGTCGTTGAACCAGCGCGGCACCGAGGGGAAGTCGTAGGTGTTCCAGGCGGGCGGGATGTCACCGGCCGCGCGGACGATGTCGAGCATCGGCCCGGTGTCGTCCCGGAAGAGCTCCTCCAGCCGGGCGCGCCACTGGTCCGCGGTGATCGCCGCGAGCTCCTCGCGGGTCGGCTCCCGGGGGCTCGGCGGGTTGGCGAACCACCACACCTGGCCGTCGGGGTGGACCAGGTAGCCGAAGAAGCACTTCCTGCCGAAGATGAAGTGGCTCGTCCCCGGCTCGCCCGGCACGGTGACGCCCGTCGCGAAGCCGCCGGTGTTCAGCAGCCCGACGTGCCGGGCGCGGGGAGCGTCGGGGTCGATGAGCGTACGGGTGCGCGAGCGCAGCCCGTCGGCGCCGACCAGCAGGTCGCCCTCGGCCGTGCTGCCGTCGGCGAAGACCGCCCGTACCCCGTCGCCGGTGATCGAGGCGTCGACCAGGCGCCTGCCGTAGGTGATGCGCACGCCGCGTCGTACGGCCTCGTCGCGCAGCGCCTGGTAGAGGTCGGCGCGCTTCACCGTCCGGCCGGGCTGCGGCAGGGAGGCGAGCCGCTTGCCGCGGCTGTTGAAGATCAGCATCCCGGGCGAGTTCATGCCCAGGGAGGTGACCTGCTCGTGCAGGTCGAGGACGCGCAGCGCCTCGAGCCCGTTGACCGCGATGGTGAGGAAGGCCCCCACGTTGTCGGAGCCGTGGTCGTAGGCCTCGAAGACCTCCACGTCGAGGCCGGCCCGCTGCAGGGCCATGGCCGTCACCGGACCGGCGATGCCGCCGCCGATGATCAAAGCTTTCTTAGTCATGAGATGACTATACATAGAATGACTATGGTTCGTCGCCCCGTGCGGGTCGCCCCCTACGATGGGTCCCATGTCCACGAGGCGCTCACCCCTGGCCATGGCCCTGCTCTCCCTGGTCTCCGAGGCGCCGATGCACGCCTACCGGATGCAGCAGCTGATCAAGGAGCGGCGCAAGGACGACGTGGTCAACGTCGCGCAGCGCAACAGCGTCTACCAGACCATCGACCGGCTGCTGCGCGACGGCCTCATCACGGTGCGCGAGACCCTGCGCGAGGAGAACCGTCCCGAGCGGACCGTCTACGAGCCCACCGAGGCGGGGCTGGAGACGCTGCGGGCGTGGATGCGCACGATGCTCTCCACTCCGGCCCGGGAGTTCCCGGAGTTCCCCGCCGCGCTCGCCTTCCTGCCCGTGCTGCCGCCCGACGAGGTCCGGGCCGCGCTCGACGAGCGCCTGGAGTCGCTCGCGGCGCAGCTGGCGAGGCTGGAGAACGACCTGGCGGAGGGGGCGGCCTTCCTGTCCCGGGTGTTCCTGGTGGAGTCGGAGTACCAGCGTGCCGTGCTGCGGGCCGAGCTCGACTACGTCCGCGAGCTCGCCGACGACCTGCGCGCCGGACGGATCACCTGGCACCGTCCCCAATAGGAAAGGGCGTTTTCGGATAGCCGCCGAGTCGTCATCCGGCTGGAAGAAAAGCGGATCGGCGGGGTCGTCGACGTCCGGAAAGCTTTTTCTCAAACCGTATTAAGGGAATGACCGAAACGCCGGGTCAAGGGCGGGAAGCGCCTGTTTCTCTCGCCGGGAATGCCTTTTCTCGCCATTCTCCTATTTCGTTAGTGGTTTTGTAGGTTTTCCTGGCGGACCCGGTGTCCAGGCGTTGACCAGCGGTCGGACGGCCGCGTGTCCGGGCCGCTCCGGGGCGTGACCGCCCTGCGCGCGGGGGACGAGGCGCAGATGGCCGCGGGTGTTCCGGAAGGCCGTTCGTCCGCCCCGGACCAATGATATTTTCCCCCATTGACACCTTCTGGACATTTAGGGAATATGCAGAAGGTTTTCATTCGGCCCCCACATGATCGAAAAACCCGCCGGGCCTTCCGGACGGGTTTCTGAAGCGATTCAGCCCTCTTCTCCGACCGATGCGGACCTTTTCCGGTCCGCCGACCTCCCGTGCCCGCGACGGGCGCCCTCCACGTTCACCGCCGCCACCTTCGACGCCACCGGCACCGCGTGACCACGACCGCGCCGGCGGTGTGATCACCCCTGCCCCGACGCCCCCGACGCCCCCGACGAGAAGACCAGCCAGCCCAGCACCGAGGAGCCCGACGGTGAACACAGACAAGGAGGGGGCGGCGCCCACCCTGCCGTCATCGCAGACCCCGCAGACCGGGAAGGCCCGCCTGGCCCTGCACGGCGGTGACCCCGTCCGGCGCACCCCCTGGCCGACCTACGACAAGGGAGCCGTCTTCGTCCACCCCGAGGACGAGGAGGCGGCGCTGCGCGCCATCCGCAGCCACCTGTACTTCCGCTACGACTACCGGGCCCAGCACGACACCGAGTGCGGCAGGTTCGAGGAGGACCTGTGCCGCTACCTCGGCAGCAGGCACGCGCTGGCCGTGTCCAGCGGCACCACCGCGATCGCGCTCGCGATCATGGCGGCCGGCATCCCGCCCGGCTCCCTGATCGCCTGCCCCGGCTTCACCTTCGTCGCCACCCCCAGCGCCATCGTGCTCGCCGGATGCACCCCGCTGCTGGTGGAGGTGGACGAGAACCTGCAGATGGACCTCGACGACCTGCGCCGCCGCTGGACGCCCGGGATCAAGGGCATCCTGGTCGTCCACATGCGGGGTTTCGCCGCCGACGTGGAGGCGCTGACGCGCTTCGCCGCCGAGATGGGCGTACCGCTGTTCGAGGACGCCGTCCCGGCCTTCGGTGCCGAACTGAGGGGCCGCAAGCTCGGCACCTTCGGCCTCGCGGGCGCCTTCAGCACCCAGTCCGACAAGTCGCTCAACTGCGGCGAGGGCGGGTTCCTGGCCACCGACGACAGCGTGCTCTTCGCCCGCGCCGTGGTGCTCTCCGGAGCGTACGAGGGGCGCTTCCGCAGGCACTTCCCGGACGGTGACCCGCCGATCGCCACCGACCTGGACCTGCCGCTGCTCAGCTTCCGGATGGACGAGATCCGCGCGGCCCTGCTGCGCGCGGAGATGAAACGGCTGCCGCTCCGGCTGGAACGCTTCCGGACCAACTACGCCTACGTGGCTCAGGCGCTCGCCGACCTCCCGCAGATCGCCATCCGCCGTCCCGTGGCGCCCGGGGCCTACCTGGGCGAGGCGTTCATCTTCCGGGTCCCCGGCGCGGACGCCGGGTGGTTCGCCCGCGCGCTGTGCTGCGAGGGCGTCGACGCGCGCAATCTCGGCTCCGACAGGGACACCAACGTGCGGGTCTTCTGGAACTGGCGGTTCCTGTTCGGCGACCAGGACGTCGAGGAGATCAAGGCGCTGCTGCCCGCGACCACCCGGCACCTGCGGGAGGCGGTCGACGTCCCGCTCTCCTCCAGCCTCTCGACCGAGGACTGCGACCACCTGATCAGGGCGGTCCGCAAGGTCGCGGGCGCGCTCGGCACCGATTACCACGCGCCCGATCCGCTACGGCCCGGGACGGTACGTGCCGATCCGGTGCGGCCCGATCCGGTACGGTCCGGGCCCGTCGGCACCGCTCCCGCCGGGCAGTAGCGGTGGACGCCTCCGCCGAGGGGAGCCGGATCCCGCGCCTGGCCCTCTTCGGGGTCTTCGGCGGCCTGTTCTGCGGCTACCTGGGGCTCACCGCGGCGATCCCGGTGCTGCCGGGTTTCGTCCGGGAGCGCTTCGGCGCCGGGGACCTCGCGGTCGGGCTGGTGGTCACGGCGACGGCGCTGACCGCGCTGCTGGTGCGTCCCGTCTCCGGCCACCTGGCCGACAGGTACGGTCACCGGCGCGTCATGAGCACGGGCGCGCTGCTCGTCGCCGCCGGAGGCCTGCTCTACTTCCTGCCGCTCGGCCTGGGCGGTCTCGTCGCCGTCCGCCTGCTGGTCGGCGTGGGCGAGGCGTCGCTCTTCACCGCGGGCGCTGTCTGGGTCGTGTCGCTCGCGCCGCACGAGCGCCGCGGGCAGCTGATCGGCCTCTACGGCGTCAGCATGTGGGGCGGGATCTCGGCGGGGACCTTCCTCGGCGCGACACTGCTGAACCTCGGCTACGGCGCGGTCTGGGGTTTCACCACCGCCGCCGCCCTCCTCGGCCTGCTGCTGATCCTCTCCGTCCCGGCGGCCCCCCGCACCGGCCGGCCCACCGCGCAGACCCCGGCCGCGCAGACCCCGGGCGACGGTGGAGAACGTCCGGGCCGATGGCAGACCCTGCTGCCGCGCCCGGCCCTGCTGCCCGGCCTGGCGCTCGCGCTCGCCTCCGCCGGATACGCCGGTGTCGCCGCCTTCGTCGTCCTGCACCTGCAGGCCAGGGGCACGGGCTCGGGCGTCGTGGCGCTCAGCGTCTTCAGCGCCGTCTACGCCGGTACGCGGCTGGTCATCGGCCACCTGCCGGACCGGCTCGGGGCGCGCCGGGTCGCGACCTGGTCCGGCGTCGGCGAGGCCGCCGGGCTCGCGATCATCGCCCTGGCGCCGAACCTGCCCGTCGCCGTGATCGGAAGCGTGGTGATGGGGGTCGGGTTCTCGCTGCTGCACCCCTCGCTGGCCCTGATGGTGATGGACCGCGCCGACCCCTCCGCGCAGGGGGCCGCGCTCGGCGCCTACACCTCCTTCTGGGACCTGGGCCTGAGCGTCTGGGGACCGCTGATCGGGGTGGTCGCGGCCGTCTTCGGGTACCCCGCCGTCTTCGTCGCCGGCGCCTGCTGCGCGCTGGGGGCCGTGGCGGTGGCGCTGAGCGTACGCCCGCCGGACACGGAGCCGGCGGCGGTGAGTCGAGTCAGGAGCACATCTTGAACACATCGGACCGGTCACCGCTCACGATCCTGTGCATCACCGGCTGGTGCCGCAACGGCAGCACCATCATCGGCAACATCCTCAACGAGGTCCCGGGGGTCTTCCACGTCGGGGAGCTGCACTTCCTGTGGAGGAACTCCGTGGGCAGGGGCGCGAACGGCTCCTGCGGCTGCGGCAGGCCGCTGACCGAGTGCGCGCTCTGGTCGGAGGTCCTGCGGACCGTCCGGCCCGACGGGCTCTCGGCGAAGGCCCACGCCGACGCCGTCATCCGCCGCCAGCGCTCCTGCGTGCGGACCCGCCACACCTGGCGCGTCCTGCGCCGCGGCCTGTACCGCGACGACGTCCGCGAGCACGCCGCCCTGATGACGCGGACCTACCGCACCATCGCCGGGCTGACGGACGCGCGCGTGATCGTCGACACCACCAAGATCCCCGGCGAGGCGGCCCTGCTGCCGTACCTGGACGGGGTGCGGCCCTACTACGTCCACCTGGTACGCGACCCGCGCGCGGTCGCCCAGTCCTGGAGCAGGGAGAAGGACTACTGCTACGTCATGTCGTCCCCGAAGAGCACGGCCTACTGGCACGGCTTCAACGTGGCCTCGCAGGCCATCCTCCGGCACCACCGGGAGCGGTCGGTGTTCCTGCGCTACGAGGACTTCATCGCCGACCCCGAGACGACGATCGGCAGGCTGCTCCGGTTCTGCGGCGCCGACCCGGCGGACAACCCGGTGCGCGGCCGGACGGTCGAGCTGCACACCAACCACACGGTCACCGGCAACCCGGACCGCTTCAACACCGGCACCACCCTCATCAGGGACCGGGACGACTCCTGGACGACCCGGCTGCCCCGGCGGGCCCGGCTGGCCGCGACGACCCTGTCGTGGCCGCTGTTCGGCAGCTACGGCTACACCCGCGGCGGCCCGCTCCACGCGGTCCCGCGCACCGGGACCGCCGGGACCGCCGGGACCGCCGGGACACGGATGAACGAGGAACGCCAGAAGGAGGACGGTTGGACCTGGGACTGAACGGCAGGGTGGCGCTCGTCGCCGGTGGATCGAGCGGGCTCGGTCTCGCCGCGGCCATGGAGCTGGCCCGGGAGGGTGCGCACGTCGCGATCGGCGCGCGCGATCCCGGCCGGCTCGCCGAGGCCGGGCGGAGACTGAAGGAGGTGGCGCGCGGACACGTCCACACCACCGTCGTCGACATCACCGACGAGGCGGCGGCCCGCCGCTGGGTCGGCGACGTCGCCGCGGACCTCGGCGCGCTCCACGTCGTCCTGGTCAACGGCGGCGGCCCGCCGATCGGCACGGCCTCCCGGTTCGAGCCGTCCGAGTACCGGCAGGCCGTCGACAGGGTGCTGCTCCCGGCGGTGACCCTCGCCCTGGCGGCGCTGCCGCACCTGCGGGCCGCGCGCTGGGGACGGCTGCTGTTCGTGACCTCGGAGACGGCGAGCGTCCCCGTCGCCCAGCTCGCGCTGTCGGGGGTGACCCGCGCCGCCGTCGTGCGCTTCGCCCAGTCCCTCGCCACCGAGGTCGGCCGCGACGGGATCACCGTCAACGTGCTCGCACCGGCAGCCACCCGTACCCCGATGGTGGAGCGGGCCGCGGCCAAGCTGGCCGGGGACGGCGGCGACCCCGAGGCGGAACTGCGCGCCATGGGCCGGCACAACGCGCTGGGCCGCATCGCGACCCCGGAGGAGTTCGCCGCCGTCGCCGCCTTCCTCGCGGGGGAGCGGGCCTCGTTCGTCACCGGCGTGATCCACCTGATCGACGGCGGCGCCAGCGTGACGGGGGCCGAACCGGACCACCTCACCTCCGCGACCAAGGACACCTACACCTGACGCCCCGGCACGCCCGGCGGGACCCCGCGAGGGCCCGCCGGGCGCCGGACCGCGCTGCACCGAGAACGAGAAAGGAACCCGTGATGTCAGCCACCGGCCACGTGTACACCGAGAGGGACGTCGAGGACTTCTTCGACGAGACCCTGCACACCTACCTGAGCTTCTGGGACGGCGACGGAGTCCTGCACACCGGGTACTTCGCCGGCGACACCGACGACGACTACCGCGCCGCCGCCGAGCGGACGTCGGAGATCCTGGCCGCGGACGCCGGGATCGACGGCTCGTCCCACGTCCTGGACGTCGGCTGCGGCTGCGGCAACTTCCTGTTCCACCTGGCCGGGCGGTTCGGCTGCCGCGGCGAGGGACTCGACCTCAGCGCCGAGCGCGTCGCGTTCGCGCGGCAGGCGCTCGACGCGCGCGACGGCCTCGACCTCGCGTTCCGCCAGGGATCGGTGACGCGGATGCCCTACGAGGCCGGCACCTTCAGCCACGTCGTCAGCCAGGACGCGCTCTGCCTGGTACCGGACAAGCCGGCCAGCCACACCGAGATCCACCGCGTCCTGCGACCCGGGGGGATCTTCGCCTTCTCCGACTTCCTCCAGCCCAGGGAGGAGATCGGCGAGCGCGCCCGCAGGCACGTCTACGACCGGGTGAGGTGGAACGGGGGCTACTCGTTCGTCGGGTACCAGGCGGCCCTGGAGCGCGCCGGTTTCGAGATCCTCCTGGCCCGCAACCTGGAGAGCCACATCCGCCAGACCTACCGCGTGCTGGGAAGGACGGCCGCCGAACGCGCCGAGGCGACCACGGACACCGCGGCCCGCGACTGGATGCTGGCCTTCTCCGAGTCCTGCGCGGAGATCCAGGTCGCCATCGACGACGGCGAGTTCGGCTGGGGCATGTTCGTCGCCCGCAAGCCGCACACCGCCACGCCCTAGTGCCCGAGACGGCGCCGACAACAGCGCCCGAGACGGTGCCGGAGACGGTGCCGGAGACGGTGCCGGAGACGGTGCCGGAAAAGCGCCCGTCAGTACCTGTCAGTACCCGTCAGTCCCCTCAGTGCCGTACCGGTGCCGGCAGGTGCCGAACCACCAGTGAGCGAGGAAGCCATGCAGCGCGCCGAAGGCGTGAAACGGACGATGGCCGAGGTCGTCGCCCAGCGGAAGAACGAGATGTCACCGGGCCGGATGTTCGTGGAGGCCTGCGCCGCCAAGGGACTCGAGGCCTCCGTCGAGTACGACGTGACGATCACCGACTCACTGACCAGCTCGCGCAGGAAGCCCCGCTACCCGGCGCGCAACATGCTCAAGGTCGTCGACCTGTCCAGGGACCCCCGGCGCTTCTACTGGCACGAGAGCCCGCCCCGGCCGGGCGACCCCGAGGTCGACGACGCCGACCTGAGGCGGGAGGCGGCCAACCGCTTCCACCGGTCGCCGATCCCGGAGCTGTGCACCACCACCGCGTGGGTGCAGGTCCCGCCCGACCTGTGGGAGGACCCAGAGACCTTCGAGTCCTTCATCAACTACCGGCTGATCGTCCGGCTCGGCACGGCCGAGAACCACACCATCATCCGCGGTGAGGGCGGGCTGCTGAACATCCCGGGGATCCCGCGCATGACGTCGAGGGGACCGTTCGGCTCGACGATCCTCGCGGCCTGCAACGAGGCGGAACAGATGGGCGGCACGGCCGACGGGCTCATCATCAACCCCGTCGACTACTACCGGTTCATGGGACAGGGCGGCCTGATGGACGACCTGGAACGCAACGGCGTCTTCATCGTCCGGACCCGCCTGGTCGACCCGGGGACCGCCATCGTCGGCGACTTCGGGCACGGCGCCCAGCTCTTCGACGCCGGCCGCTCGGTGATCCGCTTCGACGAGCCGCCGCCGGGCACGTTCGCCGAGCCCGGCATCGCGCTCAAGGCCGAGATCTACGAGCGGGTCGTGGTCAACCTGCTGACCAACTTCTTCATCGTGACCCTGTAGAGGACACCACCATGCCGGCGATGCCCGCCCCGAACGTCCCCGCCCCCTTCCGACACGACCCGGACGTCCTCGTCATCGGTGGCGGCATCGTCGGCCTGTTCTGCGCCTACCACCTGCGCCTCGCGGGCCTGAGCGTGACCGTCGTGGAACGCGGGCCGGTCGGCGGCCCGCAGTCCTGCTCGTACGGCAACACCGGTTTCGTCGGCACCCAGGGCGCGCTCCCGCTGGCCGAACCCGGCGTGATGGCCCAGGGACTGCGCTGGCTGCTCGACCCGGAGAGCCCTTTCCACATCAGACCCCGCCCGGACCCCGCCCTGCTGTGGTGGCTGTGGCACTTCCGCCGCGCCTGCAACGAGCGGGACGCCCGGGCGGGGTTCCGCGTGCTCGTCGACATGAAGAAGCGGAGCCTGGACATCCTCCGCGAGCTCTGCTCCTCCGGTGACCTCGCCCCGGCCTTCACCGCCCAGGGCATGCTGCTCACGTACCGGACCCGGCAGGGGTTCGAGAAGGCGTGCCGGTCGGTGCCCGCGACGGTGGCCGGTGGCGTGCCGCTGCGCGTGCTGGAACCGGGGGAGCTGCGCGAGCTCGAACCGGACGCCGAGTTCGACGTGCACGGCGCCCTGTACAACGAGGAGGGCGCCTACCTGCGCGTCCCCGAGTTCCTCACCGGCCTGGCCCGCACGCTGCGCGGGATGGGCGTCGAGATCCACGAGCGGACGGAGGTCGTCGGCTTCGGGACCGGGGGAGGCGAGGTCAGGCGGGTCAGGACCACGCGCGGCGACCTCACCCCCGCCGAGACGGTCGTCGCCGCGGGAACGTGGTCGGCGGAGTGCGCCCGCGGGCTCGGCGTCGGCCTGAACCTCCAGCCCGCCAAGGGCTACTCGATCACGGTCAAGGCGCCGGCCGGCGGCCCCCGGCTGCCGGTGCTGCTCGGCGAGGGAAAGGTGGCGCTCGTACCGCTCGGCGACCGCCTGCGCTTCGGCGGCACCCTGGAGCTGTCCGGCATGGACGCCACCGTCTCCCGCCGGAGGGTGGACGGCATCCTGCGCACCGTCCGCACCTACCTTCCGGGGATGGAACGGACCGAGATCCTGGAGACCTGGAGCGGGTTCCGCCCGTGCAGCCCGGACGGTCTCCCCTTCCTGGGACGGGCGGGCTCCTACCGCAACCTCTCCGTCGCGTGCGGCCACGGCCACATCGGCATGGGTCTCGCGCCGGTCAGCGGCAGGCTGATCGCCCAGATCGTCACCGGGGAGCCACCCGAGATCGACCTCGCGCCGCTGCGCCCCGGACGCTACGGCGGCCTTGCGCGCCGTCTCCGGCTCCGGCGCTGACCGCGGGCCGTCCAAGCCCACCCGGCGGGCCGTCCAAGCCGACCCGGCCCGGGGAGGGAACCCGCACGCCCCCGACACGACACGGAACCGCACGGGAGAGGACCGCCGTGAAAGCCGAGACCGAGACCGGAGCCGCGAGCAGGACCGGAGCCGAGACCGAGACGGGACGCGAGGTCGCCGTCGGTGTCATCTGCATGGACACCTCGTTCACCAAGATCCCCGGGCACATCCGCAACCGGGCCACCTTCGACTTCCCCGTCCTGTACCGGGTCGTGGAGGGCGCGACGGCCGAACGCGTGGTGACCCAGGCCGACCCCCGGCTGCTCGGCCCGTTCATCGACGCGGCCCGGGACCTCCAGGCGCGGGGAGCGGCGGCCATCACCAGCGGCTGCGGCTTCCTCGCCATCTTCCAGCGGGAACTGGCCGACGCGGTCACGGTGCCGCTCTACTCCTCCAGCCTGATCCAGGTGCCCATGGTCGCCCGCATGATCCGGTCGGACCGGAAGGTCGGCCTGCTGGTCGCCAAGGAACGCTCCCTCACCCGGCGCCACCTGGAGGGGGTGGGAGCCGAGAACGTCCCGGTCTGCGTGGCGGGCATGGAGGAACAGCCGGAGTTCCGCGAGGTCATGCTGGAGGCCCGGCGCCCGGATCTCGACGCCGCCCGCCTGGGCCGCGAGGTGCTCGGCCAGGCCGAACGGCTGGCCCGGGACAACCCCGACATGGGGGCGCTCGTCATCGAGTGCACCGACCTGGTGCCCTACGCGCACGCCGTCCAGGAACGGATCGGCCTGCCGGTCTTCGACATCGTGACGCTCACCGAGATGGTCCACAGCGGCCTCACCCGCCGCCCCTTCGGCACCCCCTGAGCACCCACCGAGCACCGGCCGGACACTCACCGAGCGCCGGCCGGGCAGGTGCCGCCCGGCGACCCTGCGGCGGGCCGGGAAGCACCCCGGTCGTCCCCGGCTCCTCCTCGTGGCCGGAACGACGTCCCGGCCACGAGGAGGGCGGGCTCACCCCTTGTAGTTGAACACCTGGCGCAGGGTGTGCTGGACCGCGACCAGGTCCTTCTGGTCGTTCATCACCTGGTCGATCGGCTTGTACGCCTCCGGGTGCTCGTCCACCAGGGAGGCGGCCCGGTCCGCGTTCCAGGTGCGGCCGCGCATCGCCTCGGTCAGCGACGCCGCCGACAGCTCCTTCTTGGCCCTGGTACGCGACATCCTGCGGCCCGCCCCGTGGGAGCAGGAGTTGTACGACATCGGGTTGCCCAGACCGCGCACGATGTACGAGCGCGTCCCCATCGAGCCCGGGATCACGCCCTCGTCGCCGGTGTCGGCCTTGATGGCCCCCTTGCGGGTGATCCACAGGTCCTTGCCGTCGTGGCTCTCCCGCTGGGTGAAGTTGTGGTGGCAGTTGATGGTCCTGACCCGCTGCCCCTTGCCGACGACGCGGAACAGCGCGTTGCTCAGCACCTTGTCCATCCGGGCACGCGAGGCCATGGCGTACGCCTGCGACCAGAGCATGTCCTCGATGTAGGCGGTGAACTCCGGGCTGCCCTGCACCAGGTAGGCCAGGTCCGGGTCCTCCAGGCCGATCGCCTGCCTCTTCATCAGCTTCTTGGCGTCGACGATGTGCTTGGTGGCGAGCAGGTTGCCGATGCCGCGCGACCCCGAGTGCAGCACCGTCCAGACCCGGTCGCGCTCGTCCAGGCAGACCTCGACGAAGTGGTTGCCGGATCCGAGGGTGCCGAACTGCAGCGAGACCTTCTTCTCCTGCTGGGGGGTCAGGCCGGTGTGCGGGCGGCCGAGGTCGCTCAGCGCGCGGTCGAGCGACGGGTCGGCGTGACCCTTGCCGACACCGGCCGGGATGCGCCTCTCCACCAGCGGCATCAGCGCGGCGAGGGTGTCGGGCAGGTCGGAGGCGGTGAGCGTGGTCTCGGTCGCGACCATGCCGCAGCCGATGTCGACGCCCACGGCGGCCGGGATGATCGCCCCTTCGGTGGGGATCACCGATCCGACCGTCGCGCCGATACCGATGTGCGCGTCGGGCATGAGGGCGACGTGGCCGGAGACGAACGGCAGGCGGGCGGCACGCGCGGCCTGCATGATCGTACCCTCGTCGATCTCGCTGGCCCACGACACCAGGTTCGGTGCGGGATGGTTCGGCATGATGATCTCCTTCGTTGCGAGATCCAGTCTGCCCATCGATGAGCTGATATCCCACCCATTTTACGAGGCCTGCCCGGATGCGACGCGTCGCCGTACGCGAACGCCCGCGCGAGGAATCAACCGTCCCGCGGTGATGTTGGACCGGTGGAGGCCCGTCCGGGGCCGGGCGGGTGACAGGCCGTAGGCTGGTCCCTGTTCGCACACACAGGCGACCGACCGGAAGGTGGCACTCCGTGTTGCAGGACTCGTTCGGGCGTGTGGCGACCGATCTGCGGGTGTCCCTCACGGACCGCTGCAACCTGCGCTGCTCGTACTGCATGCCTCCAGAGGGGCTCGAATGGCTGCCCAAGCCCGAGCTGCTGACCGCCGACGAGATCGTCCGCCTGGTCACCATCGGGGTGGAGCGGCTGGGCGTCACCGAGGTCCGCTACACCGGCGGTGAGCCCCTGCTCCGCAGGGAACTGGCCGACATCGTCTCCCGTACGACCGTGCTGACCCCCGCCCCGCAGGTCTCGCTGACGACCAACGGGATCGGCCTGAGCCGGATGGCCGCCTCCCTGGCCGACGCCGGCCTGAGCCGGGTCAACGTCTCCCTCGACACCCTCGACCGCGAGACCTTCAAACGGCTCGCCCACCGCGACCGGCTGGACGACGTCCTGCGCGGCCTGGAGGCCGCCGACGCCGCCGGGCTCCGGCCGGTGAAGATCAACACCGTGCTGATGCGCGGGATCAACGACCACGAGGCCGTGCCGCTGCTGCGCTACTGCCTGGAGCGGGGCTACGAGCTCCGGTTCATCGAGCAGATGCCCCTGGACGCCCAGCACGGCTGGACCCGGGAGAACATGATCACGGCCGACGAGATCCTCGCCCGGCTGGGGGACGCCTTCCGGCTGACCGACGACGACCCGGTGGAGCGGGGCAGCGCCCCGGCCGAGAGTTTCCTCGTCGACGGCGGACCGGCCCGGGTCGGTGTCATCGGCTCGGTCACCCGCCCGTTCTGCGGCGCGTGCGACCGGGTACGGCTCACCGCCGACGGGCAGATCCGCAACTGCCTGTTCGCCACCGACGAGTCGGACCTGAGGGCCGCGATGCGCTCCGGCGCCGGCGACGACGAGATCGCCGAGCGCTGGCGCTCCGCGGTCCGGATCAAGAAGGCCGGTCACGGCATCGACGACCCGTCCTTCCTGCAGCCGTCCCGCCCGATGTCCGCCATCGGCGGATGACGATCCGGTACGACGCCTGCGTCCTGGCGGGCGGGCTCGCGCGACGGCTCGACGGCCGCGACAAGCCCGGCCTGCGCGTCTCGGGCCGCCCGCTGGTCGAGTCGGTGGCCGCCGCCGTGTCCTCGGCGGAGCGACTGGTGATCGTCGGGCCCTCCCGTCCCGGGCTGCCGCGCGCGGTGTTCCGCCGGGAGGATCCGCCGGGCGGCGGCCCGGTCCCGGCGCTCCGGGCGGGGCTGGCCGAGATGACCGCCCCGTGGACGGCGCTGCTCGCCGCCGACCTGCCGTTCCTGACGGCCGGGCACGTCACGGCGCTGCTGGAGGCGGCCGCGGGACGGCCGGGCACGGAGGAACCGGAGGGGCGAGGCGCGCGGGAACGGAGCGCGGGGGAGCCGGGTGCGGGGGAGGCCGTACGGGAACCGGCTCCGGGAAGATCGTCCGCGGCCGGGGCGGTGCTCCTCGACGACGAGGGCCGCGAGCAGTGGCTCGCCGGGGTGTGGCGGACGGAGAGCCTGGCACGGGCGCTCGCCCGCTACGAGGGCCGGTCGCTGCGCGGCCTGCTGGCCCCGCTCTCCCCGATCACCCTTCATCTCCCCGGCAGGCCGTGGTTCGATTGCGACACCATGGACGATCTACAACGGGCCCGCGCGACGGAGCCGGGCTCCGACGGCGAAGACGCGAATCCGTCCCGGGCACCGCGCGAGCGGCACCCGCACGGGACGGCCACACCCGCGGACGAGGAGTGACAGATGAACGTGCTGGCGGAGTGGACCGCGCTGGTCTGCCGGGAGCTGGGCATCGACCCCGCGACGATCGACCGTGACGAGCTGCTGGACCTGACCAAGGAGGTCGCGCACGGCGTGACCCGGCCGGCCGCGCCGCTGACGGCGTACCTGCTCGGCCTGGCTCAGGGGGCGGGAACGGCACCGCCGGAGGTGGTGGAGAGGCTGACCACGCTGGCGCGCAACTGGGAGCAGGCGACGACCGAGACGCTGGGCGATAAATAGCCAAGAAAGAGGATAAAAACAAAGGTTCGATAAAAGGGCAACGCCGGGTGGTTACGGGGGCAAACCACCCGGCGTTGCTTCATCGGCGTTCCGACGGGGGCCCGGAACGCCGGCAACAGTGCCCCGACGGGGGACCAGGGCACTTGGTTAAAGCGTACACCTACTACCCTTGGGATGCGTCAAGACTTAGTCACGACCCGATCTCGCGTCGATGGAGCGGGATCTCGCTCTGTGTGGAATCTCCCACGTCAGGGGCAACGGACGGTCCTCGCGGCGGCGCGTTGGCCCCGATGACGGCAATGTATGGTAAAAAGATCGCTCCGGCGAAGAGCAACAGCCTGACGGGCATCGGGGCGGGCACGGTGAAGGCGAGGATCAGGCACAACAGCCGGATCCCCATCTTGATGAAGTAGCTCTTCTCGCGCTTGCCGATGTCATCACTCAGCGAGGGCTGGGCGTCGGTCACCTGATGGACCACCGGACGTCTGCGCCATCCGTTCACGATTCCCAATCTAGGCCTCATATCAGCCTGCTGCGAACGGTCATGCGGTCACCGCTTTCTGGGAACAAGCATGAGATGACAGATCGAACGTACCGGGTGACCGAAGTGGTCGGAACGTCGGGGGACAGCGTCGAGGCGGCCGTGCGCAACGGCGTCCGCCGCGCCGCCCAGACCCTGCGCCACCTCGACTGGTTCGAGGTGACCGAGATCAGGGGGCACATCGAGGGCGGGGAGGTCGGCCACTTCCAGGTCTCGATGAAGGTCGGGTTCCGCCTGGAGGACGACGAGGACGGCTGAGCCTGTACGCCGGGCCCTCCGGTGGCGCAGACTGCCGGGGTGGAAGAGAGACGAACCGCGCGGACCGGACGTGGCACGGGACCACCCGGGACGCCCGCGACGCCCGGGAACCATGGAACGCGCGGGTCGCACGGAACGCACGGGCCGCACCGGACACCGGGAACGCCGGCGGCGCCGGTTGCGCCGGTGGCGTCGGTGGCACGGCTCGCGCTGGCCGCGGCGCTGATGCTGGCGACCGGCTGCGCGGCCCCGGCGGGCGGAGTGCCCGCCGCCGCCACGCCCGCCACCGCGCCTGCCACCGTGCCCGCCGACGTGCCCATCGCGTCGCGACCACCGGCGACCGGGCTCACCACCACACCGGACGCCGGGCCGGACGCGAGCCGTCCCGGCACGAGCCGTCCGGGTACGACGCCGCGGCCCGGGACGGCCTCGCGGTCCGGGACAGGAGGGGAAGCACTGCTGCGCCAGAGCACCACCGAGGTCGAGCGGACGATCCGCAGCATCCGGAAGATCGACGACCTCCCGCTGTACGAGATGACCTTCCACGGCTCCTACGACCGTCAGGCGCCCCTGGGCGAGGAGGAACTGGCCGCCCCCGCCGACGGCTGGGCCTGCTCGCTGTTCGCCCTCGCCGGTGACCGGCCGCTGTTCGGCCGCAACTTCGATTGGGACCCCAACCCGGCGCTGATCGTGCACGCCGACCCGCCCGACGGCTACGCCTCGGTCTCCGTCGTGGACCTGTTCCACCTGATCGGCGGTTCCGACCCGCCCGACCTGACCGCCGCCCCCGACCGGCGCAGGATGGCCCACGCGGTGCTCGCCCCGTTCGACGGCGTCAACGAGAAGGGCCTGGCGATCGGGATGGCCACGGCGCCCGAGGGCGGGCTGCCCGAGCCTTCACCCGACCGTCCCGACATCGGCAGCGTGCGCGTCATCCGGATGATGCTCGACGAGGCGGCCACCGTGGACGAGGCGGTGGCGATCATGCGCCGCCACGACGTGGACTTCACCATCGGGCCGCAGGTCCACTACCTGATCGCCGACGCGACGGGCAGGTCGGTCGTGGTGGAGTACGCCCGGGGCAGGCTCAACGTCATCGACGACCGGATGCTCACCAACTTCACCATGACCGGCACCTCCGCCGCCCAGCGCCGGGCCGACGGCCGCTACGGCACGCTCGCCCGCGGACTGCCCGCCGCCAGGGACTGGCGCGACGCCATGGGCCTGCTGCGCCAGGTGGCCCAGACCCACACCCGCTGGTCGGTCGTGTACGACCTCACCGACGCCACCGCCCGGGTGGTGACGGGCCAGCGCTGGCAACGCGTGCACACCGTCCCTCTGGTCCAGCGCTGAGCGGTGCCCGGTGCGGCGGGGCCCGGTGCGGTGGGGTCCGGGACCGGGCGAGACCGCCCGGTTCCGCGGGATCACCCGGTGAGGATGCCGCGTCCGAGGTTGTCGACGAGAGCGTCCGCGAACGCCGGGGTGAGCGGTTCGTCGGGCAGGAGGAGACGGTGGTAGCAGGCGCCCCAGAGCTGGTCGACCACGACCTGCGGATCGACGTCCTGACGGATCTGCCCGGCGTTCTGCGCGTCGGCGAGGCGATCGACGGCGAGCTGCCTGCGGTCCCGTGAGTAGTTCTCCGACCACGCCCTGGCGAGCTCGGGGTCGTCCTGGGCCGCGCCGATGAGGTGCGCGATCGCCTTCCCCACATCGGGCTGCATGAGCAGCGTCACGAAGGCGCGCAGCTGGGCACGGAGGTCGTGCTCGACGTCGCCGGTGGAGTCGAAGTGGAGTCGTTCCTCGACGTGGGCGAAGTACGCCTCGGCCGCCAGCGCTCCCGGTGAGCGCCACCACTTGTAGATCGTGGCCTTGCTGGCGGGAGCCGCCTGCGCGACCTTGTCGAACGTGACGGCCGACATCCCCCCCTCGAGAAGGAGCCGGGCCGTGGTCTGCAGGACGGTCGCGCGCACCTCGTCCGCCGACCGTCTTCTGCGGCCCTCGGAAGGCCGCGCCGGAGCCTGTGCAGTCATGGGGTTCTTCTCGCTCGATGGTCCGCCGATGGGGCTCACCCGCATGGGGTCCCATGATAGGCACCCCCGCGCGGTGCTCCCACGGGTACGTCAGCCGCTGATCGGCCCGGGGCGTTCCGTGTCGTGGTCTCGCGCATGCCGGCGTAGACGGTGTTGCCGTCGTCGGCGAGGCGGCGGGCCGCTCCCGCGCCGAAGCCGCTGCCGGCTCCGCTGATGATGATGACCTTCCCTGCCATGTCCGATCCTCTCGTGTGCGAGCGCGTGGTCAGGCGATGCCGCCGTTGACGTACACGACCTGGCCGTTGATCCAGCGGGCGTCGACGAGGCCGAGCACCGAGCGTGCGATGTCGTCCGGGGTGCCCAGTCGCTCCAGGGGGGCCAGGGAGGACAGGTGGTCGATGACCTCCTGCGGCTTCCCGTCGAGGAACAGCGGCGTCGCGGTCGGGCCGGGTGCGACCGCGTTCACGGTGACGTCGCGCCCGCGCAGCTCCCGCGCCAGGATCAGGGTGAGTGCCTCGACGGCGCCCTTCGACGCGGCGTAGGCGCCGTAGGTGGGCTGCTGCAGGCGGGTCACGGACGTCGAGAAGTTGACGATGCTCCCACCGGCGCGGACCACCCGGGCCGCGGCCTGGTTCACGACGAACGTCCCGCGGACGTTGGTCCGCTGCACCCGGTCGAAGTCGTCGAGCCTCATGTCCGCGATCGGCGCCAGGGGCATGACGCCCGCGGTGTGGACGACGACGTCGACGCCGCCGAAGGCGGTGCGCGCCCGCTCGAACAGGGCGGCGACCTCGGTCTCGTCCGCCACGTCGGCCCTGGCGGTGACCGCCCGGCCGCCGGCCTCGCCGATGGCGGTGGCCGTCTCCTCGGCCCGGTCCCGGTTGCCGCTGTAGTGGACGACGACGTCGAAGCGACGGCCGCCGAGGTGCTCGGCCACGGCCCGGCCGATTCCGCCGGATCCGCCCGTGACGATGGCGACGCGTGAGGTGTCCGAGCCGGTCATGAGGCCCCCCTCCATTAGTGAACAATCTGTACACAGTGGAGCGTACGTCACTATGAACAATTTGTACAGAAGGGGTGGACGCCGGTGACCTCCCCGGTCACGGCACCGGGGCCGGTACGGAGGTGGGATCAGGGGGATTCGCCTGCGCGGTGGCGTGCCGTCCTGGCCCGCCTCACGACCCACCGGCCTGATCGGCCGGCCGCCCGGTGCCGATGCCCGTCCCTGTTTCCGGCCCGGGGTCCGCCCCCGGTTCCGGCCTGGGTCCGTCCGGTACGACGACGAGGCTGACGATGCGACGGGTGCGGCCGTCGCCCTCGGCGTGGCCGGCCCGTGCGAGGACCGCGCGCTCGATCTCCTCGACCATCACGGCGAACTCGTCCTCGGTCAGGCATACCGCCGCCTGCCGGTAGACCACGCCGTCCGAGACGGGATCGGCGTCCTCGTGGGCGAGGTAGCGGCCGAAGTCCGCCATCAACGACGCCGCGAAGGTGGTGAACGCCCGCTGGTGGTCCTCCCTCGTCATCGCCGCCCGCGCCGCGGGGTCGACCGCCCCCTGTTCGGGGCGTACGCGGTAGCTGCGCTCCACCGTGCCGCGCACCCGTCTCTCGTCCGCCACCTCCAGCACGCCCGCGTCGGTCAGCACGGCGATGTGCCGGTACATCGTCGCCGGCGCGATGTCGGGGAGGCGGTCACGCAGCTGCGCGGTGGTCATCGGGTCGGTGTCGAACAGCGTTTGCAGGATGCGCATCCGGACGGGGTGCAGGAGAAGGTCCGTGGTTGACATGGACCTATGTTCTCATATGAGATAATGTTCTCAAACTTGATAACAGTGAGAGGCGGGACATGCGCGACGTCGACATGACGGTTACCGCGGACGACGGACTGTCCCTGGCCGGCACGCTGACCCTGCCCGCGGGCCCCGGCCCGCACCCGGCCGTCCTGCTGCTGCACGGATCCGGGCGGCTGGACCGCGACGCCAACACCGGCCGGCTCCGCATGGAGCTCGGACCGCCGCTGGCAGCCGCGCTCGCCAAGGACGGGATCGCCACACTGCGCTACGACCGGCGCGGCGTCGGAGCCGGCTCCGGCGACTGGCGCGCGACCGGATTCACCGACAACCGGCGCGACGCCGCCGCCGCACTACGGGCCCTGGCCGGGCGGCCCGGCATCCGGCCGGACGCCATCGGCCTGCGGAACCTGGTCGCGACCATCGGCGGACCCGTGCCGTTCCTCATCGGCATGCTGATCGCCGGCCCGTTGTCCGAGGAGCCCGGCTGGCGTGGCACGGCGTACCCGCGTCTGCGCGCGTCGTTGAGCCGCCTTCGGGCCGGCCTGCTGCTGGGTGTCGTCTGGGCGGTGTGGCATCTGCCGCTGTTCTTCGTCCCCGGGACCGTCCAGGCCGGATTCGGGCTGTTCAGCTGGAGCGGGCTGCTGTTCACGATCAGCGTCGTCCCGATGGCGCTGCTGACCGGCTACGCCTACGAGCGTGCCGGGGTCGCGGCGTCGATCGCGGTCCACTTCGGCGTCAACGCGACGATGGCGCTGCTGAGCGTCACCTCGCCCCTGACGATGGCGTCCGTCGTGGCGGTGCAGATCGTCGTCGCGATCGCGCTGCTCGCCTCACGGCGTGGCCGCGACGACGACCCGCCGGTCGACGCGGACCCTCGGCCGCACCGGGCCGGCCGGCGGGCAGGCGGATCCCTCTGATCTCGACTCCGTACAGGCCCTAGCTGGCCTGGCTGACCGTCGACATGTTGAAGTCGGGCACCCGGATCGCGGGCATGATCGCGCGGTTGAAGTAGTCGCCCCACTCGCGCGGCAGGGTCTGCTCCGAGGCGCCGACCTCGGTCAGGCGGCGCAGCAGGTCCACCGGGCTCTCGTTGAAGCGGAAGTTGTTCACCTCGCCCACCACCTCGCCCTTCTCCACCAGGTAGACGCCGTCCCGGGTCAGCCCGGTCAGCAGCAGCGACTGCGGGTCGACCTCGCGGATGTACCACAGGCAGGTCAGCAGCAGGCCGCGCTCGGTGGAGGCGATCATGTCCTCCAGCGACCGGCCCCCCTCGGGCCCCCGCATGATCAGGTTGTCGACCGCCGGGGTCGTCGGAAGGCCGGTCAGCTCGGCCGTGTGCCGGGTCTGCAGCAGGCCGGCCAGCCTGCCGTCGGAGATCCAGTCGGTGGGCGCCAGCGGCATCCCGTTGTCGAACACCGAGGTCTGCCGGCCGGAGGCGTGCGCCACCACGAACGGCGGGCACTCCACCCCGGCCGCCCCCGGGTCGGAGTACAGCCGGAGCGGCAGCGAGGAGAGCGTGTCGCCGACGCGGGTGCCGCCGCCCGGCCGGGAGAAGACCGTGCGTCCCTCCAGGGCGTCGCGGGCCCCGGCCGTCCAGTACAGGTAGATCATCAGGTCCGCCACGGCCGACGGCGGCAGCAGCGTCTCGTACCGGCCCGCGGGCAGGTCCACCCGGTTCTCCGCCCACGCCAGGCGCCGGGCCAGCTCGGCGTCCAGGGCCATGACGTCGACGTCGGCGAAGTCGCGGGTGGACACCCCGGTCCAGGCCGAACGCCGCATGTCGGGGGACTTGGCGTTGAGCTCCAGGCGGCCGGTGGGCTGGGCGTGCCGGAGCCGGGCGCCGGCCGAGGTGCCCACGAAGGTCGTGGTGACCTCGTGCTCGGCGAACCCGTACAGCCTGCGCCCGCCCGCCTCGGCCGCGGCGAAGGCCTCTCCCAGGGCCGGGGCGAAGGCGCCGAAGACCCCGATCGAGGTCGGCTCGGCCGGATCGTCCCAGCCGTCGGAGCGGGTGCCCTCCAGCAGCGGCCGGGCGTCCTCGGACGGCCGCGCGTCCTCGGCGGCGTGGTCGGCGGCGGCCACCACGTCGTCGAGCCCGTCCGCCCGCACCGCCGACCGCGACACCACGCCCACGCCCCGGCCCACGATGGAGATCACGGTCAGCTGGGACGAGCGCGACACGCCGTTGGTGGTGAGGGTGTTGCCCGCGAAGCGCAGGTTGGCGCTCGCCCCCTCCTCCACGATCACGACGGTGTCGTCGGCCGTGGAGAGCTCCAGTGCCTTCTCGATCATCTCCTGGGGGCTCATCCCGATCCTCTCCCGCCGCTCACTCTCTCCGGTCCGCCCCTCATGGGTGTTCAACTGCCACTCTCCTGGACGGTGTTGAGGACGCGCACGCCGCGGAAGAGCGCCGACGGGCAGCCGTGGCTGACCGGTGCGACCTGCCCCGGCTGGCCCTTGCCGCAGTTGAACGCCCCGCCCAGCACGTACGTCTGCGGCCCGCCGAGCGCCGCCAGCGACCTCCAGAAGTCGGTCGTGGTGGCCTGGTAGGCGACGTCGCGCAGCTGGCCCGCGAGACGGCCGTTCTCGATCAGGTAGAACCGCTCCCCGGTGAACTGGAAGTTGTACCGCTGCATGTCGATGGACCAGCTGCGGTCGCCCACCACGTAGATGCCCCGGTCGACGCCGGAGATCAGCTCCTCGGTGGAGGGGCCGTCCGGCGCCGGGCGGAGCGAGACGTTGGCCATCCGCTGGATCGGGGTGTGGCCCGGGGAGTCGGCGAAGGCGCAGCCGTTGGAGGCGCCCAGGCCCTTCAGCAGCGCCATCCGCCGGTCGAGCTGGTAGCCGACCAGGACGCCGTCGGAGACGATGTCGAACTCCCGGGTGGCGACGCCCTCGTCGTCGTAGCCGATGGTGGACAGGCCGTGCTCGACGGTGCGGTCACCGGTCACGTTCATCGCCTCGGAGCCGTACACCAGCTCGCCGAGCCGGTCGAAGGTGGCGAAGCTCGTCCCGGCGTACGCCGCCTCGTACCCCAGGGCGCGGTCCAGCTCGGTGGCGTGCCCCACCGACTCGTGGATGGTCAGCCACAGGTTCGACGGGTCGATCACCAGGTCGTACGGGCCCGCCTCGACCGAGGGGGCGAGCAGCTTCTCGGCGAGCAGCTCCGGGATGCGGGCCAGCTCGGCGGGGAAGTCCCAGCCGGTGCCGGTGAGGTACTCGTACCCCCGGCCGACCGGAGGGGCGAGCGTCCGCGCCGAGTCGAAGCGGCCGTCCAGCACCCGCATCGCCTGGACGCGGGGATGGACGCGCACCCGCTGCTGGGTGGTGACCGTCCCGGCCGTGTCGGCGTAGAACTTCTGCTCCTTGACCTGCATCAGCGACGCCTGCGTGTGGTCCACGCCCGGGTCGCGCAGCAGGTCGCCCGACCAGTCGGCCAGCAGCGCCGCCTTGTCGCGCAGCGGCACCTCGAACGGGTCGAGCTCGTAGGAGGAGACCCAGGTGACGTCGGCGTGCACCGGCTCGGGGGCCAGCTCGACCGGCTCGCGGTTGATCGCCGCGCTGACGACCGCCACCTCCACCGCCTGCCCGGCGACCGCGGCGGCGGCCTCGGCGGTGAGCTCGATGCCCGCGGCGAAACCCCACGTGCCGTCCTTGACGACCCGCACGGCGTACCCGAGGGTGTCGGCGTCGATGGCCCCCTCCAGCGAGGTGTCGGACAGGCGCACCGTCTGGCCGCGGATCCGCTCCAGCCGGAAGTCGGCGTGCTCGGCGCCCAGGTCACGGGCGCGCTGCAGGGCCGCGTCCGCCAGCCGCCGCAGCGGGAGGGCGAGGAAGTCGGCATCGATCTGGCGCATGCCGACGATCCTAGCGCCGTGATCTTGTCCCTCTCGGACAACAGAGTTACCGCTCGGTAGCCGATACCTTCGGACCATGGCTCGCTCTGTTCTCGTAACCGGCGGCAATCGCGGCATCGGCCTCGCGATCGCCCGCGAACTCGCCCAGGCAGGCGACGACGTCGCCGTGACCTACCGATCCGGACAGCCCCCCGAGGGACTGTTCGGCGTGCGCTGCGACGTGACCAGCACGGCGGACGTGGACGCCGCGTTCGCGAAGGTCGAGGCCGAGTACGGCCCGGTCGAGGTGCTCGTGGCCAACGCGGGCATCACCCGGGACACGCTGCTGCCGATGATGAAGGAGGAGGCCTTCACCGACGTCATCGACGCCAACCTCACCGGCGCCTACCGGGTCGCCAAGCGCGCCACCCGGGGCATGCTCCGGCTCAAGCGGGGACGCATCGTGCTGATCTCCTCGGTGGTGGCGATGCTCGGCTCGGCCGGGCAGAGCAACTACGCCGCCTCCAAGGCGGGCATGATCGGTTTTGCCCGGTCGGCGGCCAGGGAGCTCGGCTCGCGCAACATCACCGTCAACGTGGTCGCCCCCGGTTTCGTGGAGACCGACATGACGGCCGAGCTGGACGAGGTGTACCAGGAGCAGATCAGGAAGAACATCCCGCTGGGCCGTTACGCCAGCGCGGAGGAGATCGCACGCGTGGTCAGGTTCCTGGCCGGCGAGGACGCCGCCTACATCACGGGGGCCGTCATCCCCGTCGACGGCGGCCTGGGAATGGGACACTGACATGGGAATCCTCGACGGCAAGCGACTCCTGATCACCGGCGTGCTCACCGACGCCTCCATCGCCTTCACGGTGGCCAAGCTGGCCCAGGAGGAGGGCGCGCAGATCGTGCTCACCGGCTTCGGCCGGCTCAGCCTGGTCGAGCGCATCGCCAAGCGGCTGCCCGAGCCGCCCCCGGTGCTGGAGCTCGACGTCACCAGCGAGGAGCACCTCGGCTCGCTGGCCGACCGGGTCGGCGAGCACCTGGGCGGGCTGGACGGGGTGGTGCACGCCATCGGCTTCGCCCCGCAGAGCGCCCTGGGCGGCAACTTCCTGAACACCTCGTGGGAGGACGTGGCGACCGCCCTCCAGGTCTCCACGTACTCGTTCAAGTCGCTCGCGACGGCCGCGCTCCCGCTCATGAAGGAGGGCGGCGCGATCGTCGGCCTGGACTTCGACGCGACCAAGGCGTGGCCGGTCTACGACTGGATGGGCGTGGCCAAGGCCGGGCTGGAGTCCTGCTCGCGCTACCTGGCCCGCGACCTCGGCAAGCACGGCATCAGGGTCAACCTGGTGGCGGCCGGGCCGATCCGGACGATGGCGGCCAAGAGCATCCCCGGCTTCGTCGAGTTCGAGGACAGCTGGCCCGCCAAGGCCCCGCTCGGCTGGGACGTCAACGACCCCGGCCCGGCGGCCAAGGCGTGCGTCGCCCTGCTGTCCGACTGGTTCCCCGCGACGACCGGTGAGATCGTCCACGTCGACGGCGGGGTGCACGCCATCGGGGCGTGACGTCCCCGGTC
Source organism: Streptosporangium longisporum (assembly GCF_039534895.1). Classification (NCBI taxonomy): domain Bacteria; kingdom Bacillati; phylum Actinomycetota; class Actinomycetes; order Streptosporangiales; family Streptosporangiaceae; genus Streptosporangium; species Streptosporangium longisporum. The sequence goes on along the minus strand of NZ_BAAAWD010000019.1, from coordinate 135,470 downwards.
CCCGGGATCTCCTCGGCGCCTTCAGCGCCTTTCGGTGCCTTTCGGTGCCCCTTGCGTGCCGTTCTCGCGTCCCGGCCGTGCCTCGCCGCCCGGCCGGGACGACCGCGTCCCCGAGCTCAGGCCACCCGGTGGTGGTGTCCCGGCGGGACCGGCTCGAACGGTATCGACTCCTTGATCTTCCGCCTGCTGTACAGCAGGCGGACCGCGAGGATGGCCCCGGCGAGCACCACCGTGGTGAGCACGGTGCCCGCGGTGTCGGACGACCTGGTCGGCGTCACCGGCCGCTCGTTCTTCATCTGCCGCTGCAGCTCCTGCATCAGCGGGGCCGGCCAGAGCAGTTCCACCCGGGGGGCCTCGGCGTCGATCACGGGCGACGGGCGGGGAGACGGTCTGCGGTCCTCGCCGACGGTGAGCGGGTGCGGGTCCGGCGGCCGTGACGGCGTGTGCCAGGTCACCGCGGGCAGCGGGGTCCTGCGGGTGGGCGCGGGGCTCGGGCTCCGGGAGGGCTTCGGGGTCCGCGACGGGCTCGGGGACGCCTTCGGCGAGGCCGTCTCCTCCGGGAGGGCGTCGGCCGACGCGGCGCATCCGGGGGAGGCCGACGCGGGCCGGCAGGGGGCGTCCAGGGTCTTGGACGCGTCCTGTGACGTCCTGGCGGTCTGGTCCTGGCCGGAAGGGTCCTGCGGCCTCTCGGGGGCGGGGGCCTTCGTGGGCGTGACGTCGGGTTCGCGCGTCGGCTGCTCGGCCGGTGGCTCCTCCTCGGCGGGTGGCTCCTCCTCCACCGGGGGGACCTCCTCGCCGCCGTTGCGCTTCTCCTTGTGCTCCTTCTCCTTCTCACGACCCCGGGCGCGGTCGTCGTCGGAGGGCGACGAGGGCGGCGGCGTGGCGAACGAGAACGGGGAGGACAGCAGCGGGGCCGGTGGTACGCCCCCGACGCTGCCGACGCTGCCGCCGATTATGTCCGTGACCCCGTTCACCGCCCGGCAGAGACCGCCGGTCACGGCGCCCAGCAGCCCTTCGTGGTCACAGCCGTCCGCCCGCGTGTCCGTGCCGCCCTGCGGGTCCGTGTCGTCCCGCGGACCCGCGCCGTCGTGCGCGCCCGTGTCGTCCCGTGCGGTCACGTCGTCGTACACGCCCGCGTGCTCCTGAACGGTCGTGTCGTCGCGTGCGCCCGCGTGGTCGGCGGCCGCGTCGTGCGCGCTCGCGCCGTCCCGTGCGGTGTGCGCGGGGGTGAGGGACACGGGCGTGACGTTCGAGGGCATGACGGCGGTCCGCGCGGCGCTCACGGGCGCGATGGCGGCCGCCGGGATCCCGCTCCCCAGCGCCAGCGCCAAGATGCCCGCGGACATCGCAGCTCGCACTCGTCTCCTTCCCCCGGCCCCGGCGACGGCCGTGGCACCTCGCCGCTGTCCGGACCCCCTGCCCGTCTGTCAGACAGTTTTGTAGGGGGGCTCGCTTTTTCCACGGAAAGTCGTCCTTCGGTATCGACTAGTGATACGTGAGACGAATTCTCGTTCGGTCTTTTCCGTTCGCTTCTCCAGGAGCGGCCCTCCCGTCGGGGCCGCCCGTTCCGCCCCGGCGCCGTGGCCGCCCGCCCGGCCCGTGTCACGGCCCGCCCGGCCCGCTGTCACGGATCGTCACGGCCCGTTGCGTGCCCGTGCGGCCCGCGGACGGTCCCTCCACGTTCCCTGCGCGGCGCGTGGCGCGCCTCAGTCGGCCGAGACGTCGTCGAGCGCCTCCCTTATCTCCACCGGCAGCGTCAGCTCCTCGGCCTGAAGCACCCCGGACAGCTGGGCGTGGGTACGTGCCCCGACGATGGCGGAGGTCACCCCCGGCTGGTCGCGTACCCACGACAGGGCCACCGACAGCGGGGAGACGCCCAGCCCTTCGGCCGCGGTCGTCACCGATTCGACCACCCGGCGGCACCGCTCGTCCAGATAGGGCGTGACGAAGTCGGCGAAGTGCGGGGTCGCGGCCCGCGAGTCCGCGGGGATCCCGGTGCGGTACTTGCCGGTGAGCACCCCTCGCCCGAGCGGGGACCAGGCCAGCACGCCCGCGCCCACGTGCTCGGCCGCGGCGATCAGCTCGCGCTCGGCCTCGCGGGCCAGCAGCGAGTACTCCACCTGGGCCGCGACGATCGGCACCCGGCCGGGGACCGCCCGCTGTCCCACCGCGGCTGCGGCGAGCTGCCAGCCCGCGTAGTCGCAGACCCCGGCGTACGCGGCGCGTCCCGAGGACACGATGGCGTCCACGGCGGCCAGGGTCTCCTCCAGCGGGACGTCGGGGTCGAAGGCGTGCAGCTGCCACAGGTCGACCTCGTTGACGCCCAGGCGGGTCAGGGAGGCGTCGATCGCGGCGATCAGGTGCTTCCTGGAGGCGTCGCGGGGACGGCGGCCGGTCGGGGTGAGCACGGCCTTGGTGGACAGCACCAGCTCCGAGCGCGGCACCGAGTCGCGCAGCAGCCGCCCGAGCAGCCGTTCGGCGTCACCGCCCGTGTAGACGTCCGCGGTGTCGATGAGCGTGCCGCCGGCCTCGGCGAACGTGCGGAGCTGCGCCGCGGCCTCCTCGGCTCCGGTGTCACGCCCCCACGTCATCGTCCCGAGACCCAGGCGGGACACCGACAGGCCGCTCCGGCCCACATAGCGCTGCTCCATGATCCGGCCAGATTACCGCCCGGCCACTTAAAAGTAGTGGAGCGAGGGCTGCAAGACTTGGCCCCGTGACGACCTTGTTGCTGGCCAGACACGGCCTTACCCATCTCACCGGTCCGGTCCTCGCGGGCTGGACCCCCGAGGTCCACCTCAGCGACGCGGGACGGGCCCAGGCGGAGGCGCTCGCCGCGCGACTGGCCGGCCTGGAGCTCGACGCGATCGTCTCCAGCCCGCTGGAACGCTGTCAGGAGACCGCGCAGGCGGTCGCCGGGGGGCGCGAGGTGCTGACCGACGAGCGCTTCGGCGAGTGCCGCTACGGCGACTGGACGGGCCGCCCGATCGCCGAGCTCGTCAAGGACCCGCTGTGGCCGGTCGTCCAGGCCCACCCGAGCGCGGTCACCTTCCCCGGGGGCGAGTCCCTGGCGGCCGTGCAGCACCGCGCCGTGACCGCCGTCAGGGAGTGGAACGAGCGGCTGGGCCCGAAGGCGACCTACCTCGTCTGCAGCCACGGAGACGTGATCAAGGCCATCGTGGCCGACGCCATGGGGCTCCACCTGGACCAGTTCCAGCGGATCACGGCCGATCCGGCCTCGCTCACCGCCATCCGCTACACCCCCCTGCGTCCCTTCGTGCTCAGGCTCAACGACATCGGGGGAGATGTGAGCGGATTGCGGCAAAAGGAGGGTTCGGAGGGCGAGGAGGGGGGAGAAAATTCCACCGGGAGCGATGCCGCAGTCGGCGGCGGATCCGGGACCACGTAAGGTCGGGCTATGCCGGTCTTCGACTACGATCCACCCGAGAGATTCGTGGCCGGTGCCGTGGGGCAACCGGGATCACGAGCCTTCTTCCTGCAGGCTCGGGGCCAGGGCAGGCTGACCACCGTGGCGCTGGAGAAGTTCCAGGTCGCGGCGTTGGCCGACCGTCTCGACGAGCTGCTCGACGAGGTGCTGCGGCGTGGCGAGGGCGACGTCCCGATGCCCGCCGTCCAGGCCGCGCCGGCGGACAACGCCCCCCTGGACGTGCCGATCAGCGAGGACTTCCGCGTGGGCGCCATGGCGCTCGCGTGGGACTCCGAGGCGGCCCAGGTGGTCATCGAGGCCCAGGAGGCGGTCGCCGAGGAGGAGGAGTTCGACCCCTCGGAGACGGACGAGCCCACGGTACTGCGCGTTCACATCAGCCCCGTCGCCGCACGGGCCTTCACCAGGCGGGCCCTGGCGCTCGTCGCCGCCGGGCGCCCCCCCTGCCCGCTCTGTGCCCAGCCTCTCGATCCCGAGGGGCACATCTGCGTGCGGCTCAACGGTTACCGGGGTAATAGCGCTTCATCTGCTGGAGGAGGCGAATGAGTGCTGAGAGCGAGCCGACGCTGAGTGCGGCGCCGGCCACGGGGCTCGACGAGGAGACCGCGACGCGTCTGCTCCGGAACGGAAGGCTGGAGGTGGCGGGCCGCCTGGTCGAGGCGACCAACATGACGCTCTACTGCTCGATACGGCACGCCGGGCTCTCGGCGGCCTGCGTGTACAAACCCGTGCGGGGCGAGCGCCCCCTGTGGGACTTCCCCGACGGCACCCTGGCCGCTCGCGAGGTCGCCGCCTACGAGGTGTCCGCGGCCATCGGCTGGCGGATCGTGCCGCCCACCGTCTACCGCGACGGTCCCTTCGGTCCCGGCATGTGCCAGCTGTGGGTCGACACCGACCCCGAGATCGACCTGATGGTGCTGATCCGCAGCCGCCATCCCTCGCTGCGGCGGATGGCGGTCTTCGACGCGGTCGTCAACAACGCCGACCGCAAGGGCGGCCACCTGCTGCCGCTCGCCGACGGCCACATCTACGGGGTCGACCACGGGGTCTCCTTCTCCGCCGAGGACAAGCTGCGCACCGTGCTGTGGCAGTGGCGCGGCAAGCCGCTGTCGCGTGAGGCCATGAACGTCCTGACCCGCCTCGAACGCGACCTGGAGGAGGGCCGCCTGGGGAACCGCCTGCGCGAGCTCCTCACCTCCCACGAGGTCGAGGCCACCTGGGCCCGGGTCCGCAGGCTCCTCGACACCGGCCTGCACCCGATGCCCTCCAAGGACTGGCCCGCCATCCCGTGGCCGCCGATCTGAGCCCCGCATCCCCCGCACCACCGCGCGACCCTCACCACCCCGCGGCACCCACCGTCCCCGCGACCGGCCCGCCGGGACGACCCCACCGGGAGAGCCGTGCCCGGACGACCGCGTCCGGACGACCGCGCCTGGACGACCATGCCTGGACGACCGCGTCCGGACGACCGTGCCGTGACGGCGGGACGGCCCCGCCGTACGGACCCCCGCTGTCCGCACCCCCGCCCCGAAGGCGTGCCCGCCGAAGGCGTGCCCGCCGAGGGCGTAACCTCCCGGCATGTGCACGGTTGTCGTCAGCATCGATCCGAGCGCCGAGATCCCCCTGATCGTGGTCGGGGTGCGCGATGAGTTCACCGACCGTCCATGGGTCCCCCCGGGCGAGCACTGGCCGCGCGAACGTCCCGGCCTGATCGGCGGGCGTGACCTGCGGGGCGGCGGTACCTGGCTGGCGGTCGATCCCGGGAGCAGGAGGGCCGGGGCCGTCCTCAACGGGCGCGGCGTGCCCGCCCCGGACGCGACCCGCCGATCGCGGGGCGACCTGCCACTGCTCGCGGCGGCCGGGGAGGACCTGCCCGAGAGCGGCCTGGACGGCTACGACCCCTTCCACCTGCTCCGGGCCGACCTCGACGGGGCCCGGCTGTGGCACTGGGACGGGGTCGCGCTGGGGCGGGAGGACCTCCCCCCGGGAACCCACATGATCGTCAACAGCGGCTGGGAACGGGGCGAGGAGGACGAGCGCGTCGCCTTCTTCCGGCCGTTGTTCGCCGCCGCGGAGCGCCCGTCCGGGCTGGACGGCCCCTGGGAGAGGTGGCGGGAGCTCGCCACCGGCGCGGGAGTGCCCTCCGGCGACCCCCGCACCATGATCGTCAATCGTGATCTGCCCGAGGGCCGGGTCTTCGGGTCGGTGTCGGTCACCCTGCTGGGACTGGCGCCCGGGGGTGTCCGCTACGAGTTCACCGCCGACCCCCGGGACCCGGCCGCCTTCGGCGCGATCCTGCCGGAATGATCCGGTGAGTCCCCGGGGTTGAGGTGAATGTCCTTGTTCACCACCCCGGGGTGACCGGGATGGTCGGTTCGCTGGATAGGCTCCCTTTTTGACGTCCTCCCATGGCCGGCGCCGGGACCACCGGCCTCCCGCGGGCCGGATCCCCGCCGGCACCGGGCGGTCCGCTCCGCTTCCCCTCCCGGGGTTAGAATCCGGGGTCCCCACGCTGGAGGTATGTGATGAGATCGTGGTCGGCGCCGACGGTTCCCGGGCTTCCCGGTGCCGGTGTCCCGCTGCGGCTGTTCGACACGGCCGCGCGCGAGGTCGTCACCACGCGGCCGGGTGCCACGGCACGGATGTACGTCTGCGGCATCACGCCCTACGACGCCACCCACATAGGGCACGCGAACACCTATCTCGCCTTCGACCTGGTCAACCGGGCCTGGCTGGACGCCGGGCACCAGGTGCACTTCACCCAGAACGCCACCGACGTCGACGACCCCCTGCTGGAGCGCGCGGAGCGGACCGGCGTGGACTGGCGTGAGCTGGCCGAACGTGAGATCGAGCTGTTCCGGACCGACATGGAGGCGCTGCGCGTCCTCCCGCCGCGCGACTACGTGGCCGTGACCGAGGTGATCGGCCAGGTGGCGGACCTGGTCGAGGTGCTGCGCGACAAGGGCGCCACCTACGAGCTCGACGGGGACGTCTACTTCGACGTGTCCGCGGCCCCCAAGTTCGGCGCCGTCTCGGGCTACTCCGAGGAGCGGATGCTGGCCCTGTTCGGCGAGCGCGGGGGAGACCCCGGCAGGCAGGGCAAGAAGCACCCCCTGGACTGGCTGCTCTGGCGCGCGGAGCGCCCGGGGGAGCCGTCCTGGCCCTCGGTGTTCGGGCCGGGCAGGCCGGGCTGGCACATCGAGTGCACCGCGATCGCCCTGGCGAACCTCTCCGGCGGCTTCGACGTCGCCGGAGGCGGCTCCGACCTGATCTTCCCGCACCACGAGTGCGGGGCCCACGAGGGCCATGTGGCGTCCGGCGAGTGGCCCTTCGCCAAGGCGTACGTGCACGCGGGCATGGTCGCCCTGGATGGCGAGAAGATGTCCAAGTCCAAGGGCAACCTGGTCTTCGTCTCCCGCCTGCGCCGGGAGAGCGACCCGATGGCCATCCGGCTGGCGCTGCTGGCCCACCACTACCGCTCGGACTGGGAGTGGACGGCCGGCCTGCTGACCTCGGCCGAGGCGCGGCTGGAGCGCTGGCGCTCGGCCGCGGCGCTGGCGGCCGGCCCGGACGCCGGTGCCGTGCTGGAGCGGGTACGCGACCGGATGGCCGACGACCTGGACGCCCCCGGCGCGCTGGCGGCCGTCGACGACTGGGCAGAGCGAGCACTGTCCGAGGGCGGGACCGACCCGGGCGCCCCGGCCCTGGTCGCGCGGATCGTGGACACGCTGCTCGGCGTCGCCCTGTGACCCCCGGGGTGTGAGCCCCAGGACCCCGCTCCGCGCTCCGGGGTGTTCTCCGGCGCCCACGTGGACGCCGGAGAGCCCCGATCTCCCCTGAGCACGGGAGATCCGAAGGCCCGGTGGAGAGTCCCGCTTCCCCCTGAGCATCGGAGGATCCGAACGCCCGGTGGAGAGTCCCGCTTTCCCTGGGAACCGGAGGATCCGAACGCCCGGCGGGAGGGGTGCGGCCAAGGGAAAGATGCGGGAAAAGCGATCGAGCCCGCCCCGCTCGCGCGGGACGGGCTCGATCTGAAGCCTTAGGTCAGGCCCCTTAGGTCAGACCGGGTCAGATGACCTGAACCTGGTCGGCCTGCGGGCCCTTCTGGCCCTGCGTGGTGACGAAGCTGACACGCTGGTTCTCCTCCAGGCTGCGGTAGCCGCCGGAGTTGATGGCCGAGTAGTGCACGAAGACATCGGCGGTGCCGTCATCCGGTGCGATGAATCCGAAGCCCTTTTCGGCGTTGAACCACTTAACGGTGCCCTCAGACAAAACTACTTCTCCTCATTGGGAGCCTCACCGAGCCGCCAGGTCGGCGGCGCGGGGCTGCGTTGCGGACCCTACCATGCACCCGCGGAGACCATCCGGAGAAACCTGTAACGTCCGCTGCCGGCGGACTCTCATAAGCACTTGAGATGATAAGGCTAAGCGAGAATTACGACTGCAACCACTCAACTCTATCGCCCCGCATCGGGACGCACAACTCACGGAATCGAGGACAGGAACCGCTCCCGCTCCTCGGCGGGGAGGCGGTCGACGAACAGGGTGCCGTCGAGGTGGTCGGCCTCGTGCTGCAGCACCCGGGCGAGCATGCCCAGCGCCCGGACCGTGACCGGTTTGCCGAACATGTCGCGGCCACGCGCGGTGACCATGTAGGAGCGTTCCAGTGGCCACCAGCGGCCGGGCGCCGACAGGCACGCCTCGTCGGCCACGATCCTGCGCTCGGACAGCTCCAGGCGGGGGTTGACCAGGTGGCCGGCCTTGCCGTCCAGGTCGTAGACGACCACCCGCAGCGGGACGCCGATCTGCGGCGCGGCCAGACCGGCGCGGCCGGCCCCCGCCCGCATCGTCGCCTGGAGCGACTTGACCAGGACGCGCAGCTCCCGGTCGAAGTCGGTCACCGCCTCGGCGACCGTTCGCAGCACAGGATCGGTGAAGGGTCGGATCGGCTGGACGGCCACGCACACTCCCCGCAGAGGTCGAATCGGCATCGAGGACGGTTCCCGTTGCCGCCGTGGCTCAACCGTCACCCTCCGGGACCCTGTGTTTCGGTCATGTTGCCGGAGTGCGGCGTGTGCATTGCATATTTCCGCGGTTAGTCACATGTAACCGGCGCACCATCACACATAGTGAATGTGCGTAACCGCCTCCTCGTAGTTTTTCGGACCGAAGCCCCGAAAACCCGCAGGAGGAATGATGGCGAAGCCCTGGATCAGTGACTGGCGGCCCGACGACCCGGACTTCTGGCAAGGTCAGGGCAAGAGGGTGGCCCGGCGGAACCTGATCTTCTCCATCTTCGCCGAGCACCTGGGGTTCACGCTGTGGACCGTGTGGAGCATCGTGACCGTGAAGATGAGCTCCTACGACTTCTCCACCGACCAGCTCTTCTGGATCGTCTCGCTGCCCAACCTGGTCGGCTCGGCCCTGCGCATCCCCTACACCTTCGCCCCCGCCAAATTCGGCGGCCGGAACTTCACCGTGGTCAGCGCTCTGCTGCTGCTGATACCCGCGGTGCTGCTGGCGTTCGCGGTCGGTGACCCGAACACCCCGTACTGGGTGTTCCTGGTGATCGCGGCCACCGCGGGCCTGGGCGGCGGCAACTTCGCCTCCAGCATGGCCAACATCACCCACTTCTACCCCCAGGGCAGGCAGGGGACGGCGCTCGGCCTCAACGCGGCGGGCGGCAACATCGGGGTCAGCTCCGTGCAGCTCGTCATGCCCCTGGTGATCGGCGCGTTCGGGCTGGCCGCGGCCGGATTGTTCTGGATCCCGTTCATCCTGGCCGCCGCGCTCGGCGCCTACTTCTTCATGGACAACCTGACCTCCGCCAAGGCCAGCCCCGCCGACCAGCTCAAGGTCGCCGGACGGGCCCAGACCTGGATCATGTCGCTGCTGTACATCGGCACGTTCGGCTCGTTCATCGGCTACGCCACGGCGTTCCCGCTGCTCATCAAGACCCAGTTCCCCGAGCAGGCCTCCCTGGTCGCCCTGGCCTTCCTCGGCCCGCTGGTCGGCTCCCTGATCCGCCCGGCCGGAGGCTGGCTGTCGGACCGGCTCGGCGGAGCCCGGGTGACGCTGGTCAACTTCGGCGCCATGGCCGGCGCGGCGGCGCTGGTCTGGCAGGGCCTGGCCCAGCACGCCTTCCCGCTCTTCTTCGGCGCCTACATGCTCCTGGTCGCCACCACCGGCATCGGCAACGGCTCCACCTACCGGATGATCCCGGCGATCTTCCGGGCCAAGGCCGTGGCGGGCCTCGCCCCGGGCACGGCGGCCTACGAGGCCGCGCTCGCGGTCGGCAGGCGGGACTCCTCCGCCGCGGTCGGGATCATCTCCGCGATCGGCGCGTTCGGCGGGTTCTTCATCAACCGCGGGTTCGGCAGCTCCATCGCCGCGACCGGGGGAGCGGGTGCCGCGCTGGGCTCGTTCGCCGCCTTCTACGTGCTGTGCGCGATCCTCACCTGGGCCTGCTACCTGCGTACCGCGGGTTCCGTGCCCAGCCTGGCGGCGGCCCGCGTGTGACCGGCGGCGCGCCGGGCCTCCCGGGCCTCGCGGGCACCCCGGGCCTCCCGGGCCTCGCGGGCACCCCGGGCGAGCCGGGCATCCCCGGCGCGTCCGGGAGGCCCGGCGCGCGGCGCGTCCTCACATCCGGCGCGGGCCCGGCCGACGGACCACTCACACCCGCCTCATCGCGCATGTGAACGCGGTTAGCGGCTTGTAGCACATCGGTAACAGGGGGGACCTCGCGGTGAAACCGCCTGAAAGCACCATCGGATCCATGCCGGTCTCACTTCCCGCCCCGCCGCCTGTGAAGGCCGGGACGGCGACCCACTGCCCGTACTGCGCTCTGCAGTGCGGCATGAACGTCGCGACGGGTGAGACGATCACCATCACCCCGCGCCAGGACATTCCCGCCAACGCGGGAGGACTGTGTCAGAAGGGCTGGACCGCCGGTGAGCTCCTCACCGGTGACCGGCTCACCACCCCCCTGCTGCACGGTGAGGAGGTCGGCTGGGACGAGGCGCTGGACTTCGTCGCCGACCGGATCCGCGCCGTCCAGGCCGCCTGCGGCCCCGACGGGGTGGCCGTGTTCGGCGGCGGCGGGCTGACCAACGAGAAGGCCTACCAGCTCGGCAAGTTCGCCCGGGTGGTGCTGCGGACCAGCCAGATCGACTACAACGGCCGGTTCTGCATGTCCTCGGCCGCCGCGGCCACCGGCCGCGCCTTCGGCATGGACCGCGGCCTGCCGTTCCCGATCACCGACCTGGCCCGCGCCGACGCGGTGCTGCTGGCGGGCGGGAACGTGGCCGAGACCATGCCGCCCTTCGTCCGGCACCTGGCCGCGATGCGCGAGGCGGGCGGGCGGCTGATCGTCATCGACCCGCGGGTCACCGCGACCGCCCGCCAGGCCGACCTGCACCTGCAGCCCACCCCCGGCACCGACCTGGCGCTGGCGCTGGGCCTGCTGCACATCGTCATCGCCCAGGGCGACGTCGACGAGGCGTACGTGGCAGCCCGTACCGGCGGCTTCGAGGCGGTCCGCACCTCGGTCGCGGCCTGGTGGCCCGAGCGGGTGGAGCGGATCACCGGCGTGCCGGTCGCCCGGATGCGCGCCGCGGTGGCGATCCTGGCCGCCGCGGACCGGGCCGCGATCCTCACCGGCCGCGGAGCCGAGCAGCACGCCAAGGGCACCGACACGGTCAGCGCGTTCGTCAACCTCGCCCTGGCCCTCGGCCTGCCCGGCCGCCAGGGATCGGGGTACGGCTGCATCACCGGCCAGGGCAACGGCCAGGGAGGCCGCGAGCACGGCCAGAAGGCCGACCAGCTCCCCGGCTACCGGAAGATCGACGACCCGGCCGCCCGCGCGCACGTCGCCGCGGTCTGGGGCGTCGACCCCGGCGACCTGCCCGGCCCGGGCCGTTCGGCCTACGAGCTGCTGGACGCGCTCGGCACCCCCACCGGCCCCCGGGCGCTGCTGCTGTTCGGCTCCAACCCGCTGGTCTCGGCGCCGCACGCCGGGCGGGTGGCCGAGCGTCTCGGCGCGCTGGACCTGCTGGTGGTCTCGGACATGGTCCTGTCGGAGACGGCCGCCACGGCCGACGTGGTCCTGCCCACCACCCAGTGGGCCGAGGAGAGCGGCACCATGACCAACCTGGAGGGACGGGTGCTGCTGCGCCGCCGGGCGATCGACCCGCCGGCGGGGGGTGCGCAGCGACCTGGAGATCCTGCGCGGCCTGGCCGCGCGGCTGCGCGGCACGGACGGCTTCTCCGCCGACCCCCGCGAGGTCTTCGACGAGCTGCGCCGCGCCTCGGCCGGCGGGATCGCCGACTACGCGGGCATCACCTACGAGCGGATCGCGGCCGAGACCGGCGTGTTCTGGCCGTGCCCGGCCGAGGACCACCCCGGCACCCCGCGGCCGTTCCTGGACCGCTTCCCCACCCCCGACGGGCGCGCCCGCTTCCTGCCGGTCGAGCACCGCCCGCCCGACGAGGACGTCGACGCCGAGTACCCGCTCTACCTCACGACCGGGCGGGTGCTGGCCCACTACCAGAGCGGCGCGCAGACCCGGCGGATCGCCTCTCTCAACGCGGCTGCACCGGAGGGTTTCGTGGAACTGCACCCCGACCTGGCCGAACGGCTGGACGTGACGCACGGCGAGAGGCTGCGGGTGATCGGACGGCGCGGCGAGACCGAGGCCCCGGCCAGGGTCAGCGCGGCCATCCGGCCCGACACCGTGTTCATGCCCTTCCACTGGCCCGGCGTCAACCTGCTCACCAACCCGGCCCTGGACCCGGTGTCGCGGATGCCGGAGTTCAAGGTGTGCGCGGTCAGAGTGGAGCGTGCCCGATGACCCGGATCGTGGTGGTGGGCAACGGCATGGCCGGTGCCCGCCTGGTGAGCGAGATCCGCGCCCGTGACCGGCACGTGGGACTGACCGTGTTCGGCGCCGAGCACGGCCAGCCCTACAACCGGGTGCTGCTGTCGAACGTGGTGGCCGGGACGATGCCCCCCGACCAGGTACGGCTGCTGGACCCGGCCTGGTACGCCGACCACTCGGTGACGGCCGTACCCGGCGTCGAGGTGGTCGCGGTGGACCGGGAGAGCCAGTTCGTGATCACCGCGACCGGCAGGCGCGAACCGTACGACGTGCTGGTCCTGGCGACCGGCAGCGAGGCCGTGGTGCCGCCGATCCCGGGAGCGGAGCGGGCCGTGACGTTCCGGACGATGGACGACTGCCACGCGATCCTGCGGGCGGCCGGATCGGCGCGGCGCGCCGTGGTGGTCGGCGGCGGGCTGCTCGGCATCGAGGCGGCCCGGGGCCTGGCCGGGCGCGGGCTGCCGGTGACGCTGCTGCACCTGGCCGGGCACCTGATGGACCGCCAGCTCGACGCCGAGGCCGGGCTCGTGCTGGGCCAGACCCTGGGCGGGCTGGGCGTGGACATCAGGACCGGCGTCGTCATCGAGGAGATCACCGACGGCGGCGTACGGCTCACCGGGGACGAGACCGTCGAGGCCGACCTGGTGGTGCTGGCCTGCGGCATCCGCCCGGTGACCGCTCTGGCCAGGGACGCGGGCCTGGAGGTGGCGCGCGGGATCGTCGTCGACGACGAGATGCGCACCGACGACCCCTCGATCTTCGCGATCGGCGAGTGCGCCGAGCACCGGGGCAGGGTCTACGGGCTGGTCGCCCCGGCCTGGGAGCAGGCCGCGGTGGTCGCCGACCTCGTCACCGGCACCGACAAGACCGCCCGCTACCGGGGGTCGCGGCTGGTGACCCGGCTCAAGGCCAAGAGCGTGGAGCTGGCCGCGATGGGCGAGACCCACCTGACCGAGGACGACGCCGAGGTGGTGCGGTTCAGCCACCGGGCCACCGGCACCTACCGCAAGCTGGTCATCCGGGACGGCCGCCTGGTCGGCGTGATCCTGCTGGGCGAGACCTCCACCGTGGGCAACCTCACCCAGCTCTTCGACCGGGGAGGTCCGCTGCCCGGCGACCGGGCGGGACTGCTGTTCCCCGGCCTGTCGGGCGGCACGGTCGCCGAGAGCCCGGTCAGGATGCCCGACGCGGCCAGGGTCTGCCAGTGCAACAACGTGACCAAGGGCCAGATCAGGGCCTGCTGGGAGTCCGGAGCCCGGGACGTCGCGGCCGTGGCCGCCGCCACCCGGGCCACCACCGGCTGTGGCGGCTGCCACGACGCGGTGGAGGGCATCGTCGACTGGCTCTGCGAGCAGGAAGGGGTCTCGGCATGACCGGCGGGACGGGCGCGGGGCGGACGGACGAGATCGACGAGAAGGGAAGGACGACCATGTCACGGCTTGTCGTCGTAGGACACGGACCGACATCGCACCGCCTGGTCGAGGCCCTGATCGCCAAGGGTTTCGCGGGCCGCATCACCGTGCTGGGGGAGGAGCCCCGATCGGCGTACGACCGGGTGGCGCTGACCTCGTACCTGACCGGGAAGAGCGTGGAGGACCTCAGCTACCCGGTGCCCGACGGCGTCGTGCTGCGCCTGTCGTCCCGGGTCGTCGAGATCGACCGCCTGGCGCGGGAGGTCGTCACCGCCGACGGCCACCGGGAGCCCTACGACACGCTGGTGCTGGCCACCGGGTCCAGCCCGTTCGTGCCGCCGGTGCCCGGCAGGGAGCTGGAGGGCTGCTTCGTCTACCGCACGATCGACGACCTCGACGCGATCAGGCGGGCCGCCGCGGACGCCACCGGCGGCGTGGTGATCGGCGGCGGGCTGCTCGGCCTGGAGGCCGCCGACGCGCTGCGCGGCCTGGGCATGGACACGCACGTGGTCGAGATGGGCGGCTGGCTCATGCCCCGCCAGGTCGACGAGGGCGGCGGCTCCGTGCTCCGGGGCCACGTGGAGGCCCTCGGCCTGACCGTGCACACCGACGCCGGCGCGAAGGAGATCGTCGCCGGCCCGGACGGGCGGGTCGCCGGGCTCCTCAAGCCCGACGGGGAGACCATCGACGCCCAGATCGTGATCTTCTCGGCGGGGGTCAGGCCCCGCGACGAGCTGGCCAGGCAGTCCGGGCTGGAGGTCGGCGCGCGCGGCGGGATCGCGGTGGACGACGGCATGCGCACCGGCGACCCGGCGATCTACGCGATCGGCGAGTGCGCTCTGCACGACGGCATGGTCTACGGGCTGGTCGGCCCGTGCTTCACGATGGCCGAGGTCGCCGCCGACCGTATCTGCGGCGGCGAGGCGGTCTTCACCCGCGCCGACCTGTCCACCAAGCTCAAGCTGCTCGGCGTGGAGGTCGCCCAGTTCGGCGCCATGGAGGGCGCCCTGGACGTGACGTTCATGGACCCGGTGGGCGGCGTCTACCAGCGGCTCTTCGTCAGCGACGACGCCCGCACGCTGCTCGGCGGGATCTGCGTCGGCGACGCCACCCCGTACAACACCCTCAAGCCGTTCGTCGGCCGCGAGCTGCCGGGATCGCCGAGCGAGCTGCTGTTCACCGGCGGCCCGTCGAACATGGAACTGCCCGACGACGCCCAGGTCTGCTCCTGCAACAACGTCACCAAGGGGCAGGTGTGCTCGGCCATCGCCGACCACGGCCTCACCGACGTGCCCGGCATCAAGGCGTGCACCCGCGCGGGCACCACCTGCGGCAGCTGCGTCCCGATGCTCAAGCAGCTCCTCGTCTCCTCGGGCGTGGAGGTCTCCAAGGCCCTGTGCGAGCACTTCGCGCAGAGCAGGGCCGAGTTGTTCGACATCGTGCGGGTCCGCGGGCTCACCACGTTCTCGCAGATCATCGCCGAGCACGGCACCGGGCGCGGCTGCGACGTGTGCAAGCCCGTCGTCGCCTCGATCCTGGCCTCGCTCGGCAACGGCCACATCCTCGACGGCGAGCAGGCCGCGCTGCAGGACACCAACGACCACTTCCTGGCCAACATCCAGCGCAACGGGACCTACTCGGTGGTGCCGCGCATCCCCGGCGGGGAGATCACCCCCGAGAAGCTGATCGTGATCGGCGAGGTGGCCCGCGACTTCGACCTCTACACCAAGATCACCGGAGGGCAGCGGATCGACCTGTTCGGGGCCCGGGTGGAGCAGCTGCCGCTGATCTGGAAGCGCCTGGTGGACGCGGGTTTCGAGTCCGGCCACGCCTACGGCAAGGCGCTGCGCACGGTCAAGTCGTGCGTGGGCTCCACCTGGTGCCGCTACGGCGTGCAGGACGCGGTCGGCCTGGCGGTGGCGCTGGAGCTGCGCTACCGGGGGCTGCGCTCGCCGCACAAGCTCAAGTCGGCCGTGTCCGGCTGCGCCCGCGAGTGCGCCGAGGCCAGGGGCAAGGACTTCGGCATCATCGCCACCGAGCAGGGCTGGAACCTCTACGTGGGCGGCAACGGCGGCTTCACCCCGCGCCACGCCGACCTGTTCGCCTCCGACCTGGACACCGAGGAGCTGATCCGCGTCATCGACCGGTTCCTGATGTTCTACATCCGCACCGCCGACCGCCTGCAGCGCACCTCGGTGTGGCTGGAGAACCAGGGGCTGGCCTACGTCCAGGAGGTGGTCCTGGAGGACTCCCTGGGGATCTGCGCCGACCTGGACGCCCAGATGGCGCGGCACGTGGCCGGTTACGCCGACGAGTGGCGCGTCACGATCGAGGACCCGGACAAGTTGCGGCGGTTCGTCTCGTTCGTCAACGCCCCCGGGACCCCGGACCCCTCGATCGCCTTCGAGACCGAGCGCGACCAGGTCAAGCCGGTCCTGATCCCGCTGGAGGCGGTCCGCTCCTGAGCCGGGCGCCCGGCCGGCACGACCCCCGGCCCCCGAGACCACCGCGCCGGGCAACCCCCGGGAAACCCGAGAAACCAGAGCACCCCGAGCAGACCGAGCAGAAAGGCCCGCACCGATGACCGCCGTACGCGAAGACCTGGAGACGCTGGAGACGACCGTCTGGACGCCGGTCTGCTCCTACACCGACCTGCTGCCCGAGCGCGGAGCCTGCGCGCTCGTCGGCGGCCACCAGATCGCGGTGTTCCGCACCTTCGACGGAGCCCTGTTCGCGGTCGGCAACCGCGACCCGTTCAGCGGGGCCCACGTGCTGTCCCGCGGCATCGTGGGCACCCGCGCGGGCGAGCCCATCGTCGTCTCACCCATGCACAAGCAGGCGTTCTCCCTGGTGACGGGGGGTTGCCTGGACGAGGCGTCGGTGGCCGTGCCGATCTACCCGATCCGGCTGACCGGCGGGACGGTCGAGGTGAGCGCCGGATGAGCGCGAGAGGGGCTCGCGGCCGTCCGGACATCCACGAAGGAGTGGTGAACGACAGATGAGCATCACCGCCGCCGACGACCAGGCCGGCTCCCCGGAGACCGCGCCCGACGCGCTGGCCGGGTTCACGATCGGGGTCACCGCCACCCGGCGGCGCGAGGAGTTCTGCGCGCTGCTGGAGCGCAGGGGGGCCAGGGTGGTGAGCGCGCCGGCGATCCGGCTGGTGCCCGTGGCCGAGGACGCGGAGCTGCTGGCCGCCACCCGGGCCGGCCTGACCGCACCCATCGACGACGTGGTGATCACGACCGGGGTCGGTTTCCGGGGCTGGATGGCCGCAGCCGAGGGCTGGGGGCTGTCGGGGGAGCTCGCCGAGCACCTGGCCTCCGCCCGGCTGCTGACCCGCGGCCCCAAGGCGCGCGGCGCGGTCCGGGCCGCGGGCCTGACCGACCACTGGACCCCGCCCACCGAGTCGTGCGAGGAGGTCAAGCAGTACCTGCTCGCCCAGGACCTGCGCGGCCGCCGCATCGCCGTGCAGCTGCACGGGGAGCCGCTGACCGGCTTCGTGGCCGCGCTGCGCGAGGCCGGGGCCGAGGTCATCGAGGTGCCGGTCTACCGGTGGCTGCCCTACCGCGACGTGTCGCCGCTGCGCCGCCTGATCAGCCAGGCGATCTCCGGCGGGGTGGACGCGGTGGCCTTCACCAGCGCGCCGGCCGTGCTGGCCATGCTCAACTCCGCCCGCGCGGAGGGGCTGGAGGACGCGCTCATCGCGGCGTTCGCCGGTCCGGTGGTGGCCGCCTGCGTGGGCCCGGTCACCGCGGCGCCCCTGGAGGCGCGCGGGGTGCCCACCGTGCAGCCCGAGCGCTCCCGGCTGGGCACGCTGGCCCGTACGCTCGCCAGGCACCTGCCCCGGCACAGCGTCACCCGGCTGACCGCCGGCGGCCACCGGCTGGAGATCCGCGGCCACGCCGTCGCGGTGGACGGCGAGCTCAAGCCGCTGCCCCCGGCGCCGATGGCGGTCCTCAAGCGCCTGGCCGACAAGCCGGGCCACGTGGTGGCCCGCTCGGACCTGCGGACGGTGCTCCCGGGCGGACCCTCGCGCGACTCGGCCGAGCACGCGGTCGAGATGGCCATCACCCGCCTGCGCCGCGCCCTCGGCCCCTCGGGGATCGTCGAGACGGTCGTCAAGCGCGGCTACCGCCTGGCCTGCGACCGGAACGAGGGCCTGTGACGACGCTGGTCCTGGCCGGGCACGGCACGCGCAGCGCCCGGGGGGAGGAGACCCTGGCCGGACTGTGCGACCTGGTACGCGCCGGGCGTCCCGGGACCCGCGTCGAACAGGCGTTCCTGGAGATCAGCTCGCCCCCGCTGGCCGGTGTGCTCGCGGGCCTGACCGGTCCCGTCGTGGTGGTCCCGCTGCTGCTGGCGGGCGGCTACCACGTGCACATCGATCTTCCCTCGGTGGTGGCCGCGGCCGGTTCGGACGCCGTGGTGGCGCCCCCGCTGGGACCCCACCCGCTGCTGGCCGCCGTCCTGGCCCGCCGGCTGGCCGCCGCCGGCCTGCGGGCGGCGGACTCGGTGATCCTGGGCGCCGCGGGCTCCTCCGACCCCGCGGCCCTGGCCGACGTACGGGCGGCCGCCCGGCTGCTGGCGGCCCGGCTCTCCCGCCCGGTCGTCGCGGCCTTCGCCGCCGCGGGCACCCCCACGGTCGCCGAGGCCCTGGAGCGGCTGCGCTCGGGACCGGCGCCACGGGTCGCGCTGGCCTCCTACCTGCTGGCGCCCGGGTTCTTCCAGGGCCGCCTGGAGGCCGCGGGAGCCGACCTGGTCGCCGCGCCCCTGGGGGTGGACGCCGACCTGGCCACGCTGATCTGGACCCGTTTCGACCAGGCCCGCCGGACGGCGACGGCCACCGGCACCGGCCGGGTGCGGCGCGGCCCGCGGGAGATGTCGGGCCGGGCCTGACCGCCGGAGACGTCACGGCGAGCGTCCCGGGGCACCCTGAGGCATGCCAAGGTGCTGTGAGGCGCCGAGGGACCGATCCCGACCCTGACCCCCGGCCGGCCGGGGGCAGGCCCCGGAGGTCTCAGCCGTCGGAGTCGCGGTCGCGGCGGCGCAGGTAGCGCTCGAACTCGGCCGCGATGGCGTCGCCGCTCGCCTCGGGCAGCTCGGCGGCGTCCTTGCGCTCCTCGAGCTCCTTGACGTACTCGGCGACCTCGCTGTCCTGCGAGGCCAGCTCGTCCACGCCGTGCTCCCAGGCCCGTGACTCCTCGGCCAGCTCGCCCAGCGGCATCGGGATGTCGAGCAGGTCCTCCATCCGGCTGAGCAGCGCCATGGTGGCCTTCGGGTTGGGCGGCTGGGCCACGTAGTGCGGCACCGAGGCCCACAGCGAGACGGCGTGCATCCCGGCGGCGCCCAGGGAGTGCTGGAGCACGCCGACGATGCCGGTCGGGCCCTCGTAGCGGCTCAGCTCCAGGTTGATCGCCCTGGCCAGGCCCTCGTCGGTCGCCGACCCCACGATCGGCACCGGGCGGGTGTGCGGCGAGTCGTTGAGCAGGGCGCCCAGCAGGACGGCCAGTTCGACCCCCAGCTCGCGGCAGACGAACACGATCTCCTCGCAGAACGCCCGCCAGCGCATGTTGGGCTCGATGCCGCGCAGCAGCACCACGTCGCGGTCGACGCCCGGGGGCCTGGCCACCGAGAGCTTGGTGGTGGGCCAGGTGATGGACCGGGTCAGCCCCTCACCCATCTCGACGATCGGGCGGGTCACCTGGAAGTCGTAGTAGTCCTCCGGGTCCAGGGCGACCAGCGGGGTGGCCTTCCACTCGTCCTCCAGGTGCGCGATCACTCCGCTCGAGGCCTCGCCCGCGTCGTTCCACCCCTCGAACGCGGCGATCATCACCGGGTCGACGAGCTCGGGCAGACCTTCGATTTCGATCACGCGCCCCTCCTTTTCGCCTTACCGTCCTATCCGGCTAAGCCTATGCGGTGAGGGGGGCTTCACGTCACCTTCCCGACGTGGTGCGGACGATCAGGACGTGACCGCCGGGAACGGTGTGGCGCGCCGCGCGGTCGTCCCCCGCGAACGGCGGGGCCGCCGGGGGCCGCGTACGGCCGAGGGCGACGATCATGGCGCTCGATGGCGCCGGGTGGGCCCCGGTATTCTTGCCCCCATGACGAGCACCCCGTCCACCCCGTCTACCCCGGCCCCCACCCCCTCCTTCCGTGACGTCATGGCCGAGCGCGTGATGGTCGCCGACGGGGCGATGGGGACGATGCTGCAGGCCCATGACGTGACCATGGACGACTTCCAGGGGCACGAGGGCTGCAACGAGGTGCTCAACGTCACCCGTCCCGACATCGTCCGCGCCGTGCACGAGGCCTACTTCGAGGTGGGCGTCGACTGCGTGGAGACCAACACCTTCGGCGCGAACCTGTCGGCCCTCGGCGAGTACGACATCTCCGGCCGCGTCTTCGAGTACTCCGAGGCCGGGGCCCGGGTCGCCCGGCAGGCCGCCGACGCCTGGTCCACCCCGGACCGGCCGCGCTTCGTGCTCGGTTCCATCGGCCCCGGCACCAAGCTGCCCACCCTGGGCCACAAGCCGTACGCGGAGCTGCGCGACGCCTACTACGACAACGCCGCCGGGCTGATCTCCGGTGGCGCCGACGCGCTGATCGTGGAGACCTCCCAGGACCTGCTCCAGGTCAAGGCGGCGGTGATCGGTGCCCGCAGGGCCATCGCCGACGCCGGGCGGGACGTGCCGGTCATCGCCCAGGTGACCATCGAGACCAACGGGGCCATGCTGCTGGGCTCGGAGATCGGCGCCGCCCTGACCGCGATCGAGCCGCTCGGCGTCGACGTGATCGGCCTCAACTGCGCCACCGGCCCGGCCGAGATGAGCGAGCACCTGCGCTACCTGGCCCGGCACGCCCGGGTCCGCCTGTCGTGCATGCCCAACGCCGGGCTGCCGGTGCTCACCTCCGACGGCGCCTACTACCCGCTGAGCCCCGAGGAGCTGGCCTCGGCGCACGAGAACTTCACCCGAGACTACGGGCTGTCCCTGGTCGGCGGGTGCTGCGGCACCACGCCCGAGCACCTGCGCCGGGTCGTCGAGCGGGTCCGCGGGCGCGAGACCGCGCCGCGCCGCCCCCGCCCCGAGGCCGGGGCCTGTTCGCTCTACCAGAGCGTCCCCTTCCGCCAGGACACCTCCTACCTGGCCATCGGCGAGCGCACCAACGCCGTCGGCTCCAAGGCCTTCCGCGAGGCGATGCTCGCCCAGGACTGGGAGGAGTGCCTGGAGATCGCGCGCGGCCAGGCCCGCGACGGCGCGCACATGCTCGACCTGTGCGTCGACTACGTGGGACGCGACGGCGTGGCCGACATGAGGGAGCTGGCGTTCCGCTTCGCCACCGCCTCCACGCTGCCGATCGTGCTGGACTCCACCGAGCCCGCCGTGCTGGAGGCCGGGCTGCAGATGCTCGGCGGGCGCGCGGTCGTCAACTCGGTCAACTACGAGGAGGGCGACGCCCCCGGGACGCGCTTCCACCGGAACATGACCCTGGTCAGGGAGTACGGCGCGGCCGTGGTGGCCCTGACCATCGACGAGGAGGGCCAGGCCCGTACCGCCGAGGCCAAGGTCCGCATCGCCCGGCGCCTGGTCGAGGACCTGACCGGGAACTGGGGCATGAACGTCGAGGACATCCTGGTGGACGTGCTCACCTTCCCCATCGCCACCGGCCAGGAGGAGACCCGGCGCGACGCGCTGGAGTCGATCGAGGCGATCAAGGAGCTCAAGCGCCTGCACCCGGGCGTGCAGACCGTGCTGGGCCTGTCGAACGTGTCGTTCGGCCTCAACCCGGCCGCCCGCATCGTGCTCAACTCGGTCTTCCTCAACGAGTGCGTCAACGCCGGCCTGGACGCGGCGATCGTGCACGCCTCCAAGATCCTTCCCATGGCGCGCATCCCCGAGGAGCAGCGCGAGGTCGCCCTGGACATGGTCTACGACCGGCGCCGGGAGGGCTACGACCCGCTGCAGCGGTTCATGGAGCTCTTCGACGGCGTCGACGCCGCCGCCCTCAAGGCGTCCAAGGCCGAGGAGCTGGCCGCGCTGCCGCTCTGGGAGCGCCTCAAGCGCCGCATCGTCGACGGCGAGCGCAAGGGCCTGGAGGCCGACCTGGACGAGGCCCTGGCCCGGCGCCCGGCCCTGGAGATCGTGAACGACGTCCTGCTCGACGGCATGAAGACCGTGGGGGAGCTGTTCGGCTCCGGCCAGATGCAGCTGCCCTTCGTCCTGCAGTCGGCCGAGGTGATGAAGACCTCGGTGGCCTACCTGGAGCCGCACATGGAGCGGGTCGAGGGCGAGATCAAGGGCCGCATCGTGCTGGCCACCGTCAAGGGCGACGTGCACGACATCGGCAAGAACCTGGTCGACATCATCCTCTCCAACAACGGCTACGAGGTCGTCAACCTCGGCATCAAGCAGCCGGTCTCGGTGATCCTGGAGGCCGCCGAGGAGACGAGGGCCGACGTCATCGGCATGTCCGGGCTGCTGGTGAAGTCCACGGTGATCATGAAGGAGAACCTGGAGGAGATGAACTCCAGGGGCATCGCCGGCAGGTTCCCCGTGCTGCTCGGCGGGGCCGCGCTCACCCGCGCCTACGTCGAGCAGGACCTCGCCGACCTCTTCCAGGGCGAGGTCCGCTACGCCCGCGACGCCTTCGAGGGCCTGCGCCTGATGGACGCCTTCATGGCGGTCAAGCGCGGCGAGAAGGGTGCGAGCCTGCCGCCGCTGCGCGAGCGCCGCGTCAAGGGCGGCGCCACGCTGGTGCGGACCCCGGTGGAGGAGCTGCCCGCCCGCTCCGACGTGGCCGCCGACAACCCCGTGCCGGTCGCCCCCTTCCTCGGCGAACGCGTGATCAAGGGCATCCCGCTCGCCGAGTACGCCGCCTTCCTCGACGAGCGGGCCACGTTCATGGGCCAGTGGGGCCTCAAGGCCGCCCGCGGCGGTGACGGGCCGGGCTACGAGGAGCTGGTCGAGACCGAGGGCCGGCCGCGGCTGAGGATGTGGCTGGAGCGGATGCAGACCGAGGGGCTGCTGGAGGCGGCGGTCGTCTACGGCTACTTCCCGTGCGTCAGCGACGGCGACTCGCTGATCGTCCTGGACGAGGGCGGCGCCGAGCGGACCCGGTTCACCTTCCCGCGCCAGCGCCGCGACCGGCACCTGTGCCTGTCGGACTTCTTCCGCTCCAAGGACTCCGGCGAGGTCGACGTGGTCGCCTTCCAGGTGGCCACCATGGGCAAGCGGGTCTCCGAGGCGGCGGCCGAGCTGTTCGCCAAGGACGCCTACCGCGACTACCTGGAGCTGCACGGTCTGTCGGTGCAGCTCACCGAGGCCCTGGCCGAGTACTGGCACGCCCGGGTCCGCTCCGAGCTCGGCATCGGCGGCGACGAGTCCCTGGAGGACATGCTCAAGGTCAACGTGGCCGGCTGCCGCTACTCGTTCGGCTACCCCGCCTGCCCGAACCTGGAGGATCAGGTCCAGCTGATGGGGCTGCTGGACCCGGGCCGGATCGGCGTCGAGCTGTCGGAGGAGTTCCAGCTCCACCCCGAGCAGTCGACGTCCGCGCTGATCGTGCACCACCCCGAGGCGAACTACTTCAACGTATGACCGGCGACCGGGGGGACGAGACGATGCAGGCGGTCCTGTTCGACATGGACGGGCTTCTCGTGGACAGCGAGAAGATCTGGTTCCAGGTCGAGGCCGAGGTGATGGAGCGGCTGGGGGCGGGCTGGACGCCCGCCGACCAGGAGAACCTGGTGGGTGGCTCCATGGCCTCCAGCGTGGCGTACATGCTGCGCGTCTCCGGTTCCGATGCGGCGCCCGAGCAGGTGGAGACCTGGATGGTGGACGGCATGATCGCCCGCCTGTCCGGCGGGGTGGAGATGATGCCCGGCGCCGCCGCCCTGCTGACCGAGGTACGCGGGGAGGGCCTGGCCACCGCCCTGGTCACCTCCTCGTCCCGGCCGATCGCCGAGGCGTGCCTGCGCGGCATCGGCGCCCACCACTTCGACCGGATCGTCACCGGCGACGACGTGACCAGGCACAAGCCCGATCCCGAGCCGTACCTGCGGGCCGCCCGGCTGCTGGGCGCCGATCCGGCCCGCTGCGTGGCGCTGGAGGACTCGCCCAACGGGGTGACGGCGGCGACCGCCGCGGGGTGCCGGGTGGTGGCGGTGCCCAGCGTGCTGCCGATCCCCGGCGCCCCGGGACGCCTGGTGGTCGCCTCGCTGCTGGAGATCGACGTGGCCACCCTGCGCGAGCTGGCGGCGGCCCGACCCTGAGGCGGCGTCCCTGAGCCGGAGCGCCACCGGGAGCGTGATCCCTTAGGGGATGATCCCTCCTCAGGAAGGAGACCCCGTCCCGATTCCGCGTGCCAGGATGGAGGACGGGTACGCCGATACGAGGGATGGTCCGCCATGTCGTACGACCAGATCGCGTGGTTGCCGCTCTGCGCCGGGATCACCGGGGTGGGGCTGGTGCTGAGTTTCCTGACGATGCGCCGCCGGGGGGCGGCCGCCGGGTTGCGCGTCATGGCCTGGGCGCTGCTGCCGGTCGCGGCCTACCTGACCGGTGCGCTGCCCACCCTGTGGCAGATCGGCACGGCGATCGCCGGCTTCGTCGCCGGTGTGGCGTTCAACCCCATGGTGTGGGCCGGGGTGGGGGTGGCCGGGCTGTCCGTGCTGCTCTTCCTGATCTCGGGCTTCCTGCGCGGCCGGCGTCTCAGGGCCGCGGCGGCGAGCTCCGCGGGCTCCACGGGTTCCGCGATCTCCGCGTCGTCGTCCCCGGCGCGGTCCGTCCCGTCCTCGTCGTCCGGCACCGCGCTGCCGGGGGCGACGGCCGTCACCCAGCCGCTGCCCAAGCGGACCCCCAAGGGGCAGACCTCCCCGGCTGCGTCCTCGGCGTCCCCCGCGTCCCCCGCGTCCCCCGCGGCCCCGGCGGCCCCGGCGGCACGGCCCGGCGCTCCCCGGCACGCCGCCCAGCCGGCCGCGGACGACGACTTCTCCGACATCGAGGACATCCTCAAGCGCCGCGGAATCGGATGACGCAGGGTGACGGCCTCGTTTCAATGTCACAGATCCGAGACAGAAGCGGAACGGGGTACGGACATTCTTCGCGGGATCAAAACAAATGAATTTCGCGTGAATCACAGTTAAGCCACATAGCGCCTCAGGGGACTGGTCAGCGCAGTTCAGCCCATAGATTCTGCGCACGGGCCACGAAATACCGGCCCGTAGACTCACGGCGCGTCACCCCGACCCGGGGGGCGCCGACGGACGACGTCGTCTGGGATCCAGGGGGCCAACTGTATGACCGCACCGCTCGACGTTCCCGACGCGGCCATGGAGGCCAAGCCGGAGTCCGTTCTCGAAGGAGTGGGCGGCAAGGCCATCGAGGGCCGCTCGCTCGGTCAGATCGCCTGGATGCGCCTGAAGCGCGACAAGGCAGCGATCATCGGCGCCTTCGTCGTGGTCTTCCTGACCCTGGTCGCGATCTTCGCGGAGCGCCCCTTCGGCGGGCTCATCGCGTTGTTCGGGGACTCGCCGAACATCCCCAACAACGACCTCATCGATCCCATGACGAGCGCCCCGATGGGGGCGTGGGGCGGGATCAGCCTGGAGCACCCGTTCGGCCTGGAGCCGGTCAACGGCCGTGACATCTTCGCCCGGATCATCTCCGGCGCGCAGATCTCGCTGCTGGTGGCCTTCCTGGCCACGCTGCTGTCGGTGGTGCTCGGCTCGCTGATGGGCGTGCTCGCCGGGTTCTTCGGCGGCTGGGTCGACACCCTCATCAGCCGGGCCATGGACGTCTTCCTGGCCTTCCCGCTGCTGCTGTTCGCGATCGCGATCGTCGGCGCCGTCCCCGACCAGGCCCTGGGCCTGAAGGGCAACGCCCTGCGGATCGCGGTGATCGTGTTCATCATCGGGTTCTTCAACTGGCCCTACATCGCGCGTATCGTCCGCGGCCAGACCCTGTCGCTGCGCGAGCGCGAGTTCGTCGACGCGGCGCGCTCCCTCGGGGCCCGCAACGGCTACATCATCTTCCGCGAGGTGTTCCCCAACCTCGTGGCGCCCATCCTCGTCTACGCGACCCTGCTGATCCCCTCGAACATCCTGTTCGAGGCGGCCCTGTCCTTCCTCGGGGTCGGCGTCAACGAGCCCCAGGCCTCCTGGGGAGGCATGCTCACCACCGCGGTGACCTACTACACGATCGCTCCTCACTTCATGATCGTCCCGGGCCTGGCGATCTTCATCACCGTCATGGCCTTCAACCTGCTGGGCGACGGGCTCCGGGACGCCCTCGACCCGCGAGCCCGGTAGCCCCCAAGCGACCGCGTCCTTATATCACCGTCACTCATGACAAGGGGTGGACCACCACGATGAGGAAGACCAATGCCCTGGCGCTCGCAGCGCTGGGTACAGCGCTGACCATGGGACTGGCCGCCTGTGGCGGAACGGCCGGTGGCGGTGGCAACACGTCCTCCGGCGGCGGCCAGGGGACCGGTGCCGCGGCTTCGGCCGCCAAGCACAACGACGGTTACACCAAGGTCGTCAACGCCTCGGACACCAAGGGCGGCACCCTGAAGTTCGCCCTGTCCGACGAGCCCGACTCGATGGACCCGGGCAACACGTACTACGCGTGGAACTGGAACTTCACCCGCCTGTACGCCCGTCCCCTGCTGACCTACTCCCCCGAGCCCGGTGACGCCGGCCTGAAGCTGGTGCCGGACCTGGCCGAGGCCGCCGGCGAGGCCAGCGAGGACGGCAAGACCTGGACGTACAAGCTCAAGAAGGGCATCAAGTACGACGACGGCACCGAGGTCAAGGCCGCGGACGTCAAGTACGCCATCGCCCGCAGCAACTTCACCTCCGAGCTCACCGACGGCCCGAAGTACTTCGCCGAGTACCTCGACGCCGGTGACTACAAGGGTCCCTACAAGGACAAGAACCTCGACAACTTCAAGGGCATCGAGACCCCGGACGACCACACCATCGTCTTCAAGCTCAAGAAGCCCTTCGCCGAGTTCGACTTCCTGGTGGCCAACCCGCAGTCCGCGCCGGTCCCGCAGGCCAAGGACACCGGCCTCGACTACGAGAAGGCGCTGGCCTCGACCGGCCCCTACAAGCTCGACAGCTACGAGGTCGGCAAGCAGTTCAACCTGGTCAAGAACGAGAACTGGGACCAGGCCACCGACACCACCCGCAAGCAGCTGCCCGACCGCATCGAGGTGCAGTTCAAGCAGGCCGCCGACGACATCGACCAGCGGCTCATCAACGGCCAGATCCACGTCGACCTCGGTGGCACCGGTGTCCAGCCGGCCGCCCGCGCCAAGATCGTCGGGGACCCCAAGCTGAAGGACTCCACGGACAACCCCTTCACGCCGTTCAACCGCTACGCGATGATGTCGACCGCGGTGAAGCCGTTCGACAACATCGACTGCCGCAAGGCCGTGCAGTACGCCACCGACAAGACCGCCACCCAGGCTCCCTGGGGCGGCCCGCTCGGCGGCGAGATCGGCAGCACCGCGATGACCCCGACCACGGTCGGCTACAAGCCGTTCGACCTGTACCCCAACGGCGCCGACCACAAGGGCGACCTGGCCAAGGCCAAGGAGCACCTGACCGCCTGCGGCCAGCCGAACGGCTTCGAGACCAACATCGCCGTCCGTGGTGACCGGGTCAAGGAGGTCCAGGTCGCCGAGGCGCTCCAGGCCTCCCTCGACCGGGTCGGCATCAAGACCACCATCAAGAAGTACCCCTCCGGTGACTGGAGCGCCCAGTACGCCGGCCGTCCGGACTTCGTGCACAAGAACGGCCTGGGCATCATGATCGCCGGCTGGGGCGCCGACTGGCCGTCCGGCTTCGGCTTCCTGTCGCAGATCGTCGACGGCCGGTTCATCAAGGACTCCGGCAACTACAACATGATGGAGCTCAACGACCCGACGGTGAACGAGCTGCTGGACAAGGGCATCCAGACGACCGACGCCACGGCCCGCAACGAGATCTGGACCCAGGTCGACAAGAAGGTCATGGAGTCTGCCGCCTTCATGCCCTTCGTCTACGAGAAGACCCTGATCTTCCGTCCGTCGACCCTGACCAACGTGTACGTGCACCCGGCCTACGGCATGTACGACTACACGTGGCTCGGCGTCCAGCAGTAGCCCTTCCCTAGTTGACCAAAGGCAGGTGAAGGCCTGACGGTGCCCGGGAGCGACCCTCCCGGGCACCCCGGCCGAACGATCGTGGTCGCTTTCATCGTCCGCCGCGTGATCGCCGCCGTGCTGATGCTCGCCATCGTCAGCATGGTCACCTTCGCGATCTTCTTTCTCATCCCTCGTGCCCTGGGCCAGACCCCCGAGGGCATGGCGTCGCGCTACGTGGGGCGAGACGCCACCCCCGAGGCGATCCAGGGTGCCGTCGAGCGACTGCACCTGGACGATCCGATCCTGGTCCAGTACGGCCGGTTCGCGCAGGGCATCGTCGTCGGCCAGGACTACTCCCTCGGCCCGCGCAAGGCCGAGTGCCCGGCCCCCTGTTTCGGCTTCTCGTTCAACAACAACCAGCCGGTCTGGCCGACACTGCTCGACCGGCTCCCCGCGACGATCTCCCTCGCCCTGGGCGCCGCGATCACCTGGATCATCGTCGGTGTCAGCGTGGGCGTCATCTCCGCGCTGAAACGCGGGACCCTGATGGACCGGGCGGCGATGACGTTCGCCCTGGCCGGGGTCTCGCTGCCGATCTACTTCACCGGCCTGGTCTCGCTGTCGGTGTTCGCGTACACGCTGGGGATCTTCCCCGGCGGTGGCAGCTACACCGCCTTCAGCGACAACCCGATCATGTGGTTCCAGGCGCTCGTGCTGCCCTGGATCACCCTGGCGTTCCTGTACGCCGCCCTGTACGCCCGGCTCACCCGGGCGGGCATGCTGGAGACCATGGGTGAGGACTACATCCGCACGGCCCGCGCCAAGGGCCTCAAGGAGCGGACGGTCGTGACCAAGCACGCGCTGCGGGCCACGCTCACCCCGATCCTCACCATCTTCGGCCTCGACCTCGGACTGCTGCTGGGCGGCGCGGTGCTCACCGAGAGCACCTTCTCCATCCCCGGCATCGGCAAGCTGGTCATCGACGCGATCCGGGGCAACGACCTCCCCGTCGTCCTGGGCGTGACCCTGTTCGCGGCGATCTTCATCGTCGTGGCCAACCTCATCGTGGACATCCTGTACGCGGTGATCGATCCGAGGGTGAGGATCTCATGACGGCTCCCGCACCGGAGTCCTTCCTGGAGCTGCGCGACCTGCGCATCCACTTCCCGACCGACGACGGCCTGGTCAGGTCCGTCGACGGCCTGTCGTTCAGGCTCGACCGGGGCAGGACCCTGGGCATCGTGGGTGAGTCCGGCTCGGGCAAGAGCGTGACCAGCCTCGGCATCCTGGGCCTGCACAAGGGCGGCAGCGCCCGGATCTCCGGCGAGATCTGGCTGGACGGCGAGGAACTCGTCAGCGCGAGCGCGGACCACGTGCGGACCCTGCGCGGCAAGAAGATGGCGATGATCTTCCAGGATCCGCTGTCGGCCATGCACCCGTACTACACGGTGGGTGCCCAGATCATCGAGGCGTACCG
Source organism: Streptosporangium longisporum (assembly GCF_039534895.1). Lineage (NCBI taxonomy): Bacteria > Bacillati > Actinomycetota > Actinomycetes > Streptosporangiales > Streptosporangiaceae > Streptosporangium > Streptosporangium longisporum. Next base: position 106,124 of record NZ_BAAAWD010000019.1, on the reverse strand, counting down.
GATCCACAACGACGTCAGCAAGGCCGTCGCCCGCAAGCACGCGATCGACATGCTCGGCCGGGTGGGGATCCCGCAGCCCGACAAGCGGGTCGACGACTACCCCCACCACTTCTCCGGCGGCATGCGCCAGCGCGCGATGATCGCGATGTCGCTCTCCTGCGACCCCGAGCTCCTGATCGCCGACGAGCCCACCACGGCCCTCGACGTGACCGTCCAGGCGCAGATCCTCGACCTGATGCGCGACCTGCAGAGCGAGTTCAACTCCGCGCTGATCGTCATCACCCACGACCTCGGCGTGGTCGCCGAGCTCTCCGACGACATCCTGGTGATGTACGGCGGCAAGGGCGTCGAGTACGGCACCGCCGAGGACATCTTCTACCGGCCCGAGCACCCCTACACATGGGGTTTGCTGGCATCCATGCCCCGCCTGGACCGCGAGCCCACCGAACGGCTGCTCCCGATCAAGGGCTCCCCGCCCTCCTTGATCAACGTGCCGTCCGGCTGCGCCTTCAACCCCCGCTGCACCTTCGCCGGTCGCACCGCGGGCAAGGCCACCACGGAGGTGCCGCAGCTGCTGGAGACCGACGGCGGCCACCTGGTCCGCTGTCACATGCCGCGCGCGGAGCGGCGGTCCATCTGGGAGAACGAGATCAAGCCGATCATGGAGAGCACGTGAGCGAGCGAACCGGCCGGCACGGCATGTCCCAGGGCACGCGACAGGCCGGGGAGGACACGTGACCGCGGCCGACGCCACCGAGGACAGGAGCGGCGCGACCGAGGCGGTGGCCTCCGACGCCCTGCTGTCCGTCCAGGGGCTGGAAAAGCACTTCCCGGTGACCAAGGGCCTGCTGCGCAGGCAGGTCGGCGCGGTCAAGGCCGTCGACGGGATCAGCTTCGACGTCCGCAAGGGCGAGACGCTCGGCCTGGTCGGCGAGTCCGGCTGCGGCAAGAGCACCACCGGGCGCCTGATCACCCGCCTGCTGGAACCGACCGGCGGGAAGGTCGTCTTCGAGGGCCACGACATCACCCACATGTCGCAGGGCAAACTCCGCCCGCTCCGCCGCGACATCCAGATGATCTTCCAGGACCCCTACTCCTCGCTCAACCCCCGGCACACGGTCGGCGCCATCGTCGGCGCCCCGTACCGGATCCAGGGGGTCCAGACCGAGCAGGGGACCAAGAAGGCGGTCCAGGAGATCCTGGCGCTGGTCGGGCTCAACCCCGAGCACTACAACCGCTACCCGCACGAGTTCTCCGGCGGGCAGCGCCAGCGCATCGGCATCGCCAGGACGCTCGCGCTCAAGCCGAAGCTGATCATCGCCGACGAGCCGGTGTCCGCGCTGGACGTCTCGATCCAGGCCCAGGTGGTCAACCTCCTGGAGGACCTGCAGAACGAGCTCGACCTGACGTACCTGATCGTCGCGCACGACCTGTCGGTCATCCGGCACATCAGCGACCGGGTCGCGGTCATGTACCTCGGCAAGATCGTCGAGCTGGCCGACCGCAAGGACCTGTACGAGTCGCCCATGCACCCGTACACCACCGCGCTGATGTCCGCGGTGCCCGTCCCGGACCCGGCCCGGCGCAGGGACCGCGAGCGCATCCGCCTGCAGGGCGACGTGCCCAGCCCGCTCAACCCGCCGCCCGCCTGCCGGTTCCACACCCGGTGCTGGAAGGTCCAGGAGATCTGCAGGACGGTGGAGCCCCCGCTGGCCGAGCTGGCCCCCCGCCACCGGGTCGCCTGCCACTTCCCGGAGAACGCCCCCGCGGGACACTCCCCGGGGAACACCGGGACCTCCGGCGGCACGACCCCCGGCGACGGCCAGGGCCCCGCGGTCCTCACCGGCTGAGACCCCTTTCGGAGGCCCGCACGGCCCCGCACGCGCTCCGGCCCGTGCGGGGCCGTGCGGCTTTCCGGGGCAGGCCGTGCCGGGTCTGTCGGGCCTTCTCAGGCGCCCTTCACGGGCCCTGCCGAGCCTCGGTCAGGGCAGCGCGCCCGGCGTGATCAACCCGGTCTCGTACGCGAGCACGACGGCCTGGACGCGGTCGCGCAGGCCCAGCTTGGTGAGCACGTTGCCGACGTGCGTCTTGACGGTCGTCTCGCTCACCACCAGCTCGGCCGCGATCTCCGCGTTGGACATGCCCTTGGCGATCAGGCGGAGCACCTCCAGCTCACGCTCGGTCAGCCGGTCCAGCCGCGCCGGCGTGGACTGCTGGTGGGCCGACGGCAGGTGCGCCCCGAACCTGTCCAGCAGGCGCCGGGTGACGCTCGGCGCGACGATGGCGTCACCCGCCGCCACCACCCGGATCGCCTGGACCAGCTCCTCCGGCGGGACGTCCTTGAGCAGGAAACCGCTCGCCCCGGCCCGCAGCGCCTCCACGATGTACTCGTCGAGGTCGAAGGTCGTCAGCACCAGCACCCGCGGCACGTGCGCGCCGCTCACGGCCTCGCGCACGATCCGGCGGGTCGCCTCGATGCCGTCCACCCCGGGCATCCTGATGTCCATCAGCACCACGTCCGGCAGCAGCGCCCGCGACTGGTCCTGGGCCGCCTTGCCGTCCCCCGCCTCGCCGACCACCGTCAGATCGGCCTCGGCCTCCAGGATCAGCCGGAAACCGGTGCGCAGCAGCGGCTGGTCGTCCACCAGCAGCACTCGGATCGTCATCACGCGTCCTTGAGGGGGAATCGGGCATCGACCTCGAATCCGCCCCCGGGCCGCGGGCCGATCCTCAGAAGTCCACCATAGAGGGCGACACGCTCGCGGATGCCCGCCAGTCCGTGACCGGTCACCTCCCGGTCGGCGTCCCCGGCACCCGGGCCGAGACCGTCGTCGGAGACCTGGACGGCCAGGGCGTCCGGCTCGTGGCGCACCGTCACCCAGGCCCGCGCCCGCGGCCCGGCGTGCCGCAGGCTGTTGGTCAGGGCCTCCTGGACCAGCCGGTAGACGGCCAGGTCCACCCCGGGCGAGAGCGTCTCCCGCTCGCCCTCGATCCACAACTGCGTCCGCAGCCCGGCCTCGCGCATCTGGTCGACCAGGGCGGGGATCTCCCGCACCCCCGGCTGCGGGCCGCGCTCGGCCGGGGTGGCGTCGGTCCTCAGCACCCCCACGATGCTCCGCATCTCCGACATCGCGGTCCTGCCCAGCTGCTCGATCGCGGACAGGGCCTCGCGCGCCCCGTCGGGGTCGCTGGCCAGCACCCGCCGCGCCGCCGCCGCCTGAACGGTCATCACGCTCACGTGGTGGGCGACCACGTCGTGCAGCTCACGGGCGATCCGGGAGCGCTCCTCGGCCCTGGCGGCCCGGGTGTCGGCCTCGCGGGCGCGCTCCATCCGCCGGTCCCGGTCGCGCAGCTCCGCCTGGTAGGCGCGGCGCAGCCGCACGCTCCGCCCGGCCACCCAGAGCGAGGCGGTCAGGACGGTCACCAGCAGGTGCGTGCTCCACCGGCCGCTCCCGCCGTCCGCCACGGACGACAGCAGGTAGGCGGTCACGGTCAGCACCGGGGCGCACAGGCTGAGCGCCAGCCCCCGCCGGGAGGCGATCGTGTAGACCAGCACCAGGGCGACCCCCCAGAGCGGCCACGCGCTCCGCCCCGCCACGGTCAGCGCGCCACCGGCCAGGCAGACCAGGAAGAGCAGTAGGAGCTGCGTCCATTGCGACGCGGCGCGTCGTGGTGAGGCCGCTCTTACCCGGCGACTTCCCTCGTCGCTCATCCGCTTCGCTCCTTCGCTCCTCGGTCCAGTCGCCGGCGCGGCCTCACAGGTCCATGGCGGCGCTTTCGCGTCGCGGTGAGGCCGCTGGGATCCGGCTCCTTCCCTCGTCGAGGGGGATCGTTCGTCCCTCACGATCCCCCTCTCCTCGGTCCGGTCGCCGGCGCGGCCTCACAGGACTCCCCGGGAACGCTTCGAGGGTACGTCCCTCGCGACGGCATTGCCCGGGTGGCCTCCCCGCGGTGTCGGCGAGGGGCGGATGACAGGGTGGTGTGAGCTTTTCCGGAGTTTTCGTTATCCGCGTGCGGCCCGGGGGTCTCCTGTGTGGCGGCGCGTGCGAGCGCCGCCGGACCTTCCCTGCACGGTTTCCCAACAGGACAAGGACTTCATTCACCATGAGCACAACCGCCTCGCGCGGCATCCGAGCCGGACGCGCGTCCGTCGTACGCCGGGTCCGCCGCCTGTCGCTGGCCGGTGTCCTCGTCGGCCTCCTGAGCACCTCCGTGCTGAGCGTCACCTCCCCGGCCGCCGCGGCCGAGGTACCCCTTTCGCAGGGCCGTGACGCCGTCGCCTCCTCGGCGGAGCGCGGTGACCTGTCGGCCGCGGCCGCCGTCGACGGCAAGCCCGGTACCCGCTGGGGCAGCGCGTTCGGCGACCCCCAGTGGCTCGCGGTCGACCTCGGCAGGTCCACCGCCATCAAGAAGATCGTCATCAACTGGGAGAACGCCTACGCCACGGCGTTCCAGATCCAGACCGCCGCCGACGGCGACGGCCCCTGGAAGACGGTGTACGGCACCACGGCGGGCAAGGGCGGCGTCCAGACCATCGACGTGTCGGCCACCGGCCGGTTCGTGCGGCTGTACGCGACCAAGCGGTCCGGCCGGTACGGCGTCTCGCTGTGGGAGTTCCAGGTCTTCGGCACCGGCTCGGGCACCCCGACCCCCACCCCGAAGCCGACCTCGACGACCAGGCCGACGCCCGGCGCCACGCCGACCTCCACGCCGACCTCCACGGCCAGGCCGACGCCGAGCGCCACCCCGACCTCCACGCCGACCTCCACGGCCAGGCCGACGCCGAGCGCCAGCCCGACCACCACCGCGCCCGCCGGCGGCTGGGTCCCGGTGGACCAGGCCGCGTGGAAGAAGGCCCTGGACGCGTACCACAAGGTCGCCCCCAGGCCGGTCCCCGCGGGGATCGTGAGGGTCCCCGAGTTCCAGACCAACTGCGAGGTGGCCAACCTGGCCAAGGACGACCCGATCGTGCTGCCCGGCCTGTCCGGCGCCTCCCACATGCACACCTTCTTCGGCCCGAAGGTGACGGCGGCCACCACGACGGAGGACCTGCTCGCGGGGTCCACGAACTGCGACGCGCCCGGCGACAACAGCGCCTACTGGGTGCCGACCCTGATGCGTGACGGCAAGCCGGTCCCGATGAAGAACTTCCGCGTGTACTACGGCGCCCGGCTCAAGGACCCGTCGGAGGTCGTGCCCTTCCCGCCGGGCCTGGTCGCGGTGCAGGGCGACGCCAAGCGGCAGGTGGCGACGCCGAAGAACGCCAGCGGCCAGTTCTGGTGCGCCGGCAGCGCGGAGACCGGGCGCAGCGCCGACGGCAACTGGCCCGTCTGCGCGCGGGGCGGCAACCTGATCTACCAGATGACCTTCCAGGACTGCTGGGACGGCAAGCACATCGATTCGCCCGACCACAAGTCGCACATGGCGCCGATGAAGGACGGCCGCTGTTCGGGCGCCCATCCGGTCGCGGTCCCCAGCATCTCGCTCATGGTCGGCTACGACTCCCTCGGCGGTGACGGCCTGGCGCTGGCGTCGGGCCTGCCGTCCTCGATGCACGGGGACTTCATGAACGCGTGGAAGCCGGAGACGCTCGGCGCGCTCGTGAAGATCTGCATCAATGCGAAGGCCAAGTGCGGCACCACGCCGGGCTGGGACCGCTGACCGGTCCCCGTCGCCACCTCGCCTGATCTCGCCTGACCTCGCACGACCTCGCCGTGCCGGTGTCCCCGCGTCCCGCGCGGGCACCGGCACCGTCACACGATCACGGGGCGCGCTCCGGAGCCGCCGGTCCCGCACGGCCCGGGATCGTCACGCCGGCGATCCGTCGCCGTGGTCCTGGGCGGGCTCGTCGCGGGCTCCGGCCCGGCTGCCGGTGCGGCGGACGGTGTCGCCCGGCTGGCGGGCCGGGACCGGCGGGGGAGTGCCGCCGAACTCCGGGCACAGGTCCTTGTAGTTGCACCAGCCGCACAACCTGCTGGGGCGGGCGCGCCACTCGCCCGTCTCCAGGGCCCGCTCGATCGCCTGCCACAGGGCCCAGACCTTGCGCTCGGTGGCCAGCAGGTCGGCCTCGTCGGGGGTGTAGCGCAGGATCTCGCCCTCACCGCCCAGGTACATCAGCTGGAGCAGGCGGGGCACCGAGCCGCGCAGGCGCCAGATCACCAGCGCGTAGAACTTCATCTGGAACAGCGCCCTGGCCTCGAAGGCGGGCCCGGGGGCGCTGCCGGTCTTGTAGTCGACCACGCGGATCTCCCCGGTGGGCGCCACGTCCAGCCGGTCGATGTAGCCCCGCAGCATCAGGCCGCTGTCCAGCACCGCCTCCACGTACAGCTCCCGCTCGGCGGGCTCCAGGCCGGTGGGGTCCTCCAGGGCGAAGTAGCGTTCCAGCATGACGCGGGCCCGGGCCAGCCAGGCCGCCCGCTCCTGCTCGTCGGTGAACATCTCGGCGTAGGACGGCTCCTGCTCCAGGAGCTTGCGCCACTGCGGCTCCAGCAGGTCCCAGGCGGCGTCGACCGTCCGCTCCGGGGCGGGCAGGTCGTACAGGCGTTCGAGAACCGAGTGGACCATCGTGCCGCGCACCGCGGCGGGCGACGGGGGCTCGGGAAGCCGGTCGATCACCCGGAAGCGGTACAGCAACGGGCACGTCATGAAGTCGCCCGCGCGCGACGGCGACAGGGCTCCGATGATCGTGGGCTCGGACGTCGACATGACCGCACTGTAGGTCACGGTGACGACAGTTCGCGCCCGGACGGACCCGTGGCGTCTGCCAGAGGCGCGCCGGCGCGTACCATCGAGGCCTGAGGGCGGACCGAACGAGGAGTGGTGAGCCAGCGGTGAGCAGCGAGAGCCCGCGCCGGGAGAGCCCGGGACTGCGGATGGGGCGTCCGTTCGGCATCCCGGTCTACGTCTCGCCGACCTGGTTCATCGTGGCGGCGTTCATCACCTACGTCTTCCAGCGCGTCGTGGCCTCCTGGCTGCCCGAGCTGAGCGTCCCGATGACGTACCTCGTCTCGTTCGTCTTCGCGGTGCTGCTGTACGTCTCGGTGCTGCTGCACGAGCTGGCGCACTGCGTGGTCGCCAGGATGTACGGCCTGCCGGTCCGGCGCATCACGCTCTACCTGCTCGGGGGCGTCTCGGAGATCGAACGCGAGCCGGAGACCCCCGGCCGGGAGTTCATGGTGGCCTTCGCCGGGCCGCTGCTCTCGCTCGGGCTGGCGGCCGTCGGCTTCGCCGTCTACCAGGTCGTCCCGCCGGACACGATCGCCGGTGTCCTGATCTTCCAGCTCTGGTTCGCCAACCTGATCGTCGGGATCTTCAACCTGCTGCCCGGGCTGCCGCTCGACGGGGGCCGCATGCTGCGGGCCGGCGTGTGGAAGGCCACCGGCAGGCCCGGCGCCGGCACCGTCGTGGCGGCCTGGGTGGGCCGGGTGCTGGCCGTGGGCCTGGTCGTGATCCCCGTCGGGCTGGCGCTGGTGACCGGCCAGGCGCCCGACGTGACCAACCTCGTCTGGTCGCTGGTGCTGGCCTCCTTCATCTGGTTCGGCGCCACCCAGGCGCTGCGCGGCGCCCGGGTGCGGGCCCGCATCCCCCAGGTCAACGCCCGGACCCTGGCCCGGCGGGCCATCGCGGTGACCGGTGACGTGCCGCTGGCCGAGGCCCTGCGCCGGGCCGCGGAGGCGCAGGCCGGGGCGATGGTCGTGGTCGACCACGAGGGCCGTCCCACCGGGATCGTCAACGAGGTCGCGGTGGAGGCCACCCCCGAGGCGCGCCGTCCCTGGGTGACGGCGGGCTCGCTCTCACGGAGCCTGGAGCCGTCGCTGGTGCTGGCCGCCGACCTGGAGGGCGAGTCGCTGATCGACGCCATGCGCGAGTCCCCGGCGGGGGAGTACCTTCTGGTGGAGCGCGGGGGCGAGATCTTCGGGGTGCTCGCCACCTCCGACGTCAACAAGGTGTTCAGCGGAGTTTAAGCGAACCACAGGTCGTTCACAGGCGTCCCACTGAATACTCGCCGACAGAGGGGCCGGGCGACGCACCCCGCCGCCCGGCCCCTCGTCTCCGGCCTGTACCAGGACCAGATCTCCGACCAGCGAACGGGCTGGTCACGTAGCTCAAGGGACGCATCCATTGGCACCCCCCCACACCCCGGCCCCGCCCGGTGACCTGACACCGGACCTGCTCGGCACCCCCGAGTGGACCGACCAGATGGTCGCGGCCGCCGGCATCCCCATGTACGACATCCCGTTCCTCAGCGTCGGTGGCGGCATCGGGTCCTTCGTGACCCTCGACTACCTGCGCATCTACGGGGTCCCGACCTCGCAGATGCGGGTGGTCTCCAACATCGACCACCCGTGGCAGACCTACGAGTTCCTCACCCGGTGCTCGCAGATCCCCCGCGGGGAGCGGATCCGCTCCGACTCCTCCTCCCGCCCCGACAACCTGTGGGGATTCCCCTCCTACGCGCTGGAGGAGGCGTGGAAGGAGAAGAAGCCGTCGTACCTGTGGCAGATCCTCACCGAGCCGCTGCTGAACGACTACTGGACCCCGCGCGCCGGCACCGTCTTCGAGAACCTGGAGCGCGAGGCCAGGCGCATCAACTATTGGGACATGCTGGTCAAGGGCCAGGTGCGGATGGTCCGCCGCCGGGCGGGCGGCGGCTACTTCACCGTGGTCACCCCGCCCGACGGCGCCGCGCCCACCAAGCGCATCGTCTTCCGCTCCCGCTTCGTGCACATCGCGGTCGGCTACCCGGGCCTGAAGTTCCTGCCCGACCTGCAGGAGTTCCGCACCGAGCACGGTGACTACCAGCACGTCGTCAACGCCTACGAACCGCACGAGCAGGTCTACGAGTTCCTCAAGACCAGGCCGGGCACGGTGGTCATCCGGGGCGGCGGCATCGTGGCCTCCCGGGTGCTGCAGCGGCTCTTCGACGACCGGGAGCGGCACGGCCTGCAGACCCAGATCGTGCACATCTTCCGCACGTTCGTCACCGGCTCGCACGGCCCGCACGTCTGGTCGCGCCGCAAGGGCGGTCACGGCTGGGCCTACCAGGGCTTCAACTACCCCAAGTCGGTCTGGGGCGGCCAGCTCAAGGCGGAGATGCGCAAGCTGGAGGGCGCCGACCGGGCGAAGAAGTACAAGGAGATGGGCGGCACCAACACCCCCTTCCGGCGGCGCTGGCAGGAGCAGCTGCGCGCGGGCCGCGAGGGCGGCTACTACCACGCGGTGCAGGGCACCGTCGACCGGGTGGAGCACTCCGCGGACGGGCGGCTGGTCAGCTACGTGCGCAGCAAGGACGGCATCGTCCGCGAGCCGGTCTCCGACTACATCATCGACTGCACCGGCCTGGAGGCCGACATCGCCGAGCACCGCGTCTTCGACGACCTGCTGCGCAACACCGGGGCGGGCCGCAACCCGGTCGGCAGGCTGGACGTGGAGCGTCACTTCGAGGTGAAGGGCACGGCCAGCGGCGACGGGGTGCTGTACGCCTCGGGGTCGGCCACGCTCGGGGGCTACTTCCCCGGTGTCGACACCTTCCTGGGCCTGCAGATCGCCGCCCAGGAGATCGCCGACGACCTCGCACGGCGCGGGTTCGTCAAGAGGATGGGGCCGCTGCGCTCGACCGCGCAGTGGTTCAAGTGGGCCCGCAACTCGCCGGTGTAAGGAGTACTTCCGTGGTTCCGACCCTGCTGGGCCGTGTCCAGACGCGCCTGTTCATGCTCGCCACCCTCGGCGTGCTCGTCACCCTGCTGATCGTCCCCGTGCTCCCGGGCTCCTCCGGGCCGCTTTCCGGGCGCTACGCCGACGGGCTGCTGCTCGTCGTGGCGGTCGCGGTGCTGGGAGTCGTCTGGGAGCTGATATATCACTTCCTGATGCAGTTCAGATGGGAGAAGGACTGGCCGACGTCGTTCGGCCTGCTGACGCTCATCCCCGAAGGCCTTGTGCTGTACTTTTTGCTACGGTCCGGTGCAGTCGGTTTCATCGATCCGATTCCGCCGGCCGCCTTCTGGACGCACTTCACCGTCGTCTGGGTATGCATCTGGCTGGTGACGAACGGGCCCATGCGGGTGCCGTTCATCCGGTGGCGTTTCCGGGGAGGGAGAGTTCTGTGACCGACCAGGGCTTCGGGGTGGTGCGTCCGCTTCCGGGCAACGGGCTGGTGGCCCATGTGGGCGGCCTGCTGCTGGTGTGCGACGCGGCCGAGGCCGTCGTCGGGGATCTGCTGGGAGCGCTGCGGGAGACCGCGGGCTCCGGCGGCGACGGCAGGGCGCTGGCCCGCCGGGTCGCCCAGATCCTCGCCGTCTCGATGGGGGAGCCGGTGGCGTGCGCCGTCGCCGGCCCCGTCGGTGGCGGTGTGGCCGTCCTGGTCAGTGGTCCGGCGTTCGCGTCGGTGACCGGCTCGGCCGGGGAGGTCCAGCTCGCCGGGCGTGACGCGCTCACCTGGTCCGACCGGCTGGTTCCCGGCCCGGTGACCCGGGTCGAGCTGCGCCTGCCGGACGCCGGGCCGGTGCACCCGCTCTCCACCCTGGACGCCGGGGTGATCGTCGCGGGCGGGGTCGAGTGCGACCTGACCGAGACGCCCACCTGGACACCGGCGCCGCGACGCACGGAGCCCGCCGCGCCACAGGACGTGCTGGAGGCGCCCCGGATGCAGTCCGCCGCGCCCCGGGGCGTGCACGAGGCGCCGCGGATGGAGTCGTCCGCGCCCGCGTCCACCCCGATGCCCGCGCCGCCCGAGCGGATGGCGCCCCCCGAGCGGCCGTCCGTCCCCGAGCGGCCGTCCGTGCCGGACACCGGCGCCCCCGCGCCCTACCCGATGGGGCAGGCCGAGTCCCACCCGCCGGTGGCGCCGCCCGTGGAGCCGCGGCGTGAGCCGCAGCCGCAGTGGCACGCGGGCCCGGACCGCGACCACCCGGTGGAGACGCCCCCAGGGCCCTCGCGCGCGCAGCACGCCGACATCGACACCGCCATGGCGAGCGGGATGGGCGGCGACCCGGTCGACGTCCGCGAGCAGCCGTTCGAGTACGACCTGCCGCCCGGCGGCGCGCAGCCCGCGGACGAGCCGCCCCCGGCCGCCGAGCCCGAGGCCCGGCCGCTGGTCTACGGGGTCGACTGCAAGAACGACCACTTCAACGACCCCCGCGTGCCCTACTGCGCGGTCTGCGGCATCGCGCTGGTGCAGCGGACCCTCGTCCCCTACAAGGGGCCGCGCCCGCCGCTGGGGGTGCTGCTCCTCGACGACGGCCTGACGCTGCGCCTGGACACCGACTACCTGATCGGGCGCGACCCGGAGAGGGCACCGGAGGTGGCCGACGGATCGGTGCGCCCGGCCAAGGTCACCAGCCCCGACGGTTCGGTCTCCCGCCGTCACCTGCGGGTGGCGCTGGACGGGTGGGACGTGAACCTGGTCGACCTGGGATCGGTCAACGGCACCCAGATCCAGCCGCCCGGCGACCCCAACTTCTACGACATCCCGCCGAACGAGCCGGTCGCGATCATGCCCGGCACCACCGTGCGGATCGGGGTCTCGCGCACCATGCGCTACGAGTCGCACCGCAACCGCTGAGCGTCCCCGCTTTTCCTGCTTTTCCTGCTTTTCCGGGCGGTACGGCCGTGGCCGTGCCGCCCGTGGTGTTCCCAGGTCTGCCCCGGCGCCTCGGCGCCGGTCGGGAGGGTTCCGGTCTCAGGGCCGCGGGACGGGGACGACCGGCTCCACGCCCTACCGGCTGAGGCGTTCCAGCTCGGCGCCGAGCATCCTCTCCAGCCGTTCCGGGCCGAGCCTGCCCGGGTACAGCAGGCGGTGCACGCTCAGGCCGTCGACCAGGGCCAGCAGCCGCTCGGCCACGTCGTCGAGGTCCTCCGAGGTGACGATCTCCCCGTTCGCCGCCGCCGAGCCGAGCAGGCTGCGTACCAGATAGCGCAGTTCCTCGGCCTCGGCGCGCTGGGCCTCCAGCAGCGCGGGGCTGGTCATGCTGCGGCTCCAGAAGCCGACCTCCAGCCCGCTCTCGGCGACGCGCTCCTCGTCCAGCGGCAGGTTGTCCAGCAGCAGCTCGCGCAGGGCGGCCAGGCCGGTGAGACCCGCCAGCTTGCCGCGCAGCCGCTCCACGATGCGCCGGTGCGAGGAGCGCAGGGCCGACAGCATGATGTCGTCCTTGTCGGCGAAGTAGTGGGTGAGCACGCCGTTGGAGTATCCGGCCTCCCTGGCGATGGCCCGGGTGGTGGCGGCCTCGATGCCGTCGCGCAGGATGATGCGGCGGGCCGCCTCGACGACCTCCTCGCGGCGCTCCCCGTGGTCAACGATCTTCGGCATCTCGTTCCCTTCCGCGTACGGCATCCGTTGACATTTTAGTCGGTCGCCCGTCTATCATCCGCTGAAGACATGAGGAGGACCCGTCATGACCGTCGTCACCCTCGGGGTGCACATCGTCGACGTGCTCGCCAGGCCGGTGGAGTCCATCCCCGCCGGGCAGGACACCCATCTGCTGGAGCAGATCCGGGTCACCGCCGCGGGGGCCGCGGCCGGGACCGCCGTCGACCTGGCCGCGCTCGGCGTCCCGGTCGCCTCGGTGGGCGCGATCGGCGACGACGAGCTCGGGGACCTGCTCGTCATGATCATGGAACGGCGCGGCGTCGACGTGTCCGGGATCGTCCGCAGGACGGGGGAGCAGACCGCGGCCTCGATCCTGCCCATCCGCCCTGACGGCGGCCGTCCGTCCTTCCACGTGCCCGGAGCCAACCTGGGCCTGTCGGCGGCCGACGTCGATCGCGAGCGGATCCTCGGCGCGCGGATCGTGCACCTGGGCGGCATGGACGTCACCTGGGGCCTGTACGACCCGGGGTTCCTCGCCCTGCTGGACGAGGCGCGGGCCGCGGGCACGATCGTCACGATGGACCTGCTGTCCAACATGCCGGACCTGATGCAGGGGGTACGGACCTTCCTCGGCCACGTCGACTACCTGCTGCCCAACGAGGAGCAGGCGCTGATGATGAGCGGTGCCTCCGGCGCCGAGGAGGCCGCGACCGCGCTGCTGGCCGAGGGACCCTCGGCGGTCCTGGTCACGCTGGGCGCCGAGGGGAGCCTGATCGCCTCCAAGGAGGGGATCACCCGCGTCCCCGCCCTCGACGTCCCGGTGGTCGACACCACCGGGTGCGGTGACGCCTACTGCGCCGGGTTCATCGCCGGGCTGGCCGACGGCCTGGACGTGATCGGGGCGGCCCGGCTCGGCACCGCGCTGGCCGCCCGGGTCGCCGGAGGGCTCGGCTCCGACGCCGGGCTGACCGGCGCGCGGGAGCTCCGCGTGATCCCCGAGCCCCCCGACCCGGCGTGAGCCCGTGATCCCGCGTGGCTCCGTGATCCCGCCTGGCTCCGTGCCCCCGCGTGGCTCCGTGACCCGGTGCCCTCGCACCCCCGAGCCCCTTCCGGCCGTGATCTCCCGACCGCGACCTTCCCGACCGTGATCTCCCGACCGTGAAAGGACGACGCATGTCCATCGACGCCGAACTCAGGGAACGGGCCGTCAAGGTCGTCCCCGGAGGCATGTACGGCCACCTCAACGCGGCCCTGCACGGCCCCGCCTACCCGCAGTTCTTCGTCGGCGGTGAGGGCTGCCGCCAGCGGGACGCCGACGGCCGCGAGTACGTGGACCTCATGTGCTCCTGGGGTCCGGTGGTGCTCGGTCACCGCCACCCCGCGGTCGAGGCGGCCGTGGCGGCCCAGCTCGCCGCGGGCGACTGCCTGAACGGTCCCGGACCGGTCTACGTCGAGCTCGCCGAGCTGCTGGTGGAGACCGTGCCGCAGGCCGACTGGGTGATGTTCTCCAAGAACGGCACCGACGCCACCACCCAGGCGCTGATGGTGGCCCGCGCCGCCACCGGCAGGGACAAGGTGCTGATGGCGCACGGCGCCTACCACGGGGCCGACCCCTGGTGCACGCCGAGCACCGCGGGCACCACCCCGGCCGACCGCGCCGACCTGACCGAGTTCACCTACAACGACCTGGCCTCGGTCGAGGAGGCCGCGGCCCGGATCGAGGGCGAGGTCGCCGCGATCATCGTCACGCCCTTCAAGCACGACTCGTTCGAGGACCAGGAGCTCGCCACGCCCGAGTTCGCCCGGGGGGTGCGGGCCCTGGCCGACCGGATCGGCGCCGCGCTGGTGATCGACGACGTGCGCGGTGGCTGGCGGCTGGACCTGGGCGGCTCCTGGGAGCCGCTGGGGGTCCGCCCCGACCTGTACGCCTTCAGCAAGGCGATGGCCAACGGCCACCCGATCGCGGCCGTCACCGGCGTGGACTCCCTGCGCGCTCCGGCCCAGACGCTCTACACCACCGGCTCGTTCTGGTTCAACGCCGCCCCGATGGCCGCGGCCAAGGCCACGATCGAGACGCTGCGCGACATCGACGGCATCGCCCTGATGGAGCGGGCGGGCACCCGCCTGCGCGAGGGCCTGGCCGCCCAGGCCGTCTCGCACGGCTTCACGGTCAACCAGACCGGCCCGGTGCAGATCCCCTGGCTCTCCTTCGAGGGCGACGCGACCCTGGAGAAGGGCATGTTCTGGGCCGCGGCCTGTGTCGAGGAGGGCGTCTACCTGCACCCCTGGCACAACTGGTTCCTCTCGGCCGCCCACACCGACGCCGACATCGACCGGGCACTGCAGGGCACCGACGCCGCCTACGCCAAGCTCAGGGCCCACTTCGGGGCCGACTGAGACCCGGCCCGGACCCCGCGGAAAAACCCGGAGGGCCCGAGGGGCCGGAGGGGCGAGCCCGGAAGGGAGCGGCCTGGCCCTCCCGGGCGGGTTCAGCGGCCCCCGGACCCGTCCGGCCCGTCCGGCCCGCCTGACCCGCCCGGCGCCTCCCGCAGGCGGTACCACTGCAGGTCGTCCAGGCGCGTTCCGTCCGGGCCGGGCAGCAGCCCGCGCATCAGCGCCTCCCTGGTGAAGCCCGCCCGCTCCAGCACGCGCTGCGAGGCGAGGTTGTCAGGGGAGGTGCCCGCGATGATCCGTTCCAGGGGAGTGTGCTCGAAGGCCCAGCCCACCAGCAGGTTCACGGCCCGGGTGGCGAAGCCCCGGCCGCGGAACCCCGGCAGCACGCTGTAGCCCGTCATGGCCTGCCCCAGCGGGGGGATCACCCCGCTGAGCTGGATGTCCCCGGCGAACGCGCCGGTCGAGGCGTCCAGGATCACCGCCTGGGCCATCGTGCCGGCCAGCCAGTCCGCGCCCGCGGAACGGCACCGCTCGGCGGCCTCCTCCACGCTGGGCGCCTCGGGCGGGACGCTGTGCTCGACCACGTCCGGCAGGACCTGCAGCGCCAGGTACTCCTCCGTGTCGGCCGGGGTGAGCGGCCTGAGCCGTACCGTCCCGTCGGTCAGCGAACCCCCGGGGAACCAGGGCAGGTACGGCCGCACGCGCTCGCCGGAGTCGGTGCGCAGGCGCGCGAAGGAGACCAGGTCGCGGCGGGTGCCGTCGCGCCGCCCTTCGGCCCCGCGCCGCACGCCCTCGCGCCGGAAGCCCGCGGCCATCGCCACGCACTGGCTGGTCAGGTTCTCCACGTCGGCGAGGAGCTCGACGCGCTCCAGCCCGTGGGCCAGGCCCCAGCCGGTCAGGGCCGAGGTCGCGGCCGTGGCCACCCCGCGGCCCCGGGCCCAGGGCGCCACCAGGTAGCCGATCTCGGCGGTGTCGCGCGGCAGCGGGGGCTTGATGCCGATGTTGCCGAGCCACTCGCCGGTCTCCGGGTCCGCGATCGCGAACTCGGCGCCCCCGGCCTTCCAGGCGGCGCGGGCCGAGTCCAGGTACCGCAGCGCGTCGTCGTGGGTGTAGGGGGAGGGGACAAGGGGGATGAACCGGACGATCTCCGGGTCGGCACAGGCCCGCACGATCGACTCGGCGTCGGCGTCGGTGTGGGGCCTGAGCGTTACGGGGCCGGCGGGGATCACTTCTTCTGGGAGCACAGGGCAACAGCTACCAGGTTCCGGCCCTTACCGGCGAACCGTTTACCCCGGTCCGCGGTTGGACCCGCCCCCCGGCCCAGCAGGCCGGCGGGTCCAGTGGGGTCCGCCGGGGCGGGCGGGATCGGCCGCCGCCGGGCGCCGTTAACCTTGCGCTCATGGGTTTTCGCAGGCATGGGCCGTTTCAGGCCGGGGATCAGGTTCAGCTCACCGACCCCAAGAACAAGCGTCACACGGTGACGCTGAAGGAAGACGGCGTGTTCCACACCCACAAGGGCGGGATCCCGCACAGTGAGCTGATCGGCCAGCCCGAGGGCTCGGTGGTGCGTTCGTCCGGCGGCACCCAGTATCTGGCGTTCAGGCACCTGCTCCAGGACTACACGCTCTCCATGCCGCGCGGCGCGGCGGTGATCTACCCCAAGGACTCGGCGCAGATCGTGGCCATGGCCGACATCTTTCCCGGTGCCCGGGTGGTGGAGGCGGGCGTCGGCTCCGGCGCGCTGTCCTGCTTCCTGCTGCGCGCCGTGGGCGCCGAGGGCACGCTCACCTCGTACGAGCGGCGCCAGGACTTCGCCGAGATCGCCACCAGGAACGTCGAGAAGTTCTACGGCGGGCCGATGGAGCAGTGGCGCTTGGTGGTCGGCGACTTCGTCGAGTCCCTCGACGAGAGCGACGTCGACCGGATCGTCCTGGACATGCTCGCCCCGTGGGAATGCGTGGACGCCGCGGCGAAGGCGCTCACTCCCGGGGGTGTGATCTGCTGTTATGTGGCGACCACGACTCAGCTGTCGCGGACGGTGGAAACTCTCCGGGAGCACGGGAGTTTCACCGAGCCCCATGCGTGGGAGACCCTGGTTCGTGACTGGCATGTCGAGGGACTGGCCGTGCGGCCCGACCACAGGATGGTCGGCCACACCGGTTTCCTGGTCACGGCGCGTCGCATGGCGGACGGCGTGACGCCGCCACCTCGGCGCAGACGCCCGGCGAAGGGGGCCAATGCCGAGGACTCCACCACCTCCACCACCTCCACCAGCTGATGACGATTCGGACACGAGGATCCGTGAGAGAGTGACGCGCGAACCGACCCTCATGTTCATATACTTCTAGTACTAAAAGCACTAAAAGGGATTAATCATCACGCACTTAATGTAGTCATACGAACACTGCTCGACCAGGTAAGGGACAGCCCCCAGATGGGTAGGGTTTTGAGTAGTCGGTCTCGACTGGGAAGGAGGTGACGCCGTGGCAGCTCGCGACGACGCTGAGGCTCGTGCCGCGCAGCGCGAACGGGAGGTCGCCGACCTCACAACACAGGTCTCCTTCTTGCAGGAGGAGATCACGGCGTTGCGCAGGAAGCTGACGGAGTCTCCCCGGCAGGCCAGGATCCTCGAAGAGCGTCTCCATGACGTACAGGCGAACCTCGCGGCCGTGACGGGCCAGAACGAGCGTCTGGTGGCCACCCTCAAGGAGGCCAGGGACCAGATCGTCGCCCTGAAGGAGGAGGTAGACCGGTTGGCGCAACCGCCATCCGGGTTCGGTGTTTTCCTCGAAGCACGAGAAGACGGCACGGTGGAGGTCTTCACCGGTGGCCGCAAACTCAGGGTGAACGTCAGTCCCGCGGTGGAGGCCGAATCGCTGAAGCGTGGCCAGGAGGTCATGCTCAACGAGGCGCTCAACGTGGTGGAGGCCCTCGGGTTCGAGGACCTCGGCGAGATCGTGATGCTCAAGGAACTCCTTGAGGACGGCCAACGCGCGCTGGTGATCTCGCATGCCGACGAGGAGCGGGTGGTGAAGCTCGCCGAGTCGCTGATGGACCAGCCGATCCGGGCGGGCGACTCCCTGCTGCTGGAACCGCGCTCGGGCTACGTCTACGAGCGCATCCCCAAGTCCGAGGTCGAGGAGCTCGTCCTGGAGGAGGTGCCCGACATCTCGTACGAGGAGATCGGCGGGCTGATGCGGCAGATCGAGCAGATCCGGGACGCCATCGAGCTCCCGTACCTGCACGCCGACCTCTTCCGCGAGCACAAGCTCCGCCCGCCCAAGGGCGTGCTGCTCTACGGTCCCCCCGGTTGCGGCAAGACGCTCATCGCCAAGGCCGTCGCCAACTCCCTGGCCAAGCAGGTCGCGGAGAAGACCGGCCAGTCCGGCAAGAGCTTCTTCCTCAACATCAAGGGCCCGGAGCTTCTCAACAAGTACGTCGGCGAGACCGAGCGGCACATCCGCCTGGTCTTCCAGCGGGCTCGCGAGAAGGCCTCCGAGGGCACCCCCGTGATCGTCTTCTTCGACGAGATGGACTCGATCTTCCGTACCCGTGGATCGGGCGTCTCCTCCGACGTCGAGAACACCATCGTCCCGCAGCTGCTGAGCGAGATCGACGGCGTCGAGGGCCTGGAGAACGTCATCGTGATCGGCGCCTCCAACCGCGAGGACATGATCGACCCGGCGATCCTGCGGCCCGGCCGTCTGGACGTCAAGATCAAGATCGAGCGGCCGGACGCCGAGGCGGCCAAGGACATCTTCTCGAAGTACCTCATCGAGGAGCTCCCCCTGCACGCCGAGGACCTGTCCGAGAACGGTGGCGACCGCCGGGAGACCATCTCCGGCATGATCCAGCGGGTCGTCGAGCGGATGTACACCGAGAGCGAGGAGAACCGCTTCCTCGAGGTGACCTACGCCAACGGCGACAAGGAGGTCCTGTACTTCAAGGACTTCAACTCCGGGGCGATGATCCAGAACATCGTCGACCGCGGCAAGAAGATGGCGATCAAGCAGTTCCTGGAGACCGGGCAGAAGGGCCTGCGGATCCAGCATCTGCTGGCCGCCTGCGTGGACGAGTTCTCCGAGAACGAGGACCTGCCCAACACCACCAACCCCGACGACTGGGCCCGCATCTCCGGCAAGAAGGGCGAGCGGATCGTCTACATCCGCACCCTCGTGACGGGCAAGCAGGGCACCGAGGCGGGACGCTCCATCGACACGGTGGCCAACACCGGTCAGTACCTGTAACGGCGCCCCGCCGGTCCGCGCGGACCGGCGGCACCCGCTGCGGACCGGCGGCGCGGTTCCCCTCCCAGGGGAGCCGCGCCGCCGGCGTTCCTGGGCCCGGGATCCTCCATTGTCTGACGCCGTCCTCGTGGCCTTTCACCGTGACCGGCCGGGACGTCACCTCGTTCCCACAGGTCACAGGGGTGTACGGGAACAACCCCCGGTCACAGGGAACCCAGGTGATCGAAAAGCCGTCCAAGTGGCGTGCGTGAACACTGCGGCCCGGCCCCCGGGTGAACGGCACGGCTCCTCGCGAGACGCCCCGGGAAGGCGGCCGTCTCGCCGAACTGGACCTGCTGAGGTTCACCGCCGCGCTGGCGGTGCTCGCCTTCCACTACTTCATCGCCTTCGCCTCGGTGTGGGGCGACCGCCCGGCCGAGCTGTTCCCGGCGATCTCCACGATCTCCGGGCTCGGCATCCTCGGTGTCGAGCTGTTCTTCATGATCAGCGGCTTCGTGATCCTGATGAGCATCTGGGGCAGGAGCCTGGGCGCGTTCGCGCTCTCCCGGCTGGTCCGGCTCTTCCCGGCGTACTGGGTCAGCGTGGCCGTCACCGCCGCGGTCTACGGCCTGACCGCGGCCACGGCCCTGGACCCCAAGCTCAGCGCGGGGGAGTACGGCGTCAACCTGACGATGCTCCAGCGGGCCTTCGGCGTCTACGACGCCAACGGCGTCTACTGGTCGCTGTGGGTGGAGCTCCGCTTCTACCTGCTGATCTCGATCCTGGTGATCGTCGGGGTGACGTTCGCCCGCTGCCTGGTCTTCATGGGCGTCTGGCTGCTGGCGGCCGGGTTCTTCGCCGGGAGCGAGGAGGCCTGGGTCGATCTCGTGATCATGCCCAAGTACGCGGCGTACTTCGTCGGCGGCATGGCGTTCTTCCTGATGACCAGGTTCGGCCCCCGGCTGGTGCTGTGGTGCCTGGCCGGGATCAGCGGCGGCCTGGCCGTCAGCGCGGCGCTCGACCGGGTGGCCGGCCGGGTGGAGAGGGTCGGCTACGCCGCGATGCCGGTGCCCGACTGGGCCGTGGTGGCCACCGTGATCGGCTTCTACGTGCTGATGGCGATGGTGGCGCTGGGCTGGCTGCGGTGGCTGCGCTGGCGCGGCCTGGTCGTCCTGGGCGCGCTCACCTACCCGCTCTACCTGTTCCACACCGCGGCCGCGGTCGTGATCGTCCCGGCCCTGCGGGACACGCTGCCGCCCCCGCTGACCGCGCTGGTCACGGTGCTGGCCGCCGTCGCCTTCTCCTACCTGGTGTACCGGGTGGCCGAGCGGCCCCTGCAGGAGCTCGTCAGGGCCCGCAGGCGCAGGAGAGGTCCGAGCACCCCCGGGACGCCCTCCCCGGCCTCAGGACCGCTCTCCACGATCCCTGCCGCATCGGGCGAAAAGGCTTCGGTGCCATAACTGTCCGACCACCGGGCATAGTGAAGGGTCTAGGGTCGGGAATAGACACCAGGCAGAGAAACAGTCCCTGATGAACAGAGGGTGCGCATGACGGTACGGCGGGTGATGGGCATCGAGACCGAATACGGCATCTCCGTGCCCGGACAGCCGGGGGCCAACGCGATGGTGACCTCCTCTCAGGTCGTGAACGCCTACCTGGCGGCCTCCGCGGCCCGGGTCCGGCGCGCGCGATGGGACTTCGAGGAGGAGAACCCGCTGCGCGACGCGCGCGGGTTCGACCTCGCGCGGGAGGTGGCCGACCAGAGCCAGCTCACCGACGAGGACCTCGGCCTTGCGAACGTGATCCTCACCAACGGGGCCCGGCTGTACGTGGACCACGCCCATCCCGAGTACTCCACGCCCGAGTGCACCAATCCCCGGGCCGCGGTGATCTGGGACAAGGCGGGTGAGCGGGTCATGCACGACGCGGCGGTCCGCGCCTCGGCGATGCCGGCCAACGCCCCCATCCAGCTCTACAAGAACAACACCGACAACAAGGGCGCCTCCTACGGCTGCCATGAGAACTACCTCATGCGCCGGGCCACCTCCTTCGCCGACATCGTCCGGCACCTGACGCCGTTCTTCGTCTCGCGGCAGGTCGTCACCGGCGCGGGCAAGGTCGGCATCGGCCAGGACTCCCGGGGCGAGGGCTTCCAGATCAGCCAGCGCGCCGACTTCTTCGAGGTCGAGGTGGGGCTGGAGACGACCCTCAAGCGGCCGATCATCAACACCCGGGACGAGCCGCACGCCGACCCGGAGAAGTACCGGCGCCTGCACGTCATCATCGGCGACGCCAACATGTCGGAGATCTCGACCTACCTCAAGCTGGGGTCGACCGCGCTCGTCCTGGCGATGATCGAGGACGGCTACTTCACCCGGGACCTCACCGTCGACAACCCGGTGCAGGCGCTGCGGGCGGTCTCGCACGACCCCACGCTCAAGTACGAGATCTCGATGCGCGACGGCCGGAAGCTCACGGCCGTGCAGCTCCAGATGGAGTACCTGGAGCTGGCGCGCAAGTACGCCGAGGAGCGCAGCGTCAACGGCCTGGACGAGCCCACCAAGGACGTCCTGGAGCGCTGGGAGTCGGTCCTCACCCGCCTGGCGGACGACCCGATGCAGCTGGCCGGGGAGCTCGACTGGGTCGCCAAGCTGGAGCTGCTGGAGGGCTACCGCACCCGGGACGGCCTGCCCTGGTCGCACCCGCGCCTGCAGCTCGTCGACCTGCAGTACTCCGACATCCGGCCGGACCGGGGGCTGTACAACCGGCTGGTCGCCCGGGGCCGCATGAAGCGTCTGGTCACCGAGGAGGAGGTGACCCGGGCCATCGAGGTGCCGCCCAATGACACCCGGGCCTACTTCCGGGGCCGCTGCCTGAGTCAGTACAGCGAGTCGGTGGCCGCGGCCTCCTGGGACTCGGTCATCTTCGACATCCCGGGCAGGGAGTCGCTGCAGCGCGTCCCGACGATGGAGCCGCTGCGCGGCACCAAGGCGCACGTGGGCGAGCTGTTCGACCGCTGCCGTACCGCCTCGGAGCTGGTGACGGCGCTGACCGGCGAGCAGTGAGCACCGCCGAGGGGGGAGGTGGCCCGGCCGGGCCACCTCCCCCCTCGGCATGCCGGGCCGCTTTTATCAATAATTAGTGATTTATGCGAGATTGACGGGAGATGGGAAACCGGGATACGTTCCGGGTGTTTTGTGGCGGTGCGAGGGAAACCGGTGAGATTCCGGTACGGTCGCGCCACTGTAACGGTCCTCACGGGCCGCAAGTCAGGTCACTCGGCCGCCACCGACCTACGAAAAGGGACGCGTGATCCCGGAGGAGGTAGCCGTGAGCCAGATTTCGGCTCCGCACACCCAGCCCATTCCCTGGACGTCGCTCACCCGCTGGCTTCTCGCCGTGCCGGTGCTGCTGCTCCTGGCCTACCTGGTCACCTTCGACCAGGGAGCGGTCTCCCAGGCGGGTGACTACCTGCACGAGCTCATGCACGACGGGCGCCACCTGCTCGGCGTACCGTGCCACTGAGCCGCATGTGATCACCAAACTGATCGTCCGGGGACTCGTCGCCGGACTGCTCGCAGGGCTGCTCGCGGCCGTCTTCGCCTACGCCGTGGGCGAGCCGGGCATCGACCGGGCCATCGCGCTGGAGGAGGCGGCCGCGGCCGCCGCCCCGGCCCACGACGGCACGGCCTCCGGGACGCACTCCCACGAGGCCGGCGCCGCCGAGGCCCCCCACTCCCACGGGGAGGAGGCCCTGGTCAGCAGGAACGGGCAGCGGTTCGGCCTGTTCCTGGCCCTGGGCCTGTACGGGACGGCGGTCGGCGGCCTGTTCGCCCTGGTCTACGCGGCCGTACGTGGCCGGGCCGGGCCCCGCTCGGAACCGGCGCTCGCGGTCACCCTCGCGGCCGCCGGGTTCGTCGCGGTGGTCCTCGTCCCCTTCGTGAAGTACCCCGCCAACCCGCCCGCCGTGGGCGATCCGGAGACCATCGGCCAGCGCACCCTGCTCTACCTCATCGCGGTGGCCATCGGCATCCTCGCGGTGGCCGCGGGCATCCTCGCCCACCGGTACGCCGCGGGCGGTGAGCCGTGGGTGCGGTGGCTGGTCGCGGGCGCCGCGGTGCTCGTCCCGGTCGTCGCGGCCTGGGCCCTCCTGCCGGAGATCGCGGAGGTGCCGCGAGGCTTCCCCGCGGACCTGCTCTGGGACTTCCGGATGGCCTCCCTGGGCACCCAGGTGGTCCTCTGGACCGGCGTCGGCGTGCTGTTCGCCTTCGCCGCGCGCAGGCGCAGCCCGGTGTGACGGCCCCCTCGGGGGTCGCTCGCCTGCTGCTGGTCTGCCACGCCTCCACCGTGGCGACCGCACGGGCCGCGTTCCCCCTCGACGAACCGCTCGACGAGCGCGGCCTGCGCCGGGCCCGCGGGCTGGCGGACGAGTTCGTCCCCGGCCCTGCGGCCTGCCCGCCCGAGCTGCGGTGCCTGCAGACGGCGGCGGCGCTCGGCCTGCGGGCCGAGACCGACCCGCTGCTGGCCGACTGCGACCACGGCCGCTGGGCCGGCAGGACGCTCGCCGAGGTCGAGGCCGCCGAACCCGAGGCGCTCGCGTCCTGGCTCGGCGACCCCGCCGCGGCGCCGCACGGAGGTGAGCCGGTCACCGCGCTCCTGGCGAGGGTGGCCGGCTGGCTCGCCGTCCGCACGCCGGGCCGGACGGTGGCGGTCACCCACCCGGCGGTCATCCGCGCCGCCGTGGTGCACGCCCTCGGGGCCCCGGCCCGCGCCTTCTGGCGCGTGGACGTGGCACCGCTGGCCCGGGTGTCGCTCACCGGGCGCGGCGTGCGCTGGCGGCTGACGTACTCCCCGTGACGGCGCTCCCGTGACGGCGTTCTCGCACGACGACCTCCCCGCACGACGACGCAAGGAGATCCCGAAGGTGCCTGACTCCCGTTATCCGTTCACCGCGATCGTGGGGCTGGAGGACCTCAAGCTCGCGCTGATCCTCAACGCCGTCTCCCCGCGGGTCGGGGGCGTGCTGGTCAGGGGGGAGAAGGGCACCGCCAAGTCCACCGTCGTGCGGGCGCTGGCCGCCCTGCTGCCTCCCGTCGAGGTGGTGACCGGCTGCCGCTTCTCCTGCGACCCGGCGGCGCCCGACCCCGGCTGCCCCGACGGGCCGCACGAGGTCCCGTCCGCGGTCCCCTCCGCGGTCCCGTCCGCGCAGGGGGCGCTCCGGCCCGCCCGCCTGGTCGAGCTGCCCGTCGGCGCCTCCGAGGACCGGCTCGTCGGCTCCCTCGACATCGAACGCGTCCTGACCGAGGGCGTGAAGTCCTTCGAACCCGGCCTGCTGGCGGGCGCCCACCGGGGCGTCCTCTACGTCGACGAGGTCAACCTCCTGCACGACCACCTGGTGGACCTGCTCCTCGACGCCGCCGCCCTGGGCACCTGCTACGTCGAGCGCGAGGGCGTGTCGGTCCGGCACGCGGCGCGCTTCCTGCTGGTCGGCACCATGAACCCGGAGGAGGGCGAGCTGCGCCCGCAGCTGCTGGACCGCTTCGGCCTGACCGTGGAGGTCCGCGCCTCGCGGGAGCCGTCCCGGCGGGTCGAGGTGGTACGACGGCGCCTGGCCTACGAGGCCGACCCGGGCGGCTTCGCCGCCACCTGGGCGGACGAGGAACGCGAGCTGGCCGCCCGGATCGCCGAGGCCAGGGCCCGGCTGCCGCGGGTCGTCCTGCCCGACGCGGCGCTGCTGCGGATCGCCACCGTCTGCGCGGAGTTCGAGGTGGACGGCCTGCGGGCCGACCTGGTCACGGCGAGCGCGGCGATCGCGCACGCCGCCTGGCAGGGCCGCACCCGGGTCACCGCCGACGACGTACGGGAGGCCGCCCGGCTCGCGCTCCCGCACCGCCGCCGACGCGACCCCTTCGACGCACCCGGCCTGGACGAGGCGAAACTCCAGGACCTCCTGGACCGCATCCCCGACGACCCCGACGACCCCGACGACCCCGACGACCCCGAAGGACCCGGCGATCCCGACGACCCGGACGGCCGAGGTGGCCCTGACGGCCTCGACGGTCCCGGTGGCGGGGATCCCGGCGACGGCCCCGAGGTCCCCGGGAGCCGGGAGCAGGCCCCGGACGCCTCGGACGCCCGGGACGACCCCGGTGACGCCGGGGCTCCCGGAGAGGCGGACGCCCCGGGCGTACCCGGGCCCCGTGGCGCCGCCGACCCCGCCGACCCCTCAGACCCCGCCGGTCCCGGCGCGGAGCGGGGGGAGCCCGGACCCGGGACCGAGGGCCGGGAGCAGGGCGGGCGTGAGCGGACCTTCGGCGCCGACCCGGGCGGCAGGACCAGGCTGTTCACCGTCCCCGGCGTCGGTGCCGGAGCCCCGGGGCGGCGCTCGCGCGCCAGGACCCCGCTGGGCCGCACCACCGGGGCCAGGGTCCCCGAGGGCCGTACCGGCTCGGTGCACCTGAGGGCGACGGTCGGCGCCGCCGCCCCGCACCAGGCGGCGCGGGGCAGGAGCGGCCCCGGCCTGCTGCTGCGGCGCGGTGACCTCCGGGAGGCGGTCCGCGAGGGCAGGGAGGGCAACCTGGTGCTCTTCGTGGTGGACGCCAGCGGCTCCATGGCCGCCAGGCAGCGCATGCGCGCGGTCAAGACGGCCGTGCTCGGCCTGCTCCTCGACGCCTACCAGCGCCGCGACAAGGTCGGGCTCGTCACCTTCCGCGGTACCCGCGCCGACCTGGTCCTGCCGCCGACCTCCTCGGTCGAGGCGGGGGCGGCCCGGCTGCGCGAGCTGCCCACCGGGGGGCGTACCCCCCTGGCCGCGGGACTGCTGCGGGCGGCCGAGGTGCTGCGCGTCGAGCGGCTGCGCGACCCGTCCCGGCGCCCGCTGCTGGTCCTGGTCACCGACGGCAGGGCGACCTCGGGAAGCGTCGAGGACTCCCGGCGGGCGGCCGGGCTGCTGGCCGGGGTCGCGAGCGTGGTGGTCGACTGCGAGGACGGCCACGTGCGCCTCGGCCTGGCCTCCGCGCTGGCGGCGCGGATGGGCGCCGAGACCGTACGCCTGGACGACCTCACCGACCTGGCCGGAATGATCCGCGAGCGGCGCGGTGCCGCGTGAGGACCGGACCGGCACGACCCACCCCATGTCACCTGCGGGCCACCCGCGGGTCACCCACGGGGGCGGCGACACCGGAACGATCCGTGAGCGGCACCGTGCCGCGTGAGCGAGCGGCACGGTGCCGCGCGAGAACGAGGGGAGGACGAGGATGCCGCAGGGCAGACCCGTCAGCGTGCCCGAGGACGGCCTGACCACCCGGCAGCGCCGCACCCGGCCGCTGCTGATCGTCCACACCGGCCCGGGGAAGGGCAAGTCCACCGCGGCCTTCGGCCTGGCGCTGCGCGCCTGGAACCAGGGCTGGCCGATCGGGGTCTTCCAGTTCGTCAAGTCCGCCAAGTGGCGCATCGGCGAGGAGCGCGCGCTGCGGGTGCTCGGCGACTCCGGGGAGGGCGGGACGGTCTCCTGGCACAAGATGGGCGAGGGCTGGTCCTGGATCCAGCGGCCCGGCAGCGAGGAGGACCACGCCGCCGACGCCCGCGAGGGCTGGGAGCAGATCAAGCGGGACCTCGCTGCCGAGACGTTCCGGCTGTACGTGCTCGACGAGTTCACCTACCCGATGAAGTGGGGCTGGATCGACGTCGACGAGGTCGTCGCCACCCTGCGCGGGCGGCCCGGCGGCCAGCACGTCGTGGTCACCGGCCGCGACGCCGACCCCCGGCTTCTGGAGGCCGCCGACCTGGTGACCGAGATGGGCAAGGTCAAGCACCCGATGGACGCCGGTCAGAAGGGGCAGAAGGGCATCGAATGGTAGCCCGCCTGGTCATCGCGGCCCCCTCCTCCGGGGCGGGCAAGACGACCGTGGCCACCGGGCTGATGGCGGCCTTCGCCCGGCGCGGCACGACGGTCTCCCCGCACAAGGTGGGGCCCGACTACATCGACCCCGGCTACCACTCCCTGGCCACCGGCCGTCCGGGCCGCAACCTCGATCCGTGGCTGGTGGGGGAGGACCTCGTCGCCCCGCTGTTCCTGCACGGCGCCGCCGGGGCCGACCTGGCGATCGTCGAGGGCGTCATGGGCCTGTACGACGGCGCGGGCTCGGGCGAGTTCGCCTCCACCGCGCACGTGGCCCGGCTGCTGGAGGCCCCCGTGGTCCTGGTGGTGGACGCGGCCAGGCAGAGCCGGTCGGTGGCGGCGCTGGTGCACGGGTTCGCCTCCTACGACACCCGGATCAGGCTCGGCGGGGTGATCCTCAACCGGATCGGCTCCGAGCGGCACGAACGCATCTGCCGCGAGGCGCTCGCCGAGAGCGGGGTGCCGGTGCTCGGCGCGATCCGCCGCAGCGACGCGGTGGAGACCCCCTCCCGGCACCTGGGCCTGGTGCCCGCGGCCGAGCGCCGTACCCAGGCCGTCTGGGCCATGGACGCCGTCGCGGACCTCGTCGCGGCCTCCTGCGACCTGGAGGGGCTGCTGCGGCTGGCCCGTACCGCGCCGCCGGTGACGGCCGTGCCCTGGAGCCCGGGGCCGTCCGTCCCGGCCGTCACCAGGATCGCGGTCGCCGGCGGCCAGGCCTTCACGTTCGGGTACACCGAGCAGGCCGAGCTGCTGGCGGCGGCCGGGGCCGAGATCGTCCCCCTCGACCCGCTGGCCGACGAGGCCCTTCCCGAGGGGACCCGCGGGATCGTCATCGGCGGCGGGTTCCCCGAGGTCTACGCGGCCGAGCTGTCGGCCAACGAACCGCTGCGCAGGGAGGTCGGCGCGTTCGACGGGCCGATCTCGGCCGAGTGCGCGGGCCTGCTCTACCTGGCCAGGCGGCTGGACGACCGGCCGATGTGCGGGGTGCTCGACGTCGAGGCCCGGATGACCGGCACCCTGACGCTCGGGTACCGGGACGCGGTGGCCGTCCGGGACTCGGCGCTCACCCGGGACGGCGAACGCTACCGGGGGCACGAGTTCCACCGCACCGCGATCGCGCCTGCCCCCGACCGGCCGCTGTTCCGCTGGCGGGGAGGGGCGGACGGCTTCGCCGACGACCGGGTCACCGCCTCGTACCTGCACCTGCACTGGGCCGGCAGCCCCGACCTGGCCTCCCGGTTCGTCGCCGCCTGCCGCCGCGTCCCGGTCGGCTGACCCCGCCGGCCTCACCGCCTCCCGCGGGGCCCGCCGGTCCGCTGCACCGTGACCCTCGGACGCCCTCGCCCGGCCGGGACGCGGCCGGGCAGGTGTCAGGCTGGTGTCAGGCGGCGGTGAAGCAGCGCACGTCCTCCAGCATCTTGGCCGCCCGCGCGGAGCTCAGCCGGGCCCGGGGGTCCTTGCGCAGCAGCCCGCGCAGCACCGGCTCCAGGGCCCCCGCCCGCTTGGGCGCGCGCGGAGGCTCCCGCAGCGCCGCCACCAGCGCGGCCATCGAGTTCACCGTACGGAACGGGGTCCTGCCCTCGACCGCCATGTACAGGGTCGCGCCGAACGACCACATGTCCGCCTCGCGGGTGCCGCCCCGGCCCTGGAGCGCCTCCGGCGCGATGAACGCCGGGGTGCCGCGCATCGAGCTCGTCGCGGCCCCCTCGGGCGCGGCGAAGCCGAAGTCGGCCAGCACCACCCGGTCGCCGGTCAGCATGATGTTGGCGGGCTTGATGTCACGGTGGATCACCCCGCCGTCGTGCGCGTGCCGCAGCGCCTCCAGCAGGCGGCAGCCCATCGCCGCCACCAGGTCCACCGGGAGCGGGCCCGCCTGCACGAGCGTGTCGTGCAGCGTCAGCGCCTCCAGGAACTCCATGACGATCCAGAGACGGTCGGCCTCCTCGGTGAGGTTGTGCACCGTCACGATGCCCCGGTGGCTCAGCCGAGCCGCCATCCGCGCCTCCCGGACCACGCGCCGCCGCTGTTCCGCGGCGGCGGGTCCTGGAGGCAGGGGTATCTCCTTGAGTGCCACCTCTCGCTCCAGAAGCAGGTCGTATGCGCGCCAGACGACGCCGGTCGCCCCCTGGCCGACGCGGGAGACGAGCTTGTACCTGCGCGCGATGATGGTGCTCACCCGACAATGATCGCAGTTTTCCACCCCCTAGGCCTACCTGGAACGTTCCCAACACGCCTTCCGGCGGCCGTTCCTTGCGGATCCGGCGGGTGAGGGTGGTCACACCAGGCCGATGCCCAGCAGCAATGTACCCGCGCCCAACGCGACACCGCCCGCCGGGACCAGCCAGATCAGCCGGTTCGGCTTGGTGTCCGAGGGGCGGACCACCGACAGGAAGAAGCCGATCGGCATCAGGATCGGCGCGGCCACGATCAGGACCCGGATCAGGTCCTTCATGCCGCCGGACAGGTCCGCCCGGTCGATGTACAGGAGCGCGACGAGCGCGAAGAGCACCAGGACGCCCGCGTGCGCGTGCCCGGCCCGCCACAGCCCGCGGCGGACGGGGTTGTCCATGTAACCGGGGACATCGCGCATGATGTGCGCGAGCAGGGAGACCCCGCCGAAGGCCACGGCGGGAACGGTGATCAGGAGCACTCCGGCGGTGCTCAGCGAAGACGGTGACACGGGGGGTCCTCTCATTGGATAGCGGCGCTGACCAATTATTGGATAGGAGGGCTATCCGGTCAAGGGGGCGGCGGATTTGCCATCAGGTCGGGTGAGGGGGTTCCCTGACGGGCAGGACCTCGGCACGGCCCGTGCGGACCCCGCAAAGATCGCGGGACCATCCGCGCGCAATGTCGCCCGGTTCGGGGAAGATATGAATCAGATGCGTCCCCCAGGTGGAGGTGCCACAGATGGCGAGCAATGACACGGGCGGCCAGAAGCAGACCGGCCGCACCGACAGGGAGGTCGAGGAGACCGCCCCGGCCGAGACCTCCGACGTCCAGGAACGTCACGAGAAGCTCTCGGACGACGTCGACGCGATCCTCGACGAGATCGACGAGGTGCTCGAGGAGAACGCCGAGGAATTCGTCAGGTCGTATGTCCAGAAGGGCGGCCAGTAGGTCCCACATCCAGGTCCCACATCGAGATCCGTCCCACCGGGGCCGGGTGAGGGCGGACCCGTCGTGATCCGCAGGCTCGCCCCGGCCGTGGGCCGAGTTCGGCGAGTGCCGGACCCGGCGGGCGGGTGACGCGCGGCCGTCCCCGCCGGGAGCGTTCTTCACGGCGCTCCACCGCGGTGGCCACCGGTGCCGAGGCCGAGCGGTGAGGGGTCCCTCCGGGAACGGTTCCCGGAGGGAACGAGACCCCGTCCCGCGGCCCCCGCCTCCCGTTCTCCGGTCCCCGGCGGGGCACCCGCGGCCCCGCGTCCCGTACTCCCGCGCCGCCGTCGCGCCGGACGGCGATCTCCGCCCCGGCCCCGTCCGCGCCTTTCCCACGGCCCCTGATCACCGCTCCCGCGCCGCCGTCGTACCGGACGGCCACCCCCGCCCCGGGCCCCGCTCAGGACCCCGCCGGCATCTCTGACCACCGCCGGTGCCGGATTCGTCGTGTCCGTCCGCACCCGTCCGCGTCCGCTCCGCGGGGCGGTGGACCCCGCCGTGGCGAGGCCGGTCACCCGTGAAGATTCAAAAGCCGGGCACCGGTAGGTGGTTCGCGCTGAGCTGATCCAGGGAAGTGCAAGCAGCACGGCAAGATGAGTAAGGTCGGGCCTTAAAGGACTGCACCTTTGGAGGGAGTCGCGTGGGATCGCACAGGGACCTGCCCGCCGGCATGGTGAATCATATCTTTACCGACACCGGGAGCTCCTCGTTCACCGAGTTCGTCAGGTCCCACTCGCCGGACTTGTTGCCTGGCCGTAACGAGACGCTGGCGACCCCGGTGGGTGACCAGATTCCGCATGCCACCACGATCGTCGCGGCGATGTGCGCCGGCGGCGTGGTGATCGCCGGAGACCGCCGGGCGACCTCCGGCAACATCATCTCCCAGCGCGACATGGAGAAGGTGTTCCGTACCGACGACCACTCGGCCATGGGCATCGCCGGGGCGGCGAGCACCGGGATCGAGCTGGCCCGCCTCTACCGGGTGGAGCTGGAGCACTACGAGAAGCGCGAGGGCCGCACGCTCTCGGTGACGGGCAAGGCCAACCGGCTCGCCACGATGATCCGCGGCAACCTGCCGATGGCCATGCAGGGACTCGTCGTGGTGCCGCTGTTCGCCGCGTACGACCCCGACATCGACGGTGGCCGGATCTTCGGCTACGACGTGGGCGGCGGTCCGTACGAGCAGCACCACCACCACGCGATCGGGTCCGGCTCGATCTTCGCGCGCGGGGCCTTGAAGAAGCTCTACCGGGAGGGCGCCTCGCCCGAGGACACCGTCCTGACCCTGGTCCACGCCCTCTACGACGCCGCCGACGACGACTCGGCCACCGGCGGCCCCGACGTGATCCGCAGGATCTGGCCCGTCATGGCGGTGATCACGGCCGACGGGTACCGCCGGCTCCCCGACGAGGAGGTCGCCGAGTACGTCCGGATCGTGGTGGACTCCCGGACGAACTCCCCCGACGGCCCCACCGCCCCGCTGCGCTAACACGAGAGGATCACCCCAGGTGTCCATGCCTTTTGGATATGTCTCGCCCGAGCAGCAGATGCGGGACAAGGCGGACTACGCGCGTAAGGGGATCGCGCGGGGCCGCAGCGTCGTCGTCCTGCAGTACGAGGACGGCATCCTGTTCGTCGCGCCCAACCCTTCCCGTGCCCTGCACAAGATCAGCGAGATCTACGACAAGATCGGTTTCGCCGCGGTCGGCCGCTACAACGAGTTCGAGGCGCTGCGTCTCGGCGGCATCCGCTACGCCGACATCAACGGCTACACCTACGCCCGCGACGACGTCACCGCCCGCGGCCTGGCCAACCTCTACGCGCAGAACCTCGGCCAGATCTTCACCGAGTCGCCGAAGCCGTTCGAGGTGGAGATCGTGGTCGCCGAGGTCGGCGACTCCGCCGACGAGGACCACATCTACCGGCTGACCTTCGACGGCTCGGTCTTCGACGAGGCGGGCCTGGTCGCCATGGGCGGTCAGGCCGAGGCGGTGGCGGGACGGCTCAAGGAGCAGTACCGCGACGGCCTGTCGCTGGGCGAGGCGCTGGAGGCCGCGCTGTTCGCGCTGACCGAGCCGGGCGGCGAGCGTTTCCCGGCCGCCCAGCTCGAGGTGGCGGTGCTCGACCGCAACCGGCCGCACCGCAAGTTCCTGAGGCTCAACGGGCCGAGGCTGGAGCGCCTGCTGGCCGCCGGTGCCCCCGCCGCCGAGTCGGCCGCCCAGGCGGTCAGGGACGAGCAGGCGCGAAACCCCCTCACCGCCCCCGAGACGCCCGGTACCCCGCCGACCGCCCCCGAGGGTGACATCGACACCGGATCGAGCGGCTGACCCCGACGCGCACGCACCGGCCGCCGGCCCCGTACGGGGCCGGCGGCCGGTTCTCGTACGCCCCGACGCCGACGATCCGGACACCAGGCACGTTCGCGCTTAGCAGGTCATCAGCCTGGGCATAAGCCGTACGACCGAAAACCCCATGATCCCTCCCACGAGAGGGGTTCGGCGAATAGTGTGAGGCAATGGATCGTCGCATCTTCGGGCTTGAGAACGAGTACGGCGTCACCTGCACGTTCAGGGGACAGCGGCGGCTGTCACCCGACGAGGTAGCGCGATATCTATTCCGCCGTGTCGTCTCCTGGGGCCGATCGAGCAACGTCTTCCTCCGCAACGGCGCCCGCCTCTACCTCGACGTGGGGAGCCACCCCGAGTACGCCACCCCCGAGTGCGACAACGTCGTGGAGCTCGTCACCCACGACAAGGCGGGGGAGCGCATCCTGGAGGGTCTGCTCGTCGACGCCGAGAAGCGTCTCCGCGAGGAGGGCATCGCCGGCGACATCTACCTGTTCAAGAACAACACCGACTCCGCGGGCAACTCATACGGCTGCCACGAGAACTACCTGGTCGGCAGGCACGGCGAGTTCGGCCGCCTGGCCGACGTGCTGATCCCCTTCCTGGTCACCCGGCAGATCGTCTGCGGCGCCGGCAAGGTGCTGCAGACGCCCAGGGGAGCGGTCTACTGCGTCTCCCAGCGGGCCGAGCACATCTGGGAGGGCGTCTCCAGCGCCACCACCCGGTCGCGCCCGATCATCAACACCCGCGACGAGCCGCACGCCGACGCCGAGCGGTTCCGCCGCCTGCACGTCATCGTCGGCGACTCCAACATGAGCGAGACGACCACGCTGCTCAAGGTCGGCGCGACCGACCTGGTGCTGCGCATGATCGAGGCGGGCACCGTGATGCGCGACCTCTCCCTGGAGAACCCGATCCGGGCCATCCGCGAGGTCTCCCACGACATGACCGGCAGGCGGCGGGTGCGGCTGGCCAACGGCAGGGAGGCGTCCTCGCTGGAGATCCAGGAGGAGTACCTCTCCAAGGCCCGCGACTTCGTGGACCGCCGCGGCGGCGACGAGCTCAGCCACCGGGTGCTGGAGCTGTGGGAGCGCACGCTCAACGCGGTCGAGACCGGTGACCTGGACAAGGTCGCCCGCGAGATCGACTGGGTCACCAAGTACCAGCTGATCGAGCGCTACCGCAGGAAGTACGACCTGCCGCTCTCCAGCCCCAGGGTCGCCCAGCTCGACCTGGCCTACCACGACGTGCACCGCCGTCGCGGCCTGTTCTACCTGCTGCAGAAGCGCGGCGCGGTGGAGCGGGTGGCCTCCGACCTGAAGATCTTCGAGGCCAAGTCGGTGCCGCCGCAGACCACCCGCGCGCGGCTGCGCGGGGAGTTCATCCGCAGGGCCCAGGAGAAGCGCCGCGACTTCACCGTCGACTGGGTGCACCTGAAGCTCAACGACCAGGCGCAGCGCACCGTGCTCTGCAAGGACCCCTTCCGCAGCGTCGACGAGCGGGTGGACAAGCTCATCGCCGGCATGTGACGGACGCCGGGCCGCGGGACCCTGCACACGGGGCCGGGCCCGCCGGCCGTCCGCGCGTACGGACACCGGGCCCGCCGCCCCTGCACGGGTGGCGGGCCCGTCGGGTGCCCGCGCCCGCCGGTCGTCCGTGCCCGCCGGTCGTCCACGGATGCCGGTCGTCCGCGCTCGTCGGTGTCCGCGGCCGCCGGTCGTCTGCGGATGCAGGTCGTCCGCGGGTGCCGGGAGGCCGGATCCGATGATCGTCCGCATGCGGACGGGGACCGGCCGCGATGAATGTTTCACGGGCGGCGGGCGGCCTTGCGTCGATCGTCGGCATGTCATGGTCACGCTTCGGCAAGCTCGACCCGGTCTTACCCTCTCCGTACACCGGGACGGGTAGTGTGGCGCAAACCTGACGTCTGCTTGAGGGATACCTATGCGCCGCCGCAGTATGGCCGTACTGGCCGCAGTGCCTCTGATGTTCGCCGCAGCATGCGGGTCCGGAGGGGACGCCGCCACCAGCACCACCGGTGCCTCCAGCTCCGCGAGCTCCGCGAGCAGCGGTGGGGTCGCCGAGCTGCAGGTCACCGGAGCGGCCGGGGCGAAGCCGACCGTGGCCTTCCCGTCCAAGGTCGTCGAGAGCTCCTCCTTCAAGGTGCTCACCCCCGGCACGGCCGGTGAGCCGGTGAAGCCCGGCGGCAGCGTCGTGGCCAACTTCACCGTCTTCACCTGGGACGGCAAGGAGAACAAGCTCGCGGGCTCGACCTACGACGAGGGTGGCCCGCAGGTCATCACGCTCAACGAGCAGGTCCCCGAGATCCTCCGCAAGGGCTTCGCCGAGACCAAGGGCGGCGGCAGGTTCCTGTCCGTCGTCGGCAAGGACGCCCTGCCCAAGGAGCAGCAGGCGCAGGCCCCGCCGGGACAGTCGCAGGTCTTCGTGGTCGACGTGGTCGGCGTTCCCGCCGAGAAGACCGCCAAGGGCACCGCGAGCGACCCCGGCCTCAAGGGCGTCAAGGTGGAGAGCCCGGGCGGCGACGCCGCGCCGAAGCTCACCACCAAGACCAAGGAGAAGGCTCCCAAGGATCTCGTCGTCAAGACGGTGATCAAGGGCACCGGCCCCGCGGTCAAGTCCGGCCAGTCGATCCTGGTCCAGTACGCGGGCAAGATCTGGGGCTCGGACGTCGAGTTCGACAGCAGCTGGTCCCGCGGCGCTCAGCCGATCATGTTCCAGATCGGCACCGGCAAGGTCATCAAGGGCTGGGACCAGGGTCTGGTCGGCGTCCCGGTCGGCAGCCGGGTGCTGCTGAGCATCCCGCCGGACCTCGGCTACGGCAAGGCCGGCTCCGGCGAGAAGATCAAGGGCACCGACACCCTGGTCTTCCTGGTCGACGTGGTGGCCGCCTACTAGAGCCCCGAAGAACCCCCGGGAGCCCTGAGGAGTTCTCAGGCCCCGGGGAGCCCCGGGAGAGCCCGCAGGGATCTTCCGCCCCTTTCTCCGGCGTATCCCGCCGGATCCCTCCGCGACGTGTCCACCGTGACCGGGCCCGATCGGGCCCGGTCACGCGGCCGTTGCCGCACCCGTCACCCCCGCACGCTTCACCCTCGCGCCCGTCACCCCGCACCGGTCACCCCGTGCGGTTCCCGCGTCGCCCCGCACCGCGTCGTCCCGTACCGCGTCGCCCCTTACCGCGTCGTCCCGTACCGCGGTGCCTCCCGCCCGCGGTATCCCCGTCTCCCCGTCTCCCCGTCCCCCCGCCTTCCAGGCGCGCCTTCGCGCGGAAGCGGAGGCGGAAGCGGACGTCCCGGCCGCCGTCCGGCCCCGCGGGCCTAGAATCCGGCTGTGAGCGACGACCTCGACACGGTGGCGGTACTCCACGACCCGGTGCGCCGGGCCGTCTACGACTACGTCGCCTCCCTGGGCCGGGACGTGGGAAGGAACGAGGCGGCCGAGGCGGTGGGGGTGCAGCGGACCCTGGCCGCGTTCCACCTCGACAGGCTCGTCGAGGCGGGCCTGCTGGAGGCCGGGTTCCGGCGGCTGACCGAGCGGACCGGCCCGGGCAGCGGCCGGCCCGCGAAGGTCTACCGCAGGGCGCCGGGGGAGTGGCAGGTCAGCGTGCCGGCCCGCGACTACCGCACGCTCGCCCTGGTGCTGGCCGAGGCGATCGAGGAACTCGGCGAGGACGAGCGGGCCGAACGCGCCGCCCGCCGGGCCGGGGCCGGGCTCGCCCTGGAGGGGGAGGACCTGCCCGGGGTGCTGCGCCGGCGCGGTTACCAGCCCTACGAGGAGGACGGGCAGGTCCGGCTGCGCAACTGCCCGTTCCACCTGCTCGCCGAGGAGCACCCGCTGCTGGTCTGCTCGGTCAACCTGGAGCTCTGCCGGGGCATGCTGGAGTCGCTCGGCCAGGACGCCTCCGCGGCCCGGCTGGACCCGCGCCCGGGGGAGTGCTGCGTCGCCTTTTCTAAAAACAATGAAGATTGACATAGAGGGATGGCGGGTGGTGTGCTGTGTCCATGCACCTGGCACAGCTCAACGTCGCCCACATGCGCGCGCCCAAGGACTCCCCGGAACTGGCCTCCTTCATGGCCGGCCTCGAACCGCTCAATCAGCTCGCCGAGGCCTCGCCCGGCTTCGTCTGGCGGCTCAAGGGCGGTGAGGGCCCCGAGGACACGGTCGAGCACCTCTACGGCGACCACCTGCTGATCAACTTCTCGGTCTGGGAGTCGCGCGACACGCTGTGGAACTACATCTACCGCACCGTCCACCTGGAGTTCCTGCAGCGGCGCAGGGAGTGGTTCCTGCACATGGCCGAGGCGTACTCGGTGATGTGGTGGGTCCCGGCCGGGTACGAGCCGACCCTGGACGAGGGCATGGAGCGCCTGGCGCTCCTGAGGGCCGAGGGCCCCACGCCCTCGGCCTTCACCTTCAAGAACTTCTACGACCCCGAGGACAGCAGCGAGGCGGCCAGCCTCCCGGCCGCGGCCGAGGCCAGGAAGTAGGCCAGGTCCTCGTCCAGGCCACGGCCCATCGTCGACAGCCGGACCGGGGAGCCGCGCAGCGCCTCCACCAGCCCGTCCACCGGCACCTCCACCAGCTCGTGCCGGGCGCCGAGCGGGCGTGACTGCTCGGCCACCCGCCTGCCGAAGTCGCCCGGCAGCACCGGGACGGCCACCTTGGCCGGTGCCAGCGCCACCCGGCCGTAGGCGGTCAGCGAGTGGTGCGAGACCCCGATGTGGCGCTCGCGCAGGTCGCCCTCGCTGACCCGCAGCGCCGCCACCGGCCGGCCGCCCAGCACGGCGGCCGCGTTGATCGCCTCACCGGCCGAGACGCCCGAGAAGCCCCACCGGGTGCCGCCGCCCAGGTTGCCCGGCCCCTGGGTGACGATCGCGACCTCGGCCCCCAGCACGTGCCGGGCCGCCAGCAGGCCGGTGTGCGGCGTCACCGCCTCCACGTCGCCGCCGAAGGACTGCCCCGCCGTCACCACCCCGCACAGCCAGCCCGTCTGCCGCAGCCGCGCGGACGACATGGAGAACCAGGCGGGCAGCGCCCCCCCGTCCAGCATCACGTAGGCCACCCTGGGCGGCCGGCCGGACGACCGGTGCCCGCCCTCCCCTTCCGCCCCGCCCTCCCCGGCCTCGGCCGGCCGGTCCGGCGCGCCCGGGGGGGTGGTGCCGTACAGGCCGCAGAGGATCGCCGGCAGGGCCGAGTGCAGGTCGGCGACGATCACCGGCATGCCGTCCACGGAGTCGGCGTCGCGCAACACGTCGTGAAACGGCGAGTCCTGCTCGTCGGCGCCGAGCACGGTGGCCTGCAGCGGGGTGTAACGTGCCTTTACCAGGTGTCCGGGACCGCGCGGATCTTGTGGCAAACGGTCGGGAACCGCCACCACCATGGCGTAGCCTCCCGTACCGAGCCCCATGGCGAGCGCGGTCGTGTTGAGCAGCACCGCGTCACCGGGTTCCGGACGTCCCACCAGGGCCGGATAGGCGAGAGCGCGCGCCTGGCCGTCCTCGGTGGTCACGTCGAGCTCCATGGCCCCCGGCCACTCGCGCCGGACCCGCACGACCTCGCCCCTGCGCCATCTGATCACGGGGGAAGGGTAGCGTCACCCCGAACAGGAAGGAGGCCGGATGTCGCGCCGGAAGACCGAGCGGCTGCTCAATCTCGTGATCTGCCTGCTGGCCACGCGGCGGCCGCTCAGCGCCGAGCACATCCGCCAGGCGGTGCCGGGCTACGACGCCGACAACGACGAGGCCTTCCAGCGGATGTTCGAGCGGGACAAGAACGAGCTGCGCGAGATCGGCATCCCCATCGAGGTCCACAAGGACCCCTGGGAGGAGGATCCGGGCTACCGGATCGTCCGGCAGGCCTACGAACTGCCCGAGATCACCCTGGAGCCGGACGAGGCGGCCGTGGTCGGCCTGGCGGCCCAGGTCTGGCAGCGCGCCAGCCTGGCCGAGGCGGCCAGCGGGGCGCTGCTGAAGCTGCGCGCCGGGGGCGTGCAGACCGACGAGGCCCACGGCGTGCTGGGCGGGGCGCTGGAGCTGCGCGTCGACACCCGCGACCCGTCCTTCCCGGCCCTGTGGGAGGCCGTACGCGACCGGCGCGTGGTCCGCTTCGCCTACCGGGCGGCGGCCAGCCAGAACGTGCTGACCCGCACGGTCGAGCCGTGGGGCGTGGTCAGCCGCCGGGGCCGCTGGTACATGGTCGGCCACGACCGCGACCGCGACGCGCCCCGCGTCTTCCGGCTCAGCCGGATCAGCGGCACGGTCACCACCGTCGGCCGCCCCGGCGCCGTGGTGGTGCCCGAGGGCGTCGACATCACGTCCATGGTCGGCTACCGCGACGCCGCCGTGCAGGAGCGCACCGCCGCCGTCCGGGTCAGGCGCGACACCTGCCAGGGATTGCGCCAGGTGGCCAAGAGCGTACGGCCCGCCGACGACGAGTGGGACGAGCTGGAGGTCGACTTCACCGACCCCGAGCGGCTGGCCGGCTGGATCGTGGGCTTCGCCGACGACGCCGAGGTGCTCGGCCCGCCGGACGCCCGCGACGCGGTGATCTGCCGCCTGAAGGGAGCGCTCGCGTGAGCACCGCCGACCGTCTGCCCAGGCTGCTGGCCCTGGTGCCCTACCTGATGTCGCACCCCGGGGCCCAGGTGCCCGAGGTGGCGAAGATCTTCGGGCTGACCGAGAAGCAGCTCATCGACGACCTGCAGCTGGTCTGGATGTGCGGGCTGCCCGGCCACACCCCCGGCGACCTGATCGACGTCTCCTGGGACGGCGGGGAGATCGTCATCGACAACGCCGAGACCATCGCCCGGCCGCTCCGGCTGGGCGTGGACGAGGCCAGTGCCCTGCTGGTGGCGCTGCGGCTGCTCGCCGAGATGCCGGAGTTCGGGCAGCGGGACGCGCTGGCCCGGGTCATCGCCAAGTTCGAGCAGGCCTCGGGCGAGGGCGCGGCCGCGGTCAGCAGCCAGGTCGCGGTGGAGGTGGACGCCGCCCCGGACGCGCTGCCGGTCGTCAACGAGGCGCTGCGCCGCGGCAGACGCCTGTCGCTGCGCTACTACGTGCCCGGTCGCGACGAGATCACCCCGCGCGACGTCGACCCGATGCGCCTGGTCGTGGTGGACGGGCGGACCTACCTGTCGGGCTGGTGCTACCGGGTCGAGGCGGTCCGGCTGTTCCGGCTGGACCGGATGCTCTCGGTCGACCTGCTCGACGTGCCCGCCGACCCGCCCGAGGGGGCCGTGCCCGACGAGGTGACGCCGGGGGTGTTCCGGCCCTCGCCGACCGACGAGCTGGTGGAGCTGGAGCTGACCGCCGTCGGCCGCTGGGTCGCCGAGTACTACCCCTGCGAGAGCGTCGAGGAGCTCGGTGAGGGCCGCGTCCGGGTGGCCCTGCGCGCCAGGGACCACGGCTGGCTGGTACGCCTCGCGCTGCGCCTGGGCGACAGCGGCAGGGTGGTCTCGCCCGCCTCGCTGGACGAGAGCGTGCGCGCCGCCGCGAGGGCCGCGCTGAATCGTTATGAGTCGGTCTCCTGACATGCGACGACAGGGACTCCTCCGATGAGCTGGATGATCGTCTCGCTTCTGGTGGGGCTCGCCGGGTCGGTGGTGCTCGGCGTGCTCGCCCTGCGCGCGCTGCGTGCGGGCGCCGCGCTGCGCCGCGAGGTCGACCGCACCCAGGGCAGGCTGGAACCCGTCCGGATCCTGTTCGGTGATCGCACCGGGGAGATCCGCCCGCCCCGGAGATGAGCCGGTGGGGGTGAGAGCGCGCGCCGGGGAGCGTACGATCGGGGCAGAGACCGCACGTCGCTCGGCGTAAGGATGTGTAATGCCCACTCTCGGACCCACTGAGCTGATCATCATCGGCCTGATCCTGGTGCTGCTCTTCGGAGCCAAGAAGCTGCCGGAGGCCGCCCGCGGGCTGGGCCGGTCGCTGCGCATCTTCAAGTCGGAGACCGCCAAGCTCCGCGAGGAGGACGAGGCCGAGAACACGACCGCCACGGTCGTCCAGGCCCAGCCCGCCGTCGCCCCGGCCCCCCAGCCGATCCCCCCGGCCGCCTCGGTCCCCACGCCCCAGCCGGTCCCGGCCCCCCAGCCGGTCTCCGTGCCGAGCGCGGAGGAGGAGGCCCGCCGCCTGGAGGAGGAGGCGGCCAGGCTGCGCGCCCGCTCCGCCGCGCCCAAGGCGCAGTGATCGGCGGTAGCCTGAGGATCTCCCCGATCAATCGACTCGTCACCCCAGGATTCGCGAATGGCGCTGCTGAAGTGGCCCAAGCCGGGCCGGAACGGGGCGTCCCCGCCCGCTGAGGAATCCGGCGACGGCCGGATGCCGCTCATGGAGCACCTGCGCGAGCTGCGCAACCGGCTGGTCATCGCCCTGCTCGGGCTCGTCGCGGGCACCGTGGTCGGGTTCATCTTCTTCGACCCGATCTGGGAGTTCGTCTCGGCCCCGTACTGCGGGCTGCCACAGGCCCAGGAACTGCGGTCCGG
This sequence comes from Streptosporangium longisporum, assembly GCF_039534895.1. Classification (NCBI taxonomy): domain Bacteria; kingdom Bacillati; phylum Actinomycetota; class Actinomycetes; order Streptosporangiales; family Streptosporangiaceae; genus Streptosporangium; species Streptosporangium longisporum. The sequence continues at coordinate 65,299 of NZ_BAAAWD010000019.1, read as the reverse complement.
GCAGTGCACGATGCTGATCCTCGGCGTCTTCGACTCGTTCTTCGTGAACCTCAAGGTCGCGGCGATGTTCGGCCTGGTCGTCTCCTCGCCGATCTGGCTGTGGCAGATCTGGGGCTTCGTCACCCCGGGCCTGTACCGCAACGAGAAGCGCTACTCGATCCTGTTCATGCTGCTGGCCGTCCCGCTCTTCCTGGCGGGCGCGGCGCTGGCCTACTTCGTGATGGACACCGGGCTGGCGATCCTGCTCGGCTTCGCCCCGCCCGGGACGGTCACCGGCATCACGATCGACGAGTACCTCGGCTACGCCCTGATCATGCTCATCGTCTTCGGCGTCTCCTTCGAGCTGCCGCTGCTGATGGTCTTCCTCAACCTCATCGGGGTGCTGCCGCACGCACTGGTGGCCAAGCACCGGCGCATGGTCATCTTCATCATGTTCGTCTTCGGCGCCGTGGCCACCCCCGGCGGCGACCCGTTCACGATGATCGCGCTGGCCCTGCCCATGGTGCTGCTGTTCGGCCTGGCCGAGGGCTTCATGTACCTGCGGGAGAGACGGCGGCCCAAGGACGAGGACTTCTCCGGCCTCTCCGACGACGAGGCCTCCCCCCTCGGCGACCCCTCCTCGGGCGCCGCCCTGGACGACCCCTCGCCGCTGGACGAGGTGCAGCCCGTCCCCGCGCCCGCTCCTATCGATTCGAGAACGGCCGATGCCGACCGCACCCCGTAACGGATAGATTCCGTCCGTGCCCGCAGAGATCGCAGTCCTGGTCAACCCCGCCGCCCGGGGCGGCCGCTCGCGGGGCCTGCTCTCCCCGGTGCTCGACCGGCTGCGGCAGGGCGGGCGCGAGGTCTCGGTGATCCTCGGGGACTCCGCCTCCGACGCGCTGGAACGCGCCTGCACGGCCGTCGCCGAACAACCCGAGGCACTGGTGGCCTTCGGCGGCGACGGCCTGGTCCACCTGGCCGTCCAGGCCGTCGCGGGCAGCGGCGTGCCGCTGGGCGTCATCCCGGTGGGCACCGGCAACGACATCGCCGCGGCGCTCGGCGTCCCCCTCAAGGCCCCGCTGGCCGCGGCCGACGTCGTGCTGCGCGGCCGGGCCCGCACCGTCGACGCCGCTCGCGTGGGCCCCGACGAGTGGTTCGCCGGGGTGCTGGCCTGCGGGTTCGACTCCCGCGTCAACGAGCGGGCCAACACGATGACCTGGCCGCCCGGCATGGCCAGGTACCTGGTCGCGCTCGCCGAGGAACTGCGCTCCTTCCGGCCCATCCCGTTCCGGATCGGCCTGGACGGCGAGATCGTCGAGCGCGAGGCCATGCTGGTCGCGGTCGGCAACACCCGCTCCTACGGCGCCGGCATGCGGGTCTGCCCCGGCGCCGTGCCCGACGACGGCCTGCTGGACGTGACCGTCCTCGGCGCCGTCCCCAAGGGGGAGTTCCTGCGCACCTTCCCCCGCGTCTACCGGGGATCGCACGCCTCCCACCCGGCCGTCACCATGTACCGCGCCCGCACGGTCACCCTGGAGGCCCCCGGCGTGATCGCCTACGCCGACGGCGAGCGGATCGGGCCCACCCCGCTCACCTGCGAGATCGTCCCCGGCGCGCTGCAGGTCCTCCTCTAGGGACCGGCCCCTCGCCCCCGGGGGCCCGGACGCCCGGCGGGGCCGGGCCGCGGGCCCGACGGAGGACGGACCGGAATCCCGATATCGGTAGGCTGGGGGTATGACGACCCCAGCGGAACGATACGCTGCCTTCCGTCAGAGCCAGGCCGAGAGCGGGCCCGCGCTGACCTCGTTCCGCGGACTGTACGACTTCGAGCTGGACGATTTCCAGCTCGACGCCTGCCGGGCCCTGGAGGCCGGTGACGGGGTCCTGGTGGCGGCGCCCACCGGCTCCGGCAAGACCGTGGTGGGCGAGTTCGCGGTGCACCTGGCCCTGGCCGAGGGCCGCAAGTGCTTCTACACCACCCCCATCAAGGCGCTCTCCAACCAGAAGTACAACGACCTGGTCCGACGGTACGGCGCGGCCAAGGTGGGCCTGCTGACCGGTGACAACAGCGTCAACGGCGACGCGCCGATCGTCATCATGACGACCGAGGTGCTGCGCAACATGCTCTACGCCGGGTCCGGCACCCTGGCCGGGCTCGGGTTCGTCGTGATGGACGAGGTGCACTACCTCGCCGACCGGTTCCGCGGCGCGGTCTGGGAGGAAGTGATCATCCACCTGCCCGAGTCGGTGCGGCTGGTCGCGCTCTCGGCCACGGTCAGCAACGCCGAGGAGTTCGGCGAGTGGATGGGCGAGGTCCGCGGCGACACCAGCGTGATCGTCGACGAGCACCGGCCGGTCCCGCTCTGGCAGCACATGCTCGTCGGCAACCGCATCTACGACCTGTTCGTCACCGGCGAGGACGACCGCCGCCCCCAGATCAACCCCAACCTGCTGCGCATCGCCAGGGACGAGGAGCGCCAGGCGTTCGGCAGGGGCCGCCGCGGCTACTCGCGCCCCCGCAGGAGCGGCCCGCCCGACCGGGCGGCGGCCATCGAGCGCCTGGACACCGACGCCCTGCTGCCCGCGATCACGTTCATCTTCTCCCGGGCCGGCTGCGACGCCGCCGTCATGCAGTGCCTGCACGACGGCATCCGGCTCACCACCGAGGCCGAACGCCACGAGATCCGGCAGATCGTCGACGAGCGCACCGCGCACCTGCCCGACGAGGACCTGGGCGTGCTCGGCTACCTGGAGTGGCGCGACGCCCTGGAACGCGGGCTGGCCGCCCACCACGCGGGCATGCTCCCGGCCTTCAAGGAGGTCGTCGAGGAACTGTTCACCCGCGGCCTGGTCAAGGCCGTGTTCGCCACCGAGACCCTCGCGCTCGGCATCAACATGCCGGCCCGGTCCGTGGTGATCGAGAAGCTCGACAAGTGGAACGGCGAGACCCACGCCGACCTCACCCCCGGCGAGTACACCCAGCTCACCGGACGGGCCGGGCGGCGCGGCATCGACGTGGAGGGCCACGCGGTCGTCCACTGGCAGCCCGGCACCGACCCGGTCCAGGTGGCCGGCCTGGCCAGCACCCGCACCTACCCGCTGCGCTCCAGCTTCCGCCCCTCGTACAACATGGCGGTCAACCTGGTCGGGCAGGTGGGCCGGGAACGCGCCAGGACGCTGCTGGAGTCCTCGTTCGCCCAGTTCCAGGCCGACCGGGCCGTGGTGGGCATCGCCAAGCAGGTGCGCCGCGCCGAGGAGGCGCTGGAGGGCTACCGCCAGGCGATGACCTGCCACCTGGGCGACTTCGAGGAGTACGCCGCGATGCGCAGGGCCCTGTCGGACCGGGAGGCCGAGCTGTCGCGCCGGCGGGGCGCGGCCCGGCGCACCCAGGCGCTGCGCTCCCTGGAGGCGCTCAAGCCCGGCGACATCATCCGCGTCCCGGGCGGGCGCCGCGCCGGGCTGGCCGTCGTGCTGGACCCCGGCCTCAACTCCCGGGGCGAGGGCCCCTCCCCGCTGGTGCTGACCATCGGCAAGCAGGTCAAGAAGCTCTCCCCGGCCGACTTCCCCGTCCCGGTCGAGCCGGTCGAGCACCTGCGCATCCCCAAGAACTTCAACGCCCGTTCCCCCAAGGAGCGGGCCAACCTGGTCTCCTCGGTGCACGCCAAGATCGGGGATCGGGACTTCGGCAAGCCCGTGCGGGCACGCGACCACGCCGCCGAGGACGACGAGATCATCCGGCTGCGCCAGGAGATCCGCCGCCATCCCTGCCACGGGTGCGACGAGCGCGAGGACCACGCCCGCTGGGCCGAGCGCTACCACAAGCTGCTCCGCGAGACCGAGGGCCTGCGCCGCAGGGTCGAGGGCCGCTCCCACGTCATCGCCCGTACCTTCGACAAGGTCTGCGGGGTGCTCGACCAGCTCGGCTACCTCGACGGGGAGAGCGTCACCGCCGAGGGCCGCAGGCTGGCCCAGCTCTACACCGAGCTGGACCTGCTGACCGCCGAGTGCCTGCGCTCGGGGCTCTGGGACGACCTGGACCCGGCCGAGCTGGCCGCGTGTGTGTCGTCGCTGGTGTTCGAGTCACGTCAGGCCGACGACGCCCGCCAGCCCAGGATCCCCGCGGGCGCCGCCCAGAGGACACTGGCCGACATGGTCCGCCTCTGGGGCGAGCTGGAGGCCATCGAGAGCGACCACGGCCTGTCGTTCATCAGGGAGCCCGACTTCGGGTTCGCCTGGTCGGCCTTCCGCTGGGCCAAGGGCCACACCCTGGACGCGGTCCTGCGCGACGGCGTCGCCGGTGGCGAGCTGGCCGCCGGTGACTTCGTGCGCTGGACCAAGCAGCTGCTCGACCTGCTCGGCCAGATCTCCGACGCGGCCCCGGCCGGGAGCAAGGTCAAGCAGACCGCGGGGAAGGCGATGGACGGCCTGCGCCGGGGCGTGGTGGCGTACTCGTCCCTGTCCTGAGGTCCTCGCGGCGGGGCAGCAGCAGCGGGGTGGCCAGGAGCAGCACGCCGGCGGCCACGATCGCCGCGCGGGGGCCGACGGCTGTGGCCAGCAGCCCCCAGACGGCGGTCAGGGCCGCGATGCCGAGGGTGCCGCCGACCGACCACGCCGACAGCGTGCGGGCGACCCGGCCGGGGTCGGTGTGGTCGAGCCGGTAGGTGGCCAGCACCGGGTTGAACACGCCGCAGCAGGTCACCAGGCCGAGCTGCACGACGATGACCAGCACGATCCCCGGGACGCCGGGCTGGACGAGCGCCAGCCCGACGGGCCAGCACGCGCGCAGCGCCCCGGCGGTGAGCATCACCCCGTGCCGCCCGAACCGCGCCACGAGCCGGCGCGCCAGCCGCGCCCCGACGAGGCCGCCGACGCACGGCACCGCGAACATGAGGCCGTACTCCCAGGGGGCGAACCCCAGCCGGCCGAGCAGGAGCACGGCGAGCAGCGGCTCGGTCGCCATGATCAGGCCGTTGACCAGGATCGTGTTGAGGAACAGCCGGCGCAGCGTCCGGTGGGACAGGATGGCGCGCCATCCCTCGAGCAGGTCGCCGGTGTGCGAGCCCGGCGCGCCGGTGCGCGCGGGACGCGGCTCGTCCCCGCCGATCGCGCGGATGCCCAGTGCCGACAGCAGGTGACTGACCGCGTCGGCCGCCACCGTCACCACCGGGCCGAGCACCCCGATCGCCGCCCCGCCGAGCGGCGGCCCGACCATGATCGCGGTCCATGTCGTGGACTCGAACCGGCTGTTGGCGACGAGCAGGTCCCGCGGCGGCACGAGCTCCTTCAGGTAGGCCCCGCCCGCCGCGTTGAAGGTGATCCTGGCCGCGGCGACGACGACGGAGACGACGAGGAGCTGGACGAAGCCGAGCCGGCCGAGCGCGAACGCCACCGGGACGCTCATCAGCGCCGCGAACCGCACCAGATCCATCGCGATCATCACCGGCCGCTTGCGGCGGAACTCCACCCACGGCCCGAGCGGCACCGCGACCACGGCCCCCACGGTGAGCCCCACGGCGGACAGCGCCGACACCTGGGCCGGCCCGGCGTGCAGCACCAGGACCGCGACCAGAGGGAACGCCCCGAAGGCCAGGCTCGTGCCGTACGAGCTGACCGCGTACGACGCCCACAGCCACCCGAACCGCCGTCCGAGCGCCCGTCCGTCCCTCATCCCCGCCCCGCCCCTCGCCGACCCGTAGAACCGTGTGGTGACCACTGGCATCCAAGCGGCCGGTGCAGGCGGAGATCAAACAACCGTTCGCCTCGTCGGCACAACCTTCCGTTGTGCGGTCACCCTGGCGGCGTGGATCTCGACGCCGTGCGCACCTTCGTGGCCTCCGTGGACGCGGGGCGGTTCCAGGACGCGGCCGACGAGCTGTCGATCTCTGAGCCTCACTCCGCGGTCAGGCTCTCGGCCGCGATCCGGCCGGCCTCGGCGGCCCGGCCGAGGAAGTCGGCGACGAGTTCGAGGTCGGCGTCCTCGTAACCGGCGCAGATGTGCTCCAGCGAGGTGTTCATTCCCGCGAAGAGGCCGAGGAGTTCCGCGTTGCGGTCGCGGCGGGTGCTGATCCGGACGGCGCGGCGGTCGGACGGGTCGCGGTCGCGGGAGATCCAGCCACCGCGTTCGAGCCGGTCGAGGATCCCGGTCATCGTGGCGGGGTGCAGGCCGGTCCGCCGTGCCAGGGCGCTCGGGGTGAGCGGGCCGTGCGCGTTGATGAGGTCGAGACAGTCCAGGTCGACGTCCTTGAGCTCCAGACGGGCGCCGACCTGCCGGTTGAGCAGCGACAGTTGCACGCTCAGCTCGCGCAGCGCCCCCCTGATCGCCACGGTGGCCTGCCGATGCCGGCGAGCCCCGCTCCCAGATGGTACGGAAGTCATATTTTCCTTCCTTGAATCATATGCTACGTTTTCCATATCTTACGAAACTCGTACATTCAGACGTTGCACGTCCAGGGGAACATCATGATCGTTGTCACCGGAGCCACCGGAACCGTCGGACGCCTCGTCGTCGACCTGCTTCTCCAGGCCGGCCAGAAGGTTACGGCCATCACCCGCGACCCGGCCACCGCGGAGCTGCCCGGCGATGCCCAGGTCGTCCGCGGCGACCCGTCCGCGCCGGAGACACTGGGGTCGGCGCTGGACGGGGCCGAGGCCGTCCTGCTCAGCCCGCGGGCCGTCGGGAACGCCACCGGCCGGTTGCCGGCGCTCGCCGCAGATCTCCGGCGCGCGGTCGTGCTGTCGGCCGCCACGGTCGAGTTCCCGGCCGGGCATCCCCGGTTCCACGCCCATTTCCGGGCGGTCGAGGACGCCGTCACGACCTCCGGCCTGGAGTGGACCTTCCTGCGCTGCGCCGACTTCGCCGCCAACGCCCTCGCCTGGGCGCCGCAGATCCGCGCGACCGGCATCGTCCGCGGCGCCTACGGTGCCGCGGCCACCTCGCCCGTCCACCAGCGTGACATCGCGGAGGTCGCCGTCCGGGCCCTGCTCGACGACGGCCACGCCGGGCGCTCCTACGTGCTCACCGGCCCGCAGTCGCTCACCCAGGCCGACAAGGTCCGCATCATCGGCTCGGCCCTCGGCGAGGAACTGGCCTTCCAGGAGGTCTCTCCCGAACAGGTCCGTCAGGGCATGCTCGCCCAGGGTCTTCCCGAGGAGATCCCCGACCGCCTTCTCGGCTCGCTGGCCGACTACGCCGTGCAGGCGGGCCCCACCACGGACACCGTGGAACGGCTCCTCGGCCGCCCCGCCCTCACCTTCGCCGACTGGGCCGCCGAGCACGCCGCCGCCTTCCGGGCCTGAGGGGAGGCCGTCGTGAACCTCTCCCCGATCGCCCGCATCTCCGGCCTGCTGTCCGCCGGCCTGTTCGCGGGCTTCCTCGTCGCGGTCCTCGTTCTCGAACTGTCCCTGCGGCGGTTCGGCGCCTCGGTCTACACCCAGGTCCGTATGGTCGAACTCGACGCCCTCGACAGGCTCGCCGCCGCCACCCTCGTCCCGGCGTTGATCGCCATGACGACCGTCGTCGTCCTCGCCCTCAGGGGCGGGACCCGCGTCCCCAGGCCGCACCTGACGGCACTGATCCTGCTGACGGCGGTCCTCGTCACGACGATCACGGTCAACATGCCGATCAACGCCGACCAGCTCACATGGGACGTCGAAACGCCCCCCGCGGACTGGACGACCGCCCGCGACCGCTGGCAGATCGCCCACGCGGTGCGAACCGTCGCGGCCGTACTGGCGTTCGGCTGCCTGGCCGTGGCGGCTCACCTCGGGACCGGCGTCCCGCCCGACCCGCGTCCCCGCCCGCGCGGACGGATCCTCCCGGTCCCCGCCCCGGACAGGCCTTAGAGCAGGGCGAAGCGGACCTCGCGGGTGGCCGGGTCGGCGCGGGTCAGCCGCACCCGGACGCTCTCGCCCAGCGGCAGGTTCTCGCCGTCGCAGCGCGCCACCACCGGCGGGTCGGTGACCTGCACCTGACCTCCCGGCCGGTCCTCGGCCACGTCGATCACCACGGCCTCGAACGTCTGGCCCACCCGGTCGCGCAGCACGAACGCCTCCACCAGGTCCACGCACGCCCGCTCGACGCTCCCGGCCCGCCGCCCGGTGGCGTGCATGATCTCCGGCAGCTCGCCCATGACCTGCTGGACCTCCTGCGGCACCGGCTCGCCCGCCGCGACGGCCAGGCAGATCTCGGTGGCGTAGCGGTCGATGAGACGCCGCAGCGGCGCGGTCACGTGCGCGTACGGCGCGGCCACCGCGGCGTGCTCGGCCTGCGCGGGCGGCTCCCCGTTGAAGGCCACGTACCCGGCGCCGCGCAGCAGCACCGTCGACTCCTGCAGGAACGCGGCCTGCTCGGGCACCCTCGGGTCGAGGGCGTGCACGACGTCGCCGTACCCGGCGCCCTCGGGCCAGGACACGCCGAGCGCCGCGGCCATCCGCCGGACCTGGGCCACCCGCTCGGCCGGGGCGGGCGGCAGCACCCGCAGCAGGCCGATCTCGGCGTCCAGCATCATCGAGGCCGCGGCCATGCCGGTCAGCAATGAGATCTGCGCGTTCCACGCCTCGGCGTCCAGCGGGGCGCGCAGCTCCACCCGGTAGCCGTCCCCGTCCGGGACGACCTCCTGGTCGGGGGTGGGCAGCGTGACGCCACCCCTGGCCCGCTCCAGGCCGAGCCTGAGCCGGCCGATCTCGGCCAGCAGCCGCAGCGTGCCGTCGGCGGTGCCGGTGTCGATCGCCGCCTGCGCGTAGTCGTAGTCGAGCCGCTCGCGGCTGCGCACCAGGGCCCTGGTCACGTCCGCGCCCACGATCCGTCCCTCGGCGTCCAGGTCCACGCACCACAGCGCGGCCGGACGGTCCACCCCGGGCAGCAGGCTGGCCGCGCCCTCCGACAGCACAGGCGGATGCAGCGGCACCCGGCCGTCGGGCATGTAGACGGTCTCGCCGCGCAGACGGGCCTCGGCGTCGATCGCGCCGCCCGGCCTGACGAACGCCCCGACGTCGGCGATGGCGTACCAGACGCGGTAGCCGCCGGGCCGCTCCTCCAGGTGCAGGGCCTGGTCGAGGTCCATCGCTCCCGGCGGGTCGATGGTGATCATCGGCAGGTCGGTACGGTCCAGCCGGGGCAGGGCGGGCGCCTCGGCGACCCACTCGGCCTCGTCGACCACCGCCCGGGGAAACTCCTCGGGCAGCTTCATCTCACGACGGATCCGCTCGAAACCATCGTCGAGCCGCGGATGGGACTCTCCGGGCACCCGGATGCTCTTGTGAGGCACAGGCAGCAACCTACCGGCTCCCGGGGGACCGGCTCCACGGCCGGGTCCCCCGGGCACCCCGAAGCCCCCGCACCCGGGAACGGGCGCGAACAGGTCGGCCGGGGGCACGTCCTTGAGCACGAAGCCCCCGCACCCGGGAACGGGCGTCACGGCCGGACCCGGCCGAAGGGCGCTCAGAGCGCGGAGATCAGCCGCTCCACCGGGCTGCCCAGGCCGTAGCGCTCGCTCAGCCCGGCCAGGGCCTCGGGGTCGCGGGGCGCGGCCGGGAGCGCGAAACCGGTCTCGGGCACGGGGGCGTCACGGGCGACCCGGACCACCCCCGGCGCGACCCGCAGGTACTCGCGCGCCGCCGAGAGCCTGGCGCGCTGCCCCGCGGTCAGGACGGCCCCGGGACGGTCCGGGCCGCCCTGACCGGAGCCGTCCTCGTCGACGGCCCGCAGCAGCGCCTCCAGCGAGCCGAAGGCGGTGATCAACGCCGCCGCGGTCTTGTCGCCCACCCCGGGCACGCCCGGCAGGCCGTCGCTGGGGTCGCCGCGCAGGGTGGCGAAGTCGGCGTAGGCGCGGCCCGGGACGCCGTACTTCTCGCTCACCGCCGTCTCGTCGACGAGCTGGAGGTTCTTGACCCCCCTGGCGGTGTAGAGGACGCGGACCGGCCGATCGTCGTCGACCAGCTGGAACAGGTCGCGGTCACCGGTGACCACGTCCACCTGGCCGCTCGCCCGCGCGGTGAGCGTCCCCATCACGTCGTCGGCCTCGTAACCGGGCACGCCGACACGGGCGATGCCGACCGCGTCGAGCACCCGCTCCAGCACCGGCACCTGCGGGGCGAGCGTGCCGGGGGTCTCCTCGGCGCCGTCGCCCGCGACCCGGTGGGTCTTGTACGTCGGGATCGCCGCCACCCGGAAGGCCGGCCGCCAGTCGGCGTCCATGCAGGCGACCATCTCCTCGGGGGAGTAGCGCCGGATCAGCATGGCGATCATGTCGATGACGCCGCGCACCGCGTTGACGGGCATGCCGTCGGGGGCGGTCATCGACTCGGGGATTCCGTAGAAGGCGCGGTAGTACAGCGACGGGGTGTCGAGGAGCATCAGGCCGGGCATGCCGACCATCATGCCCTCTCGAAGGGGCCGTCGCCTTTGGACGATGGGGGAATCGGAGCCCGGAGGGTGTCAAGGCCCGAGCGTGCCCTGGCGGATCAGGTCCGCGCATGGAAGTTCTCCGATCGTCGCACATGAGACGGATGACACTGTTGTAATGATCGTGTGATTCTTCAGGTGGGCTCCTCCCTCGGTGTGGCCTGCAACCTGGGATATCACGTGGTGTGGTGCCCGAAGTACCGTCGCTCCGTTCTGGGCGGCCGGATCAGAAATCGCCTTGGCGAGTCGATCCGCGCCCAGGCCGATGGGCGCGGCTGGGAGATCGTGGTGCGTGAGGCGATGCCCGACCGGGTGCATCTGTTCATCGAGCCGCGCCCGAAGGCCTCGCTGTCTTACATGGCCGACCGGTTCAAGGGCTTCACCTTCCACTACCTGCGTGCTGGGTTTCCGCATCTGCGCTCCCAGTTGCCCACGCTGTGGTCGCAGTCGTACGCCATGGCCACGGTCGGCGCGGTGTTCGCCGAGGCGGTGCACCGCTACATCGACACCCGGTACGAGCGTGTCCCCACCGGCGGGGGCGCTCGTGCGTAGGTCGTTCAAGTTTCTGCTGCGCCCGACCGCCAAGCAGGCCGTCGCGCTGGCCGCGTGCCTGGACGACCACCGCGCCCTGTATAACGCCGCGCTGGAGCACCGGCGCATCGCTTATGCCAAAGCCGGGGTGAGCGTCCGCTACGGCGATCAGTCCGCAGAGTTGAAGCACATCCGCGCCGACGACTCCGACGGCCAGGGCCGGTGGTCGTTCTCCTCCCAGCAGGCCACGTTACGCCGTCTGGACAGGGCGTTTGCAGCGTTCTTCGCTCGCGTCAAGGCCAGCCGGACGCCGGGTTTTCCCCGCTTCAAGGGCAAGGGTCGCTTTGACACGGTCGAATGGCCCAAAGACCGTGACGGATGCCGCTGGGATTCCCAGCCCGGACACCCGTCCGTGACGTTCGTCCGCCTCCAGGGCGTCGGGCACGTCCGTGTCCATCGGCATCGCCCCGTGCGCGGCCGGGTGAAGACGATCAGTGCGAAACGGGAAGGTCACCGCTGGTACGTGATCTTGTCATGTGACGACGTGCCCACTGAATTCCTGCCCGCCACCGGCGCTGCCGTCGGGATCGACATGGGCGTCGCCTCGTTGATCATCACTAGCGATGGCGAGCACCTGGAAAACCCGCGTCATCTGGCTGCGTCCGCCGACCGACTCGCGGTGGCGCAGCAGGTTCTCGCCCGTACCAAGCGGGGCTCCAATCGGCGCCGTAAGGCCGCCGCCCGAGTCGCCGCCCTGCACGGCAAGGTCCGCCGTCGGCGCCTGGACGGCGCGCACAAGGTTGCCCTGTATCTGGTCCGCGCTCATGACGTCATCGCGCACGAGGACTTGCGGGTCACGAACATGACCCGCTCGGCCCGTGGCACCGTGCAGGCTCCCGGCCGGAACGTCGCAGCCAAGTCCGGGTTGAACCGGAGCATCCTGGACGCGGGTTGGGGGGTGTTCCTGCGGGTCCTGTCGCACAAGGCTGAAAGTGCCGGTCGAGAGTTGATCGCGGTGAACCCCGCTGGCACCTCCCGCACGTGCGCCGCCTGCGGGCACGTGGCTAAGGAGAACCGTGTCACTCAAGCCGGGTTCCGGTGTGTGGCGTGCGGGCACAGCGCGCACGCCGACGTGAACGCGGCGACCAACATCCTGCGGGCAGGGCTTGCCCTTCGTCAGGCTGCGAAAGCAGCTTAGCGAGCAGCCGCTCCCTTTCAGGAAGCGGCGGAGTCACTTAACCAATCAGCTGAGGACGCCGACGGCCAGCACGCAGGTGTCGTCCTCGGGGTTGGCGCCGCCGACCACCTCGATGAGCCGGTCGAGCCCGTCCTCCAGGTCCCCGCCCGGCAGGGCCGCCGCCGCGGCCATGGTCAGCGCCACGCCCTCGTCGATGTCGCGGGTACGCCGCTCCACCAGCCCGTCGGTGAACAGGAGCAGCAGGTCGCCCGGGTGCGACCGGAACGAGGCCAGGCCGTACGGCTCGTCCGAGGTGGCGCCCAGCAGCACCCCGGCGGGCGGCTCCAGCTGGACGGCCGTCCCGTCGCGGACCAGGATTGGGGCCGGATGACCGGCCTGCGCCCAGCTGAACGTCCCGGTGACCGGGTCGAGATGGCCCACGACGGCGGTCGCCGTGGTCTCCGGCATCCGCCGCAGCACCAGGTCGTTGAGCCAGGTCAGCAGCCGGTCGGGGGAGTGGCCGGTCATCGCCAGGCCGGCCAAGGCGTGCCGGAGCTGGGCCATCTGGGCCAGCGCGGGCATCCCGTGCCCGGCCACGTCGCCGATGGCGAGCTGCACCCCGCCGTCGGACAGGCGGACGGCGTCGTACCAGTCGCCGCCGAGGCCGCTCTCGACGCCCGCCGCCGCGTAGCGCACGGTGACGCGCGCGTACGGCAGGTCGATCGTGCCGTCCAGGCCGGGCATGATCGCCTCGCGCAGTGCCACGCTCATGTGGTGCTCCTCGGCGGCCTGTTCGCGCACCCGCAGCAGCATGTCCCGCGAGTCCGACATGATGCGCTCGGCGCGGCGGCGGACGGTGACGTCCTGCACGACGCCGTGCACGGCGGCGCGCTCGCCGCTCACGACCGGGTCCAGCACGATCCGCAGGTGGCGGAGCTCACCGTGGCGGCGGACGCGGAACTCGGCCTCCCCGGGCACGGCCCGCCGCACGACGGACCGGAGCAGCCGGTCCACCCCGGGCCGGTCGACCGCCTCGGCGTGACCGGTGAGGTCGCACAGCGGGATCGGCCCGTCGCCGGGGTCGCGGCCGAACATGGCGTACACCCCGTCGGACCAGGTGGCCTCCCCGGTCCGGAGATCCCACTCGGCCCAGCCCATGTCGCCCAGCCGTTCCGCGTGCGCCAGGCGTGCGGTGAGGAGGTGTCGCTCCACGGCCATGTGCCCGTCCGGCGCGTCGTGCCGCCACCGCGTCTTCTCGGCGACGGCGGTCGGGGCCGGAAGGGTCACCTGGTCGTTTCGTGGGTGGAGGGGTGGCTGGTGGCCGCCCACTACGCCGACCATGTAGCTCGCTCTCGGAATGCGTGGCTTTACGGATATCGTGCCAACGAAATGTGATCGTACTTCAACAGATTGTAGTGGTGGGATCGCTCCCTCGCCTTCCTTTCCGTGACTTTCGGGCCCCCTGACCCTCCTGATGCGCCGTCGTCCCGGCCGGATTAGATTGGTCGGCGTGACAACGGAGTCCTCTGATCTCTATCCCGTGACCCGCCTGGCCGCCGCCCGCGAGGCCACGGCCGTCGCCGGGCTCGACGCGCTGCTGCTCACCCCGGGTCCCGACCTGCGCTACGTGACCGGCTACGAGGCGCTGCCGCTGGAGCGGCTGACCTGCCTGGTGCTCCCGGCCGGGGGCGAGGCGTTCATGATGGTGCCCCGCCTGGAGCTGCCCGCGGCCGAGCGCTCCCCGGCCTCGCGCCTGGGCCTGGAGTTCGTCCCCTGGGACGAGACCGACGACCCCTACGCGACCGTCGCCGCCAGGCTGGGCCGCCCTGGCAGGGTCGGCCTGGCCGACCGGATGTGGGCGATGCAGTCGCTGCGCCTGCGCGAGGCGATGCCCGGGGCCGAGCAGGTGCTCGCCGGGACGGTCCTGCGCGGGCTGCGCATGCGCAAGAGCCCGGCCGAGGTGGCCGCGCTGCGCGAGGCGGGCGCCGCGATCGACGCCGTCCACGCGCAGGTGCCCGGCTTCCTGAGGGCCGGCCGGACCGAGCGCGAGATCGGCAGGGACATCGCCGAGGCGATCATCGCGGCCGGGCACTCCACGGTCGACTTCGTCATCGTCGGCTCCGGGCCCAACGGCGCCAGCCCGCACCACGAGCTGTCGGACCGGGTGGTCGCCGAGCGCGAGCCGATCGTGGTCGACATCGGCGGCCAGATGCCCGGCGGCTACTGCTCGGACTCCACCCGGGTCTACGCGATCGGCGAGCCCCCCGCGGGCTTCCTGGCCTACTACGAGGTGCTGCGGCGCGCCCAGCAGGCCGCCTGCGACGCGGTGCGCCCCGGCGTGCCGTGCGAGGCGATCGACGCCGCCGCGCGCGAGGTGATCGCCGCCGAGGGCTACGGCGAGTACTTCATCCATCGGACCGGCCACGGCATCGGCCTGGAGACCCACGAGGAGCCCTACATCGTCGCGGGCAACGCCGAGCCGCTGGCGCCCGGCTTCGCCTTCTCCGTCGAGCCGGGCATCTACCTGCCCGGCGCCCACGGCGCCCGCATCGAGGACATCCTCGTCTGCACCGAGGACGGCGGCGAGCGGGTCAACCACCGTACCCGCGAGCTCGTGGTCGTCTGAGACGGCGGCCCGCCTCCTCCTGCCGCGGGGCGGGTGCCAGAATCGGGGTGGCCGGTGATCCCGGCCGTCCCGCCGTCCGCGCCAGGACCTGGAGCACGCGGAAACCACCCCCTCCCGTCGGATCACGGGGCGGGGTCCTCACGCTGGAGGATTCAGATGACCGTTGAGCGCGTCCTGCCGACCGGCGACGCCCATGACCTGCTGGACCTGGTCCGCGACCTGATCGCCAAGGAGGTCGCGCCCCGGGCCGCGGCCGACGAGGCCGCCGGCACCTTCCCGCGGGAGGTGTTCGGCACGCTCGGCCGCGCGGGCCTGCTCGGCCTGCCCTACCCCGAGGAGCACGGCGGGGCGGCGCAGCCGTACGAGGTCTACCTGCAGGTGATCGAGGAGCTCGCGGCCGGCTGGCTGGCCGTGGGCCTGGGCGTGTCGGTGCACACCCTGTCGTGCTTCCCGGTGGCCGCCTACGGCACCGACGACCAGCGCGCCGCGCTGCTGCCCGAGATGCTGGGCGGGGAGTGGCTGGGCGCCTACTGCCTGTCGGAGCCGCAGTCGGGCTCCGACGCCGCCGCGCTGACCACCCGGGCGGTCCCCGGCACGGACGGCGACGACGGCTACACCGTGGACGGCGTCAAGGCCTGGATCACCCACGGCGGCGCCGCCGACTTCTACACGCTGATGGCCCGCACCTCCGCCGACGGCGCCCGCGGCATCTCCTGCTTCCACGTGCCCGCGGGCACCGAGGGGCTGTCGTTCGGCGCGCCCGAGCGGAAGATGGGCATGAAGTCCTCGCCCACCGCCCAGGTCCGCTTCGACGGGGTGCGCCTGCCGGCCGAGGCGCTGCTCGGCGCCGAGGGCGAGGGTTTCCGGATCGCCATGGCCGCCCTGGACGGCGGCAGGCTCGGCATCGCGGCCTGCGCCGTCGGCGTGGCCCAGGCCGCCTACGACGTCGCCGCCGCCTACGCGGCCGAGCGGCGCCAGTTCGGCTCGCGGATCATCGACTTCCAGGGCGTCGGCTTCATGCTCGCCGACATGGCCACCCAGATCGCCGCGGCCCGCGCCCTCTACCTGGACGCAGCGAGGCTGCGCGATGCCGGCCGGCCGTACGGCACGCGGGCGGCGATGGCGAAGCTGTTCGCCACCGACATGTGCATGAAGGTCACCACCGACGCCGTCCAGGTCCTCGGCGGGTACGGCTACGTGGAGGACTTCCCGGCCGAGCGGCACATGCGGGAGGCCAAGGTCCTGCAGATCGTCGAGGGCACCAACCAGGTCCAGCGCCTGGTGATCGGCCGCGCCCTGGCCAGGCAGGTCACGGACGCCGGACGCTGACCCCCGCGTCCCGCCCGGCCCCGCCCGTCCCCGTCCGCCGGGGCCGGGCGGGGCGCGACGCCGGTACCCGCCCGCCCGGGACGGTCCCTAGAGCCCGTAGCCCTCCAGCAGGCGCAGCCAGACCTCGCTGACCGTGGGGAAGGACGGCACGGCGTGCCAGAGCCGCTCCAGCGGCACCTCGGCGGTGACCGCGATCGTGGCGGCGTGCAGCAGCTCGCCCACGGCCGGTCCGGCGAACGTCACCCCCAGCAGCACGCGGCGCCGCTCGTCCACGACGGCCTTGGCCCGGCCCCGGTAGCCCTCGCCCTGCAGGTAGGCGCCCGTCACCTTGCCCATGTCGTACTCGACGACGCGTACCTCGAACCCGGCGGCGCGGGCCTCGGCCTCGGTCCGGCCGACCGAGCACACCTGCGGGTCGGTGAAGACCACCTGCGGGGCTCCGTACGCGTCCGCGGTGTCGCGCAGCGCCGGGAGGTCGTCGGGGCCTCCCTTGGCGCGCGCGGCGATGACGTCGCCGCACACCCGCGCCTGGTACTTGCCCATGTGGGTGAGCAGGGCCCGGCCGTTGACGTCGCCCACCGCGTACAGCCAGCCGTCGCCGACGGCGGTGGCGCGCATGCTGTCGTCGACCTCCACGATCTTCCCGGCCTCCAGGCCGACCGTCTCGAGGCCGAGGTCACCGGTGGCCGGGCGCCTGCCGGTGGCCACCAGCAGCTCGTCGGCCTCCACCGGCGGCCCCTCGGACAGGTGGACCGTCACCGGGCCGCCCGGCCGGGGCCGTTCCACCCCGGTCACCCGGACGCCGGTGCGGACCGTGATGCCCGCCTCGGCGAACGAGGCGGCCACCAGCTCCCCGGCGAACGGCTCCATCCTGCCCAGCAGCCCGCCGCGCGCCAGCACGGTCGTCTCGGCGGCGCCGAGGCCGTGCATGGCCTGGGCCATCTCGCAGGCCACCACGCCGCCGCCCAGCACGGCCAGCCGCGCCGGGACGCTCCCGGTCACCGTCACCTCGTGGCTCGTCCACGGGGACGCCTCGGCGAGGCCGGGGACCGGCGGGACGGCGGCCGCGCTCCCGGTGGCCAGCACGACCGCGTGACGGGCGGTCAGGGTGCGGACCGAGCCGTCCCGTGCGGTCACCGCGACCCGCTTCGGGCCGTCCAGCCGCCCGTGCCCCCGGACGAACTCCGCGGGCACCCCCCTGATCCACTCCACCTGGCCCGTGTCGTCAAGGTGGGACACGGCCTCGTCGCGCCGGGCGAGCACGGCGGCGGTGTCGATCGGCCCCATGGTCAGGCCCGGTACCCGGGAGACCTCGGCGACCAGGTCCACCGGGCGCAGCAGCGCCTTGCTGGGGACGCACGCCCAGTACGAGCACTCCCCGCCCGCCAGGTGGCCCTCGACGATCGCCACGGTCAGCCCGCCCTTGACCGCGCGGTCGGCGACGTTCTCGCCCGCCGGGCCCGCGCCCACCACCACCACGTCGAACTCGTCCGACACGACGTACCTCCCATAGGAAAACCAGGTCACCGGTCCCGCGGCGCGTCGGCGGCGCGGGGTCGTACCAGCTTCGCATCCCGGCGCCGGGCGGCACCGCGGGCGGGGCCCGGCGCGTCCGGCAGGTCGTTCCCGGCCCCCTGCTCCCGGGGCCGGTCCGCGGGTCCGGCCCCGGGAGCAGGGGGCCGGGTCCGGCCTGGGGTGAGGACCCGGGTCCGGTCTCGGGTGAGGACCTGGGCCCGGTCTCGGGTGCCCCGGGCGGAGGGCGGGGCGGGAGCGGGGTCAGCGGCGGCGGCCGCGGGCCTTGAGCGGGGTCAGCGGCAGCTCGGGCGCGGGCAGCGGGGCCGCTCCCGCGCCGGGCACCGTGCCGAACGCCTCGCCCTCCGCCCACTCGCGCCGGAACCGGACGATCTCCTCGTGGCTGCGGCCGACGAAGTTCCACCACATGACGATGCGCTCCTCGAACGGCTCGCCGCCGAGCAGCAACAGCCGCCCGCCCCCCCTCGGAGCGCAGCTCCAGCTCGTCGCGTCCGCAGCCCAGGTGCAGCAGCGGCCCGGGGGAGAGGTCGGTGCCGGCGACCCGCACCGTGCCGGACAGGGCCAGCACGGCGTACTCGAAACCGGGGCGCAGCGCCAGGCGCGTCCCGGCACCCGCCTGCAGGGCCACCTCGGCGCCGACCAGCGGGGTGTGGACCGTCGCCGGGGACGCGACGCCGTCCAGCTCACCCATGATCACGGTCGTGGTGACGCCCGGCGAGACCGGGCGGGGCAGGTCCGCGTGGTGCTCGAAGGCCGGGGCGGTCCCGCGGGCGTGCGAGGGGAGCGCCACCCAGAGCTGGACCCCGTGCAGCCGGGCGCCGGGGACCGACTCCTCGGAGTGGGAGATGCCGCGCCCGGCGGTCATCAGGTTGAGCCCCCCGGGGGTGATCGTCTGCTCGCTGCCGAGGCTGTCGCGGTGCAGGATCTCCCCCTCCAGGAGCCAGCTCACGGTCTGCAGGCCGGTGTGCGGGTGCGGAGGGACGCGCATCGTCGCCCGCTCGGGACCGTAGTGGTCGACGAAGCACCAGGCGCCGACCATCCGCACGTCCCGGTTCGGCAGGGTCCGGGTGACCCTCATCGCCCGGGGGCCGCCCAGCACCACGTCCCGGCCGTCCAGCAGCTCCTCGACCGGCCCGGCCGCCCCGTCCGCCGGGCCGCCGCACGCCGACTCCCGCGGATCCGTCTCCAGATTGCTCACCCGGTGACCCTACGTCCCGATCCGCCCCCGCCGGGCGCCCGGGTCCGTGACCTTCCCGGGGACGGACCGCCTGCGTGTTCGCGAGCCGGTTCCGGTATCTTTCGTCCACCCCTCGGACCTCCGGACGCCGAGGGCCGGAACACCGTGCGAAGTGAGAGGGCGATGACCACCGAGACAGCTGCTCCCCCCCGGTCTCGGCAGAGCCGCTGGAGCGCGCAGACATGGTTCAACGTCGTGCTGCTCGCCATGGCCGTTCTGCTGGCGATCTCCGCGGTCGTCGGCGCCACGGTCCTGAAGAACGCGGCGTCGGCCTCCAACCGCCTGATCGACCACATCTCCATCGGCCGGATCCAGGCCGAGCGCCTTCAGGCGACCCTGCTGGACCAGGAGACCGGCATGCGGGGCTTCGTCATCACCGGCAACGAGGAGTTCCTGCAGCCCTACGTCGACGGGCGCCGGGAGCAGACCACGGTGTCGGCGCAGATCAGGGGACTGGTCCCCGGGGCCGCGCCGCTGCGGGAGCTCGACACCGTGGAGAGGCTGGCCGCCGACTGGCGGGCCCGGTACGCCGAGCCGATGATCGCCACGGCCAGGGAGAAGGGCCCCGAGAGCGTGAGCGGGACGCTGATCGCGGAGAGCAAACGCTCCTTCGACCTGGTCAGGAAGGCCCTCGACGTCCAGAACGCCGCCTGGACCCAGGCCAGGAACGAGGCCCGCGTCGAGCTGGACGCCGCCCGCACGCTCAGGGACATGACCTTCTTCGGCATCCTGGTCGCCTTCCTGATCACCATCATCACGGTGGCGGTGCTGCTGAGGATGGCGGTGTTCAACCCCCTGACCCGGCTGCGGGAGGCGTCCCGCAGGGTCACCATGGGCGACTTCGACCACCACGTCGACACCGGAGGCCCGGCCGACCTCGCCGAGCTGGCCGGGGACATGGAGGCGATGCGCAGGCGCATCGTCAGCGAGCTGGAGGAGGCCAGGGCCTCGCGGGTCCAGGTCGCGGCCCAGGCCGAGGAGCTCAAGCGCTCCAACGCCGAGCTGGAGCAGTTCGCCTACGTGGCAAGCCACGACCTGCAGGAACCGCTGAGGAAGATCGCGTCCTTCTGCCAGATGCTGCAGCAGCGGTACGCCTCCCAGCTCGACGAGCGGGCCAACACCTACATCGACTTCGCCGTCGACGGGGCCAAGCGCATGCAGGTGCTCATCAACGAGCTGCTCACCTTCTCCCGGGTGGGCCGCATCACCAGGGAACCCGTCGAGATGGACCTGAACGACGTGGTCGGCAGGGCCCTGGCCAACCTCTCGGCCGTGGTGGAGGAGTCCGGGGCCGAGGTGGAGATCGGCGACCTGCCGGTGATCGTCGGCGACCGGACGCAGTTCGTGATGCTCTGGCAGAACCTCATCGGCAACTCCCTGAAGTTCCGCGTCCCCGACCGCGCGCCACGGGTGAGGATCGAGGCCGAACGGGTGGAGCTGGAGCCCGGCGGGGCGGGGGAGTGGCGGATGACCGTGACCGACAACGGCATCGGCATCGCCGCCAACTTCGCCGACAAGATCTTCGTCATCTTCCAGCGGCTGCACCAGCGGGACGCCTACGAGGGCACCGGCATCGGCCTGGCGCTCTGCAGGAAGATCGTGGAACAGCACGGCGGCACGATCCGGCTCGACACCGAGCACACCGGCGGGGCCCGCTTCATCATCACGCTGCCGGCCCCGCCGCTGCCGCCCGCCACCGAGGAGGAGCCCGCCGAGGAGGAGTTCGCCGGGGAGAGAGCCGCCACCGCGGAGAAGTCCGCCGCCGAGGAGAAGTCGTCCCCGGTGAGCGGGGAGCCCGAGGCGGGCGAGGAGACCGGCGCGGGCGGGCGGGACGCGGCGGCGGGCCGGGAGGTGCCCGCCGGGACCGGGCCGCGGGCTCCCAAGGGCGAACGGGCGTCCCCCGATCCCGGCGGGGAGGGCTCCGGGGCTCCGGTCGCGGCCGGTGGCACGGGCGGGCCGTCCGCGGGAGGCGAGGCCGGGACCGGACGGTGAGGCCACTGCGGTGTGCCCTCCCCGGGACCGGACGGTGAGGCCGGGGGGGTGCGCGCTTCCCGGAGCCGGCCCGTGGGGCCGGGGGGGCGTGCTTTCCGGGGCCGGACCGTGATGCCGTGACGGTGCGCGCGCTCCCCGGGGCCGTTACCGTGTGACGGATGGAGGAGATCGACCGCCGTATCATCACGCTGCTGGCCCGGGACGGCCGGATGAGCTTCACCGATCTCGCCAGGGAGACCGGGCTGTCGGTGTCGGCGGTGCACCAGCGGGTGCGCCGCCTGGAGAAGCGCGGCGTGCTCCGCGGCTACGCGGCGCTCGTCGACTACGACGCCATCGGCCTGTCGCTCACCGCCTTCGTCTCCATCAAGCCGACCGACCCCGCCGCCGCCGACGACGCCCCGGAGCGGCTGGCCCACCTGAGCGCCATCGAGGCGTGTCACAGCGTGGCCGGGGACGAGAGCTACATCCTCAAGGTCCGGGTGGCCTCGCCGATCGCGCTGGAGGAGCTGCTGAACCAGATCCGCTCCGCCGCCAATGTGTCCACCCGCACGACGGTCGTGCTCAGCACGCCGTACGAGCACCGCGTCCCGGAGCCGGCCGGACCGGAGGACGGCAGGTCCGACGAGCGCACCTGACCCCCGCCACCCCGGCCGGAAATTTACCGACTTGCCGGACAAGGGGTAGGTGATTCAAGCTCGACGGATGGCCGCCCAAAAGATCATCATTGACTGCGATCCCGGGATCGACGACGCGCTGGCTCTCGTCCTCGCCCACGGGAGCCCCGACCTGGAGATCCTGGCGATCACCACGGTCGGCGGCAACGTCGACCTGGACAGGACCACCGACAACGCGCTGCGGCTCCGAGAGTTCCTCGGGCTCCGCGGCGTGCCGGTGACCCCGGGCAGCGCGGGCGCCCTGATGCGTCCCCGGGTGAACGCCGCCGAGGTGCACGGCGGCTCGGGCCTGGGAGGGGCGCTGCTGCCCCCGCCGACGCTCCCGCCCGCGGACGGGCACGCCGCCGACGTCATCGTCGAGACGCTCAAAGCCGACCCGGGCGAGGTGACGCTGGTCGCCATCGGCCCGCTGACGAACGTGGCGCTCGCCGTGCTCAGGGAGCCCCGCGTCGCCGAGTGGGCGCGGGGGATCACCATCCTCGGCGGGTCGTACACCCGGGGCAACTTCTCCCCGGCGGCCGAGTTCAACATCGCCGCCGACCCCGAGGCGGCCGCGATCGTCTTCGGGGCCGGCTGGACGGTGACCATGATCGGGCTCGACGTGAGCCGCTCCGCGACGGTCACCCGGGCCGTGGTGGAGCGGATGGAGACCATGGGCAGGCTCGGCGG
This sequence comes from Streptosporangium longisporum, assembly GCF_039534895.1. NCBI lineage: Bacteria > Bacillati > Actinomycetota > Actinomycetes > Streptosporangiales > Streptosporangiaceae > Streptosporangium > Streptosporangium longisporum. The sequence goes on along the minus strand of NZ_BAAAWD010000019.1, from coordinate 43,147 downwards.
CGGGCTGCTCGTCCCGTGCGTGCGCTTCCACGGCACGATCACCGACGACGGCGGCCCCGCGATGCACGACGCCTGCGCGATCGCCCACCTGATCGACCCGTCACTGATCACCCTCGTCCCCGCCGTCGTCGACGTCGAGACGACCGGCCGCTTCACCTCGGGGATGACCGTGACCGACTTCGCCCCGCGGGGCCGCACCCCCAACGCCCTGGTCGGCACGTCCCTCGACGCCGGCCGCTTCTGGGACCTCCTGCTGGACGTCTACGCCGGGGTGGCGGCCTCGATCGAGGCCGGGGGACCCGCCGGACCCTGCGCAGTGACCGTCCGCGCCCGGCCGCCCCGCGGGCGCGCAACGGTCCTACGGCCGGGCACCCCCCGCACCCGGGACCGCCGCGGGCGAGCCCCTCGCACCTGGGACCGCCGCGGGTCCGGGCACGCCGCCTCCCGTACGGGGCCTGGCGCGCGGGTCAGCCGGCGACGGGAGGGGTGTGGTACTCCTCGTCGGTGACGTGCTCGCCCCATTCGGTCTCGGGGACGCCGCTCTCGCCGGTGCCCTCCCACATGGCCAGGTGGGTCATGAAGTGGTCGGGGGCGGCGCCGTGCCAGTGCCACTCGCCGGGCGGGGTGTGGACGGTGTCGCCGGGCCGCATCACGACGACCTCGCCGCCGCGCGAGCACACCAGGCCGATGCCCTCGGTGACGTGCAGGGTCTGCCCGGCGGCGTGCCGGTGCCAGGCGGTACGCGCGCAGGGCGCGAAGCGCACGATGTTGACCCGCATCCGGGACGGTTCGGTGCCGGCGTGGACGACGTCGAACCAGACGTCACCGGTGAACCACTCGGCCGGTCCCCTGCCGGTGGGGCGTTTCCGCAGGACCTCCATGCGTGCTCTCCTTCGTCCGGTCCCCGGACCGGGGCGGGTCGGATCGGGTCGGCGGCGCGGGCGAGAAGATCCGGATCGTGGCCGGGGACGTGGTCCGCGCCGGAACCCCCTCCGCCCGGCGTGTCGCCTCACGCGGTGTCACGGCCGGTCGTGGCCGCCCTCGCGGCAGGGGTCCCCGTACGACCCCGCGCCCCGGGACTTCCATGGGAGGCCAGCCTATCGGCGCCCGCCGGACGGCCGTCACCGGGCAGGAAGGAGGGCCCGGGACTCACCCGGGCCCTCGGTCCCGGCGTCAGTGGTAGAAGCCCTCGACCGGGACGCGTGCCTCCTCGAACAGGGCGGGGCCCTCCTGGGGGACCCGGGGCCACCCGCCGCCCGGCTTGAGCCCGTCGAGCTGCTCGTTGGACAGCGCGTACACCACGCGCCCGAGCCCGGACCGTTCGACGGCGCCCTCGCACATGGGGCAGGGCTGGCAGCTGGTGTACATGGTGGTGGCCGCGGCGGTGGCCGGATCCAGCTCGCGGGCGGCCCACCGGGCCAGCTTCAGCTCGGGATGGGCGGAGATGTCGCCGTCGCTGGTGACCGTGTTGTGGTCCTCGGCCAGCACGGCGCCGTCCGGTCCCACCAGCAGCGATCCGAAGGGGGCGTCCCCGGTCGCGCGGGCTCGCGCGGCCAGGGCGATGGCCCTGCGCAGGAAGGTCTCGTCCTCAGGTGTCATGGTCGCTCCGTTCACGGGTGGCGGGTGTGCGGGGCCACAGGTCGGCCACGGTCGCGAGCGCGCGCCAGGCCGCCTGCGGGTGGAAGGTCTCGGCGGGGTCGGAGCCGAACGGGTCGAGCACGACGGTCTCGGACCCGAGCAGGCGCAGTTCTTCGAGATCGTCGAGGATCTGCTCGGCGGTGCCCACGCCGGCGAGCCGCTCGGGACCGGTGACCGGCGCGTCGGTCAGGCGCAGGACGATGCGGGGGGTCAGGGCGGGCACCGGCCGTTCCAGCTCGTCCGCGACGGCCTTCAGCCGGTCCACCGCGCCGCGCAGCCACGGCAGGGTCATCCGCAGCGGGTGCCACGCCTCGCCGAGGCGCACCGCGCGGCGCAGGCCGGCGTCGCCGTTCCCGCCGACCCAGATCGGTATCCTCCCGGCGCGGTAGTCCTCCTCGTCCGCCCAGGCGGCGTGCATCGCCCGCAGGTGGTCGTCGGTCAGCCGCCCGCGCCGCTCGAACGGCACCCCGAGCGCGGCGAACTCCTGGCGCGCCCAGCCGGTGCCCACGCCGAGGATCAGCCGGCCGCCGCTGATGCGGTTGAGGTTCGCCGCCATCCGGGCCGTCAGCAGGGGGTGGCGGTAGGGCACGATCAGCACCGAGGTGCCGAGCATGACCCGCTCGGTGAGGCCGGCCAGCCAGGACAGCGTGGTGAACGGCTCGTAGAACGGAGCCGGGTAGTGCTCGGCCACGTCGGACGTCACCACGACGTGGTCGGAGATCATCAACAGGTCGTAGCCGAGGGCCTCCACGGTCCGTGCCCAGCGCCCCAGCACGTCCGGATCGGTCCCCGGCCCGAAGTTCGGTATGTTCACCCCGATTTTCATGATGGGGACACTACCCAGGCGATCCCCGGCTCTGAAGGCGTCGTTCGCGGTGTTCACCGGCCCTGGCCGTGGATCTGCCGGTATGTTCGGCGGATGGCCGAGGATCTCGACGAGACCGACTGGGCGATCCTGGTGGAGCTCCAGCGGGACGGCCGCGTCCCCCTCACCGAGCTGGGACGGCGGGTGAACCTCAGCGCCTCGGCGACCACCGAGCGGGTCAGACGGCTGGAGACGCTGGGCGTCATCACCGGCTACCGGGCCGACGTCGACCTGGAGAAGGTCGGTTTCGCCGTGCTGGCCCTGGTGCGCCTGAAGTACCCCGGCAGCCGGCACGAGCCGCTGCGCCGGCTGCTCGGCGAGCGCCTGGAGATCCTGGAGTGCCTGCGCACCACCGGCGACGACTGCTACACGCTGAAGGTGGCGGCGGGTTCCATGGCCCACCTGGAACGGATCGTCGACGAGCTGGCGCTGTTCGGCAGCACGACCACCACCGTCGTCTACGGCCAGACCCTGGCCTACCGGGGTCCGCGGACCCCGCCCGCCGGCCTCCGGTAGGGCTTCGCCGGACGTCCGCCCCGGGCGGCCACGACGGACCGGCCCGCCGCAGCGCTACCGGACCAGTCCCAGGGCCAGCAGGCTGTTCGCCGTGTCCGTGACGGAGTCGGCGGCCGGCCGCGTACGCCAGCCGAGGACGTCCTCGGCGTGCGCGGCGCTGAGCCGGGAACGGACGCCGAGGCCGGGAGCCAGCTGGGCCATCTCCGCGTTGAACGGCGCGGCGGCCCGCACGACCCAGTCCGGCAGCCTCCGGCGCGAGACCCTGGAGGCCCGGGCGCCGAGCCGCTCGCGCAGGATCCCGGCGATGTCCTCGAGCCACAGGAACTCCCCGGCGGCGACGAAGCGCCGGCCGGCCGCCGCCGGTGCGGTCATCGCCTGGACGTGCAGGGTGGCCAGGTCACGTACGTCGACGATCGAGTAACCGATGCGCGGCAGCGCCGGCATCCTCCCGGTGAGCATCATGTGGACGAGACCCACGGACGGGGCGAAGTCCTCGTCGAGCGCGGGGCCCTGGATGTTCCCGGGAAGCACGGTGACCAGCTCCGGCCCGTCCCGCCATTCGCCGGCCATGCGCCAGGCGTCCCGCTCGGCCAGGGTCTTGGCCCGTGGATAGACGTATCTCGGCTCGTCGGGCAGGTCGGTCCAGACGGTCTCGTCGGCCGGGGCGCCCGGCTCGGCGGGCATCGCGGCCGCCGTCGACGAGGTCAGGACCACCCGGCGTACGCCCGCGCGGTGGGCGGCCTGGAGGATCCGCCGGGTCCCCTCCCTGGCCGGCCGGACGACGTCCTGCCCGCGGAACTCGCCGACCGGCATCGGCGAGGCGGTGTGCACGACGTACTCCACGCCGTCGACGGCCGCGTCCCAGCCCTCGTCGCGGAGCAGGTCCGCCGCGACGAACGACAGCTCGCCCGGGGTCGCCAGCCTCCTGCGGACGGCGTCGGCCCGGCTCGGGTCGCGGATCGTCGTCCGTACCCGGTGACCCCGCTCCAGCAGGTCCCGCACGATGTAGCCCGCGGCGAAGCCGGAACCGCCGGTCACCAGCACTGATTCACTCATGCCGGCATTGTCGGCACGCCCGGACCGGCGTAACCAGGGACCGGTGGTACGAGGCTGCCCGTCCGCGGCGCGGGTACTGTCGGACCATGGACAGGCCAGGGCTGGCGGCGTTCCTCCGCAGCCGCCGCGAGCGGGTCGGGCCGCAGGACGCGGGTCTCCCGGCCGGTGTCCGGCGGCGCACGCCCGGGTTGAGGCGCGAGGAGGTCGCGCAGCTCGCGCAGATCTCGGTGGATCACTACAGCCGTCTGGAGCAGGGCCGTGGCCGGCACCCGTCGCGTGCCGTGCTGCACGGCATCGCCCGCGCGCTCCGGCTCTCGGACCAGGAACGTACGCACCTGTTCCGGCTGGCCGATCAGGCGGAGACGGAGAACACCGGCGGGCCGGCCGATGTGGTGCCGGCCGGGACGCTGAAACTCCTCGACCGGATGACCGACGCCGGTGTGGTGGTGCTCGACGGGGCCTGCCGGATCCTCGCCTGGAACCCGCTCGCGGCGGCGCTGTTCGAGGATTTCTCCGCGCTCGGCGGGGGTGACCGCAACTTCGTCCGGCGCTATTTCCTGCACCCCGACCCGGCCCGGCGCGGCTACGGCATGGACGGCTCGCCGCACTTCGCCGCCACTGCGGTCGGTTACCTGAGGATCGCAGCCACCCGGTACCCCCGCAACGCCGAGATCCGCGACCTGATCCACGACCTCCTGGCCGGCAGCCCCGCGTTCGCCAGGCTCTGGCACGACCAGGAACTGCGCATCGAGCACCACAGCCACCAGGTGATCGAACACCCCGCGGTGGGGAGGCTGGAACTCGACTTCGAGATCCTCGGCCTGCCGGACCGCGACCAGCAGGTCGTGCTGTTCACCGCCGAGCGTGATTCCCCGGTGTACCGGGCCCTCGAACTGCTCCGCGTGATCGGGACCCAGGACCTGTCGGGGGCCCCGTAGCACCGGGGGCGGCCCGCAGGGTCGCAGCGCCGGGGCCGGCGGCCGGGCGGGTGGGGCATGGGCGGCGTGGGCGGCGTGGGCGGCGGTCCGGCGGGCCGGAGCGTGAGATCCCCGGTGGCCGTCCGGGCCGCTCAGGGGATGATCCGGCGCCGCCGCAGGTCGCCGAGGATGCCCAGGAACATCGCCTCGGTGTCGACGTACTCGTGGAAGCCGAGGCGCCGGGCCTTGGAGCCGTCGGCGAAGAAGTCGTAGTCCCAGGAGAACACGGCGTCGCCGAAGGCCCAGGACGAGACCTCCTTGTACGAGTGCCGCTCCAGCCCGTACCTCTCCACCATGGAGTCCCACAGCGGCTCCTTGTCCGCCATGACGACGTCGAGCGTCATCGGCAGCGGGGGAGCCGTCTCCAGGTCGAAGAAGCGCGCGATCCTCGGCCACATGTCGTTCCAGCGGAAGAGGTCACCGTTGTTGACGTTGAACGCCTGGTTGGCGCAGCGCTCCTCGGTCGCCGCCCAGACGGTCGCCTTGGCCAGCAGCCCCGCGTCGGTCATCTCCAGCAGCCTGTCGTAGGCCCCCGGCCTGCCGGGGAAGCGCAGCGGCAGGCCCAGCTCCTTGGAGATCGCGCCGTACACGGCGATCACCATGGCCAGGTTCATCGGGTTGCCGAGGGCGAAGCCGCACACCACGGACGGGCGGATCGCGCTCCACGTCCACCCCGAGCCCCGCTGCCGCTCCCGCAGGAAGTCCTCCTGGTCGACGTTGAACTCCGGCGGCATGTGGCGCGGGTCGCTCTCGCGCGCCGGGGTCTTGAACGGGCCCAGGTGCGCGCCGTAGACCTTGTACCCCTGCATCAGGCTGACGTGCCGCAGGCCGGGCGCCACCGGCTCGATCGCGTCGACGACGTTGACCAGCATCGCGAGGTTGGGCGGGACGAGCTCGGCCCACGTCGGGCGGTCCTGGTAGGCGGCGTAGAAGACGTGGGTCACCTCGGTGAGCCCGCCGAGCGCCCCGGCGCAGTCGTCCCGGTCGAGCAGGTCGACCCGGACGTGCCTGACCCGCCCCGCGCTCTCCCCGCCACGGCGCGACAGGCCGATCACCTCCCAGTCGCCCAGCGCCGCGAGGTGCTCGACCAGGTTGCGGCCGATCACCCCCTGGGCGCCGACGACGAGAGCGACCTTGCTCTGGGTGCTCATGGATCTTCTCCTGCTCTGTACGGGTGATCCGTACGGGACGTCCGGCGCGGGCCGCGTCCCCCTGACAGGCCCGTCACCGGTGATACGGGCTCGATCCTGCGCCATCCGGGTGTCATGAGTCCAAGTGATGTTCCTTGTGCCGTCCATGAAAATCTTTTATGGCAGGTGCCGCGGCCGGGTGCCGTTCGATCTCGTACATGACGATATTTCATGATTTTTACGGTCGTGATAACTTCTGTGCATGCTGAGCCTGCGGCAACTGGAGTACCTGGTGGCGGTCGTCGACCACGGCTCCTTCACGCGGGCCGCCGAGATCCTGCACGTCACCCAGCCGGCCCTGTCGCACCAGATCCAGGCGCTGGAGCGGGCGGCCGGAGCGCGCCTGCTCGAACGGCTGCCCAGGGCCGTCCACCTCACGCCGGCCGGTCGCGCGATGCTGCCCCACGCGCGGGCCGCCCTGGCCGACGTGACCGGAGCCCTCTGCGCCGTGCGCCAGGCGACCGGGCTGGCCGGGGGAGAGCTGCGGCTGGCCACGGTCTGCTCGGTCGGCCTGGGCGTGCTGCCCGGCGCGCTGCGGGCCTGGAACCGGCTCCACCCCGAGGTCGACGTCAGGCTCTTCGAGCACCACCACACGGAGGAACTGGCCGAGGCGATGGCGAGCGGGCAGGCCGACCTCGCCGTCGGCCCCAGGCCCGCCCCCTGGCCGGGACCCGTGCACGAGCTCGGATGCGAGGAGTTCGTCGTGACCGTCCCGCCCGGTGACCCCCTCGCGGCGGGCGGGGCCCGCGAGGTGGACCTGGAGGACCTCCGCGACCGCCGCTGGGTCCACTACGCCCCCGGCAACGGCCTGTCCGAGGTGCTGGACCACGCCTGCGCGCGGGCCGGGTTCCGGCCCAGGATCGCGGTGCGCACCGAGCAGACGGCCTCGGCCCCGGCCCTGGCCGCCGCGGGCCTGGGACCCGCCCTCGTCCCCTCCACCATCCTGCCGAGGGGGTACGAGGGCCACGTCCTGTGGCCCCGGCCCGCCGTCACCCGGGCCCTCACCGCTTATGCGCGCACCGGCCTGGACACCCTCGCCGCGGCCTTTTTGGCCGTGCTCACCGAGAGCGTGGCCGGCACGCTCCTTTCCGCGGCCCGCCCCGGCCCTCCCGCCCACGGGCCCGACCCCTACCTCGGGCCGTCGGTCCCGCCCGTCCCGCCCGGACGGCCCTGAACCAGGTCCGCGACCGCGGCGACGACCCGGTCCACCTCCTCCTCGGTGTTGTAGTAGTGCGGTGACAGCCGCAGGCACCAGTCGACGTCCTTGTCGCCGAAGTCGAACTGCGCGAACTCGCGGAAGCTGAGCGCCGAGTTGACGCGCCGCGCGTCCATCGCCGCCTTGAACGGCCGCGGCTCCCACCCCTCGGCCGAGAAGGTGACGATGGCGCCCAGCCGCGGGCCGCGATCCAGCGTCCGTACCCCGGGGACGGCGTCCAGGCCGGTGCGCAACCGGGCCGCGAGCGCGGGGGAGCGGTCCGCGATGGCGTCGACGCCGACCCGCAGGGCGTAGCGCGCGGCGGCGGCGCAGCCGAGCACGGTCGCGTAGGGGAACTCCCACTCCTCGAACCGGGCCGCGGTCTCGACGGGCCGGTAGCGGCCGGGCTCGACCCAGCGGGCGCCGTGCATGTCGATGAACAGCGGCTCGTACCCGGCGCGCAGGACGCGGTCGGACACGTACAGGAAGCCCGAGCCGCGCGGGCCGCGCAGGAACTTGCGGCAGGTGGCGGTCAGCAGGTCGCAGCCGATCTCGGCCACGTCGACCGGGTACTGCCCCACCGACTGGCAGGCGTCGACCATGTACAGCAGGTCCAGCTCGCGGCAGTGCCGGCCGATCTCGGCGACGGGCTGCACCAGGCCGGAGTTGGTGGGGATGTGGGTGGCGGTCACCAGCCGGGGACGATGGGCCCGCATCAGCGCGGCCATCGCCGCCACGTCGACCCCGCCCTCGGGCGCGTCGGGCGCGTGCACGATCTCCACGCCGAACCGCTTGCGCAGCGACAGGAAGGCGATCTGGTTGGAGATGAAGTCGTTGCGGGTGGTGAGGATGACGTCGCCGGACCGGAACGGGATCGCGGACAGGGCGGTGGCGAAGGCGTGGGTGGCGCTGCCGGCGAAGGCGACGTTGCCGGGCTCGCAGTTGATCAGGGCGGCGATCTCCGTGTAGAACCCGCGCACCTCCTCCTCCCGGGCGGCCGAGGCCTCGTAGCCGCCGATCCGCGCCTCCAGGTTCAGGTGGTCGACCATCGCGGCCAGCACCGGCGCGGCCAGCAGGCCGCAACCGGCGTTGTTGAAGTGGACGACCTGTTCGCAGCCGGGGGTGTCGGTCCGTAGGGCCGCGACGTCCGGTAGCGATTCCCGGCCGATTTCAGAAGTGCTACTGTGATCTCTCATGAAAGACGGTAGCACTTCTGAAGCGTTGGAGACCAGCCTCCGGGAGCTGCTGGCCGGGATGGCGCCGGGGGACCGCCTGCCGAGCAGCCGGGAGCTGACCCGGCGCCACCGCGTCGGCCCGGGGACGGTCTCCCGCGCGATCGCCACGCTGGCCGCCGAGGGCGTCGTGGTGACCCGTCCGGGCAGCGGCACCTTCGTGGCGCCGCGCACCCGCAAACAGGCCGGGGCCGCCGACACGGTCTGGCAGACGGTCGCGCTCGCCGACCGCGCCGTCGACACCGCCCCGCTCACCGACGCGCTCGGGCCGCCCGGCGAGGGGACGATGATGCTGGACGGCGGCTACCTGCACCGGTCGCTGCAGTCCACCCGGCCGCTGAGCGCGGCGCTGGCGCGCGCGGGTCGCCGTCCCGACGCCTGGGACCGCGCCCCGGCGAACGGCCTGGCCTCGCTGCGGGCCGTGTTCGCCGGCATGGCCGGCGGCGGCATGACGCCGGACGACGTGCTGGTCACCGCGGGCGGGCAGAGCGGCCTGTCCATGGCGTTCCGGGCCATCGCCGGTCCGGGCAGCCCGATCCTGGTGGAGTCGCCCACCTACCCGGGCGCGCTGGCCGCCGCCCGCGCCGCCGGGCTGCGTCCCGTCCCCGTTCCCATGGACGACGAGGGGGTGCGGCCCGACCTGCTGGCCGAGGCGTTCGCCATGACCGGCGCGCGGGTGTTCTACTGCCAGCCGACCCATCACAACCCGACCGGCGTCGTGCTGGCCCCCGAGCGCCGCGGCCAGGTCGTCGAGGTGGCCAGGGCCGCCGGCGCCTTCGTCGTCGAGGACGACTTCGCCCGCCACCTCGGCCACGGAGGCCAGGCGCCGCGGCCGCTGGTGGCCGACGACCGCGACGGCACGGTCGTGCACCTGACCTCCCTGACCAAGCCCGCGGCGCCCAGCCTGCGCATCGGGGCACTGGCGGCCCGCGGGCCGGTGATGGAGCGGATGAGGGCGATCCGGATGGTCGACGACTTCTTCGTCACCCGCCCGCTGCAGGAGACCGCCCTGGAGCTGCTCAGCTCACCGGCGTGGGAGCGGCACGTCCGCACGCTGGCCGTGGCGCTGCGGGAACGCTGCGCGGAGCTGGCCGCCGCCGTCGCGCGCGAGCGCCCGGACTGGACCGTCACCCGGCTCCCCGCGGGCGGGCTGCACCTGTGGGTCCGCCTGCCGGCCGGCGCCGACGACACCGTGGTCGCCGGTGCCGCCCGGCGGCACGGGGTCGCCGTCAGCGCCGGACGCCGGTACTTCGCCGCCGAACCGCCCGGGGCCTTCCTGCGGCTGGGGTTCGCGGCCGCGGGCGACCTCACCGAGCTGGCGGAGGCCGCGCACCGGCTGCGGCACGTCTGACCCGGCCTCCCCGCGGGCCCGTTTCCCGCACGGACCCGTTTCCCGCACGGACCCGTTTCCCGCACGGACCCGCTTCCCGCAAAGGCCCGCTCCCCGGACGGGCCCGCCGCCCGTCAGGTCGGGGTGCGGAAGTGCGCCCGCAGCCGGGCCCGGGCCTCCTCGCCGGCGCCCAGGGCGTCCAGGCCCAGCAGCGCGGCGCCCATGACGGGCGGGACGTCGGCGACGATCAGCTTGGCCTGCGGGGCCCGCTCGGCGAAGCCCCGTTCCAGCAGCTCGCTCATGAGCGGGTCGCGGGCGGTGAGCACGCCGCCGCCCAGGACCACCTCCGTCGGGACGCCCAGCAGGTCCAGGCGGCGCAGCGCGACCTCCGCGAGCACCACCACCTCCTCGGCCATCCGGGACACCAGGGAGCGGGCCACCTCGTCGCCCGTGGCGGCGACGGCCATCAGCACCGGCGCCAGCTCGTTCAGCCTGCCGTACGCCAGCTCGCCGAAGTGGACGGCCAGGGACACCTCCTCGACCGTGCGGGTGCCGAAGTGCTCACGGACCGCGGGGGCCAGCGCGGTGGCCGGGCCCCGGCCGTCCTCGGCGCGCACGGCGTGCCAGAGCGTCTCCTCGCCGAGCCCGAGCCCGCCCCCCCAGTCGCCGGTGAGCCGTCCCAGCGCCGGATACCGCGCCACCCGTCCCGAGGGGGAGACCGCCACCGCGTTGACGCCCGCCCCGCACACCACGGCCACGCCCGCGGGTCCGGAGGCCCCGGCGCGCAGCAGCGCGAAGGTGTCGTTGCCGACGGTCACCCGCCGGCCGTACCCGCGCGAGAGGATCTCCGCGCGCAGCGCCTCCTCCTCGACCGGCAGGTCCGCGCCCGCCACGTAGGCGGCCACGTGGTCGGCGTAGGGAGGGACCGCCCGCGGGCCGAGCGCGGAGCGCACCGCGTCGCCGATCACGTCGATCGCGCGCGCCACCCCGACGGTCTGCGGCTGGAACGCGGCGCCGCGCCCGGTGGCCAGCACCGAGCCGTCCTCACCGACCAGCACGACGTCGGTCTTGCTGTTGCCCCCGTCGACGGCCAGTGTCGTCCTCACGCGGTCGCCCAGGGCAGGTGGGCGAGGTTGGCCTCGATCAGGCGCCGGGCCAGGTCGCCGGAGAGCGAGGCCTGCCCGACCAGCGGGTGCGCCAGCAGCGCGTCGGCGACCCGCTCCTCGCCGCCGTGCAGCGCCGCCTCCAGCGCCAGCGTCTCATACGCGGTGACGTGCGCGATCAGCCCGGCGAAGAGCGGTTCCACCGGCTCCACCGGCAACGCGGCCGCGCCCGCCGCGGTGACCGTGGCCGGGACCTCGACGACCGCCTCGTCGGGCAGGAACGGCAGCGTGCCGTCGTTGCGCAGGTTGACGACCTGGGTGTCGCCGCGGTCGCCGGCCAGCGAGGCGATCAGCGCCACCGCCGCCTCCGAGTAGAACGCGCCGCCGCGCTTGCCCAGCAGCTCGGGCTTGGTGTCCACGGCCGGGTCGGCGTACAGCCTCAGCAGCTCGGTCTCCATCGCCGCGACCTCGGCCGCGCGCGAGGGCTTGACGCGCTGCTCGGCCACCACCCGGTCGTGCTCGTAGAAGTAGCGCAGGTAGTAGGAGGGGACCACGCCCAGCCTGCGGATCAGCGCGGCGGGCAGGCCGACGTCCGCGGCGATCTTCTCGCCGTGGCTCTCCAGCAGTTCCGGCAGCACGTCCCGCCCGTCCAGGCGGACGGCCCGCTCCCAGGTGAGGTGGTTCAGGCCGACGTGGTCGAGGGAGATCCGCCCGGGGTCGACGCCCAGGTTCGCGGCGAAGCGGCGCTGGAAGCCGATGGCCACGTTGCACAGGCCGATGGCCCGGTGCCCGGCCTCCAGCAGCGCCCTGGTGACGATGCCGACCGGGTTGGTGAAGTCGACGATCCAGGCGTCCGGCGCGTGCCGCGCGACCTTCTCGGCGATGTCCAGCACCACCGGTACCGTGCGCAGCGCCTTGGCCAGCCCGCCCGCGCCGGTCGTCTCTTGCCCGACGCAGCCGCACTCCAGCGGCAGCGTCTCGTCCACGTCGCGCGCGGCCTGGCCGCCGACGCGCAGCTGCAGCAGCACGGCCCCCGCCCCGGCGACGCCCTCCTCGACCGACGTGGTCGCGACGACCGCGGCCGGATGCCCGGCCCGCGCCAGCATCCGCCGGGCCATCCCGGAGACCAGGTCCAGCCGGCGCACGTCCGGGTCGACCAGCGCGATCTCGGTCAGCGGCAGCTCGTCGCGCAGCCGCGCGAAACCGTCGACCAGCTCCGGCGTGTACGTCGAGCCGCCCCCGACAACGGCGAGTTTCACCCTTTTGCTCCTTCGGCGTGACGTCCTCGACGAGGACCCTGCGGACGATGGCGGTGCACGACGGCTGTCTCCTGGGGGTGGGGGGTCAGGACGGGACGGTGGAGCCGAAGACCTCTTCGCGGGCGGTGGCCAGGGCGAGGTCGAGCGCGCCGGCGAGGACGGGGTTGCCCTCGACGGTCGACAGCACCAGCGGTGGCCGGGGGATGGTCAGCGCGTGCAGCTCGTGCTCGACGAGCCCGCGCAGGGTGTCGCCACCGGCCAGCAGGGTCCCGCCGGTCAGCACGATGATCCCGGGGTCGACGACGGAGGTGATCGCGGCCAGCCCGACGGCCAGCCGGGAGGCGACGTCGCGCAGCCCGGCGCGGGCGTCGTCGGCGCGGGCGCCGGTGGAGGCCGCGGTCCGCACCGCGTTCCGCACGGCCTGCGCCGGGCCGGTCCCGCGCACCCCGTACGACCTGAGGATCTTCAGGACCGCGGGGCCGCCGGTGAGGGCCTGGTAGCCGTGGTTGGCGTAGCGGCCGGTCTCCCTGGCGGTCGGCGCGCCCGGGGTGGGCATGTAGCCGACCTCGCCGGCGCCGCCGGTGGCGCCCCGGTGCAGCCGGCCGCCGAGCACCAGGGCCGAGCCGAGCCCTTCGTCGGCCCAGAGCAGCACGAAGTCCCGGTGGCCCCGGCCCGCGCCGTGCGCCTGCTCGGCCTGGGCGACGAGGTTGACGTTGTTCTCGACGGCGACCGGCATGCCCAGGCCGTCGCCCAGCGTGCGGACCAGGTCGGGGATCTGCCAGCCGGGCATGTCCTTGCGGGTGGCGTAGGCCAGCCGGCCGGTGCCGGGGTCGATCGCCCCCTCCACGCCGATGACCGCGCACCTGATCGTCGCGGCCGTCACCGTCGCGGCCGGGATCGGCAGGGTCGCCGGGGTCGCCGGGGTCGCCGTGGTCGCCGCCGGGGCCGACGTCGGCGCGGGCGCGGTCGCGAGCCTGGCGCCGGCGCCCTCCAGTGCGGCACGGACGCGCTCGACGGCGTCGCCACCGGAACGGCCCGGGGTGGGCAGGTGGTGCTCGCCGACCACGGTGCCGGTGATGTCGGCGATCCTGACGTCGATGCCCGCGCGCTTGACGTCCAGCGCGGCGACGTGCGCGGCGTCGGGGTTGAGCCGGTAGACCTCGGCGGTACGGCCGGGCAACCCCTCACGGATGCCGTCGAGCACGACCAGGCCGGCCTCCTGCAGGCGGATGAGAAGCTGGGAGGCGGTGGGCTTGGACAGGCCGGTGAGGGCGCCGATCTCCGGGCGGGTCAGCGGGCCGCGCTCCAGCAGCGCCCGCAGGGCGGCGCGGTCGTTGATGGCGCGCAGCAGGCTGGGGGTGCCCGGCGTCGGCTGGTTCACTCTTCCTCCGCGTTCCGGGATCCACGAGGGGGGTTCCCGTGTCCGGCGGCCCGGGCGCGCGACGCGTCCCGGCGCAGGCCGGTGCGCCCGAGTGCCGATGCGCTCAAGTTAGGAAAGTTTCCTAACTTGAAGAGAATCTAAGGAACCCCGTGGATTTCCGTCAAGCGGGCAGAGGGCGCCGCAATCAAGCTGTGACGGCGGAGGGGTGGGTAAACTTCTCGACGGACCTGCTAGGGTAGTGGTTTGTCATAACAACCAGCAGAATGGCCCGGAGTGTCCCATTACTAGCAACGATAACGGAGCGACGGCAACCCGTCAAATCGAGCTGGCCAGGGAGCAGGAGTACGTTTCCGGGCTCTACCGGCGGCTCGACCTGCTGCGTGAACGCACCCAGCGGCAGCTGGACGGCGTCCTGGCCCAGGGCGGCAGCGGTGGCACCCACCAGAACCGCTCCGAGCGCGACAGCTTCGCCGGGATGTACGCCGAACGCCTGGGCCGCCTGTGGGCGGTCGAGAACGGCCTGTGCTTCGGCAGGCTCGACAACGCCGACGCCACCTCCCTCTACATCGGCCGGATCGGCATGGCCGACGACGACCAGCGGCGCCTGCTGATCGACTGGCGCGCCCCGGTGGCGCAGCCCTTCTACGGCGCCACCCCCGCGGCCTCGATGGGCGTCACCCGCCGCCGTCACCTGCAGACCAAGGGCCGCAAGGTGATCGGGATCGACGACGACCTGCTGGACCTCGACGGCCTCACCGACGAGGCCGCGGCCACCCTCAACGGCGAGGCCGCGCTGCTGGCGTCGCTGGCCGCCCGGCGCACCGGGCGGATGCGCGACATCGTGGCCACCATCCAGTCCGAGCAGGACCGCATCATCCGCTCCGACCTGAACGGCGTGCTGGTCGTCCAGGGCGGCCCCGGCACCGGCAAGACCGTGGTCGCGCTGCACCGGGCCGCCTACCTGCTCTACACCCACCGGGAGAAGCTGGCCCGCAGGGGCGTGCTCATCCTGGGACCCAACCTGACCTTCCTGCGCTACATCGAGCAGGTGCTGCCCTCCCTGGGCGAGACCGACGTGCTGCTGTCGACCGTCTCCGAGCTCTACCCCGGGGTCGTCCCCGGCCGCAGGGAGCGTCCCGAGACGGCCGCGATCAAGGGCGACGCCCGGATGGCCCAGGTCGTCGCGCGGGCCGTGCGCGAGCGGCAGCGGGTGCCGCGCAAGCCGCTGGAGATCAAGCTCGACCGCTACACGCTCCGGCTGGAGGGCAGCGTCCTGGAGGCGGCCCGCAACCGGGCCGCCCGCTCCAAGCGGGCGCACAACGAGGCCCGCGCGGTCTTCGTCCGGCACCTGCTCAACGCGCTCGCCCGCCAGGCGGCCCGGCTGCTCGGCAAGGGCATGATCGACGACGACGAGCTGGCCGACATCCGCGAGGACCTGCGTACCGAACGGCCCGTCAAGGCCGCGCTGAACCGGCTGTGGCCTTACGTCACCCCGCAGCAGCTGCTGATCGGGCTGTTCACCTCCCCCGAGCGCCTGGAGCACGCCGCCGCCGAGTTCGACGAGGCCGAGCGGAGGCTGCTGCTGCGCGAGCCGCCCCGCCAGGGGGAGAACTGGTGGGCCGAGTCCGACGTGCCGCTGCTGGACGAGGCGGCCGAGCTGCTCGGCGACATCGACCCCGCGGTGCTGCGGGCCGGTGCCTGGATGGCCGAGGAGGAGCAGGCCGCCCAGCGCGCCGCCGCGCTCGACGAGCGGCAGCACCAGCTCGCCTACGCCAAGGAGGTGCTGGAGCTGACCGGGCTGTCCGACATCATGGACGCCGAACGCTTCGCCGCCCGCCACCTCGGCGACGACGTCTTCCTGACCACGGCCGAGCGCGCCGCGGCCGACCGCACCTGGGCCTTCGGCCACGTGATCGTGGACGAGGCGCAGGAACTGTCGGCGATGGACTGGCGGATGCTCATGCGGCGCTGCCCGACCCGGTCCATGACGATCGTCGGCGACCTGGCCCAGACCGGCGCGTCGGCCGGGGCCCGCTCCTGGGGGGCGGTCCTGGACCCGTACGTGGCCGGGCGCTGGCGCGAGGAGACCCTCACCGTCAACTACCGCACCCCGGCCGAGCTGATGGCCGTGGCCGCCGACGTGCTCACCCTGGTCGGCCCGGAGCTGACCGCCCCGACCTCGGTCAGGGAGACCGGGACGCACCCCTGGGCGGCCTCCCCGACGTCCTCGCTGGGCGAGCGGGTCAAGGCCGAGATCGTCGAGGGCGGCCGTCTCGTCGTGATCGTCCCGGAGTCGCGGGCCGCCGAGTTCGGCGAGGTCGTGACGGCCTCGGTCGAGGGCGCGGTCGCCGGGCCGGGGTCCGCCGCGCTGGACGCGCAGGTGGCGGTGCTGACCGTCGCCGAGGCCAAGGGCCTGGAGTTCGACGCGGTCATCGTGGTCGAACCGGAGCTCATCCTGGGCGAGTCGCCGCGCGGGGCCAGCGACCTTTACGTGGCGCTGACCCGCGCGACCCGGCGCCTTGGCGTGGTGCACGACGGCCCGCTTCCCGCCGCCCTCGCTCGACTTGAGGGACATCGGATCACATGAGACCATTGACGGCTCTCGTCGATCATGTCCCAGCTGCGAAAACTTGATGTTTCCGCTGTTAGTGACACGGTTGACATCTGCGCTGGGCTCGGTAGTTTGCTGCCCAGTCCAGCACGGGACTGGCCGGTCGGCCGCCTTTCGACATCGCCGTCTCCTGCGCCCGTGACGGGGTCACGCCCGTCCGTACAGCCAGGCGCAGGACCGGCAGTCCGTCGAGGCGGGGCACTCCTTCCGGGCGGGGGGTTGGACCCAGGAGGGGTCCGGGCACCCAGTAGACAACGGCAATCCGCGCCCGCCGCCGACGGGACGGAACCGGTCCGAAGGGTCGCCCGGGCTCTCTTCCCGCTCCCGTGCGAGCGCCGCAAGCGTCGGGGCGGCCGGGGTGTCCTTCGACACCCCGGCCGCCCCGTTGCCGTCTCCGACCGCCCACCGGGCCGCGACCGCGTCACCACCGCGTCACCACCGGGCCGTCGTCCGACCGCGACCGGATCACCGCAGGACCACCCTCGGACCGCCGCCGGGCCGTCCTTCCCGCCTATGATCCGGTGCCGGACGTCCAGGCCGCGCCTGCCGGAAGGTAGCGTTCAGGCTGCAGGACGGGGCAGCGCCCGCCCGTGACATCGCAAGGAGCCCCTCCCGTGGTGCAGGACAAGACGGTCGGCCCGGTGCCGGGGACGTCCGCGCAGGACGGCCCCCCGACCGGTCCTCCGCCCGGCCTTCCGGACCGTGGAGACGCCGGTGCCGGTCCCCGGGCCTCCCGGTCGGCGCTGCCGGCCAGGATCGCCTCGGCGGTGGCTGGCGGCCTGCTGGTGTTCTGGGCCTTCCCGCCCTCCGGCCTGTGGTTCCTGGCGCCGCCCGGAATGGCCGCGATCGTCCTGGCCGTGCACGGCACCCGCCCGCGCCGCGGCGCCTGGCTGGGCCTGCTCGCGGGCCTCGCCCTGCTGCTGCCCGCCCTGGGCTGGGTGAGGCCGATCGGTGCGGACGCCTGGCTGGGCCTGGTGGCCATCGAGAGCGCCTTCTACGCCGCCTGGGGGGTGGGAGCCGCCCTCGTGTCCCGGTTGCGCCTGTGGCCGCTGTGGAGCGCCGCGCTCTGGGTGGCGGCCGAATGGGCCCGGGGACAGGTCCCCTTCGGCGGCTTCCCCTGGGCCCGGGTCGCCTTCGGCCAGGGCCGGTCGCCCTTCACCCCGTACGCCGCGCTCGGCGGGGCGCCGCTGGTGAGCTTCGCGGTGGCCCTGTGCGGCGGCCTGATCGCCCTGGCGGTCCTGCGGGCCCTCGCCGCCCGTCGCGGCGTCCCGGCCGGGTCGGCCGGGGCGGTCATGCGGCCCGCGCCGTCCGTGCCGTCCGTGCCGTCCGTGCCGTCCGCGCCGTCCTCGGACCGGCCCTCGGACCGGCCCTCGGTCTCGTCCTCGGTGCCGGTCCCGGCCGCGCGGTCGGTGCTGCCGCTGGTGCTGCCGCTGGTGGGGGCGCTGGCCGTGCCGGTGGTGGCCCTGGCCGTGCCCCGGTACGGCGACGAGGGGCGCAGCGTGACCGTCGGCGTCATCCAGGGCAACGTCCCCGGCCGGGGCATGCACCCGCTGGGCGACGAGCCCGCCGTGGTGCTCCGCAACCACACCCGGCTGCTGCACCGGATGGCCGACGACGTGCGCCGGGGCCGGGTGCCCCGCCCCGACCTGGTGGTGCTCCCGGAGAACTCCACCGACATCGACCCGCTGCGCAACGCGTTCGCCCACGCCGAGATCGACGCGGCGGTCCGGGACGTCGGGGTGCCCGTCCTGGTCGGCGCCGTGGTCGGCGTGGGGGTGAACGAGCGCGCCACCCGCAGCCTGGTCTGGGACCCGGTGACCGGGCCCGGCGCCCACTACGACAAGCAGCGCCTGGTGCCCTTCGGGGAGTTCACCCCGCTCAAGGAGCTGGTGCTGGCCCTGTTCGAGCGGGCCTCCCTGGTCGGCAAGCAGTCGGTGGCGGGCACCCGGGACGGGGACCTGAGGATGGGCCCGGTGACGGTCGGCGCGATCAACTGCTACGAGGTGGCCTACGACGACGTCGTGAACCGCACCGTCAGGACGGGGGCCACGCCGCTGGTGGTGCAGACCAACAACGCCACCTACGCGTTCACGAACCTGCCGCCGCAGCAGCTGGCCATGTCCCAGTTGCGCGCCGTGGAGCACAATCGGGCGGTGATCACTTCCGCAATTACGGGTATATCGGCATATGTGACCCCCGATGGCTCGATAGCCTGGCGCACCGAGGAACTGGTGCCCGCGACGAACGTGTTGACGGTCCCTGTCAGGACCGCGCGGACCGTCGCCACCCGCGTGGGCGCGCTGCCCGAGTGGGCCCTGATACTTGTGGGGGCCGGCGCGGTGGCCGTCGCAACGACCACCGGGCGGCGCCGGAGGGGCACCGCGGCACGGGCCGCGGGGCGGCAGGACGATCGTCAGGTGGGAGACGCGTGATGGAGCGGATGCTTGGCCGGGTGCTCGTCGTCGTCCCGACGTACAACGAGCGGGAGAACCTGCCGCTGATCGTCCGGCGCCTGCGCGAGGCCGTGCCCGAGGCCCACCTCCTGATCGCCGACGACGACAGCCCCGACGGCACCGGGGCGATCGCCGACAAGCTGGCCTCCGACGACGAGCTGGTCCACGTGATGCACCGGCCCGGCGGCAAGCAGGGGCTGGGCTCGGCCTACATCGCGGGCTTCCGCTGGGGCCTGGCGGAGGGGTTCGGCGTCCTGGTGGAGATGGACGCCGACGGCTCCCACCCTCCCGAGACGCTCCCGGCCCTGCTGAAGGCGCTGGACCGCGGGGCCGACCTGGCGATCGGGTCCCGGTGGGTGCCCGGCGGGAAGGTGGTCAACTGGCCCGCCTCGCGCCAGTTCCTCTCGCGCGGCGCGAACATGTACAGCCGCCTGGCCCTCGGCCTGCCGGTCCGCGACGCCACCGCGGGTTTCCGCGCCTACCGGGCCTCCACCCTGGAGAAGATCGGCCTGGACGACGTGGAGTCGCAGGGCTACTGCTTCCAGGTGGACCTGACCCTGCGCACCGCCCGCCACGGGCTGCGGATCAAGGAGGTTCCGATCACGTTCGTGGAGCGCGCCGTCGGGGCCAGCAAGATGAGCCGCGCCATCATCCTGGAGGCGCTGTGGCGGGTCACCGTGTGGGGGGTCGCGGGCCTGCCCGCCCGTGTGCGCCGCCGCCTCGGCCGCAGACGCTGATCGTCGTGCCGCGGGCGGGGACGTCCACGCTGAGCGAACACGGAACGCGCCGCCCTCCCCGGGCGTTGTCATGTCGTACGGCTGTCGCGTGAGTTGAGGCGAAGATGCGCTTAGTGCTGTTCCTGACCTTTCTCGTGGTACCGCTCCTCGAGATATTCGTCCTCATCCAGGTGGGGCAGGTCATCGGAGGGTGGCCGACGGTGGCCGTCCTGCTCGCCGACAGCCTGCTGGGCGCCTGGGTCGTGCGCCGCGAGGGCCGCCGCGCCTGGCGCAACCTCCAGGGTGCGCTGCAGAGCGGGCGGATGCCCGACCGTGAGCTCGCCGACGGCGCGCTGATCCTGGTGGGCGGCACGCTGCTGCTGACCCCCGGGTTCCTCACCGACGTCCTCGGCTTCCTGTGCCTGCTGCCGTTCACCCGGCCGGTGGTGCGCCGGGCCGCGAACTGGTTCTTCACCCGCAGGGTCCGCACCATGGTCGCCAGGAGCGCGGCCGGGGTGGGCGGGCCGCTCGGCGGGCCGCTGGGCGACCCGTTCACCGGTCAGGGCTCGCCCTTCGACGGGCTGCGGACCGCGCAGGGGCGGGTCCCCGGAGCTTCGGGCCGGGCCCAGGGAGCGGGACCGGTCGTCCACGGCGAGGTCATCCGCGACGAACCCGACGGAGGCGTCAGCGGTCGCTGAGCGCGGCCAGCCTGCGCAGTGAGAGCCGGAACAGCGCCGCGTTCAACGGCCTGATCACCCGCCAGCCGAGCCGCCCGGCCGCGCCGAACGGCACGTCGAGCTCCTCCTCCCAGACGATCGTGCTGCCGCCGCCCTCGCGCGGCAGCACCCGGAAGATCCCGGTGCCGCGTATCAGCCGTCCGGTGTGCCGGACCCCCACGCTCCTCGGCGGCTCCCATCGGGTGATCTCCATGGTGTCGAGGAAGCCGACCGGCCCCACCCCGGTGAAGGCGGCGAGCCGGCTCCCCGGGCTGCGGCCGTCCCCGGTCTCGACGTGCGCCCGGGTCAGCACCATCCACTCGTGGTGCCGGGGCCAGTCGGTCAGCACGGAGAACACCTGTTCGGGCCTGGCGTGGGCGTCCACGGAGACGCTGATACGGGAACGGGTCACCCCCGGGTCCTTCCCCGTGATCGCGGGACGACTCCTCGCGAGCCGTGGCGCGGGGCACGGTCCGGTATTTTGTACCGGCCCGGGACGGTCCGGGGGAGCGGAGGTGCCGGATCCGGTGGGAACGTTCGCGGCGAGGAGCGGCCTGATCACGGTCACGGCCGTCGAGTGGGACGACGACGCGGCCGTCGCGCTGCGGCAGGCCATGACCGAGGAGATGGACGCCCGCTACGCCGATCTGATCGCCGTGCCCGGTCTGGTCCCCGAGGGGATGCACGTCACGCCCGACACGGTCGTCTACACCGGTGTCGCCCGCTCGGCCCTGGGTGTCCCGGTCGGGCACGTGGCGCTGCGCGCGTTCGGCGGCGAGCTGGAGCTCAAGCGGATGTTCGTGGTCCCGGCCGAACGGGGCGGCGGGGTGGCGCAGGCCCTGCTGGCCGCGGCGGAGGACGCGGCCCGCGCGCTGGGAGCGTCGCGGATCGTGCTGCAGACCGGCCCCCGCCAGCCGGACGCGGTGCGGATGTACCTGCGCGAGGGCTACACGCCTGTCCCGGTCTTTCCCCCCTACGAGGGGCTCCCGGGCTCGCACTGCTTCGAGAAGCCCCTGTGACCGCCCGCCCGGCGCGTACGCGGAGGGAGGCCGTCCGTCGCGCCCGCCGGGTGCGGGACGGTGAGCACGGCTCTGGGCCGAGAGGGTGATGAGTACGGCTTCGCGCGGAGCGGGCTGAGAAGGCGAAGAGGGTGGAGAGGGCGGGAAACGGGCTCGCCGGCCCGGCCGAGTGACTCGGCCGGACCGGCGAGGTGTTCCGCGGACGTCTAGGACGCCGCGTGCTGCGGAACGTCGACGTAGAGCTCGCCGAAGGTGATCGAGGGGGTGGACCCCGCGAAGTTCCTTTCGACCGCCGCTCTCTCCGCCGCGCTCGGGTTGGCGTTGGTGCAGGAGACGGGTGCGCTGGAACCGGACATCAGGTCCGAGCACAGACCGGTGCGCCGGTCCGGCAGGCCCAGGATGTGGCCGATCTCGTGCGTGGCGATCCGCAGCGGGAAGTACCCCTGCGAGGTCGCCTGCCGTCCCATCCAGATGGTTCCGCGACCCAGGCTGGTCGGCTGGGCGCGAGGCCAGCCGTTGTCGGCGAGCACCACGAAGTCCGCGGGGCTGCCGGCCACCAGTCGTACGTTGGAGACGCGGGAGTTCCAGACCTGTGCCGCCTGGTCCACGACCGACCGGAACTCCGCGGCCCTGCTGGCGTCGTACCTGAGTACACGGACCGCCACCGTGCCGGCCTCCGCCTGGGCGGTGGCCGCCTGGGACGGGGTCGCCGTCAGCAGGAAGGCCAGGCCCAGGATGAAGGCGATACCGGAGCGAATGATCCTTGACATTTCTAGCGAGCCTCCTCGGCCATCGGGGGGTTGCTCATGACGAGCAGCTGGTGAGGAGGGGGGATCAGCCGGTGACGAGCGTCAGCCCGTACACCGAGAGGATCTCGTTGACCGGCTGGTAGTACGTGGTGCCGCCGGAGGTGCAGTTGCCCGAACCACCGGAGGTCACGCCCTGGGCCTGGCTGCCGGAGATGAACGAGCCGCCGGAGTCGCCCGGCTGGGCGCACACGGTGGTGCGGGTCAGGCCGCTCACCGTGCCCTGCGGGTAGGTGACGCTGGCGTTGTGCTGCTGGACGACGCCGCAGCGCCAGCCGGTGGTGGAGCCGGAGCGGCAGATCGAGGCGCCGACCGAGGCCTGGGTGGAGCCACGGACGGTGACGTTGGCGCCGCCGGAGCCACGGACGTAGGGCGTCACGGTGTGGCCGGGGGTGGCCACCCACGCGTAGTCGTTACCGGGGAACGACGAGCCCTGGAAGGTGCCGGAGGGGTTGCTGGTGGTCGCGCCCGTCCTGCCGCAGTGGCCGGCGGTCACGAAGCCGGGGGTGCTGCCGCGACGCACCGAGAAGCCGATGCTGCAGCGGCTGCCGCCGATGTAGTAGGCGCTTCCACCGATGATGTTGATGTAGGTCTGGGGCTTCTCGCCGGAGAGGGTCACCTTCACGGCGTTCTTGTCCACGCCCGCGGCGGCGACGAGGGCCTCACCGGCGGCCTGGTCGCTCGCGAGGACGGAGACGGTGTTGGTGGCGACGTCCACGTACCACAGGGACGCGCCGGCCTTCGCCGCTGCGGGCGCCTGGTCGAGCTTGTCCTTGACGGCGTTGAGGTCGGCGATGGACCGGCTGACGACCACGGGCTGGGCGCCCTTGGCCTTGATGGCGTCCGCGGCCGCAGCGTCGGTGGTGGCCACCGACAGCTGGGAGGCGTCACCGTTGAGCCAGGCGCCGGCGTAGCTGGCACCGAGCTGCTGGGTCAGCGCGGCCTCGGAGGCCGCCGCCCGCTGCTCGTTGGCCAGGCGCTGGACGGCCTGCTCGGCGGTGAGGCCGAGGTCGCGCTGGAGCGCCTCGAGCATCGCGTTCGGGGGCTTGGGGGCGGAGACGGCGGGTGCTGCGAAGGCGGGGGCCACGGTGGCGGCCAGGTACAGGGCCACGGTGGTGGCGCCGGCCAGGAAGGTACCTCGACGTAACATGCACACTCCTTGTGAGGGGTGCTGTCAAAGTATTGGCCGGAGGCCCCCGGAGGGATCTCCCAAAGAATCCCTATCGCGATGTTATGGGGGGCATTGATCGGTTATGGGTCCCGGGAGAGGCCCGGTGGCGGGGCTCGATAGGGCTCGACGGGGCTCGGCGGCCTGGCCCGGTGGGCGGGCCCGATGATCAGACCCGATGACCGGGCCGATCACCGGGGCCGATGAGCAGGGCCGACGGCCGGGCACGGGTGGCGGGGGTCAGCGGCCGGGGTCGTGGTCGTCGAAGAGGGAGGGGCCGCGGCCGTGCGCGGGACGGGTGCGGGGCTCGGCCGGACCGGCGGGGGAGGAGCCCGCGCCGGCGCGGTTGCGCCGCAGCTGGGCCTGGAGCTCCGCGTCCTGGCGCATCTCCTGCTCCGAGGGGGACAGGAAGATCGTCAGAAGCATGCCGAGGGTGAGCAGGCTGATCCCGACGAGCAGCGGCAGCATGAAGTCCATCCCCTCGGCGCCGCCCGTCGGCGCGGAGGTGCCGTGCACGCTGACGTCCAGGGCGAACATGCCGGTGTAGTGCATCCCGTTCACCGCGACGCCCATCAGCAGGGCGGCGCCCGTCGTGGCGGCGGCCCCGCGTACCCGCAGGCTGAACCACAGGGCCGTCGTCGCCGCGGCCACCGCGATGACCAGGGACAGCGCGACCAGCAGGGGGTCGTAGCTCACGTGGGCGGACATGTTCATGGCCGCCATGCCCAGGTAGTGCATGCCCGCCACGCCCAGGCCGGTCAGCGCCCCGCCGGCCAGGAGCGCGCCGGTGCCGCTGTCGGGCCGGGAGACCAGGAAGAGGCCTGCGCCGACGACGACGACGGCGAGGAGCGCGGAGGCGACGGTCAGCGGGACGTCGTAGCGGATCGACGTCCCCCGGACGTCGAAGCCCATCATCGCTATGAAGTGCATCACCCAGATACCGGTGCCGCCGATGGACAGGGCCGCGCCGATGAGCCAGAGTGCGCGTGAGCCGCCCTGCGCCCCGCGGGCCCGTGCGGCGAGCAGCAGTCCCAGCAGCGAGCCGATGCTCGACATGATGTAGGAGGCGACCGGAGTGACGAGCCCGTAGGCGAAGTGATCGATGGGGGACATGACGGGCTCCTGGCGGAAGCGGAGGAATGGAACGTGCCAATACGGGCCGGAGCCGACCGGCGCGTGTGACGTCGACGGAGGTCTCCGCATGTGACGAGCCGACCGCCCGGGGCAGTACGAGGAGTGCTCACCTTACAGTTGTCACGTTCCGAAAGGCCATAATGGAGTTATTGACAATGCCTTAACTGATCACTGTACGTATGTTCCGTTCACACCTTGTCAGACTCAGGAAGGAGGCGGGTCGATGGCCCCGCCCGCCGCTCGAGGCCTGGAGGCACTGCCTCCGATATGGCCGGAAGATCGATACGAGGTCGTCTGCGAACGCGACGACCCGCCCGGCGCCACCCGTGACCGCTACCGGTTCCCGCAGTACGCGGTGCGTTCCGCCCGCGAGCTGGAGACGGCGGGACTCGCCAGGCGGGTGCGCGTGGTCAGGCTGACGGACGGGGTGGTGATCTACGACCGGGTCGAGGGCGTCGAGCTGTCCGCCGACCGCTGGTGACCCCCCGGTGCCCATCCGATGATCACTCGGTGTGCGCGCGGTGCCCGGCCGCCCGTCGCGGCCGGGGGAGGGGCTGCCCGGCGGTGAGCGGTGCCGAGTACTGTCGGACGGTGATGAGTCACGACACGCGACGGGTGAGCGCTGGGAGTTGCCGTGGGCGGATCCGTGCCGCGACCCGGGACTGAGGGGGACGGCGGACCGTTCGAGGGGCGGGCGAGGATGCTCGCCGGGCTGGCCGAGGCCAGCCACCTGAGCGCGCTGGAGCAGCTCCCCGCCCTCATCGCGGAACACGCCGCCTACGCCGGCCTGCGGGACGTGCTGATCTACCTTGCCGACCTCCAGCAGGAGGTGCTCCGGCTGGTGACCGGCAAGGGACTCGCCGCCGGCGCCGACGCGGAGCCGGAGGCGGCCGAGCTGCGGATCGACGGGACGCTGGCCGGGCGCGCCTTCCAGGAGGTGCGCATGCTGGCCGGGCCGGGCTCGGGGAGCGAGGAGCACCGGTGGTGGGTGCCGCTGCTGGACGGCACCGAACGCCTCGGCGTGCTGCGGATCAGCGCCCCTCCGGGTGACGGGCGCGCTCAGGAGGACATGCGGCACCTGGCGTCGATGGCCGCGCTCCTGCTGGCCAGCAAACGCCAGCAGAGCGACTCCTACGCCCGGATGGTACGGACCCGGCCGATGAACGTCGCGGCCGAGATGCAGTGGAACCTGCTGCCGGCGCCGATCTTCGCCAACGACCAGGTGGTGATCGGGGCCGCGCTCGAACCGGCGTACGAGCTCGGCGGTGACGCCTTCGACTACGCGCTGGCCGGTGAGACCGTGCACCTGGCGGTCTTCGACGCGATGGGCCACGACGCCTCCGCCGGGCTGACCGCCAACCTCGCGGTCGCGGCCTGCCGTAACCACCGTCGCCAGGGGGCCGACCTGATCGAGGTCAGCAAGGGCATCGAGAAGGTCCTGGTGGACGAGTTCGGCGCGGCCAACCGGTTCGCCACGGCCATCCTGGCCAGCCTGAACGTGCGGACCGGCGTGTTCACCTGGGTCAACCGCGGCCACCACCCGCCGGTGGTGATCAGGAACGGGCGCTGGGTCACCACCCTGCACTGCCCGCCCGCCCACCCGGTGGGCCTGGACCTCGACCTGCCGGTGACCCAGTGCAAGGAGCAGCTGGAGCCCGGCGACCGCGTGCTCATCTACACCGACGGCATGACCGAGGCCCGCAACCGGGACGGCGAGGAGTTCGGCCTGGAGCGTTTCATCGACTTCATCATCCGCTACAACGCCGACGGCCTGCCCGTGCCCGAGACCCTGCGCCGCCTGGTGCGCAACATCCTGAAATATCACGACGGGATGCTCCAGGACGACGCCACCGTGCTGCTCGTGGAGTGGCGCGGCGGGTCCCAGGACAGGCTGCACCTCTAACGGGGGACGCGGGCCCGACCAGGGGGTGGCGGGCCGATCAGGGGGTGGCGGGCCGATCGGGGTGGCTGGCCGATCAGGAGGTGGCGGACGCCGTGTAGGGGCTCTCGCCGTTCCTGATGGCCGCGAGCATCCGGTCCGTGTGCCCGCTCACGACCCGGTGCAGGCCGTGACCGAAACTCACCCGCGCCACCCCGAGATCCGCCAGCTCGGCCAGGGACGGCGTGCCGGGACGGAACAGGACGTTGACCGGTCCGTCGATCCGGCGGACCAGCTCGCGGATGATCCCCGCGTCGGCCGCGAAGATCGGGTAGACGCAGTCGGCGCCGGCCTCCAGGTAGAGGTTGCCCCGCCGTACCGCCTCCTCCAGCCGCTCCTCGTCGCCACCGGTGCCGTTGAGGAAGACATCGACCCGCGCGTTGATCACCAGGTCCGTCCCGGCGGCCACGGCCGCGGCCCGGACGGCTCGCAGCAGACCGGCCTGCTCGTCCGCGCCGACCGGGGCTCCGGTACGGGGGTCGGAGTCCTCCAGGTTGCAGCCGCAGGCCCCGGCGGCGGCGAGCCGCCCGGCCAGCTCGGCGGGCTCCAGCCGGTAGCCGCGTTCCATGTCGGCGGTGACGGGCAGGCTCACCGACCGGCTGATCCTGGCCACCGCGGCCAGCATCTCCCCGGCCGGCGTCTCCTCCCCGTCCTCGTACCCGAGCACCGAGGCGACCGCGGCGCTGCCGGTGGCGATCACCGGGAAGCCCGCGGCCTCGACGGCACGGGCCGAGGCCGCGTCCCAGACGTTGGGCACCACCAGCGGGCGGCCCGGCACGTGCAGCGCGCGCAGCTCCGCGGCCTTTTCTCCGGCCGCCGGGACGCCGCCGCTCTCGTCGTCGATCGAAACGGTCATGGAGAAGACCCTAGGCCAGAGGGCGGGCCGCACCGAGAGCCAATCCCGCCCCGGCCGACCGGACCACTTCGGCCCGAGGAGACCCCGAGGACCCGGGACCCCGGGGCTCCGGGACTCCGCGGCCCGCCGGTGTCGTCCCGGGGGACCGGTCAGTCTTGTGAGCGCCGTACGGCGGACACGAAGAAACCCCCCGCCCCGGACAGGGGCGAGGGGTTCTTCGAGGCTCTCCGGGGCTCTCCGGGCGCGGTCAGGCGCTCTTGCGGCGCTGGGCTCGCAGGATCGCCAGGCGCTCGTTGAGCACCTCCTCCAGGTCCTCTATCGAGCGGCGCTCCAGCAACATGTCCCAGTGCGTCCGCGGGGGCTTGGCCTTCTTGGCCTCCGGCAGCTCGCCGTCCACCCGCAAAGCGGTCGCGCCGCACATACGGCACTCCCAGGTCGCCGGAATCTCGGCCTCGGCGGCGAGCGGAACGTCGAATCGATGGCCCTTCGGGCAGGTGTAGGACACCTCCTGGCGCGGGGCCAGATCGGTGTTGCGGTCGTTCTCGTAGCTGGTCGCCCCGAGCCGGGTACCGCGTAGCGCACGCTCGCCCATGTCTGAATGCCTCCTGAGGGCCCCGTCGTAGGGGTTCGTCTCCCACGGCGTACAACGCTTGATACCGTGTGTGGATTCCCACAGACGGGGTGATCCAATCGCACGTTCTTGACCCGGTCTGCGCGGAGCCCCTTTCCGGAGGCGTTCTCAGATGCGTTCGGGCACCTCGTTCCCGGCCGCCCTGATGGCCTTGGGCAGGTCGATCAGGGCGAGCAGCACCAGGCCGAGCACGAAGAAGATCACCAAAGAGATGATTCCCAGGCGATAGCTGTCGGTCAGCTGGAGCGCCAGGCCGAGGGTGAACGAGCCGAGGAACGTCGCCCCCTTGTCACTGATCTCGTACAGGCTGTAGTACTCCGCCTCCTTGCCCCGCGGGATCACGTGGGAGAACAGCGACCGCGACAGGGCCTGCGTGCCGCCCATCACGATCGCGATGGCGAAGCCCAGCCCGAAGAACGCCGCCGCCGACCCACGGGGCAGGAAGTAGGCCACGGCCACCACGACGATCCAGGCCACCAGCGCCACCATCACGACCCGCTTGGCCCCGTAGGAGGCGGCCAGCCGGCCCAGCAGCAGCGCCCCGAAGAACGCCACGAACTGCACCATCAGGATCGCCGCGATCCGCACCGTCTGGTCCAGCCCGAGCTCCTTGTCGGCGTAGGTGGCCGAGAAGGAGATGACGGTCTGCACGCCGTCGTTGTAGATCAGGTAGGCCACCAGGAAGCCCAGCGTCAGCGGGTAGCGCCGCAGCTCCCTGATCGTGCGGCCCAGCTGGCGGAGGCTGCCGGTCACGGCCCGGCCGGCCCTCTCGGTGCCGGGGGAGGCCACGTGCCGGTTGCGCAGCCGCAGCAGCGGGATGATCGTGAACCCGCCCCACCACAGGCCCGCGGACGCCAGGGCGATGCGCACGGCGTCGCCCTCGGTGACGCCGAAGGACTCGTGGTAGAGGAAGAGCCCCAGGTGGACGGCGAGCAGCAGGCCGCCGCCGAGGTAGCCGAACCCCCACCCCCGGGCGGAGACCCTGTCGCGCTCGTTCGCCGTGGCGATATCCGGCAGGAACGAGTTGTAGACCACGAACGCGGCCGCGAAGGCGACGCTGGAGACGAGGAACAGCGCGCCGCCCAGCAGGTAGCGGTCGCCGGAGAGGAACCAGAAGCACAGGGTGGCACCGGCGCCGAGGTAGGCGAACAGGCCCAGCAGTTCCTTCTTGCGGCCGGTGTGGTCGGCCAGCGCGCCCACGACGGGCATCAGGAGGATCTGCAGGATCGCCGCGGCCCCCACCACGAAGGAGTAGTAGGCGCTGGGCCGCACGTCGAACCCGAGCACGTCCACGTACGGGCGGCCCTGGGCGGCGGTCTCGGCGATCGTCGTCAGGTACGGGCCCAGGAAGACCGTCAGGACGGTGGTCGGGAAGGCGGAGTTCGCCCAGTCGTAGAAGTACCAGCCGCGCTGCTCCCGGAGGCGGGAGGCCGGGGTCTCCTCGACGGCCTGTGCTGAGGTCATGGGGGGTCCTCGGTTCGCTGGGGGAGAGGGATCACGATAGGAGCGGGGACGGGCCGGTCACGCGGCCATGCGGCCGGGATGCCACTGGCCCCGGGAGCTCAGCACGTCGCGCAGCCCGGAGATGTTGTCGGTCATCAGGCCGTCCACGCCCAGGTCGAGCAGGCGCCGCATCACCGCGGTGTCGTTGACGGTCCACACGTGGACCTGCATGCCCAGCGCGTGCGCCGTGCGGATCAGGGCGGGCGTGGTGATCCGCAGGCCGCGGAACCCCACCGGGACCTGCGCGCACGGCATCCCGGCGCGGGCCAGACGGGCGAGCAGGCGGCCGTACCCCGAGGTGGTGGCGGCGGCGCGCAGGGTCGCCACGCCGCGCGGTCCCAGCGCCGAGCACACGTCGCGGCCGACCGCGGCGCGGGCCCGCTGGAGCCGCTCCTCGGAGAAGGAGGTCAGGCAGATCCGGTCGTGCGAGGAGGTCCTGCGGATCGCCTCGGCGAGCGGGGCGATGGCCGCCGCCTCCTTGACGTCGATGTTGAAGCGCGCCTCGGGCCACGAGCCCAGCAGGTCCTCCATCAGGGGGATCTCGTCCACGCCGCCGATCCGCGCCTGGCGCACCAGCCGGTACGGCAGCTCCGCGATCCGGCCCCTGCGGTCGGTCACCCGGTCCAGGGTGTGGTCGTGGAAGGCCAGGAGCACCCCGTCGGCGGTGGCGTGCGCGTCGGTCTCCAGGTACGTGTAACCGAGCCTGACGGCGCGCTCGAACGCGGCGAGGGTGTTCTCCCTGCCCTCGGCGGCCCCGCCCCGGTGGGCGAAGGCCAGCGGGCCGGGGTGTTCGAGGAAGGCGTAACGGCGTTGCACGTGCAGGAGTATGCCCCCTGCGGGCCGGGCGCGTCATCGCGCGCGGGTGAACGTTTGGGTCACGGGCTCCGGAACCGGACCCTGAAACCCTCTTTGCCCGGTCCTGACCGGAGCCGGGAATGAAGAGAGGATCTGGGCGTCCACGGCGGGCTCCGCCGTGGGCCCGTTGCGGTTTTTCCGGGGGCGCGGCGACGCCGGAGCCGGGATCCGTGGGAACGGAGACCACGCATGAGCAGAGCACACGACCGGACGAGGCTGGCGGGCACGGCCGGGCTACTTCGACGACCGCCTCGGGGCGGGCAACTTCGTCAAGCGGAACATCCGGAAGGTCTTCCCCGACCACTGGTCGTTCCTGCTCGGCGAGATCCCGCTCTACTCGTTCATCATCCTGCTGCTGACCGGCACGTTCCTGACGTTCTTCTTCAAGGCCAGCATGCTGGAGATCCCCTACGAGGGGGCCTACGCCCCGCTGCGGGGCGTCACGATGTCCGAGGCGTACGCCTCGTCGCTGGAGATCAGCTTCAACGTGCGCGGCGGCCTGCTCATGCGCCAGATGCACCACTGGGCGGCCCTGCTGTTCATCGGCGGCATGATGATCCACATGCTCCGGGTCTTCTTCACCGGGGCCTACCGCAAGCCACGCGAGATCAACTGGCTGATCGGGGTGGCGCTGCTGGCGCTGTCGCTGTTCGAGGGCCTGACCGGGTACTCCCTGCTGGACGACCTGCTGTCGGGGGCGGGCCTGCGGATCACCGCGGGCGTGGCGCAGTCGCTGCCGATCGTCGGCACCTGGCTCACGTTCTTCCTGATCGGCGGCGAGTATCCCGGCGACGACGTCATCGGCCGGTTCTACACGATCCCACATCCTGCTGCTGCCCGGTGTCCTGCTGGCGCTGATCACCGCGCACATGATCCTGGACGTGGGTGCTCAAGCACACCCAGATGCACGCAAGGGACGCACCAACGACAACGTGGTGGGGCGGGCCGTTCCACCCGTCCTTCCTCGCAAGTCGGGCGCGTACTTCATGTTCACCTTCGGGGTCATCGCGCTGCTGGGCACCCTTCGCCCAGATCAACCCGGTCTGGCTGTTCGGGCCCTACCGCCCCGTCCGACATCGGCGCCGGGTCCCAGCCCGACTTCTACCTGGCGTTCCTCGACGGGTCGCTCCGCCTGACACCCGGCTGGGAGATCAACTTCCTGGGCTTCACGCTGCCGATGAGCGTGATCCTGCCGGCGCTCGCCCCGATAGGCCTCATTCTGGCGGGCCTGGCCCTCTACCCCTTCGCCGAACGCTGGATCACCGGTGACAGCCGCGAGCACCACATCGCCGAGCGTCCCCGCGAGAACCCGCACCGCACCGCGATCGGCATGGCCGCGATCACCTTC
The DNA here is from genome assembly GCF_039534895.1 of Streptosporangium longisporum. Taxonomy (NCBI): domain Bacteria; kingdom Bacillati; phylum Actinomycetota; class Actinomycetes; order Streptosporangiales; family Streptosporangiaceae; genus Streptosporangium; species Streptosporangium longisporum. The sequence continues at coordinate 11,650 of NZ_BAAAWD010000019.1, read as the reverse complement.
TACGGCGTCCTGTGGCTGATGGCCTCCAACGACGTGATCTCCGCCTACTTCCGCCTCTCGCTGAACGTGATGATCGTCATCGGCCGGGGCCTGGTCTTCGTCGGCCCCGCCCTGGCGTACTACATCACCTACCGGATCTGCCTGGGCCTGCAGCGCAGGGACGCGGCGAGCCTGGGGCACGGCGTGGAGACGGGCGTGATCCAGCGCATGCCCACGGGCGAGTACGTCGAGGTGCACGTGCCGCCCAACGAGGCCGTCGAGGCCCGCATCCGGGGCAAGGAGCCGATCCCGGTGATCAGCCCGGCCTCCGGGGTCACCGGGGAAACGTCACGGCGGCTCCGGCGACGGCGGCCAGGGGGTGGCGTCCGGTGAGGGACAGGGCCGCATCGCCCGCCTCCGTGCCCTGATGAGCAGGACCTACGGCGGCGAGAAGGTCCCGCTGGACGGCGAGCGGGACGGCCACGACGGGAACGGCCACGGCACGCGGAAGGCCGGTACCCGGGAGATCGGCATGGGGGAGGACGGGAGCGGCGGGCACGCGGCCGTCGGCTCGGGCCCGGGGGAGGACCGGCCCCCGCCCGGCTGACCGTTCAGGGCCGGGGTTCGGGACCTCGGATCGGGAACCGGATCCCCGGAGCGGGGGGCGTGGTGGGGTCCCCCGGAGCGGGAGCCGCGGCCGGGACCGTGCAGGATCTCGCGACGGGGGCCGTGGTGAAGTTCGCGCGCCGGGGCCTCGCCGCGGAGGCGGGCCTCATTCCTGGGGCGCCGCCTGCCGGCCCACTCCTGGCGCCGGACCTCCGCCAGCGCGATCGCCGCCGGCGACCGCGACGTTGAACGAGCCGACCCGGCCGACTGCGGGATGTAGCAGCACGGAAACAGAAAATTCGCGCGCTCCCAGCGAAGCGCGAGCAGCCGACAGCAGCTCCGCGCTGCCGCACCACGCAGCGCAGACAGTCGGCCGCCGAGCTTCGCTAGCGACAGCGGGACCGCGTCACGGGGTCAAGTCTCACCGCGACCACGGTGAACCCGTCCTCCTTCGCGGCCGTACGCCGCCCGGACGGGGACCGGCTTCCTCCCAGGCCACCAGCGCGGTCGGTGCCGAGCGCGCGTCTTCTGCGCCTTGGGGTTGGCAGGCAGGCGGGTGCCGTTGCCCGCCAGCCAGAATCCGCTCCACCCCGAAGGCTGCGACGTGGCGAAGCTGGAGACCGATGTTGAAACGCGGCCGGTCACCGGACTGCCACGATATCGCAGTCGCCCTACGCGCGCCCCTCGTGCTCTCCGCCAGCCTCCGGTGAGGCGCTCTTGGACACATCGGTCGGGCGCGGCGTGCCTGCTCGCGTGCTTCTGCGCAGTCATGCGGTCGCTTCACGGTGTCATTCGTCGTTCACTCGTCGTCGCGCGGGCGTTCCGACGCCCCGCCCAGTGATCGTCACAGCTCGCTCGCGCGTCACCGGTCCGTCACGGCCGCGCTCCGAGCACATCCAGCCCGGTGCGTGCACCCGCACCAGGAGTCCGGTACGACGACGCCGGGACGCGCCAGCCCGCTCGGTGGGCCAGCCGCCGCTCGTTCGAGCCAGCGTCTGCGCAGCGAGTCCGAACCCAGGTGCTTCTGAACACACCAGTGTGGGCGACAGCGCGTCCGGGTGTGAGGCGCGACAGCCAGCGGGTCAGCATCTCGTGCATGGCGGCGTTGCCGATCCGACGCCGGAGTCGCCGGGTTACGACCAGATGCGCGGAGACAGACCTGGACCTCGGGCGTGGACCCTCGTCGCCGGCGTGCCATGACCTTACTTGATCAAGGCCCGCGGCCCGGGCGCTTGCGGCGCGCACTGGTCCACGACCTGCGGTTGAGTCGACGTCCACCGCCCAGACGTCGCACGACCCGGGGCACGCTCGAGGCCATGGGTCCAGCGGCGATCGGCCCGGTATCATGCGCAGCCACAGCGTCGAGCAGGTCGCCATCGGCGGGCAGGCGCCGGAAGGACGCTCTCCAGCAGGATCCGCCCTGGTCGACGCGCATCGGCGAGACACCCGCCTGTCACGAGTCGCCAGCCTCAGGTGTAAGTCAGGGGAGCACGAGCGGTGACCGAGCCGGGACGGCGCAGGCCTCGGGACGGCTCCTCGCGAAGCTAAGTGTGCCACGTACACGTAGAACGTATACACACACGGCGGGACCGGCGTCAGGGCAGCCGCGACCCCTACGCATGCAACAGGGCTCGCCGCCGCGGTCCGCAGCCGCCAGGATCGCCGCCACCACGAACGCACTGGTGATCTCTCTGGCTGAAGCCACGTCAGGTACCCCAGACCGGGAAGAGCCGAGATCGTGCTCGTAAGAGCTCCATGCAGTCTGGCGCTGCCCGACTCACCGCCTCGTAGTGAAGACCCGGCCGCCCGTCCCGTACCGACAGGGTCTGCAGCGTGACCGTTTGCTCTCACCGGCCACTGCACGTCGCGGCGCTCGATCGAGACGGTCCCCTCCTGGGTGCCTTACGCATCGTGGAGACCGGACAGCTGCCAGGTGCGCGCAGCCGACTCGCCGGCCTGCGAACCGACTTAGTCTGCGGTACGCCCTCCTCTGTGTGCTTGGAACCAGACCGCGTGCCGCCCCGAACCGCTAGCTACGTGAGCACGGCCGTTGACTCATCGCAAATTAATCGTCGCCACCACGGGTCCGGCCCGGTTGGCCTTCTCGCAGGGCCGTCTATCCGCAGCTTCGTACGGGACCCGGCATCGACACATTCGGACGGCTCCTACGGAATGACCACTAGCCGTCCACTCGGGCAAATGAGCGTAGACCTCGCCGCCGACAGGCGCGGATCCGTCCTCACCCCCTACAGCCGCAGCGTCCGTTCCATCAAGCTCCCCGCGCGGTTCCGCGGCTCTCCTGCCGTGCGTGGCTTATCGACACATCGCATACGGCCCTAAACTCCCAGTCCGGCCCTTCCGATCGAAGGCTGGTTTGGCCACGTTTCGCGGCTATCGGCCGGACCATCAAAAAGTGAACCCGGCAAGCGTTCAATCGTTCCCTGGGGGATTCACCAGGTGGCCCTTCCTCAGGGCGTAGGCTGCCCCCCCGTGGCGCCCACTACACTTTTAGCTTGCACGTAAGGGGCAGCCTCCGTCGACGAGATGGTGGTCGGCCTTGGCGCTCGTTAGTTCACCTGCCCAACTCTGAAGTCTCAAGGCAGCGATTACCACCGAGATCTGCCGCAATGCTTCGCCCCCCGCCCAACCCCACCCCCGCCGGCACCGCACGTTCTTCGCCGACATTCGATCGCCCTCGGGCCACCGAGCGGCTCCGAGTGTTGTCCCCCGTCGTAGAGCAGCCAAGACGCGGCGCGGCGGCCCGGGTCAGGTCACCCCGCGTGCTGGCGAAGGAGCGCAGCGCCTCCAGGGAGCTGAAAACACCGCCTGACGATGGGCGGTGCCGCCCGAGGTGCCAGGTTGCCGATGGAGGTCCACCACCGCACGGTGGTCGTGGTCGGGGAGACCACGACGAGGAGGCACGGGCGAAGCGGAAATAGTGCAACCAGTCCCGTATGTGAAGCGCTCGGCAGGTAGGCATTCACCGGAGACGAAACTTCCTGCGCTCGTTCCTTCCCTTCGGCGGCACGGTGATCCCGGTCTCGGACGGACGTGTCGGCCCCATGGACAGCGAGACGTCCATGCCGCGTGATGATCGTCGCTCACCGGTCGGACGGGGACGCCGCACCGAGTCGGCGGGACGGGCCGCGCCCCACGCTCAGCAGGTATCATTCAATGACCTGAACAACGCGGCCCAGGCCACGGGCGGCGGCCCGGCCGGCCCCGAACGCACCACCCAGGTTCCAGCGGCGGCAGGTTGTGAAGCGCAGCCGCGTAACGGCGCCGGGCCGAAATGGCCGCCACGAACCCGCCACGGAGCACACAGGCCCCAGCGCAGGCGAACAGCCAGAGCCATACCGGGAGAGAGAAAGGTCAGCCGTGTCGCTCCGCGACTCACGGCACGGAGATGGGTCACGTGCGGCCTGATGCGCGCTGCCGCACGGCCACGAAACTGGGACCGAGGACTGTCGAACACCTAGTCGCGGTCGGTTGCGCACCAGCGATGTGGACACCGACGGAGCCACGAATCCCCCCGCGACTTTTCAGCGGACCATCCCTGCGTTGCCACATAGATGCGTCCGCCACCTGAGGTGTCGTTCTTGCATTAGGCGGTGTAGCGGGCACCGCACTGCCCGCTGTACGCCGTGACTGCGGATCCTTGCGGCGGGTCACGCCGCCACCGTGGCAGGTCGGGCTCCGCCCCGGTGACTCGGGCTGTCCGCTCGGTAGTTATGAGGTGGGTACCTCTCTCTTTTTCCTCCCTCCGTTTGACCAAGGCATCCTTACCAGACCGGTGGTTCATGGATTTACTGTGTCTTGATGTAGCGAACAAGTTCTCATTTCTCTTCTCATTCTTGTTATGGTGACTGTTGAGTCGATCAACCTCGTACGGTACACATCATTGTTGTTTGCCTGGTCAGCCTTTCTGTTAATCTGCCGTCTACCCAGGGCATTCTCGAGTTTTTTTTGTCTTTTTGTTATCTATCCATTTTTGTTGGAGTTCTCATGGAGTTCTAATTCTCATCGCAACTCCATTGTAATTCCATTGAAAGTTGCGCGTGCACTTATCACACACGCTAATTGTGGTCGATCCTTTCTTCGACCGGGCCTGGCTGCCTTCCCCTTCATCATCACTAGCCGAACTACCCATCGGTTTCTCCTATTCCTATCCCTGTCCTGTGTCGGCAGTCCAGCTACAGCACCTGCGCGGGATATCCCCGCGCTGCTGCCAGCACTCCGGGGGGCACCCGCCACGCACACCCGGCCCCTGGGGGGGCCTAGCATCACGCCGAGTGCAAGCTAGGCCGGGTCACGGAGAGGGACGGCCGGGCCGAGCGCCACATCACCCCTGGCGTGTCGCCCCCAATCCGCAGCGGCGTGTTGAGTGAATGGTAACTCGGTCAGCACGCGTGCCGAAGGACCGTTCCGTGGAGGCAGCACGGGATAGCCCCGTCTGTCCGGCGGGGATAGCCCGAACTCGAAGTTGGGCCCGATGCCGGCGGGCCCCGCCAGAAGGACCGACGCCCGGAACCGCGGCCACGGCCTAGGTCCTCCCGCTTCTCCATGCCCGAGGTGCCGACATGCGCGAGGACGTACCGTATTGCTGGGGCAAGACAGTGGGGCTCGGCCTACGGCAGCGACCATATAGGGGGTTCTGATACTAGACACGCGCTCGACGCCTGGCGCAGTTCCTGGCACGGACAGGAGTACTGGTGTCACGCCGCGACACGCGTCTCCGCGCGGATCAGTCGTCGCAGGGGACGAGGGTGGCACCGGTCGCCCGTGCAGGAGCGCCGGTGCGGCGGAAGCACGGCCGCGCCCCCCAGTCCATGCCGGCGAGAGGCTTCCGAGAGCGATCACGATCTAGGGAGCCGCCAACTCGCCACCGGAGAGGCCAGGAGGGATCCCCCCTCACGGGGCACTCGGGTGCCGCGAAACTCGCGACTTCCCCGGGCCCGGAGGCGTCAGCAGCGGCAGCCCGGCGTCGGTAGCATAAGAGACTTGGGAGCTCGTGCAGCAGGGCCCGTCCAGAGCGGCGGGGACGAACTTGTGGGGAGGCTCCAGCGCGACCTCAGCGGCCGGCTGTGTGCCCACTAGTGTCTCCGATGAGTCGACCGCGCTTCTGCGACGGTCACGCGACATGGGAGTGTACGAGGGCTCGCTTCCTCGTTTCACATGACCGTGCGTTCCTATGCCCTCAGTCCGACGGTGCGCGGTCCGTCGCTCCGTTAGTTGCCCCGGTCCCGACAGTATCCCTCCTCTCCTCACTGGTCGGGTCGCGCCACGTGACTCATCGCGTGCGCCGACCACGTATCACACCGCCCACGGCGACGCCCACAATGTAGGGCCTCCACTGGCGACCGATGTGGCGTCCGGCGATCACCCGGGCGCGAGCACGGGCCAAATTGCTACACGCGCCGGGTCGCGCTTCGGCCGCACTGCAGCGCCCAGACGGCCACGGCGCCTGTGTGGATCCACTCCGGCGCCGTGCGTCTCTTGCGAGTTCGCGCCGGCGCCACGGTTGCTGGTGGGCCGGCTGAGAGGCCCGCTGGGGATCCGGGCTCCTCCCTCTTTCGACCATTCGTGGGGATACGCTAGTTCCTCGCTCGGGCGAGCCTCCTACCTGCTCCCCTCGGAGTCCCAATCGTCCGCACGACGCGGCCGTGCCGCCGACCGGGGGCGCAGGCAGGGGCCCCTCACAGGGGGTCGCCCGGGCTGGCGAGGCGTGGGGCGGCTGGCCCTGTCATGGGACGCGAACGTCTTTTGCGGCGGGGTGAGGCCGCGGGGGATCCGGCTCCTTCACTCGTCGGAGAGGAGCGATGTACGCTCGTTCCTCGCGAGACCGAGTCCCTCCTCGGCACCATGTCGGCCCCGGGCGCGCGGACCTCCCGGGGTGTGGGTTTGCCCCCATTGCGGCCCGTACGCCGGGAGGGGCGGGATCTGCAGGCCCGCATCTCACGGGCCGAGTCGTCGATGCCCTGCCGCGGCGGCGCACGATACGGGGTTCGGCGGGGCCAGGTGGCGGGAGACTCGGCGCGGCTGCGCCCGCTTGAGGCAGGCCGGGGCTTGTCGCAGGCGTGACAAGTCGAAGTGTGGGCACGGGGTCGGGTGCCGTAGCTCGCGCGAGCACGGTGGCATCGCAGTTGTGCTCCGGGCGCGCTGCAGCAGTGCACCCGAGCGAGGGCCCATCGGTGATTCCAGACGACCCAGGGTGCCGTCTGGGCAGCGGGCCGACCAGGTCGGTCAGCGATCTGCTCGCCGAACCACGTCCCCGCCTCCGGAGAGCTCGAGTCCCGTCGGCGACCGGGGGCGTCGCAAGGCCGGTGAGCATTCAGGCCGGCTGGGGGACATCACGGCTCACCGCGGCATCGTCCGGAATCGTCGGCCTCGGCGGTGGGGCGGGCCCAGGAGGTCAGTGCTCGCGGGCGCCGCGCAGCAGGACAGGCCGCGCCCCCGCACGGCGGTACCAGGTCGGAGAGGTGGGTCGTGCTGGGCGCTCGATCGGGTCTGGGGAGGGCTGACGTACCGAGTTCGTCGAATGGTCTTCCCTCACGCCCTCGGCCACCGCGGCCGGCGTTGACTCGGGTGTGGGGCGTGCAACTCGTCGCTGGGCAGCGCGGTCGCCCATCCTAGACGAGGCCAGAGTGCGGGCGCTCGGGCGGCTTTACACGTAGGCGTGCCGCGACCGAGTTGGGTTGGATGCGGACGGACCGAGACCTGGCTTCGGCCATACGCCTGTCATCGGCTGACGGACAAGTCGTGGTCCGGGGGCGAGCACCGCCCTAGGGGCTTGGGGGTGACAGGAACCGCGCTGCGGGGTCGGGTCCACGTCGCAATCCGGTGCAAGGCCGATAGCCTCCCAGCTCCTCTGTCGGGCGCGGGACTCCCCCGATTTTGCGGGGCACGGCGTGAGCCGGCGACGGGCTGACGCTCAACCCCGGACGTGAAGACAGGAACCGGGATTCGCGCCCTGCACCTCCCGGCCAACAGGGTTCACGGCAGACACAGACGCACCTGCCCGGGACAACGGGCTTGATTCGGGTTGTCTCGCGCCTCATCGAGTGGGCCAGCACCGCCTATGAGACGGCTGTCCTTGTGGCCACCCGTACGACCGCGGAGGGGTATGAAGCCGGCCCGGGTAGCCGGTCACCTCTGCCGCCCCGCTCCGCCAGTCAAACCCAATCCACCCAGAGCCCACACAGGCCGGGCCGTCGAGCTGCACCTTGGCCGGGCGCAACAACCGGCTGTGATCCTCGTCGGGCGAGCAGGAAGTTCACGAACACCGGAGCCATGTTGCGCACGAGGCTAGACCCGTCCCGAAAGGCCGCTCCGCACACGCGGTCGGCCGGTAGCTAAGGTGCGAGCTGTCGGCGGGCGGGCGGAGGCGGTAGGGACCAACCGCGGGTCCCACACGCGGCATTCCAGCTGCCTAGCATTGTGGGGACCCAGAGGTCGGGCGCGGTATCCACGCGAGAGCGCAATCGATGCCGATTGTTTGTTTTTGGTGAACTGGATAACGGCTAGACCAAACTCCCCGCCGACCACGGTGTGCCAGAGTCCCGGTCACCCGATAGGCGGCCAGGGTCTTGGGACCCCCGGGGCACGCCCATCCAGGCAGTGGCAAGTGCTCCACGAAGTGCGGCGCTAGCAGTTGAGAGTGCGACGAGCAATCGCTCCACCATGGGGGGCCTGCCCCCCAGATGACCCGACGGACCTCGGTCAGGGCTGCGGGTGCTGCCCTGACACGTCGCGCAGCGATGGTCCTCACTATCGGCCTGCTTCGTCCGACCAAGGTTCAACTCGCATCAAAGGCCAGCACTCTTCGGCGACGGGGTCATATCCGCTGTCATTCTCAAATCAAAAGTTGACCAGTAGACCCGGTTCTCCACTATAGTGTACAGGTCCGCCCATTACTGCCTGGGCAAGTGGCCGCAGGTCGATCCAGCCACGGTGCGAGCGCTGCGCAGGCCTGTTACTGCTTACGGCGCCGTCGGCGGCGGGCGGCACAAGGTCGCCCCGAGCGTGGTGTGCGCACTATGGCGGAGTCGCTGCCGGCTGGTACCCGGACCAGGGGGATGCTGTTGCGCCCCTCGCCAGAGGGGACGGGGGTTCACGCCATGCGCAGCGCGCGCCAGACGGCGTTTTCCACTGGACGGCCCACGGTGTTGCAGCCGGCCGGCTGTAGACCGGAGAACGGGATAGTTCGTGAGTTGCCGTCTGGCGCCGACGGTCCGACCATCACCAGGAACCGTCATGTCACTGACCCGGGTAGGCCCATACGGTGTTGCTACGCTTCATAGGTCAGAGCGTAGGGCCACCTCACCGCATGACAGGATGTACGGGGCGAGCCCACGCCCCTTGGCTCGGGGCACTTCCTTCCTGCGAGGCCCGTTGCGCTTACAGATGGTTCCGGTGGGGACCCGACCACGGGTAGTTGACCGTACATGGTTATGTCTTTCAACCTCAGGGACGCCTGGGGGGCCGCCCTGCACGGCTGCCCTGCGCTCAGCGCGGTAGGGTTTTAAAATGGGGAAGCGTGGTCTGCGTGCGGTGCACGGGCTGACCAGCAAGCGACCGGGGGGGCCGCGCTCGGAACGGCAGGGGCAGAGGGGACCGATGAGGCCGTCCACCGGGGGAGGTCCCCTATCGACCGTCCAACACCGACGATAGGCGGCGGGCGGCATACGCTCCGACTCACGGCCCGGACAACTAGTACTTGGCGCTAATGTCGATTCTGCGCAGGTTGAGTGGGTTGCGAGCGAGACGCGCGGCGCCCATCGCGGCGCAAGGCTCGGTTCCTGCTGTGTACCGGGCGAGCGCCGAGGTGGTGTGGATGTCCAGGGCCCTCACGTCGGTGCGGCCGGCCGCAACCGACCGGTGCGGCCGGACAGGCGCTCCCTGCGCAGGTCGCTGCGCCCATGGAAACGCTGCGCAAAACGGGAACGCCCCCGCTGGGTCGGTCACCCTGTTTACGAGCCGGGAGCTGGAGGCGGGGCAAGCTTCGGGATCCCGAGACGTGTTCCTCGGGCAGCAGCCCGTTTGTGTCGGGTCCCGCGGTGGCCCTGGTCAGGCGGGGCACGCTGACGCGGACTAATCACACGCAAGGGACCTGCGGTATCTTTAGCCACACCCTGACCACTCAGTCGCACAGGCGGGTAAACCAAACATAAACGAGGGTCCGCTCGACCATGGTGGCGACACGACTTTCGCCCATCGGCACGCGTCGCACCCAGCCGCTCCCGGATTCGGCCTGGACCTCAAACACACCCCTCATGGGGCCGCCGTACCCATTCCGTGACACTCTGACCGACGACGCCGCCGGCGTCCCCCGGTCTGGGTCCACACGGCAGGGTTAGCGCTCCGCGGTGGGTGCTGGACTTCAGCATCTCCGTGGCTGCGGCGCTGCTGGCCGGTGATGGTCTGGCTCTGGCTGGCGCCGAGCGGGCACCGACATGAATCGAACGAAATGTTCGTACGCAGACCGCGCGACGGGGCACGCACTGCCGTCCACCGTGTTTCGTATGCCCTGGCTGCCGAGCCCAGCTGGCCGCCCTTCTTGCAGCGTCCCACGGACGACAGCCCGCGGCCCGGACCTGCCCCACAGCCGTCAGCCGTCGCACCAGCCACGAGCCGGGCCGCGCCAGGGACAGGGACAGTCTAGGGACCCGAAGCGGTATACCCCGGTGGCCCGCAGCCCCTCGATGAGCCGGTCGGGGCCGCGCCCGCGCGGCAAAAGGCGGCGGGCGGCCGACGATAGAGAGCCCCCCCCCCAATCCTCGAGCGACTGGTCGGCGCCGGGGCGGAGTGGCCACTCGGAGGAACGTGCGTGCGCGCCAATTGAAGGCACGTTCCGTCCCCGGGATTTGTGTAATCACATCGACGGACAATGTGGCCAGCGGCTTCACCGCATAAGCCAGGTGGTGATCCGGCAGGGGCAGCCGAGTCCAGCACCCGTGGCGCAGGACGGATGGATCGTCGGGATCGGACTTCGAGACGGTTCGAGGGACGGAGGAGAGGTTCGGGGACCAGGGAAGGCGGCGAGACTAGCGTAGGCCGGGGGCGGCCCGACGGGCCGTCAAGAGAAGGGCGGCGAGGCGGAAGCAGCGCGGCAGCGGCCGCGAGGGCAGCCAGCGCAACGCCCACCAGTAGTAGTGCTGGGTGGACGCGCCGGGCCCGTCCGGCTGGTGGTCCACCATTGCTCACCGTGCCCCGCGGCCCTCGGCAGTGGCGCCCAGCAGAGCTCGGCGGCACCAGCTCGCGGCACGCAGCCGAGTGCCCGCGAGCGGGCTGGCCGGCCGTTTGAGCTCGACGGCGCTTTGTCGGCTCGAACGCCAGCGTGACAGCACCGGCACCACAAAGCGGCCTAAGCGAGTTTTCCCCAGCCGGACCCACAGTGCAGGCTCACGAGAGCGCGGGGAGACGTCAGTCCCCTGGCAGGCCTGACCTGGCGAGTACGCACATGGCTTGCAGGCCCAGGGGTGCTCGCCCGCCCCAAGGCTATCTGAGCTCAGAGCTTGCGGGGCACGTCGGTCGGCCTCGCGGCATTGTTGCTTTGCCGAAGGTCGCGGCCTGTTGAAGTCTGACCGGCATCCTCCACACTGGCGCGACGTTCCCGGGCCCCCCTATCGCGCACTGATGGAGGCCACCGCCCACCGCGCACAGCCGACAGTGGTGAGGGAAGTGGCGCTCCCAAGTCCGGCCCGGAGGTCAGGGGCGGTGAAAGGACGATATCAGGCTCGTACGAGGACGGCCTCAGGCGCGATGCCCGGGACGTAACGAAGACAAGTCACCAAGCGCGTGGACGGCGGGGAACCGTGTGGATTGAGCAACTGGTCGAGTAAGCGCCGGAGATCGGGCTGTCGCCGACCCCTGCATACGGACCTGACCGCCACCGACCCGGCTCGAAGACCCAATACCGGCCACCAGGCCGCGGGCGCGTCAGCAGCAACGACGGCCTGGGTCTCCGGAGTGGCGCCGGGAGCGAGTGAGTTCGCCGCGGACGTCTTAACACTTGTGGTCACATACCTCGGAAATTACGCTGCCCGGGCCGTTGATTGAAATCACC
>NZ_BAAAWD010000018.1:0-56570 GCF_039534895.1 Streptosporangium longisporum | reverse complement strand
CCGACCCGCCGCCCGACGACGACGCCTGAGACGGGCGGCGAGCGACGGGCGGACGGGCACGGGCGCCGGACAGGGATCCGGCGCCCGGCGCGTCGGAACCGGCGGACCAGGACCTCGGCGCGTGGAGCCCGGCGCGTCGGGATCGAGGGGATCGGGACTCAGCGGAGCGGGGACAGCACCGCCGCGTAGATGTCGGCACCCCCGGGGTGGTGGATCTCCCACGTCGGTGGTGAAGGCCCGCGGCGGGGTGCCGCCCGACTCGGTGTGCTTCCACAGCTGCTGCCAGGACTCCAGCAGCGCGGCCGGCATCGGCCCCCGGGCCTCCAGCTTCAGCGACGGCACGCCGGGCACCCGGACGGCCACCATGCCCTCGGGCAGCGCGGCGGCGCTGCGCACGGCGACCCCCACGATCTGGGTGTAGGCACCGTGGTGGTCGCTCTCGTAGTCGGTGAGCACCGCGTAGATGTTCTCGTTCACCCGGCCCGGCACGTGCGCGAACGCCCCCGGGGACCCCGCCCGCGCCCAGAGCGCGGTGAGCCTGCCCCTGCCCGGCTCCATCTCGTCGGCGTTCGACGTCCGTACGGCATGGCCTACGACGAGCATCTCGGGCCGGTCAACCACGATCACAACGCCTCCTCATGGCCATCCACTTATTCACGCAAACGGGATCTTAGCCGTCCGGTCCGACGAGACGGCCCTCTTGGAGGCGGTGGAAACGGGGAACGCTCATTTCTGATAATTCACGGGATAAGGTGGATCAACGTGAGATTTCTCAATGGGATGACGCCGGCCTACGACCTGACCTACAGCGACGTGTTCATGGTCCCCTCGCTCTCCGCCGTCGGCTCACGGCTCGCCGTCGACCTCTCCAGCCGGGACGGCACGGGCACCACCATCCCCGTCGTGGTCGCCAACATGACGGCGGTGGCGGGGCGGCGGATGGCCGAGACGGTGGCCCGGCGAGGCGGGATCGCGGTGATCCCGCAGGACATCCCGATCGAGGTGGTCGCCGACGTCGTCGACTGGGTCAAGCGCCGCGACCTGGTCCACGACACGCCGCTGACCCTCACCCCCGCACGACACGGTCGGCGAGGCGCTGAACCTGCTGCCCAAGCGGGCCCATGGCGCGATCATCATCGTGGACTGGGACAACCGCCCGGCCGGCGTGGTCACCGAGAGCGACTGCGTCGGCGTGGACATGTACACGCAGCTCTCCCAGGTGATGTCCGACCACCTGCTCACGCTGCCCGCCGGGCTCGACCCGCGCCAGGCCTTCGACCGTCTGCACGAGGGCCGCCACCGGCTGGCCCCGGTGGTGGACGGCGACGGCCGCCTGGTCGGCATCCTGACCAGGACCGGCGCGCTGCGCGCCACCCTGTACCGGCCCGCGGTCGACGCCTCGGACCGGCTCCGCGTCGCCGCGGCCGTCGGCGTCAACGGGGGACGTGGCCGCCAAGGCCAAGGAGATCCTCGAGGCCGGGGTGGACTGCCTGGTGGTGGACACCGCGCACGGCCACCAGGAGAAGATGATCGGTGCGCTGCGGGCGGTCCGCGCGCTGGACCCGGGCGTGCCCGTCGCGGCCGGCAACGTCGTCACCGCCGCGGGCGTACGCGACCTGGTCGAGGCCGGGGCCGACATCGTGAAGGTGGGCGTCGGGCCGGGGGCGATGTGCACCACCCGGATGATGACCGGGGTGGGCCGCCCGCAGTTCTCCGCCGTGCTGGAGTGCTCCACCGAGGCGCGCAGGCTGGGCCGCCATGTCTGGGCCGACGGCGGCGTCCGCCACCCCCGCGACGTGGCGCTGGCCCTGGCCGCCGGCGCGGCCAACGTGATGATCGGCTCGTGGTTCGCCGGCACCTACGAGTCGCCGGGCGACACCCGTACCGCCGCGGACGGGCGCAGGTACAAGGAGAACTTCGGCATGGCCTCGGCCCGCGCGGTGCGGCTGCGCACGGCCGAGGACTCGCCCTTCGACCGGGCGCGCAAGGCGCTGTTCGAGGAGGGCATCTCCACCTCCAGGATGTACCTGGACCCGGCCATGCCCAGCGTGGAGGACCAGATCGACGCCATCGTGGCGGGCCTGCGCTCCTCGTGCACGTACGCGGGCGCCTCCACCCTGGAGGAGTTTCACGAGCGCGCGGTGGTCGGTGTGCAGAGCGCCTCCGGCTACAGCGAGGGCAAGCCGCTGCACCAGAGCTGGTGACCCTCTCACCGGTGCGCCGTCCCGGCGGGAGCTCGTCGTCCCGATGAGAACGGGCCGTACCGGTGGGAACGGGTCATCCCGGTGAAAGCGGGCCATCCCCCGTGAGAGCGGACCTCCGGGTGAGAGCGGGTCGTTCCGGCGAGAGCGCGCCGTCGTGGCGAGAGGGGGCGAAAGGCGCGCATCGTCGGGCGGACGGCGGGTAGTCGGCCGGTGGCCCCATCCCCCATGCGAAAGGCGAGCGACATGAAAGAGACGCCCACCGGCCTGAACGACCAGGTCGTCGTGAACCGCAGGGTCCTCGCGGGATACGACAACTACCTGGCGGCGCAGCGGACCGTGGACGGCCTGTCCGACGCGGGGTTCCCCGTCGAGAACGTGGCGATCGTCGGTAGCGATCTCAAGCTCGAGGAGACCGTCACCGGCCGGATGACCAACGGGCGGGCCGCCCTCACCGGGGCGGGCAGCGGCGTGCTCTTCGGCGCCGTGGTCGGCATGTTCCTCGGCCTGTTCACCTCGACCACGATGTCGTTCGTCGTGCTCGTGCTCTGGGCGGCCCTGTGGGGGGGCCGTGATGGGCGCCGCGTTCGGGTTCATCAACCACGTGTTCACCGGTGGCAAGCGGGACTTCGCCTCGCGCAGCGCGATCGTCGCCGGTCGCTACGACGTGCTGGTCGCGGCCTCGCACGTGGACCACGCTCGGGCCATCCTGGACTCGACCCCCGGCCCGGCCGACACCGTCGTGGTCGAGGTCCCCTCGTCCGCGGGGCTGTACGACCCGGCCGCGGCCACCTCCCCCGCCAACTCCGTCCCGCCGCAGCCGACGGCCTCGGACTCCGCCACCGCGTCGATCGCCTCCCCCGCCGGTTCCGACGTGCCCCCGCAGCCGTCGCTCTCGGACGTCTCCACCCGGCCGACCGTGCCCGCCTCGTCCATGCCGCGGATCGACCAGGACCTTCCCGGCGAGGCCGGTGCCCCGGCCGTCCCGGTCACCGGTGAGCACCTGACCCCGGCCCCGCAGGCCACCGTGGACCAGCCCGTCCCGGCGCGGCCGGAGACCGCCGAGCCCCAGGTCCCCGCCCAGGGAACCTCCCCCGACCGGCCCGCCGCGTCGGCCGCCCAGGACCGGCCCCGCTCCTGACCCACCTGCGAGAACCCGGTGGGCGCCCCCGGGCGGGGGCGCCCACCGGGACGTGGGAGGAGAGGGTCAGCCCTTGACGCTGCCGGCCAGCAGGCCGCGGACGAAGTAGCGCTGCATCGACAGGAAGACGATCAGCGGGATGACCAGTGAGACGAACGCCCCCGAGGTCAGGCGCTGCCACTCGTTGCCCTTGGTCCCGGCCATCTGCGCCAGCCGTACCGTCATGGGGCCGCTCTCCGGGGTGCCGCCGGCGAAGATGAGCGCCACCAGCAGGTCGTTCCAGACCCACAGGAACTGGAAGATGGCGAAGGTGGCCAGCGCGGGCCCGACCAGCGGCAGGACGACGGTGCGCAGGACCTTGCCGTGGCTGGCCCCGTCCACCCTGGCCGCCTCCATCAGCTCGCCGGGTAGCTCGGACATGAAGTTGTGCAGCAGGAAGATGCCCAGCGGCAGCGCGAAGCAGGTGTGGGCGAACCAGACCTGGACGAACCGGGCCGGGCCCTCCAGTTCCCAGGCGGGCATGAGCTGGACGCCGAAGGCGGACACGCCCTCGGAGAAGAACGACAGCAGCGGCACCAGCGACATCTGCAGCGGCACGATCTGCAGGGCGAAGATGCCGATGTAGACCCACTCCCGGCCGCGGAACGGCAGCCAGGCCAGCGCGTAGGCGGCGAAGGTGGCCAGGGCCAGCGGGAAGAGCACCGACGGGATCGTGATGACGATCGAGTTGATCAGGAAGCTCATCATCTGGCCGGAGGACGAGGAGGTGCCGAACAGGACCTCCTGGTAGTTCTCCAGGGTGATCTGCGGGTCGGCGAAGAACGTCCACCACCCGGTGGTCTTGATCTGGTCCTCCGGGCGCAGCGAGGACAGCAGCAGCCCGAAGGTCGGGGTGGTCCAGAGCACCGCGATGACGATCGCGGTGGCGCTGGCGACCCGCCCGCTCAGCCGCCGTCGTACGCGCTGCGGCGCGGTCCCCACCTCGGGGCGTACCGCGGTCCGGGTCAACGTGGCCACGGGTCCTCCTTCGCCCGCCGCGTCCCGGCGGCGCCCTGACGGCGTGCTCGTCCGGTCATCGGAGGGCCTCCCTGCGCTGGCGGATCTGGTAGATCACGATCGGCAGCACCAGTACGAACAGGAAGACCGCCAGGGCCGCGCCCCTGCCCGTCTCGCCGTACCGGAACGCCTGGTTGTACATCTCGTTGGCGATGACGCTGGTGTCGAACTGGCCGCCGGTCATGGTGCGGACGATGTCGAACAGCTTGAGGGTGGCGATCGACTGGGTGACCATCACCACGATCACGGCCGAGCGGATGGACGGCAGCGTCACCTGGAAGAACATCTGCGCCGGGGTGGTGCCGTCCAGCCTGGCGGCCTCGACGATCTCGGCGGGGATGCCCTTGATGGCCGCGGACAGCACCACGGTGGCGAACCCGGCCTGGATCCAGACCATGACCACGATCAGGAAGAGCGTGTTGAGCGGGGGCTCCTGGAGCCACTGCTGGGGCTCGCCGCCGAAGGCGACGACGAGCTGGTTGAGCAGGCCGATCTGCTCCTGCTCCTCGGAGCGGTAGGCGTAGACGAAGCGCCAGATGATGCCCGCGCCGACGAAGGAGATCGCCATGGGCAGGAAGACCAGCGACTTGGCGAGCGACTCGAACCGGGTGCGGTCCACCAGGACGGCGTAGAGCAGCCCGACCGTGGTCACCAGGATCGGGACGAGCAGCACCCAGACGAGGGTGTTGCGCAGCACGGTGAGCGCCTCGGTCTGGGTGAACATCCAGGCGTAGTTGTCGGCGCCGACCCAGCTCTGGCCGTCGCCGCTCATGAACGACAGCATGGACGTCCGGATGGCCGGGATGACCAGGCCGATGGTGAGCAGCAGCACGGCCGGCAGCAGCAGGATCGCCGCGTGCAGCCAGGCACGGCGGCGCATCGGGACGCGGTCGACCAGGATCAGCACCACCGCGACCACGACAAAAAAGGCGGCGACGCCGATCAGGAGCTGGACGATTTTGGGAAGTTCGGCGGCGAAGTCGAAGTCCATCGGAGGATCTTTCGGAAGGATCGGACCGGGTGGGTGACGGCCCGGCCCCGCGGGGGGCCGGGCCGTCGGTGGATCAGGACTTCGGCCAGGAGGCCTCGATGTAGTCGAGGACCGTCTTGGTGTCCTTGCCGTTGATCCAGTCGGTCATGCCCTTCCAGAAGGTGCCGGCGCCGACCGCGGCGGGCATCTGGTCCGAGCCGTCGAAGCGGAAGGTCGCGTTCGCGTCCTGGAGCATCTCCATGGAGAGCTTGTCGATCGGGTTGCGCGCGTTGGCCGGGTCCACGCCCTTGCGGGCGGTGACGTAGGTGCCCTGCTTCATCCGGGCCACCGGGAACTCGGCGGAGGCGAGGTAGGCCCGCACCGCCTGGACCTCGGGACGGTCGGTGAAGGCCACCACGAACTCGCCCGCGCCCAGCACCGGCTTCTTGGCCGGGTCGTTGCCGGGCAGGTAGAAGGCGAACACGTCGCCGTTCTCGGCGACCTCGGTGCCCTCGGGCCAGAAGTTGGCGTAGAAGGACCCCTGGCGGTGCAAGGCGCACTTGCCCTCGGTGATCGGGACGCCGCCCTCCTGGAAGGCGGTGCTGGCGATCGACTTGACCGGGCCGTAGCCGCCGTTGACGAACTTCTCGTTCTTGAGGATCGCGCCGACCTTGTCCACCGCCGCGCTGACCTTGGGGTCGTTGAACGCCAGCTTGTGGGTCACCCAGTCGTCGTAGCCCTCGGGGCCGATCTCACGCAGCAGGATGTCCTCGATCCAGTCGGTGGCCGGCCAGCCGGTCGCCTCACCGGACTCGATGCCCGCGCACCACGGCTTGACGCCGGTGCCGGCGATCGTGCTGGTGAGCGTCATGAGCTCGTCCCAGGTCTTGGGGACGGTCCAGCCCTTCTCGGTGAACATCTTCGGCGAGTACCAGACCAGGGACTTCACGCTGGCGCCCAGCGGGGGCCCGTAGAAGACGCCGTCGACCGTGGAGTACTTGGCCCAGTCGGCCGACCAGCCCTCGGTGGCGAGCTTCTTGACCTCGTCGGGGGCCGGCTTGAGCTTGCCCGCCTTGGCGAAACGCTCCACGAGGCCGGGCTGGGGCATGAAGGCGATGTCGGGCGGGTTGCCGCCGTCCGCGCGGACCTGGATCTGGGCCTCGAACTCGCCGGTGCCCTCGTAGGTGATCTTCATGCCGACGCAGTCGGCGAAGGGCTTCCACGCCTGCTCGAAGCGGTCGGCCTCCACGTCGCGGATCGGCGCGTAGATGCTGACCTTCTTGCCCTCGTGCTTGCCGTACTTGGTGAACTCGGCGCATTCGGGGGCCGCGGCCGCGCTGCCGCCACCGTTCGCCGCGGTCTTGTTGTCGGTGGAACCGCACGCGGTGGCGACCAGCGCCAACCCGATGCTGCCGGCCACCAGGGCGGCACGACGGGGCCGGGAGAGGAGCGACATGGACCTTCCTCCATATGTACTTGCCGGGGAGCCTGAGAGCGCTCTCTGGAAGAATTGTCGGCACACAACGCAATGTCAACAACTGTGATATTACGGTTACAATCGCGTTTTTCTTGACATGATGGTTGCGGTACGGTGATGCTCCAGAGAGCGCTCTCACGCTATGGCCTAACAGAATGGGGCGGTGAGGACATGACCATGTCCGCCGAAAAGTCCTACGAACTTCAGGACTCCGGCGTGCTGAGGTTTCCCGAGGGCTTCGTCTGGGGGGCCGCCACCGCGGCCTACCAGATCGAGGGCGCCACCCGAGACGACGGCAGGGGCCCGTCCATCTGGGACACCTTCTCACGGACCCCCGGCAAGGTCCATGCTGGTCACACCGGTGACGTGGCGTGCGATCACTACCACCGCTACCGCGAGGACGTCGCGATCATGCGCGACCTCGGCCTGCACGCCTACCGCTTCTCCATCGCCTGGCCCCGCATCCAGCCCGACGGCTCCGGCCCGGTCAACCCGCGCGGCCTGGACTTCTACGACCGTCTCGTCGACGAGCTCCTCGGCGCCGGCGTCACCCCCGTCGTGACGCTCTACCACTGGGACCTGCCGCAGGCCCTCGAGGACCGCGGCGGCTGGACGAACCGGGACACGGCCCGGCACTTCGCCGACTACGCCGCGATCGCGCACGCCAGGCTGGGCGACCGGGTCGAGACCTGGACCACCCTGAACGAGCCCTGGTGCTCGGCCTTCCTGGGGTACGCCTCGGGCATCCACGCCCCCGGCCTCGCCGACCCCGCGCTGGGCTTCGCCGCCGCGCACCACCTGCTGCTCGGCCACGGCCTGGCCACCGCGGCGCTGCGCGCCTCCGGCGCGGAGAAGGTCGGCATCACGCTCAACCTCGCCCCGGTCGTCAACGACGACACGGCGGCCGACCGGGCCGCCGCCGAGATCGTCGACGGCCTGCAGAACCGGATCTTCCTGGACCCGCTGCTGCGCGGCGAGTACCCCGCCGACGTCGTCGAGCGGGCCCGGCGCTTCACCGACTGGTCCTTCGTCCAGGACGGCGACCTGGAGGTCATCGGCGCGCCGATCGACCTGCTGGGCATCAACTACTACACCCCGCAGACCGTGGCCGCCCGCCCCGGCGAGGCCGGGAACCCGGTCTTCCCCGGCAGCGAGGGCATCGCCTTCGGCGGGGCCGACGCGCCGAAGACCGCGATGGGATGGGCGGTCCAGCCGTCCGGCCTGACCGACCTGCTGCTGCGCCTGTCCCGCGACTACCCCGGCACCCCGCTGATGATCACCGAGAACGGCGCGGCCTTCGACGACACCGTCGAGGACGACCGGGTGCACGACACCGACCGGCTGTCCTACCTCGACGGGCACCTGCGCGCCGCGCACGCGGCCATCGAGGGCGGCGCGGACCTGCGGGGATACCTGGTCTGGTCGCTGCTGGACAACTTCGAGTGGGCCGAGGGCTACAACAAGCGCTTCGGGGTGGTGCACGTCGACTACGGCACCCAGCGCCGCATCCCCAAGGACAGCGCTCGCTGGTACGGCGAGGTCGTCCGCCGGAACGGGCTGTGAGAGCGCGTCCGACGCTGGAGAAGGTGGCCGCCCGGGCCGGCGTGTCCCGGGCGACCGCCTCGCGCGTGGTCAACGGCTCCACGCGCGTGGCTCCGCAGATCCGCGAGGCGGTCACCCGCGCCGTCGAGGAGCTGGGGTACGTGCCCAACCAGGCCGCGCGGAGCCTGGTCACCCAGCGGTCCGACTCGATCGCCCTGGTCTTCCCCGAACCGGCCACCCGCGTCTTCTCCGACGACCCCACCTTCGCCGGGATCATCCGCGGGGTCAGCCTGGAGCTGGAGAAGGCCGACAAGCAGCTCGTGCTGATGCTCACCGACATGGCCGGCGGCTACCAGCGGGTCGAGCGCTACGCCACCAACGGCCACGTCGACGGGGTGGTCATCGCGTCCATGCACGGCACCGACCCGCTGCCCGGCGTCCTGGCCAGGCACGGCGTGCCGGTGGTCTGCAGCGGCCGTCCCAGCGTGCCCAGCAGCCTGCCGTACGTGGACATGGACAACGTCGGCGGCGCCCGGCGGGCGGTGCGGCACCTGGTGGAGCGGGGCCGCCGCCGGATCGCGGCCATCGCGGGACCGCAGGACATGATCGCGGGGATCGACCGGCTGACCGGCTACCGCGAGGTGCTGCACGACTCCGACCGCCGCTCGATCATCGCGGTGGGCGACTTCACCCGCGACTCCGGGACCGCGGCCATGCGCCAGCTGCTCGCCGACGACCCCGAGATCGACGCGGTGTTCGTGGCCAGCGACCTGATGGCGCTGGGCGCCATGCACGCGCTCCGCCAGGCGGGACGACGGGTCCCCGACGACGTCGCGGTTGTCGGCTTCGACGACATCCCCGCGGCGTCCTACACCGAGCCGCCGCTGACCACGGTCAGGCAGCCGACCCTGGAGATGGGGCGCCGGCTGGCCCGCATGGTGCTCGGCCAGGAGGAGGGGACCCAGGTGGTCCTGCCCACCGAGCTGGTCGTGCGGGGGTCCACGACGCCCTGACCACCGGTACCGTGCGGGCCCGTGCGCGGGTCCGCGACGCCCTGACCACGGGCGCCGTCCCGGCCACGGGCGCCGTCCCGGCCACGGGCGCCGCCCGGGAGCCTGCGACGCCCCGGCCACCGGCCCGGGGGCCTACGACGACGACCTGACCACCAGCTCGGTGGACAGGATCACCGGTTCGGCGCTCTCGCCCTCAAGCAGGGCCAGCAGCAGCCGGACCATGGTCGCGGCCTGCTCGGCGTGCGGGTTGCGGACGGTGGTCAGCGGCGGGTCGGTGTAGCGGGCGGCCTCTATGTCGTCGTAGCCCACGATCGCGATGTCGCCGGGGACCCGCCGCCCGATCTGGCGGAGCGCGTGCATGGCGCCGATCGCCATCAGGTCGTTGGCGGCGAAGACCGCGTCGATCTCGGGGTCGTCGGCGAGCAGCTGGCGCATCGCGACCGCGCCGGACTCCCGGGTGAAGTCGCCCACCGCGATGATCGAGCGGCGGTCGGAGTCGCGCAGCGTCTCGCGGTAGCCGGTCAGCCGGTCCTGCCCGGCGATCATGTCCAACGGCCCGGCGATGGTGGCGATGCGCCGCCGTCCGCCTTCCAGCAGGTGCCGTACGGCGGTGGCGGCACCGGCGACGTTGTCGCCGTCGACGTAGGGCATCTCGACCGGCACGGCCGGGCGCCCGTAGGAGATGACCGGGACGCGCAGCCGGGTGAGCGCGACCGGCAGCGGGTCGGCGCCGTGGCTGGAGACGAGCATGACGCCGTCCACGTGGCCGCCGGCGACGTAGTTCTCCACCCGGGCGTGGCTCTCGGGGGATCCGGCCAGCAGCAGCACGACCTGCTTGTTGACGGCCTCCAGCTCCAGGCTGACCGAGCGGATCACGGTGGAGAACATCGGGTCGTCGGAGAACACCCGGTGGGGCGACTCCGAGACGACCAGCGCGACCGAGTTGGTCCGCTGGGTGGCCAGGTTCCTGGCCGCCCCGTTGGGGACGTAGCCGAGCTCGTTCACCGCGCGCATGACCAGGTCCCGGATGTCGGCGGTGACCGTGGTCTGGCCGTTCACCACCCGGGAGACGGTCGACCGGGAGACCCCGGCTCGGGCGGCGACCGCCTCCAGGGTGGGTCGTCTCATCGTGCTCCCCTACAGTCCGTTCCGCGCGATGACCTCGCGGTACCACAGCGCGCTGTCCTTGAGCAGGCGCCGCTGGGTGGTGAAGTCGACGTGCACTATGCCGAACCTACGCCGGTACCCCTCGGCCCACTCGAAATTATCCAGCAGCGACCACACCAGATAGCCCCGGACGTCGGCCCCGTCGGCGATCGCGGCGTGCACGGCGCGCAGGTGGCCGTCCAGGTAACCGGTCCTGCGCTCGTCGTGGACGCGACCGTCCTGGACCACGTCGTCGAACGCCGCACCGTTCTCGGTGATCATAAGGCCGATCTCGGGGTAGTCGTCGGACAGGCGCACCAGCAGCCGGGACAGGCCGGTGGGCACGATCGGCCAGCCCATGGCGGTGGCCGGCACGCCGTCGGCCGGGCAGAACCGGACGTCCTCGCTGCCCGGCCACGCCGCGTCCGCCGCCAGGCCGGGCCCGGCCTCCACGACGCACGGGTTGTAGTAGTTGATGCCCAGCACGTCGACCGGCTGGTTGATGATCTCCAGGTCGCCGTCCCGGATGTGGTCGAGACCGCCGTTGCGGCCGACGATCTCCAGGAACGCGGCCGGGTACTCCCCGCGCAGCGCGGGCTCGGTGAACTGCCGCACCAGCAGGGTGTCGATCCTGGCGACCGCCTCGGCGTCCGCCTCGGACGGCTCCGCGCCCGGGTCGTCGACCTGGGCGGGGGTGATCACCGGCGACAGGTTCAGCACCAGCGAGATCTCCCGCGCGCCGGCCTCGCGCAGGGCCCGGGTGGCCAGCCCGTGCCCGAGCATCAGGTGGTGGGCCGCCCGGAACGCCGCGGCGGCGTCGGTCCTGCCCGGGGCGTGCACCCCGTTGCCGTAGCCGAGGAAGGCCGCCACCCACGGCTCGTTGAGGGTCGTCCAGTGCCCGACCCGGTCCCCCAGCCGCTCGTACACGTCCGCGGCGTACTCGGCGAAGCGGTGGGCGGTGTCGCGCTCGGGCCAGCCGCCCGCGTCCTCCAGCGCCTGCGGCAGGTCCCAGTGGTAGAGGGTGGCGTACGGCGTGATGCCCGCCGCGAGCAGCCCGTCCACCAGCCGGTCGTAGAAGTCCAGGCCGCGGGCGTTGACCGGGCCGCCTCCGGCCGGCCGGACCCGGGGCCAGGCCACCGAGAAGCGGTAGGCGGCCAGGCCCAGCTCGCCCATCAGGGCGATGTCGTCGGCGTGGCGGGCGTAGTGGTCGCACGCCACGTCGCCGGTGTCGCCCCCGGCGACCCTGCCCGGCGTACGCGAGAAGGTGTCCCAGATCGAGGGCTGGCGGCCGTCCTCGTGCACCGACCCCTCGATCTGGTAGGACGCGGTGGCCGCGCCCCAGACGAAACCGGTGGGGAAGTCGGCACGCCCCTGCGTGAGGGTGGCCCCCCGAGTGCCCACGACGGTCATCCCTTCACCGCTCCCTGCATAATTCCTCCGATGATCTGTTTGCCGAGCAGGGCGAACACCACGACCAGCGGCAGCGTGCCGAGGGTGGTGCCCGCCAGGCCGAGTACGTAGTCGTTGACGTATCCGCTGGCCAGCGTGGACAGGGCGACCTGGACCGTCGGGTCCTCGGGGGTCAGCACGACCAGCGGCCAGAAGTAGTCGTTCCAGACCGACATGAAGGTGAGCATGCCGAGCACCGCCGCGGCCGGACGCGCGGCCGGGAGCACCACGTGCCAGAACAGGCCCCGGGTGGTGCAGCCGTCGACCCGGCCGGCCTCCAGCAGCTCCGTCGGCAGGGCCCGCGACAGGTACTGGGTCATGAAGAACACGCCGAACGCGTTGACGAGCGCGGGAACGATCAGCGCGTACATGGTGCCGGTCCACTCCAGCTTCACCATCAGCATGTACAGCGGGATGATGCCGAGCTGGGTGGGGACCATCATGGTCGCCACGGTCAGCAGGAGCAGGATGTTCCGGCCGCGGAAGCGCAGTTTGGCGAAGGCGAACCCGGCCAGCGTGGAGAAGAACATGACCGCGATCGCGACCGAGCCCGCCACCAGGACGGAGTTGAGCATCGCCAGGGCGAAGGGCACGGTGTCGAAGACACGGGCGACGTTGGCGAAGAAGTTGCCGCCGGGCACCAGCGGCGGCGGGACGTCGGCCAGCGCGGCGTTGTCCCGGGAGGCCACCACCACGCTGTAGTAGAGCGGCAGCATGGAGAAGAACGCCACGGCCATGAGGGTGAGGTAGGTGAGCCTGCGGGCGGAGTCGGAGCGACGGCCCCCGGGGCCGCCCGGCCCACGGCGGGCGGGGGCCACGTCCGGCACGGAGGCCGGGGCCCGGACCGGTGCGTGGGCGGGCAGATGGGCCGGGACGGGGCTCGGGGTGGGCGCGCTCACGTCAGCCCTCCCTTCGCGCGACGGGTGAGCAGGTAGTTGATGCCGGCGACCACGACGATGAAGACGAACATCATCCAGGAGATGGCCGAGGCGTAGCCCAGGTCGAGCTTGGTGAAGTTCTCGTAGATGAGCAGCGCGAGCGTCTGGTACTGCCGGTCCGCCCCGCCGGAGATGCTGTACGAGCCGAACAGCAGCGGCTCGGCGAGGATCTGCATGGCGCCGATCGTCGAGGTGATGACGACGAAGATGATCGTGGGCCTGATCATCGGGACGGTGATCTTGCGGAGCTGGGTCATCCCGCTGGCCCCGTCGATGGTGGCCGCCTCGTACAGCTCGCGCGGCACGGCCTGCATGGCCGCCAGGAAGATCAGGGCGTTGTAGCCCGTCCACCGCCACATGATCATGATGGAGATGGCGGAGTGCGAGGTCAGCACGCCCTCGTTCCAGGCGACGCCCTCGACCCCGAAGAGCGAGAGCATCCAGTTGATCATGCCGAAGTCCCGGCCGAACAGCTGGCTGAAGATGACCACCACGGCGACCACGCTGGTCACGTTGGGCAGCAGCATCGTGATGCGGAAGAAGGTCTGGGCCCGCAGCGGCCGGTTGAGCAGGTGGGCCAGCCAGATGGCCAGCAGCAGCTGCGGCACGGTCGAGAGCACCCCGATGGACAGGGTGTTGAAGGTGGCGTTCCAGAAGTAGTCGTCGGCGAGCAGCGTGCGGAAGTTGTCCAGGCCGACGAAGGTCTGCTCGTCCGAGAGCAGCGTCCACTCGTGCAGGCTCACCCAGGCGGTGTAGGCCAGCGGGAACAGCCCGAAGGCGGAGAACAGCAGGAAGAACGGGGCCACGTACGCGTACGGCGAGCCCTTGACGTCGAGCTGATGGACCAGGTGGCGGCGGAGGCTGCGGCGAGGTCGCACCGGTCTGTTCGGCGGGACCGCCGCCAGGCGGTCGGGAGCGCGGGTGGCCACGGCGGCTCCTTTCGGCGAGTCGTTGGGGGGCGGGGGCGGGCCGCTCCCCGGGTACGGGAGGGCCGTCGCCGGGACCGGTCGCCCGGAGCGCCGGACGGGGGCGGTCTCCACCCGCCCGGCGGACCCGGCAGGCCGTGCCGGCCGGGCGGGTGTCCCGGTCCGTCGGGGCGGGTGTTCTCGTCCGACGGGCGGGTTTCTCGTTCGTCGAGCGGGTGTTCTCTCGTCCGTCGGGCGGGTGGATCCGTCGGGCGGGTGCCGGATGCGTCGAGCGGGTGCCGGATCTCGGTCGGTGGCCGGATCCGTCGGGCGGGTGGCCGGCCGGTGCGAGCCCGGCCGGCCGGAGCGGGACTACTTGATCCTGCTCACGTCCTTGAGCGCCTGGGTCCAGGCCTCCTCGGCGTTCTGCTTGCCCTGCTCGATGCGCTGGAGACCGTTGTTGAACGCCAGCAGGACGTCACCGGCCTTGGGACCCGCGGGCTGCGGCTTGAGCGCCTTGGCCGCGTCGGTGAAGATCTTGCCGATCGGCGCGTTGCCGAAGTACGGGTTGACGTAGTCCTTCACGGCCGGGTCGTCGTACAGCGCGGGCAGCGAGGGCAGCGCGCTGGCCTCCTTGAAGAGCTTGATCTGGCTCTCCTTGTTGGTCAGCAGGTCGATCAGCGCCGCGGCCTCCTTGGGGTGCTTGCCCTGCTTGGGCAGCATCAGGTGGGTGCCGCCCTGGTTGCCGCCGCCACCGGGCACCGCGGCGATGTCCCAGGTGCCCTCCCCGGGCTTCTGGTCCTTGATCGTGCCGGTCTTCCAGGCGGGGCAGACCATGGTGGCGAAGGTGCCCTTGGCGATCCCGGTGTTCCACGGCGGCGTGAACGCGGCGAGCTCGGCCGACAGCCCGCTGTCGATGATCTTCACGGACATGTCGTACGCCTTGCGCACCTCGGGGTTGGTGGCGGCGACGATGTTGTACTGGGCGTCGTAGAACCCGACGGGGGCCTGCTCGACCATGGCACGGAAGTGCTCACCGGGGGCGTCGGTGAACTTGGCGCCCTCGACCTTGGCGTCGGCGAACTTCTTGCCGGTCTCGATGTAGGCGTCCCAGGTGGGCCAGAGCGCCGACACCTCGTCGCGCTCGGTGGGCAGGCCGGCCTTCTTGAACAGGTCGGGGCGGTAGCACATGGCCAGGCCGCCGACGTCGGTGCCCAGCCCCATCAGCGAGGAGCCGTCGTTGGAGACGCCCAGCTTCCACTTCCAGTCCAGGTACTCGCTCTGCCGCTTGTCCAGGCCGTATTCCTTGAGGTTGTGGAACTTGGCGGGCACGGGCGTGAAGGCGCCGATGTAGCCGCCCTCGACCGCGACCACGTCGGCGGCTCCCGCGCCGGTGGTCAGCTGGGTGATGAGGTTGGTGTGGTGGTCGTTGAACTGCGCCCGGCGTTCCACGATCTCCACGTTGGGGTGGGTCTTCTTGAACTCCTCGTACAGCGGCGCGTAGTGGAAATCGCTGAACAGCCCGACGGTCAGCTTGATCTTCTCGGCCGGCTGGGAGGCCGTCCCGCCGCTCCCGGCGCCGCCACCGCTGTCACCGCCGCAGGCGGTCAGGCCGAGGGCCAGGGCGGAGACGGCGACCATCGAGGTGAGGAACCGGTGGCGTGAGTTACGCATGGAACCCTCCCAGGGTTCTCATAAGTGATCATGGAGAGAGCGCTCCCTGAGCAGATTGATACCAAGCGCCGGACCTGTCAACGGTCCCCCGGGCCCGGCGGGGCCGCCAGACACCCGTCGGATGGAGAGCGCTCTCCAAGGTCATTCGATGTTTCCGCAGTTCAGAAGGCATCGGCAGGGTGGACGGAAGGGAATCCGGAGCGGTCCATCGAAAGAAGGTCACATTAAGGTCGCGTTTCCTCTGTGTTCCACCGGGACGGACGGGTCCTTGACACCGGCCGGTGACAACGTCACCCTCTCAATCAGAGAGCGCTCCCCGACGTCTCTCCGCGGTTCCGCATCCGCCGTCGGCCCCGGCCCGCGGCGCGGGCCCGCGTGCGCCACTCCGTCCCCCTGTCCCCTCTGGTGGTCCCGGACCCCGTAGAGTCGTCCGGCAGCCGGAAACCGACCGGCGCGCACCCAACCGAGGAGAGACACGTGGCACTGGAGAAGCCGGAGATCGACTTTCCGGAGGGCACCCCGCCGTCGGAGCTGGAGATCGTCGACATCGTCGTAGGGGACGGCCCGGAGGCCACGCCGGGGCAGCAGGTCACCGTGCACTACGTCGGCGTCGCCTTCTCGACGGGCGAGGAGTTCGACGCGTCGTGGAACCGGGGTGACACCTTCCAGTTCCCGCTGGGCGGGGGCCGGGTCATCGCGGGCTGGGACCAGGGTGTCGCGGGCATGAAGGTCGGCGGCCGCCGCCGCCTCACCATCCCGCCGCACCTGGGCTACGGCAACGCCGGTGCGGGCAACCGCATCAAGCCGGGCGAGACGCTCATCTTCGTCGTGGACCTGCTCGGCGTGAGCTGACGCCCCGGGTTCGTGAACGGCACGCACGGGCCGCTCCCCCGACGGGGGGCGGCCCTGCGCGTTCCCGGCCCGCTCGCGCACCTGCCCTGTTCCACGCCCCCGGCCTCCGACGGCGGGGCGGGACGACTCGGAAAAAGCAGGGCCCGACCTCACCGAAATGTCACCCGCAGCTCTTAGGCTGGCCCATGTGTTGTTGATCGATCTCGCACGCACCTCCACGGCCGTGACCGCCGGTTCCGCCCGGCTGGCGAAGATCGCCCACCTGGCGGAGCTGCTCGGCCGGGTCGAGCCGGACGAGGCGGAGATCGCCATCGCCTACCTCTCCGGCGAGCTGCCGCAGCGCAACGTCGGCGTGGGCTGGAAAAGCCTTCAGGACCCACCCGAGCCGCGGCTGGCCGCCACCGCCACACTCCGCGAGGTCCACGACCGCCTCGACCGGGTCAAGGCACTGACCGGGCCCGGCTCGCAGGGTGCGCGCAAGACGCTGCTCGCCGAGCTGTTCGGTTCCCTGACCCGCCAGGAGCAGCTCTTCCTGACGCGGTTGCTCCAGGGCGAGCTGCGCCAAGGCGCGCTCGAGGGCGTGATGATCGAGGCCGTCGCGAAGGCGGCCGGGGTGCCCGCGGCCGAGGTCAGGCGGGCCCTGATGCTCCGCGGCTGGCTGCCCGCCGTCGGCGCCGCCGCGCTGAGCGGCGGGATCGAGGCGTTGCGCGCCTTCCACCTGGAGGTCGGCCGGCCGGTGTCGCCGATGCTCGCCCAGAGCGCCGTCTCCATCGAGGCCGCGTTCGGCAAGCTCGGCGGGCCCGCCGCGGTCGAGTGGAAACTCGACGGCGTCAGGATCCAGGCGCACCGTGCGGGCGACCGGGTCTCGGTCTTCACCCGGACGCTGGACGACATCACCGCGCAGGTGCCCGAGCTCGTCGAGGCGGTCGGCGCGCTGCCCTCGTCCGATCTGGTGCTGGACGGCGAGGTGCTCGCGATGCGCGCCGACGGCCGCCCCGAGCCCTTCCAGGTCACCTCCGGTCGCGTGTCCAGCCGCACGGACGTGCAGCGTGCCCGCGAGAAGGTCCCGCTGAGCGTCTTCTTCTTCGACGCGCTACGGGCCGACGGCGCCGACCTGCTCGATCTGCCCGGCGAGGCGCGCCATGCCGCCCTGGCCCGGGCCGTGCCCCCCGAGCTGATGACCCCCCGCCTGGTCACCTCCGACGTCGCCGACGGCGAGGCGTTCTTCAAGGACGCGGTCAGGAGCGGACACGAGGGCGTGGTGGTCAAGTCGCTGCTGACGCCCTACGCCGCCGGACGGCGCGGAGCCGGTTGGATCAAGGTGAAGCCCCGGCACACGCTCGACCTCGTCGTCCTGGCCGTCGAGTGGGGCAGCGGCCGCCGCGAGGGCCTGCTCTCCAACCTGCACCTGGGTGCCCGGGACCCGGAGACCGGCGGGTTCGTCATGCTCGGCAAGACCTTCAAGGGGCTGACCGACGAGCTGCTCGCCTGGCAGACCGAACGCCTCCTCGCCATCGCGGAGGGTCCGACCGACGGGTGGACGGTCACCGTCCGCCCCGAGCTCGTCGTCGAGATCGCCTTCGACGGCGTGCAGCGCTCCAGCCGCTACCCCGGCGGGGTGGCGTTGCGCTTCGCCAGGGTCATCCGCTACCGCTCCGACAAGACGGCCGACCAGGCCGACACCGTGGAGATGGTCCGCTCCCTCATGCTCTGACGCCCCGTCCTCGACGGCCCCTCCCGTGGGGGCCGGGGCCATACCGCTGGCGTCCCGACGAGGTTTCTCATGCCCCTGGCGACCGCCCCGTCCTGCCCCCAGACAGGAGCCTCCGGGCCCGCTCGCGGGACCGACAGGGGCCGGGCTCGCGGAACCGGCCGGGGCCGACTCGCGGGACCGGCCGGGACCGGAGCACGAGGTCGGCTCCCAGGACCGGCTCCCCACGAAGCCTCCCGGGAGCTCAGCCGCCCTCTGCCCTGCCCCTTCCCTCAGGTGCTTTCACTCTCCGGACCCTTGCCCCATTGCCCCTTGTCTACGTGTCCCTCTTGCCCCCTGGTCTCCTGCCTTTTCAGCCTCCGGCCCTATAGCCCCTGGTCCCCATCGCTGGGTCCCTAGATCCCCATCCCCGCTCCCCGCTCCCCGATCTCGGCCCCGGCCCCGGCAGATGATCGGCCGGTCGGCCGCTCCCCGCCCCTCCAGCACGGACGCGGTGTTCCGGGCTCACTTCACCAAGCGCACCGTGAAGGGGTAGCGGAAGTCGCCGTCACTCGCTCCCGCGACCCCGCCGACCACCGACAGGACCACGCCGCCGATCCAGAGCAGGGGGGTCAGCACCGCGCCCACGATCGTCGCGACCAGCAACACGGTCACCGCGATCAACGTCAACTGGAAGTTGAGAGCCTCCACCGAGTGGGCGCGGACGTAGGGCGAGTTCTTTCCCGCGGTGAACATCAGGACCAGCGGCCCGAGGACGGGCAGGCCCGCCAGCGGGAGCAGGTGTGCCAGAGCCGCACCCAGACGCTCCCCGCCCGTCTCCCCCCGTCCGGCCATGCCTCCCTGACGCATGAACGCCGACCGGCCGTCGACGGGCGGGTAGAAGACCTGGGGTGCCGGGTGCCCGCCGTACAGCTCGTTCATGATCGGAATCAGGTCGCCGTGCACTCGGGCCGTCATCGCCCGCTCCAGCCGGTCCTCGAATTCGATCCTGTCGAGCCTTCCCTCCGCATAGGCGGTCTTGACGTGCTCGACCACCTGCTCACGATCCTGGTTGCCCACCCGGAGTGTGGGGTGATCGGGTCGCAGACCCGCCACCGGCACTCTCCCGTGCCCCGGGCCCGCTGGTGTCACTGTGCCTGCCATGAGACCGATACCCTTTCGTCGCCTCTTCCCTTTCGATACTGGCCCGAATTGTCGGCCCGGCGCATCAGGATGAACCCCCATAGGCCCCTGAGACGCACCCCTGGCATTCGTGCCGGGGAACAAGCAGGAGAGGTATACAGGGAGACATGAGATGGCGAGATCGCTATGGGTTGAGGCGCCTGCGCGGGCCGAAGATCGCCAAGTTCGATCGCGAGGCGACCGACGCCGACATCGAGGCGCTCATCGCCTTCGCGAAGTCGCGTCGCGGTGTGGAGTTCTATGTCGAACCCGAGACGTTCGCGACGGACACCACGGCGGTGGCCGTCGCCGACGACGGTGAGTGGACCCGGCGACGGGTCGGCTCCCCCGCGGTGATCGGCAAGGTGGCACGTCGCCTGTCCCTGCCCGTCTACGACGTTCAACTAACCGGTTATCCGGCCCGGATGAGGGCCTACAACGAGCGTCAGCGACGCGCGGAAGGCTGAGCCGGCACACCGGCGGTCACGGCCCCGCGGCCTGGGCCGCCGGTGTCGTCGAGCAACACGGCCATCGGCAGCAGCCAGGCCATCTTGGGGATGCCCATCTCCTGGTCGAGGTCCTCCGGGCTGGGCATCCTGTCGTTGAGGGCATGGGGCGGGACCAGCGTGCGGATGGCGTGCAGGAGCAGGTTCGCCATGGAGTAACCGGGGTCGGCGTCGTGTGCCCGGCCGAGGGCGACGCCCGCGAGCGCGGAGTCGCCCCGGCGCCAGGCGACCAGGCCGAGCAGTGAGGCGACCGGCGGCACGAACCTCGGCTCCATGCGCCGGGTGAGGTCGTGCCACAGCTTGAGGTGGACGTCGTGGTCGTCATCGGTGATCAGCGCCCATGCCTCGTCCCGGATCCTGATCACCGCCAGGTCGAGCCCCAGCCGGGCCGCCTGGTCGTCGTCGAGCCGCCCGCCCGAGGCGTGGACGGCGATCGCCTCACGGACCCTGGCCATGCCGTCCGCGACGAACTCCGTCGCGAACCCGTCGGCGTCGCGGCATGCGGCGAGCCTGTCGCGCATCTCCCGCGTGACGCGGGCGGTCGCCTCACGCATGGCCACCCGCTCGGAGCCGGTCACCGGATCGAGCGAGCGCTCCAGGGTCTGCCGGTCCGGCAGGGCGACCAGCCCCTGCAGGGTCGCCTCGGCGGCCACCGCACCGGCACGCCGCTCGTAGGGCGTGCCGTCGACCGGGCAGCAGTCGCTCCGCGAGCAGCCGTACGACCAGTAGCGGCCCTGCTCCACCCGGAGCGCGTCGACGACGGTCAGCCTTCCCGCGCGGAAGAGCGCCACGGCCGCGTCGACGGCCGGGGTGACCAGAGGGCCGGGGCCGTAACCGACCACGACGACCTCGGTCACCCCCTCCTTCCTGAAGAGGGGGACGACCTGGCCGAGCCCGTCGGGCGGCAGCGGCAGATCCCATCGGACGGTGAGGTGCAGCCTGCTCGTGGCCGGGCCGCCGGTGAGGCCGATGACGACGAGACTCTCGGCCGGATGGAAGCCCAGCAGGTAGGGAACGGCTCCCAGGACGTCCTCGGTGGAGCCGAGCATGAGCCGGGGCGGCGGTGATGTCGAAGCCCTTGCGGGCCGCGGGGAGGTCGCCGGTCGCGGCGGATTCCCGGGTTTCGAAGGATGCGCCTGAGGCCTTGGGGAAGGCGCCGGCCGCGAAGCCCGCGCCGATCGTGAAGGACCCGTGGCTCGTGAGGGATCCGCGGATCGTGAAGAGCCCGTGGCTCGTGAAGGGTCCGCGGGTCGTGAGGGATCCGCGGACTCCGGGGAACGGGCGGATCGTGAGGAGCGGGCAGGTCGTGAGGGCCGCGCGGGTCGCGGGGACGGCGCGGGGTGCGGGGGGGGTCGGCTCAGGCGAGGCCGGTGGCGTGCTGTCCGTTGTCATGGCCGCAGCCTCCCGGACGCCGCCCCTCCTCATCGGGCCGAATCTCATTCTGTGGATAGTGCTCGGTTTTCCACAGCCGGAACGAAGAGCCTTTTCAGGCGCCCCTGTCCGTACGAGGATTCATCCGCGGGTCCATACGCGGGTCCGTGAGCGGGTCCACACGCCGGTCTCCTCCGGCCGCTCCGGTCGTTCCGGTCGTGAGCGCGGAGGGTGCCAGGCGGTTGCGGACCATGATGGCGGCGCCGGCCACGGCGGCGGGCATCGCGATGACCGCGACGAACGGGATGAGGAAGAGCAGGAAGAGCAGTACCCCGAAACCGAGGGTGGGAGCCTTGTTCCCCCGGAGCAGACCGAACCGGCGCTTGCGTGCCATCCCCCTGCGTTCCAGGGCCAGTGTGGTCAGCTCGACAGTGAGAAAGAAACCCGACACCAGCGCACCCAGGACCGGCACCACCGTCTGCCCGACCACCGGTATGAAACCGAGGAAGAACAGCGGCACAGTGAAGAGCAGCAACCATCCGAGAGTGACCAGGCTGTCCCTGATGGATCGGGGGATGGACTTCCACAGCGGAAGCTCGTATCCGGTCGGCACCTCCCCGTAGGTTCCCTCCACCTTCTCCGAGAGCTTCTCGTAGAACGGGTCGCCCACGATGAGGGTGACCGCGGTGAAGGTCACCACGGACAGGACCAGTCCCGCCCCGAAGAGCGCCAGCCCGATCACCGCGCGCAGCGCGGTCCGGGCCGAGTCGTCCCACCCGTCGGCGAACGGCGTGCCCCAGGCGGCGATCTCCAGCGCGTTCGTGCCGAGGAGGTAGAGGGCTGCCGCGTAGAGGGCGAACGCGATCAGAGCCGGGATCAGCCCGAACAGCCACCAGCGCGGGTAGCGCGCCACCCAGCGCACTCCCTGGAAGAAGAACCCGATGCCGTCCAGAAAGGAGCGGAAATGACCCATGGCGGAAGATTATCGGGCTCGGACGCCGTAGGTGACGGCGCGCCACCTCGTCCTTCACCCGACCCGTCCATGACGAGTGTTGCAGGTCCCATGCCGGTTCTCGCCACGCCCGGACGAGGTCGCGCGGCCCGCACCGGCCGGGCTCAGCGCCACAGGGTGGGTACGGGGACCCCGAGGGTGGCGAGGAGGCGGCGGAGCAGGGGCAGGGACAGGCCCAGGACGTTGCCGTGGTCGCCGTCGATGCCCTCGACGAACCAGCCGCCGCGACCGTCCAGGGTGAAGGCCCCCGCCACGTGGAGGGGCTCTCCCGTGGCGACGTAGGCGGCGATCTCGTCGTCGTCGGGCGTGCCGAAGCGTACGGTCGTGGCGCCCACGTCCGCCGCCTCGCGTCCGTTCACGACGTCGATCACGCAGTGCCCGGTGAGCAGGCGGCCCTCGCGTCCTCGCATACCGTGCCAGCGGGCGACGGCCTCCTCGGGAGAGGACGGCTTGCCGTAGGCCCGCCCGTCGAGTTCGAGCACGGAGTCACAGCCGATGACCAGGCCGTCGGACAGCTTTCCGGCCACCACCGCGGCCTTGGCGCGGGCCAGTGCGAGACAGAGTTCGGCCGGGCTGTCGGCGGTGAGGGCGGCCTCGTCCACGCCGCTGACGATCACTTGGGGATCCAGCCCGGCACTGCGCAGCAGGGCGAGACGGGCGGGTGAGGCGGAGGCGAGCACGATCTGGGTCACGCCGGTCGAGCCTAGCGCGGCCTCGCCGGTCCCCTCGCCACGGGCGGGACGTGCTCGCGCGAACCGCCACGGGCAGGACGTTCCTCCACGAGACACGCGGCTCGGACGGACTCCACGAGACACCCGGCTCACCCGGGCTCCGCGAGACACGAGCTCACCCCGACAAGGCACGCGGCTCGCCCGAACCCCGCGAAGCACCCGCTCGGCCGGGCCCGCGAACAGCGCGGCTCACACCGGTGGTGAAGCGGGACCGCCCGGCGGGATCGGGAGCCGCCGGGGCGGGGGCGGGGACATGGGGTCCGGAGCCGGGCGGCGTGGGAGGCCCGCGGCGTCGTACGCCTCGGCCTCGCCCAGGGTCTCGTTCTCCAGCAGCGCGGCGGCGATGCCGTCCAGGCGGTCGCGGTTCTCCCTCAGGACCGCGAGGGCCACCTCGTAGCACTCGTCCACGATGCGCCGGACCTCCTGGTCCACGGTGGCGAGGGTGTCCGGCGCCGCCGCGGGCCGGCCGTCGGCGGACTCGGGCAGGACGGTCAGCGGGCCGATCCTGGCCGACATGCCCCAGCGGCCGACCATGCCGCGGGCGATCACGGTGACCTGTTCCAGGTCGCTCTCCGAGCCGGTGGTCACGACGCCGTAGACGATCTGCTCGGCCGCCATGCCGCCGAGGGCGCCGACGATCCGTTCCCGCAGGTGCCTCTCGTCGTAGGCGTACCGGTCGGTGTCGGGCGTGGAGAGGGTGACGCCGAGCGCCCGGCCGCGCGGGATGATCGAGACCTTCCTGACCGGGTCGGCGCCCGGCTGGAGCATGCCGAGCAGCGCGTGGCCCGCCTCGTGGTAGGCGGTCCGTCTCCGCTCGTCCTGCGGGATCACGACGGCGCGGGCCGCACCGAGCAGGATCTTCTCCAGCGCGTCGGCGAAGTCGGCGGAGTGCACCTTCTCGTTGCCCCGCTTGGCGGCGAGCAGCGCGGCCTCGTTGACGAGGTTGGCCAGGTCCGCGCCGGTCATGCCCGGGGTGGTCCTGGCGAGCCGTTCCAGGTGCACGTCCCCGGCGAGCGGCACGCCGCGGCTGTGCACCCGCAGGATCGCCAGCCGCCCGTCGGCGTCCGGTGCGGAGACCACGACGGTACGGTCGAACCGGCCGGGCCGCAGCAGCGCCGGATCGAGCACCTCCGCCCGGTTGGAGGCGGCGATCACGATGACGCCCTCGGAGCCGGTGAAGCCGTCCATCTCGGTGAGGATCTGGTTGAGCGTCTGTTCGCGCTCGTCGTGGCCGCCGATGGTGCTGCCGCCGCGTACCCGGCCGATCGCGTCGATCTCGTCGATGAAGATGATCGACGGGGCGACCTTGCGGGCCTCCTCGAACAGCTCGCGCACCCGCGAGGCGCCCACCCCCACGATCATCTCGATGAACTCCGACGCGCTCGCCGAGAAGAACGGCACGTCCGCCTCGCCCGCCACGGCGCGGGCGAGGAGGGTCTTGCCGGTGCCGGGCGGGCCGGTGAGCAGCACGCCCTTGGGCAGTTTCGCCCCGAGCCTGCGGTACTTGTCGGGGTCCTTGAGGTAGTCGACCACCTCGGCGACCTCGTTCTCGACCTCGTCGATGCCGGCCACGTCGTCGAAGTCGACCCGGACCCTGTCCTGTTCCACCGGTTTGGCCGACTTCGACCTGCCGAGGCCGCCGAGACCGCCCACTCCGCCGCCCATCGCGCCGGCCGCCGCGCGCCGCATGAACCAGATCCACAGCCCGGCCAGCAGCAGCACCGGGAACAGGGAGAGCAGCAGGTTCGCCAGGAAGCCCCGGTCGCCGCCGACGGGCTCGGCCCTGATGTTCACCCCCGTCGCGGTGAGCCGGCGGTAGAGCTCGTCCTCGTCGGCGAAGACCGGCAGCTCGGTGGAGAACCGGTCGTACTGCCTGCCGTCGCTGTCGGGGTCGCGGGCGGGCTTCCTGAGGGTGCCCTGGATGGACGGGCCCGTGGCGTAGAGGTCCTTGACGTTGGCCGCCCGTACCTGCCGGGTGAACTCGGTGTAGGAGATCGGCTCGGTGACGTCGTCGAAGAACGAGGAGACCACGAAGAAGGCCGCGTAGACGACGGCCAGCGTCAGCAGGAAGCGCGGCCAGCTGATGCGCGGGCGCTGCGGGGCGGACGAGCGGTCGGGCAGGCCCTCGGACCTCCAGGGCTTGGAGCCGCCGCCCTCCTCACCCCTGTCGCCGTCCCTCTGGCGGCTTGTCTCGCCGGACGGCCACCGGCCCGGCCCCTTGCGCTGCCGGAACGGCCGGCTGGACGGCTGCTGAGACGCCGGTCGCTTCACGACTTCCCCCTCGACGACCCGGGGGACGTGCCGGACGGGCGCCCGGCGATGCGTCCGGCGACCGGGCTCCGTCGCGCGGATCCCGGCGGGCGGCCCCCGTCACACGGCCCTCGGCGGGCGGCCCCCGGCGAGCGGACTCCGGCGAGCGGGCTGCTGCGGTCGGGCTGCTGCGGTCGGGCTGCGGCGATCGGGTTCCGGCGATCGGGCCGCTGCGAACGGACGAAGGACCGCCGCGCGTACGGCGGCGAGGCGACCGGCCGTGAAATCCCCCCGAATTTCACCTGGTCACACGGACAAGGCGAATCCTGCCCCGGCCGCGCTCACTTCAATCTGAGCGAGGAGACCGCGGTGTTGATGGCGCGCCAGTGCTTCTTCTGGGTGTCGGGGATGGTCACGAAGAGCATCCCCGGCTTGGACCCGGAGCCCTCGGTCACCGCGACGGCCGCCATGGAGGAGCGCGCCTTGCCCTTGCGCTCGTACTTCACCCGGTAGGCGAGCAGCCAGCCGTCCTTGATCGGCTGTGAGGCCGTCCAGGTGATCTTTCCGCCCTTGGGGTGGTGGTTGAGCGTCCACCGGGCGGCCAGCAGTGCGGTGTCCTTGGCCTCCTGCTGCACCAGGATCGGCACCGGGCAGCTCACCAGCATCGCCCGGTGGGCCGCCCCCTTCGCCTTGGGCAGTACCTGCCTGGTGGAGAACGGCGAGGCGCCGAAGACCTTCCAGGGCTTGGCCAGGCGGGCCAGCGAAATGCCCGACCGGCGGTCGTCGAGGCGGCGCTTGCCCGCGTCCGCCGCGCCGGGGAGGCGGCCCAGCTTCTTGTCGCGGGGCAGCTCGGGCACCCGGGGGTCGGCGAGGGCCGCGATGACGGCGCTGCGGTCCGGCGACACGGCCGAGCCGGACGGTGAGGACGACGAGGACGAGGACGACGCCGTGGGCGACGCGGACGCCGACGGGCTCCCCGAGGCCGAGGGGGATCCGGAGGCCGACGGAGACGCCGAGCCCGCGGCGGAGGCCGACGCCGACACCGGCGCGGACGGCTCCGGCGAGACGGGCCCGGTGGTGGCCGGACCGGGCGAGGGCGGCGCGGCAGATGGCGCGGCGATCTGCCCCGTTCGCTCCTCGCCCGGTTGATCTGGGGTGCCCGACGTCAGGAAACCGACCACGACCGCGACCGCGACGGCGAGCACCGCGGCGCCCACGGCCAGGACGCGGTAGATCACGCGCATCGGCAGGTCACCGATGCGGGACCGCTTCACGGCCGGGATCTGCGGGGACGGCGTCCTGCGAGGGCTCTCCGCGGCGACCCTCGGCAGCTCCGAGGTGTCCGCGTCGGCGGTCGCGTACGTCGGCGTGGAACCCGTCTCCCGGGCCCCCTGAGTCCCACCCAACCCATCGAGCACGATCGGGAGCGTACGACAAATCCGGTTTTCTCGCGTGGGATCCCCATCACACTTCGGGAACGAGTGCCTTCCTCCCCATCGGCCGGGCCATGCTGCGATGATTCCGGAATGTTCGTGGAACGCCAGGTGGAGCTCAGGTTCGACGCCTCCTCACGCGAGGCGAGGACGCACACCAACCTGTCCGCGGTACGCACCGACGCCCTGGGGCTCTGGGTGGCCGGTGACGAGACCGCCACCGTCGAGCACCTGGCGTTCCGCGGCGGCCGCTACGACGACCAGCGCACCTTCTTCCTGGCCGACTTCGTGGACCTGCCCGCCGGGCGCGAGGAGGAGGCCGACATCGAGGGGCTGGGCCGGGCGGACGGCTGGCTGTGGGCGATCGGGTCGCACAGCCTCAAGCGCAGGCGGATCAAGAAGGGGCACCCGCCGCACAAGGCCCGCCGCCGCCTCGCCGCCGTGGTGCGCGAGGAGAACCGCTTCATCCTGGTACGGCTGCCGCTCGTCGGGGCCACCCCGGTCCGCGAGGACGGCGACCGCAGGGCGGAGATCCTGTCGGGTCCCGGCCGCAACCTGGCCGACCTGCTGGCCGTCGATCCGCACCTGGGCCCGTTCGTGTCGATCCCCAGCAAGGACAACGGCCTGGACGTCGAGGGCGTCGCCGTGCTCGGCGGGCGGCTGTTCGTCGGCCTGCGCGGCCCGGTGCTGCGCGGCTGGGCCGCGGTCCTGGAGATCCGGCCGGAGAGCGATCCGGGGCGTCCGGGCTCCCTGCGGCTGGCCGGCATCGACGGCGGGCCGTACCGGACGCACTTCCTGGACCTCGGCGGGCTCGGCGTGCGCGACATGTGCCCCTACCGGGACGGGCTGCTGATCCTGGCCGGGCCGACCATGAGCCTGGACGGCCCGGTGCGCCTGCTGCGCTGGGACCCGCTGGACGAGCCGTCCGTCCTGCACGAGCCGGTGCTCGTCGGCGACCTGCCGTACGGCGACGGCTGCGACCACCCGGAGGGGATCACCGTGCTCGACGGCGACCGCGTCCTGGTGGTCCACGACAGCCCGTCAGCGCAGCGGCTCACCCCGCAGGGCGGCGTGCTCGCCGACATCGTCAGGATGCCCCGCTGAGCGTCCGTCAGGGTCGGCGGGCCGTCCGTCAGGATCGCCGGGACCTGCATCGGGCCCCGCGCCGGGACCTGCGCCGGGACCGTCCGCGTGGTCTCCGGAGGGCCGGCGGGCGATGACCAGCGACATGACCGCGGCGGCCAGGCAGAGCGCTCCGGCGGCGTACCAGGCGAGGTCGTAGGCGCCGAACTGATCGCGGGTGATCCCGGCCGCGGTCGCGGCGATCGCCGCGCCGATCTGGTGCGAGGCGAAGACCCAGCCGAACACCACTCCCCCGTCGGGGCCGTAGATCTGGCGGCAGAGCGCCACCGTCGGCGGGACCGTGGCCACCCAGTCGAGGCCGTAGAAGACGATGAAGACGAGCATGCTGGGTTCGGCGCTGTCCCCGAACAGGCTCGGCAGGGCCAGCAGCGACAGGCCGCGCAGCCCGTAGTAGGCGCCCAGCAGCAGGCGCGAGTCGATCCTGTCGCTCAGCCAGCCGGAGGCGACGGTGCCGACCACGTCGAAGATCCCGATCAGCGCGAGCAGCCCGGCGGCGACCGGCTGGGCCATGCCGTGGTCGTGGGCGGCGGGGATGAAGTGGGTGCCCACCAGGCCGTTGGTGCTCATCCCGCAGATCGCGAAGCCCCCGGCGAGCAACCAGAAGGGGCGCGTCCGCGCGGCGCTCCGGAGCACGCCGAGGGCACGCGAGGCGGCGTTGCCCGGCCGGGTGCCCGGTGCGGGCCGGGCGGGGGGCGAAGCTGCGGGGTCGGCTCCCAGGGCGGTGGTCCCCACGTCCTCGGGCCGGTCCCGCAGCAGGAACCAGACCAGCGGGACCACGACGAGGGCGGAGAGGGCGACGGTGAGCGCGGCCGTCCGCCACCCGCTGCCCTCGGCCAGGTGGGCGAGCAGCGGCAGGAAGACCAGCTGGCCGGTGGCGCCCGCGGCGGTGAGCACGCCGGTGACCAGGCCGCGGTGGCGGACGAACCAGCGCTCGGTGAGGGTGGCGGCGAAGACCAGCGCCATCGAGCCGGTCCCCAGGCCGACCATGACCCCCCAGCACATCAGGAGCTGCCAGGGCGCGTCCATCCAGATGGTGAGCCCGCTGCCCGCGGCGACCAGCAGCAGCGCGTACGTCACCACCCTGCGCATGCCGAAGCGGTCCATCAGCGCCGCGGCGAAGGGCGCGATCAGCCCGTAGAGCATCAGGTTGACCGAGACGGCGAGCGAGATCGTGCCTCGCGACCAGCCGAACTCCTCCTGCAGCGGTGTGATCAGCACCCCGGGGGTGGCGCGGAAACCGGCCGCGCCGAGAATGGCGACGAAGGCGACCGCCGCCACGATCCAGGCGCGGTGCAGCCCGCGGCCCGGCTGAAGAGTCGTTCTCATGCGCCTCATCATCGGCGGCGTGCCCGTGCTGCCACGAGTGGCCCGAGCGCCAATGTCCGCAAGGATCGGGCCAGGGACGCCCGCGTCCGCCCCGGACGCGGAGAATGGTGGGGAAGGTCCCTGTCATCTCGCATATTGGCTTAATTCGCTCAAAGGTTATGTTTTTCCTATTCTCGCTCGGAGGGAATCGCGTCCGACGGGGCAACGGGCGGGCGCGGACCCGGTCCCGGGACGACGCCCACGACCACGAGGGGGCGTCCGGACCCGGCTCCGCTCGACCGGCACGGGGGCGACCGGAGATCCGCTGATCGAAGGGGTGGTGCCGTGTTCCACGCACGAAGGCCCGGCGGGGTGCCGGTGCTGCTGGCGGGCGCCGCGCTGCTGCTGGGAGCCTGCGCCGGCCCGGACCCGGACCCGGAGCGGACCCCGGCGAGTTCCGGCCCGGAGCAGGCTCCCCCGGTCGAGACCATCACCTACGCGTACGAGCAGGAGTTCCACTCGTACAACAACAACACCACCGCGGAGAACGCCACCCGTAACTTCGCCCCGCTGCAGCGGGTGCTGACCGGTTTCTGGTTCTACGGCGACAGGGGCGCGATCACCCCCGACCGGGACTTCGGGAACTACCGGAAGATCTCCGACGACCCGCTCACGGTCCGGTACACCATCGCCGACAAGGCCGTCTGGTCGGACGGCACCCCGATCGACTGCGACGACGTCATGCTGTGGTGGGCGTTCCGGTCCGGCAAGGTCAGGGGGTTCGCCTCCGCCGACACCAACGGCGTCCAGGACACCCGGGTCCCCGACTGCCGCGCCGGTGGCAGGACGTTCGACCTGGTCTACGACAAGCCGTTCGCGGACTGGGTGGCGGGGGGTCCCGGCGCGACCGAGATGCTGCCGGCCCACGTGGTCGCCGCCCGGGACGGCCTGTCGGAGGAGGAGTTCATCGCGGCGGTCAGGGACACCGACGCCGGCAGGCTCGAGAAGGGCATCAGGTTCTTCAACGACGGCTGGGTCTCCGAGGGCAGGCTGCCCGACGCCGAGCTGATCCCCTCCTCGGGCCCGTACAAGCTCTCGAAGCTGGACGCCGGGCAGCGGCTGACCCTGGTGGCCAACGACCGGTGGTGGGGCACCCCCGCCGCCACCCCGACGATCGTCGAACGCTTCATCACCCTCGACGAGCAGGCCCAGGCGCTGCAGAACCGCGAGGTCCAGATCGTCGAGCCGCAGCCGGGACCGGACGTGCTGCAGCAGCTGCAGTCACTGAGCGGCGTGCGGGTCAGTGTCTTCGACCGCTACACCTACGAGCACCTGGACTTCAACTTCGACTCCAGCCCGTTCCGGGACGCCCGGCTGCGCGAGGCGTTCGCCCGGTGCGTGCCCCGCCAGCGCATCGTCGACCAGCTGGTCAAGCCGGTCGCGCCCGCGGCCGTGCCGCTGCAGGTCCGCACCGTCGCCCCCTTCCAGGCCAACAGCGCCGAGGTCGTCGCGGCCAGCGGCAGCGCGGACGCGTACACGCGGCAGGACATCGCGGGCGCCAAGGCGCTGCTGCGGCGGGCGGGGAAGATCGGGCTGGAGGTGAGCATCGGCTACCAGACCCCGAACCCGCGGCGTACCGCGGCGGTGCAGCTCATCATCGACTCCTGCAACAAGGCCGGGTTCAAGGTCGTCGACAAGGGATCCGAGGACTTCCTCGGCACGGTCATGCCGAGCAACGGCTACGACGTGGCGCTGTTCGCCTGGTCGGGATCGTCCCTGGTCAGCGGCTGGGCCTCCAACTTCACCTCACCGGAGAAGTGCGACGCCCGCAACAAGGGCAACAACAACGGCTGCTACTCCAGCGAGCGGGTCGACCGTCTCATCGCGAGGCTGAACTCCACGGTGGACCTGGGCGCCCAGAACCCGATCATCGGCGAGATCGAGAAGCGGCTCTGGAGCGACCTGGCCACCATCCCGCTCTTCCAGCACCCGGGGCTCAGCGCGTGGGACGAGACGCTCAGGAACGTCGTCCCGAACCCGGCGCAGTCGACCGTCACCTGGAACATGGACCGCTGGAGCCGCTCCTGACACCCGTCCCGGCCGGGGTGCCGTACCTGACATCAGCTGACAGGTACGGGCGTCATGCTGGTGGGAACAGACGACGTTCATTGTGGGAGCCCTCTATGCCGCGTGCCGCCGGAACCTTCACCATCGACAGCTGGGAGCCCGAGCCCTACGACGAGGCCGACGGGGCCACGCTCACCCGCGTCCACCTCACCAAGACCTTCGACGGCGACCTGGCCGGTACCAGCACGACCGACATCATCACCGCGGTGGCCCAGGTCGAGACGTCCGCGGCGTACGCGGGCTTCGAGCGCTTCACCGGGACCGTGCACGGCCGCAAGGGCACCTTCGTGCTGCACCACACGGCCTCCGCCGAGGGCGAGGACGCCGGGCTGAGCTGGACGATCCTGCCCGACTCGGGAACCGGTGAGCTGACCGGCATCCGCGGTGGCGGCCAGATCGTCAACGACGACGGCGCCCACTCCTTCCACCTGGACTACGAGCTCGGCTGAGCGGGGTCCGGCGGAAGGGTTCGGCCGGAGGGCTCGGCCGGAGGGCTCGGCAGGAGGACTCGGCAGGAGGACTCGGCAGGGGACCGGCCCGCGGCGACGGCCCGTCCCCATGACCGGTTCCCGGCCGCGCGGCCGCTTCAGGCCCGCGTGACACCTTCGGTACCGTCGCCGCTACCGGAACCCCCGGCGCCCCCGGCCTCGGTGATGCCCGCCTGGATGCCGTCGAGAAGCCAGGTCAGGGCGAGGGCGAAACCGGTGTCCCAGTCGCCCTCCACGACGAGGGGGCCGTGGGCGGCCAGGGCCGGGTACCGCTTCCGGTTGTCGCGCAGGTGTTCCCGGGCGGCCCCGCGCACGTCCTGCCCGGTGTCGGCCGGCCAGGTGGCCTGCATCAGCCCGGAGCCGATGACGTAGTTGGACAGCCCGTACGCCGCGGCGGTGAGCCGGGGTCCGGTGACCCCGGCCTCCAGGAGGGTCGCGT
This sequence comes from Streptosporangium longisporum, assembly GCF_039534895.1. NCBI lineage: Bacteria > Bacillati > Actinomycetota > Actinomycetes > Streptosporangiales > Streptosporangiaceae > Streptosporangium > Streptosporangium longisporum. The sequence continues at coordinate 24,529 of NZ_BAAAWD010000018.1, read as the reverse complement.
ACAGGAACTCGCTGCGGGCCAGCACGTTCGGGCCGAGCATCGGACGGCTCAGCAGTGCCGCCGACCAGGGATGCCTCAGCAGGACCGCGCGCCATCCGCCGATCAGCGCGGTGATGTCGGCGCGCCACCCCCGGCCGCTCCCCGACGGGATCCCGACCTCGGCGAAGATCGCGTCCAGGGCGAGGTCGAGGACGTCGTCCTTGGTCCTGACATGCCAGTACAGCGTGGTGGAGCCGGTGCCGAGCCGTTCGGCCAGGCGCCGCATGGTCAGCCGGTCGGCGCCCTCGGCGTCCAGAAGGGCCACCGCCTCCTCGACGATCCGCTCCCTGCTGAGCGGCGGGGCGTCGCGTCCCCGTCGCGCGGGCGGCCGCAGCCACACCTCCCCCGCGGCTCCCGGTCGGCGTTTCCCCGTCTCAACCTTGCTCGTGTCCACGGGAGCGAGTCTAGTATGACGATCGAGCACCGGATCATTGGTCCGGTCACTGGAACGTCGATCCGGACGCCATCAGAGACCGGAGTCCGCACCGAGGAGGAGCCGTGGCGGGACACGTCGAGGTCGACCGGCTGACCTGTGTGCTGCCGGACGGGCGGCTGCTCCTGCACGAGGTGTCGTTCCGCGTCGGGGACGGGGTCAAGGCCGCCCTGGTGGGGCCGAACGGCGCGGGCAAGACCACCCTGCTGAGACTGATCGCCGGGGACCTGCGGCCGGACGACGGCCGCGTGGTGTCCTCCGGAGGGCTGGGGGTGATGCGTCAGTTCATCGGCGGCATCCGCGACGGCCGGAGCGTGCACGACCTGCTGCTGTCGGTGGCACCGGACCGGATCCGGGCCTCCGCCGCGGCCCTGGCGCGGGCGGAGGCGGCGCTGGCCGCCGGCGACGACGAGGCGACGCAGCTGGCGTACGCGCAGGCCGTCGCCGATCACGTCGACGCCGGCGGCTATGACATGGAGGTCGTCTGGGACGTCTGCGCCACCGCGTCCATGGGCCTGTCCTACGACGCGATCCGGGACCGCCCGGTGGCCTCACTGTCGGGAGGCGAGCAGAAACGCCTCGTCCTGGAGGCCCTGCTGCGCGGCCCTGACGAGGTCCTGCTGCTGGACGAACCCGACAACTACCTGGACGTGCCCGGCAAGCAGTGGCTGGAAGGGCGGCTGCGGGCCACGGACAAGACCGTGCTGCTGGTCTCCCACGACCGCGGGCTCCTGGCCGAGGCGGCCGACCGGATCGTGACCGTGGAGGATCGCGGCGTCTGGATCCACGGCGGGGGCTTCGCCACCTACGCCACGGCACGCGAGGAACGCATCGACCGGCTGGAGGAGCGGCGCCGCCGGTGGGACGAGGAACACGCCAGGCTCAGAAGGCTGACGCGCACCCTGCAGCAGAGCGCGGCGAACAACGACGCGCTGGCGTCGGCCTACCGGGCCGCGCGCACCCGGCTCGGCCGCTTCGAGGAGGCCGGCCCGCCGCAGCGCCCGCCCAGGACGCAGAACGTGCGGATCCGGCTGCGCGGCGGACGTACCGGCAAACGCGCCGTCGTCTGCGAGGACCTGGAGCTCACCGGTCTGATGCGCCCGTTCGGCACCGAGATCTGGTACGGCGAGCGCATCGGGGTGCTCGGCTCCAACGGCTCGGGCAAGTCCACCTTCCTGCACCTGCTGGAACAGGCCGCCGACGGCGCGGTGCCCGCGGTGCCGCACCGGGGTTCGGTCCGGCTGGGATCGCGGGTGACACCCGGCCGGTTCGTGCAGACCCACGCGCGGCCGGACCTGCACGGCCGCACCCCGGCCGAGCTGGTCATGACCGGCCACGCGCTCACCCTGAACGAGGCGATGGCCGCCCTGGCCCGCTACGAGCTCGCCCCCGCGGCGGGCCAGCGGTTCGAGACCCTGTCCGGCGGCCAGCAGGCCCGGTTGCAGATCCTGCTGCTGGAGCTGTCCGGCGCCACCCTGCTGCTGCTCGACGAGCCCACCGACAACCTGGACCTGGCCAGCGCCGAGGCCCTGCAGCAGGGCCTGGCCTCCTCCGGCACCGTGCTGGCCGTCACCCACGACCGCTGGTTCGCCGCCGACCTCGACCGGTTCCTGATCTTCGGTTCCGACGGGACCGTGTACGAGAGCGCCGAACCGGTCTGGCACGAGGGCCGGGTCGGGCGCGCCCGCTGAAACGACGAGATCCCGCCCGATCGAGGTGATCGGACGGGATCTCGTGAACCGCCTTCGGGCCGTCGCGGGAACGGCTCGACGTGGAGCTATGGGGATTCGAACCCCAGACCTCCTCCATGCCATGGAGGCGCGCTACCAGCTGCGCCATAGCCCCTCGGACGCCGGGCGTCCGGGTGTCCCCGGAACCTGCCCGGCGACGACGCCAGTGTATAGGAAACCATCGCGCACCCTGTAACCACGATCACGCGGCGGCCCGGGACCGCGGGGACGCGCGAGCCCCGCGGTCCCGGGGCGCGGGCGCCGGTACGCGGCTCCCGGAACACGGCCGTCAAGGCGCGGGCACCGGGGCTCCGGCCCGGGACCCGCGCTCCGGGGCACGGGCCCCGGGACGCTCCCGTCAGCCGAGCGCGACGGCCTGCCCGATCAGGCGGGCGAGCTCGGTCACCGCCGGGTCCTCGGTCGAGGCGGCCAGGCGGGTGGCGTGGGAGGCCAGGTCGGCCGGCGCCACCCCCGCGATCCTCTCGCGGGTGCGCAGGTACTCGGCGAAACCGGCGGCGACCACGTCCACCTGGAACCTCGGGGCCGCGTCCTCCCAGAGCGACGCCGCCAGGTCCCCCGCGCCCAGCGAGCGGGACGCCTCGGCCGGGGCACGGGTGTCGGGATCCTGCCAGCGCACGGTGGCGGTGGCCAGCTGGCCCGACGCCCCGTCGCGCAGCCGCACCTCGTACAGGGCGGTCACCGAGTGACCGGGACCGATCTCGCCGCCGTCCTTGGCGTCGTCGCGGAAGTCCCCGGCCGCGATCCGCCGGTTCTCGTAACCGATCAGGCGGTACGACGTCACGGCCGAGGGGTTGAACACGACCTGCGCCTTGGCGTCCCGGGCCCGCAGGTCAAGGTTGGTGGCCAGCTGCTCGACGAAGACCTTGCGCGCGTCGTCGGCGGAGCCGACGTAGACCGCGGCGCCGTCGCCGTTGTCGGCGAGCTGTTCCATCAGCTCGTCGCCGTAGTCGCGGCCGACGCCGACGCAGAGCAGGGTGACCTTCTTGCCCGCGGCCTGGGCGACCCGGTCGAGGATGCCCTGCCAGGTGGTGTCGCCGGTGTTGGCCAGGCCGTCGGAGAGCAGGACGACCCGGTTGACCGCGGCCGGCCGGAAGCTCGCCGCGGCCTCGTCGTACCCCTGGGTCAGTCCCGCCTCCAGGTTGGTCGACTGCTGCACGGCCAGGCGATCGACGGCGGCGTGCAGCCGGTCCTTCTCGGCCGCCGGGGTCATCGGGAGGACGACCTCCGCCGCTTCGCTGAAGGCGACGACCGAGACCCGGTCACCGGGTCCGAGCTGGTCGACGAGCCGGTGCAGGGCCTCCTTGACCAGGTCGAGCCTGCCAGGCTCGCCCATGGAGCCCGACACGTCCACCACGAAGGTCAGGTTCGCGGGCCTGCGGGACTCCGCGTCGGTCCTGCGGGTCTGCAGGCCGACGCGGAGCAGGGCGGTGCCGTTCCCCGGCGTGCGCGCGCCGTCCATGTGCACCGTGAAGCCGTCGTCCTCGGGCTCGGCGTAGTCCTGCGCGAAGGAGTTGACGAACTCCTCGGGCCGGACCTGGCCCGCCTCCGGCCACCTGCCCTCGCCCAGGAGCCTCCTGCTATAGCCGTAGGAGGCGGTGTCCACGTCGAGGGAGAAGGTGGAGATCTGCTCGGCCGCGGTGTCGTGGCTCCGCGCGACCTCGGGCACGGCCGAGCTCTCGGTGCTCTCGGGGCTCTCGGCGCTTTTGGGGGTCTCGGCGTCCGCGGGCTTCCCGGCCTCCCCGGCGCGGGGCGTGGCCCGGCCGCGGGACGCCGGGCGGTCGTCCTCGCCGCGCGGCGGGGCGATCTCCGACGGTCCCGACCGGCCCGACGCGGGCATCGGTACGGATCCCTGCTCCGACCCTCCGCCACAGGCGGCGGCCGACAGCAGGGCGAGCACGGCGAGGGCAGTGGCGAGCGGGCGGTACCGGTACGTCATGTCGCCTCCAAGGGATGCGTGTCACCCCCTACGACGACCTCTCGCGGACATCCGCCGGTCGCTTGACCCAAGCGAGCGCAAACCGTGTTCGACGCGTGATCAGGGTCTCCAGCCCGGGTCCCGTCCGGCGAGCCCGAGCGCCCGTTCGAACGGCGAGGCGTCCGCCGGTACGGGCACCTCCTCCCCGAAGACCCCCCGGGGCCGTCCCTGCGGCGCCATCTGCGCGACGAACGCGGCCAGCAGCTCCCCCGTCCCGGCGTCCACCGTGAACTCCTGGCCGGTGGCCCTGGCCAGGTCCCAGCCGTGCATCACCATGTCGTTCACCGCCATCCGGAGCACCACGCTCATCGGCAGGCCCATGCCCGCACTGATCCCCTCCGTGGCGCCGGGTTCGGCCCAGGCGGCGAGCATGCCGGCGGCCCGGGCCGCGAAGGCGTCCCGGTCGGCGTCCTGCGGCGGGGGCCGCTCCCCGCGGGGCAGCGCGGCGAACATCGCCGACACCCAGGACAGGTGCTCCAGCAGGGCGCCCACGTCGTAGTCCTCGCAGGGGGTGGGCAGGGACAGCTGATCGTCGCGGACGCCGCGGGCCAGGGCGACCGTACGGGCCGTGGCGCTCTCCAGCATCTCGATCTCGTTCATGACGGCCATGGTGGCCGACCGGCGTGCCCCCGTATTGAAGAAACGCGACATAGGCTCGGCACCATGCGCGCGCACGCCGGTCCCGGGGCGCCACCGGTCGCGTCCCCGGTCGCGTCCTCGAAAGCCGGAACCGGCGGGACGGCGCAACCCGGTGCCCGGGACGCGACCGGTGAGGCCCCGGGCGGAGTCCGTTCCGGCACGGCGGGCGTCCCCGCCGGTGGAGCGGGCGTTCCCTCCGACACCCGGGGCATCCTGAACGCCGGGGCGGCCCGGTTCCGCTACACCCGTCACGCCTGCCACCCCGACCTGGCCTTCTTCGTGGAGCATCACTGGATCATCCGCTGGCGGCTGGACGAACCGTACGAGCAGCGGGTCGTGTCCCACCCGTCGGTGAACCTGGTCTTCCAGGAGCGCGGCTCCTGCGTGGCGGGGGTCGTCACCGGTGACCATCGGGAGGTGCTGACCGGCAGCGGGGTCGTCGTCGGCAGCCGTTTCCACCCGGCGGGTTTCCGCCCCTTCCTGGGCGCTCCCCTGTCCACGATCTCCGGCCGCTTCACGCCGGTCTCCGAGATCTTCGGTCCCGGCGCCGACGCCATCGTCCCGGCCGTGCTGTCCGCCCGTGACGAGGAGGCTGTACGTGTCGTGGAGGAGTTCCTGCTCGCCCGGCTGCCGCCCCGCGACCCCGTGGCCGAGGAGGTGGCCCGGCTCGTCGCGGGCGTACTGGACGATCCCGGCATCACCCGCGTCGACCGGCTCGCCGCCCTGCACGGGCTGAGCGTCCGGCGGTTGCAGCGGCTGTTCAACGACTACGTGGGCGTCTCCCCCAAGTGGGTGATCCGCCGCTACCGCATCCACGAGGCGGCCGAGCGGGCCGGGTCCGGCACCGACTGGCCGAGGCTGGCCGCCGAGCTGGGGTACAGCGACCAGTCGCACTTCGTCCGGGACTTCCGCTCCGTGGTCGGCATGTCCCCCGCCGCGTACGGCCGGAGCCTGGGGCGGCCCTGAGCCGGGACCCGGCCGGCACGGCCTGACCTCAGGACCGGTCAGCAGGCGCAGGAGACGCCGGAGACGGGCGAGGTGAGGGCGTCGGCGGGGCGGCTGGACACTCCCTGCGCCGTCTCGACGGGCTGTCCCTCCCGGGCCCAGTACTCGAAGCCGCCCAGCATCTCCTTGACCGGGTGGCCCAGCTTGGCGAACTCCAACGCGGCCCGGGTGGCACCGTTGCATCCGGGGCCCCAGCAGTAGGTCACCACGGTCGCGCCCGCGGGGACCACGGAGTCGCCGTGCTCGGCGATCAGCGCGGTGGGCAGGTGGACGGCGCCCGGGATGTGGCCCTGCTCCCAGCTCTCCGTGCTGCGCGAGTCGACGACGACCAGACCGGTGACGCCCGCGGCCAGGTCCGCGGCCACGTCGGCCGCGTCGGTCTCGAACGCCAGCCGGGCGGCGAAGTGCGCCAGCGCGGCGCGGTTGTCGGCGGCCGGCACCGCGGTGACGGCGGACGGGGAGACGGTGGGCACGGCGGTGGGCGCGGCGGTGACGGACATCGGCGACCTTTCATGGTGGCTGGTTCGTGTGATGTCGCCGAGGTGGCCGGAAAGGCCTGTTCGGCGATGTTCCTCGGGTGGCGCCTCTCGACCGTTCCTCGCCGGCGCTTCTCGGGGCACCGGCGACGGCGCGTTCGACGACACTCCCGCCGACGATCGCGATGACGATCTCGATGGGCGTCTGACGGTCCGGAGGCGTGCGACGCGGGGCCCGGCCCGGAGAACCCGGTGTCCCCGATCCATGGCGTCATCCGCCGGATGAGGCAATGGTGCCGTGCGGGCGGCCCACCCGAACAGTGGCGTGAATGACCGTTACCGCTAATATTTCGCCATGCTGCTTCCCCCGCCCACCCGGCGGCGTGCGCGCCGCGGTGTCTCCGTCCTCGCCTTCGACGGCATGAGCCCGTTCGAGCTGGGCTGCGTGGTCGAGGTGTTCGGCATCCCCCGCCCGGAACTGCGCGTGCCCTGGTACGAGCTCGCGGTCTGCGCCGAGAGCCCCGCCGACCTGCGGGTCGTGGGCGGATTCACCATGCGGGTGGAGCACGGTCTCGACGTACTGGCCGAGGCCGGCACCGTGATCGTCCCCGGGGTGCCGGACGTCCGGGACGAGGTGTCCCCGCGGGTGGTCGCGGCCCTGCGCCGGGCCCACGAGCGGGGCGCGCGCGTCGTGTCGATCTGCTCGGGAGCGTTCGCGCTGGCCGCCGCCGGGCTGCTGGACGACAGGGAGGCGACGACCCACTGGAGGTACGCCGAGCTGCTCCAGCAGAGGTTCCCCCGGGTGCGGGTGGACCCGGACGTGCTCTACGTCGACGGCGAGGACGTGCTGACCAGCGCGGGCAGCGCGGCCGGGCTGGACCTGCTGATCCACCTGGTCCGCAAGGACCACGGGCCGGGCGTGGCCAACGAGGTCGCCCGCAGGCTCGTCATCCCTCCGCACCGGGAGGGCGGGCAGGCCCAGTTCATCCAGGCCGCGGTCGCGCCGGTACGCGAGGGTGCCGCCGTGACGGCCGCGATGACCTGGGCGCTGGACCATCTCGCCGAACCCATCACGATCGCCGTCCTCGCGGAGGTGGCGCGCGTGTCACAGCGCACGTTCATCAGGCATTTCAAGCGGCAGACCGGGACGAGCCCGCTGCGATGGGTGATCTCCCAGCGGGTGGCGGCCAGCCTGACGCTGCTGGAGTCCACCTCCGCGCCCGTGGAGGAGATCGCCTCCGCCGTGGGCTTCGACAGCCCGGCGACCTTTCGTCACCATTTCACCCGCGCGATGCGCACCTCCCCCTCGGCCTACCGGAGAGCGTTCCGCACCCCGGCCGGACCCGCCCCCTCGGACCGTGAGATCACCACTCCCGCCCGATGACGACACCAATGAACCGAATTCCGGTTTGCGGGAAATTAAGACGCTTAGCGATATCATTATTACAATGAGCCCATTGCGATTTATGTAGCGATTCATGTTTTCGTACGGCAAAGCGCGGTGCACCGTTCACCTAGTGTCTTCACCGGATTCGAGCAGCACTTCTCGCACTCTTCACCGAACACCTCAAGAATGGCCGCGTCGCGTTTTCTCTGAATACAGACAGGAGAGAGAAGGCACGTGTCTACTTTCATGCAACGGACCTTTGCGGGCGGCGCGCTCGCCGGGGCCGTCCTTCTTCTGCACTCCCCTGTTCCAGTTTCGGCCGATTCGCAGATTCCCGCCTCGGCCCAGGCCCGCCATGGCGGAATCAGCACCACCAAGAGCGCTGCGGACCCGTGCCTCCTGCAGCTCGCCGCCATTTGCACGAATCTTGTCCCGGTGGCTCCGGTGGTTCGCGTCACCAGCGCGGCTCCGGTAGTCCGCGTCAGCGACGTGGTGGCCACCGGAACGATCATTCACAAGGCGGCACGCCCGACCTCGACCGACGGGAACTACATCCTGCTGTGCAGGTGGCTCGGTCTGCCGAGTTTCCTGTGCAAGCTTCCCGACGGGCTCCGCGGGCCCGCCGGCCCGAGGGGACCCGCCGGTCCTGCCGGACCTGAAGGACCCGCAGGCCCCGAGGGGCCCGCAGGACCCGCGGGTGCTGACGGTCTTCCCGGACCGGAGGGTCCCGCCGGACCTCCCGGACCGGCAGGCGCCGACGGCCTTCCCGGCCCGGCCGGAGCTGACGGTCTTCCTGGTCCCGAGGGCCCCGCCGGGCCTCCCGGACCCGAAGGACCTTCCGGCCCGGCAGGCGCCGACGGTCTTCCCGGACCGGCCGGAGCCGACGGCCTTCCCGGCCCCGAGGGTCCCGCCGGACCTCCCGGACCGGCCGGAGCCGACGGCCTTCCCGGTCCCGAGGGTCCCGCAGGGCCTCCCGGACCCGCGGGTGCCGACGGTCTTCCCGGTCTCGATGGCCCCGCAGGACCGCCCGGACCCGAAGGACCTCCCGGACCGGCAGGCGCAGACGGCCTTCCCGGCCCTGAGGGCCCCGCCGGACCTCCCGGACCCGCGGGAGCCGACGGCCTCATCGGACCCGCCGGTCTTCCCGGACCGGAGGGTCCCGCCGGACCTCCCGGACCGGCCGGAGCCGACGGTCTCCCCGGAGCGGAGGGCCCGGCTGGGCCTCCCGGACCGGCAGGAGCCGACGGCCTTCCCGGCCCCGCCGGAGCTGACGGCCTTCCCGGCCCCGAGGGTCCCGCAGGACCTCCCGGACCGGCAGGCGCAGACGGTCTCCCGGGCCCGGCAGGAGCTGACGGCCTTCCCGGCCCGGAGGGACCCGCCGGACCTCCCGGACCCGCGGGAGCCGACGGCCTCCCGGGCCCCGCCGGAGCTGACGGCCTTCCGGGCCCCGCCGGAGCTGACGGCCTTCCCGGCCCGGAGGGACCCGCCGGACCTCCCGGACCCGCGGGAGCCGACGGCCTCCCGGGCCCCGCCGGGGCTGACGGCCTTCCGGGCCCCGCTGGGGCTGACGGCCTTCCGGGCCCCGCTGGGGCTGACGGCCTTCCCGGACCGGAGGGACCCGCAGGGCCTCCCGGACCGGCAGGCGCAGACGGCCTCCCCGGCCCGGCAGGAGCCGACGGCCTCCCCGGCCCGGCAGGAGCTGACGGCCTCCCCGGCCCCGAGGGACCCGCCGGACCTCCCGGACCCGCGGGAGCCGACGGCCTCCCCGGCCCGGCAGGAGCCGACGGCCTTCCCGGCCCCGCCGGAGCAGACGGTCCTCCCGGGCCGGCAGGCCCCGAAGGACCCGCCGGACCCGAAGGACCGGCAGGCGCGGACGGCCTTCCCGGACCGGAGGGACCCGAAGGACCGGAAGGCCCCACCGGGCCTGAAGGACCCGAAGGCCCCGCCGGACCGCCTGGAGCCGGAACCGTCAGCGGACCGGTCGACACCGTCCGCGTGACCCCCATCCAGGTCGTCGCGACTCCGGTGTACGGCACCTCGGTCATCGGCGTCCCGGTCCTGGGCGCCTCCATGGGGATCGGTAGCTCCATGGGGATCGGGGCCATGGGGATCTGCACCCCGGTGAAGATCTGCTGAGGTTCTCCCAGAACTTCATGGAAGCAGGCCGATCGGCGCGTCACGAGCCGAGGGATCGTTCCGGGGTTCTCCATCACCGGAGAACGGGTCGCCGGAACGACCGGACGGGCGAGTGACGGCCGGGTGAAAGCGGAGAGGTGCGGGGCATCGTCGCCCCGCACCTCTCCCTTTGCTCTCCGCCCCGTGTCGTCCGGGCTCGCCCCTCTTCGCGCCCGTCGCCTCCACCCCGTCCCCGTCCTCGTCCCCGGCCCCGAAGATCCGGACGAAGATCGAACCCGGCGATCCGTCCCAGGGGCCGCCCCGGAACGCCACCGGCCCCTTTCCCCTTTGATCCGCCCCTTTTCGCCCTACGCCTTCACCCACGAAACGTCGTCGCCCCGCACGGCACACCGTCCCGCGAAATCCACCGCTTCACGAACCGGCTTCACGAATCGGCGGCGCCGGGCGGAGGACGCGGAAACCCGCGACGGTCGTACCGATATGTCCCCTGGACAGGACCGCATTTTCCTACAACATTGGTGGGGTATCGGTTCCGGCCTCGAAGAGGAGTTCACCGTGCCGCTCATCCAGCCCGATCCCACCTTCTATCCCTCCGCCCGCGAGGCCATGCTGGCGCCTCGGGAGGGACTGGCCTACGTCGCCCTGTTGGACACGACCGGCGAGGAACGGCCCGACGGGCTCGCCACGATCGACCTCTCCGACGGTTCGATCGTCGATGTGCACGACATGTCCGTCCCCGGTGACGAGCTCCATCACTTCGGGTGGAACGTGTGCAGCGCGGCCCTGTGCCCGTACGCGCCGCATCCGCACGTGGAAAGGCGTTACCTGGTCCTTCCGGGGCTCCGGTCCAGCAGGATCTACGTCTTCGACGTCAAGGACGACCCCCGGCGTCCCAAGCTCGTCAAGACGATCGAGCCGGAGACGATCTTCAAGAAGACCGGTTACAGCCGCCCCCACACCGTGCACTGCGGGCACCGACGCCATCTACGTCAGCGCGCTCGGCAACGTGGACGGCGACGCGCCCGGCGGCGTGTTCACGCTCGACCACGACACCTTCGAACCGCAGGGCCGCTGGGAGGCCGACCGCGGGCCGCAACGGCTGCACTACGACTTCTGGTGGCACCTGGGACACGACACCATGATCACCAGTGAGTGGGCCACCCCCAACCAGATCGAGCCCGGCCCGTCGCTGGAGCTGCTCACCGGCCGCGGGTACGGCCACCGGCTGCACGTGTGGGACCTGACCAAACGCAGGCACCTCCAGGAGATCGACCTGGGCGACCGCCACCAGATGGCGCTGGAGTTGCGGCCCGCGCACGACCCGACCAGGACCTACGGGTTCGTCAACACGGTGGTCGACGTCGAGGACCTGTCGTCCAACATCTTCACCTGGTACCTGGAGGACGGCGTCTGGAAGGCCCGCAAGACGATCACGATCCCGGCCGAACCCGCCGACCCCGAGCTGCTGCCGGAGCCGCTCAAGCAGTTCGGCGCGGTACCGCCGCTGGTCAGCGACATCTCGCTGACCCTCGACGACCGCATCCTGCTCGTCTCGGCTGGGGCACCGGAGAGCTCAGGGGCGTACGACGTCTCCGACCCTGTTCGCCCCCCGGCAGACCGCGTCGAGGTCAGGATCGCTGGTGGATCGTCCGCGCGACGCCACATCACGGGCCGCCCCGGACCGGGCGCATGAACGGGGTGCCCGCAGATGGTCGAGGCCAGCAGGGACGGGCGACGTGGTCTATTTCACCAACTCGCTCTACCGCGCTCCTGGGACGACGTCTTCTAACCTCCGACGGCATCTCCGCTGGATGGCGAAGGTGGACGTCGCCGACGACGGCTCGCTCACCCCGACCCGGGCTTCTTCACCGACTTCGCCGCGGACGGCCGTCGCGCGCGACAACAGATCCGACCTGCAGGGCGGCGACTCCTTCCTCCGACTCCTACTGCTTCCCCTGACCCCTCACCCCGCCCCTCCCCACCCCCGGGGTCCGCTGTCCCTCCCCCGTTTCCGCCCCCGAGTCCCGTCCGCCCGGGCCGCATCCGAGCCCGTCAACGGTCCCGGCCGTCTTCTGTCCTGTGAGGGCGCGTCCGATGGATCTGACCCCCTGCTCGTCGTGGCCGGGCTCCGGCGCCTTCCACGGCCTGAACCCGGCCAGTGGCTGGCTCTTCGCGGTCGCGCTCGGCCTGCAGGAGCGCTCGCGCGCGGCGTGCTGCCGCGCTCCCGCCGATCGTGCTCGGTCACGCCGCCTCGGTGCTGGTCACGCTGGGCTGGTGTCGGCCCGCACGGCTCTGCCGCCCCGCCGAAGGCGGGTCTCGTACGGCGTGGCGGCCTGGTGTGCGGGTTCGGCGTCTCTGGCGGCTGCTGACGGCGGCATCACCCCCGCAGGTGTGGGCATGAAGGTGGAACGGCCCGCAGCTCGCCGGGTGGTCGTTCCTGATGGCCACCGCCACGGCGCGGGCCTGATGGTGCTCCCTGTCACCCTGGGGCGCGGGAACCGGCACGACGGGCACGGAGCCCACGGAGCCCCACGCACGGGGCTCACGGAGGCCAGGGCGAGCACGGTGCCGCAGCGCTGGCCTCGCAGACCCTGCTGGCGACGGGGTGCACACGGTGGCGATGCTTAGGTCACGACCACCGTCCTGGCCCTGCTCGTCTACGAGCGGGCTGGGGGTGGCGGTGCTGCGCAGGGCGTGGTTCAACCTCGATCTCGCTGGCCCGTCCGCCCTACATCGGCGCGGGCGCCTTCGCCGCGTTCGGCTGACGCCCCCCGGCCAGGTGAACCGCCCGGACACCGGCGACGTCCCGGATATGCGAACCACCCGGACACCACCGACGTCCCGGACGCGTGAACCACCCGAGGCCGCCGCATACGTTGCACAGGCATGCGCCGACTGTTACCCGCACTGCTGGCCGTCGCCGCCCTCGTCGGCATGCGCCATGTCCAAGCCCAGCCTGATCACCGCGAAGGGGGTGCAGCGGCTGGTCCCCACGAAACGGTCGCGGAGACCGTACGCGGCCTGACGGCCTTCGGGCACTTCACTGCTCACCGACCGCCGCGTCCGGAAGACCCAACGTCGTCCTGTCGCCCCTGGAGCATCGCCCACGGCGTTCGGCATGGCGAGGGCCGGGGCCGCCGGAACCACCGCCGACGAGCTCGACAGGTCTTCGGCTTCCCTTCGAAGGGCCGCACATCTCGCTCAACCGCGCTCACACCCGGCAGATCGTCACGACCAGACGACCCGCCTCCCGTCCCCGGCCCGGACGAGAGCGCGGACGCCCATGACGGCCCGCCACACGTCCCCCGGTACGTGGCATAAGCCGGCGGGCCTGTTCGTCACCAGGAGGGGCTGAGCGTCAAAGCCGGACTTCCTAGCGCCACGCTCGCCGAGCAGTACGGCACGGGCGCGCACCAGGTCGACTTCCACCGGTGGACTGCCAACCGTGGTCCATCGACTGCCTGGCCGAGGACGGACTGCCGGCTTGCGGATCACGAAGGGGTTCGTAACCGGGCTGGAACCCGCGGACCAGACGCTGGTCATCGCGTGGTGCGCCTCTACCTCAGGCCGGACTGGGCGACGCCGTTCACAGCGACCCAGCCCGAGGACGACGCCGCCTTCACCCCGCGGGACGTGGTGACGACCGTGCGCGTCGTCGCTCTGAGTGCGCCGCGACGGCTCGCCGTCCCGGACGGGCGAGGATCGGGCTGGAGCGTGTGGAGCCTGCGTTAGCCGGTGAACGAGCTGGCATGTGGGTCCTCGGTTCCGTGCGCCCGCGGGCGCCGCCCGCGCCGAGCCTGCTTCTCACCCCGACGGTGCTGGCCGAGTGGCCCTCCGGCCCTCCGGGATACGGCCGGTACTGCTTGGCCATGCCGCGCTGGGACTCGGTATCTCACCACCGTGGGCTCGCGGAGCCGCTCGGGACGTTGGGCGTGCGCGGGTCCGACTACTCGGGGATCGTCGACGGCGGGGCCACGCTCTCGCCAGGCCTGTCCATGTCGCGCCACCGTCCACGGTGGACGAGTGGGGGACCCCGAGGCCGCCGCCGTCACCGGTCTCTGCCTTCCTCCCGGTGATGGCACCGGCCCCCGCCCGACGTCGAGGTCGCGCCGTGACCGTCCGTTGCGCGTTCGCGTCGTCGCACCGGCCGACGCTTGACCCCGCTCTTTTTCTCAGGCCAGGTCGGTTGTACCCCGTTCACGCCCGGGACTGACCTTCGGCCGCCCGACAGTGATCCGGACCGGCCGGGAGTGAGGCGGTCGCGGCCTTGAGTGAGGCGGTCCCCCGTCCGCTCAGCGGGAAGGTCAGCAGAGGCCCCGCGTTCCCCAACCACGTCGCTCTAGTGGGTTCGGCGAAGACGTGCGGGCCTGCTCGCCAGGCGGACCAGTTCCTCGTCGGAGAGCATGCGTGCTGCTTACTTGTGTCTGTGGCAGCGCCATGCTCCGTCGGTACTCGGTCCTCGATATCCGCTGCCGGAGCGCCCTGCCCTCGGCGTTGAGCTCCTCCGCCGTCCATCAGGCCGCGCTCGTGCTGCATCCCCTCGGGGCGGCGGCCTCGTCCCACTCCTCCTCGGCCACTCGCGGTGAACTTGAGGAAGAATCGTGGGCATCTGGCCCGTCGTCGCCGTGCAGGACCAGCCGCGTCCAGCGGAGTCCGACTCCACTCGTGTCAGCAGGCCGCCACGTGGGCGTACCCCGCGGAACTCGCGCAGCGCGTCTTGGGTTCGTGCGCAAGCTTCAGCACGGCTCGACGGCCAGGCAGCGTCGGTGGCGGCTGAACAGCGTGGCGTCCTGGGACTGCTCCGCAGGCCCGCATGCGCCGCGTCGGCGGCGGCCAGCTCCGCGTTCTCTGTCCCAGGATGTCGATCTCGTGGATCCCGGCCCGGCGCAGTGCCGCGTCCCGCCGTCCAGCGGGCGCCGAGGATCTTCTCCGGAGGTCGTCACCTCGCCAGACGGCCGGGACTTTGGCGCCCGGACGAATGCCCCGTGTGGGGGTGATAAGTTGTAGAAGGTCGCGATGACCAGCTCGTGAGGAGGCGGTGCCGAAGGCACGCGCTCTCGGGAGGCGAAGTGTAACCGTCGCGCGCCCTCCACGCCCCTGCGCGGCGTAGGCGCTCGTGTGGCCTCGGGGAACGACAGTAGCATCATCCCGTGCAGGGTGGCTCCCAGGCGCCGCCAGCTGACGGGCGTAAACTGGACGTCACGGTCATCTCATGCTCGAGCGATGGGCGGAACGGGGTCGTCGTGCCCGTGTGCCGGAGCCCGGGCCGTCCGGCCGGCGCCGGACGAGGCCGGCGCCTCGTTCCCCGCGCCCCGTCGGGCAACACCCCGTTGACCAACCGGCCCGTATCGAGCAACTTATGCTTCTACCTCCGCCGGTAGCCGTCACGGGTCGCACCACGAAGACCCCCCGTGCCGAGATGGCGCCTTCCGTACTCGACGTGTCGAGCGCCGCAGCGCTCCAGGAAGTCGCGCACACCCTCGACGTCGGGTCGCCGTGGGTTTGTCGCGAGCCAGTCGCTCAGCGTCCACCACTGCTCGCCACTGTAATGCGGTGCCCCGCAGCTGTCCCCGTCCGAGGGACATCTCCAGTACCTCGACCCGGCGGCCTCGAACCTTGTTCCCGATCGTGCCCGCCAGCGAGTGAGTCCTCGCGGCCGGAAGTCCGAACGGTTGGGATTAGTGCCGTCGTACGGTCGTCCCTCCTCTGCGGGACGCTGCTTCGTGCATGTTGGCCAGGCCTACGGCTTCCCCGATCAGGGTAGAATCCGCGATGCCGGTGCCGCGCGTAGGGTGCGGGGAGCATCAGCCGACCGTGCCGGCCAGTCCGTTCCCGATCCAGGTCGGCCCCCCAGGCAGGAGACGACGTCGAACGCGCAGCGCTCGCCGGTAGGCCGTCGCTGTCGCGCCTTGCGTGCTCTCCACAGCGCTAAACAGCCCGGCCTCTCTGTTGTGCTGTCTTCCACCCCGCCTGAGTTCCTGCGGCCCGGGGCGCCAGCCGCGGCGGCGATGGATAGACGTCGCGTGTGATGAGTGGTTCGCCGGCCCGGACTCCCCGTCGATCCCGTACGCGAGGGAACCCTCACCCCGGCAGAACAGCATCTCCTGCTCCCTTCCTTGTGTGCTCTGTGCGTAAGTCACCGAGGTCGAGCAGTGCGATGCCCCGGCCCGGAGCCAGTGGCCGATCTCCCCCAGCGGCGCCACTTGTCGTGGGTGAACGGGTGTTGATGGATGGCGGTGCCCGCCCTCGACGATCTCGTGAAAGCGTGTGCAGTGACCATGGCCGCCATTGCTTTCACCGTATGCGACCGCGGGACAGACCGTTATCCGCGGGTGGGCGTCACCTCCCGTCGAAGAGGGTCGGTCCCGGGTGGTCACAGGTTGTCGCTCAGTCGGCCGGAGGTCCTCCTGGTACCGTGGCTGGCCTTGTACGCGCGCGTCCGGGCGCCGCCGGCGCTCCGCGTGGGGGTGGGGGAGGGCGGTGCATCTGTATGTGTGCTCGGATGAGTCCCGGACCCTGAGGCCGCAGGGTCACGCCGGGTGCTACCGGTCCTGCGTGGTGCCAGCGGCACGACGACTCTCCCGCCTCTGCGTCGATCCCCGAGTTCCTATCCCGCCAGCGAACTTCACGTGCCCGGGACACTCCGGGTCACGCTGGCCCTTTTGGTCCGTGGTTGCTCGGTATTCGCGAGTCCGGTTTGATGCTGTGACCTCGTCGGTAGTGGTGTACCCAACGGCCATCGACCGGGCCCGGGGGGTTCCGGTGCCATAACCTGTTTCGGTCATCGCCCGCTGCGCCAGCGGCGGTGGTCCGGGCCGAATTCGCGTGTATTGATCGGCCATACTCGGCGCGGGGTGCTGACGGTATGTCCGACCGCACGCGAAACTCGATCCACGGCGGTTACCACGACCCGCCCTGTCAGGCGCCCCCGGACCTCCGTCCGGATACACGTCGCCGTTCCGGCGTCCGCCGGCGAGCGGGGAGCGGATTTGGACCTAACCGACTCTGCCCCAGGTGGGGAGCGACCCGCTGTGGATTAGCGCTCGGCTCCGTCCCCTGGACACCGGGCCGTCGTGTGTTGTTCGAGCCCCGTGTGTGCCCCCGTCTGCTGTGCCTGGTGTGCGTTACGTCCCGGGGGCGAACCCGACTCGGTGCCATTCGGGCCCCGTTTCGCTTTCCATCGGACTGTCGCGGAATAGATATCAGACAATTCTCGGTACCGGAATGCGTGTATTTGTTATGAAATATTAGTGTGTGAAACTAAGAGGGTGGATCTGCCAGCGCGTGACACCAGGGCCGTCGCCTGGAACGTGGCATCCGTGGCAACACGTGCTGCCGGATCCTCATGCTTCTTCCCGGGAGTCGCGCCGAAATCGTGTGCTCAGTGCAGCGCGTGCCGTCGGCGGTGCCTCGCTCCATGTGGTGCTCGTCGTGACCTCCGGTTCGCCCTTGAGGTTGTCCGTGGACGCGGGGCACTCTGTGCGGATCGTTGTGCACATTCCGGCCGTACCTGGGTTGACCTTAGTGCCTTGAGCTCGCGTTGTGTATCGGTGCCGCTTAGCGTGCCTTGCCAGTTCCAGCTCGTAGGTTCATGGTGACGCAGCCGAGTCTGGTGGCTGAGTTAATCGCTTGCGCGTGCTGCGTCGGGTCGACAATGTCCGAGGAGCCGCATATACGTGTGTCGAGTCGTCGACTGTCCTTGCGGTCTGTCCATCCGGCGCTGAGCACCCGTGGTCCGTACATGTATCGCCCCTTCGCGGTGGTCACGCCAGTACCTTCCCAGGCGTCCAGCTCGCTTCGTCGTCGGGCGCGCGTCGTCGAACGCCTCGATCCCACCCGTGATGGTGCCGACGATTGCCTAGTGAGCAGCAAGGCAGCTCGCCTCGGCCCTCCGAACACGCACCTCCGTCGATCCTTGACGTCTCATTGTGCTACCGAGCTCGTGCCGCTGCTGTGGCGGCCCAGTGCCCCTCCACACGTAGGCCGTGCGCGTTCCAGGCGGTCCTTGAGACCCCGGTCCGCGTCCTTGAATCATTGCGCCGCGTCGAACCGACCCCCGTCCATCCACCGCGAAGTGCTCGCCGGTTGACCTTCCCCAGTTCCGTAGCTTGTCTCCGGGCTCTCGCCCTGTGGAAGGGCTATGTGTGCAAAACATCATGTTCCCTGGGCAGGTCCCCCGCCGGAATTCCGATTTCTGCGCGATAGAGGTATGATGCCGTCCCCCCGCGGGCTAGGATGCCGTGATCGTCACGCCGGACAACTCCGCGATAGCGCGTCCCCACTGCGTGTGCTGCTGCAATCACATGCCGTTCGCCCTGTGCCCACACCCGAAGTGACCGTCGGCACCTTCCTTAGGGCCGTTTGTGCGCGGGCCTGCTTCGGGGCCTTCTTGCTCTTGTGGCTACCTCGTACCAGAGGCGCTCCGCCGGGGGGACACCCTCGTCGGCGAGGCAACCTGCGCACTCGTCCTAGGCCTCCTGCCGAACGTCGTTCTGCTGATGGGCGACCCACAGCCGACTGGTGCCGACCTTCTGCTTGCCGGGGACCATCTTGAACTCCTTGTCAGCACCACGTCGGATAACGTTCTCGCTGCCCATCGACCACCTGGGGGGCAAACATACGCTCAGCCTCGCCGAACAGGCCCCAGAAGGCCTGCCTGAGCATGTCCCGCAGGAGCAGGCGGTCCGTCTTCCGTGGATGAGCGCGAACAGACATAACAGTGCCTGCGGGTGCCACTGCGACCAGAGTTTACGCTTCCCTCCTGCGCGTGGCCCTCCTCAGAGTGAGCACCAGGCGTTTGACCGGCGTCCGGAGGGGGTCCGCCTGCGGGTTGACCAGGCCTGCCGTACGCTTTCCTAGGCCGTCGGACGTGATGCCGGCTACACGTGTCGGAGCGTGAGCGGCCTTCACAGAGACAGGTCCCGTTTTCGGTCAGGCTCCGCATCGGGACTGTCGTTCCGCATTTGGCGGGGCAGAGTAAACCGGGGCCAGGCGCCCAGCGCCTTGGGCGGGGGAACTGTGGGGTTATATTTTCCAGGCTCGCGTGTCCTGTGCGGTCGTTGGTTGCTGGAAGTCTGCGCGTGTGCGGCACGCTCGTTCCCCGCGACACTTGCCGACCAGCTCGGTCAGGCGCGGCCACGGACGGGATCGCATCGGCGCTCTTGCACCGATCGTACCTTGCCCCTTCAGAAGGTTGAATTGTTGACAGTCTTAACCTCTTGACGCATAGCCATGCCAGACGGGAATTCCCTTCCCTTCCCCCGGAGTCCCCGGGAAACACAACGCCATACGGCTTGTCGAACGCGGACTCGGGTGCGGCACCGAATTGTCCTTGTGCACCGTCGGCCCTTCATCCGTGGTCCCAGGCCTCGCGACGCGGCCTTCTCACAGAAAGCACGCCTTCTGGCACGAAACCCGTTGCGTCTGATGCGATCCGCCTCGGTACGATCGACCCGGCCGGCCGACGTATCTGGAGCCGGTATAAGCGACTTGCAGGAATGCCCGTCCGCGCGCGTATTCTGAGGGTGTGGCATTCTCGGTCACGGGATTTCGATGATATGAACCGCCTTCGTGCCGCTGTCGAGCGGCGGCTCGAGTGTGAGCTATGGGGGAATCTTCGAACCCTGCAGACCTGTGCCCTCCATGCCATGGAGGGGAGCGGGCTGCTCCGATGCTGGCGCCATAGCCCCTTGCGACTGGCACTGATACTTAAATATCCTATACCGTGAATCGCCGCATCGGGTTTTCTCGCGCCATCATTCGGTTAGAACCTGGCGGGTCTGGCGGCCGTGTACCCCGGACGTCGCTCTTTTGTCTGCGGGTGATAGATTGGGCTCCGACCGAGATCTACCGTACAGCTCTCCGGTGGACTGGTGGACGTGTGACGGTCCGTAGGCGATGTGACATCGAGGGTGTACCAGGATGTCCGGGAGGTCGCGGCGGCCCGAGACGCTGACGGAGTCGCGATTGTGTGTGTTAAGTGCGCCGATGGGAGCGGTACCAGGTGAAGTTGACATCGTATCCGCGCTTGCGTACATGCCTGCTTCTGCGTGTTCACAATCGTTGTGTGGCCGTACTGTTTGCTGTAGTTCCGGGCGAGCGCCCTCCAGCGCCGTGGCGTAGGCCTGATTTGCCAGAGGGTGAGGTCGCATGGCCCTGCACGATCTCAGAGTGTGTGCGTTTGGAGCCGCTCAGGTGTGGGGAGCAGCCGTGTGGATGTCGTTTGAAGAGGTGTGTGTAATCCCAGCCGAATCCGACCTGCGCAGCAGGCTCGTAGCCGAGGGCCGGGTAGTAGGCGGGGGTACCGTGATGCCGGTGCGGACAGGCGTGGCCGGCTCACTGAGTTGAGGCGTGAGCAGCATGGTCCTACGGGTGCTGTTGGCTTATTTCGCGTAGTAGTATGCCACTGGTCTCTAAGTGCACGGGAGCGCGGACCCGAAGCCCGTACCCGGCGGAGAGGGCGTCTGGACGAAGCTGGAGATCAGCGGTGAACGAGCCGTGAACATGGCGAAGCCAGGAAGTGGCAGCGGGCCATGGTTTCGTTTCCTGTGCAGTCCGTGTTCGTGGTCGCGTGGTCGTCCGACGAGCTAGGTGGGCTATTATGCTGGACCCTATTCGGGGGCGCGGAGCCGCGCATGGCTGTAGTCATCCCCACGTGGCGTCGGCTTGCGACTGCGTGACCGTTGGCGCCTGCGCGAACGGAGCTTTTCCGCTCACGACAATCTGGGGGGGGTAGTCGCTCAAGCTTGTGTATCTCTGGAGCTGCGCCTCTGCCCTGCGAGTGCGTCGATTGATCTGAACTCTGTCTGGATGTGCTCCACTGAGGGTACTGCGGCCATGCAGCTATAGGCCTATGTGACCAGCCAGTTATTTATGATACACAGCACCCTCTCTTCGCCGACGATAGATCGGTGGTGTACTTGCCGTGTGTGCCGCTGTGGCTTTCCCGTTGTCCGTTGGGCTTGCTGCTAGCTGTGATGAGTGGACGATGGGCGCGTGCCCTTGGGTGACTCATGGCGACTACCGGGCGGTGATCTCAGAAGACCGGGTTGGTCGGGGTCCGGTCGGCGATCAGGCCGGTGACGATCATACCGAGGCTGCCGCCGACAGGCCCCATGGTGCGCTGACCACACCCCGATGGCCGTCATGACCCTGGTGGCCGGAAGCTGTCCTTGATCATCGGCGTCTGTGGTCTGCAGCCCGGGATACGCCGCCGGAACGCGCCCTGCAGGGCCCGCCCGGCGATCAGGACGGGCAGGGAGGCCGACAGCGCGCAGATCACCGACCCCGCACGAAGCAGGCCCACGGTGAACATGATCCTGCGCTTCTTGCGTACATGCGCCCAGGCGTGAGAGCAGCGGGGTGGCGACCGCGGCGGCCAGCAGCGAGGCGGTGAAGACCCAGGTCACCTCGGCGACCGAGACGCCGAAGGTGATCATCATCCTGGGACAGACAGCGGATGACCACGGTCTGCTGGAACCGAGACGACCTACCCGGGCCGCCGAGAGCGCCACCCAGGGTCCGGCCAAGACCCCTCCCCTGCCGCACGGCACCCGTTCGGCGAGGGTCGTCTCCGGTCACCTGCGTGCTCCTTCGCTGCCCGCCGCGTCCGTCCTGAAATGGTAGAGCGTTGCGGTAAACAACTTTACGCCGGGTCGTGTCAACACCCGGCGCGTGATACGTCTATGTCGCCATGAGCGTTGAGCGTTTCGAGGAGCACCTGGACCTGCTGACCGGGTCCTCCTACCGGATCCTGGGCAGCTTACCGACGCCGAGGACGTCGTCCAGGAGGCGTGGCTGCGCTGGTCGGAGGCGTGGACGTCTCCCTGGTGGAGAACGACGGGCCTACCTCGTCAGGGTGGTGAGCAGCGCCCTGGCGGATTCGACGCGTTGCGGCCGGCTCAGGCCCAGGCGCGGGAGTCCTCGGTGGGGGGTCGTGGCTGGCCGGAGCTGGTGGTGACCCGGACGTGGCCGAGCGGCCGTGGAGCTGGTCCGGCTCGGTGGAGCTGGCGCTGCTCGGGGTGCTGGAGACCCTCTCCTCTCCCGCTGGAGCGGGCGGGTGTTCGTGGGGCTGTCGCTAGGCGTTCGCCTGTTCGTTACGCGGAGATCGGCGACAGGTGCATCTTGTCGCGGCGCAGGCCGCGCGACCCGTCAGCTCGCCGGCGCGGCAGGGAGCACGCCGGGAGGGCAGGGCCCAGTGTTCGAGGTGATCACCGTTTTGCGGGCGCAGGCTCACCGAGCGCGGTCGCCCAGGCGCCATGGGCGGCGGACCTGGGGGTCACTGGCCTCGATGTTCGCCGAGGACGCGTCGCTGGTCAAGTTCGAACGGCGGCGTCAAGCCAGGGCCACCGCTCCGGGTCATCACGGGCGCGGGCAGGGTGGCTAGCGTCTTCTGACGCCGCGTATCTGCCAACCGAGGAGGGGCGCGGAAGGTTCCTGTTAGAGCTGGGGCGCCGAACCCGGCGACGGCTTTCTACACGTGGAGATGGCCGACGTGTGAACGGCGCGGCGCCGGCCCTCTGGCGCGGGTGGCGGGCGTTCCGGCGCGTTGTTCTCCCTGGACAGTCGTGGAGCGGCCTGATCAGGAACCGTGTCTTCCCTGTGGCCAACCCGGACACGGCTCGCCCGGCCCTTTTTTTTTGTTGGACGTCCCGGGTGCGCCGGGGCACGGAGCGGGGGTGGCGAGGACGCTCCCCGCTCCCGGCATGGCCGTCCGTAGCGGGATCACGACCTGACTGCGCCGCGAACCGCGACGGAACCGAGACCGGGGGGACGCGGGAGTCGTGCGCGGGTAACACGCGATGGACCTGGGCCCCGGACCGGGATCGCGCGACCGGGACCGGAGACGAGGACGAGGACGAGGGTGACGGCGGATGCGTGTCACGAACGCACCTCCTGATGCGTCCTGGTGCATGACAGCGACAGATCACGAGAGTCAGAATCGTGGGCGGAGGGGCGCTGCCGGGATAACCGCCGCCATCCGTGTGCGCTCGAGGCTGGCGGCGCACCGGGGTCACTCCTCCACTAGGCCCACCGGCAGCTGGTCGGCGGGCTCTCAGCACCGGACGAGCCCGTACGTCCGCCAACTGACGGCACCCACGTCTTCTACTACTCCGCGACTGCGAGCCGTGAAGGTGGCTGGTGGCCAGGGGCCTGCTGGTGTCCAGCCGTACGCCAGTGCTCCCCCTCTCGCGAGAATGGCAGGTTCCAGGTTTTCCGGCACGGCGGCCGGCTCGGCGGACCGCCGCTGTCGCTGTGAGGGCACTGGCCATGGCGCCGCCTGCGGGTGCTCCGGTCGACGAGGACTTCGCCGCTGGGCGGCCGGCGCTTTCGGGCAGGAGGAGCATAGCGCGCCGCCGCCGGGCTGTGTGTGATCACCTACGACGGGAACCCCGGGCGCTGTCCGCGGCGTTCGTCTCGGGAGCGGTGCTGCGGGGCCGCCGCGCCGACGTTTCCGGCACCGGCGCTACCGTCACCGCGGGCTGGGGGCGGGTGGTCGACGGATGGCGATCCACGCGCGCGGCCTGGGCGTGCGATCGAGACCGTGGTTTCGCGGGTGGGACAGCCCTGCCCGAGGACGACATACCCGGTGTATCGTGGCGACCTCGCTGGACGCCGCCAGACCCTGCTCGGGGACGGGTCGCTGCGCTGGGAGAGTTGCGCAGGGCTCGTCCTGCTCGACCTCGGCCTGCGCGCGAGCTCCGTGCGAACCTGCTTCCTGGTCTCCGGGGACCTGGACGAGGCGGTTTCCTTGAGGGTACAGCCTGCCCGACCCCGCGCTCGCCCGCCCGGCGGGCCACTCCCTGGGCCACATCTTCCAGATGGCCCCTGCTGGACGGGTCAGAACAAGACGGGGCGATCGCGCGGGGCTGCGAGCGGGTGGCCGACCTGGGCTTCCCGGTGGCGGGGAGCGGACGGAAATAAAAAACCCCCCCCCCCGCTTGGGGGCGCGGCGGTGGAGGGCCGTCGCAACGCGCGCACCGGCGCCCTGGACCTGCCGGTGACTAGCTGGGGCGGGACCGCCGGCGATCGACCGGGGGGACGGGCGTCCTGGCTGCGGCGGGCGTGACTTCGGTGGCAGCTCCGGCCTGCTCAGCGAGGTCCTTTCCTCGACACACGCGCTGGCCGCCGCGGCCTCGCGGGGGCATGCGGGCGGTTGGGCCGGCTGAACCGTCCCGGGACGTGCTCAGCCCGTCTCCGGCCGGGGAAGCGGCGCGCGTAGGCGCGGGCCTGCGCGCTGGGCACGGTTCTCCGGGGGGCAACCGGGTCGAGCACCAGTGGGCGGCGGCCGTACCGAGCAGGTAGCGGTTGCAGGGGTGGAGGCGCAGGCGATGAGGCGTTTCGGCCGTCGGGAACCGGGTGAAGCAGTCCGCGGTCGTCGGCGGCGTGAGCACCCGCCGAGGGCGTGGCTCGACGATCGGGTGAGGGGGTGGGAGGGGCGCGGTACAGGCCGCGGGCGGGGTCCCAGTGCAGCAGGTGGCGTCGGGTCGTCCCGGGTTGGCGCCTCGTTGACGGCGGTGAGGAGGCCTCCCGGGGGCGGGTCAGCCCGCCGGCCGCGCCGCGGCGAACTAGCTTCCCTGATCCGGGTCGCGCAGCGCCGCAGCTGTCCCGGCCACAGCTCCTGCAATCCCGAGCTCGGCCGGGCGAGGTGGCGCGTGTTTCGCGTGAGCCAGCGGCAGACGGTTCGGG